>NZ_JBBOYX010000002.1:0-1259044 GCF_038008285.1 Staphylococcus sp. FSL K6-0223
ATCCCTCACTCTCCGTACAAACGCTTATAATGGTTTAAATCCATTATAAGCGTTAATTTTTGCATTCTTTTAAACCCTTTTGTATCAACACTTTGGATGAGTTTTGTAAAATTCTACTTCTGAATAGTTTTTATTCGTTTTAAATTTTTAGTCAAATTGTGACTATGAATATGCTAATTAAGCTTTATTATAGTCACAACATTTTCTAATTTAGTCACAAGAAAATCTCATTTAAATATTTATCTACTTCTTAATCTTCTTTGTTCTCAAATTCTTTTATTAAGAATCACTTTCTGTGGCGACAGGGAACATCATTTCTTATCTTTATTAAAATACATCATTGTTATAACAAGCGAGTAAACAAAAAGAAAAATCATTACAAACGTTACCATATATGAGTTCCTCCTTTTATCTGTATGAATTTATTTTAATTATATATTTATATATTAATTCAACATAGTAAATCTTATTTAATATTATAACATTTATAAAGGTATAATTAATATATGTTTATCTAAAATAACGTGCTAACCCCTATATATTTTCAAGCTAAAGTACTGATAATTATGCAGTGAATCGTTATAATGAGTATTGTATTTAATTTTGGAGGAATGCGTTGTGGGTTATTGGTTAAAAGAACAATCACAATTAAATAAAGATAAAATTGCAGTGGCCACTGATGAACAATCGTTAACGTTTAGTGAGTTGTATGAGAAGGCTTATGATTTGGCACGCTACATTAAGTCACTTCATAAGAAAAGAGTAGGTTTATTTATTAAAAATGATTTAGATTCGGTCATTCTTATACATGCTTGCTGGATTGCTCAAATCGAAATAGCGATGCTCAACACGCGTTTAACTGAGCAAGAAATGAGAAATCAGATGAAATCAGTTCGTGTTGATACCATATTACATACGATGCCTCTAACAATGGAGGATTTTAATTTATACAACATTGAAGGTCTTAGAAATTTAGCACCTCAACAACTCCAATTTAAACAATTCAATTTAGAAGATATTGCATCTATCATGTTCACTTCTGGAACGACAGGCCCACAGAAAGCTGTGCCACAAACGTTTCATAATCATTTAGCAAGTGCCACAGGTTGTAAACAAAGTTTAGGATTTGATCAACATACAAAGTGGCTATCAGTTTTACCTATTTATCATATTTCTGGTCTGAGCGTTATTTTAAGATCAGTCATTGAGGGATTCACGGTTCGCTTAGTTGGTAAATTTAATACTGATAAGATGCTTCATATTATTAAAGATGAAAACATGACGCATGTCTCACTTGTTCCTCAAACATTAAAATGGTTGATGGATGGTGGTCTTACACAACCATTCTCAATTGAAAAAATTCTACTTGGAGGAGCAAAACTCTCTTCTAATCTGATAGAGCAAGCACTTGCCAATCAGTTACCAATTTATAACTCTTTCGGTATGACAGAAACATGTTCGCAATTTCTAACAGCTTCACCTGAAATGTTAGCTCAAAAACATGATACAGTTGGTAAACCGAGTGATAATGTAAAAGTAAAAATTAAGAATCCTAATCAAGATGGTCATGGAGAACTTCTTATCAAAGGTGAAAATGTGATGAATGGTTACTTGTATCCTGAGAATTTGACAAATACATTTGAAGAGGGCTTTTTCAAAACTGGAGATATTGCTGAGATAGATGAAGAAGGTTTCGTAATGGTTTATGATCGTCGTAAAGATTTAATTATAAGTGGGGGAGAGAACATTTATCCATACCAAATAGAAACAGTTGCTAAACAATTTAATGAAATTTCTGATGCAGTATGTGTAGGTGTTGCTGATGATACTTGGGGACAAATTCCTGTGCTTTATTTTGTTTCTGAAAATGAAGTCAATAGAGAAGAATTGTTAAACCATTTTCAACAGAATTTAGCAAAATATAAAGTGCCTAAAGCCTTCTATCAAGTAGAGAATTTACCGTATACCTCTACAGGAAAACTGCAACGTAGCAAAGTATCATATGAAGGAAATCAATTATGATTATTAAAGCTATTCATTTATACACGTATAAACAACCTTTCAAATCTCCCATTATTACACCTAAAGTTAAACTTTATGAACGTGAAAGTTTAATTGTTGAAATTTTAACCCGAGATAATCAATCTTTTTATGGTGAGTGTAATGCGTTTACTACGAATTGGTATGATGATGAAACGATAGATATAGCAGTTCATACGCTCAATGAGTGGATACCTCAGCTTATTGACAAAGAATTTAATTCATTTAGAGAGTGGTCTGTTTATTTAGAGCAACTTGAGGAGACCCCAGCGACTCGTTCAGCTATCGTTATGGCAGTTTATCAAATGTATCATGAGTTATCATCTTTCTCAGTAACCTATGGTGCGACAATAAGTGGTTTAACAAATGAACAGTTACATAAGCTTTATGAAACACAGCCACGTCGTGTTAAACTTAAGTGGTCTTCACAACTTGTTGAAGATATCAATGCTATACATCAAAATGATATTCATTGTGATTTAGCACTTGATGCGAATGAATCGCTGAATGTTGAATCATTTTCAAAGATTAGTGAGGTTAATCAAGCGAATATCATATATATTGAAGAACCGTTTAAATCATTAGAGAATTTAAATGCAATGAATGTGAGCGAATATCCACCTATAGCTATCGATGAGAAGGCGACTTCTATCAAAGATATTGTTTCAATTATTGAAAAATTTCCTATTCAATTAGTTGTTTTAAAGCCGTATAGATTAGGTGGTATTGATAAAGTTTTAGAGGCAATAGATATTTTAAAAGAAAAAAATATTAAATTTGTAGTCGGTGGCATGTATGAATTTGGATTAAGTAGATATTTTACAGCAATGTTAGCTAAAGAGGGAGATTATCCAGGTGATGTTACACCTTCCGGATATTACTTTGAAGAAGATTTAGTGAGAGATTCAGGCATTTTAAAAGAGGGAATGATTCATTTTATTCCCCCTAAAGTACAAAAAACTAAACTAACAAAACTTTAATGTTTATGTTCTGATGTCGATTGTTTATCTTTTTTTAATGGTACTGGATCGAAGCCACCTTTATGAAATGGATGACATTTCAAAATGCGGCGTATACCTAAATAAAGCCCTTTAAATGCACCATGATATTGGATTGCTTCTCTCGTATATTCCGAACATGTTGGATAAAATCGACAAGTAGGTGGTGTCAACGGTGATATGAATCGTTGATAAAATACAACTAGCGCTAGAAAAATCTTTTTTATCATGGTATTGCGCCTCCAACAAATTATTTAATAGATTTATTTTAACATAGTAAGAGGGGATGTGTGGATTGTGGAGTTTCGTGATAAAGACAATCGAACGGTCACTTTAAATTTTAAAACGAATAAGGATACGCCTAGTGGTAATCACGTACTCACGATTCCAATATATAATCATCAACTCTTATTTACTAGACACAAAGTTCGTGGAATTGAATTCCCTGGGGGTAAAGTTGAGACCGGTGAAACACCATTAGATGCGGTTTTAAGGGAATTATATGAAGAGACAGGCGCAATTGCCGAGAAATGTATTTATATTGCGCAATATAAAGTAAACACAAATGATCATAGTACATTTCTTAAAGATGTATTTTTCATTGAAGTAAGTCATTTCATTGAAACTTCAACTTATTATGAGACAAATGGTCCATGTCTATTTGAAAATGTTTCCAACATACCTAAGGATAAGCAAAGTTTTTTAATACAAGATGCGACGATATTGAAATGTTTAGAAAGGGTGAGAGCGCTTGGATTTTACAAAAATTAAGAAAATGCCAATCGACGCTCATACGCATCATTTTGATGAAGTAACCTATAAAGTAGATGGATTAAATGTCAAAGCTTTAATGATGACACCAGTAGACCAAAATGTAATTCAACGTATAGTTATATATCTTCGCGGTGGAAAAGGGCAAGTAGGTCGTGTAAGAGCTGCAAGATTAATGCAGTTTGCAAATGAACATACGTTAGTTATAGGGCCATATTATAGAGGTAATAACGGTAGTGAAGGTAAAGATGAATTTTATCGAGGAGATTTGAATGATGTAACACAATTAATTCGACTTTTACATGATAAGTATCCCTCGGCATATATTCATATGATAGGATTCTCACGTGGTGGACTACAAGGTTTATTAACCTTTCAAGACTTACCTGTAAATAGCTTCATCATATGGGGAGGCGTCTCAGATATTCATTTAATGTATGAGGAACGTGTTGATTTAAGAGGGATGCTAAGACGAATGGTGGGCCATCCTAAAAAAGATAAAGACGCTTATGAACAAAGAAACGCGATGAAAACCATTGATTCTACCAGCCCTCCTATATTAATTGTTCATGGAGGTAAAGATAAGCAAGTTGGTATTCACCAAGCTTATGATTTAGAAGAAAAGTTGAGAGCTAAGAGGGTGTACTACGAAACGTTTTATCAACTAGATGAAGGTCATGTGCCACGGCCTCCAGCAATGAAAGAAACATTATCTAAAATTCAACAATGGATGACCAATATTGAAGAAACTAAAGATAATTTGTGATATCAAATTTTAAATCAAGATAGAGATATATTAAAAAGGGTGAGACAAACGTCTCACCCTTTATTAATTGGAAAAATTTATTTGTTGAATGCACCTTTTTCAGCAATATGTTCTACTTCTGAACCAAACTTTTTAAAGTTTTCCTCAAATTGATTAATTAAGTCTTGAGCTTGTTCATGATATTTATTAGCATCACTCCAAGCGTTCACTGGGTCTAAGATAGTCTTTGGCACATCTTTAATTTCAACTGGGATATTTAAACCAAATGTTTCATCTTTTTTATATTCAGCATCTTTTAACTTTCCTGAAATAGCTTGGTTTACCATCTGACGCGTATAGTGTAAGCTGATTCGGCGTCCTACACCATATTTTCCACCAGTCCATCCTGTATTAACTAAATAAACATCAACATCATGTTTATCGATTAATTCACCTAATAAATCAGCGTAAACAGTTGGATTTAATGGTAAGAATGGTGCTCCAAAACATGTTGAGAACGATGGTTCAGGCTCAGTTACTCCACGTTCTGTACCGGCTAACTTAGAAGTAAACCCACTTAAGAAATGATACATTGCTTGATCTTTGGTTAGTTTGGAAATAGGAGGGATCACACCAAAGGCATCAGCAGTTAAGAAAATGATTGTATTAGGATGAGCTGCTTTTGAAGGCAACACGATATTATCAATATGTTCGATAGGGTAAGCAGCACGAGTATTTTCAGTGAACTTATTGTCATCGAAGTCTACTGTACCATCCTCTTTTACGACTGTGTTCTCTAGTATAGTGCCGTATTTAATTGCATCATAAATTTGAGGTTCTTTTTCTTTAGAGAGGTTGATTGCTTTGGCATAACATCCACCTTCAATGTTAAATACACCATTTTTGTTCCAGCCATGTTCATCATCCCCAATAAGTTTTCGTTCTGGATCAGCTGAAAGGGTTGTTTTACCAGTGCCTGATAGTCCAAAGAATAAAGCGACATCACCTTTTTCACCTACATTAGCTGAACAATGCATGCTCATGATATCTTGCATTGGTAAAAGGTAATTCATTACTGAGAAAATACCTTTTTTCATTTCTCCGGCATATTCAGTGCCACCAATTAAAATGACTTTGTGCTTGAAAGAAATGATGACAAATGTTTCTGATTTAGTGCCATCTACTTCTGGATCAGCTTTAAAGTGAGGTGCTGATACAATTGTGAAATTAGGTTTGATATTTTTAGCTTCATCTTTAGATTCTGGACGAATAAACATATTGTGCGCGAATAAATTATGCCAAGCCAATTCATTAATCACAGTTAATTTTAAACGTGAATCTTTGTCGCTTCCTGCATAACCATTAAATACGTATAATTCATCTTTTTTACCTAAATAATCTAGAACTTTATTATAAAGTTTTAAAAAAGTTTCCTCATCAATAGGTTGGTTAATGTCTCCCCAATCGACATTATCTCTATAAGAAGGTTCAGTTACGATAAATTTATCTTTAGGTGAGCGTCCCGTATATTTCCCAGTGCTTGCATTCACTGCGCCTAATTCAGTTAATTTCCCTTCATTATTATCTAAAATTTTATTGTATAGCTGAGTTGTTGAGAGTTGAAACTGTGTTGATGGTTTCTCTAGTAAATTTTTTATTTTTATTGTTTCTGTGTATGTGTCTACTGACATACTCAATCCCTCCAAAGCAATAGTAGTTATGTAAGCCTTTACATTTAAATAGTATAACACATTAATTTTATTAATCCACCGTTAACATAAGCATTTAACGAAAATCATAAATTGACATTGAACCTTGAATTCGGTACTATTAATCTTAACGGATTCTCTTATCCTGAGTGGTGGAGGGACATGGACCCAATGAAACCCAGCAACCTCTTTTATGATAAAGAAAGGTGCCAAACCGTTTGCAGACATATATCGTCTGAACGATAAGAGCGAATGGACGTTTAAGGGCCTTCTCTCTATCTTGATAGTGATGAAGGCTCTTTTATTTAGCTCTCAAATAAAAGAGAATTTTCGTAATTTATATTAAAGGAGCAAAACATGACTTATAATAAACGATTATTTACTTCAGAATCAGTAACTGAAGGTCATCCCGATAAAATTGCAGATCAGGTATCTGATGCAATTCTAGACGAAATTTTAAAAGACGATCCAAATGCGCGTGTCGCATGTGAGACAACAGTAACGACTGGTATGGCGCTTATTTCTGGTGAAATTTCAACATCAACATATGTTGATATACCTAAAGTAGTGCGTGAAACAATTAAAAATATTGGTTATACAAGAGCGAAATATGGTTATGATTTCCAAACTATGGCAGTTTTAACCGCTATTGATGAACAATCTCCAGACATCGCACAAGGTGTTGATAAAGCGCTAGAATACCGTAATGAAATTTCAGAAGAAGAAATAGAAGCGACTGGTGCAGGAGATCAAGGGTTAATGTTTGGGTATGCCACTAATGAAACAGATACGTATATGCCATTACCAATTTTCTTATCACATCAACTTGCTAAACGTTTATCTGATGTGCGTAAAGATGAAATTTTAGATTATTTACGTCCTGATGGAAAAGTACAAGTAACAGTTGAATATGATGAGAACGATCAACCTAAACGTATAGATACAATTGTTGTATCTACTCAACATGCTGAAGATGTTGAATTGGAACAAATTGAAGCAGATATTAAAAAACATGTCATTTACCCTACAGTATCTGATGATTTATTAGATGCTGATACTAAATTCTTTATTAACCCTACAGGTCGTTTTGTTATCGGAGGACCACAAGGGGATGCAGGATTAACTGGACGTAAAATCATTGTTGATACTTACGGCGGTTATGCACGTCATGGTGGCGGTTGCTTCAGTGGTAAAGACCCAACTAAAGTTGATCGCTCAGCTGCTTATGCTGCACGTTATGTTGCTAAAAATATAGTAGCCGCGGAGTTAGCTGATCAATGTGAAGTGCAATTAGCCTATGCCATTGGTGTGGCTGAGCCAGTATCTATTTCAATCGATACATTTGGTACTGGTAAAGTTTCAGAAGCTAAACTAGTTGAAGCGGTTAGAAATAATTTTGACTTAAGACCAGCTGGAATCATCAAAATGTTAGATTTAAAACATCCTATTTACAAACAAACTGCTGCATACGGTCATTTTGGCCGTACTGATGTTTTACTTCCTTGGGAAAAATTAGACAAAGTTAATTTACTTAAAGATGCGGTCGAATGATAACCATAGCTTTCAAAATTAAGAGAAATAAATATTAATTAAATGTCGAAAAATTGATTTTTTTCTATTATAATGAGAGTTATTGAAATGGTTAAAGGAGCGTTGTTGTGATGAGTTTATCTTCACCGATAGTTATAGGCTTAATCGTTGCAATTATTGTGGCAATTCTTTTCTTTATTCTCTTTTTAGTAGCGAATCACAGTAAAAAGAAAATTAAAAACCAAACAGAAGCCCAATATAAAGAAAAAGAGCAACATATGAAAGAATCTCATGAAGAAGCCTTAGAAAAAGAAAGAGTTGAAAATAAAAAGGCTGTCACAAAACAAAAAGAAGATTTTGATGCGACAGTAAGCAGTAAAGATAGAGAAATTGATGCATTAAAACTATTTTCTAAAAATCATAGTGAATATGTAACAGATATGAGATTGATTGGTATTCGTGAACGTCTTGTTAATGAGAAGAGAATTCGTCCTGAAGATATGCACATTATGGCAAATATCTTCCTACCAAGTAATGAATTTAATAATATCGAACGCATCAGTCATCTTGTTTTAACTAGAACTGGTTTATATATCATTGATTCTCAACTTTTAAAAGGTCATGTGTATAATGGTATTAGTGGTGCTCAGTTCAAAGAGTTACCAACAATGTCTCAAGTATTCCAAACACTTGATTTAGATGAATCTACACCTCAAACATTAGTATTAGATCAAAATGAAGATCAACAATCTTTATCATTTGTTAATTATTCTGAGAAGATTAAACATATTCAAAATCTTGCAGGTGATTTACAAAGTGAATTAAACACTAAATATACACCAACTTCAATTTTGTATTTTAATCCTAAAAATGATGGAGATGTTACAATTTCTAATTATAATCAGGCTTCTAATGTTAAGGTTCTAGTTGGGCCTGAACAACTCGATGAATTCTTTAATAAATTTGTATTCCATGGACGTATTCAATATAACGTGGACGAGTTACAAACTATTATGGATAAAATAGAGTCTTTTAATTAATTAATACAAACGTAAGAAAATCATTTTCTTACGTTTGTATTTTTTTATTTGAACAGGGTATATAAATCTGAAGAGAGAAAATCATATTAATATTTTTACAGTTAGATTGAATCGTAATATGATAGACACTAAAGCATAGATGAGGAGTGAATATGATGGAAACAGTTCAATTTTATAATGGTAGAGAGATGCCTAAAGTAGGTTTGGGGACTTATAGAGTTGAGAATAGTGATCAATGTAAAGATGCTGTTAAACATGCTATTGAAAATGGTTATAGAAATATTGATACAGCCAAAATATATGGTAATGAAGAAATGGTTGGTCAAGGGATAAAAGAAGGACTAGCTTCTACAGGTTTACAACGTGACGATTTATTTATAACTTCTAAATTATGGTTAGAAGATTATGGTCGTAATAATGTTACACAAGCTTATGAAACAACCATTCATAAATTAGGTTTAGATTACTTGGATTTATATTTAATGCATTGGCCTGGAACAAATGAAGCAGTCATGATTGATACATGGCAGGGAATGGAAGATTTATACAAAGATAATAAAGTTAAAAACATCGGTGTAAGCAATTTTACTCCTGAAAATTTTGAAGCTTTACTCGCTCAGGTATCTATAAAACCTGTTATCAATCAAGTTGAATTTCATCCATATTTAATTCAAAAAGACTTACGTAAATATTTAGAAGCACAAAGCATCGTTATGGAATCTTGGTCTCCGTTAATGAATGCTAAAATTTTAGAAGATGAAACTATCAACGAAGTCGCAAATGAGATAGGTAAATCACCTGCACAAGTGATTATAAGATGGAATGTTCAACATGGGGTAGTTGTTATTCCTAAGTCAGTGACGCCGCATCGTATAGAAGAAAATTTAAATGTATTTGATTTTGAACTTTCTGATGCTCAGATGGAGAAAATTGATAGTTTAAATAAAGATGAAAGAATGGGACCGCATCCTGCCGAGTATAACGGGCATAAATAATAATGATTATAAAAAAGCACTCTGATACATGTATCAGAGTGCTTTTACTATGGCCTTTTTTTAAAATAGTCAACAGTATTAAAGATGAAATCCTATATAACAAGCTATAAATCCAATTAAAAATTGCAGTAGTGAATACCCTATAAAATGACCTAGTTTAAAATTGGGTGTCATGAAATGAACTAATTCATTTGTAAGTGTAGAGAAAGTAGTTAATCCGCCTAGAACTCCTGTTATAAAAAATGGTGATATCCAGTCATTTGAAATTGAAGAACCTAACGTTATCCCGACTAGAAAACTACCTAAAATATTAACTATTGAAGTTGCTATAGGAATAGCAGAATTAAATTTTTCATTACATATATTTGTTATAAACGCTCTAATTACAGCGCCCAAACCTCCACCTAACATAACAAGAAGGATAGCTAATTTCATAATTGACCTCCTATTTTAACACCTAAGTAACAGAAAATGATACCTAGGATGTAACTTGTCACTCCATATATGATAAGCATCATAAAATTGTGATGATCAAATAATTGGACGAGCTCGAATTGAAAAGTGGAGAAAGTCGTCAAGGCGCCTAAAAACCCTGTTGTTATTGCTTTTTTAACTAGAGGGTACCTTTTAAACAAGGTAATAGTCAAAGTGCCAAATAGTCCCATCAAAAATGCACCTAAAAGATTGACTAAAAAGGTGCCTAAAGGGAATCCCGAACTATCATTAAGCGTTGATAAAGCGTAACGTAGTAATGCACCCAAAGCGCCACCAATAAATATATATATGTACTGCATGGGATTAACACCTCATTAACGTTTTAACATTTTAATTTTATTTATTACATTTGATTAATTAAATATAAAACCAAATGTGTGTAGTGATGAAAGAATGTGTATCACAATAACTATAAATATAATTAAGGGTAGAAGTTTACTTGCTACTTTTATCCAATCTTTACTTTCTCTTGAATATTTAATTGATTTATCCGCAAAAATAATAGATAAAATTAAGATAATAATATTTACTATTGATGTAGCAACCATTAATTTCATAAATGAGCCTAAAATATGACTCAATAAAGAATTGTTAGTATTAAAGAAAAAACTAACAATAATCATAAGTATACTTAAGTAAAAGTATTTCTTAGAACGTGCCATACGTTGCCTCCTTGATTTACATCATTACAATATACTATCACATTTTATGAATATGAGAATAGTAAAAATAATTTGATCATTATTATAAAGATTAATATCTCTTTTTAAACAGCGATTTTAAGGCATATCATTCGCTTGTGTGAACGGTGCATGTTATAAATATCTTATAAAGTTTTAATAATAACACGTGAAAGCTATAATTCTATTATAATTATAAATATACATACATATCTTGTTTGAAAATACTTATGAATTATCGTATTGAACGTATTGAGTTAAGGAGGAACAACAAATGACGAAGTTAAATGTAGAAGTATTTGCAGATGGCGCTGATATTGAAGAAATGAAAGCTGCTTATAATAATAAGTATGTTGATGGTTTTACTACTAATCCTAGTTTAATGGCTAAAGCAGGGGTGACTGATTATAAAGCATTTGCTGAAGAAGTAGTTAAAGCAATTCCGGATGCATCTATTTCTTTTGAAGTTTTTGCGGATGATTTAGAAACTATGGAAAAGGAAGCTGAAATCCTTAAACAATATGGTGATAATGTTTTTGTAAAAATACCTATTGTAACAACAACAGGGGAATCAACGCTTCCCTTAATTAAAAAATTATCAGCTGATAATGTGAGATTAAATGTCACAGCAGTTTATACCATTGAACAAGTTAGAGATATTACAAATGCTGTTACTGAAGGCGTACCTACATATGTTTCAGTGTTTGCTGGTCGAATAGCTGACACTGGTGTAGATCCACTACCTTTAATGAAGGAATCTGTTGAAGTTACTCATAGTAAAAAAGGTGTTAAGTTACTTTGGGCAAGTTGTCGCGAAGTGATTAATGTTATTCAAGCTGATGAAATAGGTGCAGATATCATCACATGTCCAGCTGATGTGGTCAAAAAAGTTAATTCAAATTTGGGTCGTAATATTGAAGAACTTTCAATTGACACAGTTAAAGGTTTCGCTAAAGATATTCAAAGCTCAGGTCTTTCTATCTTGTAAAGCTTAATTGTAGTTAATTTATAAAAGCAATCGTTGAAGAAATAACACTTCATCGATTGCTTTTTCATTGAAGGTATTTAAGAGTGATTGCAACAGTATGATAAATAATTTATGATTTATAGTAATTATTAGATTTGAGGAGCGTACTCCAATATATGGACAAAAAGACATTTAAAGAAAAGGTTCAAAAACAATTATGGTTTTTAAATAAAAAAGAAAAAGAACAATTGAATAAAAAGCTAAGTCAGATAGATAGTGAAGATAATGTAGATTTTAATAAACCCATTCAGTTTTCTAATCGTTATCTCAAAAGTCATATATACAAGCATAAAAGTGCTACTTCAGGTAAAACCTTTATATTACTATTTAGTATTGTTGTAACATATGCTTTATTACTTGGATTATTTTTAACAGGTTTGATAACAAGTTTAACTTCAGTTTATTACTTTATTAATCCTAAAGTTGAATTATCTAGTTTATTAGTAATTATCATTTTAATAGCAGCAATCTGTATAATGATATTGAGCCTTTATTTAATTAAAATAATTACAGCATTATTTACAAAAAAATTACTAGAATTAAAATTTAATAAGCGCTAGTCTTTTCAATGATTTGAGCAAGAGTTAAACTTTCTTGCCATTTTTTGGATACCAGTGTATAGGGGATTTCAGTACGAAGTAGAGTTGTATTGTCGAAAATGATAATAGTAGAATCTACAGAAGAGTGAATTCCAATAATTTTACGTGCGTTAATAAAATATTTTATTGATGCACGTTTTTGTGTTAGTGGGAATAAAATTGTATCTCGATTGATATAGATAGGTATTAGTTTATTTATATTTAGTAATCTTTTAGCTTTTGACGATTGCACTTGTAATGAAGTGTGATTCAACTCAAGTAGATAGTGAATCATTTTCTGTGGTGTAAAGGGGACAGTGATATGATAGTCAGAGTATTGTATACGTGTTTCTGTCTCATTAGATATAGCAGTTTTTAAATAAAGTAAATGTCTCGTTGAATAAGTAGTCATGTTGTTCATTCCTTCATGGTTATTTAAGATTATTTAAACATTTTTGTTTAGTGGAGTTTTTAATTTTCTTTATAGAAGTTAGAGATAAATTCATGTGCTGGGCTATCTCATATTGTTTATAGCCTTGAATATGAAGACGCAGCCATTGCGCTTCTTGTGGTTTGAGTTGATCAGAGAAGTCTTCTAACACTAAGTTAAAATCATTGAGGAGGATAGTAGAATCATAAGAATTGTGAAAATGGGTATCAAGAGTAATTTGATTGGATCTATTATTTTCTTTCCTAAAATGGTCTATTAAATGATATTTCAATCTCGTGAAGAGGTATGTACTTATCGAGGTTGATTTTTGTTCATCGTAATTTAGAGTGAGTTGCCACATTTTAATAAGTAAGAGTTGATAAAATTCATCATAATTATAAGTGATGTGATAGTGATTTAACAAATAATGAATAATTTTATTATAGTTTTTATAAACTTCTTCAAATTCCAAAATATGCACTCCTATTTATGTACATAAATATTATTTCCGGATAAAAAGAAGATAACTTACTTTATAAAAATTATCATTTGCGTAATTTTCCAATAAGGTGTTAAATAGTAAGCATAGACTTATTAAAACTCAAATAAAAAAGCATAAAATTGACATTAAAATGATAATTCAACATAAATAAATTTGGTATGCACTAGGGGAGGTTAATATGGATTACGCACACTTAAATTTAGAGCACTTTTTCGCACGTAACGATGATTTAGACGTAATTAGAGATCGTTCTGATTTCGTCATGATAAATAATTTTACTAATGAAATGAAGTATCGTGATGGTGAAATTGAAGGGACAATTGATTTAAATCAGTATTATTATAAAAATCGTTCACAAGCGGCTAGTTTTGTTATGATGGAATATAAAAAGTCTTAATTCATATATTAAAAAATCGAGGTTGCTTATCATCTTTTAACGTTTTTTCTCATGATTAATATCCTTATTAATAGAGATTTATTGCTGGTTTTACGTTCTATTATTAGATGTAGACACTTATTTATTATCGAGTAATAAAAAATGATGAAGAAGTGAAACCTCTATTTTTATTTTTTAGTTTCATTTTTATTACTATTTATTTATGAATTTGTAACATTACCAATATAAAATTGTGAATCTGAATTAATAATGTTAAACTTTATTATCGTAATGAAACTGAATAGTTTAACAACAATGACCTAAGAGGTGTGACTATGATTAAGCACAAAAAGGGCTCTATATTAGCTATTATAGGATTGCTAATAGTATTTGTTGTTGCTGCTGTTATTTTCTTTTCAATGATTTCTGATCAAATATTCTTTAAACATGTAAAGTCAGAAAAGAAAGTAATTAAAATAGATAAAACTCTAGATAAAGCAGCAAAGAAACAAATACATAACTATACGAGTCAACAGGTATCTAATAAAAATAATGATTCATGGCGTGATGCATCAGATGCTGAAATTAAAACTGCTATGGATAGTAGTGAATTCATTGATAATGATAAACAAAAATATCAATTTTTAGATTTATCAAAATATCAAGGTATAGATAAAAACAGAATTAAACGTATTTTATTTGATAGACCAGTATTATTAGAACATACTGATGACTTTTTAAATGCAGCTAAAGCTAAACATGTTAATGAAGTTTATCTCATCTCTCATGCGCTTTTAGAGACAGGTTCAGCTAAAAGTGAATTGTCTAAAGGTGTAGAAATCGACGGCAAAAAATATTATAACTTTTATGGTGTAGGTGCCTTAGACAGTGATCCTGTTAAAACAGGTGCAGAATACGCTAAGAAACATGGTTGGGATACTCCACAGAAAGCTATATATGGTGGTGCTGATTTCATTCACAAACATTTCTTGTCTCATGAAGATCAGGACACGCTGTATAGTATGAGATGGAACCCTAAGAATCCTGGTGAACATCAATATGCAACAGATATTAAATGGGCTGAAAGTAATGCAAGCATTATTGCAGATTTCTACAAGAACATGAAGACTGAAGGTAAATACTTTAAATTATATGTATACAAAGATGATAAAGAACATCAAAAATAGAATTTAAAAAAGCATCGCTATTTTGAGAAATTTCTCGATAGCGATGCTTTTTTTGTGAGTAGTGCAAAAGTTTATAAACGGTTTAATTTAAGTTATTTTGCTTTATTTTTACTGGATAACCATGTGAACAGAATGATAAATACAATTAAAATTTTTGTTAGTAGTTTCATTATTTCACCTCGACAAAATGATTTTAGCATATCTATATAAGATTAAAAGCAATTAGTAAAGGATATGTTTATAAGGTATATATTTTTTAAGCTTTCACATTAATTGGTATAATAACTGAATACATAAATAGAAGGATGATGAATATGCGTGTGGCAATAATCGGTATGGGAACAGCTGGTGTCAGTGTTTTACGACAACTTGTTAAACATGAAGATTTTTCCAAACTTAAAGTGGATGTGTACGATGATGCAAAAAATATGGGGCAAGGTGTACCATTTCAGAATGACAGTAGTGAATTATTAATAAATATGCCCTCAAAAAAAATGAGTTTAAATTTAGATGATGAGGAAGAATTTTGGAAATGGTATCAACAACAAACCGAATTTGATTTTCCGAATCCACAGTACTTACCAAGGTTTGTTTTTGGTCATTATATGAAGTCACATCTTTCTCGATACGACCAACAATACGAGAATCTAACAATTATTAATGATAAAGTTCAGGAAATCTTTACTAACTCAAATGTAGATGATACGAAGTTAAAGTATTATGTATGTACATGTGAAGATGATAAAGAATGGCGAGAATATGATTATTTATTTTTAACGTTTGGTACGTTTAGTTATCACGATCCTTATCATTTGAAAGGTAAAAAAGGATACATCAAAACACCATATCCAACATATAATACATTAGATCATGTAGATGATTCAGATAGGATTGCTATTATAGGTACTGGGTTAGCGAGTTTAGATGCAGTGAGATATGTTGCTGCACATCATCCTAATTTGCCGATAACAATGACAAGTCGTTCAGCCTCTTTACCTAGTGTAAGAGGTAAGATGATAGATATACAATTTACTCATTTAACTAAAGATCATTTTAATGGAATTAAGGAAAATAATTACGGTAATGTACCTCTAGATAAGGCAGTTGCTTTGTTTTTAAAAGAGTGTGAGGATTATGAAATTGATTTTCAAAAATTAGTGAATAGAAGAACTGGTCACCATATTAAAGATTTACAATTTGATTTAAATAATGAAACAGAAATGGGAGTATTTCAAAGTATCATTGAGCATTTGAAAGAGAATTTAGATTGGATTTGGAATAGTTTAAGTTTAAGAGATCAAGAATTATTTAATCAAAAATACTCAAAAATGATCCAATTAAATTCAAACCCTATGCCTCCTAGAACTGCAAAGTTACTTATACAGTTAATTGAAGAAGGATATCTTGAAATAAAGAAAGATTTAGAAGATATTCAACATGACAATAATCAATTTTATTTAAAATTTAATAATGAAGATCAAGAAACTGAATTATTTGATGTAGTGATTAATGCAACAGGATCCAAAACACACCTCGGACAATTAGATGAAGATGATCAATTGATGTTAAATCTTGAAAATCGTCAAATTGTACAAAGACATCCTATGGGTGGCATTCAAATTATTCCTGAAACCAATCAAGTCATTAGTCCAAGATATGGTACGTTGACGAACGTCATTGCCATTGGTCAAATGACAAATGGTGTTAACAAATTACGTAATGGTGTGAAGATGATTGTTGATCAAGTAGTGAATACAGTATCTCACTTATATTTGACGCAAAAAGAAATGGAGAAAAATAGGTAAATTATCGACTAACGGATAAAATTCCACTAATAAATAAAATTTGATTGATGCTATTAAATTGAGTTTTGAAATCAATTATAGTAAGATTTTATTTGTAGTTATTAACTACATCACTCAATTAACCAATAACAATTTCATATAATTCTTTCGGGGCAGGGTGCAATTCCCAACCGGCAGTAAATTAAGCCTGCGACCTGCTAATATTTAATAATATTGGTGGCTGATCTAGTGAGAATCTAGAGCCGACAGTGAAAGTCTGGATGGGAGAAAGAATATAATTACTCGACAAGCAAATTTGTAGGACTATGTCTTATAGTAAACAAATATGCTTATTTAAAGATATATTATCAATCTCCTTATGCCTAATTAAATTGGTGTAAGGTTTTTTTATTTTGTTGAGGTGATAAATTGAGTCGATTTATGAATTATGCCATTCAACTTGCTAAAATGGTTGATGGTCAAACTGGTATAAATCCACCGGTTGGTTCTGTAGTGGTTAAAGATGGTAGGATTGTCGGTCTAGGCGCCCATTTGAAAAAGGGTGATAAACACGCAGAAGTACAAGCATTAGATATGGCGGGAGAAGATGCTAAAGATGCAACTATATACGTTTCTTTAGAACCTTGTACTCATCATGGTTCTACACCACCTTGCGTAAATAAAATTATTGAATTTGGTATTCGTAAGGTTATCTATGCGGTAAAAGACACTACCTTAGCTTCTAAGGGTGATGAAATACTTAAAGAAGCTGGTATTGAAGTTGAATTTCAATTTAATGAGAATGCCGCTGAACTTTATAAAGACTTCTTTACTGCTAAAAGAAATAGCATCCCAGAGTTAACTGTTAAAGTTTCATCAAGTTTAGATGGCAAACAAGCTACTGATTCTGATAAGAGTAAATGGATAACTAACAAAGAAGTTAAAGAAGATGTTTATAAGTTGCGTCACGAGCATGATGCTGTATTAACAGGTAGAAAAACGATAGACGCTGATGATCCATTGTATACGACTAGAGTTCAGGATGGTAAGCATCCAATTAGAGTTATTCTATCAAAGTCAGGACAAATTGATTTTGAGCAACAGCTATTTGCAGATACTGCTTCACCTATTTGGATTTATACTGAAAATGAAAATTTAAAAAATCAAAGTAATGATAAACATATAGAAATTATTTGTTTAGAAAAATGCGATAGTACAGCTATATTAAAAGATTTATATCAAAGAGGTATTGGAAAACTGCTAGTCGAGGCAGGTCCAAATGTTACTTCACAATTTCTCCAATCTCATCATTTAGATGAACTCATTCTTTATTTAGCCCCGAAATTAATAGGTGGTTCAGGTAAACATCAATTTTACAAAACTGATCAAGTCATTGATTTACCTGAAGCAACTCAATTTGAAATTGTTTATTCCAAGTTAATTAATCAAAATATAAAATTGAAACTACGAAAGAAGTGAATGCCTATGTTTACAGGTATCGTTGAAGAAATTGGTATCGTTCAACACGTGCGTTCTGAGAAATCAGTGAGAACTTTAGAAATTAAAGCGAATCGCATTCTTGAAGATATGCATATCGGTGATTCTATAAGTGTGAACGGCGCATGTTTAACGGTGATTGATTTTAATGATACAGCTTTCTCAGTCCAAGTGATTAAAGGTACTGAAAATAAGACCTACCTAGCCGATTTACAACGTCAGGCTGAAGTAAATCTTGAGAGAGCGATGAGTGGTAATGGCAGATTCGGTGGACATTTTGTTCTTGGACATGTTGATGAACTTGGAACGATTTCTAAAATTAATGAATCAGCTAACTCAAAAATAATTTCAATCAAAACTTCAAAAAATGTTTTAAATCAAATGGTACAACAAGGTTCTATCACTGTTGATGGTGTAAGTTTAACAGTCTTTGATCTTCATGAGACCACATTTGATATTCATCTTATTCCAGAGACGCGTAAGTCTACAATTTTATCAGATAAAAAAGTGGGCGATGCAGTTCACTTAGAAACAGATGTACTTTTTAAATATGTGGAAAATATCATGAATCATCAAAAATCTGAACTAACAGAAGATAAATTACGTGCATTTGGTTTTTAGGAGGAATTTATATGCAATTTGATACAGTTGAGTTAGCTATTGAAGCTTTGCGAAAAGGTGAAAGTATCATTGTAGTAGACGATGAAGACAGAGAAAATGAAGGTGACCTTATCGCAATTACTGAATGGATG
Organism: Staphylococcus sp. FSL K6-0223; assembly: GCF_038008285.1. Lineage (NCBI taxonomy): Bacteria > Bacillati > Bacillota > Bacilli > Caryophanales > Staphylococcaceae > Staphylococcus > Staphylococcus sp. FSL K6-0223. The sequence goes on from NZ_JBBOYX010000002.1 coordinate 19,137, forward strand.
GCTGACGATACGATTAATTTTATGGCAAAAGAAGGACGTGGTCTCATATGTGCACCTTTAGATACTTCAATTGCTAAAAGGTTAGAGCTAAATGCTATGGAACCGCATAATACTGATGCTTATGGTACACATTTCACCGTGAGTGTAGATCATAAAAATACGACTACAGGTATTAGTGCCTATGAGAGAACAATGACAGCAAGAGCACTTATAGATCATCATGCTAATGCCGAAGACTTCAATCGCCCAGGTCATTTATTCCCATTAATTGCTAAAGATAATGGTGTACTAGAACGTAATGGTCACACAGAAGCGGCTGTAGACTTAGCAAAATTAACTGGAGCTAAACCAGCAGGTGTGATATGTGAAATTATGAATGATGATGGAACAATGGCTAGAGGTGAAGACTTACAGAGTTTCAAGGAACGCCATAACTTAAAAATGATTACGATTGAAAGTTTAATTGAATATCGTAAGCAATCTGAGTCACATGTGAAGTTAAATGCTAAAGTTAATATGCCGACAGATTATGGAAAATTTGATATGTACGGTTTTACAACTGACTTAAGTGATGAAGAAATTGTAGTGATTGCTAAAGGATCAATTCGTTCAAATGAAAATGTTCGTATACACTCTTCATGTCTAACTGGTGATATATTCCACAGTCAAAGATGTGATTGTGGTGCTCAACTTGAAGCATCAATGAAATACATCGATGAACATGGTGGTATGATTATATATCTACCACAAGAAGGACGAGGTATAGGATTGATGAATAAATTACGAGCTTATGAATTGATTGAAAAAGGTTATGATACCGTAACTGCAAACCTCGCTTTAGGATTTGATGAAGATTTAAGAGATTATAATATAGCTGCTCAAATTTTAAAATATTTTAACGTTGAAAAAGTTAACTTATTAAGTAATAATCCTAAAAAATTTGAAGGATTAAAAGAATATGGTATTAACATTGAAGATAGAATTGAATTAATTGTTCCTGAGACTGCATATAATCATAAATATATGGAAACGAAAAAGTCGAAAATGGGTCACTTAATTTAATTGTGAATTGAGTATGTAAACACATTAAGGAGGACATAAAATATGAATTTTGAAGGTAAATTAGTAGGTAAAAATTTAAAAGTTGCAATTGTAGTAAGCAGATTTAATGATTTTATTACAGGTCGTTTATTAGAAGGCGCGAAAGATACATTAATTCGTCATGAGGTCGAAGAAGAACAAATTGATGTTGCATATGTACCGGGTGCTTTTGAAATTCCATTAGTTGCTAAGAAATTAGCTCGAAAAGGTGACTATGATGCAGTAATTACACTTGGATGTGTTATCAGAGGGGCTACTTCTCATTATGATTACGTTTGTAATGAAGTTGCAAAAGGTGTTTCTAAGGCAAATGAAGTATCAGAGGTACCAGTTATTTTTGGTATTTTAACAACCGAAAGTATTGAACAAGCTGTTGAGAGAGCGGGTACAAAAGCAGGGAACAAAGGTTCTGAAGCAGCAGTAAGCGCAATTGAAATGGCTAACCTAATCAAACAAATATAGACAAAGCAAAGCGACACGGAGAAGTGATAATGGTGCGTAGTTTACTTCTCCGTGTCGTTTGGTTTGTTACCTCTTGAGTAGTTTGGTTGCTATGGCTAGGGTAGAGGCTAAGCCTGTGGCCACGCTGCCGTAGAGGGCTATCCTTTTAAGTGCTTTAGGGTTTGAAAATTCTTTAAATGCGAGTGACAGGTTCTGAGGTCTTTCAGCTAATCTTCTCATGAAATAAGCGAACCAATCATCTCCAAAAGGAACATAAACTGTAAAATGATAGCCTTCATTGGCAATGGATTGAGCAAGATCAGAACGAAAGCCATATAACATTTGAAATTCCATTTGATCTTTTTCAATGTGATTTTTCTTCATAAATTGTTTAACATGACCAATGATTTGATCATCATGAGTCGCAATTGATGTATAATTACGTGCGTTTAAAAGTCTTTTCTCTATAATTTTAATATAATTGGAATCAATGTCTTCTTTGGTTTGATAAGCGATAGTTTCATCTTCTTTATAAGCACCTTTAACTAATCGCAATCGAAAGTCTGGGTATTTATCAATTAAATCTTCAGCTTCATATAAGTACGCTTGAACTACCGTACCGACATTTTTAAATTCTCCTTTGAGTTTATCAAGTACATGTTGTATCTGTTGTAAACTATGATATTTCTCAGTATCAATGTTAATGTGCATTTTGCCACACTCATCTGCTTTAAGAAGTATTTCACGCATATTCTCATAAGCAAGATCTAAATCAAATTCACTGCCTAATTGGCTGATTTTAACTGACATGTGTGCCTCAACATTAAAATATTGAATTGCTTCAATAATTTCTAAAATTTGTTGTTTTGCATGTAAACTTTCTTCTTTAGTTTCAACAAATTCGCCTAAACAGTCAACAGTGACCGCAATTCTATATTCATTAAGATATTGAATTGTTTCAATTAGTTGAGGAATAGTATTTCCAGCTACTACTTTATTAGCACCCATTCTAGGGCCAACCTTTTTAGCAGTTTCATTTAAATAAGTATTATTAGATAATGCGATAAAAAAATCTCGGAAAAGTGACATATGTAATACCTCCAATACATTGATACATTAATGTTTAAAAATAGTGTATCACGAAACTAATGTTTGAGAAAGCGTTTACATAACGCATTAAAACACTAATAAAGTAGTTTTATACTTTATGTTCAAGGTGGTAATATCTTTAATTACATTAATTTTAAGTGAAAGTTATGCTAAAAATGGTAATAAATATGTTTGTTTTGATATAATTGTACTATTAAAGAATAAATAAAAAGGGGCAGTCTTAGAATGTGGAAGTGGGAAACAGAAAATGACGCAAAAGGCGTCGTAGTCATTGCTCATAATATTTTAGAACATACTGGACGATATGCATACGTTATTACCATGTTACGAAGAAATGGTTATCATGTTATTATGGGAGACTTGCCTGGACAGGGACAAACCTCACGAGCAAATAAAGGTCAAATCGATGACTTTAATACATATCATGAAAATTTATTAGAATGGATCAAAATAGCCAATGAATATAAAATTCCTACCTTTGTTTTAGGTGTTGGTTTAGGTGGTTTAATTGTCTTAAATCTCTTAGAAAAGGCTGAATTACCTATTGAAGGTGTAATGCTATTGTCTCCTATGCTAGAACTTAGAAAAACTGGTAAAGGTCGAAAGAATAAAATTATCTCTAATTTAGGTAAGATGTCCAAGGATACTAGGTTCAAAGTGGGCATCTCTTCACAAGATTTAACTCGAAATGATGAAATTATTGACGAAACAGATAATGATGGTCTCATGTTGAAGAAAGTAACGTATCGATGGTATAACTTAATCGTTGAAAAAATGAAAGAGACAATGGATCATATTAAAGATATTAAACCATTACCAGCGCTTATCATGTATGGAACTGAAGATAAAATTTTAGAAACTGATGCTATCATAGAACTTAAAGATAAATTAGCTAGTAATGAATTGTACTTTAAGGCTTGGAATGGTTTATATCATGAAATTCATAATGAACCCGAGAGAGATCAAGTTATGAGATATGTTCTTACTTTTTTAAATAATAGTGTTAACACTATGGGGTTTGTGGTTAAAGAGGAAGAAATAGAAGATATTTAGGTTAAGAAAGAGCTTGCGTAATGTAAGCTCTTTTTTTAGAATGTTTAATTCAAAATATCATTTTATTGTAACTAAAAACAATTTACAATTTTAATAGAGATATTTAACAAAAACATTGCATTTTAATTAGGAACTTGATATATTTTGTTTGTATAAATAATATAATTTTAATATGTATTGAGACTAGAAGTTGAACTAGAATTATATTATTATTTGGGATGTTTTATTATATGTACTAATGCTTCTAGTCTAGTTCTAATCAAAGGCACTAAATTTGATTTTAAATTAACACATTCAATTAAATAATAGGGAAAATTAGATATTTTTTTAATTTAACCGGTTTTAATTATTAAGGGAGAACCGGTTAACTTAGAAAAATATTAACAGTTATTTTATTTGGGAGATGTTAATTTTGACTAAAAGTGAAAAAGAGAGAGTACATGGAATTTTGCAATTAGAGGCATTACTTTCTGACATTAACTCGATTTTTGATACAATCAAAAAAGAGTATAAAATGTCTAAAGAAGAAGTTTTAATTTTACTTACACTTTGGGAAGAAGGTTCAATGACTCTTAAACAAATGGATAAATTCGTTCACATTAAGCCATATAAACGTACAAGAACGTACAACAATTTGGTTAATCTTGAATGGATTTATAAAGAAAGACCTCAAGATGATGAACGAACTGTAATTATTCATTATAATGAGAAACTCAATTCCCAAAAAGAAGATTTACTTAACTTTATTGGACAATCAATTAGAAGTAAATCAGAACCAATGCAAAATAGTTTAAAATCAATTTTAGCTGTTTAACTAGTCTTATATTTTATTATTAAAAGAGATCTTATTCTACGCTTAATTCAAAAGTGAGAATAAGATCTTTTATATATTTATATTCTTTTTTCGATTGCACATATGAAAGGTGCATTATTTTTTTGATTAATAAATTGATACTGTAAAACATGCGCTTTCTGTTGATCAAGTTCTTTAAGATATTTTAAAAGTGCGTCTCGCTCCAATTTCCCCTCATCATGTCCATGATAAATAACTAGAATAATAATACCTTCGACACGCATCATATCAAATATTTCCTCAATAGCTTTAATAGTTGAATCCGGTTTAGTAACTATTGATTTATCTCCTTTGGGTAAATAACCTAAATTGAATATCGCGCAATCAATGAGATTTAGATGTCTTTCTAAGACGTGTTGTTTTACATTTTCATGACTGTCTTGAATTAAAGAAACATTGTTAAAATCACTTACTTTGAGTTGAGTATTATCTATCGCTTCTTTCTGAATATCAAATCCATAAACAAACCCATTAGTGACTTTTTCAGCAAGATATAGCGTATCATTACCATTACCACAAGTAGCATCAATGACGATACTACTCTCACAAACATGACTATCAATCAATGACTTTGAGAAGGGGAGAATACGCTCGATTTTCATGATTTAACCTTCTGCTCAAATTTTTTCCCTTGATAAGAGCCTCTACGTTCTAATTCATTATCAATTTCATTTAGGACTTCCCATTTATTTACACTCCACATTGGTCCAACCATTAAATCGATAGGGCCATCACCTGTAATACGATGAACAATCATTTCAGGAGGAATGACCTCAAGTTGATCACATACTAAATTTGTATAGTCTTCTTGACTCATGAATTCTAACATGCCTTTTTCATATTGTTTTACCATTGGTGTTCCTTTTAATAAATGAAGTAAGTGAATTTTAATGCCTTGAACATCCATTTGCGCAACTTCTTTAGCAGTCTCCATCATCATATCGTAATCTTCGCCTGGTAAACCATTGATGATGTGAGTACATACATTAATGTTATGTTTACGTAATTTCGCTACGCCTTCATAATACGTTTGCATGTCATGTGCACGGTTAATTAAATCAGAAGTAGTTTGATGAACAGTTTGTAAGCCCAACTCAACCCAAAGATAAGTTCGTTCATTGAGTTCAGCTAAGTATTCTACTACGTCATCAGGTAAACAGTCAGGACGTGTGGCTATGGATAAACCGACAACACCTTCTTCTTTAAGTACTGGTTCATATTTTTCTTTCAGCACTTCTACAGGCGCATGCGTGTTAGTGAAGGCTTGGAAGTAAGCAATGTATTGTCCTTCGCTCCATTTTTCATGCATTCTTTCTTTAATCTGTTGGAATTGTACTTCAATGGGATCAGCTCTGTTACCAGCAAAGTCACCACTTCCTGCAGCTGAGCAAAAAGTACAACCTCCATGTGCGACAGTACCATCTCTATTAGGGCAGTCAAATCCACCGTCTAAAGCAACTTTAAATATTTTTCGTCCAAATTTATTTTTTAAATGATAATTCCATGTGTGATATCGTTTATTTTCAAAAGCATACGGGAAAAAATTACCCATAATACATTTTCCTTTCTATTTTAGTTCTAAGTACAGATTTTAACATATTTTAGTGTTATAGTGTCTATTGTAGATTGAGAAAAACATAAAGAGAGGGACTCAAGATATGAATATACCTAAATCAGTTTGGTGGCTAGTTATTGGCATGGCCTTAAATATCACTGGCGCCAGTTTTTTGTGGCCTTTAAACACTATTTATATGAAGGAAGAACTTCATAAAAGTCTTACAATTGCTGGTATTGTCTTAATGATTAATTCATTTGGCATGGTTGTTGGTAACTTACTAGGGGGCACCTTATTTGATAAACTTGGTGGTTATAAAACCATACTTATAGGTACTATTACATGTTTGTGCAGTACTACGCTGTTAAATCTATTTCATGGTTGGCCATGGTATGCAATTTGGCTCGTGTTATTAGGTTTTGGTGGCGGTATGATTGTCCCAGCAATTTATGCTATGGCCGGAGCAGTATGGCCAAATGGGGGACGACAAACATTTAATGCCATTTATTTAGCGCAAAATATAGGTGTTGCATTGGGCGCAGCACTTGGAGGATTTGTTGCTGAATTTAGCTTTAATTTTATTTTTCTAGCTAATTTAGTTATGTATGTTTTATTTGCTCTTGTTGCAATTACACAATTTAATTTGGAAATTCATGCTAAAGTTAAGCATCAAGATGCAGTTGATTTAAAAAGTAAAGAAAATAGAAAACGTTTTACAGCAATGATGTTGGTATGTGCGATGTTTGCTATTTGTTGGATTGCCTATATTCAATGGGAAACAACAATTGCATCCTTTACTCAATCAATCAATATCTCTATGTCTCAATATAGTGTGCTTTGGACAATAAACGGTATTATGATTTTAGTAGCACAACCACTTATTCGACCAATTATTGTAATTTTAAGAGGGAACTTAAAACATCAAATGTTCGTTGGTATTTTAATCTTTATGAGTTCTTTCCTTGTTACAAGTTTTGCGCATCACTTTGCTATTTTCGTTGTAGGTATGGTTATTCTTACATTTGGTGAAATGTTTGTATGGCCTGCAGTTCCTACTATTGCCAATAAACTTGCACCTGAAGGTAAACAGGGTCAATACCAAGGCTTTGTAAACTCTGCTTCTACAGTTGGTAAAGCCTTTGGACCGTTTATTGGTGGTGTACTCGTAGATGCAATGAATATGAGTATGATGTTTGTAGGAATGATAGTATTACTTTGCTTCGGACTCATTTTCCTAAGCATCTTTGATAGAGGTTTGCCTAAAGATAAAAATGAAACCCCTATACCTAGAAGACGTAAGAGAAGAAAATCAAAAGCTTCTAAATAAATATAATATGGAAGAAATAGCTTTAACTACTTGCAATAATACGTTTGATAACATAAGATTAAAAATGAATAGAAAGAAGCATTTAGAGGCTTTTCTACAGAGAACTAGTAGTGGTGAGAACTAGTGTTAAGGACTAAATCGTTTCCAATAATTAAATGAATTTAATGAGACATCTCTAACTATTTTAATGAAGTGCGCTTGATAAGCGAATAAGGGTGGTAACGCGGCAACACTGTCGTCCCTTTATACACACAATAGTAGAGGTGTCTTTTTTATGAAATAGGAGGAAATGTGTTGAATTACAATCACAAGGAAATTGAAAAAAAATGGCAAGATTATTGGGCAGAAAATAAAACATTTAAAACAAGTGACAATTTAGGTCAAAAGAAATTTTATGCGCTAGACATGTTTCCTTATCCATCTGGTGCAGGATTACACGTAGGACATCCTGAGGGATACACAGCTACTGATATTGTTTCAAGATATAAGCGTATGCAAGGATATAATGTGCTACATCCTATGGGATGGGATGCCTTTGGTCTACCTGCTGAACAATATGCGTTAGATACTGGAAATGACCCTCGTGAATTTACTAAGAAAAACGTACAAACATTTAAACGTCAAATTCAAGAATTAGGTTTTAGTTATGATTGGGATCGAGAAGTAAATACCACTGATCCAGAATATTACAAATGGACACAATGGATTTTCATTCAACTTTATAATAAAGGTTTAGCATATGTTGATGAGGTTGCGGTGAATTGGTGCCCAGCTTTAGGTACAGTTTTATCAAACGAAGAAGTCGTTGATGGCGTTTCAGAGCGTGGTGGACACCCAGTTTATCGTAAACCAATGAAACAATGGGTACTTAAAATTACTGAATATGCAGATCGTTTATTAGAAGATTTAGATGACTTAGATTGGCCTGAATCAATTAAAGATATGCAACGTAATTGGATAGGTCGTTCTGAAGGTGCGAAAGTATCCTTTAATGTTGAGGACACTGATAATAAAATTGATGTCTTCACAACACGTCCTGATACAATTTTTGGTACGTCATTCTTAGTATTAAGTCCTGAACATTCACTTGTTAATAGCATTACTTCTGAAGACAAACAAGAAGAAGTCAAAGCTTACCAAGAAGAAGCTTCTAAGAAATCAGATTTAGAACGTACTGATTTAGCTAAAGGAAAAACAGGCGTTTTCACAGGTGCATATGCAATTAATCCTCTTTCTGGTGAGAAATTACCAATTTGGATTGCTGATTATGTACTATCAACATATGGAACTGGTGCAGTTATGGCGGTTCCTGGACATGATGAACGTGATCATGAATTTGCAAAGAAATTTGATTTACCAATCATTGAAGTCATCAAAGGCGGAGATGTTCAACTAGAAGCATACACTGGTGAAGGTGAGCACGTTAATTCAGGTGAACTCAATGGTCTTGAAAATGAAGCTGCCATTAGTAAAGCAATTGAGTTATTAGAAGATAAAGGCGCTGGTGAGAAAAAAGTTAACTACAAACTGCGCGATTGGTTATTTAGCAGACAGCGTTACTGGGGTGAACCAATTCCAATTATTCATTGGGAAGACGGTTCAATGACAACTGTGCCTGAAGAAGAATTACCTTTATTACTGCCAGAAACTAGTGAAATTAAACCTTCTGGAACTGGGGAATCACCTCTAGCTAATATTGATGAATTTGTAAATGTGATTGATGAAAAGACAGGCATGAAAGGACGTCGTGAAACGAATACAATGCCTCAGTGGGCAGGAAGTTGTTGGTATTACTTACGTTATATTGATCCAGATAATGAAAATATGATTGCTGACCCTGAAAAATTAAAGCACTGGTTACCAGTTGATTTATATATTGGTGGGGTAGAACACGCAGTACTTCATCTATTATATGCAAGATTCTGGCATAAAGTTCTTTATGATTTAGGTGTAGTTCCTACAAAAGAACCATTCCAAAAATTATATAACCAAGGGATGATTCTAGGTGAAGGCAATGAAAAAATGAGTAAATCTAAAGGAAACGTTATTAATCCTGACGATATCGTATCTTCACATGGCGCGGATACACTACGTCTATATGAAATGTTTATGGGACCACTTGATGCAGCAATTGCTTGGAGTGAAAACGGCTTAGATGGTTCAAGAAGATTCCTTGATCGTGTATGGAGACTTATCGTTACTGAAGATGGCTCATTAAATAACAAGATTGTAGAGTCTAACGATAAATCATTAGACAAAGTTTACAATCAAACAGTTAAAAAAGTAACTGAAGATTTCGATGCGCTTAGCTTTAATACTGCAATCAGTCAATTAATGGTATTTATTAACGATTGTTATAAAGCTAATGAAATTTATAAACCTTATATTGAAGGTTTTGTAAAAATGTTAGCGCCAATTGCTCCTCATATTGGTGAAGAGTTATGGAGTAAACTAGGTCATAATGAAACTATAACTTATCAACCATGGCCTACATTTGATGAAAGTCTACTTGTTGACGATGAAGTTGAAATTGTAGTTCAGGTTAATGGCAAAGTCCGTGCTAAATTAAATATTTCAAAAGATTTATCAAAAGAGGAAATGCAAGATTTAGCTTTGGCTAATGATAATGTTAAAATGAGTATCGAAGGTAAAGAGATTAAAAAAATTATCGCAGTACCTCAAAAATTAGTTAACATTGTTGCTAAATAAATATTAAGGAGAGATTATTAATGGAATCAATTACAGTAGATGAACTAAAGAAAAAAGTGTTGGATTCTAATCCAGTTAATATCGTAGATGTTAGAAATGATGAAGAAACTGCTATGGGTGTTATTCCTGGAGCTAAAACGATTCCAATGGATCAAATTCCTGATAACTTAAATGAGTTTAATAAAGACGAAACATATTATATTATCTGTGCTGCTGGAGCTAGAAGTGCTAAAGTCGTTGAATATCTTGAAGATAAAGGTATTCATGCTGTTAATGTTAAAGGTGGCATGAATGAATGGGGAGATGAAGGTACTGTTATCGACAGTATTTAAACTCATCTTAAGTAAATGTTTTTATCACACTAGTCCGACAAGGGCTAGTGTTTTTTTGTACAAAAAAAAGATTTTTGCAATATGTTATGTGTTAGGAAACAAAATATTATTAATAAATTTCAATTGAGTTAAAATAATTTTATACAATAGTAGATTTTAAATATTATAGATGATAAAATTAAACAGACTAAAAAGATTGTGTTCAATAAACCAGCAGTCAGATTTTTAAAAAGTTCTAAACATCATGAAAATAATTATTCACATTAAACTAACATCAAAGAATCAACATCTAGGAGGAACAACTTAATGAATCTATTTAGAAAACAGAAATTTAGTATTAGAAAATTTAACATTGGAATTTTTTCGGCACTCATTACGACTGTTACATTTTTAGCGCATCCATCACAAGCCTCTGCATCAGAACTAGACTCAACTCAACCCGAAAGTTCTGAAGGAACAGTGCAAAATGGCTCTGGACAAAATGTGTCAACTGAAGAATCAAGCGCACAATTAAACAACGATGTTATTCAAGGTGATAATAAACCAAGTACAACTCATTTAGAACAATCTGATAATTTGAACAACTCACAAATTACAGGCAATACACTAGATCAAACACAATCTCTAACTAATAATGAATCAAATGAATTAGAAAATGAAACTAATACTTTAGCAACTAATACGAATTCTACTATCGATGAGAACGCTATACATGTTGATAACACAACTCAACACTATGTAGAAGCTAAGGCTAATGATAAGTCATCTAAAGATGCTAAAAATACGTCAAATCCAATTACACACGATACAAAGGTAGTAAGAGAAGAAAGTAATTTACCTAAAAAAAGAAGCCGAAGAGATTTGCCAGCAGGAGATAGCAACAACGCAAACACGGCTACGACAATTAATGATCCTAATTTAAGTAATACAGGATCAAACAGTATAAAAACAACGTTAACGTTTGATGATTTAGGCATTACTACTAGTAATAACAGACATAAACCTGAAGTAAAAGTCCTAAATGAATTAAAAGGATTCAAAATGATTAATGGTGGTAGTGTAGGGTTAGTTAATAGTGAACTTGAGCGTACCAATGTATTTCATAGTGGCGATCCTAGAAACTATCAAGCAAGTGGTAATGTATTGGTTCTAGGTAGATCAAGAGGGACAGATGTTAATGATCATGGAGGTTTCAATGGAGTTGAAAAAGATTTCACTGTTAATCCAAATTCAGAATTAATATTTGGATTTAATACAATGCCTGCCAATAATGGTAAAGGTGGAACATATTTAATAGTTAAAAATGCAGATAATGATAAGCAAATTGTGAAACAAGATGTTCAAGATGGTGGGATTTGGAGATTAGTTAAAATTCCAGATAATGTTAATAGAGTTAAAGTTCAATTTTTACCAAATAATGATATCATGACTGACACTCGCCGAGTGGCTCTATTAAAGGATGGATATAAATATTACTCACTTATAGATTCCATTGATATCGCTTCAGGATCTCATTTGAAGGTGCTCCCTAAGGAAAATAATGATGCTGTGAAGAATAATAAACAATTTGAAGTGAGTACTAGAATAGAGAATGATGGTAATTTCGCTGCTGCGTTAGATACTAATAAATTAATTTATACGGTTAAATTACCAGAAAACTTTGAGTATATTGATGATTCTACTGTAGCTACGTTCGTTAATGGAAATATGCCAAATACTACAATAAAACCTTTAAGTGTAAATTACGATCAACAAACTAATACACTGACTTTCACAAGTAATGGTGTGAATAAGTCTAGTAGTAATCAAGAAGATGCTAAATTTTTACCTAATAAAATTTTAAATATTAAATATAAATTAAGACCTGTTAATATTCCAACGCCTAGACAAGTTACAGTTAATCAATCAATAACATATAAAACTTATGCTCAATATTACTTAAATACTAATGATAATACTGTAACTGCGCAGCAAACACCATTTACAATTGATGTAAAAATGAATAAAGACGATTTAGAAGAACAAGTGAATAAAGAAGTTATACCTTCAAATTATACTTTAGCCTCTTTTAACGCTTATAAAAAATTAAAAGCCCAAGCACAAACGATACTTGATGAAGAAGCTAATAATAAACCAATTAATGAGAGAGTTTCCCAAGCTGAAATCGATAGTTTGTTACATCAATTACAGAATACATTAATTAATAGGGTGGACGCAGCTCAAGAAATTAATAATAAAGCACAAGATATGAGTGATGAAGCGGAAGCTAACAATGAATTAACTACTGAAGAAAAAGAAGCTCTAACGGAGAGAATAGATAATGATAAGAATGAAATCCTCAGTAAAATTGATGATCAAACAACTGATGAAGGTGTCGAGCAAGTTAAAAATACTGGACTAACTACCTTGGCTGCAGACACTCCTCAACCAGTAATAAAACCTAAAGCGCGTGAAGCCATTAATAATAAAGTTACTGATCAAAAAGCGTTAATTAACCAAAATAATGAGGCAACGCATGAAGAGAAAAATGTCGCAATTCAAAAAGTTGATAATCATTCTTCGGAATCACTACAAAAAATTTGTGAGGCTGAAACAGAGAGTACTGTTAATGCAGCGAGAGATGAGGGTATTAATAACATTTCTTCGGACATTCCAAACCCTCAACAAAAAGCCGAAGCTAGAAGAATAATCAATCAAAAAGCTCAAGATAAAATCACTGAAATTAATCAAAACACTCAAGCTACTCAAGACGAGAGAAATATTGCTTTAAACAATGTAAATCAAGCAAAAACACAAGCTTTGCAAAATATTCAAAATGCTAATACAAATAATGATGTTACTAACGCTAAAGATGCTGCAATAAATACAATTAATCAATTAAGTGTTAACCCTGTTAAAAGAAAGCAAGCTATTAATGAATTAAACACGGTAGCGCAGCAACAAAAACAGAACATTCAAAGAAATAATGAAGCTACGACCGAAGAAAAAACGGAAGCTGAAAGTAAAGTGGAGAGAGAATTAGCTCAAGCTACTCAAAACATTAATTCTGCACCTACTAACAATGAGGTTGACCAAGCAAAAACAAGTGGTCAGAATGCTATTAATTCAGCCAATCCTAACACTACAGTTAAGCGAATGGCACGAGAAGCAATTGAAAATAAAGTAGCTTCTCAAATTCAACAAATCAATGCTAATAACAAAGCAACTAATGAAGAAAAAGAGACAGCAATTAATAATGTATCTGCACATAAGCAAGAAGCTTTGAACAATGTTACTAATGCTCATTCAAATTCAGATGTTAAAAATGTACAACAAGATGGTATAAACACTATCAATCTAGATCAACCTAATGCGGTTAAAAAAGATCAAGTAATTTTGGAATTAAGTCAAAAGGCACAAGAAAGAAAAGCTACACTTAACCAAACACCAGATGCAACTGATGAAGAGAAAAACGCTGCTAATACCAAGGTTGATCAGGCACTTAATGATGGTATACAACAAATTAATCGTTCAACATCAAATAATGACGTTGATAATGCTAAGACAAATGCTACACAAACAATCGATAACATCAATGTAGATGTTCTAAAGAAACCACAAGCTAAAGAAGAAATCGCATCTAAAGTGAATGACAAACAAAGAGAAATAACGAATGATAATGAAGGTACTACTGAAGAAAAACAAAGTGCTATAGAAAGTGTAAATCAAGCTAAAGTTGAGGCTGACAGTGGTATTTCACAAGCTCAAACTAATATAGAGGTTGAAAAAGCTAAAAATGCTGGATTGAGTAATATTGGAAATATTCATCCTGTCTTTAATAAAAAACAACAAGCACGTGCAAAAATAAATGAGAAATTTAAAACAAAACAAGATCAAATCAATCAAACCCCTAATGCTACTCAAGAAGAGAAAAATGAAGCATTAACAAGATTAACGCAAGCTAAAGATGCTGTATTACAAACAATAAGTAATTCACAATCAAATGATAATGTTGACCAAGCACAAACTAATGGAATTCAAACTTTAGATGGTATTAACACTACAGTTAATAAAAAACCTCAAGCAAAAGAAAATATTAATCATGTCGCTCAAAATCATAAAAATGAAATTGACTTAAATAATAACGCTACTACTGAAGAAAAAGATGATGCAAAGAATTTAGTAAATGCAGCAATTACTAACATCAATAATAATATTGACAACGCAGATACAGACGCTCAAGTAGATAGCGCAGTGACTACTGGAACTCAAACGATAAATTCAATTACTCCTGCTACGACTGTAAAAACTAATGCTAAAAATGAAATTGCTAAAAAAGCAGAGTCTATCATAGCTAAAAACCAAACTTCACCTGATGCTACTGACGAAGAAAAAGCAGAAGCTAATTCAAAAGTAGAAGAAGCAAAAGCTGAAGCTAATAGTAACATTCAAATAGCAAATTCAAATGAACAAGTTAAAGAAGCAAAAGATAACGGTCTTAATAAAATTAATGAAATTAGCCCAACTACTACAATTAAGTCAGAAGCTAGAAAGGCTGTTCAAAATAAAGTAAACGAGCAAATTGGTTTAATCAAAGCGACACCAGATGCAACTGATGAAGAAAAAGCAACTGCTATTGCAAAAGTTAATAGTGAACTAGCCAAAGTTCAACAACAAATTAATACAGAACATACATCTCAAGGAGTTAATAGTGTTAAGGCAAATGCAATGACTGCAATAGAGCAAATCACAGCTCAAGCAATAGAGAAAGAAACCGCTAGAGATGCAGTTAAACAAAAAGCTAATGAACAAACTGATGTTATCAATAATAACAATAACTCAACAGAGGAAGAGAAAGTAGAAGCGATAGGCAGAATAAATAATGCTAAACAAGAAGCACTAGACAATATTAATAGTGCAACAATGAATCAAGCCGTAACTAGTGCTAAAAATGAGGGTATTAATAATATTAATTTAATTCAATCGTCAACATCTACTAAGACAAATGCTAAGAGTGATATTGATCGTAAATTAAGTGAACAAATAGAAAATATTAACCAGCATCAAACTGCTACAACAGAAGAAAAAGATACAGCTGTTCAATTAGCAAACCAAAAAGCTAATGAAGCAAAAAATAATATTCAAACTGCAACGGATAACGAAGGCGTTGCTCAGGCTAAGACAAATGGCATAAGTGCAATAAATAATATTGAACCTAATGCACAACAAAAACCTACCGCTAAACAAGATATAGAAACCAAAGTAACTGAACAAAATAGAGTAATTGATAATACGGCTAATGCAACTGATGAAGAAAAGCAAGAAGCTAAAAATAGAGTAAAAACAGAAGAAAATACAGGTAATCAAAATATTGATCAAGCTCAAACAAATCAACAAGTAATTGATGCAAAAACTACTACTATTGATACAATAAACACTATTATCCCTAATGTAACAAAGAAACCAACCGCAAATAGGGAAATTGATGCTAAGTTTGAGCAACTTAAACAAGCTATCAATTCTACACCTGATGCAACAACAGATGAGAAAAATGAAGCTATACAACGTTTAATTGAAAAAAAAGATGAAAGTAAAAATCTAATTAGTCAAGCAACTAAGGATGCACAAGTAGATCAAAATAAAGAAAATGGAATACATGAATTAGAAACTATTCATGCTCATCCAACTAAAAAAGCAGAGGCTATTCATGCTGTTCAAGAGAAAGTTAAATCACAAAATGATTTAATTACGAATAACAACGATGCAACAGATGAAGAAAAAGAGGTCGCAAAAAATCTTCTAGAAGCAAGCAAAATAAAAACAATTAGTAGTATTAATCAAGCACAAACAAATGCTCAAGTAGATAATGCTAAAAACACAGGTATGGATGAGATGAGTTTAATTCACCCAGCTACTACTACCAAAACTGATGCTAAAACAGCTCTTGATCAAAAAGCTCAACAGCAGGATACAATTATTAATGGTAATAATGATGCAACAGACGAAGAGAAAGCTAAAGCAAGAGAGCTAGTTGAACAAGCTAAAACTGAAGCTAAAAATAATATAAATAGTGACCATACAACTATTGATGTTAATAATGAAAAAACTAAGGGCATACAAAAAATTGCAGAAATTCACCCAGCTACAACTGTTAAGTCTAACGCTAAACAAGAATTACAAAATAAAGCTAATGATCAGATCGCTCAAATTACTAACACGCCTAATGCAACTCAAGAAGAGAAACAAGATGCTATCACAGAAGTTAATACTTCATTAGCTCAGGCTAATCAAAGCATCAATCAAGCGCATTCTACTGAGGAAGTTAAACGTGCCAAAGGTGATGGAATTAACTCTATTAATGATATTCATGCAAAAGTAAACAAGAAACAATCTGCTATTAATGAATTAAAACAAAAAGCTAATGAACAAAAACAGTTAATCTTAGCTAATAACAACGCGACTGATGATGAAAAAAATGCAGCACAAGCACAAGTAGATGCTAAATTAGCTGAAGAAATACAAAATGTTAACAATGCGGATACAAATGCTCAAGTAGATAATGTAAAATCTAAAGCAATCACAGCAATAAGTGCTATCAATGCCCAACCTCATAAGAGACAAGATGCTATCAATAGTTTAATTGCTCAGGCAGAAAGTAATAAAGCTGACATAAGAAATAATTCTCAAGCTACTACTGAAGAAAAAAATACGGCAACGCAATCTATTGAAGCAGCTTTAACTAAAGCTAAAGCAGAAATTAGTAATGCTCAAACTAATGCTGTAGTGGATGAAAAGTTTGAAGCAGGTAAACAAAATCTCCAACAAATTGAGGTATCAACAGTAACTAAAACAACTGCAAAAGCTGATGTAGCAAATGCTATAAATAATAAAAGAGAACAAATTAATATTAATCGTCAGGCTACAACAGAGGAAAAAGATGAAGCACTTAATCAACTAAAACAGGAAGAAACGAAGGCAAATAATGCAATTGATTCAGCCTTAGCAAATCAAAATGTTAATGATGCCAAAACACAATACTTGGCAAGTATTGAAAATATTCAGCCTAATATTGTTAAAAAGCCTGCATCAAATGATGTAATCAATAATAAAGTAACAGAACAAACAAAACTTATTAATAATAATCAAGAAGCTACTTCAGAAGAGAAACAGGCAGCTTTAACGAAATTAGAAACTGCGAAAACTAGTGCACTTCAAAATATTAATCAAGCTTCTACAAATGACGAAGTTCAAGCAGCTGAAAATACTGGTGTTGCAGAAATAGGAAAAATAGTGCCAGAAACAACTGTGAAACAAGCAGCTAAACAAGGCATTGAACAAACTACTCAAAATCAAATAAACAAAATAAATGATAATAATAATTCAACATTTGAAGAAAAAGCAGTAGCTATTAATAAAGTCAACATAGCTAAAAATGAGGCATTAAATAATATTACTAATGCTACGACAACGCAGTTAGTTCAAGATGCAAAAAATAGCGGAACTATTGTAATCACAGGAATAAATCCTGATACATCGGTAAAAGCAAATGCGATTCAGGCTCTTTCAACAGAAGCTAAAAATAAAAATGATTTAATTGATCAAACACCTAATGCAACTGCTGAAGAAATGGAAGAAGCAAATAATAAAGTAGATAGTATCCAAGAAAAAGCAAATGCTAACATAGGCAAAGCTAATACAACAGATGAAGTTAACCAAATTAAAGCAAAAGCAATTCAAGATATGAAAGCTGTTCAAACTGAAGTTGTTAAAAAACAAAATGTGAAAGAACAACTTTCACAATTAGGTGAGAATCAAAAACAAGTGATTAATAGCAACACTGAAGCTACTAAGGATGAGAAAGACGAAGCTATTGAGAGACTTAATAATGAATTAAATACTGCAACTACACAAATTAACAATGCAAGTCATAATAGTGAAGTTGACGGAATCTTAAATAATTCTAGACCTAAAATAGAAGCTATTACACCTCAAGCGAGAAAGAAACGTTCAGCAATAGATGAAATTGGTGCAAAAGTTAATGCGCAAAATAGTGAAGTTGACAAAAATAAAGAAGCGACTTTAGAAGAGAGAAATGATGCACTAAATAAAATTAATCAAGCTTATGAAGAAGGTAAGGCTAACATTAAAAATGCCCAAACTAATGATGAAGTTGACAATGCTAAAAATTCAAGTATACAAAAAATTGCATTAATTCAACCATCTACTGAAGTAAGAGCAAATGCCAGAAAAGCATTAAAAGCGAAAGCAGATGAACAAAACGCCTTAATTGACAGTAATCGCAATGCCACAACAGAAGAAAAATTAGAAGCAAAAGAATTAGTTGAACAAGAATTAAATTCATCTAACTATAGATTAAAACACGCTGATACAAATCAAGATGTTCAAAATATAATATCTGAAGATTCAAAAGCTATAGCTAATATACAACCATCTACTGATGTTAAGGATAGAGCTAAAGCAGATGTTGTTGCTAAAAGTAATGAAAAACAAAATGAAATTGTTAATAATACTGAAGCAACTACAGAAGAGAAAGAAGTGGCTTCCCAACAGCTTCAACAGGTTACTGATCGAACAAATAATTCAATTGGTTTAGCACAAGATACAGATCAAGTAAACGTAGAAAAGAATAAGGGCATAGAATCTATTAAAGATATTCAACCTATTATCGTTAAAAAACCAGCTGCTAGGGTTGAGCTTGATAAAGCACTTAAAAGAAAACAAAACGAGGTTAATCAATTACCTAATGCAACTACAGACGAATTACAGCAAGCGTTAAATCATTTAGATCAATTTGTTCAAGAAGCTAAAACTAATATAAATCAAGCACAAACTAATGCTCAAGTAGATCAAGCTAAAGAAAACGGTACTAATAGTATTAATACTTTTGAACCAGTAATAGGTGTTAAACAGAATGCAATTGACGCAATTAATAATGCTAAACAAGAAAAAATCGACCGAATAAGTCAAGCTTTCAGTGCTACACAAGAAGAGAAAGATAAAGCATCACAATTCGTAAATGAAGAAGCTCAAAAAGCTATAGAATTAATTAATAAAGCCCAAACAAATTCACAAGTAACTGAAGCAAAAGATAATGTTTTAAATACGATTAAACAATTTGAACCAGAATATCATAAGAAGCGAAATGCAATTCTAAAACTTTATGATATTGTTGATGCTCAAGAAGCTATTATTAATGCAGTTCCTGATGCAACAGAAGATGAGAAACAAAATGCTATAGATAAAGTTGAACAATTATTACATGCTACGAAAAAAGAAATCGGTTTAGCAAGTGATAATGCTGGTGTAGATGACATTTACAACAACATATCAGAGCAAATTAAAACAATTTTCCCTGAAGTTGTAAGTAAATCTAATGCTAGAACTATACTTAACAATTTAGCTAATCAATTAATTAAAACATTTGAAAATACACCTGATGTTACTACAGAAGAACGTGATGATGCTATCAACCATGTGAAAAATCAATTAAGTGCGGTCTTAGGTGCAATCGATAAGGATACTAGAGATGTACAAGTGGCTCAAGAAAAGGTATTTGGTTTAAATGATTTAAACAATATTGTTATTAATGTAATTCAAAAACCAACTGCTAGAAAAGCTATAAATACAAAAGCAGATGAAATTAAATTATCAATTAACAATACACCTAATGCTACGGATGAGGAAAAACAGAATGCATTAGATAAAGTTCATGCTATTGTTAATGATGCCCAAAATAAAATCCGTGAAGCTAAAGCAGATAGTGAAGTTATGGTCGCTAAAACAGATGCAATTTCTTTACTTTCTGTTATCAATCCGGAAGTTCAAGTAAAACCATTTGCTTTAGATGAAATCCAACAACAAGCTAATAATCAAAAAACTAAAATAAACAACAACTCTGAAGTGACTAAAGAAGAAAAAGATGCAGCTATACTTTTAGTAGATGATTTAATTAAACAGAGTGAAGTGCGATTAGATGCTGCGACTAAAAACCAACAAGTTGAAGATATTAAAAATGATATTATTAATAAAATTTTAAATATTGAACCAACTAATAGCATTAAACCTGCAGCTTTAAAACAAATTTTAGCTAAATTAGACGCTCAAAAAGCGTTTATTAGTGAAAATAATGATGCTACAGACGAAGAGAAAGCGGTAGCTATAGATAAACTCGTAGAAGCGTCTAGTGAATATGCTGCTAAAATTGATGATGCTAAAACGAATGATGAAGTCGAAGCAGTTAAAAATCAAAGTATTAAAGATATAGAATCTATACTTTCTCTAATTAGTAAGAAACCTCAAGCTAAGTTGGAAGTACAACAGAAAGCTGAGGAAATTCAAACTACAATTAATTCTAATAAAGATGCTACTACTGAAGAGAAAAATGCAGCTTTAAAAACTTTAGATGAATTGATAAATGAGGCAAATGAATCTATATTATCTGCTCATACTAATGAAGAAGTTGATAAAGCCAAAGCACTTGCTTTACCGAAAATTGAAGCGGTGAAAGTTACAACTGAAGTTAAACCTCAAGCAAAAGCGCAAATTCTAGATGTAGCTAATAAGAAGAAAAATGAGTTTGAGAAATTTGACGATGCAACTGTTGAAGAAAAACAAGAAGTATTAAATAAACTTGCTGAGACAGTTAATACTATTAATCTTGCTATACAAGATTCTGAGGCTAATGCTGATGTAGCAAAAACACTTCACGACGGTTTAGCTAAATTAGATTTAATTCAAATCAATGCACATAAGAAATCTGATGCGAAATCATACTTACATCAACAACTTTCTGCCAAAATTCATGCTGTTGAAGCAAATAGTGATGCGACAGTTGAAGAGAAGCAAGAATTTATTAGCAAATTAAAAGCTTTAGTCAATCGTATTCATATGCAAGTGAATGACTCAGAAACAAATGAAGAAGTAGATAATAGTTTGAATAACTTTAAAGTAGAATTTGAAAAATTAAAATTACAAACTCATAAAAAAGCTAATGCTAAACGTATCATTCAAAACAAAGCGGATGAAATCATTCGAAATATTGAAGATAATGATAAGGTTAGTTATCAAGCTAAATTAGCAGCTAAAAATTTAATTTCTCAAATTTTGAATGATTCATTTAAAGAAATTGAAGACGCTAATGATAATAAAACTGTTGATGAAGTAGTCAAACAAACAATTACTAAACTAGAAGCTATAAAAGTTAAAGAAGATAAGTTAAACTCTATGGAATCTACTCATCAAACTGAACAAAATAATAAATGTGATAATGTAAATGGCTCTAATAATAATCAACATACAATAAATGAATTGCCTTATACAGGTGAAACAGATTATTCAGGACCTTTAGCAGGTGCAGCATTACTTTCAGGGCTAGCATTGTTATCTACACGTAAAAATAAAAAAGATAAAAAATCTTAATTCACTACTCAAAAAACCTTCTAGGTAGCATAAAACGTTACCTAGAAGGTTTTAAATATATTAGGATTCATTTTTAAAAGTTCCAGCATTAGATCCAGCAACGTGACCTGTCACTAATGCACTTGTTATATTGTATCCGCCAGTATAACCATGTATATCTAATACCTCTCCACACAGAAATAATCCTGGAACGATCTTTGACATCATTGTTTTAGGTTGTATTTCTTTTAAAGACACACCACCACCAGTGACAAACGCTTTATCAATGGGGAGTGTTCCATTAACGTTAAACCTAAATCCTTTTAAATTTGAGATAAAGTGATTTAATTGTTGATTAGACAAATGATGAGATGTAGTTTCATCACTAATATCGGATTGTTCTAACATAAACAATAAGTAACGTTCTTCAATTAAGCCATGCAAACTATTTTTTATATACTTATCTGGTTCAGCCTTTAATAAGGAGTTAATTTTTTGAGAGAGTTGATCGTGATTTAAATCTGGAAATACGTCCAATTGCATAGCAATATCCTGTTTCTTTTGATTCTTTTGTTCTTTATAAACAAATTGGCTACATCTAAGCGCAGCTGGACCACTTACACCAAAGTGCGTAAATATCATATCCATTTGATGGCTTATTCTTTTTTTACCATTTTTCTTTAAAACTGATAATTCTACATCTTTCAAACTTAATCCTTTAAGACGTTTTGATTTAATGAAAGCGTCGCTAGAAGTTATTGGAACTTCTGTAGGGAAGAGTTCGGTTATAGAGTGGCCAAGAGATTCGGCGAATTGATAACCGTCTCCAGTTGACCCTGTTTGTGGAACAGATGTACCACCAGTAGCAATGATTAAAGATTTACTTTGGAATTCACCTTTTTGAGTTGTAACATAAAAAATACCGTTATCATGAGAAATTTCTGTGACTGGAGTTTCCTCCATAACATTAACTTTGTTTTCATTAATTTGTTTAATCAAAGTGTTTACAACATCCTGTGCTTTATTGGATACAGGGAACATCCGACCGTGATCTTCTTCTTTTAATTTCACGCCTCGGCTTTCAAAAAATTCAATAATAGATTCATTATCAAAAACTGAGAAAGGACTATAAAGAAATTTACCGTTACCAGGTATGTTTTTGATTATTTCTGCATAGGGTAGGCGATTAGTAACATTACAACGACCTCCACCTGATATTTTCAATTTTCGTCCTAAACCCTTTTTCTTTTCAATTAATAAGACATTATCACTTACTTCACTTGCGGCGACTGCAGCCATTGAACCGCTGGGGCCTCCGCCAATTATAATAGTTTGATACATTGAGTTACCTCCACATATTCCTTGTTACAATTGTATAAGACTATTTAAGTATTATCTAATAAAAATTAAGGTATGAGGTGACAAAGAGTAAAAATATAATTATAATATGAAACTTGGAACCTCCTTAAATTAATACTAACATCGTGTCTTTTTTCTACAGATACATAGCTTTTTTAAAACATAATTTTTACAATGTCTAAAAAGTGGAAAATAAAAGACAAACATTTATTATTTTGTGATATATTTTTAAGTAATGCAAGGTAATAAGTTTTGATATAAACAACACGATATAAAACTTTAATAAAATTTTAAGATAGGAAGATAGGTAATGAGTGAGAGTAAAGAAATGGTTCGAGGAACCTTTTTAATTACATTAAGTATTTTAATTACTAAAGTATTAGGTGTGCTGTTTATTATCCCGTTCACTTCATTGATTGGCGGGCAAGAAAATATGGCTCCTTTTACTTATGCTTACGCTCCTTATAATATTGCAATTGCAGTAGCAACTGCAGGGGTGCCACTAGCAGCTTCTAAATATGTAGCTAAGTACAATGCGTTAGGTGCTTATAAGGTCAGTCAAAAGTTTTATAAGTCAAGTTTCATTGTAATGAGTATTACGGGTGTAATTGGCTTTCTAATTTTATATTTTTTAGCTCCATACATAGCAGAGTTAACTTTATCGCGTAAGAATAATGCGAAAACTGGTTGGTCAGTTGCTGATATTACATGGATTATAAGAATTATCAGTATTGTAGTTATATTTATACCAGTTTTAGCTACATGGAGAGGTATATTCCAAGGATACAAATCTATGGGCCCAACAGCTGTTTCAGAAGTAACAGAGCAAATTGCCCGAATTATTTTCATATTAGTAGGTAGTTACTTAGCTTTAAATGTATTTAATGGTACAGTTCTACAAGCAAATGGAATTGCCACGTTCGCAGCAGCAATCGGAGCTATAGCTGGAATTATTACGCTTTGGTATTATTGGATTAAACGTAGAAGAAATATTAAAGAAATGGTTGAGTCTGATACAGCTAATATGCATGTTTCTTATGGAAACATGTATAAAGAGATTATTGCTTACAGTATTCCATTTGTAATTGTAAGTTTAAATTTCCCATTATTTAATTTAGTAGATCAATTTACACATAACGGGGCTCTAAGTTTAGTTGGCGTAAATCCAAAGTTACAAGATACATTCTTTAACATGTTAAATATGTCTACAAATAAAATTGTAATGATCCCAACATCATTAAGTGCTGGTTTTGCGGTGAGTTTAATTCCATTTATTACAAAAACTTATGAAGAGGGTCGTCTAGAGGAAATGCATAGACAAATTAGAACGTCTATTGGTGTCCTAATGTTTATTACAGTACCAGCTAGTATAGGTATTATGGCATTAGCGCAACCTTTATTTACTGTATTCTATGGTTATGATCCTATTGTTCATGGTCACGACCCTAACTTTGACGGAAGTAGATTACTATTCTATTATGCACCCGTAGCGATATTAATTTCACTATTAAGTGTAACTGCTTCTATGTTGCAAGGTATTGATAAGCAAAAATTAACAGTCTTTGTTATTTTAGGTTCAGTAGTCATTAAATTAGCACTAAACTATCCGCTTATTATGCTTTTACACACTCCAGGTGCGGTACTAAGCACTGCAATTGCATTATTATTTGCGATTGGCTGTAATTTCTATATTTTAAAAAAATATGCGAAATTCAAATTCAGCTATAGTTGGATACAATTTGCTAAAATATTCTTATACTCCTTCATCATGATGATAGGTGTAGAGGTTGTATACTTCATTCTTAAATTATTCCTAAATCCTACTAGATTTGGTTACCTCATTATAATAGCTATAAGTGTTATTGTTGGTGCGTTTATTTATGGTGGCATTACAATCAAGAATAGACTGGCTGACGAATTTTTAGGTGACGTTCCTGAAAAAATTAGACGAAAAGTGACGTTTTTAAAATGAGAATAGATAAATTTCTAGCTAATATGGGTTTAGGCACTCGTACTGAAGTAAAACAATTACTTAAAAAAGGTCTTGTAGAGGTTAATGAGAAAAAAATTAAAACACCTAAATCTCAAATTGACCCTGAAACAGACAAAGTAGTGGTTGATGGTGAAGAGATTTCATATGTAGATAACGTCTATATGATGTTAAATAAACCTAAAGATTATATTTCAGCTACAGAAGATAACGCTCATCAAACTGTTTTAGATTTAATCCCTGAATTTTCACATTTAGGGATTTTTCCTGTAGGAAGGTTAGATAAAGATACAGAAGGATTACTTTTATTAACTAATGATGGACAATTTAATCATGAATTAATGAGCCCCAAAAAACATGTATCTAAAACTTATGAAGTTATATCTAAATATCCTATTAAGCAGTCAGATATAGAAGCTTTTAAATTAGGCGTAGAACTTTCTGATGGTAAGGTCAAACCGGCAGAACTTATTAAAGGAAATGATAGACTTTCATATGTTACGATTTATGAAGGAAAATATCATCAAGTAAAACGAATGTTTCATAGTATCGAAAATGAGGTATTAGAATTGAAACGTGTTAAAATCGCCAATTTAGAATTAGATGAAACTCTAAATTCTGGTGAATATCGTTTTTTAAATGAACAAGATTTCGAAAATCTAAAAAAATGACAAAGGAGAAGGTGTACAATTATGGGTAAAAGTACAAATTTATTTAGAATTGCATTAGGCATTGGTGGCGCTGTTGCAGCAGTCGCTTTATCACGCAAAGACAGTCGTGACAAACTTAAAAATGAATATAACAAATATAAAGAAAATCCTGAATCATACAAAGCAAACGCTAAAGACTTTGCTAGCCAAATTGGAAACAAAGCCAATGAAACGATTCAAGAAGTAAGAAATAATCCAAGAGATTATGTTGATCGTATTAAAAATGATCCTAAAGCATTCTTTGAAGAAGAAAAATCTAAATTTACTGATTTAGATGACAAAAAAGCAGATGATTTAGAAGAAGGAAAGTTTGACGACGAAGGTGGCGCAACAACTTCTAATAATCTAAGAGTTGTCTCTGAAGATGATTTAAAAAATAATAAAAATGCTTTAGAAGATAAAGAATAAATAAAATTTATCAATTTAAATCATAATAATAAAGAGCCTATAGATGAACGCTAGAAGTTCACTTATAGGCTTCTTTTTTATCTCGAAAAATATATAAAGCATTTAATTTGAAACGCAAATATGAATTATATTAGTACTCCGAAACTTGATATAATTTAACTTGAAAATCATCATTACAAAAAATTAAGTAATTTTCTGACATCTTACTGTAGTTTCTGAGTAACATATTGTAAAATGGAGTTTAACTTATATAAAAAGGAAGTCGATCTCAAATGTGGAAAGAAAAGGTTCTAGAATATGAAAATCAAATGATTGATGATCTTAAGGGCTTATTATCTATTGAAAGTGTAAGAGATGATTCTAAAGCCTCTGAAGATGCACCTGTCGGACCCGGACCAAGACAAGCTTTAGATTACATGTACGAATTAGCTGAGAGAGATGGGTTTTCAACACATGATGTAGATCATATAGCCGGACGAATAGAAGCTGGCCAAGGAGAAGATGTCTTAGGTATCTTATGTCATGTAGACGTTGTTCCGGCTGGTGATGGATGGGATTCTGACCCATTTGATCCTGTAGTAACAGACGATGCAATTATTGCCAGAGGTACACTAGATGACAAAGGACCTACAATTGCTGCATATTACGCCGTGAAAATATTGAATGATATGAAAGTAGATTGGAAGAAACGTATTCATATGATTATAGGTACAGATGAAGAGTCTGATTGGAAATGTACAGATAGATATTTCCAAACTGAAGAAATGCCTACATTAGGTTTTGCACCTGATGCTGAGTTCCCAGCGATACATGGTGAAAAAGGAATCACTACATTTGATTTAATTCAAGATCAAATAAATGAAGATGTAGATGAACCAGATTATGAATTATTAAACTTTGAATCTGGTCAAAGATATAACATGGTACCAGATCATGCTGAAGCCCGTGTTTTAGTTAAAGAAAATATGACAGATGTGATTCAAAACTTTGAATATTTCGTTGAACAAAATGAGCTTCAAGGAGAAAGTACCGTTGATAGTGGTATTTTAATCTTAACGGTTGAAGGTAAAGCGGTTCATGGCATGGATCCTTCACTAGGCGTCAATGCTGGATTATATCTACTTAAATTCTTGTCTTCTTTAAATTTAGATAAAAGTGCAAAAGATTTTGTTGAATTCAATAATCGTTATCTCTTTGATTCTCATTTTGGAGAAAAAATGGGTATGAAATTCCATACAGATGTAATGGGAGACGTTACTACTAATATAGGAATTATTAAATACGATAATAAAGAAGCTGGAAGATACGGTGTGAACTTAAGATATCCTCAGGGATTTGAATTTGAAGAGGCTGTTGAAAGGTTTACTAATGAAATTAAAGACATTGGATTTAGCCTTGAACTTGGTAAAGTTCAAAAGCCACATTATGTAGATAAAGATGATCCATTCGTGGAGAAACTTGTCAAAGCATATAGAAACCAAACTGGCGATATGACTGAACCTTACACGATTGGTGGGGGGACTTATGCTAGAAACCTAGACAAAGGCGTCGCATTTGGTGCTATGTTTGAAGATACTGAAGATTTAATGCATCAAAAAAATGAATATATGACTAAAAAACAATTGATTAACGCAACGAGTATTTATTTAGAGGCAATTTATGCTTTATGTGTGGAGGGATAAACGATGACAAAAGTTTTTATTAACGGGGAATTTTTGAACGAAAAAGACGCTAAAGTATCTTACGAAGATCGTGGTTATGTATTTGGCGATGGAATATATGAATATATTCGTGCTTACGAAGGAAAATTATTTACAGTTAAAGAACACTTTGAACGATTTTTGAGAAGCGCAAATGAAATTGGCCTAGATTTAGGATATACAGTAGATGAGTTAATTGATTTAGTTCGTCAATTATTAAACGAAAATAATGTGAAAAATGGTGGAATTTATATTCAAGCAACAAGAGGTGTAGCGCCTCGGGAACATTCCTTCCCGACGCCTCCAACAAAACCAGTAATCATGGCATTTACCAAGAGTTATGACAGACCATATGAACAATTAGAAAACGGAGTATATGGTGTGACAACTGAAGATATTCGTTGGTTACGTTGTGATATAAAAAGTTTAAATCTTTTAGGGAATGTATTAGCAAAAGAATATGCTGTTAAATATAATGCTACAGAAGCGATTCAACATCGAGGTGAGACTGTTACAGAAGGTGCATCTAGTAACGTTTATGCGATTAAAGATGGTGCAATTTATACGCATCCAATCAATAACTTTATTTTAAATGGTATTACTCGCCGTGTAATAAAATGGATCGCTGAAGATTACGGTATACCATTCAAAGAAGAGACATTTACAGTTGATTTCTTAAAAAATGCTGATGAGGTTATTATTTCTAGTACCTCCGCTGAAGTCATGCCAGTGATTAAAGTGGATGGTGACGATATTGGCAATGGAAAAGTAGGAGATGTAACTCGTAAATTGCAAGAAGGCTTTAATAAGTACATTAAATCACATAGTATTTAAAACCTTAAATTTTAAAATTATTTAAACTTTAAAAATCTTAATAAAATTGTCTTAATTTCTCAATAATTAGTGCTAAAATTATGTTATAATTTATATTAAAGTGATTTAGAAAATACAAGTACTTTCGACTAGTAAAATGTGTCATTTTGTTTCTCATTTTTAGTTGAAATTGACCCTTAAAAATTATAAAATCTTCTATGAGTGATAAATAATGAACGGGCTGATTAAATAAAATATTTAGGGAATTTTATATTATAAAGCCAACTTAAAAAACTGTTATCTAAATATCAATTGAGCGTAAGAGAAAATTAAAATATGCGCTTTTCTATAAATTAGAATATATGGCTCTTGAAAATATATTTCTAGAGCCATTTTCTAATTGAAAGTGAGGTGAACATGTTGGAGCAGTTTTATCAGTTAGGGTGGACGCTTGATTCAGCTGGCGGTGCTTCTGGTGAAGCATATATGGCTGAACAAGATGGACAGAAATTATTTTTAAAACGTAATTCTAATCCTTTTATTGCTGCATTGTCTGCAGAAGGAATTGTACCTAAACTTGTATGGACGAAAAGAATTGAAACAGGAGAAGTCGTTACCGCACAGCATTGGAAGAACGGTAGAGAATTAAAATCTGATGAAATGGATCAAACCAGAGTAGCGAAATTACTCAATAAAATTCACAGTTCTAAACCATTGTTAAGCATGCTTAAACGTATGGAAATGGAACCCATCACTCCTGATATCATGTTAAATAAAATTAATGCCTCTTTATCTAGAGAAGTTCTAACTCACCATGTTGTTAGAAAAGCTTTAACTTATTTAGAAGATCATATTCCAAATTTAGATTCTCGCTTTTTTACTGTAGTACATGGAGATGTTAACCATAACAATTGGTTATTGTCTGATAGAGATGAATTGTATCTCGTTGATTGGGAAGGGGCAATGATTGCAGACCCAGCTATAGATATAGGTATGCTGCTTTACAACTATGTTCCTCAATCTAAATGGTCAAAATGGTTTGATACATATGGCCTAGAAGAGAGTATCAATTTAAATAAACGTATGAAATGGTATACAGTGATTCAATCCATTGGTATGGTTCAATGGTATGAAGAACAAAAACGATATAAAGATATGAATATGTGGTTGAAATTCTTAAATGAAGTTATGAATAGCAACTTATTTATATAAGGAGTAATTTAATATGAGAGTTCGATACAAACCTTGGGCAGAAGATTATTTAAAAGAACATCCTGACCTAGTAGACATGGACGGTACTCACGCAGGCCGTATGTCTGATTGGTTTGACACAGAACAACCAATATATATAGAAATTGGCTCAGGAATGGGGCAGTTTATAACTACTTTGGCTTCTAAACATCCAGAAATTAATTTTGTATCAATGGAACGTGAGAAAAGTGTCATGTATAAAGTTCTTGATAAAACAAAAGAACTTAATTTAACTAATCTTAAAATGATTTGTAATGATGCTATTGAGTTAAATGAATATTTTAAAGATGGAGAAATTTCAAGAATATACCTTAATTTCTCAGACCCTTGGCCAAAGAAACGTCATGCAAAAAGACGTCTTACATATCACACATTCCTTGCTCTATATAAGCAGATTCTCAAGGACGATGGAGAAATTCACTTTAAAACAGACAATCGTGGGTTGTTTGCATATAGCCTTGAGAGTATGTCGCAATTTGGGATGTATTTTACAAAAATGAATTTGAACCTACATGACGAAGATGATGAAGATAATATTCTAACCGAATATGAGAAAAAGTTTTCTGATAAAGGCTCAAGAATCTATCGTATGGAAGCAAAATTTCACAAGAATTTATAAAGTCCTTAAAGAAGAAAATAATATAACTATTGTCTTAAATAGAACGTCTACAAAGTTACAAACTTTGTAGGCTTTTTTATTTTACCTGATAAACTATTTCAATATGAGAATCAAATTTTGTTTACTCAAACTTCTATGAGATTGACTGGGAACTTAAACTTTCCTATAAAATGCTTACATTTGATTTTAATAGTGACTTATAATAATTTTTAATAAAAGATGTAATTTACATCATTTCTATGAGAAGTTCAATAATGTCAAGGAGGCGTTATCTTTGAAATTAGGGCGATTTACTCTCCATTATTTAAGAGGTGGAAACACTAATATAGATGGTGGGGCGATGTTTGGTGTTGTTCCCAAACCGTTATGGACTAAAAAATACAAAGTAAATGATAAGAATCAAATTCATACTCCGACACATCCTATTTTAATTCAAACTAGTGATAAGAATATTTTAATCGATACGGGTATTGGTAATGGTAAACTTTCAGATAAACAACAAAGAAATAGTGGTGTTGAATATGAGAGCTTAATAGATGAGGATTTAAAACAATTAGGTTTAACAACCTCTGATATTGATATGGTCTTAATGACCCATCTTCACTTTGATCACGCTTCTGGTTTAACAGATAA
Organism: Staphylococcus sp. FSL K6-0223; assembly: GCF_038008285.1. Lineage (NCBI taxonomy): Bacteria > Bacillati > Bacillota > Bacilli > Caryophanales > Staphylococcaceae > Staphylococcus > Staphylococcus sp. FSL K6-0223. The sequence continues at coordinate 50,498 of NZ_JBBOYX010000002.1, forward strand.
AGATGGGCATGCAGTTTTTGACCGAGCTACACATTTTATACAGCAAGACGAGTGGCATGAATTTCTTTCACCTAACATAAGAAGTCAAGCTACTTATTGGAGTTATAATCAAGGGGATTATAAGGAAAGGTTAATTTTATTTGAAAATGAGATCGAACCTTATCCTGGTATAAAGATGAAGCACACAGGCGGGCACAGTTTCGGTCACTCAATTATTACGATTGAAAGTGATAATGAATACGCTGTGCATATGGCTGATATATTACCGACTACCGCTCATCTTAATCCACTTTGGGTGACAGCTTATGATGACTATCCGATGCAATCCATTAGAGAAAAGGAACGATTAATCCCATATTTCATGCATCATAATTATTGGTTCTTGTTTTATCATGATGAAAATTATTTTGCGGCAAAATACCAAGATGACTTCAAAACAATAGATACATTTATTTCTAGACAATAAAAAAGGTTATCGTTTGATAAAATATTCAAACGATAACCTTAATTATAGAATGCTATAACTCGATAATATCGATAACTTGACCAGAATTAGCATCGGCATAAAACTCATAGTCTACTAATTTACCATCATGATAAGCTGAAATACCACCTTGATAGATAGGTTGGTTATGATTAACATTATTCAAGACAATAGGTTGATGTACGATATAAGAGCCTTTTACGTTTCTAAAATACGTTTTAACTTCTTTTAATAAGTCATTGGCATTATATAATTTCCGCTTTGTTAAATAAAATGCTAAACATAGTGAAGTTATAAATGTTACGAAAAGCATCACTATTGCTATACCTTTAAAATTAAAAAACTTCATCATATAATCTCCTCTTATCTAAATTCTTATTCTTAGTTTACCATATTGAAGATGATATAATAGAGTGCAAGGAGTGAGATTTTGTATGATGATAGATAATACGAAAACTTTAGAACGCATAAAACAATTAACAGAGCTTCATGGAGCCCCAGGTTTTGAAGATGAAGTAAGAGATTACATGAAACAAAAAATGGCCCCTTATGTTGATGAATTTATTCAAAATAACATGGGTGGAATTTATGGAGTTAAGAAATCTAAACAAAACAATGCCCCTAAAGTAATGATTGCTGCACATATGGATGAGATAGGTTTTATGATTACTCATATAACTGATAATGGTATGATTCAGTTTACTAATTTAGGTGGCGTTGCTAATGATATATGGCAAGGACAAAGGCTGAAAGTTAAAAATAGAAATGGCAATGAGATTGTTGGTGTTGTTGCCAATATTCCAAAGCACTTTAGAACAGGTAATGAAGCGGCTCCCGAAATAAAAGATTTAATGTTAGATATCGGTGCTTCATCACAAGAAGAGGTAAGAGAAAGAGGTATTGAAATTGGAGATACAATCGTTCCTGACACATCTTTCACTCAATTATCTGAGTATCGTTATATAGCTAAGGCATGGGATAATCGTTATGGTTGTGTCCTCGCGATAGAAATATTAGAATTGCTCAAAGATATAGAGTTAGATGTTGATTTGTATGTAGGCGCTAATGTTCAAGAAGAAGTTGGATTAAGAGGTGCAAAAGCGGCTGCTGAGCAAATTAAACCTGATATTGCCTTCGTGGTAGATTGTTCCCCAGCTAATGATATAAAAGGGAAACAACAACTCTCTGGTGCACTAGGGGAGGGCACATTAATTCGTATTAAAGATGGTACAATGATATTAAAGCCACGCTTTAGAGATTATTTATTAAAGTTAGCCACAGAAAATGATATTAAACATCAATATTATATTTCTCCAGGTGGTACCGATGGGGGAGAGATCCATAAAGCAAATGAGGGCATACCTACAGCAGTGATTGGCGTTTGCGCAAGATATATACACAGCACGGATGCAGTTTTTGATATAAGAGATTACTACTCAGCTAGACATCTATTAAAAGAATGTATAACTCATTTAAATCATCATCAAATAGAAGTACTAAAATTTGGTTAAGGAGTGTAGAACAAGTGAAACAACTTGAAACAGAACAACAATTTGAAGAATTAAAAAAAGGTAATACTGTCTTTGAATTTACCGCTGATTGGTGCCCAGACTGCAAAGTAATAGAACCTGATTTACCTAAATTAGAAAATAAATATAAAGACTTTAATTTTGTTTCGGTAGATAGAGACAAATTTATTGATATATGTATTGATAACGATATCTTAGGAATACCCAGTTTCTTAGTTTATAAAAATGGTAAACTTGAAGGTAGCTACATAGGTAAAGAAAGAAAATCTATTGATCAAATTGATGCATTTTTAGCAAAATATATTTAAGTATCAATTTATTTAGAAAATAACGTTATCTATACACCGTATTTTTAGTTTTTTCTGTTATATAGCAGTTATTTATTGTAAACTGTTATAAGGTGCGAAAATAGGAGTGTTTTAAATGAATGTCTTCCAAATGAGAGATAAATTAAAAGCGCGTTTAATTCATTTAAACGTAGACTTTAAATTTGATAGAGAAGAAGAAACTTTAAGAATTTATCGTACAGATAATCATAAAGGTGTCACAATCAAACTCAATGCTATTGTCGCCAAATATGAAGAACAAAAAGATAAAATTATAGATGAAATTGTTTACTATGTAGAAGAAGCAATTGCCCAAATGGGTGATCATTCTTTAGAAGAAATGGAAGATATAAAAATCATGCCAGTTGTTCGAGCAACAAGCTTTGACAAGAAGACTAAAGAAGGTCATTCATTTATTTATAGTGAACATACAGCTGAAACGAATATTTATTATGCTCTCGATTTAGGTAAATCATACAGATTAATAGATGAAAGTATGTTAAAAACATTAAATATGACTGAACAACAAATTAAAGAAATGTCATTATTCAATGTTAGAAAACTTAAAAATAAATATTCTACTGATGAGGTTAAAGGCAATATTTTTTATTTCATCAATTCTAATGATGGCTATGATGCAAGTCGCATACTTAATACGTCATTCTTGAATGAAGTCCAAGAACAATGTGAGGGTGAGATGTTAGTTGCAGTTCCTCACCAAGACGTGTTAATTATTGCTGATATACGTAATAAAACAGGTTACGATGTCATGGCTCATTTAACAATGGAATTCTTTACTAAAGGTTTAGTACCAATTACTTCATTATCATTTGGCTATGACAAGGGACACTTAGAACCCATATTTATTCTAGGAAAAAATAATAAACAAAAACGTAATCCTGATGTTATACAGAGATTAGAAGCGAATAGAAAGAAATTTAATAATAAAGATAATCAATAGAAATGGAGTTTTATAGATGAACTTATTTTATAATCCACAAGGTGTAGGAGATGTAGCTTTTTTACAGATTGAACCTACAGATGGTGCATTTGATTACAACAAGAAAGATGATGTAGTCGAAATCACTCAAGATGGGCAAGTTGTTGGTTTCAATATCTTTAACGTATCAGATAAAATAAAAATAGAAGGAAACGGTCATATCAAATTAACTTCAGAAATTATTGAGGCGTTACAACAATCTATTAATAATTCTGGATTTAACTATCAATTAGATACTGATTTATCACCTAAATTTGTAGTTGGATATGTTGAAACTAAAGAAAAACATCCTGATGCGGATAAATTAAGTGTTTTAAAAGTTAATGTTGGTAATGAAACTTTACAAATTGTTTGTGGTGCACCTAATGTAGCAGCTGAACAAAAAGTAGTGGTAGCTAAAGTAGGTGCTGTAATGCCAAGTGGAATGGTTATCAAAGATGCTAAATTACGTGGTGTTGATTCAAGTGGTATGATTTGTTCAATGAAAGAATTAGATTTACCAAATGCACCTCAAGAGAAGGGTATTATGGTATTAAATGATGATTATGAAATTGGGCAAGCATTTTTTGAATAATAAAGAAAGGTAGTGAAATTATGAGCTGGTTTGATAAATTATTTGGCGAAGATAATGATTCAAATGACGACCTGTTACGTAGAAATAAAAAAAGAAGACAGGGAACTCAATCTCAACAAAATAATCAAGACTCATTACTGCCTCAAAACAATGATATTTATAATCGCCCAAGAGGTAAATTTAGATTTCCTATGCATGTATCTGAAGAAGCTTCATATAACGATCTAGATAATGATAAAAACTATGAAACTTCTGAATACAATGCTAATTATGGTTCAAGAACATATGACACACAAGATGATGACTCTACACGTAATTTAGTTGATAATTCTGGGAAAAGACATCGCCGTAGACGTTCATCTCAAATGCGTGAGCATGATCATATTAATCAACATTCAAATCGTAATGAGGATCAAATGTATCATCGCGAGTCAAGTCGTTTTAAAAGAAGTTCTAATAACAGTCAGTCTAATGATTATCGTTCACATAATAATAAGTCAAATTCTCGCATGAAATTACAATCTGAACGTTTGAAATCTAATAGTAAACTCCAATCCTCTACGAATTCTGAACTTACATATCATGGCGGTAATTTCAAAGCGAGCGACGTTCCGTCAGCTATTTTTGGAACTAAGCAACGACGTCCTTTAGAAAACGGAGTGATTCCACCTAAACAAGATTCTCTACAAAATAGCAATAATGCAACTAGTAAATCACAAAGGAATCAACCTAAAAATGCACATGATGTAAACATGTATCGTCAATCTATAAATAAACAAATGGGTTATCAATCTGAAGAATCATCATCTAAAGATAATCAACCTCCACCAGAAAACCATGCCAAAACTTCAGATACAGAACAGACACAGAAAACATCTTCAAGTCATCTTCAATCTAATAATCATTCAGCGCAAAAGTCTGAAGGACGAACACCTAATTATTCTAAAAAAGATAACACTGTTAATATTGAAAATATCTATGCTTCACAAATCGTTGAAGAAATCAGACGTGAAAGAGAACGTAAAGTCCTTCAAAAAAGAAGATTTAAAAAAGCGCTTCAACAAAAGAGACAACAAAATAAAGACAATGAAGAAGATCAAATTCAAAAAGCAATTGATGAAATGTACGCGAAACAAGCACACCAATATATTGGTGAAAGCTCTCTAGATGAAGACCATAATGATGAGGATATTAATGACGGACAGTCTAATAATGTGTCAGAAAGTACTACAACAACTTCATTTAAAGAAGACCAAATTGGCGCTTCGTCGTACAATTATGAAGAAATCAACCTTGATGATGAACAACATATTCAAAAGGTAAATGACAAAGATGTGCATGTAAGTGATGCCTCTAGCGATAATGCTACTGAGGAAACTAGTGTTGATAAAGCACACAACGATAATGTAGAGGATGCTCAATTCCAAGAATTAAATGATAGCCAACAACCATCAAAATCGACTTCTCACCTTGAAAATGAAAATTCACAACAGCAAGAACACTATAATAATGCAATTAACCAAAGTGTTGATAATGAGAAGGAGTATGCTAAACATAGACAGAAAAACGATGATGATTTTAAAGAATCAGCTTCTTCATTAAGTACAAGTGAGATAAATAGTGATAGTTCTTCGACGATAGTAAATGCTTCAAATCAAGATACAGTGACCTCCACGGTTGATTCAAAACAAAGTATGACAGCTAATGAAGGTCAATCATTTGGTAACAATGAAAGTGTAGAAGAACATGATCATCATTCAAAAATGAATAGTGAGGGTGCCGAGTCTTCAAATCACTTTACCAATAGTGAGCAACATTCAGAATTAGATAGTAACCAGTTCATGAATAATACTAATAGTAATAATTTTACTTCAACAAGTGAGGTTACTTCACAATCAGAGAGCAGTGTGGCTCAAGAATCGGAATTAAATAGACCAACAACTCAATCGCATTCCAAAGATGTTTCAACACATAAACCGCGATTTGCAGGTAGTAAACCATTTAATGTGGTAATGACGCCTTCAGATAAGAAACGTATGATGGATAGTAAAAACAATAGTAGAGTTAATGTTCCCGAATTAAAACCTGAACAACAAATTGATCAATCTACTGAAGAGGATTCTAGTGAGAGTCAATTTACTTCTGAAAATAATTTAAATGAAAGTGAAACAAATCAACAAACTTCACATGAGTACCAAACTCAATCTGAATCAAACGACGACGGTATTACAGGTGTGTCTACAAGTGACAATGTTAACAATAATCATATTCAACAGCATACTCAAAGCACATCTCATAATGAAACTAGTGGAAGAAGTAGCGGTAATCATTTTTCAGAAACTGTAAAAGATAATGATGACACTAACCTAAATAATAACAAAACTTCTGCAACAGGAATTACTCATCAGGAAGTAAAAGAACAAGCGTCCAATTCTTATAAAAACCAACAAGAGTCATCTCAAGATAAGCAACAAGGAATTAGAAAAGGACCTAATATTAAATTGCCTAGCTTTGATTTATTAGAAGAACCTGAACCACACGAAGTTGATGAAGAATGGATAGAAGAGAAGAAACAGGAATTAAATGATGCACTTTATTATTTCAATGTGCCCGCAGAGGTTAAAAATGTAACAGAAGGTCCAAGTGTTACAAGATTTGAATTATCTGTAGAAAAAGGGGTGAAAGTTTCAAGGATTACTGCACTTCAAGACGATATTAAAATGGCATTAGCCGCCAAAGATATACGTATTGAAGCGCCAATTCCTGGAACAAGTCTTGTAGGTATTGAAGTACCAAATCAAGACCCAACTAAGGTTAACTTACGATCTATTATAGAAACACCTAAATTTAAAAATACAGAGTCTAAATTAACTGTAGCGATGGGTTATCGAATTAATAATGAACCATTATTAATGGATATCGCTAAAACGCCTCATGCACTTATTGCCGGAGCAACAGGCTCAGGTAAATCGGTTTGTATCAATAGTATCTTAATGTCATTATTATATAAAAATCACCCTGAAGAATTACGCTTACTATTGATTGATCCTAAGATGGTGGAATTAGCACCATACAATGATTTACCACATTTAGTTTCTCCTGTAATTACAGATGTGAAAGCTGCTACTCAAAGTTTAAAATGGGCAGTAGAAGAAATGGAGAAACGCTATAAATTATTTGCTCAATATCACGTAAGAAATATTACTGCATTTAATAAAAAGGCACCTTATGAGCAAAGAATGCCAAAAATTGTTATAGTAATTGATGAGTTAGCCGACTTGATGATGATGGCACCTCAAGAAGTAGAACAATCAATTGCACGTATTGCTCAAAAAGCACGTGCATGTGGTATTCATATGTTAGTGGCTACACAAAGACCTTCAGTAAATGTTATTACGGGTCTGATTAAAGCAAATATTCCTACTAGAATTGCCTTTATGGTATCTTCAAGCGTGGATTCAAGAACAATTCTAGATAGTGGTGGCGCGGAACGCTTATTAGGATATGGTGATATGCTATATCTAGGAAGTGGAATGAATAAGCCAATTCGTGTTCAAGGTACATTTGTTTCTGATGAGGAAATAGATGATGTCGTTGACTTTATTAAACAGCAGCGAGAACCTGAATACTTATTTGAAGAAAAGGAATTATTAAAGAAAACACAATCTCAAGCACAAGATGATTTATTCGATGACGTGTGCGAGTTTATGGTGAATGAAGGACATATATCAACTTCATTGATTCAAAGACATTTCCAAATTGGTTACAATAGAGCAGCTAGAATTATAGATCAATTAGAGCAGTTAGGTTATATATCAGGTGCTAACGGTTCTAAACCAAGGGATGTTTATATTACTGAAGCGGATTTAAATAAAGAATAAATTGAGTAAGGAGTATTAAAATGACGCACTATCATTTTGTCGGAATTAAAGGCTCCGGCATGAGTTCATTAGCACAAATCATGCATGATCTTGGTCATGAAGTCCAAGGTTCAGACATAGAAAAATACGTATTTACCGAAGTTGCTCTACGTAACAAAGGCATCAAAATTTTACCTTTTGATGTTGAAAATATTAAAGAAGGCATGGTTGTCATTCAGGGTAATGCATTTTCAGACAATCATGAAGAAATAGTTAAAGCTCATGAATTAAAACTTGATGTCATTAAATATCATGACTTCCTAGGTCATGTTATCAATCAATATACATCTGTAGCTGTTACAGGTGCTCACGGTAAAACTTCAACAACTGGTCTATTGTCACATGTTATGAACGGAGATAAAAAGACATCATTCTTAATTGGTGATGGTACTGGCATGGGATTACCTGGAAGCGATTATTTTGCATTCGAAGCTTGTGAGTACCGTAGACATTTCTTAAGTTATCATCCAGATTATGCGATTATGACGAATATTGATTTTGATCATCCAGATTATTTTAAAAATATTGAAGATGTCTATGATGCTTTCCAAGATATGGCTCATAACGTTAAGAAGGCCATAATTGCATGGGGTGATGATGACTATTTACGTAAATTAGAGGCTGATGTACCAATTTATTATTATGGTTTTAAAGAGACTGACGATATTTATGCTAAAAATATTCAAATCACCGAAAAAGGTACTCAGTTTGATGTTTATACTAACGGGGAATTTTATGATCAGTTCTTATCACCACAATTTGGTGACCATAATATTTTAAATGCGCTTTCAGTTATTGCGATTAGTTATTTAGAAAAGATGAATGTTGACAACATTAAAGATGCATTAGTCACTTTTGGTGGTGTAAAACGTCGCTTTAACGAAACAAAAGTATCTAATCAAGTATTAGTAGACGATTACGCTCACCATCCTAGAGAAATTAGTGCTACAATTGAATCAGCTAGAAAGAAATATCCACAGAAAGAAGTAGTAGCTGTCTTCCAACCTCACACGTTCTCTAGAACTCAAGCTTTTCTAGACGAATTCGCATCTAGTTTAAGTAAAGCAGATCGCGTATTCTTATGTGAAATTTTTGGTTCTATTAGAGAAAATACAGGTGAATTAACTATACAAGATTTAATTGAACGTATTGACGGCTCGTCGCTAATAGATGAAAATAGTATTGACATATTAAAAGAATTTGATAACGCAGTCATTTTATTTATGGGCGCTGGTGACATTCAAAAGTTACTTAAAGCTTATTTAGAAAAATTAGGCGTAAAAAATGAGTTTTAATATGTTTATAATAAAACATCATGGGTATTAAATATTAATGACTTTTATTTTATGGTATTTAGGAGGCGTTTTTAATGGATTGGATTTTACCAATTGCAGGAATTATCGCTGCGATAGCGTTCTTAATTTTATGTATCGGTATCGTTGTAGTTTTAATTTCTGTTAAGAAAAATTTAGATTACGTGGCTAAAACACTTGATGGTGTTGAAGGTCAAGTTCAAGGTATTACTCGAGAAACTACTGATTTACTTCATAAAGCAAATCGCTTAACTGAAGATATTCAAGGTAAAGTGGATCGTTTAAATTCTGTTGTAGATGCTGTTAAAGGTATCGGCGACTCAGTTCAAACTTTAAATGGTTCTGTAGACCGAGTAACTAACTCAATTACGCACAATATTTCTCAAAATGAAGATAAAATTTCTCAAGTAGTTCAATGGTCAAACGTGGCAATGGAAATTGCTGACAAATGGCAAAATAGATACTACCGTAGAGGAAGTGCAAACTACAAAGCAAACACTGTAGCTGACGATGCAAATCATAGCTATTCAAATTCAGAATACAGTTCTGATCATAGTTACACTACACGTGTTAACAAATAATTAATACGAATGAATTAAATGCACTTAAATGAGGTTTTTACTTATTTAAGTGCTTTTGTTTTAGGAGGAATCGTTATGGAACACTATAACCGCGATAATTTTGAGAGAAATAATACAGGTCGTGATTTATATAACCGTACGTCACGCAATTCATCAAATACGCCTAAACGTAAAGACTTCGTAGTAAGTTTTATTGCTAGTGCAATCGTTGGCTCTGCTTTAGGTCTTTTTTATAAAAATAAAGTATATAAAAAAACAGATGAATTAAGAGATAAAGAACAAGATTTAAGAAATAAAGTACTTAATTATAAAGAACAGGCAGAAAACACCGTTAATTCAGTAAGAGATAGAGTAGAGAACTTTAGAAATCGTTCTAAAGATGGTTTAACTTCTGATGAATTACAAGCACAAAAAGTAGCAATCCAAAGAGAAGTTAGTGACAATAATCTATCAGATCAATCACCTGAGGCTCAAGAAATTCAAGAAGCTAAATTAGAAGCTACTAAAGACGACTTTGAACAACAAAATAAACCATCAGCTACAGAATTAACAGCTCAACAAAATGCAATTCAACAAGAATCAAAATTAGCTGACCAGTCACCAGAAGCACAAGAAATACAAGAAGCTAAAGCCGAAGCACAAGACCAACAAAATAAACCATCAGCTACAGAATTAACAGCTCAACAAAATGCGATTCAACAAGAATCAAAATTAGCAGATCAGTCACCAGAAGCACAAGAAATACAGGAAGCTAAAGCTGAATCACATAAGGAAGATAGTCAAGAAGCATCACATATCGAAAGTGATAAAAAACCATCAGCTGAAGAAATAGCTATTGCTCAAACAGCTATTAAAAAAGAATCAAGTGATAATGATTTAGCTGATCCTACTACTAAAGAAGGCAAAAATGAAGATGCCCATCAAAAAACGCAAGCAGAAAATTTAGCTACAGCTGCTAAAACAAAAAACGATAAAATCACTAATGACAGCCAAGTTGCTAAAAATACAAATGATCTCACAAGTGAATCAAGTGTACCTAAATCTGCTGACAAAGAGGTACCTAATTTAGTTACAAAGAAAAATGAGAATGACACAGGTTCAAGTGATGGTTCATTTGCAAATCGACTAGCTACAGCTGCAAAAGCAAAAAAATCTAAACTAACTAAAGGATCTAAAGAATCACAGCTCACTGAAGCATTATTAGCTGAACCAGCATTACCTAAAGGTAAGAAAAATAATAATGTACCTAATCTTGTAACTCAAACTACTAAGCAATCAACAAACTCTAAAAAAGGTCAATCTTCTACCTCTAAAGAAGATAAAGTAAATAAATCACAAGAAAGTGCGACATTCGATAAAGGCGTAGTTACCCATGAGAATTCTATAAAAGGTACTCAAAAATCTAATAGTAAAGGTAACAAAACAAACGCAAAATCTAATAAAAAGGCAAATACAAGTAAAAAACAAAGTAATACGCCTAAACAAAACAACAGAACTCAAAAACAACAAAATCAATCAAATAATAATCAACAAAAAGTTGAGAAAGCAAATAGCAAGATTGAAAAACGTACATTCAATGATTAATTTAACTTACAATATATATTTAAGCTGAGGCATTATCATATTGTCTCAGCTTTTTTATTTTCTAATTCATAATTAAATGTTGAAAAGTTTTCACCAAAATGTATATTGCATTTGGCGTTTACAGAAAATTTTCTATTTTCTGTAAATATGCGCTTGAACTATAAAAATGAAATTGTTAGAATTAAGTCTAAATACTTTTATTTTATCGCTTTAAAGTAATATACTTTCATACATAATTATATCTTAGAGGTGAGTAGAAATGACTAATAAATTGGAAGAATACAGAGAGGAAATTGTCTCATTAAACTATCAAATTTTAGATTTGTTATCTAAAAGAGGCGAGTTAGCTCAAAAAATTGGAGAAGAAAAAATTAAACAAGGAACTCAAGTATATGATCCTCAACGTGAAAAAGAAATGATTAATGATTTATTGGATCGAAATGAGGGTCCATTTAATGATAATGTAATCAAGCAGTTGTTTAAAGAAATTTTTAAAGCCTCTACTGATTTACAAAAATCTGAAAACGAAAAACATCTATACGTATCACGAAAATTAAAACCTGAAGATACTATTGTGAAATTTGATAATGGTGGCATTATTGGTGATGGTAATAAATCATTTGTATTTGGACCTTGTTCAGTTGAATCACAAGAACAAGTAGATGCTGTTGCTAAAGATTTACAATCTAGAGGAGAAAAATTTATTAGAGGTGGTGCATTTAAACCACGTACATCTCCTTATGATTTCCAAGGACTTGGTGTAGAAGGATTAAAAATCCTTAAAAATGTAAAAGATAAATTTAATCTTAATGTAGTCAGTGAAATTGTAAATCCTAATGACTTTGAAGTAGCAGACGAATATTTAGATGTTTTCCAAATTGGTGCACGTAATATGCAGAACTTTGAACTGTTAAAAGAAGCTGGTCGCACAAACAAACCAATTCTTTTAAAACGAGGTCTATCTGCAACAATTGAAGAGTTTACTTATGCAGCTGAATACATTGCTTCTCAAGGCAACAGAAATATTATTTTATGTGAACGAGGAATACGTACATATGAAAAGGCGACTCGTAATACACTTGATATTTCTGCAGTACCTATTTTAAAACAAGGTACACACTTACCAGTAATGGTTGATGTAACTCATAGTACAGGCAGAAAAGATATTATGCTACCAACTGCAAAAGCAGCATTAGCCGTTGGTGCTGATGGCGTAATGGCTGAAGTTCATCCTGATCCATCAGTTGCATTAAGTGATGCTGGACAACAAATGGATTTGAACGAGTTTAATGATTTCTACAATGAACTTAAACCACTTGCAGATATGTATAATGCTAAAAAGTTAAAATAAACATTTTGCAATCGTTTATACTAAATTGACTACTCAGTTATTCTTTTCTTGAATAGTGATGTAGTCTTTTTATTTTTTAATGAATTTAACTTAAATTAAATTTTCAATTTTTATTTATTTAAATTTTTTAAGCGGAAAGAATATAATATAAATGAATTGCACTTGCTTTTTCTGACAGAAATGTGACAAAAGAACAAAATCATTTCACAATAACCATAAATATGATAAACTTTGAAAATGATATGAAAACACGATATTATAAGCAATGAAACGCTTACAAGGAGGAAATTATGACTGTAACGATTTATGATGTAGCTAGAGAAGCTCGTGTGTCGATGGCAACTGTATCACGTGTAGTTAACGGCAATCAAAACGTAAAACCTGAAACGAGAAACAAAGTCAATGAGGTCATCAAGAAGCTAAATTATAGACCTAACGCAGTTGCACGAGGACTTGCAAGTAAACGTACTACAACTGTAGGTGTGATAATTCCAGATATTTCAAATGTTTATTATTCACAACTCGCGCGAGGTCTTGAGGATATTGCAACAATGTATAAATATCACTCAATCATCTCCAATTCTGATAATGACCCTGAAAAAGAGAAAGAAATCTTTAATAATTTATTAAGTAAACAAGTTGATGGTATTATTTTCCTTGGTGGTACTATTTCAGAAGAAATTAAAGATTTAATTAATCAATCTTCAGTTCCAGTTGTGGTATCAGGAACAAATGGTAAAGATGATCATATTGCATCAGTTAATATTGACTTCAAACAAGCTGCTGAAGAAGCCACTCAACATATGATTGAAAAAGGTGCTAAGAAATTTGCACTTGTAGGTGGCGATTATTCTAAAAAAGCACAAGATGATGTATTACAAGGTTTAACAAAAGTTTTAAATCAACATCATTTAGAACTTGATGAGGCATTACATTTTTCTGGTAAAGAAAGCTATAAAGAGGGAATCAAAGCATTTGAAAAATTACAAAATAATATGCCTGATGCTATTCTTTCAATTAGTGACGAGCAAGCAATTGGTATTTTACACAGCGCATTAGATGCTGGGGTTAATGTACCTGAAGACTTACAAATTTTAAGCTTTAACAACACACGTTTAGTCGAAATGGTACGCCCACAACTATCTAGTGTTATACAACCACTATATGATATCGGTGCAGTAGGCATGAGATTATTGACAAAATATATGAATGAAGAAGAAATTGAAGAACCAAATGTAATTCTTCCTCACAGAATAGAATATCGTGGAACGACTAATTAAAATTATAAATGGTTGTTAAGTGAAGAGAAAACGTAAATATAAAATTTAAAAGGGTACTCAATGTTTCAACATGATACATTGAGCACCCTTTTTAATATATTATTAAATATCGCTATAACGTTCATACCAACTTGCAACCTGTTTAGCAATTCTAAGATTTTTATCAGATATTTCTTTAGTTCTTGGAATATAAGCATAATCATTTAAACGATCTTCCCAGCGTTTTGGTAGTTTGACGGTACTATATAACTTCCATTTATTAATCCAATTTAACGGGAGGTAACCTTGTTGAATAGGCTCCCCGATTAAACTTAAAAAGACGTGACTCCAAGCTCGAGGGACAACTCTCCAAATATTATAACCTCCGCCCCCGAACATTAATACTTTATGATTACAATAGCGTTTTGCTAAATCTTGGATTATATATGGAATAGAATATAGGCCATTTAATGTACAGTTCATGTGTGTAAGTGGATCTCTATAATGGATATCTACACCATGAACGCTTAAAATGATATCAGGCTTAAAAGCTGCAACTAATGGTTCTACAGTTTCTTTAAATACCTCTATATAAGAGGCATCTTCAGTATAAGGTTCAAGAGGCACATTTACCGTATAACCATATCCTATATCTTCACCACGTTCTGTATAATGACCAGAGCCAGGGAATAAAAATTTTCCTGTCTCATGAATGGAATAAGTCATAATTCTATTGTCTGTATAAAAGCTCCATTGTGTACCATCTCCATGATGTGCATCTGTATCAATAACCATGACGCGTTGATGATATTTTTCAACTAAATACTTTGCAGTTATAGCAACATCATTATAAATGCAAAAGCCATTCGCTCGTCCGGGTAGTGCGTGATGTAAACCACCACCGAGATGGCATCCATTAATAAATGTTCCATCCATGATACAATCCGCTAAATTAAGCGCTCCTCCTACAATCCGAGCGCTATGACGATGCATATGTTTAAATTGAAGCGTATCATCACCATTGAGTCCATATTTCTTTGCCTCGTGTTCACTTAATATACCATGTGATGCGTGACGAATAGCTTGAATATAATCATATTGATGAATTAATGCGAGTTCTTCATCTGTAGCTATACGTGGTATTACGATATGCTCATTCTTTAAAAAGTTCGCGTCCTTTAACAACTCAGTCGTTAGTTTAAGCCTCATTTGATTGAAAGGGTGTTCGTTACTAAAGCGGTATTGTAAGAGATCTTCAGAATAAACATAACCAGTACTTAAATTTTTATTTGGCATGATGCTCCCCCCGTAACAACATTCTCACTATTTTGATTAACTTTATTTGAATGCGAGATATTTAACTATGATACTTTTGAAATTAGATTTTTTTGTAGTATGTCAAAAGAAGAATTTATTTTTATATCTAAGATCGTCAAAAGCTTGTTGTTGTGACAAAGTGATACGTTTGCCAATACGTGCCATTAAACAATTAGCAGGGTGGCTAGTGATTTCAGGATCATCTGTAGCAAAAATTTCTAATCCACCTTTAGACATTAACTTTTGCATCAATTTCTTATACTCGAAAACATCTAGCTGTGCTTGATCCAAATCCCAATGCCAATAATATTCAGTAGTCAATACAATGTAATCTTCAAATTCATCCGCAGATAAACTAGTCGCAATAAGCTCGCCACCTAAATGTAAGTGACGGTATGTAGGACTTATCTCTATGGCTCCTAGTTCAATTAAATAGGTCAAATGACCCTCGGACCATCTTTCGAATTCATCAGGATAATGATATGTCACATATCCAACGATATACTTGTCTTGACGAATGATATAGACACGACCTTCAGGTAGTTCAGTAATCTCTAAAAGTGCTTCATACTGATCCTGAGGTAGGCGGAATGCATTTAGCTGGCCATCTAAAGTAAGCGTTTTCAAAAAAGTGTACGAAATAGGTCCTTCAATGACAAAAGTAGTGTCACTTAGTTTAAGATTCTTAGTTACATAAGTTTTAACATGTCTCACGTTATCATCTCCTTATGCAGGTGACTTAACTTGTTATTAAACTTATTATATATAAAAAGGTTGTACATGAACAATTAAATAGTAATAGAATACAAAGATTTTTGAAAAATGTGAAAATTATATGTATAATTACTTTTAAAGAAAGCGATTTCATAAACAAGGGGATTTAATTATGAAAGTTGAAGTGTATAAAAGAGAACCAGGGGATTACAATTTAGAGAATTATAATGAAGCTTATCAAAATTTCGATTGGAAAGAGATAGAAAAATCATTTTCTTGGTATGAAACAGGAAAAATAAATATGGCGTATGAATGTATCGATCGTCATGTTGATAACGGAAAAGGGGAAAAAATAGCCTTAAATTATAAAGATGAGAAACGTAAAGAATCATACACTTATAGTGATTTAAAAAAGTTATCAAATCAAGCAGCTAATGTTCTTAAAGATAAGGCGGATGTTAAAAAAGGAGATCGTGTTTTTATCTTTATGTCTCGTACACCTGAATTATACTTTGCGTTCTTAGGTATTTTAAAAATTGGTGCGATTGTGGGTCCATTATTTGAAGCGTTCATGGAGAAGGCTGTAGCAGATCGTTTAGCTAATAGTGAAGCTAAAGTAGTCATTACGAATAAAGCATTACTTCCTAGAATTCCGAAAGATAAATTACCTCATTTAGAAACAATCATTGTTGTAGATGATGACGTTGATGGTGAATACATTGATTTTAATAAAGAAATGGGACAAGCTAGCAAGGAATTTAATATTGAGTGGCTAGCGCCAGATGATGGATTAATTCTTCACTATACATCAGGTTCTACAGGACAACCTAAGGGTGTATTGCACGTCCAACAAGCAATGCTATTACATTATATCTCAGGAAAATACGTATTAGATTTAAAAGAAGATGATGTTTATTGGTGCACTGCTGATCCAGGATGGGTAACTGGTACATCTTACGGAGTCTTTGCTCCTTGGTTAAATGGTGTTACGAATTGCATCGCAGGTGGGCGATTCTCACCTGAATCTTGGTATAGCATGTTAGAAGAATTTAAAGTTACGATATGGTATACCGCACCAACAGCACTTCGTATGTTAATGAGTGCTGGAGACGATATCGTTGAAAAATACGATTTATCATCTGTACGGTCAATTTTATCTGTAGGAGAACCACTAAATCCAGAAGTAATAAAATGGGCGAAAGATGTCTATGATAAACGTGTTTTAGATACATGGTGGATGACTGAAACAGGTGGACATATGATTGTAAATTACCCAACTATGGATATTAAACTAGGTTCTATGGGTAAACCACTACCTGGTATTGAGGCAGCAATCATAGATGATGAAGGTAATGAACTCCCACCTAATCGTATGGGTAATTTAGCAATTAAGAAGGGTTGGCCTTCTATGATGCATTCTATTTGGAAAAATCCTGAAAAGTTTAACTCATACTTTATCGGAGATTGGTATGTTTCTGGTGACTCAGCTTATAAAGATGAGGATGGATACTACTGGTTCCAAGGACGAGTTGATGACGTTATTATGACAGCCGGAGAACGTGTTGGACCATTTGAGGTTGAGTCAAAATTAGTAGAACATGAAGCCGTAGCGGAAGCAGGTGTTATTGGTAAACCTGATCCAGTTCGTGGAGAAATTATTAAAGCCTTCGTTGTATTAAGACAAGGATATGAACCATCAGATGAGTTAAAAGAAGATATCCGTAAATATGTTAAAGAAGGGTTATCAGCACATGCTGCGCCTAGAGAAATTGAATTTAAAGACAAGTTGCCAAAAACACGTTCAGGTAAAATTATGAGACGTGTGCTTAAAGCTTGGGAATTAGATTTAGATGCAGGTGATTTGAGTACAATGGAGGATTAAAATTAATAATTGAGAGCTAAAGTATCAGCTTTAGCTCTCATTTTCAAATAAGTTAAATTCATTCTTAAGAACGAACATTGATTTGTATAATTCTTGAAATATTCGACAATTGAAATTAAGTCGGTTATCATAAACCATATAAGACGTATCAAGAATAATTAAATATTAATTAATACTACATAATGATCAAGGGGTTGAATTGTTTGGCACATTTATCAGATTTAGAGATTGCAAATCAATCACAATTAAAACCTATTGGAGAAATTGCTGATAAAGCAGGTATATCTGCAGATGCACTTGAACAATATGGACACTATAAAGCTAAAATAGATATTAATCAGATTAAACCTAGAGAGAAAAAAGGTAAAGTTGTATTAGTGACTGCTATGAGTCCTACGCCAGCTGGAGAAGGAAAATCCACAGTTACAGTAGGTTTAGCAGATGCATTTAATGAGTTAAAACAAAACGTGATGGTCGCATTACGTGAACCAGCGCTTGGACCAACTTTTGGTATTAAAGGTGGTGCCACAGGTGGTGGATATGCACAAGTATTACCAATGGAAGATATTAACCTACATTTCAATGGTGATTTTCATGCAATAACAACTGCAAATAATGCATTATCTGCATTTATTGATAACCATCTACATCAAGGTAATGAATTAGGCATTGATCAACGTCGTATCGAGTGGAAACGTGTATTAGATATGAATGATCGTGCACTTCGTTATGTAAATGTTGGATTGGGTGGGTCAACAAATGGTGTTCCAAGAGAAGATGGTTTTAATATTACAGTGGCATCAGAGATAATGGCGATTTTATGCTTAAGTCGTAGTATTAAGGATTTAAAAGAAAAAATTAGTCGTATTACTATCGGTTATACTAGAGATCGTAAACCCGTAACAGTTCAAGATTTAAAAGTAGAAGGGGCACTTGCGTTAATACTTAAAGATGCAATTAAACCCAATTTAGTTCAAACGATAGAAGGTACACCAGCACTTGTACACGGTGGACCATTTGCTAATATCGCACATGGTTGTAACTCTATATTAGCTACTGAAACAGCTAGGAATTTAGCAGATATCGTTGTTACGGAAGCTGGCTTTGGTTCAGATTTAGGTGCTGAAAAGTTTATCAATATTAAATCACGCGAGGCAGGCTTTGAACCATCAGCGGTAGTGGTAGTTGCAACGATTCGAGCACTAAAAATGCATGGTGGTGTTGCTAAAGATCAACTTAAAGAGGAAAACCTAGAAGCGGTTAAAGCGGGTATTGTAAACCTTGAACGTCACGTTAACAATGTGAAGAAATATGGCCTTGAACCTGTTATTGCTTTAAATTCATTTATACATGATACGGAAGCAGAAACTGAGTTTGTTAAACAATGGGCTCAAGAACAAGGTGTACGCATTGCGTTAACTGAAGTATGGGAAAAAGGTGGTAAAGGTGGAGTTGATTTAGCTCATCACGTACTTGAAGTCATTGATCAGCCTCAAACATTTAAACACTTATATGAATTAGAACAACCACTTGAAAGTAAAATTGAAACAATCGTTAAAGAAATTTATGGTGGTTCAAAAGTTACGTTCAGTAGTAAGGCTCAAAAGCAATTAAAGCAATTTAAAGAAAATGGATGGGACAATTATCCAGTGTGCATGGCTAAAACACAATATTCATTCAGTGATGATCAAACAGCATTAGGTGCTCCAACAGATTTTGAAATTACAATCAGAGAACTAGAAGCAAAAACAGGTGCAGGATTTATTGTAGCGTTAACTGGTGCAATTATGACAATGCCAGGTTTACCTAAGAAACCCGCTGCACTTAATATGGATGTTACTGATGATGGACAAGCGATTGGACTATTCTAATTTTTAAACAATACATTTCTAAAGATAATAAGCACTAGTGATTTTACAAGTCACTAGTGCTTTTTTACTTATTATGACTACGCACCTTGTTGAGGAGGGTGAGTGAGTAAGTGTGATTTAATACGATACTTTTTTGCTTTAATGTATTGTTTTTTTGAAATTTTGCCCTCCACAAGCATACGCTTTAAAACATAACGCTGACGGTGAATACTATAATGTAATATTCGATTACTTTTTAAATTACCTTGGTTATCATATGGAGTATAACCATAAGGACTTTGTAAGAGTCCTACTAAATAAGCGGATTGAGCGATGTTTAAATCTTTGGCAGCTACACCAAATAAGCTATATGAAGCTGATGCTATACCAGTAATATTGGCCCCATTATAATCATGACCAAACGGAACAATATTCAGATAAGTATAAATGATTTCATTTTTAGATAGAAGTTTCTCAAGTCTCATAGCCAAAATAATTTCATTTGCTTTTCTACTATATGTCTTTTTATCTGTTAAAACTTGGTTTTTAATTAGTTGTTGTGTAATCGTACTACCACCTGATGTTTCATTTGCATCAATAATATCTTGAAACATTGCTCTCATTAATGCTTTAGGTAAGATACCATTATGTTTATAGAAGAGAGTATCTTCGGATGAGGTAAGTGCTTTTATCACATTCGGATTTACAGATTTAGGTCCCACAATCAGAGTATTAAGAGAATGATCATATTCTTCTAAAATATGTTTGTTACTATGATTTATTAGTTCATCGCCTGGAAGGTGTAACACTTTCTGCTTTAACTCTTTATCACTAATAGAGGACGCTTCCTTAGTTAAATGATGGAAGTATATCACTAATGCTAAAATCAATGCGATTCCAATTATGGAAAATACAACAAAAATGCCTACACAAATATGTTTGATTTTCTTATAAATACGTTCGAATTGCACATATCTATCCGTTGATTGTGAAATATTCTTATTGTTGTGCATCGTATACCTCCTAAATTTAGGTTTAGTATACCATATTCATGAAGTTGACTTTTAAAATAATGTTATCTATAATTAAATTCAATTCAATATGTTTTGGATACGAGGAGAAGTAGCATTTAAGGAAGATTACAGAGAGTTAGTGGTCGCTGCGAACTAGCATTTGCTTAAATGTGAATACACCTCTATAAAGTTATTCAACGTTTCATTAATGAACGTCTCATTAATAAAGTTTTTCAAGAGTACATAAACTCTTGTTAAAGTATGGTGGTACCGTGCATAAGCGCCCTTACATGTTTAGATGTAAGGGCTTTTTTATTTGATTTATATTAAAAATTTATTTTTGAAAAATAAATTAAATCCAATATCAAATACTTTTTATTAAATTACACGCTCATGAGTAACCATTTTCAAAACAAAAAATAACTTTAAAAATATTAAGGGAGGATGTCAGCAATGGCTAATGCATTAATTGAAGATTTAAAATGGAGAGGTT
The DNA here is from genome assembly GCF_038008285.1 of Staphylococcus sp. FSL K6-0223. NCBI lineage: Bacteria > Bacillati > Bacillota > Bacilli > Caryophanales > Staphylococcaceae > Staphylococcus > Staphylococcus sp. FSL K6-0223. The sequence continues at coordinate 71,688 of NZ_JBBOYX010000002.1, forward strand.
TAATATATCAACAAACTGACGAACAAGGTATTGAAGATTTATTAAATAAAGAACAAGTTACTTTATATTGTGGTGCTGATCCTACTGCAGATAGTTTACACATTGGACATTTACTACCATTCCTAACATTAAGACGTTTCCAAGAACATGGTCATCGTCCAATCGTGCTTATCGGTGGCGGTACAGGTATGATTGGTGATCCATCTGGTAAATCAGAAGAACGTGTTTTACAAACTGAAGAACAAGTGGAAGCTAATGTACAAGGATTATCAAAGCAAATGCATCGCTTATTTGAATTTGGTACAGATAAAGGTGCGGTTTTAGTCAACAATAAAGATTGGCTTGGACAAATATCTTTAATTAGCTTTTTACGTGATTATGGTAAACATGTAGGCGTCAACTACATGTTAGGTAAAGATTCCATTCAAACACGTTTAGAACACGGTATTTCTTATACGGAATTCACTTATACTATTTTACAAGCTATCGATTTCGGTCATTTAAATCGTGAATTAAATTGTAAAATTCAAGTTGGTGGCTCAGATCAATGGGGTAACATTACAAGTGGTATCGAATTAATGCGCCGTATGTACGGTCAAACTGAAGCGTTTGGTCTTACAATCCCATTAGTAACTAAATCTGACGGTAAGAAATTTGGTAAATCAGAGTCAGGCGCGGTGTGGCTAGACCCTGAAAAGACAAGCCCATATGAATTCTATCAATTCTGGATTAACCAATCTGATGAAGATGTGATTAAATTCTTAAAATACTTTACTTTCTTAGATAAAGAAGAGATTGATCGTTTAGAACAATCTAAAGAAGAGGCGCCACATCTTCGTGAAGCTCAAAAAGCATTAGCAGAAAACGTAACTAAATTTATTCATGGTGAGGAAGCGCTAAATGATGCGATTAGAATTTCTAAGGCTTTATTTAGCGGTGACTTGAAATCATTAACTGGTAAAGAATTAAAAGAAGGTTTCAAAGATGTACCTCAAGTTTCATTATCTTCTGAAACAACGAATATTATTGAAGCGTTAATTGAAACAGGTATTGCTACATCTAAACGACAAGCACGTGAAGATGTTAATAATGGTGCTATCTATATCAATGGCGAACGTCAACAGTCAGTTGATTATGAGTTAAGCAATGATGATAAAATTGATAATGAGTTTACAATTATTCGTCGTGGTAAGAAAAAATATTTCATGGTTAATTATCAATAAGTGATGTGTTAAAAAATGACCTCCTAATCATCTCATTGGTTGGGAGGTTTATTTTCAATAATAGGAGGTGCGTAGTGTGAATAAAGAACAATTGATGATGAAAAATTTTCGGGATATCTTTAATAAAATTGCTTGGCTAAACAAAGGAAAAATGGAAGAAGCGCTTAAAGGAAATAAACCAAGTGAAGTGCATTGTATTGAAGCAATTGAAGAGCTTAACGAACCTAATGTAAGGCGATTAACAGAAGCATTATTTATGACACGAGGCGCGATAAGTAAACTTACGAAACGTCTTGAGCAAAGAGGCTTAATAGAGAGTTATAAAAATCCTAATAATAAAAAGGAAGTTTATTTTCGGTTGACCGAAGCGGGTCAGCAAATTTACCAAACCCATGAAGAACTTCATAAAGAATTTCAACGTAGGGATCAAGAGGTGTTTGATAATATCACCGAAGACGAATTTAAATCAATGATACGTTTTGCTGAAAAATATAATGCGCACCTTGATCATGAAATAAAAAAGAAAGGATTATTACATTGAATATGGGGATATTGTAATTTCTTAAATACATTGAAATTGCAGTATCCTAAATTTTTACCGAATTATTGTTGACAAAGAAACAAAATGAGCGTATATTTTGTTGACGAAGAAACAATTTGAACGAAGGAGAATTCAAATGGCAACATCTCATTCTCAATCCAATGGTGTCACTAAAGAGGTAATGACTGCAGCTTGGGCAATTGCTTTAGGCGCCATCGCTCCAATGTTAGATTCAACAATGATAAATATAGCTATTAAACAACTTAATCATACATTTAATAGTTCTCTAGATATTGTTCAGTGGGGAATTACAGGTTACGTATTAGCGCTCGCCATTGCTGTACTATTGTCCGGTTGGTTTATGAATCAGTTTAATGGAAAGAAGGTTTTTATTTTAGCAATGGCTGCTTTTGGCTTAACTTCTATATTAGCTGGAGTGAGTTGGAATATTATCGTATTTAATATCTTTAGAATTTTACAAGGATTTAGTGCGGGAGTTATCACAACTTTAATGTTTACATTACTTGTGAAAACAGCAGGGCAAGACCATATTGGTAAGGTTATGGCAGTGGTTAGTACGCCCATGATCTTCGGCCCTATATTGGGCCCTGTTCTTGGAGGATTTATTATCCATTTTGCGAGCTGGCGTTGGATATTTTTTATTAATATCTTTATCGTTATCATTGCAATACCATTGATGAATAAATATGTACCTCAATTTGAACCATTTAATAAAGATAGTAAATTAGATGTAATTGGAATATTATTATTATCATTTATGAGTATCAGCATAATCTATGGTGTGACGAAAGCTTCTGATGATGGTACATTCTTTACTTTGAAACCAATGATATACATTATCATGGGAATACTTTTAACGATTACTTATTGTATTTATAATCGTCTAAGACATTATCATACAGTTCTGCCAATCAATTTATTTACACAAAAGAACTATGCTGCGTCATCTATTGGATTGTTACTTGCCAATATAGGAATTATGGGACCAATGTTAATTATTCCATTATTCTTCCAGAACTTTAAACATTATACTGCTATTGAAGCTTCTTTAGCTTTAATACCTCAAGGTCTAGGGATGTTAATTACACGACCTTATATTGGGAAAATGATTGACCAAATCGGTGCGAAATATGTAGTCATAGTGAGCATTATTATAGCCATGTTTGGTACAGTGCCATTGATGTTCGTTTCAAATCACACGCATATTGTATGGTTGTCTTTGATACTTTTTATAAGAGGTTGTAGCGTAGGTGGGATAAATCTTGGTCTTACAAGCGATGCTTATCAAGGCATTGACGATAAACAAATTGCCGAAGCGGGTGTAGGGATTAATATGATTGAAAATATTGGTTCTAGTCTAGGTACAGCCATTATCGCAACTGTAGTAGCATCCATGTTAACATTCGATCATCCATCAATTTTTCAAAGTTTAAGAGCTTATCATGCAGGTTTCTTAGTCTCAACTATAGCATTGTTACTTATCGTTTTACCTGCGTTATTTCTTACGCATAAATCCAATGAAATTGAATTATAAATACAGAAAAGCCAAGAGACACTATCGTTAATGTCTCTTGGCTTATTTGATTATTAAGGTCAAACAATTATTGCGCAAATTGACTTTGAGATTGTGATGATGAAGTTCGTGTCTGTTCTTTCAATTTTACTTCAATATCTTTAGTCTTGCCATCTCTAATGACTGTTAAGGTAATCGTTTCACCAGGTTTTTTATGTTCGTAAAGATATGATCTTAGATCAGTATCATCTTTGACTTTCTTACCATCTACTTGAGTAATAATGTCTCCTTTTTTAACATTATTACTATTATCCGCTTTAGCAACATAAACCCCAGAATCCTTAGTTGTATGCAACTCTTTACGATAAGATTCAGGTATTTCACTTAGGTTGATTAATCCTATTCCTATAGAAGGGCGTTCAATTTTACCATGTTTAACGAGTTGTTCTATCGTGACTTTAACCTCATTACTTGGTATAGCAAACCCTATACCTTCTACTTGCTCGGACGCAATTTTCATAGAATTAATACCCACTAAATTACCGTTGATATCAACTAACGCACCACCAGAGTTACCAGGGTTAATAGCCGCATCAGTTTGTAAAACATTAACTTTAGTATTACCTGCAGATGTATTGGCATCAATAGTTCGTTCACTCGCTGAAATAATTCCCGAAGTAACTGAATTGGCGAACTCTAAACCAAGTGGGTTACCCATTGCGAAGACGCTATCTCCAGTCTGTACTTTAGATGAGTTAGCGAATTTGATAGACTTAATACCTTTAGTGTCCTCAATCTTAAGAACTGCAATATCAGTAAGAGCGTCTTTACCAATTAACTTCGCTTTTACCTGCTTGGAATTATGTAACTGTACTTTAATTTCGGATGCACCATTGACGACATGATTATTCGTAACGATGTAAGCTGAACCATTGCTGATTTGATAGATAACACCAGAACCAATACCTGCTTCTTCAGGTTTTGATGATTTGCCTTTTAGTAAATCATCTAAGCTTGAAGATTTTTGCATATTAATAACTCCAACTATGGCCGGTGACACATCCTTAATCATATCGTGAACCGACTTGTATTTATCACTTTTACCATCAAGTTGGTTACCGCCCTTACTATTTGATACCTCTTGAACAGATGCACCATCATGATTGAGAACAGTATGATTAAGAACCTTTCCTATACCTAATACAAGTAGTGCACCAATAATTCCCGCAATAAGCGCAACTATAATTGTCTTAAACCAAGGAAATTTGGGCTTTTTATTGTATGAAGGACGTTGGTAATTGTCGTGTGACTGATGTTGTTGTGTTTGATCTGACATATGTAACCTCCAAATAATATTCTCTTCTATCTAATTATGTAATTTTTTTAAGAATTTGGCTAGTAAACGGCTATCAGACTTTAGACGTATTTTGAAAGGTAGTTCAATTTTAAAAATGATAACTTTAATCACGTAAGAGGGACGTCTATTGTTCTCGATTAAGGGAAATGATAAAATTTATATGTTAAAAAACAAAATCAAGAAGCGGGTGACATAATGTACAGCATTATAAGTAAAATTTTAGACGTCATTTTAGTCAAAATGGCTAAATCATTATATGTAATTGGAAAAGAAAATATTCCTAAAGATAGTAAATATGTAGTGACTTGTACACATGAAAGCTATAATGAAGTGATTATGTTAGGTATGGCATTACTACCAAATCAAATTCATTATATGGCTAAAAAAGAATTATTTAGTAATAAATGGGGCGGCAAATTCTTAAGCTCTTTAAATGCCTTCCCTGTAGATAGAGAAAATCCAGGTCCAAGCACATTAAAAAGACCTATCAATCTACTTAAAGAACATAAAACAGTTGGTATCTTCCCAACAGGTCACCGTACTGCTATGGAAGGTGCACCATTAAAACGTGGTGCTGCAACTATAGCAATGTTAGGTAAAGCACCAATTTTACCGGCTGCATATGTAGGTCCTAAAAAAATTCATGGCTTAATTACAGGACAAGCGATGATAAAAATTGGTGAACCTATTGATACAACTGATATTCCAAAAGATTTAAAACGAAATGAAAAAGTAGAATATCTTACTAAAGAAATAGAAAAACGCACAAATCAATTACAAAAAGAACTCAATGAGATTGCTAAACGTTTAGAGGACTAATTAAGTAAGTTAAAAATGCTTTGTATATGAGAACGTCAATTAACCTAGATTTGAAAAATTGACGTTCTTAAATTTTTGATGATAAATAAAACGTTTACATGTAAAAGGCATAAACTCACGAAATAGTTATAATTAATTAAAAATAGTGCATCTCTAAAGTCTTATTTTATGGTAAATTAATTAAGTAAAATTAATTATTAATATATGAAAAGCATTTCAATGTTTAATGTAATTTGAAATTTTATTAGAGGGATGATGTTCATGTACAAATTTTTTCAAAACTTAGGTAGGTCGTTAATGCTACCTGTTGCAGTATTACCTGCTGCAGCAATTATTGTAGGGATAGGTCACGTGCTAGACGCGCTATCAATTTTGCCACAAGTTGCAATGTTCTTTACAAGTGTAGGGGAAACGATACTCGAACAACTAGGAATATTATTTGCAATTGGTGTTGCGATAGGTATGGCTAAGAAAAATGATGGTGCAGTTGCATTAGCTGCGACTTTAGGATTTTTCATAGTCACAGTCGTGCTATCGCCTAAAAAACTAGCACCTCTATTACAAGTAAAAACGACAGATGTTAATAGTGCTTTTGAGCAAATGACAAATGGGAATGTCTTTGTAGGAATTTTAATTGGTTTAATTGCAGCATTTTGCTATAACAAATTTAGTGAAACTGAATTGCCTGTGGCACTGTCATTCTTTAGTGGTAAACGTTTAGTACCTATCATGACCGCTTTTTTCTGTACATTTTTAGCTATTGTTTTACTTTTTGTATGGCCACCAGTATTTAATGCAATTGTTACTTTTGGTAAGTGGATAGTAGGTATGGGACCATTTGGTGCATTGTTATATGGTTTCTTTAACCGTTTGCTTATACCAACTGGATTACATCATGCATTAAATAATGTATTCTGGTTTGATACTGCCGGAATCAATGACATAGGTAAATTCCAAAGCGGTAAAGATGCAGTTAAAGGTATTACTGGTCGCTACCAAGCAGGGTTCTTCCCTGTAATGATGTTTGGTATACCAGCGGCGGCGCTTGCGATGTATCATACAGCGAAATCTAGTCAGAAAAAACAAGTCTACGCTTGGTTCTTAGCAAGTTCTATTTCTGCTTTCTTTGTTGGAGTAACTGAACCAATTGAATTTGCTTTTATGTTCGTTGCACCAGTTTTATTTGTCATTCATGCTGCGTTAACAGGTTTATCGCTATTTATAGCGGCTATCTTTCACTGGACAGCTGGTTTCTCATTTAGTGCTGGATTGATTGACTTTGTCTTATCACTCGTTAACCCAGTGTCAAATAAGCCATGGATGTTACTAGTTCAAGGTATCATATTCTTTATTTTATATTACGCTATTTTTAGATTTGTCATCCAAGTGTTTAACTTGAATACAATTGGTCGAGGGGATAATGAACTTGCCGATCCAACAGCTAACGCTACGTCTGAAAATAATTCTGCTACATATTCAGAATCTAAAGGCAAATATTATCATACAGCCTCACAAATTTTAGATGGACTAGGCGGCAGTGATAATATTTCAAGTTTAACAAACTGTGCTACGCGTTTAAGAATGGAATTAAATGATAATTCTATTATAGATGAACAGAAAATTAAAAATGCAGGTGCAGTAGGGGTTACTAAAAGTGGTAAACACTCAACACAAGTTATTATTGGTACACATGTTCAACAAGTTGCGGATGAAATAGAGAAACAAATGTAATAGTTATCAAAATATCTGATGGAAGGGCAAATCTATTGAAGGTTTGCCCTTTTAACATTAAACATGTAATATAAGTTGTATCAGAATTTTCTGAAAGGCCAGGTGTAAGTAGTGAAGTCCATATTATTTGATGTTGATGGTGTATTTTTGAGTGAAGAACGCTGTTTTGATGTTTCAGCAATTACTGTAGAAGAACTTTTGACGAGTGAAGGTATTTTTTTAGGTTGTGGAACATACATAGATTTTGAAAATGATTTAAATGATAAAAAGATTCAGGAAATACGAGAACGTGTATTTCAACATGATAAAATATTGAATCAATTAAAATCATTAGGATTAAATTCTAATTGGGATATGCTTTTTATCGTATTTAGTATTCATTTAATTGATCTTGCTAAGCAACTTGATCAATCACATAGATGTGAGTTTTTAAATTCTAGTACTTTTAATGAAAAAACTTCATTCGAAATGAACAAACATTTATTACATAAAGAGATAGATTACGAGAAACCGATAAAAGTTATTGATTCCTTCAGAAATGGCAAAGATGCTATATATGAAGATTTAGAATCATATGCTAAAGACCAATTAGAAATTGATGATACAGAATTATTTAAATTAAAAAGTAATCTATGGCAACTCGCTAAAGATACATATCAAGAATGGTATTTAGGTAAGGATTTATTCAATAAAGTAGAAGAGGGTACCGCATTATTAGATTTCAAAAAGGGATTCATTTATGAAGAAGTGATACTTAAACCTCAAGAAGAAATTCAATTATTATTACAACATTTAAAGGAAGCGGGTTATCATCTAGCGATTGCTACAGGTCGTCCTAGAACAGAAACAATCATTCCTTTCGAATCATTAGGACTTAAATCATATTTTGATGATGAACATATTGTTACTGCCAGTGAAGTGTTAGATGCTGAGAGTGATTACCCAGAGTATCAACCTTTAGGTAAACCTAACCCATTTAGTTATATAGCTACCTTGAATGGTAATGACAGAAATAGATACAAGGAGTATGCTACTCATCAGGAAAATATAGTGAATAAAGACGAGGTCTATATAGTTGGTGATTCACTTGCTGACTTATTAAGTGCGAAAAAAATTGGCGCTACATTTATTGGGACGTTAACAGGTCTAAAAGGTGATAAAGCGCAGCCAGAACTCGAAGAATATGGTGCTGATTACATCGTTGAGGATGTTACTAAAATAAGGAATATTCTATTATAAAAATTGGCTACAGAACGAGATTAAAATGTTCTGTAGCCTTAAAAATTATATTGTAAGTTTTGTACTAATAATTCTATTAAATCCACCAGTTTCACGTAAAATATTGATAACATCTAAAGAGGCTTGTTGATCAATTGATAGAATCATAAGTGCGTCGCCACCTTCATTATTTCTACCTAATGTCATAGAGGCGATATTAATACCATGACTACCTAAAAGGTTACCAGTTTGACCAACAATGCCAGGTTTATCTTTATGACAAGTTACTATTTGATACTCATTTGGCTTGAAATCAAGTGAGAAGTCATTAATTCGAACGATTCTCGGACCAAATCCTGCTAGAACTGTAGCTCCGATTTTAATTTGGTCTTTATCATTAGTTAACTCAAGCTCAACATAACTACTAAAATCAGAATGTTTTTTCTGCTTTTCAATATTATATGTTACACCTTGCTGGTTCAATAGAGCTAAAGCATTAATAATATTAACTTCCTCACCTAAATCCTCTTTAAGTATATTGGTCACAATTGTTCTAGTTATTAAACTTGTATCATTCGTGGCTAAGTCTCCAGCAAAGGTAATTTTAATTTCACTTGGAGCTCCCTCTAATAATTGAATTGCAAATTCACCTATAGTTGTACCTAAATCAACAAATGATTTGACTGTTTCATCAACATTACTTAAATCCATTTTTGGAGCATTTACTGCATGTTCAACCGTTCCATTTGTTAATATATCTATAATTTCCTCTGAAACTGAAACAGCTACTTTTTCTTGGGCTTCAACTGTAGAAGCGCCTATATGTGGAGTAACTATTATTTTATCATGAGAAATTAATGGAGAGTCTGTAGGTGGCTCATGTTCAAAGACATCAATGGCAGCACGATCTATCAAATTATTGTCTAGAGCATGAATAAGTGCTTCTTCATCAATAATTCCACCTCTTGCAACATTAATAATTTGGAGATTTGGTTTAGCTTTGTTGAAAAATGACTCCCCAACAATGCCACGTGTTTTAGGTGTTAAAGGCGTATGAACTGTAACGAAGTCAGCTTGTTCAGCAATTTCATCAACAGTTGCATTTTGAATATCTAGAGATTTCGCTTTGTCTTCAGTTAAATAAGGATCGAATGCTAAAATTTTCATGCCAAAACTTTGAGCACGTTTTGCAACACCTAGACCAATACGTCCAGCTCCGATGACACCCAGTGTTTTACCATATAGTTCTACTCCGCGAAACGCTTTGCGATTCCATTCTTTATTACGTAATGATTGATGCGCTTGAGGGATATTGCGAGCCATTGCTAAAATCATTGCAATTGAATGTTCTGTTGCAGAAATTATATTACCATCAGGGGCATTAATCACTAAGATACCTTTTAACGTTGCAGCTTCAATATCAATATTATCAACCCCAACACCCGCTCGAGCGATAACTTTAAGACGTGAAGCTGAGTTGATAATTTTATCAGTGACTTGAGTCTGACTACGTACAATTAATCCTTCATAATTGCCGATGATATTGATTAATTCTTCTTCCGATAAATCAGTTTGAATATCCACTTCAAATTCATTATTATCTAATAAACTTTTTAAACCTTCTTCAGAAATAGGATCTGATACTAAAATTTTATGACTCATGTTTGATAACCTCCATAAATTGAGCAATACCTTTGCCGATATAATTTTTATTTCTAGATTCAGTTAAAAGAATTTCTATTGCTGAAACAACAGAGAGGATATCAAATGGAGACACTTTCCCCATATGACCAATGCGTAATATATGACCTTTCAAATGTCCTTGACCACCAGCAATTGTAATGTTGAAACGTGATTTAAGTTGATCTTTTAAATAAGTTAATTCTTCTTTGTCTTTAGGTACGAAAGACGTTACAGTAGGAGAGGCATATGAATCATCTTTAACTAATAACTCTAAATCAAGAGATTTTAAAGCAGTACGTAAAGCGTTACGTATGCTATAATGGCGCTTTATAACATGATTTAATCCCTCATGTTTAACCAATTCTACATATGCATTAACTCCTCTAAATAAAGCAACATTAGGAGTGAAAGGTGTAGAATTCTGTTCTTGAGAGCTAAGATATTTATTTAAATCTAAATAAAATCGAGGTGTAGTTACTTCAGCAAAACGATCTTTAGCTCTGTCACTATAAGCAACAAAAGCAACACCAGGAGGTAACATGATGGCTTTTTGGCTACCTGAAACAAGAACGTCAATTTTATCTTTAATTAAATCAACTTCAACTGCACCAATACAACTTACACCATCTACGACAAAGTACAGTGAATCGTCATAATTTTTAAGAGCGTGACCTAATTCATGTACAGGATGTAATACGCCTGTAGAAGTTTCACAAAACTGAGAGAATACCGCTGTAACACGATGATTTAATTGTTTTAAAAATTTAATGAAATCATTAACGTCAACAGCTTCTCCCCATGTAACATCGTAAACGTGCACATTTTTATAGTATGTCTCAGCGATTTGTTTAAATCTATTTCCAAATGCACCTGAGACAATAATAACGATGTGATCATCTGGATTTGCGATATTCAGCATACTTGCTTCAAGAACACTTGTACCACTAGAAGTTAATATGAGTACTTCATTCTTTGTACCGAAAATAGGTTTCAAACCTTTAAATGCTTCATCAGCTATGTCTTCAAAATCTTTTGATCTATGTCCGACCATAGGTAATTGAATCGCGCTCATAATTGAATTTGGAACTGGCGTTGGACCTGGAGTTAATAATAAAGGTTGGTAATACTGCATAAACATTCCTCCCACTGTAAGATTTTTCTATTTTAGCAAATATTCTGAATATTTAAAACCCTAAATATTGAGCTATCACACTTATAAAACGTTTACATGTTTCCAATTTGTGATAGCTTTTGCAATTTAAACTAAAGTTGGTTCAATACGTACTTCAACATTATTTTTTATAGCATTTGAAATCATACAATTATTATCCGCAATTTTTAAGAGTTTTAGCAGTCTCTTCTTTAGATTATCTTTATGATTGTTGTCGACATTAATTTTAGGATAGTGTGTAATACACTCCATTTTGAATTTTCCATTTTCAAAGGAGGCAGTGCCAACAGAGTGTTGATTAATGCGTATATCTTTATATCCAGCTCTCTCTAAAGTTGCAGCGAGTGAAATAATATAGCATGAGGAAGCTGCCGATACTAACATTTCATCAGGATTTGTACCTATGCCTTGACCGCCTAAAGAATAGGGGATTGAAATCTGTTCGTTAATTAAATCTCCTTGAACAGTGCCTATCTCATTCCGTCCACCTTTCCACTGAGTTACTACTTTGAAATCATGCTTTACCATTTAGATTGACCTCCTGTGTCATTGTGGTAATTTAAGTTTAGAGTAATTTAAAAAAGATTAAAAGAAAGGTGACTTTCATGAAAATTGCACGTCCAAATCAAACTTTTCAAATCGTAGCACATAGAGGTTTGCCTGAAGATTATCCTGAAAATACACTTATTGCATATAAACATGCCCTTATGCTTCATATAGATATGTTAGAAATTGATGTACATTATACTAAGGATAAACAACTTGTTATTATTCATGATGATACTATTGATCGTACATCTAATGGGAAAGGTAAAGTTAAAGACTATACTTTAGAAGAGTTAAGAGAATTTGATTTTGGTGTAAAAAGAGGTGATGCGTTCAAAGGTGAACGTATACCTACATTTGATGAGGTGCTTGATTTAGTTAATAATTTTTCAAAAAAGCTACTTATAGAAATCAAGACACCATCTCAATATCCAGGTATTGAAGAGATGATTGTAAATAAGTTAAAAGAAAAAGATATGCCTTCTCACAAAGTGATATTGCAATCATTTGATTTTGATTGTGTGAAGAAGTTAGCAAATATGAATTTAGAATACGAATTAGGTGTATTATTGAGTAAAAAGAAATATTGGTATAAATTACCAGACTTTAAAGAAATTGCGAAGATTGTAGATTATGCGAATCCAAATTATAAGTTAGTTACTAAAAGATTTATGAAACATGCCCATGAAGAAATGTTAAAGGTATTACCTTACACAGTTAATAAACCTAAGGCGGCTAAGAAACTTTTACATTATGGAGTAGATGGAATTATTTCAGACATATCAGAAGAAATGTTTAAGTTGTAGGGGAACCAAGGAACGCCTAAGCTAAAGCTTAAGCAAAAATGCCACTAACCTCAAAATTATAGAGGAATACATGAGCTAAAGCTCATGCACTAAGAACCAGTAATTTCATAACTGGTTAAAGAAAGGAACGCTTAAGCTAAAGCTTATGCATAAATGCCACTAACTTCAAAATTATAAAGGAATACATGAGCTAAAGCTCATGCACTAAGAACCAGTAATTTCATAACTGGTTAAAGAAAGGAACGCTTAAGCTAAAGCTTATGCATAAATGCCACTAACTTCAAAATTATAAAGGAATACATGAGCTAAAGCTCATGCACTAAGAACCAGTAATTTCATAACTGGTTCTATGTTAAAAAAACCCCAATTCCGGAAAGGAATTGGGGTAAAATTTGAAGAAATCGATTATCTTGAGTAGTACTCAACGATTAATTGTTCATTGATTTCAGCTGGTAACTCGCTACGTTCTGGGAAGCGAACGAAAGTACCTTTTAAGCTGTCAGCATCGAAGTCTAAATATTCTGGTACGAAGTTGTTGATTTCAACAGACTCTTTAATGATGTTTAAGTTTTGTGATTTCTCACGTACTGTAATCACTTGACCAGGTTTTAGTGAATAAGATGGGATGTCTACGCGTCCACCATCTACTTCAATGTGACCATGGTTAACTAATTGACGTGCTTGACGACGTGTACGAGCTAAACCTAATGAGTAAACTACTGCGTCTAAACGACTAGCAAGTAAAATCATGAAGTTTTCACCGTGTACACCATATTGCTTACCAGCAATTTCGAATGTGTTACGGAATTGTCTTTCAGTCATTCCATATAAGTAACGTAATTTTTGTTTTTCACGTAATTGTAAACCATATTCTGATAATTTTTTACGTTGGTTAGGACCATGTTGTCCTGGTGCGTAAGGGCGTTTTTCTAATTCTTTACCAGTACCGCTTAAAGAGATACCTAAACGACGAGATTTTTTCCAGTTTGAACCTCTGAATCGAGCCATGTGAGACTCCTCCTTTTTCTTTTTTGTTGTTATGAAAAAACAAAAAAGAGTGTTATATGCTTATCGAGATATATTGTTTTATGTGTCTTCACCTTATAGCGTCAGTTACGTGACACGTCCGCGTCGGGAACAACATAGAGCTTGATAATATACAACTGCTATTTTCGTTAATTCACACAAAATTCATTGTACCAGTTTATTGAGAACTGTCAACACTTATTTATGATTGATTTAATTGTTTTTCTAGAATTTGAACGACTTGCTCTAAGCCTTCTTGATCATCCCAAGTAAATCTATCTTTTATCGGTGCATCAATGTCTAGAACGCCAATAATTTTATCATTAACATGAATAGGTATTACTATTTCTGATTTACTATTCGCATCACATGCGATATGCCCAGGGAATTGGTGAACATCACTTACACGTTGTGTAGCATCTTCAGAAACAGCAGTACCACAAACACCTTTACCTATTTCGATATGCACACAAGCCGGATGACCTTGAAATGGACCTAAGATAAGTTCATTATCTTCTATTAAATAGAATCCGACCCAATTAACTTGATCTAAATGATCATTGATTAGGGCAGAAGTGTTGCTTAAAATTGCAATTAAATGATGTTCATCCTCGATTAAACTCTTTAATTGCTTGGTAAGCATCAAATAATTTGTTTCTTTTACGTTAGTCATAACTATACCCCTTCATACGAAAGTTTTTAATAAGTATAAAGTTTTGAAAATAATCTAGCAATTAATACATTTTCTATTTTAATGAAAAGAGAATTTACGTTATAATGAAAGATGATAAAATAGGAGGAGAAGTATATGGTGTTATTTATCATATTAGCAATACTCGTAATTATATTAATTGCGATAGGCGTAATGTTCTACATGCGCTCGAATAAGAGAAATTCAATTGAAAAAGCTGAAGAGCGTAAAAATGAAATTGAAAAACTACCTTTTGATGACAACTTGAAAAAATTACAGAATTTAAACTTAAAAGGTGAAACTAAGACTAAGTATGATGCAATGAAAAAAGACAACACAGAAAGTACAAATAAATACTTAGCTCCCGTTGAAGAAAAAATTCATAATGCTGAGGAATATCTTGATAAATTTAAGTTTTCTGCAGCGCAAACTGAAATTGATGATGCGCATGAACTTATGGATCAATATGAAAACAATTATAATCAACAAGTATCTCAAGTAGATGAAGTTTTAGCTTTACATAAAGACAATGAAGCATTATACGATAAATGTAAGGTCGATCATCGTGAAATGAAACGTGATGTATTGGCTAATCGTCATCAATTTGGAGAAGCTGCTCAGCCTTTAGAGAAAGAAATTGAGAAATTTGAACCGAAATTAAATGAGTATGAAACACTTAAATCAGAAGGGAATTATGTTCAAGCTCATAATCATATAGCCGCTCTACACGAAGAGATGAATAGTCTTAAAGCTTATATGGAAGAGATACCTGATTTAATTCGCGAAACTCAAAAAGAATTACCAGGTCAATTCCAAGATTTAAAATATGGTTGTAGAGACTTGAAAGTTGAAGGATACGATTTAGATCATGTTAAAGTTGATGGAAACTTACAAAGTTTAAAAACCGAATTAAGTTTTGTAGAACCTATGATAAGTCGGCTAGAATTAGATCAAGCTAATGATAAGCTTGAAAGTATTAACGATAAGTTAGATGAGATGTATGATCTAATAGAGCATGAAGTAAAAGCTAAAAATGAAGTCGAAGAAACGAAAGATGTCATTACAGACGATTTATTCAAAGCTAAAGACATGAACTACACACTTCAAACTGAAATCGAATATGTGCGTGAAAATTATTATATTAATGAATCTGATGCACAAAGTGTCCGTCAATTTGAAAATGAAATTCAAAATCTCATTGCGGTTTATGATGACATCTTAAAAGAAATGTCTAAGTCGGCAGTTAGATATAGTGAAGTTCAAGATAATTTACAATATCTTGAAGATCACGTTTCAGTTATCAATGAGAAACAAGATAAACTTCAAAATCATCTTATTAAATTGCGTGAAGATGAAGCAGAAGCAGAAGACAATTTATTAAGAGTTCAATCTAAGAAAGAAGAAGTATATAGACGTTTATTAGCTTCAAACTTAACAAGTGTTCCTGAACGTTTCATCATTATGAAAAATGAAATTGATAATGAAGTGCGTGAAGTTAATAATCAATTTAGTGAACGCCCAATACATGTTAAACAGCTAAAAGATAAAGTTGCTAAAATCGTTATTCAAATGAATACGTTTGAAGATGAAGCGAATGATGTATTAGTCAATGCAGTATACGCTGAAAAATTAATTCAATATGGTAATAGATATCGTAAAGATCATAATAGTGTTGATAAGAGTCTTAACGAAGCGGAGCGTTTATTCAAAAATAATCGCTACAAACGTTCTATCGAAATTTCAGAACAAGCACTTGAAAGTGTAGAACCTGGAATTACTAAACATATTGAAGAACAAGTTATTAAAGAATAGGTCATATTTTATAAGAGCAAGACAGAATTTTTATTCTTAGTGAATCATTTCTGTCTTGCTCTCTTTTAATTTTGCTAGAAAATAGTATAATGCTTGAGTATCCAAATTTATAAAATGATTAGCGTTCGGGGTAATCATTTTCCGATTAAAGAATTTATTAAAGTGAAAGAGAAGTGTTATCAGTGATTTATTTAGACAATGCAGCCACTACAAAAGCTGATCAAGATGTTATTGATTCCTTCGTTAAAGTGAATCAATCATTGTACTTCAATCCTAATAGCCCTCATCAAGCTGGCTTACAAGCTGAACAAGTACTGAAGCAAGCTAAAGAAGAAATAGACAGTGCTTTAAATTTAAATCACCTGTATCATATCGTATTTACAAGTGGTGCTACAGAATCTAACAATATGGCTCTTAAAGGAATCGCTTATATGAAAAGGGAAACAGCTAATGAAATTATAACCTCTGTTCTAGAACATCCCTCTGTATTAGAAGTGATGAGATATTTAGAGGAGAAACAAGGTTTTAAACTTAAATATGTTGATGTTAAGAGTGATGGTAAAATTGATACTGAACATTTAAAATCTTTAATGTCAGATAAAGTTGGGTTGGTCACATGTATGTACGTGAATAATATTATGGGCCAAATTCAACCAATTCAAGATATTGTTAATATCTTAAAAGACTATCCACGAGCACATTTACATGTGGATGCTGTACAAGCACTTGGGAAAGTGTCTATGAATTTAAATGGTGTTGATAGCTTGAGTTTAAGCGGACATAAATTTAATGGTTTAAAAGGGCAAGGACTTTTAATTATTAAAAATATACAAAATATTGAGCCAGTTGTGCATGGTGGCGGTCAAGAGTATGGTTTGAGAAGTGGCACTGTTAATTTGCCAATGGCTGTTTCAATGGTGAAATCAATCAAACTTACCATGGGTCGTTTAGATGAAGCCAGTCGTAAATTAAATAAAATGAATCAGTCAGTTAGAACATTTTTAGAAGAATTTAGAGGCGTTTACATTAATTCCCCTAAGGATAGTGCACCCCAAATTATTAATGTTAGCTTTCCAGGTGTTAAAGGTGAAGTGCTTGTTAATGCTTTTTCAAAACATGGTGTAATGATATCAACA
Organism: Staphylococcus sp. FSL K6-0223; assembly: GCF_038008285.1. Classification (NCBI taxonomy): domain Bacteria; kingdom Bacillati; phylum Bacillota; class Bacilli; order Caryophanales; family Staphylococcaceae; genus Staphylococcus; species Staphylococcus sp. FSL K6-0223. Next base: position 88,982 of record NZ_JBBOYX010000002.1, read on the forward strand.
ACAAGTGCTTGCTCATCTAAACGTGGGAAACTTAACGAAGTGCTATTAGCAATGGGAGTTCCTGATGCAAGAATAGAAGGTAGTATAAGAATATCTATGGGAGTTCATACAACTGAAGAGGATATTCAAAGATTTAAAGAAGTATTTGAACAAGTATATGAAGAAATTAAGGAGTTGTTAAAATAATGCACTACGATCATTTGCTCGTAAGATATGGTGAATTGACGTTAAAAGGTACAAATCGTAAAATGTTCGTTAATCAATTAAAGGATAACGTAAAACGCGCGTTAATTCCCTTACAAGGGTACCATGTAAAAGGTAAACGCGATCGCATGTACATCGATATGGATCAAGATGCGGATATGAATGAAATTATTCATCGTTTAACTAAAGTTTATGGAATTAAATCCATAAGTCCTGTGATTAAGACCGATAAAACAGAAGAAGCAATATATGAAGCAGCAATTCAGCTAGCTCGTGATTTTGATGAAGGCTCTACTTTTAAAATAGATGTAAAACGTGTAGATAAATCCTTTCATTTAGATACCTATGCTTTACAACGTGAAGTTGGTGGCGCGATACTCAAGAATGTTGAGGGTGTTTCGGTTAATGTTAAACAACCTGACCATGAAGTGAGAGTTGAAATACGTTTGGATGCGGTGTATATCTTCGAAAAAATTATTCAAGGTTCAGGAGGCTTACCTGTAGGAACTGGTGGCAAGACGTTACTTATGTTAAGTGGCGGTATCGATTCACCGGTGGCAGGTATGGAAGTAATGAAACGTGGGGTTACAATTGAGGCAATTCACTTTCATAGTCCACCATTTACAAGTGAGAAAGCTAAAGATAAAGTGATTGAACTCACACGTATTTTATCAGAGCGTGTAGGACCTATTAAATTACACATTGTTCCTTTTACTGAACTACAGAAGCAAATTAATAAGGTTGTTCACCCTCGATATACAATGACTTCAACACGACGCATGATGATGCGTGTTTCCGATGCATTAGTTCATAAAATTGGTGCAAATGCCATCGTTAATGGGGAAAATTTAGGTCAAGTTGCAAGTCAAACACTAAAAAGTATGTATGCCATTAATCATGTAACTTCCACACCAGTTTTAAGGCCATTATTAACCCTCGATAAAGAAGACATTATTAAAAAGGCTCGAGATATTGGTACTTATGAAACATCTATCCAGCCATTTGAAGATTGCTGTACAATCTTTACACCTAAAAATCCTGTAACCGAACCTGACTTTGATAAAGTTGAGAAATATGAAGGGGTATTCAATTTTGATGATATGGTTCAAACTGCAGTGGATAATATTGAAACGATGACTATCGATCAAAATTATAAAAGTGAGAAAGAACAATCAACTGATGCTTTAATTGAAGATTTATTTTAAAAATTTAAGTATTGGCGAGCGAACCATCAAATAATAAAGGGGAGTATGAAGTAAGTGGATTGGCATCTATCTGTAATCGTCACTATTATGTTTTTTGGGTTTATAGCCTCGTTTATTGATTCAGTAGTTGGTGGCGGTGGGTTAATTTCTACTCCTGCACTTTTAGCAGTAGGGTTACCACCCTCAATGGCATTAGGAACCAATAAATTTGCAAGTTCATTTAGTACATTAACAAGTGCTTTTAAATTTATACGTTCTGGGAAAGTAGATTTAAAAGTAGTCGGGAAGCTTTTCCCATTTGTATTTATTGCATCAGGAGCAGGAGCAATCTTAGCAACTTATTTACCCGCGAATATATTAAAGCCACTCATTATTGTCGTTTTAACGATAGTTATTGTATACACTATTGTAAAAAAAGATTGGGGTAGTGTCAGAAGCTTCACTTCATTTACATTTATTAAGGCAATCATTTTTTCAATCATGTTTATCATTTTAGGATTTTATGATGGCTTTTTAGGTGGAGGTACGGGCTCATTCATGTTATTTACTTTACTCATGTTTGGGTTTGACTTTTTAAGTGCAGCTGGTAATGCAAAAGTTCTGAACTTTGCATCAAATATTGGTGGGTTATTACTTTTTATCATGCTAGGTCAGGTCAATTTTACTTATGGATTCATTATGGCACTAAGTATGATTGTAGGTTCTTATTTTGGTGCTCATTTTGCTTTGAAAAAGGGCGTTGGATACGTTAAAAATTTATTTATTTTAGTAACTGCAGTCCTTATATTAAAAAATATATATGATTATGTCATGCAGTTGATGCACTAATCTTTAGTAACTGACGTTAAGATTATTCGTTTAATCTAGATGTCAGTTTTTTTGGATGTATATGTAATTAATGATACGTATATGAGTTTAATGCTCATTTGAAAATTAAATTGTTTACATTAAAAAATTGAATTACTACTAAAATTTGTCGTATGATAATATTAAATACTTAAAATATAGGAGGTCATCATAATGACTGAAATTACTTTTAAAAATGATCCTATTACATTGTCAGGTCAACAGGTAAAAGAAGGTGACATTGCACCCGACTTTACTGTATTAGACAATAGTTTAAATCAAATAACATTAGAAGATTATAAAGGGAAAAAGAAATTAATTAGTGTAGTTCCTTCTATTGATACAGGTGTATGTGACCAACAAACACGTAAATTTAATGAAGAAGCATCTCAAGAAGATGGTGTAGTATTAACAATTTCTGTTGATTTACCATTCGCTCAGAAAAGATGGTGTGCGTCTAATGGTTTAGAAAATGTTGTTACATTAAGTGATCACAGAGACCTATCTTTCGGTGAAAACTTTGGGGTAGTCATGGAAGAATTAAGATTATTAGCTCGCTCAGTTTTTGTATTAGATGAAAGTAACAAAATTGTTTATAAAGAAATTGTTAGTGAAGGTACTAACTTCCCAGATTTTGATGCTGCTTTAGAAGCGTATCGCAACATTTAAGTTGAATTCGTATCATTGACAGTGATTAACTAAGTGTCCATACTTGTTTAAGAAATTGAAAGTTAGATAAAGTGTTTAATTTCTATAAATTATGAATGGGCACTTTTGGTTAGAGAGGGTTTTTTATGACTGAAGAAAATACAATTATGGAACGCTTATTCCATGCATTAGATGTAAAAGCTAAATCCTTAAATGAAGAGAATGGACAAAGCTTCATTGAAAATTTAGGGTTAGCTATGGAGGAAATTTATACCAATAAAAGAGATTTACTCGAACAAGCTACACTTCAAGATAGAAGAAAAGCATTTCAATTTGCATATTTAAGTTTAATGCAAGAAGAGAATATTCAAGCAAACCACCAAATTACTCCTGATTCAATAGGATTAATACTTGGTTTCTTAGTTGAACGATTCATGCAAGATAAAGAGGAGATGCATGTTGTTGATATCGCTAGTGGTGCTGGACACCTAAGTGCTTCTGTTAAGGAGGTACTTTCGGATAAAACAACGATGCATCATCTCATTGAAGTAGATCCAGTGTTATCTAGAGTAAGTGTACATTTAGCTAACTTCTTAGAAATTCCATTTGATGTATACCCTCAAGATGCTATTATGCCACTGCCTTTAGAAGAAGCAGATGTGGTAATTGGAGACTTCCCAATTGGCTATTATCCAGTAGATGAGCGTAGTAAAGAAATGAAACTTGGCTTTGATGAGGGGCACAGTTACTCTCATTATTTATTAATTGAACAAGCTATAAATGCATTAAAAGGGGCAGGTTATGCGTTTTTAGTCGTTCCAAGTAACATTTTTACTGGAGATAAAGTGAAACAGTTAGAAAAATTCATTGCTACAGATACTGAAATGCAAGCATTTTTAAATCTACCAACAACGTTATTTAAAAATGAAAAAGCACGAAAATCTATACTTATTTTACAGAAAAAACAACCTCAAGAGACTAAACCTGTTGAAGTCTTATTAGCTAATATTCCTGATTTTAAAAATCCACAGCAATTTCAAGGATTTATTAGTGAATTAAATCAATGGATGGACACAAATCATACAAAAAAATAATCTGTAACAATATAGTATTCAAACTGTAATAATGATAAAATGAACTGTGTGAAAAATATAACTAAACAAATGATGGAGGACAATGACCTATGTCAAAATTAATTTTGGCGGTAAATGCTGGTAGTTCATCTTTGAAATTCCAGTTAATCAGAATGCCGGAAGAAAAGTTAGTAACCAAAGGCGTCATCGAGCGTATTGGTTTAAGCGATTCTATTTTCACGATTGTAGTTGAAGGGGAAAAGCTTACTGACGTTAGAGATATAAATGATCATGAAGAAGCAGTTAATATTATGTTAGAAAGCTTTAAAGAACATCACATGATTGAAGATATCAATGAAATTGAAGGAACAGGTCACCGTGTAGTGCATGGGGGAGAGAAATTTCCAAAATCAGTAGTTGTAACGGATGAGGTAGAGACTCAAATTGAGGAGTTAAGTGAGTTAGCTCCACTGCATAACCCAGCTAATTTAATGGGAATAAGAGCTTTTAAAAAGTTATTACCAAATATTCCTCATGTAGCTGTATTTGATACATCTTTCCACCAAACAATGCCTGAACAAGCTTATTTATACAGTTTACCTTATCATTATTATGAAGATTATGGCATTCGTAAATATGGCTTCCATGGTACAAGTCATAAGTATGTATCTAGAAGAGCGGCAGACATTTTAGGAAGACCGATCGAAGATTTAAGAATTATTTCTTGTCACATTGGTAATGGTGCGTCAATAGCTGCGATTGATGGCGGAGAATCAATTGATACATCTATGGGTTTCACCCCATTAGCAGGTGTAACAATGGGTACACGTTCAGGTAATCTAGACCCAGCGTTGATTCCGTTTATTATGGAAAAGACTGGTAAAAATGCAGACGAAGTATTAAATATTTTGAATAAAGAATCCGGTTTACTAGGTTTAACTGGTACGTCAAGTGATTTACGAGACTTAACTGAAGAAGCTAAACATGGACGTCATCGTGCACGTGTAGCACTTGATTTATTTGCATCGAAGATTCATAAATACATTGGCTCTTATGCGGCTAGAATGCATGGCGTTGATGTTATTGTATTCACAGCTGGTATAGGAGAAAATTCTCATATTATTCGAGGTAAAGTTCTAGAGGGACTTGAATTTATGGGTGTATATTGGGATCCGAAGAAAAATGAGAGTCTTCACGGAGATGAAGGGTATATTAACTATCCCCATTCCCCAGTAAAAGTATTAGTTGTACCAACTGACGAGGAAGTTATGATTTCTCGTGACGTCATCAAATATGGTGGGCTAAAAGAGGAATCATCTGAAGAACAAAGTGTTAACACTGAAACTAATAATTAATAGGTGGAAATACAACTTGTGATCGCATAACCGTATAAATGGTTATGCGATTTTTAATTTTTAACTAGAGAGAAATAAATTTAAGAAAACCTATCAACGACTTTTATAATGACGTTGATAGGCTATTAAATGAATATATTCTTACTTTTAAATGTTAAATTTAATCTTGATATCTTTCACGTAATCTAGGTGTAGCTACTTGTGGTTGGAAATCTTCAGGAATTTCTTCTGTACGTACAACTAAAACATCACATGGCGCGTGGCGTACGATTGCTTCTGATACTGAACCTACAATAAAACGTTCTACAGCATTTAAACCTGAAGTACCACTCATGATTAAATCAGCACCTACTTCATGTGCTAATTTTTTAGGGATAATCGCTTTAGGTGAGCCAAATTCTAAACGTGTTTCTACATTTTTTACTCCTGCATTTGAAGCTACTTCTTTATAACCTTTGAGTAACTCCTCAGAAAAATGTTTAGATTTCTCAGTGAACTGAGCATCATAGACTTCATAAGAAGAGTATGTTCTTGAATCGATTACATTTACAATTGTTAATTTTGCATCGTTACGTTTAGCAACTCCTACAGCTTTATTAAAAGCCCATTCTGCTTCGTGTGAACCGTCGACTGCGATTAAAATATTTTTATACGTAATCATCGCTCGTGCCCCCTTCATGTTTCTTAACTCTATTTTAACATAATTGACAGAATATTTAATTATCAATAATTACAAATTTGTGTATTTTTTATGATTGCGCTTTCAATACTTTCGCGTTAGGATGTAAGAGGAGGTGGATGGAATGAAAATTGGTATTCCAAAGGAGATAAAAAATAACGAGAACAGAGTGAGTTTATCACCAAGTGGCGTACATGCACTTGTAGAGCAAGGACATACTGTCTTTGTTGAAACAAACGCAGGACTAGGTTCATATTTTGAAGACGTTGACTACAAAGAAGCTGGAGCAGAAATCGTATCTGAACAGGCGAAAATATGGGATGTAGATATGGTAGTCAAAGTTAAAGAACCATTAGAATCTGAATATCAATTCTTTAAAGAGGGGTTAATTCTCTTCACTTATTTACATTTAGCAAATGAAGAAAAATTAACTCAAGCTTTAGTAGATAATAAAGTTATTGGTATTGCATACGAAACAGTGCAATTACCTGATAAATCATTACCATTATTATCACCTATGAGCGAAGTTGCCGGAAGAATGTCAACTCAAATCGGAGCTGAGTTCTTACAAAAAGTTAACGGCGGCATGGGAATATTACTCGGTGGCGTACCAGGTGTACCTAAAGGGAAAGTAACAATTATAGGTGGAGGTCAAGCCGGTACTAACGCAGCTAAGATTGCTTTAGGCTTAGGCGCTGATGTCACTGTGCTTGATGTTAATCCAAAACGTTTACAAGAACTTGATGACTTATTTAATGGAAGAGTACATACAATTATGTCCAATCCACTAAATATTGAAATGTTCGTTAAAGATAGTGACTTAGTTATTGGTGCTGTACTTATTCCAGGTGCTAAAGCTCCAAACTTAGTCACTGAAGATATGATTAAGCAAATGAAAGCAGGATCAGTGATAGTAGATATCGCTATTGACCAAGGTGGTATTTTCGAGACAACTGATAAAATTACTACACATGACGATCCTACTTATACAAAACATGGTGTTGTTCACTATGCTGTGGCTAATATGCCTGGCGCTGTACCACGTACATCAACATTAGCTTTAAATAATGCTACATTACCATTTGCGCAAACTTTAGCTAATAAAGGTTATCGTGAAGCGTTTAAATCAAATCATGCGTTATCCTTAGGATTAAATACTTACAAAGGTCATGTTACGAATAAGGGTGTAGCTGAAGCGTTTAACTTAGAATATACTTCTGTTGAAGATGCGCTTAATCAATAATTAAAAAGAAACTCGGCTAGGTACTAACTTAGCCGAGTTTTATTATGCTTAAATTATTATTTTTGATATTTTGTAAGGATTTCATATCCATTTTCAGTCACTAGAATATCGTCTTCGATTCTAACACCTGCAACATCAGGGACATAAATGCCTGGTTCTATAGTTATCACCATTCCCGCTTCTAAAGGGTTCTCATTGGCACTGGAAACGTCTTGATATTCGTGTTCTTCTAATCCTAAGCCGTGGCCTAATCGATGAGGGAAATAGTCGCCGTATCCCGCTTCGCTAATAATATCTCGAGCAATTTTATCAATGTCTTTAATCATTACTCCAGGTTTGATAGCCTCAATCGCAGATTGCTCAGCTTTCAATACGGTTTTATAAATACTTTGAGCATCTTCGCTAGGGTTACCAAATTTTACCGTTCTCGTCATATCACTACAATAATGCTCATAAACTACACCTAAATCAAAGAGAACATACTCATTTTGTTGTAACTTTCTATTACCAGGTGTTCCGTGAGGAGAAGCAGCATGATCTCCGAATAGTACCATAGTGTCAAAACTCATTTCGTTAACACCATATTTTTTTATTTCATTTTCAATATGATTTACGACTTCTCGCTCTTCAACACCTTCTTTTAAATAAGCGACGCCAATTTCTATACACTTATCAGCTAATTCAGCAGCTTTCTTAATTTTAATTACTTCTTCATAGGATTTTATGTTTCTTAAATCTTTAATAGATTGATCTATATCATTATAAACTTGTACATCGAAAGCTTGAGATAATTCACGTTGACGTTTAACAGTCAAATGTTCACTTTCAATCAGTAATGTAGTAAACGTTTGAGGATATAAATCAAAGGGGTTTTGAGTATCTAGGTAACCAATAATTTTTCCCTCATATGGAGAAGCTTTTACTTCTTCTACTTCCATTTTTGGACAAAATAGTACTGGCTCCCCATCAGCTTGAATAAGTAGGGCAAATAAACGTTCATGAGGTTCACTACGGTATCCAGTAAAGTAGTAAATATTAAGTGGCGTCGTAATCCAGGCTGCATCTGCATTTTGTTGTTGTAAGACTTTAATGATTTCATCTATTTTAGTCATTTTAATTTGCCTCCATAGTATTAATGTAATTTAATTTTATTCTAAATAGTCTTAGTTTTCAAAAATCGAATCATGAAAAACATGTTTGTAGTCATTTTGATATACAGTGTTATAAGAGGGAGTAGCTAGGGTATAATGATTACAGATAAAATTTGAGGAGGGCTATATAAATGAAACTTTCATTTCATGGTCAATCAACAATCTATTTTGAAGGAAATGGTAAAAAAGTAATTGTCGATCCTTTTATTTCTGGAAATGACAAATGCGATTTAGATGAACAAACTTTAGATGTAGACTACATTATTTTAACTCATGGACATGAAGATCATTTTGGTGATGTAGTTGAACTAGCGAACAGAAATCACGCTGTAGTTATTGGATCTGCGGAATTACAAGGTTACTTATCAACTTATCACGGTGTTGAAAATGTACACGGTATGAATATCGGTGGTAAAGCTAAATTCGATTTTGGTACTGTAAAATTTGTTCAAGCTTTCCATAGCTCTAGTTTTACACATGAAGATGGTATTCCAGTATATTTAGGTATGCCTATGGGAGTTGTTATCGAAGCTGAAGGTAAAACGATTTATCACACAGGAGATACTGGCTTATTTAGTGATATGAAATTAATTGCAGATAGACATCCTGTTGATGTATGCTTCGTACCTATTGGAGATAATTTTACAATGGGCATTGATGACGCAAGTTATGCGATAAATGAATTAATTAAACCGCAAATCAGTGTACCAATTCACTACAATACTTTCCCATTAATCGAACAAGACCCAAATCAGTTTAAGGATGCTGTTAATGTAGGTGAAGTTCAAATTCTAGAGCCAGGTCAATCAATTGAATTTTAAGTTGATGTTTTGAATAATTTAATGTTTATAAAAAAATTCCCGATTCTTAAACTTTTTAAGAAGAATCGGGAATTTCTATTAATTATTTAACGATTAATACAGGGATTGTAGCTCGTTTAGCTACTTTGTGACTTACGCTACCGAGTACAAATTTCTTTTTATCTTCAGCTTTACGGTTACTTAAAACAACAATTTCATATTTACCACTATTAGCATGTTTCAATAACTCTTCTTTAGGATTTCCTCTAACAATGATTTGATCATAATCAATACCGTAGTCCTCTAATGCTTTTCTTGTTTTCTCTAAACGTTCGCTTCTTTCTTCAGTTAATTCATCCAAGTGAACTCCTGCTTTGATAGAAGCTTGAGCATCTTGTTCATTAATAGCATTTAGAATAGTTACAACTGTGTCTTTACCAGCTAAATGAGACACTTCTTTTAATGCTTTTTCATTTTTTAATTGAGTGTCTACACCAAGTAAAATATGTTTATACATAAGTACATCCCTCCTCAACTTTATTTTAATAGAGTTTTAATGGAATTTCCATTTAAATTCATTTTTCTATTCAAAATTAAATAAAAAAGTAATTATGTATATCGTTTTGAATTTCAATTTACTTAAAGTGAAGTTGTGCCATGATTTTTTTGAGGTTAAAAGTTATAATAATGCTATCACTGTTCAATAGAAATAAAGAGGTAACTTGATGACTAAACACGAGCAAATTTTAAATTACATTGAATCACTATCTGTAGGTTCTAAAATTTCTGTTAGAAAGATTGCAAAAGTTTTAGATGTTTCTGAAGGTACAGCATATAGAGCAATTAAAGATGCAGGTCAACTTGGCATTGTTGCTACAATTGATCGTGTAGGTACAGTAAGAATTGAGAAACGTAATAGGGATAATATAGACAATTTAACATTTAATGAAATTGCTAACATTGTTGAAGGTCAAATTTTAGGTGGTAAGAAGGGATTAGGGAAAACTGTATCCAAATTTGCGATAGGAGCAATGGAACTTCAAGATATTTTAAAATATATTGGAAGTCACACATTGCTTATAGTCGGAAACCGCGCAGATGTTCAAATGGAAGCCTTAAAACGAGACACTGCAATATTAATAACTGGTGGATTTCAGCCTTCTAAAGAAGTCGTTGAATATGCAAATGAGCACGAACTGCCCATTATTTCATCAAGTTATGATACATTTCTAGTCGCTAATATTATTAATAGAGCAATGTATAATCAAAAAATTCGTAAAGAAATTCTTGTCGTAGAGGATATTGTCAAACCTATTAATGAGTTATCAGTATTATTTGATTACATGAAAATTAATGACTATAAAAAGTTAGCAAATGATACAGGGCACACTAGATTTCCTATAGTGAATGAGGATTTTAAATTAGTAGGAATAGTTACAAGTAGAGAAATTATTAATATGAATGAAGAGGATGAGTTAGGGAAAATAATGACACGTAATCCTCTTAGTGTAAAGCTTACCAATACAGTGGCTAGTTGTGCGCATATGATGATATGGGAAGGCATTGAATTACTGCCTGTAACTAATAATAATAAAAAAGCTATTGGTGTAATTAATAGACAGGATGTATTGAAGTCAATGCAACTTTTAGGAAGACAGCCGCAAATTGGTGATACAATTAATGATCAAATTGCTAAGCATATTACGATTAATTCAAATGGAATTACTGTTGATGTTTCTCCTTTAGTAACAAATCATTATGGCACATTAAGTAAAGCAGTATTTGTGGGCATTATCGAAGAAACGATTAGACATGAGATGAGAAAGTACAAAAAAGGTAATGTAATGATTGAAAACTTAAATATAGTTTATATCAAAACTGTACCTATTGAATCATCCATCGATGTTCATTATGAAATGCTAGATGTTGGTAGAAATTTTGCTAAGTTAGAAGTAACAATGATTAATAATAACGAAAAGGTTGCAAACGCATTAGTAATTTGTCAAATGTTTGAAGGCTTTTGAGCAATAAATGAGTATTTTAAGGGAGTAATTTAAAATGAAGAATATTATGAATGATATGATGCAAGAAATTGAACAAAACGATACGATCATCATCCATCGTCATGTTAGACCAGACCCTGACGCTTATGGATCACAATTAGGACTTAAATATTATTTAGAGGCTAAATATCCAAATAAGCATATTTATGCAGTCGGAGAAAATGAACCATCTTTAGAATTTATAGGTACTTTTGATGAAATTTCAGACGAAGTTTATAAAGAAGCATTGGTAATCGTTTGTGACACTGCAAATTCTCCGCGTATTGACGACCAACGTTATCAGAATGGTTTAAAAGTATTGAAGATAGACCATCATCCAGCGATAGACCAATATGGCGACATTAATTATGTGAGTACAGAGGCGTCTTCGACAAGTGAAATTATCTATGATTTTATTACACATTTTAACGATGAGCGTATTATAGGCGAAAAAACTGCACGTGTATTATATTTGGGCATTGTGGGAGATACAGGAAGATTCTTATTTAACAATACCACTCCGCACACAATGGAAGTGGCTAGTAAATTAATTGCCTTTCCTTTTGACCCTAATGCAGAACTAAATAAAATGTCAGAGAAAGATCCTAAACTTTTACCTTTCCAAGGTTACATTTTACAGAATTTCGAATTAGACAATGTGGGTTATTGTCAGGTTAAAATAACTCGCGATATTTTAGAGGAATATAATATTCAACCTAATGAAGCATCTCAATTTGTAAATACTATAGCTGATATTCAAGGTTTGAAAATTTGGATGTTTGGTGTAGATGAAGGAGACCAAATTAGATGTCGAATTCGTTCAAAGGGTAAAATCATTATTAATGATGTAGCAAATGATTTTGGTGGTGGTGGACATCCGAATGCTTCAGGTGTCTCTGTATATAGTTGGACTGAATTTGATAATCTAGCTAATGCATTAAAACAAAAGATTAAATAACTGGAAGGAGTATACAAACATGGTTGCGCATTTAAATATTCATACTGCATACGATTTATTGAACGCAAGTTTGAAAATTGAAGATGTGGTCAATAAAGCTAAAAATGAAGGTTATCGTGCGCTTGCAATTACAGATACCCATGTTTTATATGGCTTTCCTAAGTTTTATGATGCGTGTATAGCAAAAGATATTCATCCGATTTTTGGCATGACGATATCATTAACTGATGGTTTATATACAGTTGAAACAGTAGTATTAGCTCAAAATAATGAAGGTTTAAAAGCGCTATATCAACTTTCTTCTGCAATTAAGATGAAAGAAAAAGAGGAAGTACCTTTAGAATGGTTAAAACGTTACGATAAAAATCTAATTATTATCTTCAAAGATATTGATAATACTCATAAACAAATTATTGAAGCATTTAATGATAAAATACATGTTTATATCAATCATACGAGTAATGATATTGTTAATAGAAAAAAAGTATGGCTTAAGTCAGCAAGATATTTGAATAGAGAAGACGCTGATACCATTTCTGCTTTACAAGCCATCAAAGATAATTCTAAATTAGATATTATTAACGATAGTAAAGATTTTGGTGAGCATTTTCCTGATCAGAAGGAATTTGAAGAGTTAGAAATCGATGAGAAAATAAAACAAAATACTGAAGACATCGTAGACTTATGTAAAGCTGAATTGGTATATCATCAATCGTTACTGCCTCAATATGTCACACCTGATGGAGAAGTTTCAAAAGATTATCTATGGTCAGTATTAATTCGTAAATTGAATGAATGGAATCTGAATAATGAACAATATTTAAATCGACTTAAGCATGAATATGAAATTATAACTAAAATGGGATTTGAAGATTATTTCCTTATAGTTAGTGACCTTATACATTACGCTAAAACACATGACGTAATAGTTGGACCTGGTCGAGGTTCTTCAGCTGGTTCATTAGTCAGTTATTTACTAGAAATTACAACTATCGATCCAATTAAATTTAACCTACTCTTTGAAAGATTTTTAAATCCAGAGAGGGTAACTATGCCTGATATAGATATTGACTTTGAAGATACAAGACGTGAAAAAGTGATTCAATATGTTCAAGAAAAATATGGTGAACTCCATGTTTCTGGTATTGTTACATTTGGTCATTTACTTGCTAGAGCAGTTGGGCGTGATGTCGGAAGAATTATGGGCTTTGATGAAACGACTTTAAATGAGATATCTAAATTAATTCCTCACAAGTTGGGGATTACTCTAGATAAAGCTTATCAAGAAGAGGACTTTAAGTCTTTTGTTCACCGAAACCACCGAAATGAACTATGGTTTGAAATGAGTAAAAAATTAGAAGGCTTACCTAGACATACATCAACACATGCAGCAGGAATTATTATTAACGATCAACCTTTATATAAATACGCGCCACTTACATTGGGTGATACAGGTTTATTAACACAATGGACTATGACAGAAGCGGAACGTATTGGTTTATTAAAAATCGATTTTTTAGGTTTACGTAACTTATCTATTATTCATCAAATAGTTAATCAAGTTAAGAAAGATTTAGATGTTGATATAGATGTCGAAGCGATTCCATTTGATGATAAAAATGTTTTTAAACTTTTATCTCAAGGTGATACTACAGGTATTTTCCAACTAGAATCAGAAGGCGTTAGAAGTGTGCTAAAAAGACTTCAACCAGAGCATTTTGAGGATATTGTTGCCGTAACATCTCTATATCGTCCAGGACCTATGGAAGAGATACCAACATATATTACTCGTAGACATGACCCTTCAAAAGTAGAATATTTGCATAATGATTTAGAATCCATTTTAAAAAGTACGTATGGTGTCATTATTTATCAGGAGCAAATAATGCAAATTGCAAGTAAATTCGCTAACTTTAGTTATGGTGAAGCGGATATCCTACGAAGAGCTATGAGTAAGAAGAATCGTGCAGTATTAGAAAATGAACGTCAACACTTTGTTAATGGCGCCAAACAAAATGGATACAATGAACAAATAAGTAAACAAATTTTTGACTTAATACTTAAATTTGCAGATTACGGTTTCCCTAGAGCGCACGCAGTGAGCTATTCTAAAATAGCCTACATTATGAGTTATTTAAAAGTGTATTATCCAAACTATTTCTATGCCAATATTCTAAGTAATGTTATAGGTAGTGAAAAGAAAACTTCTGCCATTATAGATGAAGCGAAGCATCAAAAATTAAATATTTTACCACCTAATATCAATGAAAGTCATTGGTATTATAAAGCAACTACAAAAGGTATTTATTTATCTCTAGGAGCTATAAAAGGTGTAGGATACCAGAGTGTTAAAACGATTGTTGATGAAAGATATAATAATGGCAAGTTTAAAGATTTTTTTGATTTTACACGAAGAATTCCTAAAAGGGTTAAAAGTAGAAAATTATTAGAAGCTTTAATTTTAGTTGGTGCGTTTGATCATTTTGGTAAAAATAGAGCTACTCTATTACAAACTATTGATCAAGTTTTAGATACAGCCTCCGATGTCGAGCAAGATGATATGCTATTCGACATATTAACTCCTAAACAAGCTTATGAAGATAAAGAAGAGTTACCTGATAAAATGCTTAGTGATTATGAAAAAGAGTATTTAGGCTTCTACATATCTAAACATCCGGTTGAGAAAGAATTTGATAAAAAGCAATACTTAGGAATTTATAAATTAGGTAATGCTCAAAATCACCAACCTATATTAGTACATTTTGATGCAATTAAACAAATAAGAACTAAGAATGGACAGAACATGGCTTTCGTAACACTTAATGATGGAATGTTGTTAATGGACGGTGTGATATTTCCTGATAAATTCAAGAAATATGAAACTTCAATATCTAATGAAGAAATGTATATAGTCATCGGTAAATTTGAAAAAAGAAATCAACAACTACAACTTATTATAAATCAGATAATTGAAGTGAATGAATTTAAAAATCAAAAGATTAAAGCATCTAAAAAAGTGATTCTACGTGATACGCAATTGATTTCAGATAAGTTGCATGAAATGATAGTAGACACACCAATTGAGAAAAATAACATTTTAGAGATTAGTTCGTTTAATGAACAAAATAATGATATAAAACACTTAGGATATATAAATAAAGATGATGAGACAATTTATCAACTTATCGAGTCTGTAAAACCTAGTGATATTAGGTTTATATAACTTTTATCATTTTTTAAACTATGGTATAGTTAACTGATGGTTAAGATAATAACCATCAGTTTTTCTTTGTAATTATTTTTTGTTTTGGTTATACACTGTTTAACTTATAATCGGAAGAAAAAATAATTTTAATAAATAAGAATAGTATCACGAAGAATTATTTAAATTAACGTATTCATTTACATATGAGATGCGTTTCTAACTATTCTTAAAATGAAGTATATTGGGTTTTTAAATATTAGAAATACTAGATTCAACATTCACGATTTTTATCTAATAAGTACAGTTATTTTTTAACTTTAAAATTATTTAAAATAGGGGTTGATTTCATGTCTTTAAGAGACGATGCATTAGAGATGCACAAAGAGAATCAAGGTAAATTAGAAATTACACCAAATATAAAAGTAACTAATAAAGAAGAGCTTAGTTTAGCTTATTCACCTGGTGTTGCTGAACCTTGTAAGGAGATTCATGAAGATTCAAGAAAAGTTTATGATTATACAATAAAGGCAAACACAGTAGCAGTGGTAACTGATGGGACTGCTGTTCTTGGTTTAGGTAATATTGGAGCAGAAGCTAGCATTCCTGTTATGGAAGGTAAAGCGGTATTGTTTAAAAGCTTTGCTGGTATCAACGGCGTACCTATTGCATTAGATACGACAGACACTGATGAAATTGTTAATACTGTGAAATTACTACAACCTAATTATGGTGGTATTAATCTTGAAGATATTTCAGCACCGAGATGTTTTGAAATAGAAGAAACATTGAAAAAAGAAACTAATATCCCAGTATTCCATGACGATCAACATGGTACAGCAATTGTTACTATGGCTGGTTTAATCAATGCTTTGAGAATTGTTGATAAAGATTTATCAGATATTAAAGTTGTACTAAACGGAGCTGGAGCTGCTGGAATTGCTATTGTAAAACTTTTATATTCTTACGGTGTTAGAGACATGATTATGTGCGACTCTAAAGGAGCTATTTATGAAGGTCGACAACATGGTATGAATGATACTAAAGCTTATGTTGCTAACTGGACAAACAAAGATAAAATCGATGGTTCTTTAGAAGAAGTTATTAAAGATGCGGATGTATTTATTGGTGTATCTGTAGCAGACTTATTAACTAAAGATATGGTTAAGAGCATGGCAGATGATCCAATTATCTTTGCTATGGCAAATCCTAACCCTGAAATCAAACCTGATGATGCTAAAGAAGCAGGTGCTAAAGTCATTGGTACAGGACGTTCAGATTTTCCTAACCAGATTAACAATGTCTTAGCTTTCCCTGGTATTTTTAGAGGTGCATTAGATGTTGAAGCAACTCACATCAATGAAGATATGAAAAAAGCAGCTGTAGAAGCAATTGCAGACTTAATTGAAGAGGATGAACTTAATCCTGATTATTGTATTCCTGGACCTTTTGATAAAAGAGTTGCGCCATCTGTTGCTAGAAGCGTAGCCAAAGCTGCTATGGAATCAGGGGTTGCAAGAATCGAAGTTAACCCTCAAGATATTTATGATAAAACAATGAAAGTGACAGATTTAAAATAATTTTGAAGTTGATTTCTATGCTGGTTAGAATATAGTTTATTCATGAGCATATTGAATCAGGAAATTTAAAAAATGGTAGTAACAGAGGTTATTTGGAGGTTTACCAATGTTTAAAGATTTTTTTAATCGAAGTAAGAAAAAGAAATATTTAACAGTTCAAGATTCTAAACAAAATGATGTGCCAGCTGGGATTATGACTAAATGCCCAAAGTGTAAAAAAATTATGTACACTAAAGAATTAGCTGAAAATCTAAATGTGTGCTTCAATTGTGATCACCACATCGCACTCACTGCACATAAGAGAATTGAAGCTATTTCAGATGAAGGGACATTTGTAGAATTCGACAAGGGCATGACCTCTGCGAATCCATTAGATTTCCCTGGCTACATTGAAAAGGTAGAGAAAGATCAACAAAAGACAGGATTAAATGAAGCTGTAGTTACTGGTACTTCTGAACTTGATGGTATTAAATATGGAGTGGCCGTAATGGATGCCCGTTTTAGAATGGGAAGCATGGGATCAGTAGTAGGTGAAAAAATCTGCAGAATTATAGATTACTGTACTGAACACCGTCTACCATTTATTCTCTTTTCAGCAAGTGGTGGTGCCAGAATGCAAGAAGGCATTATTTCACTTATGCAAATGGGAAAAACAAGTGTATCACTTAAACGTCATTCTGATGCAGGCTTATTATATATCTCATATATAACTAACCCGACAACTGGAGGGGTTTCAGCAAGTTTTGCTTCAGTAGGAGATATTAATTTAAGTGAACCTAAAGCGCTTATAGGTTTTGCTGGTAGACGTGTCATTGAACAAACTATTAATGAAAAGTTACCTGATGACTTCCAAACGGCTGAATTTTTATTAGAGCATGGTCAATTAGACAAAGTTATTCATCGTAAAGATATGAAAGAAACGCTTTCTAATATCTTAAATATCCATCAAGAGGTGAGTAAATAATGTTAGATTTTGAAAAGCCACTTTTTGAAATAAGAAATAAAATTGAATCGTTAAAAGAATCTCAAGAGAAAAATGAAGTTGATCTACAAGAAGAAATAGATATGCTTGAAGCGTCGCTTGAGAGAGAAACTAAAAAAGTTTATACCAATTTGAAGCCTTGGGATCGTGTACAGATTGCCCGCTTACAAGAGCGTCCAACTACTTTGGATTATATACCTTATATTTTCGACTCATTTATTGAGCTTCATGGAGATAGAAATTATAGAGATGACCCTGCCATGATTGGTGGAATTGGTTATCTAAACGGACAAGCTGTCACTGTAGTCGGCCAGCAACGTGGTAAAGATACAAAAGATAACATTTATCGTAATTTTGGAATGGCTCATCCAGAGGGATACCGTAAAGCTCTTCGTTTAATGAAACAAGCTGAAAAGTTTAACCGTCCGATCTTTACTTTTATTGATACAAAAGGTGCTTATCCAGGTAAAGCAGCTGAAGAACGTGGTCAGAGTGAATCAATAGCTAAAAATCTAATTGAAATGGCATCACTGACAGTTCCTGTTATCGCAATCGTTATTGGTGAAGGCGGTAGTGGTGGTGCGCTTGGTATAGGTATATCTAATAAAGTACTTATGCTTGAGAATAGTACTTATTCAGTTATTTCACCTGAAGGCGCTGCTGCTTTACTTTGGAAAGATAGTAATTTAGCTAAAATTGCTGCTGAAACTATGAAAATTACAGCTAATGATCTTAAAGGTTTAAATATTGTTGATGAAGTGATTAATGAACCTTTAGGTGGTGCTCATAAAGATATAGAATCACAAGCTTCAACAATTAAAGAAGTTTTTGTGAAACATCTAAATGAATTGAACCAAAAATCTGGTGAAGATTTAGCTAATGATCGTTTCGAGAAATTTAGACACATAGGATCAGTTGTAGAATAAATTATTAAGAGTTAATTGTCTTGATTTAAAGGCTATTAGCTCTTTTTTATGATTTTAGAAAAAATTCATTATTTAAAACGTTTACATCCGTTGAAAGGCTTTCTTTTGATGGAACAGTAAAATAAATTGTGGTAATTTAGAGTTAAAGATAAATCTAGTTAAAGAAAGGTATGTCGTCATGAAAAAAATTGCAGTTTTAACTAGCGGTGGAGATTCACCAGGTATGAATGCTGCAGTTCGAGCAGTCGTTCGTACAGCAATTTACAATAATATTGAAGTTTATGGGATTTATCATGGTTACCAAGGTTTACTTGACGATGATATTCACAAGCTTGAATTAGGCTCTGTAGGGGATACAATTCAACGTGGAGGTACGTTCCTATTTTCAGCTAGGTGCCCTCAATTTAAAGAAGAAGATGTGCGTAAGAAAGGTATTGAAAACCTTCGTAAACGTGGTATTGAAGGCTTAGTTGTCATTGGGGGCGACGGTAGTTATCGCGGTGCTCAACGTATTAGTGAAGAATGTAAGGAAATTCAAACTATTGGAATACCTGGTACTATTGATAATGATATTAATGGTACAGATTTCACTATAGGTTTTGACACTGCTTTGAATACAATTATTGAATCGGTCGATAAAATTAGAGATACTGCATCAAGTCATGCTCGTACTTTTATAGTAGAAGTTATGGGTCGAGACTGTGGTGATTTAGCGTTATGGGCAGGATTGTCTGTTGGCGCAGAGACGATTGTAGTACCCGAAGTTCATACAGACATTAAAGATGTTGCAGAAAAGATTGAACAGGGTATAAAAAGAGGTAAGAAACATTCTATCGTTATGGTCGCTGAAGGATGTATGAGTGGCCAAGAATGTGCTGATGAATTAATGAAATACATCAATATTGATACTCGAGTATCAGTTTTAGGTCATATTCAGCGTGGAGGAAGCCCTTCTGGAGCTGACCGTGTGTTGGCTTCAAGGTTAGGTGGACACGCTGTAGAATTACTTAAACAAGGTGAAACTGCTAAAGGTGTGGGTATTAAAAATAATCAATTAACTGCTACACCATTTGATGATATCTTTGGAGAAAGTAATCATAAATTTGATAAAGATATGTATCAATTAGCTAAAGAATTATCAATATAAATTATGGGAGGATTATATAATGAGAAAGACTAAAATTGTATGTACTATAGGACCAGCTTCTGAATCGGAAGAAATGCTTGAAAAATTAATTAACGCGGGTATGAACGTTGCGCGTTTAAACTTCTCTCATGGTAGTCATGAAGAACATAAAGCAAGAATTGATACAATTCGTAAAGTTGCTAAACGCTTAGATAAAACTGTTGCACTATTATTAGATACTAAAGGGCCAGAAATTCGTACGCATAATATGAAAGATGGCGTTATTGAATTAGAAAAAGGTAAAGAAGTTATTGTAAGTATGAATGAAGTTGAAGGTACTCCTGAGAAATTCTCGGTTACTTATGAAGACTTAATTAACGATGTAAATGAAGGTTCTTATATCTTATTAGATGACGGTTTAGTTGAACTACAAGTTAAAGAAATTAATAAAGATAAAGGCGAAGTTAAATGTGATATCTTAAATACAGGAGAATTAAAAAATAAAAAAGGTGTTAACTTACCAGGAGTAAAAGTTAATTTACCAGGTATCACTGATAAAGATGCTGATGATATCCGCTTTGGTATCAAAGAAAATGTTGATTTTATCGCAGCAAGTTTCGTAAGACGTCCTAGTGATGTTTTAGATATTCGCCAAATTCTTGAAGAAGAAAAAGCTCATATCACAATTTTCCCTAAAATTGAAAACCAAGAAGGTATCGATAATATTGACGAAATATTAGAAGTTTCTGATGGTTTAATGGTTGCTCGTGGTGACATGGGTGTTGAAATACCACCAGAAAAAGTACCTATGGTTCAAAAAGATTTAATTAGAAAATGTAATAAATTAGGTAAACCAGTTATTACTGCAACTCAAATGTTAGATTCAATGCAACGTAATCCTCGTGCAACTCGTGCGGAAGCAAGTGACGTTGCTAATGCCATTTATGATGGTACTGATGCAGTTATGTTATCAGGTGAAACTGCAGCGGGATTATACCCAGAAGAAGCAGTTAAAACGATGAGAAATATCGCAGTTTCAGCTGAAGCAGCGCAAGATTATAAAAAATTATTATCTGACCGTACTAAGTTAGTTGAAACATCTCTTGTTAATGCCATTGGTGTTTCTGTAGCACATACAGCGCTTAATTTAAATGTTAAAGCAATTGTTGCTGCAACAGAGAGTGGATCAACTGCACGTACGATTTCAAAATATCGTCCACACTCTGATATTATCGCTGTTACTCCTAGTGAAGAAACTGCACGTCAATGTGCGATTGTTTGGGGCGTTAATCCTGTAGTTAAAGAAGGACGTAAAAACACTGATGCATTACTCAATAATGCAGTAGCAACTGCAGTTGAGACTGGTAGAGTTTCTAATGGAGACTTAATCATTATTACTGCAGGTGTACCTACTGGTGAAAAAGGTACAACAAACATGATGAAAATTCACTTAGTAGGTGATGAAATTGCTCGTGGCCAAGGCGTAGGTCGTGGATCAGTAGTAGGCCATGCTATTGTTGCTGATAGTGCAAGTGACTTAGAGGGTAAAGATTTATCTGATAAAGTCATTGTTACTAACTCTGTTGATGAAACATTAGTACCTTATGTCGAAAATGCTATTGGTTTAATTACTGAAGAGAACGGTATCACTTCACCAAGTGCAATCGTTGGTTTAGAAAAAGGTATTCCAACAGTAGTTGGTGTTGAGAAAGCTACTAAAGAAATTAAGAACGATATGTTAGTTACTGTTGATGCAGCTCAAGGAAAAATCTTTGAAGGCTATGCTAACGTACTATAATTTAAATGTAATTTTACATGACTGAGGCATTATTTATAATGTCTCAGTTTTTGTGTTTTAAAACTTGAATGGTGATAAAAAAAATACCAGCGTTAGACATTTCAATTCTAACGCTGGTATTAATTATTATTGTTACGCGTGTTTGCTTACCTTTTTGTATCGTAAGTACATGAGACCTAAAATAATAAACCAAATAGGTGTTAAATAGATAGCTCTTCTAGTATCGACATTTACAAATAATAAGCCGAAGACAAAAATGAAGAAAACTAATATTGCATATCCCATATATAGACCACCAGGTAATTTATAAGTTGCCTTTTTATGTAACTCTGGATTATTTCTACTGTAATTGATATAAGCAATAATAATCAATGCCCATACAACTAAAAATAGTACAGTTGAAATAGTTGTAACATAAGTAAATACCTTAGTAGCGTCAGGGAAAATATAATTTAACAACGCTGCAATTAGCAATAATGCTGATGAAGCTATAATAGCTGTGTGTGGTACACCGTTTTTGTTCGTTTTAGAGAAGGCTGGTGGAGCTTGTTCTTGATTAGATAGTCCGTACAGCATTCTACTATTTGAAAAGATACCACTATTACATGATGATGCAGCAGCAGTTAAAACCACAAAGTTAATTATTCCAGCTGCAAATGGTACTCCAATTAAAGCGAATAATTTAACGAAAGGGCTGTTATCTGGATCAACTTTGTACCAAGGAATGATTGACATAATTACTGCTAATGCCCCAACATAGAAAATTAATATTCTAATAGGTACACTATTGATTGCCTTTGGTATAGTTTGTTCAGGATCTTTCGTCTCTCCAGCAGTAACACCAATCATTTCGATTCCTACGAATGAAAATAGTGCCATCTGGAATGACATGAAGAACCCTGAAGCCCCTTTAGGGAATATTCCATGGTTGTATAAATTAGTTAAACTTGTATGTCCGAATTGTGTTTTGAAAGCAAAAAGAATCATGACAATACCTACAACGATTAAAGCAATAATCGTGGCAATTTTAATGATTGCAAACCAAAATTCTAATTCACCAAATAATTTGGCGCTTAGTAGGTTAAATGACATTAAAATTAATACACAAAATAAAGCACTAATCCAGTTAGGTATTTCAGGGAACCAAAAACTAACATATTTAGCTACCGCTGTAACTTCAGCCATACCAGTAATAATCCAACATAACCAATATGTCCACCCTGTAATAAATCCAGCAAATGGTCCTATGTATTTATTAGTAACATCCGCAAATGATTTAAAATTAGTGTTTTGAATAATAATTTCTCCCAATCCACGCATAAACATGAATAACATAAATCCTATAATGATATAGGTAAGCAATATTGAGGGACCCGTCATTGCAATTGTTTGACCGGCACCAAGGAATAACCCCGTTCCTATAGCGCCTCCAATGGCGATTAATTGAACATGACGATTGCTCAATTCTCTTTGTAAATTTTCAGCCATAAGACATCTCCCTTACTATAAGATATTTATATTATGCACTTATAAGGCTATTTATACAATTCTTTTCGCAAAAAAGTGTGAAAATTCACTAAAATGTATATTTATATTTTGTAATCATTCTTGATAACTAAACGAAAACATCACAATATTTTTGAAATTTGATGAGTTATATACTATGTAAAGTTTAATTTCACGCTCTTTTAAAGATGTTAACATACATTAAGGTCAAGCTAATATACCATTTTTACATGTTTAAAGTTATTTATAATGTTTCACAAATTGTTTGAATTTAGCTATAATACTAGGTGAAAGCCATTTCATAAAGAAATAGTAAAGGGGAAATTTATCATGGCAGAATTACAAAGAGGTTTAGAAGGGGTT
This sequence comes from Staphylococcus sp. FSL K6-0223, assembly GCF_038008285.1. Classification (NCBI taxonomy): domain Bacteria; kingdom Bacillati; phylum Bacillota; class Bacilli; order Caryophanales; family Staphylococcaceae; genus Staphylococcus; species Staphylococcus sp. FSL K6-0223. The sequence goes on from NZ_JBBOYX010000002.1 coordinate 112,669, forward strand.
ATTGCAGCTGAAACTAAGATCAGCTCAATAATTGATAGTCAATTAACATATGCGGGCTATGATATTGATGATCTCGCAGAAAATGCCCAATTCGAAGAAATTATTTTCTTACTTTGGAATTATAGACTTCCAAATAAAGAAGAATTAAAAGAATTGAAAGAAAAATTATTTGAGTTTATGACTCTAAACGAAAGAGTTTATAAACACTTTGAAGAGTATGTAACTGATGATGTTCATCCTATGACAGCGTTACGTACATCTGTATCTTATATTGCTCATTTCGATCCAGATGCTGAAGATGAATCTGAAGATAAAAAGTATGAAAGAGCAATTCGTATTCAAGCAAAAATTGCTTCATTAGTTACGGCTTTCGCAAGAGTAAGAGAAGGGAAAGAACCTGTTAAACCTAATTCAGAATTAAGTTATGCAGCGAACTTCTTATACATGTTAAGAGGCGAACTTCCAACTGACATTGAAGTTGAAGCATTCAATAAAGCTTTAATTTTACATGCCGATCATGAATTAAACGCATCTGCATTCACTGCTCGTTGTGCTGTTTCATCACTCTCTGATATGTATTCAGGTATTGTTGCTGCTGTAGGTTCATTAAAAGGGCCTCTACACGGTGGTGCAAATGAACGTGTAATGGCAATGTTAAAAGAAGTAGGTAGTACTGATAATGTTGATAGTTACCTTGATGAGAGATTCGCTAATAAAGATAAAGTAATGGGCTTTGGTCACCGTGTATATAAAGATGGTGATCCACGTGCTAAATATTTACGTGAAATGAGCCGTAAAATTACTGAAGAAACTGGTCAAAGCGAATTATTTGATATTTCATTAGCTATTGAAAAGCGTATGAAAGATGAAAAAGGCTTAATTCCAAATGTTGATTTCTTCAGTGCAACTGTTTATCACAGTATGAACATTCCTCATGATTTATTTACACCAATCTTTGCAGTAAGTCGTACTTCTGGTTGGATTGCTCATATATTAGAACAATATCGAGACAACAGAATTATGAGACCAAGAGCTCAATATATTGGTGAGAAAGATCGTAAATATGTTCCTATTGAAGAAAGATAATAAAATAACATATAGTATTTAGTGAAAGTTTAAATATACTTGGAGGTTAGATTTATGTCAGCAGAAAAAATTACTCAAACTAATGAAGGTTTAAATGTACCAAACGAACCAATTATTCCATTTATTATTGGTGATGGAATTGGACCAGATATTTGGAAAGCTGCAAGTCGCGTTATTGATGCAGCAGTAGAAAAAGCTTACAACGGCGAAAAACGTATTGAATGGAAAGAAGTTTTAGCTGGACAAAAAGCTTATGATGAAACAGGAGAATGGTTACCTCAAGAAACTTTAGACACGATTAAAGAATATTTAATCGCTGTTAAAGGACCTTTAACTACGCCAATTGGTGGCGGGATCCGTTCACTAAATGTTGCTTTAAGACAAGAATTAGATTTATTTACTTGCTTACGTCCTGTTCGTTGGTTCCAAGGTGTACCATCTCCAGTTAAACGTCCTGAAGATGTAGATATGGTTATTTTCCGTGAAAACACTGAAGATATCTACGCAGGTATTGAATTTAAAGAAGGAACTTCAGAAGTTAAAAAAGTAATTGATTTCTTACAAAATGAGATGGGAGCTACTAACATCCGCTTCCCAGAAACTTCAGGTATTGGTATTAAACCTGTATCTAAAGAAGGTACAGAACGTCTTGTTAGAGCAGCTATTCAATATGCTTTAGATAACAATCGTAAATCTGTGACTTTAGTGCATAAAGGTAACATTATGAAATTCACTGAAGGTTCATTCAAACAATGGGGTTATGACTTAGCTCATAATGAATTTGGTGATAGAGTATTTACTTGGCAACAATATGATGAAATTGTTGAAAAAGAAGGTAAAGATGCAGCAAATGAAGCTCAAGATAAAGCTGAAAAAGAAGGCAAAATTATTATCAAAGATTCAATTGCTGATATCTTCTTACAACAAATCTTAACTCGTCCAGCTGAACATGATGTAGTAGCAACTATGAACTTAAATGGTGACTACATTTCAGATGCTTTAGCTGCACAAGTTGGCGGTATTGGTATCGCTCCAGGTGCTAATATTAACTACGAAACAGGCCACGCTATCTTTGAAGCAACTCATGGTACAGCTCCAAAATACGCTGGATTAAATAAAGTTAATCCATCATCAGAAATTTTAAGTTCAGTTCTAATGTTAGAACACTTAGGTTGGCAAGAAGCTGCTGATAAAATCACTGATTCAATTGAAGCAACTATCGCTTCTAAAATTGTAACTTACGATTTTGCTCGTTTAATGGATGGCGCTGAAGAAGTTTCAACTTCAGAGTTCGCTGACGAGTTAATTAAAAACTTAAAGTAAACTAAATTAGAGTTAAAAATAAATAAGATACTAATCTTTGTTGGGTTGGCGAAAGCCAACCCTTTTTTAAAGATTATGTAAAAATGTAAGTTATCATTATCTTTTTACTTCAAAAGATGATAGGTTAATTAATGTTAAGACAATATTAAACAAATATTTTCTTAATATATGTGCAAATATATTTGTTTTGTTAAGTTTATGTAAAATTGATGTGTAGCTATGTTATTTTTATTTGAACTTCAGTTATAATGAAATTGTAATAACAAAATAGGGAGGCACACCATGTCACAAAAAGTATTAGTGGTTGATGATGAACAATCAATCGTGACCTTACTAAAGTATAATTTAGAAACAGCAGGATACATAGTTGAAGTCGCGTATGACGGCGAGGAAGCATTAAAAAAGGTTGAAGAAGAGCAACCTGAACTTATTGTATTGGACGTCATGTTACCTAAGAAGGATGGTATTGAGGTGTGTAAATCAATTCGATCTGACAAAAATTTAGTACCTATTTTAATGTTAACCGCAAAAGATGATGAGTTCGATCGTGTTTTAGGACTTGAACTAGGTGCTGACGATTACATGACAAAGCCATTTTCACCTAGAGAAGTGGTTGCAAGAGTTAAGGCTATTTTAAGACGTTCTAAGTTTGTTAATGAAATTGAGAAAGAGGACACAGATGAGGAAGACATCATCATCGACTCAATTCGTATACGTCCTGAATTCTTTGAAGTATATAAAGATGAAGAATTATTAGAGTTAACTCCTAAAGAATTCGAATTATTATTATACTTAATTGAAAGACAAGGCCGTGTCATTACACGAGAGCATATGCTCAATTCAGTTTGGAATTATGAATTTGCTGGCGACTCTCGAATCGTCGATGTACATATTAGTCATTTAAGAGATAAATTGGAAGAGAATCCAAAACAACCTAAATTAATTAAAACAGTGCGAGGATTAGGTTATAAATTGGAGAGACCTAAAGCTTAATGCTAAAGTTTCATCATCGTCTATTATTATTAATTAGTACTATAACAATAATTAGTTTTATTGGTTTAGGTGCAATTATTCACAACACAATTTATCAAACTTTAACTAGCAATCAAATCAATGAATTAAGAAATGAAGCACATAATTATGTCAATTTACTAAATCATAAAAAAGGTGAAGAGATTGACAACCTTGCTGATAATCAACAAAATATCGTTGTTATAAAAAACGAAGCTGATGAACACATCATTTTTTCATCAGGTGATAGTAAAAAGATAGATAGTAGAATTGATAATGCAGCAAATCCTTCTAACTTAATTACTAAAAAAACTAATATCGGTACGCGCTATACTTTTAAAGATAATATAGGTAACAAAACCGTATACATAAGTGGAATTAATGATGAAATCATAGATTTACAAAGAGAAATGTGGAAATACCTTTCTATAATAGGCGTCATAGTGTTATTCACAGTTTATTTAGCTAGTAGAAGTATCAATCGAACATACATAAGACCTATTAATGAAGTGACGTATGCAACATCATTATTGGCAGATGGTTATTATCATGTTCGTGTTCCTGAAAGTAATGTTAAGGAAACACGAGCACTTTTTGTAACAACGAATGAGCTAGCCAGAAGATTGCAGAAATTGAACAATAGTCAAAAAATACAATCAAATCGTTTGAAAACAACACTTGAGAATATTCCAAGTTCTGTTTTAATGATTGATAAACATGGCGAAATAGTTGTTGCGAACCATGCTTACTATGAAGTATTTAGTCCGGATCAACAGGTTGAAAATAAGAATTATATTGGTTTTATAGATGATAGTATTGAGAAGCTAATAATAGAAAGCTTTAGAACTGAGAAGGTAATCTATGATCAAATTGAAGTAGACATTAATAATGTACATACTAAATACTTTGATGTATCATGTGTCCCAATTTTGTCCAAATCTAAGAAGAAATTACAAGGTATGGTTGTCGTACTTCATGATATTACTAACCTTCAAAAATTAGAAAATCTTAGAAGAGAGTTTGTGGCTAATGTGTCACATGAATTGAAAACACCAATTACTTCTATTAAAGGTTTTGCAGAGACACTTATTGAAGGTGCTAAAAATGATGAACAATCTCTTGATATGTTCTTGAACATCATTTTGAAAGAATCTAATAGAATAGAATCGTTAGTTATGGATTTATTGGATTTATCGCATATCGAACAACAAACCGAGATTGAAACGAACTATATGAATTTATCTGAATTAGCTTATAATACGATTGATAACTTGCAGACTCAAGCTATAAATAAAAATATTGAAATTCAACCTGAAATTGAAAAAGATGTCATTATAGAAGCACATGAAAATAAAATTGCTCAAGTTATTACTAACTTACTTTCAAATGCGATTAATTATTCTCTTGAGGATAATAAGGTTATTGTACGAGTATTTAGAGAGGGCAAAAAGGTTAATTTAGAAATTCAAGATTTCGGAATTGGTATTAGCGCCAAGGATCAAAAACATATCTTTGAACGTTTCTACAGAGTAGATAAAGCGAGAAGTAGAGATTCTGGCGGTACAGGTTTAGGTTTATCAATAACTAAACATATTGTCGAAGCCCATAACGGACGAATCAACATAAATAGTAGACTTGGAGAAGGTTCGACCTTCAAAGTTACTTTTATAGATGAATAATTTGAGAAACTGCAATGTCATTTTTGACATTGCAGTTTCTTCTTTTGAAAAGCTTTTTGTTGTATACATTTAACTTTATGTTAGAAGTCTTAAATTCGTTAAGCGTAAAAAAGAGGAACACATTAGCTAAAGACTAATGCGTAAGTGGTACTAAGTATTTCAATGTTCAATTATGCTAGTAAAGGATTACATTTGCTGATGCAAATGCACTAAGGAACGCTAAACTCTATATTCGTTAAGCGTTCCTATGTATGCTAAAATGTATGTAAATCAGTTCTGGAGGTTACGTATTTTGGATAAATTAGTGTTAATAGATGGTAACAGTTTAAGCTTTAGAGCGTTTTATGCTTTACCATTACTTTCTAATAAAGCTGGTATTCATACAAATGCTATATATGGCTTTGCGATGTTGCTTGAGAAAATTATTAAAGAAGAACAACCCAATCACTTTTTAGTTGCATTTGATGCTGGTAAAACTACTTTCAGACATTCTAAGTACAGTGAATATAAAGGTGGACGTCAAAAAACACCACCAGAATTAAGTGAACAATTTCCTTATATTCGTCAATTATTAGATGCTTATCACATTAAACACTATGAATTAGAAAATTATGAAGCGGATGACATTATTGGCACGCTAAGTAAAAAAGCTGATAAGGCTGGTTTCGAAACGATTATTATTACAGGGGATCGAGATTTAACACAATTAGCTACTGATAATGTCACAATTTATTACACTAAGAAAGGTGTGACAGATGTAGATCACTACACGCCAAGTTTTATAGCTGAAAAATATGATGGGCTAGAACCGAAGCAAATTATTGATATGAAAGGCCTCATGGGAGATACTTCAGATAATATTCCAGGGGTTGCTGGCGTTGGTGAGAAGACTGCAATCAAACTTCTTAAACAATTTACTTCTGTAGAAGGTGTTTATGAACATATTGATGATGTCACAGCTAAAAAATTAAAAGAAAAACTCGTGAATAGTAAAGATGATGCCTTGATGAGTAAAGACTTAGCTACAATTAATGTTGAAAGTCCCATTGAGGTTAATCTAAATGATACAAAATTAGAAAATCAAGATGATAATACTAACAAAATAGAATTGTTTAAAAAGCTTGAATTTAAACAATTATTGGCAGATATTGATGAAGAAGCTAATAACGATGTAGTTAACGAAAAGACCTTTGAAATTGAATCGGATTTTCAACATATCAACTTTGAAAGTCTAGAGCATGCAATTATTCATTTTGAATTAGAGGGCACAAATTATCTTAAAGATAATATCCTAAAATTCGGATTTTATGCTGATGATTCACATGTGGTCATTAATGCTGAAGATATTAAGCAATATCAAGATTTAGTCCAATGGTTAGAAGATAAAAATACGACTAAAACTGTATACGATGCAAAAAAAACTTATGTGGCTGCGCATCGTTTAAATATTGATATTCAAAATGTGCAGTTTGATGTAATGTTGTCTAGTTATATTATTGATCCTTCTCGTTCAATAGATGATGTAAAATCTGTAGTTTCACTTTATGGACAGAATTATGTTAAAGATAATGTGTCAGTTTACGGTAAGGGGAAAAAACATCAAGTTCCTGAAGAAGAAGTATTAAATAAACATGTAGCTTCCATCACAGAGGCAATTGCTAACTCTAAACCTGAAATGGAGGCTCAATTAAAAGAGTATAATCAAGTTGAGTTACTCAAAGATTTAGAATTACCACTTGCTAAAATTTTAAGTGAAATGGAAGAAATTGGTATTTATACTGATGTTGAAGACTTAAAACAAATGGAGAACGAAATCCAAGAAAAATTAGATGTTTTAATTAAAAACATTCATGAAGCTGCAGGAGAAGAATTTAATATTAATTCTCCTAAACAATTAGGAGTAGTTTTATTTGAAACGCTAAAACTACCTGTTATCAAGAAAACTAAGACAGGCTATTCAACAGCAGTAGACGTATTAGAACAATTGCAGGGAGAGCATCCAATTATTGAACATATATTGGAGTATAGACAATTGTCAAAATTACAATCAACTTATGTTGAAGGATTACAAAAAGTGATTAGTAAAGATCAGAGAATTCACACACGTTTTAATCAAACGTTAGCACAAACAGGTAGACTTTCAAGTGTAGATCCAAACTTACAGAATATACCTATTCGTTTAGAAGAAGGAAGAAAAATTAGAAAAGCCTTTAAACCTACAGATAAGGATAGCGTAATCTTATCGGCTGACTATTCACAAATAGAGTTACGTGTGCTTGCACATATTACTCAAGATGAAAGTTTGAAAGAGGCATTTATTAATGGTAACGATATTCATACTGCGACAGCTATGAAAGTATTTAACGTAGAAGCTAATGAAGTAGATAGTTTAATGCGTAGACAAGCCAAAGCAGTAAACTTTGGTATTGTGTATGGAATTAGCGATTATGGCTTAAGTCAAAGTTTAGGAATTACACGTAAAAAAGCGAAAGCTTTTATAGATGATTACTTAGCTAGTTTTCCTGGTGTAAAACAATACATGTCTGACATTGTTAAAGATGCTAGAGCAGAAGGATATGTTGAAACACTTCTACATCGTCGTCGTTACATTCCAGATATTACAAGTCGTAATTTCAACTTAAGAAGTTTTGCAGAAAGAACAGCAATGAATACCCCGATACAAGGTAGCGCAGCAGATATTATTAAATTAGCTATGGTTAAGTTTTATGAAAAAGTTAAAGATACTAATTATCACGCGACATTATTATTGCAAGTTCATGATGAATTGATTTTCGAGTTGCCTAAATCTGAAGTCGAAGATTTTAGTAAGTTTGTTGAAGAAATTATGGAACAAGCTCTAGATTTAGATGTACCTCTAAAGGTAGATTCAAGTTATGGACCAACATGGTATGACGCTAAATAAGGAAAGGATTAAAATATGCCAGAATTACCAGAAGTTGAACATGTTAAAAGAGGTATAGAACCTTTTGTAATAAATGAAAAAATTGATAAAGTTATTTTTTCAGAGAAGGTAATCGAAGGTAAAAATAATCAAAGAGAAACAATTATAAAAGGTATAGAGTTAGATAGTTTTAAAAAATTAACTGAAGGTTATGTTATATCTGAAGTTCTTAGGCGTAGTAAGTACATCGTTTTTCATATTGAAAAAGACAATGATCATAGAATTTTGATAAGTCATTTAGGTATGGCAGGAGGATTTTTTGTAGTAGATGATTTAGAAGAAATTGGAACGCCAAATTACCGTAAACATTGGCAAGTGATTTTCGAACTCAACAATGGTAAAAAATTAGTTTACTCAGATATTAGACGTTTTGGAGAAATTAGAAATATTGCCAATTATGAAAGTTATCCTCCTTTTCTAGAAATAGCTCCAGAACCATTTGATAAAGAAGCAATGATACATTATCTAAGTTGTTTTGATATTAATAAATACGCTAATAAACCTATTAAACAGATGATTTTAGATCATAAAGTAATTGCTGGTGCTGGTAATATTTATGCTTGTGAAGCACTTTATAGAACTGGTATTCGACCTGATAAAATTGCTAACTCATTGAGTCATCAACAAAAAGAGATGTTATTTTATTATGTTCGAGAAGTTCTTGAAGAGGGTATTAAATACGGTGGAACAAGTATTTCTGATTATCGCCATGCTGACGGTAAAACCGGAGAAATGCAATTGCATTTAAATGTTTATAAACAGAAATATTGTAAAACATGTGGGCATGAAATAGAAACAAAAGTGATTGCCACTAGAAATAGTCATTTTTGCCCAAATTGTCAGAAATAAAGGAAGCGTGAAAATATGCCAAAGATTATTGGACTAACAGGTGGAATCGCAACTGGTAAATCAACAGTCTCAGAATTATTAACTGCTTATGGATTTAAGGTTGTTGATGCGGATGTTGCATCTCGAAAAGCTGTTAAGAAGGGTTCAAAAGGATTAGATCAAATAAGAGAGAAATTTGGTCAAGAAGCTATTGACGACAATGGTGAGATGAATCGTAAATATGTTGGAGAACTTGTCTTTAATAATCCAGAACAACGAATAGAACTTAATAAAATAGTTCATCCTATTGTTAGAGAAATAATGGAAGAAGAGAAGAATCACTACCTAAATGAGGGATACAATGTCATTATGGATATTCCTTTATTATTTGAAAATGATTTACAAGATACTGTGGATGAAGTTTGGGTAGTTTACACTTCTGAAAGTATTCAAATTGAACGTTTAATGGAAAGAAATGATTTATCACAAGAAGATGCTAAGGCACGTGTGTATAGTCAAATATCTATTGATAAGAAAAGTAGAATGGCGGATCATGTCATAGACAATCTAGGTGATAAACTTGAATTAAAACAAAATTTACAACAACTTCTTGAAAAAGAAGGTTATATCGATTAATAAAGTTAGCGTACACAAAGCATTGTTTTGTGTACGCTTTTTATTTTTATATGTTAAATAATAAGTATAACTTATTTAAAATGATAGATAAAAGTTCGAACATGAGTATAAGGAAACGCTTTCAAAAGACAGATAATATGTTATACTAATTTCATAAAGTATAACATATAAATAAATGTTCAAGGGGTGCTTTTTAATGTCAACGAATATCGCGATTAATGGAATGGGTAGAATTGGAAGAATGGTGCTACGTATAGCTTTAAAAAACGAAAACTTAAATGTAGTAGCGATTAATGCAAGTTATCCTTCTGAAACTATTGCACATTTAATTAATTATGATACAACTCATGGTACATATGATAAAAAAGTTGAAGCAACAGAAAATGGTATTAAAGTAGATAATCATGAAATTAAACTTGTTTCTGATAGAAATCCAGAAAATTTACCATGGAATGAATTAGATATTGACATTGTTATTGAAGCTACTGGTAAATTTAATCATGGAGACAAAGCCATTGCTCATATTAATGCAGGTGCAAAGAAAGTATTACTCACAGGCCCTTCAAAAGGTGGAGAGGTACAAATGATTGTTAAAGGTGTTAATGATGACAAACTTGATATTAATCAATACGATATCTTTAGTAATGCTTCATGTACTACCAATTGTATCGGTCCAGTTGCAAAGGTCTTGAATGATAAGTTTGGCATTGTAAATGGTTTAATGACAACTGTTCATGCCATTACTAACGATCAAAAAAATATTGATAATCCTCATAAGGATTTACGTAGAGCACGTTCTTGCAATGAAAGTATTATTCCAACTTCAACTGGTGCCGCTAAAGCGCTTAAAGAAGTGTTACCAGAAGTTGAAGGGAAACTTCATGGAATGGCTTTACGTGTTCCTACTAAGAATGTCTCACTTGTTGATTTAGTCGTTGATTTAGAAAAGAATGTCACTGCTGAAGAAGTAAATGAAGCATTTAGACAATCGGACTTAGATGGCATTTTAGATGTTGAAGATGCACCTTTAGTATCAGTAGACTTTAATACGAATCCTAATTCTGCAGTTTTAGATTCTCAATCTACTATGGTTATGGGTGAGAATAAAGTAAAAGTAATTGCTTGGTATGATAATGAATGGGGTTACTCTAATCGTGTTGTAGAAGTAGCTGAACAAATTGGAGAACTGATTGAGAAAGAGGCCACTGTTAAAGCAGTATAATTAAAAAACAGTATAAGACATGTAATTATAAGCTGTCGACAAAGTATGAACAATCATAAAGTTAGTATTCATCTAACTCATATTGGTTGATCTTTATCCTTTGTTGACAGCTTTCCTTTTGGAAATTTGTATTAAGACTTATATCTTTATAATAAAAACATTAGAAAGCGTAATTAACTTAATTTAAATTTCTGTTTTAAACATTTATCCAAAGATTCAATTTTATAGTAAAATATCATTTAAAAATCTATATTTATAGTATTAAAATCTAAATTCTAGCGTAAATAACCTTTCTTTTTTACAATACAATTATGTAGTATAATGTACGTTAATCAAACTTAAGAGGGTGACATAAATGAAATGCCCAAAATGTAATTCAACACATTCTAGAGTAGTTGATTCTAGACACGCAGATGATGCAAATGCAATAAGACGAAGAAGAGAATGTGAAAATTGTGGAACTCGGTTTACTACTTTTGAACACATTGAAGTAAGTCCGCTTATCGTTGTTAAAAAAGATGGTACTCGAGAACAATTTTTAAGAGAAAAAATATTAAATGGGTTAGTGAGATCTTGTGAAAAGAGACCAGTAAGATACCAACAATTGGAAGATATTACCAATAAAGTCGAATGGCAATTACGTGACGAAGGTCAAACTGAAATATCCTCAAGAGATATAGGGGAGCATGTAATGAAACTACTAATGCATGTTGATCAAGTATCATATGTTAGATTTGCATCTGTCTATAAAGAGTTTAAGGACGTTGACCAATTACTTGCTTCAATGCAAGGAATCTTGAGTGATAATAAACGGAGTGATTATTAAATGGGATTACAGTCGTATGAGTATGGGTTAAGACCTCAAGATAGCTTCGAGGTCATCAAAGAATTTCAATTAACGACAGAACATTTAGAAATATTGAACCGTCTCTTTACGCCGTTAATCGGTCCGCAATCTATAGGGCTTTATCACTTTATCAATCAATTTGTAGACGACCATCATCATTATCCGCTCACTCATTACATATTTATGAATGAGTTAAAAATAAATCTTTTAGACTTTAGAAAGCAGATGGATTATTTAGAAGCTATCGGGTTAATTAAAACCTTTGTTAAGCATGAAGAGCAGCAAACACGATTTGTATATCAATTAATACAACCTCCTACAGCTTATCAATTTTTTAATGATCCTATGTTATCTGTTTTTTTATATAGTGAAGTAGATAAAAATCGTTATCAGTCTTTAAAGAATCATTTTGAAAAAGACAAAAAGGATTTAAGTCATTATCAACAAACGACTAGGAAGTTTACTGAAGTATTTAATGTACCCAAAAAGGTTTTAAATCAAGATTTATCTAATCTTAAACAAGCTAATCACTATAGTGGTATTGATTTATCCAATGAGACATTTGATTTCGAAATGTTGAGACATATGTTAAATCAACACTTTATCAGTAATGAAATCGTAACTAAAGATGCTAAAGAATTAATTATTCAATTGGCTACGTTATATGGTTTGACTGCCGATGGAATGAAAAAAGTTATATTAAATTCAATTACTAGTGCACAACAATTATCATTTGAAGAAATGCGCAAGCAAGCACGATCATATTATTTGATTGAACACGAAAATCATTTGCCAAAATTACAATTGAAAGGTGAGTCTTTTGATAAATCACCTCAAGAAAAAGATACACCTCTAGATAATACTGATAAATGGTTACAACTATTAGACGAAACTAGTCCTATAGATATGTTAGCGAGTTGGTCAGGTTCTGAACCTACGCAATCACAAAAAAGTATGATTGAAGAATTAATTGATAGAGAAAAAATGAGTTTCGGTGTGATTAATATACTATTGCAATTTGTTATGCTAAAAGAAGATATGAAGTTACCCAAATCTTACATATTCGAAATTGCATCAAATTGGAAGAAAAAAGATATTAAAACAGCTAAGCAAGCTTACAACTATGCACTTCAAGTTAATCAACCTAAAAGTTATGACCAAAATTTCAAAGGGAATAGAAACTATTCCAGACAAAACAAGCAACTTATTTCAAAAGAGAAAACTCCAAAATGGCTTGAAAATAGAGAGGCTCAATCAAATTCATCAGTTACAAAAGATTCAACCACAAAAGATGAAAAATTAGAAAAAGATCGAAAAGCATTCTTAGAACGTTTGAATAAAAAATGGGAGGAGGGCAATGAGTAATGAAAAGTTTCAAGAACATAATGGGTGCGTCAGACGACTTAAATAAACGTATTGAGAAAATCAAGCAAAATGTTATAAAAGACCCAGATGTTAAAGAGTTTCTAGAGCAACATCAATCTCAACTTACGAATGCAATGATTGATGAAGATTTAAATGTTTTACAAGAGTATAAAGATCAACAGAAGCATTATGATGGTCATCGTTTTGAAGAATGTCCTAATTTTGTTAAAGGGCACGTACCTGAGTTGTATATTGAAAATGAAAGAATTAAGATTAGATATTTGAAATGTCCATGTAAAATTAAGCATGATGAAGAACGCTTTAACTCTCAACTCATCACCTCACATCATATGCAACGTGATACATTAGATGCAAAATTAAAAGATATTTACATGACTGAACGTGATCGTTTGGACGTAGCGATGGCTGCAGATGAAATATGCACAAATATAGCTAATAATGAAAAAGTAAAAGGATTATATTTGTATGGCCCTTTTGGAACAGGTAAGTCATTTATATTAGGTGCAGTTGCTAATCAACTCAAATCGAAGAAGATTTCATCCACTATTGTTTACTTACCTGAATTTATTCGTACTTTAAAAGGTGGCTTCAAAGACGGTAGTTTTGAAAAGAAACTAGAACGTGTGCGTGAAGCTAATATACTTATGCTTGATGATATAGGTGCTGAAGAGGTTACACCATGGGTAAGAGATGAAATTATCGGACCATTATTACATTATAGAATGGTTCATGAGTTACCTACGTTTTTCAGTTCGAACTTCGACTATAGTGAATTAGAGCATCATTTATCTATGACGAGAGATGGAGCTGAGAAAACTAAAGCAGCTAGAATTATTGAACGTGTTAAAACGCTATCTACACCATATTATTTAGAAGGTAAAAATTATAGAAACAATTGAATTTTATCTTATGAGGTGTATAATGGACTTAAATCTTAATCGTTGAAACTATTGAAGATAAGATAATTTAATCACTATTACACAGAAAGTCATTAGTTGATGAGAATATGGCTAATATATTAAATTATTACTACTTCATAATGATATTTGTAATGAATATCCGGCTCGAGACCGTTATCTCATGTAGAGTAGCTTAGTTATTATTTTTATAAAGCTGAGCAACTAGGGTGGTACCACGACAAACTCGTCCCTTGTTATAGGGGGCGAGTTTTTTGTTTTGTGGATATTTGTCTTAATCATTCAATAAGTCAACGATCAGATCTTTTTAATATTTAGGAGGGTTTAATATGGATCAAATTAATATTCAATTTCCAGATGGTAATTCAAAAGAATTTGATAAAGGTACTACTACTGAAGACATCGCTCAATCTATTAGCCCAGGTTTAAGAAAGAAAGCTGTAGCAGGTAAATTTAATGGTCAAATGGTAGATTTAACTAGACCACTTGAGGAAGATGGATCAATTGAGATTGTTACACCAGGTAGTGAAGAGGCTTTAGAGGTTTTACGTCATTCTACTGCGCATTTAATGGCACAAGCTTTGAAGCGTTTATATGGTGATGTGAAATTTGGTGTAGGTCCGGTGGTTGAAGGCGGATTTTACTATGACTTTGATATGGATGAAAAAGTATCATCAGATGATTTTGATAAAATAGAAAAAACGATGAAGCAAATCGTTAATGAGAATTATAAAATAGAACGAAAAGTTGTAAGTAGGGATGAAGCGAAAGAATTCTTCAAAGATGATCCATATAAATTAGAACTTATTGATGCAATTCCAGAAGATGAGAGCGTTACTTTATACTCACAAGGTGAATTCACTGATTTATGTCGTGGTGTACATGTACCTTCGACTTCTAAGATAAAAGAGTTTAAATTACTATCAACTGCAGGTGCTTATTGGCGTGGTGATAGTAACAATAAAATGTTACAACGTATATACGGAACTGCGTTTTTTGATAAAAAGGATTTAAAAGCGCATTTACAAATGCTTGAAGAACGTCGTGAAAGAGATCACCGCAAAATCGGTAAAGATTTAGAATTATTTACTAATAGCCAACTTGTTGGTGCTGGATTACCTTTATGGTTACCAAATGGCGCTACAATCAGACGTGAAATTGAACGCTATATTGTAGATAAAGAAGTGAGCATGGGATATGACCATGTATATACTCCAGTATTAGCAAATGTTGATTTATATAAAACTTCTGGTCACTGGGATCATTACCAAGATGACATGTTTCCACCTATGAAATTAGATGAAACTGAAGAAATGGTATTAAGACCAATGAACTGTCCACACCATATGATGATTTATAATAATAAACCACACTCTTACCGAGAACTACCAATCCGTATTGCGGAATTAGGTACTATGCATAGATATGAAGCAAGTGGTGCAGTTTCAGGTTTACAACGTGTTCGTGGAATGACTCTTAACGATTCTCATATATTTGTGAGACCAGATCAAATTAAAGAAGAGTTCAAAAGAGTAGTCAATATGATTCAAGAAGTTTATGAAGACTTCGGTTTTAAGGATTACACTTTCAGATTAAGTTACAGAGACCCAGAAGATAAAGAAAAATATATGGATGATGATGAAATGTGGAATAAAGCTGAATCAATGCTCAAAGAAGCAGTTGATGAAATGGGTCTACCATATGTAGAAGCTATTGGTGAAGCGGCATTTTATGGTCCTAAACTTGATGTTCAAGTTAAAACTGCAATGGGTAAAGAAGAAACTTTATCTACTGCGCAGCTTGATTTCTTACTACCTGAACGTTTTGAACTCACTTATATTGGTAGTGATGGTGAACAACATAGACCAGTAGTTATTCACCGAGGTGTTGTTTCTACAATGGAACGTTTCGTCGCATTCCTTACTGAAGAAACTAAAGGAGCTTTCCCAACATGGTTAGCACCAAAACAAGTCGAAATCATTCCAGTTAATGTAGATTTACATTATGATTACGCCCGCCAATTACAAGATGAACTTAAATCGCAAGGCGTTCGTGTTGAGATTGATGATCGTAATGAAAAAATGGGTTATAAAATTCGTGAAGCGCAAATGCAAAAAATACCATACCAAATTGTTGTAGGAGATAAAGAAGTAGAAAATAATGAAGTCAATGTAAGACAATATGGTTCCCAAGATCAAGAAACACTTGAAAAAGATGAATTTATTTGGAATTTGGTTGATGAAATTCGTTTAAAAAAACATAGATAACCTTGAAAAGATAGGTCGTATCATGTATATTACAGATGAATGAAATAAAATTAGAGTTAGAGGTTGCATCTTTAATTAGTAACTAGTCAGAAGTCGTATGGGACATGTGTTGAATTAGTGAAAGGTAACGATGCCGAAACAATTGTAAAACCATAATTTATAATTGTTGGGACAGTTTTCGACAAGAAGCTGTACTGTCACAGAATGTGATGTGCTACCTTATATAGATAAAACCTAAGTGGTTGCATATCTTAAAGGTATGTAACCACTTTTTATTTTCGTATTGTGTAGTATTTAGTTTAATAAATGATTTAGTGCTGTTATTGTTACAAAGTTTGTTGCTTATAAATTTTTTAATCAAACTTTCATATTTAAAATATATATTTATTACACAAAGAGAAAAATAGTTACATGTTAGCCTCTAAGACAAGGAAAGGGAGCTTCTATGAGTAAAAAAGAAAATCAAAATGACGGTGTCCAAAGAGGATTAAAAGACCGTCATATTTCAATGATCGCTATAGGCGGTTGTATTGGTACAGGTCTATTCATGACATCTGGTGGTGCTATTCATGATGCTGGTGCGTTAGGTGCTTTAATTGCTTATGCAATTATTGGTGCAATGGTATTCTTCCTGATGACATCTCTTGGGGAAATGGCTACTTATTTACCAGTTTCTGGTTCATTTAGTACATATGCTACACGCTTTGTTGATCCATCACTGGGATTTGCATTAGGTTGGAACTATTGGTTTAACTGGGTAATAACTGTTGCTGCTGATGTTACCATTGCTGCACAGGTTATACAGTATTGGTCACCTATGCAAGGTATACCAGCGTGGGTTTGGAGTTGTATCTTTTTAGTAATTATATTTGCCCTAAATTCTTTATCAGTGAGAATTTATGGTGAAAGTGAATATTGGTTCGCTTTAATAAAAGTAATAACTGTAGTTATATTTATTGTCATTGGTTTATTAACAATTGTTGGAATTATGGGTGGTAAATACGTCGGTTTTGATACATTTACCAAAGGTGATGGTCCTATTCTAGGTGGAAATTTAGGTGGTAGCCTATTATCAATTTTAGGAG
Organism: Staphylococcus sp. FSL K6-0223; assembly: GCF_038008285.1. Lineage (NCBI taxonomy): Bacteria > Bacillati > Bacillota > Bacilli > Caryophanales > Staphylococcaceae > Staphylococcus > Staphylococcus sp. FSL K6-0223. Next base: position 129,918 of record NZ_JBBOYX010000002.1, read on the forward strand.
TATTCCTTGTTGCAGGTTTCTCATTTCAAGGAACAGAATTAATAGGTATCACAGCTGGTGAGTCTGAAAATCCAGAAAGAGCCGTCCCTAAAGCGATTAAGCAAGTGTTTTGGCGTATCTTATTATTTTACATTCTAGCAATATTCATTATAGGTATGTTAATTCCTTATGATAGTAAGTCTCTAATGGGCGGTGGAGATAGCATTTCTACTTCTCCATTTACACTTGTGTTCAAAAATGCTGGTCTTGCTTTTGCAGCATCATTTATGAACGCCGTTATATTAACGTCTGTTTTATCTGCTGGTAACTCAGGAATGTATGCATCAACTCGTATGTTATATTCAATGAGTAAAGACAAATTAGCATTTTCTTCTTTTGGTAAGACTAACAAAAGTGGCGTACCTTATTTATCATTAATTGCTACTGGTGTACTTGTTGTAATCATCTTTGCTTTACAGCATATAAGTGGAGATGCATATGAATATATTGTTGCAGCTAGTGGTATGACAGGGTTTATCGCTTGGGTAGGTATAGCAATAAGTCACTATAGATTCAGACGAGCATTTGATAAACAAGATTATGATAAAAGTAAACTTAAATATAAGGCTAAGCTGTTCCCATTTGGCCCTATATTTGCAGGTATATTATGTATAATTGTTATCATCGGACAAGATGTAGACTTTATAAAAACAGGACATTTTGATCTTAATCGTTTTGTTATTACTTATATGGGAATACCTGTTTTCTTAGCATTCTTCATTTACCATAAGCTACGCTATAAAACGAAAATGATTCCACTTAAAAAAGTTGATTTAAGACAAGATGTTTCGATGGATGAAATTAGACATCACAATAAATAACAAAAAAACAATTGACTTACATGTTTATTATTGATATGATTAGTAACGTTGAATACGAAACGAACCAAGTAGAAGCACCCGCTTCTCACCTGTAGCGACGCAATAGCAGTTGGCAGGTTAATCATGTTACACAATAAATGTGTGGAAGAAGAGCGGGTATTGTTACTCGCTCTTCTTTTTTGTTTGGGACAATTTCGTAAAACTCTAGGAGGTGTCAACCATAGCAAAAGATCAAACTCAAGTTAATGAGAGAATTCGTGCAAAAGAACTACGTTTAATCGGCCAAGATGGTGATCAAATTGGTGTGAAATCGAAACGTGAAGCTTTAGAAATGGCTGAACGAGTTGATTTAGATTTAGTTGTTGTCGCACCAAATGCGAAACCACCTGTTGCGAGAATTATGGATTACGGTAAATATAAATTCGAACAACAGAAAAAAGAAAAAGAAATGAAGAAGAAACAAAAAGTCATTAATGTTAAAGAATTACGTTTAAGTCCAACAATTGAGGAACATGATTTTCAAACTAAGTTGAAAAATGGACGTAAATTCTTATCTAAAGGCGACAAATGTAAAGTTTCTATTCGTTTCAGAGGTCGTGCGATTACGCATAAAGAAATTGGTCAACGTGTATTAGAACAATTTGCAGATGAATGTAAAGATATAGCAACAGTTGAACAAAAGCCTAAAATGGAAGGGCGTCAAATGTTTATCATGTTAGCGCCTATCAATGAAAAATAATCGTTAAATAATAGGAGGAAATGAATCATGCCTAAAATGAAAACTCACCGTGGAGCTGCTAAACGTGTTAAAAGAACTGGTTCTGGTCAATTAAAACGTTCAAGAGCTTTCACATCTCACTTATTCGCAAACAAAAACACTAAACAAAAGCGTCAATTACGTAAAGCTAAATTAGTTTCAAAAAGTGATATGAAACGCGTAAAACAATTATTAGCTTACAAAAAATAATATTTAATACGAAATTACAAGATAGATAATATCTAAGGAGGAATTATTATGCCACGAGTTAAAGGTGGAACAGTAACAAGAGCACGTCGTAAAAAAACGATTAAATTAGCTAAAGGTTACTTCGGTTCAAAACATACATTATACAAAGTAGCTAAACAACAAGTAATGAAATCAGGTCAATATGCTTTCCGTGACCGTCGTCAACGTAAACGTGACTTCCGTAAATTATGGATTACACGTATTAACGCTGCTGCACGTCAACACGACATCAGCTATTCTCGTTTAATGAACGGTTTGAAAAAAGCTGAAATTGATATTAACCGTAAAATGTTATCAGAAATTGCTATTTCAGATGACAAAGCTTTCGGTGAATTAGTTACTAAAGCTAAAGAAGCTTTAAAATAATATTAGATTAAGAGATGACTCAGGTGTCATCTCTTTTTTTATGGCAATTCATAGTTGTGTATCATTATCAATTGCCATTAAGATTTTTGTGATTAAAACTTCATAATAAAGTAAATCGCAAAGTAAGTAGATTTTTGCTAAAATGACTGATATAAAAGTATATACCTAAAGGAGATTAATATGTCTAAATTTGATGAACAAATTATCGTTGTTCCACGAAAAGTACTTTTTAATGATGAGAAAAATGCTTTTAATGGATTTTTACATAAAAATAATATTAAAGGTAAAGATATCTTTAATGCACTAAATGAATACGAAGTAAAAAGACGTGGAGATATGGAAGAGGATTCCACATTTAAACAGCTTATTTCATATTGTTTATTAGAAAATGAAAAAGGTGAAATCCTTGTATATGAGCGCTTATCTGGCGGAGGAGAAGAAAGGTTGCATGGTCAATCTTCTATAGGAGTAGGTGGTCATATGAACGACGTTATGGGAGCCGACTCTATCAATGAAGTACTAAGAGTTAATGCTCAAAGAGAATTAGAAGAAGAAGTTGGCCTTGCAAAAGAAGATTCTCAAAACATGGAATATCTTGGATTTATTAACGATGATAATAATGAAGTAGGAAAAGTTCACATGGGCATTGTTTTTAAAATAACTGTAAGTACTACTGATGTTGAAGCGAAAGAGACAGATACCCTTAGAATTAAATGGGTAGAAAAGGGTAGTATTGAGTCGTATGATGATTTTGAAACATGGAGTGCTTTAATTCTTCAAGATTTATAAAGATTGGAGTGCATAATCAATGTCAAATGTAATTCCATTTCCACAATCAGAGGAGAAAATAAGAAAGCAAATTAATGAAGCTCAAACGAGTCTTGACCTTGATTTAATGTATGATTTGTTTGAGAAGTATGAAATGCATTTTGAACTTAGTGAAGAATTAGCGTTGAAAAAATGTTGGATGCTTCATCAGATGAGCTCTTTTTTAGAATTAAGAGAAGAAGCAATTATATTATTAAAGCGTGGATTAAATTGCTATGACGATTTAATGATTTATTATATAAAAAGTTTAAATGGGTTAGGTCAATATTACCAAGCGGTAGAAGTAATTAATCAAATTATCGATGAAGTTAAAAATCATAAAACGAGAATGGAATTATTTCCATTGAAAGAATATGCACAATCTAAACTTGATCAAGATAGAAAAATGATTTCAACTTCTTTATCTCAATTTGATGAGTTCAATAGTAGAGAACAGACAGCACTAATCCTCCAACTTATTGATAACGGTCATTACCAATTTAAAGAAAGTATCGCTCATTTATTAACAACATTAGATTTACCTAATAATATAAAAAGCTTGATGCTAGAATATTTAAGATTTGCGGGTTATCAACGAACAATTGATATTAACAAATATCGTCTTAGTGCAGAAGTTATACCATCGAAATTATGTGGACTTGAACATACAATAATGAAGAAACTAGTTATTCCTCAAGTAATTCAAAGGCTTGAAGATGGGGCTTTGCATATTGTAGATGAAGCTCATCATATCATGAATAATCACTCAATTCTTCTATATCCATTAAATATTGAAGATTTGTATGATATAGAAGATTGGATAAATGCATATGATGTTTATTTCAAAGCGTTACTTGGTATAGATATAACTGTTGAAAACTTAAACACACTTGAATTTATAAAATCTTTAGATATTGAAAGCTGAAATTCATTTGTTGCAAATTAGCTAAAAGAATTTTAATATAGTATCTATTGAAAACAAATAAACATGAAAAAGTCAGTATTTTCAATGTTTGTTTACGTTTTGAACCTATGATATAATAGGGAAGTTGAAAAAATAAATTAGTCAATCATGGAGGTATTTATACATGACAGCAACTTGGGAAAAAAGGGAAGGTAACGAAGGCGTATTAACAGTTACAGTTCCAGCAGAAAAAGTAGACAAAGCATTAGATCAAGCATTCAAAAAAGTAGTTAAACAAATTAATGTGCCTGGTTTCCGTAAAGGTAAAGTGCCTCGTCAAATTTTTGAACAACGTTTTGGTGTAGAGGCATTATACCAAGATGCAGTTGATATCTTATTACCTGAAGCTTACGGTGAAGCTATTGATGAAACTGGTATCAACCCAGTAGCGCAACCTGAAGTAAGCGTTACTCAAATTGAAAAAGGTAAAGACTTTATTTTCGATGCTACAGTAACAGTTGAACCTGAAGTTAAATTGGGCGACTATAAAGGTCTTGAAATTGAAAAACAAGATACTGAACTTACAGATGATGAATTGCAAGAATCAATTGATCATAGTTTAGGTCATTTAGCAGAAATGGTTGTTAAAGAAGATGGAGCTGTTGAAAATGGCAATACAGTAAACATCGACTTCACAGGTTCTGTTGACGGTGAAGAATTTGAAGGTGGACAAGCTGAAGGTTACGACCTAGAAGTTGGTTCTGGTTCATTCATTCCAGGATTTGAAGAACAATTAGAAGGTATGAAAACTGGCGAAGAAAAAGATGTAGTCGTTACATTCCCAGAAGAATATCATGCTGAAGAATTAGCTGGTAAGGAAGCTACTTTCAAAACTAAAGTCAATGAAATTAAATATAAAGACGTTCCAGAGCTTAATGATGAAATTGCGAACGAATTAGATTCTAATGCTGAAACAGTAGATGAGTATAAAGAAAACTTACGCAAACGTTTATCTGAACAAAAAGCTACTGAAGCTGAAAATACTGAAAAAGAAGAAGCCATCAACAAAGCAACTGAGAACACTACAATCGACATTCCAGAGGCTATGGTTAACACTGAATTAGATCGTATGATTCAAGAGTTTGGCCAAAGAATTCAACAACAAGGTTTAGATTTACAAACTTATTATCAAATCTCAGGTCAAAATGAAGATCAACTAAGAGAACAAATGAAAGACGATGCAGAGCAACGCGTTAAAACAAACTTAACTTTAACTGCTATTGCTGATGCTGAAAATGTTGAAGTTTCAGACGAAGACATCGATAAAGAATTAGAAAAAATGAGTGAACAATTTAATATTTCAGTTGAAGATATTAAATCAACATTAGGTAATACTGACATTGTTAAAAATGATGTTCGTATTCAAAAAGTTATTGACTTATTAAGAGATAATGCTAAATATGTTGAATCAACAAAAGAAGACTAATTAACAAGTAAAGTTAATTTAACTTGCGCTATTTAATCAATTACTGATTGTTCGTATACTATGTTAATGTCATAAAGTGGGAGAGGGACGAAATATAATTTGTCAAAATTATTTTCATTGTCCTTCTCCCAACTTGCCCTACTTGTAGAATTTCGCTAACATGAAATTCACTATGTTGGGCCCTGTTGACAAAGATGAATATGTTGGAAGAATCTTGGTATAAGCGCGCTTCCAATTCAGACATCTACTGCCAATATGTTGAGTGAGGCTGAGACAATGAATCATGTCCCAGCCTCATAACTATGTAAGCAGATAAATTGTAAATGTATAAAGTTGCATTGTAGAATGCAATCTAGTATAGTCTTTAAAGAATAGGGGTGTATATAAGAATGTTCAAATTCAATGAAGATGAAGAAAATTTAAAATGTTCTTTCTGCGGTAAAGATCAAGATCAAGTTAAAAAATTAGTCGCAGGAAGTGGCGTATATATTTGTAATGAGTGTATTGAATTATGCTCTGAAATCGTTGAAGAAGAATTAGCTCAAAATACGTCTGAAGGATTTACTGAATTACCAACTCCTAAAGAAATAATGGATCATTTAAATGAATATGTTATCGGCCAAGAAAAAGCTAAAAAATCATTAGCAGTAGCTGTATATAATCATTACAAACGAATTCAACAATTAGGACCAAGCGATGATGATGTTGAACTACAGAAAAGTAACATCGCTTTAATTGGTCCAACGGGTAGCGGTAAAACATTGTTAGCTCAAACATTAGCTAAAACGCTTAATGTACCTTTTGCTATTGCTGATGCAACAAGTCTTACTGAAGCCGGTTACGTTGGTGATGATGTTGAAAATATACTATTACGTTTAATCCAAGCTGCAGACTTTGATATAGATAAAGCTGAAAAAGGTATCATTTATGTAGATGAGATTGATAAAATTGCTCGTAAATCTGAAAATACTTCAATTACACGTGATGTTTCAGGTGAAGGTGTACAACAAGCATTACTTAAAATTTTAGAAGGTACAACTGCAAGTGTTCCTCCACAAGGTGGCCGTAAACATCCAAATCAAGAATTAATTCAAATTGATACGACAAATATATTATTTATTTTAGGCGGTGCCTTTGATGGTATTGATGAAGTTATCAAACGTCGTCTAGGTGAAAAAGTTATTGGCTTTGCTAGTAATGAAGCAGACAAATACGATGAAGAAGCACTATTAGAACAAATTAGACCTGAAGATTTACAATCATATGGTTTAATTCCGGAATTTATCGGACGTGTTCCTATTGTTGCAAACCTTGAAACATTAGACGTTGCAGCGCTTAAAAATATTTTAACTCAACCTAAAAATGCATTAGTTAAACAATATACTAAAATGCTTGAGTTAGATAATGTTGAGTTAGAATTCACTGAAGAAGCGTTATCTGCTATAAGTGAAAAAGCTATTGAGCGTAAGACTGGTGCTCGTGGTTTACGTTCTATTATTGAAGAGGCACTTATTGATATTATGTATGACGTGCCATCAACTGAAAATGTAAGTAAAGTTGTTATAACTGAAAATACAATTAATGAAGAGATTGAACCTGAATTATATGATTCAAAAGGTAATCTTGTTAATGAAGATAAAACTTCTGCTTAATTTAAAAGCTAAACAGTGTCACACTTCTGTGACACTGTTTTTTTATGTGTTGATTTAAATATATAATCAAATATATCTTATCGACACTAAATCATATATAATGTTAGAGTTAAGTTAAATTTAAGTGATAAAGAGAGGATCTAACATGAATATTAATCCTAATAATATTGAATTAATAATTAGTGCTGTTCAAGAGGCTCAATATCCTGAGACAAATTTGTCAGAAGTTGCTTTAAGCGGTCGTTCAAATGTTGGTAAATCAACATTTATCAATAGTATGATAGGACGAAAAAATATGGCTCGAACATCTCAACAACCTGGTAAAACTCAAACACTTAATTTCTTTAATATCGATGAACAACTTATCTTTGTAGATGTACCAGGGTATGGCTATGCAAAAGTGAGTAAAGCACAAAGAGAAAAATTCGGAAAAATGATAGAAGAGTATTTAACTCAACGAGAAAATCTAAGACTTGTCATACAACTCGTTGATTTAAGACATAATCCGACTGAAGATGATGTGCTTATGTATAATTATCTCAAACATTTTGATATACCTACTCTAGTTATCTGCACTAAAGAAGATAAAATCGCTAAAGGAAAAGTGCAAAAGCATTTAAAAAATATTAAGGATAAACTTGAATTAGAACCTGAGGACAGTATTATTAGTTATTCTTCTATTAAAAATAATAAGCAACAACAAATTTGGGATCTCATCTCAACTTATTTATAATCATTATTGATTAAGATTGCTTAAACGAGTACAAATTTAGATATGAACTATATTTGATGGAAGATAATATTAATGCTTGTAATGATTTTGACAAAAAATTGAAGTTAGATTAGAATATTTCTAATTTATTTGAGCAATCAACTTAAATGTGTATTTAAATGTGTTATACTTGGATTATTGTTAGTATATGGAGGGCGTTATAAATGCATTTTATTGCAATTAGCATAAATCATCGAACTGCTGATGTAGCACTAAGAGAGCAAGTTGCTTTTAGAGATGATGCCTTGCGATTAGCCCATGAAGATTTATATGAAACTAAATCTATTTTAGAAAATGTCATTTTATCTACATGTAATCGTACTGAAGTATACGCCGTTGTTGATCAAATCCATACAGGACGCTACTATATTCAACGATTTTTAGCACGTTCATTTGGATTCGATGTAGATGATATTAAAGTAATGTCAGAAGTCAAAGTGGGGGACGACGCAGTAGAACATTTATTGCGTGTGATTTCTGGTCTTGATTCAATAGTACTTGGTGAAACTCAAATTTTAGGTCAAATGCGTGATGCATTCTTCCTTGCCCAAGAAACAGGTACTACTGGAACGATATTTAATCATTTATTTAAACAGGCAATTACTTTTGCTAAACGCGCACATAGTGAAACAGACATTGCAGATAATGCAGTAAGTGTTTCATACGCTGCAGTTGAATTAGCTAAAAAGGTATTCGGTAAATTAAAAAGTAAACATGCTGTCATTATTGGTGCAGGGGAAATGAGTGAATTATCACTCTTAAATCTTTTAGGTTCTGGTATCTCAAACATTACTATTGTCAATCGTACTCTAGCTAAAGCAGAAATTTTAGCTAATAAACATAATGTATCATTTGATTCTTTAGATGCTTTACCTTCATTGTTAGAGCAAACTGATATTGTAATCAGCTCTACAAGTTCTCAAGATTATATCATTACTAATGAAATGATTAATCAAATTTCTGATCGTAGAAAAGTTGATTCATTAGTTATGATTGATATAGCGGTACCGCGTGATATTGAACCAGGTATCGATGCAATCACTAATATTTTTAACTATGATGTTGATGATTTAAAAGGTTTAGTTGACGCTAATTTAAGAGAACGTCAACTTGCAGCTGAAACGATTGCACAACAAATTCCAGCTGAAATTGACTCACACAATGAATGGGTTAATATGTTAGGTGTCGTACCTGTCATTCGAGCATTACGTGATAAAGCTATGGATATACAATCAGAAACGATGGATAGTATTGACCGTAAATTACCTCATCTTTCAGAAAGAGAAAGAAAAGTAATTTCTAAGCATACAAAAAGTATTATTAATCAAATGTTGAAAGATCCAATCAAACAGGCTAAAGAATTAAGCAGTGATAAGAAAAGTACTGAAAAATTAGAGCTATTTCAAAACATTTTTGACATTGAAGCCGAAGATCCTAGAGAAAAGGCTAAGCTAGAAAAAGAGAGTAAAGCACAGGAGATCTCTGCTCGTCGAATTTTTAGTTTTGAATAAGCATATTAATATGGTGATAATATGCAAGAAACCCTGTTTATTCGATTTCATGAAATTATATTAATTATATATATTCTAAGTATAGTGTTCTATTTTATAGATTTTATTAGTAAAAGTTATAAAGTTAGGACTTTAGGCGTTTATTCATTAGGGATTGTTTGGGTATTACAAACAATCTCTTTATCTGTTTTTATCATTCAAACTCAAAAAGTGCCTTTAAATTCGATATTTGATGTCTTTTTCACACTTACGTGGATTATTATTTCACTTTCTTTAATATTGAATTTAATTAAAGTTCTTAATTTCTCCGTTTTCTTCTTGAATTTAGTAGGATTAGCACTTATGGCGATGAACACGTTTCAGCCTGAACACTATCAAACACAGGTACAACAAGTAGCTGTGATTAATGAACTTTTACTTGTTCATATTGGTTTAGCTGTGTTAAGTTACGCCTTTTTTGCAGTAGCATTTGTGAATGCTTTGCTATACATTATTCAATATAGAAACTTAAAAGAGAAAATTTTTGATCAAAATTACTTTAGAATTGGTAGCGTCGCTACTTTAGAGTCGATTATATTTTACTCCACACTAATAGGCTTTATCGTTCTTATTTTGAGTATTATTTTAGGTGCTCAGTGGGGCGTTTTTGCCATCGGTAATCGTATTTTTATAGATCCAAAAGTTATCTTTTCTTCAATTATTACTTTATTATATGGTGTTTACATCCTGTTACGTATTAGAAAATGGATTACACAAAGAAATTTAATTTATTTTAATATCATTCTATTCTGTCTTAGTATGATTAATTTATTCTTTACAACGCACTTTAATTAAAAAGTTGCTTAATTTTTACTATTTCGAGTATTTAATAGATTTTAGTACCTAGGAGGCATTCAACATATGCGTAAACTCGTTGTTGGATCACGTAGAAGTAAACTAGCTTTGACTCAAAGTCAACAATTTATAGATAAATTAAAAAAAGTCGATCCTGATTTAGACATCGAAATCAAAGAAATTGTTACAAAAGGGGACCAAATTGTAGATAAACAACTATCCAAAGTTGGAGGTAAAGGTCTATTTGTTAAAGAAATTCAAAATGAATTATTTAATAAAGAAATAGATATGGCTATTCATTCTCTGAAAGATGTGCCAAGCATTATTCCCGAAGGTCTTACATTAGGATGTATTCCAGATCGTGAAGTTCCATTCGATGCTTATATTTCGAAAAATCACACCCCACTAAGTGAGTTAACAGAGGGTAGTATAGTCGGTACAAGTTCACTTCGTCGAGGTGCACAGATTTTATCTAAATATCCTCATTTGGAAATTAAATGGATCCGCGGTAATATAGATACGCGTTTAAAAAAATTAGAAACAGAAGATTATGATGCAATTATACTCGCTGCAGCAGGTCTAAAACGTATGGGTTGGTCAGACGACATAGTTACAACTTATTTAGATAAAGATGTCCTTCTACCAGCTATTGGACAAGGAGCACTAGGTATAGAATGTAGAAGCGATGATAAAGAACTGTTAGAGTTGCTTAAAAAAGTGCATAATCAAGATGTCGCACAATGTGTTACTGCTGAACGTACCTTCTTGTCGGAGATGGATGGCAGTTGCCAAGTACCCATCGGTGGATACGCCACTATAGATGGTGATAAGCAAATCGAGTTCACAGGTTTAATTATGACACCAGATGGAAAAGAACGTTATGAACATACTGCCAAAGGTTTAGATCCTGTTGAATTAGGTCAAGAAGTTAGTCGTGTATTGAAAGAACAAGGCGCTTATGAAATTATTAGAAAGTTAAATGAGGAAAATAATTAAAAAGATTACCATGTCTTAAAGGTGGAACTCAATGATGAAACCAGTTATAGTTATGACCCAAACAAGTAAAGTTCAAAGTAATTTAGTCAATATTATTCATAAACCATTGATTCAAATACAAGAACTTTCGTTTAATGAGCATTTGCTTAATCATGACTATGACTGGCTTATTTTTTCTTCTAAAAATGCAGTCAAATACTTTTATGAGTATTTAAAAAGCGTTAAAGTTAATAAGGTAGCAGTTATCGGCGAGAAAACGGCTCAATACTGTGAGGATTTAAATATAAATGTTGATTTTATTCCAAGTGATTTTTCTCAAGAAGGATTTCTTAAAGAGTTTAATTCTATGAATCAGCGAATCTTACTTCCTTCTAGTCAGCTTGCACGACCAAAATTAGCACATCAATTGAATAATAATAATGTTGTGATTAAGATTGATTTATATAAACCTATACCTCACCAACAAAATATTAATGAGGTTAAACAACTTGTAAAAAATAATGAATTAGATGCTATAACTTTCTCAAGCTCATCTGCAGTTCGTTATTATTTTGAAAATGGAGATACTCCAGAGTTTCACCATTACTATGCGATAGGTAAGCAAACAGCTACAGTTCTTAAAAATTATAATCAAAATGTGCAAGTTGCTGATTCACAAACTTCGGAATCAATAATAGCCAAAATTTTAGAAAGTAGGGAGAATAATGAAATTTGATAGACATAGAAGACTACGTTCTTCTCATACAATGCGAGATTTAGTGAGAGAGACACACGTGAGAAAAGAGGATTTAATTTATCCTATTTTCGTAGTCGAACAAGATGACATTAAATCTGAAATTCATTCACTACCTGGTGTATATCAAATTAGTTTAAATCTATTACATGAAGAAATTAAAGATGCTTATGATTTAGGCATTAGAGCAATAATGTTCTTTGGAGTGCCTAATAACAAAGACGATGTAGGTTCAGGTGCATACGATCATAACGGTGTTGTACAAGAAGCAACGCGTATTGCTAAAAAAATGTATGATGACTTGTTAATTGTTGCGGATACTTGTCTATGTGAATATACAGATCACGGCCATTGTGGCGTTATTGATGATCATACTCATGATGTTGACAATGATAAGTCATTACCTTTATTAGTTAAAACTGCTATATCACAAGTAGAAGCAGGCGCAGATATTATCGCTCCAAGTAATATGATGGATGGTTTCGTTGCAGAAATTAGGGAAGGCTTAGATCAATCTGGGTACGAAAATATTCCAATTATGAGTTATGGTATTAAATATGCGTCTAGTTTCTTCGGTCCGTTCCGTGATGCAGCAGATTCAGCTCCATCTTTCGGTGACAGAAAAACTTATCAAATGGATCCAGCAAATCGTTTAGAAGCATTAAGAGAATTAGAAAGCGATCTTAAAGAAGGTTGCGATATGATGATTGTTAAGCCAGCTTTAAGTTACTTAGATATTGTTAGAGACGTAAAAAATAATACTAATGTTCCTGTTGTTGCATACAATGTCAGTGGTGAATATAGCATGACTAAAGCTGCGGCCCTCAATGGTTGGATTGATGAAGAAAAAATTGTGATGGAACAAATGATTTCTATGAAACGTGCTGGTGCGGATTTAATCATCACTTACTTTGCTAAGGATATTTGTCGCTATTTAGATAAGTAATGAATCACTACTAAGGAGGATTTTATTTATGGGTTATGAAAAATCTATAAAAGCTATGGAAACAGCTGAAAACTTAATGCCTGGAGGTGTTAATAGCCCTGTCAGAGCATTTAAATCGGTAGATACACCTGCTATTTTTATGGATCATGCAGACGGTTCTAAAATATATGATATAGATGGCAATGAATACATTGATTATGTACTAAGTTGGGGACCACTAATTTTAGGACATAAAAATAAACGTGTGATAGAAAAGCTTCATGAGGCAGTTGATAACGGTACAAGCTTTGGTGCTTCAACGTTACAAGAAAATAAACTAGCAGAACTCGTGATTGACAGAGTGCCATCAATAGAAAAAGTAAGAATGGTGTCTTCAGGTACTGAAGCTACACTTGATACTCTACGTTTAGCTAGAGGGTATACAGGTCGTAGTAAGATAATTAAGTTTGAAGGTTGCTATCATGGTCATAGTGATTCTTTATTAATTAAAGCTGGTTCTGGCGTAGCTACATTAGGATTACCTGACTCTCCTGGTGTACCAGAGGGAATTGCTAAAAACACAATAACAGTTCCTTATAATGATTTAGAATCATTAAAATTAGCTTTTGAAAAATATGGTGACGATATCGCTGGTGTAATTGTTGAACCAGTAGCAGGTAATATGGGTGTAGTTCCGCCTTTAGAAGGATTCTTACAAGGTTTACGTGACATTACAAATGAATATGGTTCTTTACTTATTTTTGATGAAGTAATGACTGGTTTCCGCGTAGGATATAATTGTGCTCAAGGTTACTTTGGTGTTACTCCAGACTTAACTTGTTTAGGAAAAGTTATTGGTGGCGGATTACCAGTTGGTGCATTTGGTGGTAAAAAAGAAATCATGGATCAAATAGCTCCAGTAGGAAATATTTATCAAGCTGGAACTCTATCAGGAAATCCTTTAGCAATGACGAGTGGGTATGAAACATTAAGTCAGCTAACTCCTGAGTCTTATGAATATTTTAATGAATTAGGGGACATTCTTGAAAAAGGTCTAAAAGATGTGTTCGCTAAACATAATGTACCTATCACTGTAAATAGAGCAGGCTCAATGATAGGATACTTCTTAAATGAGGGTCCTGTTACTAATTTTGATGAAGCAAATAAAAGTGATTTAGAACTATTTAGTAATATGTATAGAGAAATGGCAAAAGAAGGTGTATTCTTACCACCATCTCAATTCGAGGGTACTTTCCTTTCAATGGCTCATACTAAAGAGGATATTGAAAAAACAATTCAAGCATTTGATAACGCACTAGGCCGTATTGTATGATAAATTGAACTAAATAAAAAAGATAAATGACTGGGGTGATAGCTATTATCCCAGTCTAAGTTTTGTTAATGTTCTTTTATGAAAGTAGTGAGATAAGATGAATAATATACAGAGAAATAACTTTATTGTCTTAGCATTAGCTATAATAATAAGTTTAATATTAAAGATTTCTCACATACTGTTGCCTTTCATGTTTGGACCAATTATTGCAGCGGTTATTTGTGTGAAAGCATTTAAATTGGAGATCAAGTGGCCTTTTTGGTTAAGTCAAATCGGTTTAATATTTCTTGGCGTACAAATTGGTTCTACTTTTACGAAAACAGTGATCGGTGATATAAAAAATGATTGGTTAACAATCATCATAGTAACTGTACTTTTATTAGTCTTAGCATTATTAATAGCTTATTTCTTTAAGAAAATAGCTCAAGTTAATTCGGAAACAGCTATTTTAAGTGTAATTCCAGGTGCATTAAGCCAAATGTTAATTATGGCTGAGGAAGATAAGAAAGCTAATATTTTAGTTGTAAGTTTAACTCAAACATCTCGTATAATATTTGTGGTTATATTAGTTCCGTTGATATCATATTTTTTCCAAGATTCCCATAATACCACTGGGGAACATGTAAGCAAAGCTCCAGCATTGACACATGCTCTTGATTTTTGGCAAATAATCATAATATTTTTAGCTGTAGCAATAGTTTATTTCTTGATGGCGAAAATTAACTTTCCTACTAAACAATTGTTAGCTCCTATATTTGTCTTAATTGTTTGGAATATGACTACAAATTTAAATTTCACTTTAGATAATTGGTTACTCGCATCTGCGCAAGTGATTTATATGATACGTATAGGCCTTCAAATTGCTCATCTACTTAATGATTTAAAAGGTCGTATCGCAGTAGCAATAGCTTTTCAGAATATAATGTTAATTATTTCGGCTTTTATAATGGTGGTTATCATTCATCTTTTCACGCATAATTCAATTAATGAATTATTCTTAGGTGCAGCCCCAGGAGGTATGAGTCAAATAGTTTTAGTAGCTATAGCTACTGGTGCTGATGTAGCAATGATTTCAAGTTATCACATCTTTAGAATTTTCTTCATTCTTTTCTTAGTTGCACCTGTGATTAATTACTTTCTAAAATTTAGAGCGAAATCTCGTTAAATAAATAATAAAACGCATTTCCTAAGTTAATAGGAAATGCGTTTATTTCTATCTAAGAATGACTCGGTTTAACAGGGCATCCTTCAAGATGTGAATCGTATATTCCTGCAGCCTCAAGAAATGAAAATACAGTGACAGGACCTAAAAATTTAAAACCATATTTTTTTAAATCTTTAGAAAGTTGTGTAGCTCTATCATCTACTGTTTTACGATCTCTGGGTTTTTTATAACCCATATTAATAGGTTGATGATTAACATATGACCAAAGAAAATCACTAAAACTTTTATAATCTTTTTCAATTTGTAAGTAACCTCGTGCTTGGCTAACAATAGCTTCTAACTTTTTTCTATTATGAACTATATTAGGAAATTCCATTAGGCGATCAATATCTTTATCAGACATTTTGGCAACCTTTTTTGGTTCGAAGTTATAGAATGCTTCTTCATAGGATTCTTTTTTCTTTAAGATAGTAAGCCATGATAAACCGGCATGTTGGGATTCTAAGGCGATTAACTTAAAAAGTTCTTTACTATCATATAAAGGTTGACCCCAAAAATTATCATGATATTCTAAATAAGTTTCATCTTTAGTACCAAAGGCGCACTCATTCATAAATTTTACCTCCAATACATTGACTTATTGATGTATCCATTATACTATAAATAAGTAAATGAATATAATGATAGGGAAGAGTAAATTCTAATCATTTCAAAGAGAGCATATGTTTGGTGTGAATATGTAGATGATTTTAATTGAAGGTAGCCCAAAATGAAACTTTCACTGAACAAATATTCAGTAGGTGAAAGCGTGTGAGAGCGTTAATCTTATACTTAAGTGCTCGAAGAATAAAGTATGTTTATGTTAAAAGGCTTTATTTTTCTTGAATATAGGTGGTACCACGGAACATCCGTCCTATTTTTAGGGTGGATGTTTTTTTATTTTATTAGGAGGTTTTTACATG
This sequence comes from Staphylococcus sp. FSL K6-0223, assembly GCF_038008285.1. Lineage (NCBI taxonomy): Bacteria > Bacillati > Bacillota > Bacilli > Caryophanales > Staphylococcaceae > Staphylococcus > Staphylococcus sp. FSL K6-0223. The sequence continues at coordinate 146,230 of NZ_JBBOYX010000002.1, forward strand.
GAAATGAAACCGAAATACGACCCAAGAGAAGTAGAAGCTGGTCGTTATGAAGAATGGGTAAAAAATGGTTATTTTAAACCATCAGAAGATAAATCGAAAGATACATATACTATTGTTATTCCGCCGCCAAATGTGACGGGAAAATTACATTTAGGACATGCGTGGGACACAACGTTACAAGATATAATTACTCGTATGAAGAGAATGCAAGGATACGATACTTTGTATCTTCCAGGTATGGATCATGCTGGGATAGCTACACAAGCGAAAGTAGAAGCAAAATTAAATGAACAAGGTATTTCAAGACATGAATTAGGTCGAGAAAAATTTCTAGAACAAGCTTGGGATTGGAAAGAGGAATACGCTTCATTTATTAGACAACAATGGGCTAAACTAGGCTTAGGATTGGATTATAGTAGAGAGCGTTTTACTCTTGATGACGGTCTAAGTAAAGCTGTTAGAAAAGTATTTGTTGATTTATATAACAAGGATATAATTTATAGAGGCGAAAGAATTATTAACTGGGATCCTCAAGCTAGAACGGCTTTATCTGACATTGAAGTTATTCATGAAGATGTGCAAGGTGCATTTTATCACTTTAAATATCCTTACGCAGACGGTGAAGGTTATATTGAAATTGCGACTACCCGTCCCGAGACAATGTTAGGTGATACAGCGATTGTTGTTAACCCTAACGATGAACGTTATAAAGATGTTATTGGTAAAAAAGTAATTTTACCAATTGTTGGTAGAGAATTGCCTATCTTAGCTGATGAATATGTTGATATAGAATTTGGTTCAGGTGCAATGAAAGTCACACCTGCGCATGATCCAAACGACTTTGAAATTGGGCAAAGACATGATTTAGAAAATATCATCGTAATGGATGAATACGGTAAAATGAATGAGAGATCTGGTAAATATGAAGGTATGGATCGTTTCGAATGTCGTAAACAACTTGTTCAAGATTTAAAAGATCAAGATTTAGTTATTAAAATCGAAGAGCATACGCATTCTGTAGGTCACTCAGAAAGAACAGGTGCAATCGTCGAACCTTATTTATCAACACAATGGTTTGTTAAAATGAAACCTTTAGCTCAAAGAGCACTAGATAATCAAAAAACAGACGACAGAATTGATTTCTTCCCAGGTCGTTTCGAAAACACATTTAATCGTTGGATGGAAGAAATAAGAGATTGGACTATTTCTCGTCAATTATGGTGGGGACATCAGATTCCTGCTTGGTATCATAAAGAAACTGGTGAAATCTACGTAGGGGAAGAAGCACCAAATGACATTGACAATTGGGAGCAAGATGCTGATGTATTAGATACTTGGTTCTCAAGTGCTTTATGGCCATTTTCTACTTTAGGTTGGCCAGATACTGAATCTGAAGACTTTAAACGTTATTATCCAACGAATGCTTTAGTTACTGGTTATGACATTATTTTCTTCTGGGTAGCAAGAATGATATTCCAAGGATTAGAATTCACAGATAGAAGACCATTTAATGATGTTTTACTACACGGTTTAGTAAGAGCTGAAGATGGACGTAAAATGAGTAAGTCATTAGGTAATGGTGTAGACCCTATGGATGTAATTGATGAATATGGTGCAGATAGCTTGAGATACTTCTTAGCTACTGGTTCATCACCAGGTCATGACTTACGCTATTCGACTGAAAAAGTTGAATCTGTATGGAATTTTATAAACAAAATTTGGAACGCTGCGCGCTTTAGTTTAATGAATATTGGTGAAGAGTTTAAAGTAGAAGATATCGATTTATCTGGAAACTTATCGCTGGCTGATAAATGGATTTTAACTCGCCTAAATGAAACAATTAAAACCGTAACAGATTTAAGTGACAAATATGAGTTTGGTGAAGTAGGGCGTGCGCTTTATAACTTTATTTGGGACGAATTCTGTGATTGGTATATTGAAATGAGTAAGATACCAATGAATGGTGATGATGAAGCTCAGAAACAAACTACACGTTCAGTGTTAAGTTATGTTCTTGATAAAATTATGAAGATGTTACATCCATTTATGCCTTTTGTTACAGAAACAATCTGGCAAAGTTTACCTCATGAAGGTGAAACTATAGTTAACGCAGATTGGCCAACTGTTAACTCTGAATATATGTTTGACGAAAGTAAGCAAACAATGCAGCAACTTGTTGAAATCATTAAATCTGTTCGTCAATCAAGAGTTGAAGTGAATACGCCACTTTCTAAATCAATACCAATTTTAATTCAAACTAAAGATGATAACGTTAAGCAAACATTGAAAGATAATGCGAGTTATTTACACAAATTCTGTAACCCAAGCGAACTCACTATTGATACAGAAGTTGAAATTCCTGAAAAAGCTATGACATCAGTAGTTGTAGCGGGTAAAGTTGTGTTACCGCTTGAAGGACTTATTGATATGGATAAAGAAATCGCTCGCTTAGAAAAAGAACTAGATAAACTTCAAAGTGAATTAGATAGAGTAGACAAAAAATTATCAAACGAAAACTTTGTAAATAAAGCACCTGAGAAAATAATTAATGAAGAAAAAGAAAAACAACAACATTATCAAGAGAAGTATAATGGTGTTAAATCACGAATTGAACAATTAAAAGCATAGGAGTATGATCATGAATTACCTAGACAGCTTGTATTGGATACATGAAAGATCGAAATTTGGTATTAAACCAGGTGTCAAACGTATGGAATGGATGTTAGAACAATTTAATAATCCTCAAGATAAAATTAGAGGTATACATGTTGGCGGCACCAATGGTAAAGGGTCTACGGTAGCATATCTAAGAACTGCTTTGGTTGAAAATGGTTATGATGTCGGAACCTTTACATCTCCGTTTATAGAAAGTTTTAATGAACGCATTAGTTTAAATGGCACACCAATTACTAATGATGAAATTGTAGATTTAGTTGAGCGTGTTAAGCCAGTTAGTGAAGCTTTAGAAAATGAAACAGAACTTGGTGGAGCAACAGAGTTCGAAATTATTACTACTATGATGTTCCTTTACTTCGGTGAAATCCATCCAGTTGATTTCGTTATCATAGAAGCTGGTTTAGGAATTAAACACGATTCAACAAATGTATTTAAACCAATTTTATCAATTTTAACTAGTATTGGATTGGATCATACTGATATTCTTGGGTCAACTTATCTAGATATAGCAAAAGATAAATCAGCAATAATTAAACCATATACACCAGTTATCTATGCTGTGAAAAACGATGAAGCTCTTAAGTATGTGAGAGACTATGCTTTAGAACAAAACGCTAAACCAATTGAGTTAGATAGAGAAGTAACAATCATTTCACAAGATGATGAGTTTACTTACCGATATAAAGATTATGAACTAGAAACTATTATTTTAAATATGATGGGTGAACATCAGAAAGAAAATGCTTCCTTAGCAATTACGGCGCTTATTGAACTTAATGAAGCGGATATTATTGATTTAGATTTTAATAAGATGATTGATGGTATTGAATCTGTAAATTGGACTGGACGTATTGAACAAGTGAAAGAACAGCCGCTTATGGTTATCGATGGTGCACATAATAATGAAAGTGTAGAAGCTTTAATCGATACTATTAAACATTACTATGGTAGAGATAAAATTGATGTACTCTTCTCAGCAATTAAAGGCAAACCAATTAATTCGATGATTCATAATTTAAGTGAAATTGCCTCGCAGTTTTATTTAGCGGATTTCGATTTTCCTAAAGCTTTAACTAAAGAAGAAATTGCTGATGAAACTAATTTAGATAATGTAGAACTTGTAGAAGATTATGTACAGTTTATTGAAAATTACACTGGTGAAGGTTTAATCATCACGGGTAGTTTGTATTTTATAAGCGAAATAAAAGCAAAAATTAAATTTAACTAAATTAAGAAAGAGTAAAATGAGTAGTTATACTAACTTGTTTTACTCTTTTTTTATATGAAAGCCATTAAAATATGGAAATTAAACATAGCCAATAAATAAGTACTCCAATGATAAAATTTCTCTAATTATGCAACTATTTACATTCAAAAGAAATTACTTATAATTATTTTAAAGGAGGATGATAAATGGCTTTACTGGCTTATTCATGTAGTGTGATATTTAGTTTTTTATACCAATTTAGTCACAAGGGTACATTAAAATTTAATTATTTCTTTTCAAGATCCGTTTGTGATCATTGTAATCAAAATGTTAAGCCTTATGACTTATTACCGATTATGAGCTACATATTACTAAAAGGGCGCGCTCGCTGTTGTCACAAGAAATTACAAATATATTATTTGATAGGGGAAGTTTTAGCGCTTATACCAATATTTTTGTATTACTTTTCACATGGTAATATCAATTTTTCTCATTTCTTATTAACTTTTCTTTTTTTACTCAGTTTCTCTATATACGATATTAACAATCTATCGATCGACATAAGATTGTCCTCAATCTATGTTATAGTAGCCTTCTTTTGTTCACATTTATATCTTCATACTTTTATAATTACTTTTTTACTTTCCCAATTGCTATATCTAATTCTACGCAAATATATAGGTTACGGAGATATCGTAATTTTTAACATGCTGTCTTTATTCTTACCTTTAAATTTTCTTATTTATTTATGTATGTTTACTTTTATTTTTGGCGGTTTTATATCCATTTTTATAAAACTTTTGATTAATAAAGATTTAAAATATATTCCATTAATTCCTTTTGTCTTCCTCTCTTTCATTTTCACTTCGCTTTTCTATAATGATTTAAATATTGTATTAGGAGGAACATATTATTGAAAATAAATGAAATGGCAATTTCCGAGAAACCTAGAGAGCGTCTTATGAATTACGGTGCAAAAAGCTTATCAAATGTGGAATTGCTGGCAATACTTATTAATACTGGTAGAAAAGGCTTCTCTAGCATAGATATTGCTAATGAACTTATAAAAAGTCATCATTCTATTAGAGATTTAAAAAAATTATCTATCAATGATTTATTAAAAGTAAAAGGGATTGGATTGTATAAAGCAATTATATTGCAAGCAGCTTTTGAGTTAGGAGAAAGGCTAAATGCATCAAGCACGATAGATAAAGTTAAAATTACTCATCCGAGTGACGTGGCTGATTTGATGATGTCTTCTATGAAAGATTTAGATCAGGAACATTTTTTAGTATTATTACTTAATTCAAAAAATATCGTTATAAAACAATCTTGGATCTTTAAAGGAACACTAAATAGTTCAATTATTCATCCACGTGAGGTATTTAATATTGCAATTAGAGAATCCTCTAATGCTATCATTATTGTGCACAACCATCCTTCAGGTGATGTAACACCTTCTAGAGAAGACATTACTACGACTTTACGTTTAAAAGAGTGTGGTGCTATTTTAGGAATTGATGTACTTGATCACATCATCATTGGAGATAATCAATTTACAAGTTTGGTTGAAGCAGGCTATTTTGAGGAGCATTGAAATCAATTAGTTTATATCAGTCACATAGTGTATAATTTTTTTATTAAAAATAAGGAGATATTTTATATGAGTTTATTTCTAATTTTAGGTATGATCATGCCAGTGGTTTACGTAATAAGACTTAATATCCAAGATAATATAATGACTATTAGACGTGGTTTCATAACGATTATTTTATCGATTATAGGTATAGTTACAGCATCTTTGTTAGGTAGTATAGTAACAAAGCAATTGAATGAATTAATTTTTATAATCATTGGAGCTATAATAACAGGTGTATTGTGGGGATTACTTCTAGTGGGGAGTTATATATTAATAAATTGGTTATCTAAATTAATTAAAAAATAATAAAAAGTTAGCTAAAAAACATTGAAGAGGTTTTGAAAATTTCACTCACAATGTATAGCTAACTCTTAAATTAATTAACATAAGATATCAAGTTTTGATAGTTATCTAATAGCCAAATTACTCCTTGATACGCCAAATAAATACATAGTAAAACAATCCCTACAGATATTAAGAAACGTAGTATAGATAGACCAACTCTAAAGAGAAGTACGACTAATAATACTATCAAAATAATAGTTAAGATACTTATCAAACGCTGTCCCTCCTCATCACGTATGCATGTTATATTGCTTATTATAATTCATTTAATGAATGTTAGCATCCGTCTACAGATATAATATTTCTACACCTATAGTCTGATGTAAACTAAAAACATTTAACATATACTTAATTAAATATGATAAGGAGGGCGAATATGAGATTTATATTTAGTATAGTTAAGAATATTATTGCTGTGCTAGCTATTATTGCTATTATTTATATAGCATTGAAGTATGCCCCTTTCCTTAGAGATCAAGAATGGAATCCTTTACATGAAAGTACTAATTATATTCAACAAAATATGCATGATACTCCGGCAAATAACAGACTACCTGCTCAGCCACAAAACGGCAAAAGTTATTCATTAAAAGAAAACGACATCATCAATAATGTCCCTTCTAGTCAAATTAAAAATGTATTTAATATGATTGATAAGAAAGAATTTATGTCAGTATCTGGTATAGGTAGAATGGGCTATAATAATAAATACTTAGCAGGCCAAAGAGGGGACGAATTTATAATATATAAATTTGGTTCAGATTCTATAAGAGTATATAACACAGAGTTTGAAATGCAACAGGATCTAAATAAATTAGGACAACATATAGAGTTAAAACCATCAGAAGCTTTTAAGTAAAAACTGTAAACTATGAATTTGAAATGTATTTTTAAATAAGTTAACCTTTATATATAGATAAATACATTAAAGGTTGGTGTGATTTCTAATGGCTGAACAATCAAAAGAAAAACAAGCTAACGAACAAGCAAAAGCACAAAATCTTTTTGCTCGTTGGAGAAAAGAAGAAACACTATATAGCGAAGACGAAAAGAAAGATAAAAATGATAGCGAAGATGAAACTAAATAAATTTAAAGTCATATTTTATTAAACTACTAACGATAAGGTTAGTAGTTTTTTTATGTATTTAGGCATAATGTTTTTAAAAAGTTTAACATTACTTATTATAAATTTTACCTTTTAGATTAGTTAGTGCTTTATTTCATGTAGTGAGTAATATAAAATATAAAAGGATAATAAATTTAGTCTTATAGAGGTGTTCTGGGTGCTTAATTTTTTCAAAAATAACAAGCTCATTGTTGTTTTATGTGCAATTATCGTTTTTATAGCGTTAATTGGTTTATCCATTCGTTCCCAAAACCAATCACCTCCAGAACAATATGTAGGAGACTCAGTTTCTTTAGGACAAAGAGTTGTGAGTTATCCCATTCATTTTGTAACTGGAGCTATTGGAAATATTTTCAATAATGGTGGATCGAAAGAAGATAAAAATAAAATTAAACAACTTGAGGCAAAGAATCAAAAGTTAGAAACTGAAAATAAAAAGTTTAAAAAAGAATTAGACGTTAAAGATTTATCAAAATATGAGCCTATTTCAACAACAGTGATTGCTAGAAACCCAGATCAGTGGATGAATACAATTGTGATAGACAAGGGTTCTAAATCTGGCATTAAAAATAATATGGCGGTTATGACTTCTGAAGGTTTAGTTGGTAGAGTCACAAAGGTAAATCAATTTTCTGCTCAAGTCGATCTGATTTCCACTCATACGAGAGCAGGTAAACTTTCAGTTAACGTACAACACGGTTCTAAAAATGTTTTTGGTTTGATTGATCATTATGATGCTAAAAACGAAGAATTAGTGATTAGTGATATTAACAACAAAGATAGTGTGAAAAAAGGGGATAAGGTAGTAACCAGTGGCTTAGCTGACCAATTACCAAGTGATCTTTACATAGGTGAAGTTACAGATGTTGAAAATGATCAATACGGACTTGCCAAAGAGGTAAGAGTTAAGACTGGTGCTGATTTAGCTGACTTAAATCATGTATATGTTGCAAAACGTGATGTGAGCACGATTACCGATGATGAAAGCAGGGATAACTAATGCGAACGCTTTATTATTTACTAATTGGAGTACTTTTATTTTATATAGATACGGCTATAGGATTAGTTATTCCATTGCATTTCGGTAAAATCGACATTATCTTTGTTCCTCATTTAACTTTAATGTACATATTGATAATGACTGTATATAGAGGTTTTGGTGTATCAATTGTTCTTGCTATCTTTTTCGGGATAGTTACAGATTTATATTTTGGAAGTATATACGGTTTATATATGTTTGGTTACATTATATTAGTTGTGATTGTAGATAAATTCTTTAAAGTGTTTTATCGAGACCATACAATGCTATTTAGCATCGTGTTGTTAAGTACAGTGATACTTGAGATTTATGTAGCAGCCATATATGCAGTAATTGGATTTATTCAATTTGATTTTATTGATTTTATTTTATTCAGATTAATCCCAACGTTTATAATTAATTTTATCTTATTATTAATTTTATATCCTATCATCATAAAATTTACGCGAAAAATGCAAAACGCAATTGACAGTAAAGCTTAGTGATGGTAAGATGCAGTAGTTGAGTAGTTTCAGGCTACATACAACCGCTCAAATACAGGTTTAAGTACGAAGGCAAATATATTATTTTGTTTGTCTATTCAAGCTAGCTTCATTGTATAGCTCATGAAGGTGTCACCTGTATATGGCGTGACTTATTATATAGGAGGTGCAAAGTATGTTTGCTATTATTGAAACAGGTGGAAAACAAATCAAAGTAGAAGAAGGTCAAGAAATCTTCGTTGAAAAATTAGACGTAAATGAAGGTGACTCATTCACTTTTGATAAAGTATTATTTGTAGGTGGAGATTCAGTCAAAGTTGGTGCGCCAACTGTTGAAGGTGCGTCAGTTACTGCTACTGTTAACAAACAAGGACGTGGCAAAAAAATCACTGTATTCACTTACAGACGTCGTAAAGACTCAAAACGTAAAAAAGGCCATCGTCAACCATTTACTAAATTAACTATCGATAAAATTAACGCATAATTTTATGATTACTGTTGATATTACAGTTGATGATGAAGGCAAAGTCACAGATGTGATCATGGATGGTCATGCGAATCATGGTGAATATGGTCATGACATTGTCTGTGCTGGTGCCTCAGCAGTTTTATTTGGTAGTGTGAACGCAATTATGGGATTGACATCAGAAAAGCCTGACATCGATTACGATGATGATGGTGGTCATTTTCATATAAGAAGTGTTGATACTAATAACAAAGAAGCGCAATTAATTCTTCAAGCGATGTTAGTTTCTTTACAAACAATTGAAGAAGAATATAATGAGAATATCAGATTAAATTATAAGTGAGGTGTATCCCGATGTTAAAATTAAACTTACAATTCTTCGCATCTAAAAAAGGGGTAAGTTCTACTAAAAACGGACGTGACTCTGAATCCAAACGTTTAGGTGCTAAACGTGCTGACGGTCAATATGTATCAGGTGGTTCAATTCTTTATCGCCAACGTGGTACTAAAATCTACCCTGGTGAAAATGTAGGTCGTGGTGGCGATGATACATTATTCGCTAAAATCGACGGCGTTGTTAAATTTGAACGCAAAGGTCGCGACAAAAAACAAGTTTCTGTATACGCAGTTGCTGAATAATTTTGTCTAGTTAACACCAGAAGTGAATGCTTCTGGTGTTTTATTTTTGTTTAAATTGATATACACATTAAAAATTTTTCTATAAATAGGGATAATGATATAATTATAAGGATGAAAAATCCAGAGTAAAAGAGGTGAGATGTATGTTTGTCGATCAAGTCAAAATATCTCTCAAAGCAGGTGATGGAGGCAATGGAATCACTGCTTATCGAAGAGAAAAATATGTACCTTTTGGTGGACCAGCTGGAGGTGACGGTGGTAAAGGTGCCTCAGTTGTATTTGAAGTAGATGAAGGTTTAAGAACACTTTTAGACTTTAGATATCAAAGACACTTTAAAGCTAAAAAAGGTGAAAATGGGCAAAGTAGCAATATGCATGGTAAAAATGCTGAAGATTTAGTATTAAAAGTACCCCCAGGTACAATTATTAAAAGTGTAGAAACTGAAGAGGTTTTAGCTGACTTAGTTGAAGACGGTCAAAGAGCTATCGTTGCACGAGGGGGCCGTGGTGGTCGTGGTAACTCACGTTTTGCTACTCCACGTAATCCAGCACCTGATTTCAGCGAAAATGGTGAGCCCGGTGAGGAACTAGATGTAACCTTAGAACTTAAATTATTAGCGGATGTCGGTTTAGTTGGTTTCCCTAGTGTTGGTAAATCTACGTTATTATCTATTGTTTCAAAAGCAAAACCTAAAATCGGAGCTTATCATTTTACTACGATTAAGCCAAACTTAGGTGTAGTTTCTACGCCAGACAGTAGAAGTTTTGTTATGGCTGATTTACCTGGTCTTATAGAAGGTGCTTCAGATGGCGTTGGTCTAGGTCAACAATTTTTAAGACATGTAGAACGAACTAAAGTGATTGTTCACATGATAGATATGAGTGGTTCTGAAGGAAGAGATCCTATTGAAGACTATAAAATCATCAATCAAGAACTTGTTAATTATAAGCAACGACTTGAAGATCGCCCACAGATTGTAGTGGCTAATAAAATGGACATTCCTGACGCTAAAGATAATTTAGAACTTTTTAAAGAAGAAGTTGGCGAAGATATTACAATTGTTCCGGTATCAACTATCACACGAGATAACATAGATCAATTGTTGTATCTCATTGCTGATAAACTAGAAGAAGTTAAAGATGTTGACTTCTCAGTTGAAGAAGATGAAAATATAGGCGTCAATCGTGTTTTATATAAACACACGCCTTCCCAAGATGCATTTACAATTACTAGAGACGACGATGGTGCTTATGTAGTAAGTGGTAATGCAATTGAAAGAATGTTCAAAATGACTGATTTCAATAGTGATCCTGCCGTACGTCGATTTGCAAGACAAATGCGTTCAATGGGTATTGATGATGCATTAAGAGAAAGAGGATGTAGCAATGGAGATATCGTTAGAATTCTAGGTGGGGAATTTGAATTTGTCGAATAGGAGTGTAGACTATGGACAATAAAGACTATAGAAAGTTTTATTTAATTAGAGAAGATGTATTACCAGAATCTGTTGTTAAAACTTTGAAAGTTAAAGATGCTTTAAAAAACAATCCTGAATTGTCCATTTATGATGCAGTTAAACAGTTCAACTTATCCCGTAGTGCCTTTTATAAATATAGGGAAACTATATTTCCTGTAGATGAAAAGATGCTAGATCATAGGGAGTTTACACTCATTTTATATGTTAATGATATAGTAGGAATGTTAGCACAAGTACTAAATACAATTTCAAGACTTCAATTATCTGTATTAACGATACACCAAAGTGTACCTATGGAAGATAAAGCTACGATTACTTTATCACTTAACGCTCAATCATCCTATCTCTCAATAGATGATGTAGTCAATACACTTAGAGAAATAGAACATGTTTCAAAAGTTGAGTTAATTAGTATGAGTATGTAAAGGGAGTGCCAACATGTATGCTTATGTAAAAGGAACATTAACGCAATTATTTCCAACTCATGTAGTGGTTGAAACTTCAGGAATAGGTTATGAAATTCAAACACCTAATTCTTATCGTTTTCAAAAATATTTAAATCAAGATGTACAAATTTTCACTTCTTTGATTGTTAGAGAAGATGCACAATTGTTGTATGGATTCATTAGTGAAGAAGAGAAAGATATGTTTCATAGTTTAATTAAAGTTACGGGAATTGGTCCCAAGTCAGCTTTAGCTATTTTAGCAGCTAGTTCTCCAAATGAAGTGAAAAGGGCAATTGAAAATGAAAATGATGCTTATCTAACTCAGTTCCCTGGCATTGGTAAAAAAACGGCCAGACAAATCGTATTAGATTTAAAAGGTAAAGTCACCATTACTGAGGAAGATTCAGAATCATTGCTTCAAGTCGATGTTAATAATAATGAACAAAGTCAAGTTGTTAAAGAAGCTATGTTAGCATTAGAAGCATTAGGATACTCAAAACGTGAACTTTCTAAGGTTGAAAAAGTGTTAAACAAGCAAAGTGTATCTAGTGTAGACGAAGCTGTAAAATTAGGCTTACAAACGTTAGTTTCTTAATAAATAGAGTATGTATCTTATGGAGGCACGAATATGGATAAAAGAATGGTCGATCAACAATTTCATAATGAAGATTCAGATTTCGAATTATCATTGAGACCAACTAAACTCAAACAATATATTGGTCAAACCTCTATTAAAAGTAATTTAGAAGTGTTCATTAAAGCTGCTAAATTAAGAGAAGAACCACTCGATCATGTGCTTTTATTCGGGCCACCAGGATTAGGTAAAACAACACTTTCAAATATTATAGCTAATGAAATGGAAGTTAATATACGTACAATCTCAGGTCCTTCATTAGAAAGACCTGGAGATTTAGCTGCAATTCTATCAGGACTACAGCCAGGTGATGTGCTTTTCATAGATGAAATTCATAGATTAAGTAGTGTCGTTGAAGAGGTACTCTATCCAGCAATGGAGGATTTCTTTTTAGATATTATTATTGGTAAAGGTGACGAGGCACGTAGTATTAGAATAGATTTACCACCATTTACACTAGTCGGTGCTACAACCAGAGCAGGTAGTTTAACAGGACCGTTAAGAGATAGATTTGGGGTGCACTTGAGACTTGAGTATTATAACGAAAATGATCTCAAAGAAATAATTACTCGAACTGCAGATGTACTTGGTACTGGTATTGATGAAGAGAGTGCTTTAGAATTAGCTCGACGTTCTCGTGGTACACCAAGAGTAGCAAATCGTTTATTGAAACGTGTTAGAGACTTTCAGCAAGTCAATGAAGATGATCAAATTTATATTGAAACAACAAAAAGAGCATTACAATTACTTCAAGTTGATAAAGAAGGTTTAGATTATATAGATCATAAAATGATGAACTGTATTATCAATCAATATAATGGTGGCCCTGTTGGTTTAGATACAATTGCTGTATCTATAGGTGAAGAGCGCATTACTATTGAAGATGTTTATGAACCATTTTTAATACAAAAAGGCTTTTTAGAGCGAACACCACGTGGACGAAAAGCGACGCCTTTCGCTTACGAGCATTTTAATAATACGAATGAAAAGAGGGAGTAAGTTGAATATTGAAGAATTTGACTATCATTTGCCAGAATCTTTAATAGCTCAAACACCTTTAAAAAATAGAGACCAAAGTCGTTTGCTTGTGCTTCAAAGAGAGACTGGTAAAATGACTCACCTCCATTTTAAAGATGTCATTGATTATTTAAATCCTGGAGATACACTGGTTTTAAATGATACGCGAGTGATGCCCGCAAGACTATTTGGCTTAAAAGAGGAAACTGGCGCTAAAGTAGAAATGCTTATGCTTACTCAAATTGAGGGAAACGATTGGGAAGTATTGCTAAAACCTGCTAAAAGAATCAAGGTGGGTAATCGCTTATCATTTGGCGACGGAAAAATTGTTGCTGAATGTATTAAAGAATTAGAACAAGGTGGACGTATTATGCGTCTACACTATGATGGTATTTTACAAGAACGCCTTGATGAGCTTGGTGAGATGCCTTTACCTCCATACATTAAAGAACGTCTTGATGATCCAGATAGGTATCAAACTGTATACGCTAAAGAAAGTGGTTCTGCTGCAGCTCCAACTGCAGGGTTACATTTTACGGATGATTTATTAAATCAAATTAAGCAAAAAGGGGTCAATATCGCTTTTATAACATTGCATGTAGGGTTAGGCACGTTCAGACCAGTTAGCGTTGATAACATTGATGATCACGAAATGCATAGCGAATATTATCAAATGACTCAAGAAACTGCTGATTTACTTAATCAAACAAAGGCCAAAGGTAAAAGAATAATTTCGGTGGGAACAACATCTACACGTACTTTAGAAACTATTAGAAGAGACCACGAGCAATTTGTTGAAAAAAGTGGCTGGACGGATATATTTATTTATCCTGGATTTGAATATAAAGCGATTGATGGATTAATTACTAATTTTCATCTACCTAAATCTACATTAGTAATGCTAGTTTCAGCATTTAGTACTAGAGAAAATATTTTAAATGCATATCATAAAGCGGTAGAAATGGAGTACAGATTCTTCAGTTTTGGAGATGCAATGTTAATTATTTAAAGAAGAATGTGAGGTTTAAAGTATGCCTGCGGTAACATATGAGCATATTAAAACATGTAAACAATCAGGGGCAAGATTAGGTATTGTACATACACCACATGGTTCATTTGAGACACCGATGTTTATGCCTGTGGGAACAAAAGCTACAGTTAAAACGATGAGCCCTGAAGAACTTAAAGATATTGAAGCAAAAATCATTTTGGGCAACACATATCATTTGTGGCTACAACCTGGAAATGATATCATCAAGCATGCTGGGGGCCTACATCAATTCATGAATTGGGATGGTCCGATTTTAACAGACTCTGGTGGATTTCAAGTTTTCAGTTTGAGTAATTTGCGTAAAATAACTGAAGAGGGCGTTGAATTTAGACATCATACTAACGGTTCTAAACTTTTCCTTAGCCCTGAAAAGTCTATGCAAATACAAAATGATTTAGGTTCAGATATCATGATGGCGTTTGATGAATGTCCGCCCATGCCATCTGAATACGATTATGTTAAAAACTCAATTGAAAGAACCACACGCTGGGCAGAAAGATGTTTAAAAGCGCATCAACGTCCCGAAGATCAAGCATTGTTCGGTATTATTCAAGGTGGAGAATACAAAGATTTACGTGAGCAAAGTGCGAAAGAGCTTGTTGACCTTGATTTTCCTGGTTATGCTATCGGAGGTCTGTCTGTGGGAGAACCGAAGCCAGTTATGTATGACATGGTTGAACATACCGAACAATTTATGCCGAAAGATAAACCTAGATATCTTATGGGGGTAGGCTCACCTGATGCATTAATAGAGTGTAGCATCAGAGGCATGGATATGTTTGATTGCGTGCTTCCTACTAGAATCGCTCGAAATGGTACATGTATGACTTCAAAAGGTCGTGTAGTTATCAAAAATGCAAAATATGCAGATGACCTTGGACCATTAGATGATAATTGTGACTGTTATACTTGTCGTAATTATTCAAGAGCATATATTAGACATTTAATCAAAGCGGAAGAAACTTTTGGTATCCGTCTTACTACTATTCATAATTTACATTTTCTGCTAAAATTAATGGAAGATATAAGACAAGCCATTCGAGAAGACCGTCTTTTAGACTTTAAAGATGCGTTCTTTGAACAGTATGGATTAAATGTAGAGAACCCTAAGAACTTTTAAAAGGAGAATTTAACAATGGGCCAATTCACATCATTGATTTTACCAATTTTATTATTGGTATTAATGTGGTTCTTTTTAATCAGACCACAACAAAAACGTGCTAAAGAGCATCGTGAAATGATTAGCCGTGTAGAATCAGGACAAAAGGTTACTACAATAGGCGGTATTAAAGGTACTGTTAAATCTGTTGATGAAACGACAGTTGTCATTACAGTAAATGGTCATGGTACGGAAATGACTTTCGAGAAACCAGCCATCAAACAAGTTGACCCTTCATAATATGAGGTCAGTTTTAATTAAAAGTGGGACTCTTTAAAAGGAGTTCCACTTTTTTTATATACAAATCATTATGTTAAATTTGTTTAATAGTTATAAATTAAGCCAATAATTTCACTATTGAGTGTAGTATGTTAATATAGATAGGTCGTTAAAGTGAACGTAATATCATTTTAACTTGCATGATAAAATAATCATCGAGTATGCTAAATACATAAGTAAATAATGAGGTGTTCATGTGAAGAAAACTAGTAGATTAATTGCATTCATACTACTTGTGGCTCTTCTTTTTACAGGAATGGGACTTACATATAAGAATGTAGTTAAAAATGTTAATTTAGGACTTGATTTACAAGGTGGTTTCGAAGTACTTTATCAAGTTAATCCTTTAGATAAAGGAGAAAAGATAGACAAGAAAGCACTTCAAGCAACATCAAGAACACTCGAAAACCGAGTTAATGTTCTAGGTGTTTCAGAACCTAAAATTCAAATTGAAGATCCTAACCGTATACGTGTTCAATTAGCTGGTATTAAGGACCAAGCTCAAGCACGTAAATTGTTATCTACGCAAGCGAATTTAACAATTAGGGACGCTCAAGACCATGTTTTAATGTCTGGTTCAGATATCAAACAAGGTTCAGCCAAACAAGAATTTAAACAAGAAACTAATCAACCAACAGTAACATTTAAGGTTAAAAGCAAAGAAAAATTCAAAAAGGTTACTGAAAAGATTTCAAAAAAACGTGACAATGTTATGGTTGTCTGGATGGACTATAAAAAGGGTGATAGTTACAAGAAAGAGGCTAAGAAGCAACAAGAAGGTAAAGACCCTAAATATGTTTCTGCCGCAAACGTAGATCAGCCAATTAATTCAGATAGCGTCGAAATTTCCGGTGGTTTCAATGGTAAAAAAGGTGTTAAAGAAGCTAAACAAATCGCTGAATTACTAAATGCCGGTTCGTTACCTGTAGATCTTAAAGAAATTTATTCTAATTCAGTTGGCGCACAATTTGGTCAAGATGCTCTAGATAAAACAATATTCGCTTCATTTATCGGTGTAGGAATAATTTATCTATTTATGCTAGGCTTCTACAGATTACCAGGTTTAGTAGCAATTATTGCATTGACTACTTACATTTACCTAACATTAGTTGCATTTAACTTTATTTCTGGTGTGTTAACATTACCGGGACTTGCCGCACTTGTGCTTGGTGTAGGTATGGCTGTTGATGCTAACATTATTATGTATGAGCGGATTAAAGACGAACTAAGAATAGGTCGAACGCTCAAGCAGGCATATTCTAAAGCAAACAAAAGTTCATTCCTAACGATCTTTGACTCAAACTTAACAACTGTTATTGCTGCAGCTGTGCTGTTCTTCTTCGGTGAGAGCTCAGTTAAAGGTTTCGCGACGATGTTACTATTAGGTATTCTAATGATATTCGTTACAGCTGTCTTCTTGTCACGTGGACTATTATCATTATTAGTATCATCTAACTTCTTTAAGAAAAAATATTGGTTATTTGGAGTTAAGAAGAAAGATCGCCATGACATTAATGAAGGTAAAGATGTTCATGACCTTAAAACATCATTTGAAAAGTGGAATTTCGTTAAGTTAGCAAAACCGCTTATCGCGTTAAGTATTTTAATCGTCATAGTTGGTTTAGTTATTTTATCAATTTTTAAACTTAATTTAGGTATTGATTTCTCTTCTGGTACAAGAGCAGATATTGAGACAAATCAATCACTCACTCAAGGTAAAGTCGAAAAAGCTGTTAAAGATGTCGGCTTATCGCCAGATCAAGTTCAAATTAATGGCAGCGGTCATAAAAATGCTACTGTACAATTCAAGAAAAATTTATCAAGAGCAGAAGATAATAAGCTAAGTGATAAAATTAAATCAGAGTTTGGTGATACACCACAAATTAACTCAGTATCACCATTAATCGGTCAAGAACTCGCTAAAAATGCTATGACAGCGTTAATCCTAGCTTCAATAGGTATTATTATTTATGTATCACTTCGATTTGAATGGCGAATGGGCTTATCTGCAGTACTTGCGTTATTACATGACGTATTTATAATCGTAGCAGTATTTAGTTTATTTAGATTAGAAGTTGACTTAACATTTATCGCAGCTGTATTAACAATTGTAGGTTATTCTATTAATGATACAATTGTTACTTTCGACCGTGTTCGAGAAAACTTGCATAAAGTTAAGGTGGTTACGTCACCTGAGCAAATTGACGATATTGTTAATAGATCAATTAGACAAACAATGACACGTTCAATTAATACGGTCTTAACGGTTGTAGTTGTAGTTGTTGCTATACTCATCTTTGGTGCACCAACTATATTTAACTTCTCATTAGCGTTATTAATTGGTTTAATCTCAGGAGTGTTCTCATCTGTATTTATCGCCGTACCGCTTTGGGGTATCATGAAAAAACGTCAATTGAAGAAATCTCCAAACAGTAAATTAACGGTTTATAAAGAGAAAAAATCAAATGATGAAAAAATCTTAGTTTAATCTATTAGTTAACTGTCAATTAAGTATTTAATACTTGATTGACAGTTTTTTGTTGAAATTATTTAATCCTTAACGGGTTGTACTTTTTATTTTAAATAAAGTTCGGTATAATGACTTTTGGAAATGAGGACGATTGTTATGATCAAATCAAGATATCATTGGGATTTAGCCCAGCCAACTGAATACATAACAGATGATCTTGCTAAGAAACTTAAACTTTCACCTATTGTAAAAAAAGTTTTGGAAAGCAAGAATCTAGTTCAAGAAAATAATATTTTAGATGTATTAGAAGACAAAGTACTTGACCATGATCCTTGGTTATTAAGTGATATGCAAAAAGCAATTGATCGCATAAATTTAGCTATTGATAAAAATGAACGTATTTTAGTCTATGGCGATTATGATGCTGATGGTGTCACTTCAACAACTATTCTTGTTAATACATTACAGCAATTGGGTGCTCAAGTAGGATGGTATATTCCTAATCGGTTCTCTGAAGGTTATGGACCTAATGAACTTGCCTTTCGTAATGCATATGATGAGGGGATCTCACTAATCATTACAGTGGATAATGGAATACAAGGTCATGATGAAATTAAAATGGTTCAAGACCTCGGTGTGGATGTCATTGTGACAGATCATCATGAGATTGGACGTACTTTACCAGAAGCATTAGCCATTGTACATCCTATGCACCCGGATTTTGACTATCCGTTTAAATATCTTTGTGGTGCTGGTGTGGCATATAAGCTATCGCAAGCTTTATTAAGTCATCCACCTCAGCAATTTATAGCATTAGCAGCTATAGGAACGATTGCAGATTTAGTTTCATTAACAGATGAAAACCGTTCAATAGTTAAAAGAGGATTGAAAATATTAAATGAACAGACGCCTGTTTCTATCAATGCTATATTGAAACAAGCAGGTTATAATGATCAAATTAATGAAGAAACGATTGGGTTTATCATTGGACCTCGACTCAATGCAGTAGGAAGATTAGAAGATGCATCACTAGCTGCTGAATTATTAATGGTAGATGAGTTTGAGGAAGCAGAATTTTTAGCTGAACAAGTGGAGCATTTCAATCAAGAAAGAAAAGATATTGTAGCAGAAATTACTGAAGAGGCACTTTCATTAGCTGAGGAACAAGTTCAACAAGGAAATTTATTTTTATTATTAGCTAAAGAGAATTGGCATGAAGGAGTACTCGGTATTGTAGCATCTAAGATTGTTGAAACTTATGCTCTGCCAACTCTAATCTTGAATATTGATTTAGAGCAGAATCATGCTAAAGGCTCTGCACGCTCGATAGACCAGGTGTCAATGTTTGAAATTTTAAATGCTCATCAGGATTTAATTACTAAATTTGGTGGTCATCATATGGCTGCTGGTATGACTATGGATATAGAAAATATTGATGAACTACGAAAAGGTCTTAACGAATGGATGAAGCAACTTTCAGAATCAACATCTTTAGCACCACGTAAACATGTAGATGTACTGCTCAATGAAAGTGAAATTACTGTTAAAAATATTCAAGATATACAAAAATTGCGTCCATTTGGTACAGACTTTAATAGTCCTACATTTGAAGTTAATGATTTAAATGTTAAATCGATTAAAGCTATTGGCCAAGAAGGTAAACATTTAAAAGTGGCACTTGGAGAGAATCAATTAGCGGCACTTTACTGGAGTTATGGACATTTTGCTAAAGAAATCGAAATGGGGCAACCCCTTAATTTAATAGGTAACCTTCAAATCAATGAATGGAATGGAAATCAATCACCCCAGTTAATTATTCAAGATATTGCTACAGAAACAATACAAATCTTAGATTATCGAAGCAAACGCAAGCATCTTCAATTCACTGAAAATAATTCTAATACAGCATATGTGATTCATCCTAAAAAGGATAAAACCAATGAGCATCATTATTATTATGGTGAAACTATAGAATCACAATATGATAAAGTAGTTCTCAGAGATTTACCTACAACAATGAATGAAATTGAAGAAACGCTTAAACAATTACAATTTTCCCAGCTTTATCTTGTTTTACAACATGATCAATCAATTTATTTTGAAGGTATGCCAAGCAAAGCATTGTTTAAAGAATGTTTTAAAGCTTTAATTAACAAACAAGAAACAAATTTAGCTAAAGAGGGTATGATGTTGTGTGAGTTTTTAAAAGTTAAGCCAGAAATATTAAAGTTTATGCTTAAAGTTTTTAATGAGCTTAATTTTATTTACAACAAGGATGGTCTTATTAAAATAAATTCACACTCTAGTAAAAAAGATATCGAGACGAGTCGTCTTTACCAATTAAGACAATCTCGAATAGAAGTAGAAAAAAGATTACTGTACGATGACTTTTCAAATATTAAGAAATGGATAAAGTCTCAATTGAGTTAAAATTTAGGAGGAAATTTAATGGATTTAAAACAATATGTCTCAGAAGTTCAAGATTGGCCAAAACCGGGAGTAAGTTTTAAAGATATAACTACAATTATGGATAATGGTAAAGCATATGGATACGCGACTGATCAAATCGTGGAGTATGCGAGAGAAAGAGATGTTGATGTTGTAGTAGGGCCAGAAGCTAGAGGATTTATTATTGGTTGTCCAGTGGCATACTCTATGGGGATTGGATTTGCTCCTGTGCGTAAAGAAGGTAAATTACCTAGAGAGGTTATTCGTTACGAATATAGTTTAGAGTACGGTACAAACATTTTAACTATGCACAAAGATGCGATTAAACCAGGTCAACGTGTGTTGATTACAGACGATTTACTCGCTACGGGTGGTACAATTGTAGCGGCAATTAAACTTGTAGAGAAATTAGGTGGCATCGTTGTAGGTATTGCATTTATTATCGAATTAAAATATCTACATGGTATTGAAAAGATAAAAGATTATGATGTCATGAGTCTTATTTCATATGATGAATAACTAAAGTTATGTTCAAAGCTATATCTTGTATTATTTAAAATTTATTACAGGATATAGCTTTTTTATATTTGCGAAAGTAACCTTATTTTAGCGGAATTTAATAAATAGATTGTAAGCTTTAAAGTCTACCCACGTTTATTTATTTAAAAAATTGTAGTATCATAGAACTATTATTTAAATTAAAGTGAACTACCTTATTTAAGTTAGGGTAAAAGTTATAGTAAAGTGGAAGTAAGTATTACTTATTGTATAGATAAGGGCATAGATTTAATATAATCAGAATTTTACAAATATATTATATTTTAATTTTCGAAATCAAAAACCTATAAAAGCAAATAAATTAACTCGCTTATTTAGCGTTTAAATACTAAGGTATGAAATAGTAATAAATTTGAGTGGGGTGTCATATTTTGAACAACGAATATCCATATAGTGCGGATGAGGTTCTTCATAAAGCTAAATCATATTTATCGGCAAGTGAATATGAATATGTACTTAAAAGTTATCATATCGCTTATGAAGCCCATCAGGGTCAGTTTAGAAAAAATGGCTTACCTTATATCATGCATCCTATTCAAGTTGCAGGTATATTAACTGAGATGAGACTCGATGGGCCTACAATCGTAGCCGGCTTCCTACATGATGTCATAGAAGACACGCCTTATACATTTGAAGATGTTAAAGATATGTTCAATGAAGAGGTTGCTCGTATTGTAGATGGTGTAACAAAACTTAAAAAAGTTAAATATCGCTCTAAAGAAGAGCAACAAGCTGAAAACCATAGAAAACTATTTATAGCCATCGCTAAAGATGTTCGAGTTATTTTAGTGAAGTTAGCAGACCGTCTGCATAATATGAGAACATTGAAAGCAATGCCTAGAGAGAAACAAGTCAGAATTTCAAAGGAAACTTTGGAGATATATGCTCCACTTGCACATCGTTTAGGTATTAACACAATCAAATGGGAATTAGAAGATACAGCATTAAGATATATTGATAGCGTCCAATACTTCCGTATTGTAAATCTAATGAAGAAAAAACGTAGTGAACGTGAAGCATATATAGATAATGCGATAAACAAAATTGAAGCAGAAATGGAAAAAATGAACCTTTCTGGTGAGATTAATGGTAGACCTAAACATATTTATAGTATTTACCGTAAAATGATGAAACAGAAAAAACAATTTGATCAAATTTTTGATTTATTAGCAATACGTATCATTGTTAATTCAATTAATGATTGTTACGCCATTTTAGGACTTGTTCATACATTATGGAAACCTATGCCGGGTAGGTTTAAAGATTATATAGCTATGCCAAAACAAAATATGTATCAATCTCTTCATACTACAGTTGTAGGTCCTAATGGCGATCCACTCGAGATACAAATTAGAACATATGAAATGCATGAAATTGCCGAACACGGTGTAGCGGCTCACTGGGCTTATAAAGAGGGAAAAACGGTTAATGAGAAAACTCAAGATTTCCAAAACAAACTTAATTGGTTAAAAGAACTAGCTGAAACAGATCATACCTCCACTGATGCTCAAGAATTTATGGAGTCTTTAAAATACGATTTACAAAGCGACAAAGTTTATGCGTTTACACCTGCGAGTGACGTTATTGAATTGCCATATGGAGCAGTGCCTATTGATTTCGCTTATGCCATACATAGTGAAGTAGGTAATAAAATGATCGGTGCAAAAGTAAATGGCAAAATTGTACCTATTGATTATGTACTACAAACAGGTGATATCATTGAAATACGTACCAGTAAACACTCATATGGACCGAGTCGTGATTGGTTGAAAATCGTAAAATCTTCAAGTGCGAAAAGTAAGATTAAAAGTTTCTTTAAAAAACAAGACCGCTCCTCAAATATTGAAAAAGGTAAATTTATGGTTGAAGCAGAAATTAAGGAACAGGGATTCCGTGTTGAAGATGTTTTAACCGAAAAGAATTTAGAGGTTGTAAATGATAAGTATCATTTTGCAAACGACGAGGATTTATTTGCGGCTGTAGGATTTGGTGGCGTAACTTCCGTACAAATTGTTAATAAACTAACTGAAAAACAACGAATATTAGATAAACAGAAAGCTTTAAATGAAGCCCAAGAAGTTACAAAATCAGTTCCTATTAAAGAAGATATTATTACTGACAGTGGTGTTTATGTTGAAGGATTAGAAAACGTCCTTATCAAACTGTCAAAATGTTGTAATCCTATACCTGGTGATGATATTGTAGGATATATCACCAAAGGTCACGGTATAAAAGTTCACCGTACAGATTGTCCAAATATAAAAAACGAGACAGACCGGTTGATTTCTGTAGAGTGGGTTAAATCAAAAGATTCAACTCAACGTTATCAAGTTGATTTAGAAGTGACAGCATACGATAGAAATGGTTTACTTAATGAAGTGCTACAAGCTGTTAATTCGACAGCAGGTAGTTTAATTAAAGTTTCAGGTCGTTCTGATGTAGACAAAAATGCTGTGATAAATATTAGCGTGATGGTGAAAAATGTTAACGATGTTTATCGCGTCGTTGAAAAGATAAAACAACTAGGTGACGTATATACAGTATCGAGAGTTTGGAACTAGAGGTGCAAAAGAAATGAAGATAATTGTACAAAGAGTTAAACATGCAAGAGTAATAAATGATTCTATCGATAATGAAATCGAGAGAGGATTTTGTTTACTAGTAGGTGTAGGCAAAGATTCTACTGAAGAAGATATCAAAATCGTTGCAAAAAAAATTGCCAACGCTCGATTATTTGAAGATGAAAATGACAAATTAAACCTTAATATTCAACAAGTTGATGGACAAATCTTATCTGTATCTCAATTCACACTTTATGCAGATGTTAAGAAAGGTAATCGTCCTGGATTTTCAAATTCAAAAAGCCCTGAAGAAGCGAAACAACTTTATGAAAGATTTAATGAGGAATTAGAATCATACGGTTTAACTGTTAAAACAGGCGAATTTGGTACACACATGAATGTTGAAATTAACAACGATGGTCCTGTTACTATAATCTATGAATCACAGGATGGAAAAATTCTATGAACAAAATAGATGCTTGGTTAACACGACATGGCCTAAAAAATTGGCTTACACTTGTAGTAGTCATAGCTTTCATTCTATTTATTATCTTGTTATTTATGTTTCTCAATCAAGGTGATGAGGATACTGGTCAGATTACAATCACTGAAAATGCTGAATTAAGAACAGGTCCTAATGCAGCCTATCCTATCATTTACAAAATTGAAAAAGGTGATAGCTTTAAGAAAGTAGATAAACAAGGTAAATGGATAGAAGTCCAAAATCGGGCTGGAACAGAAAAAGGCTGGGTTGCCGGTTGGCATACTAACTTAAATATACATGCTGACAACTCTAAAGCTTCTAATCCTCTTAAAGGTAAAACAATTGTACTTGATCCTGGTCATGGTGGTAGTGACCAGGGTGCATCAAGTAACACCCCCTCTAAAAGTTTAGAAAAGAATTACACTTTGAAAACTGCTAAAGAACTTAAAAAATTACTTGAAAAAGAAGGTGCCAAAGTCAAAATGACTCGCACCACAGATAAATATGTGTCTTTAGATGATAGAAATATTAAAGGCGACGCATTTATCAGTATACATAATGACTCTTTAGATTCCTCTAATGCTAACGGTGCAACCGTTTATTGGTTACAAGATAATCAAGAATCGCTCGCTCAAACATTAAATTCTAATATCCAAAAAAAAGCCTTGCTTACTAATAGAGGTGCGCGACAACAGAATTATCAAGTACTCCGACAAACTGATGTGCCAGCTGTATTGTTAGAACTCGGATATATTAGTAATCCAACCGATGAAAATATGATTAAAGACCAACTACATCGTCATGTCGTAGAGCAAGCAGTAGTTGATGGTCTTAAACAATATTTCTCATCATAGAACTTGCAAATTAAAATAAAACTCGTTATCATAATTAATGAACTTTATAAATAAAACCATTATTATTCTTGGAAGATTAAACGAAAAAGGTAGCAAAGTATTGCGCAGAAATACAATCCTAGGCTGTAAGATTGTACTGAGTAGTTTAATTCTTGAACACAAGAAGAGGTACTTTAGGAAACTAATGTCGGCTTACGCACGTTAAGCGTATTGAGTGGGTCAAGCTCTTATTAAGAGACTGATCAATTAGGGTGGCAACACGGTTATTACGTCCCTTGTATAGTTTTAAACTATACAAGGGACTTTTTATTTTCTTAATTGGGGATAATCATCACCTTAGTCGTCATGATGACCTATTCTGAAACTAACGACAAAGGAGACAATGATATGATAAAGATTCCAAGAGGCACGCAAGATATCTTACCTGAAGATTCAATCAAATGGCGCCACATTGAGAATAAATTAGATGAACTCATGGAATTATATAATTATAAAGAAATTCGCACACCTATATTTGAAAGTACTGAACTATTCGCAAGAGGTGTTGGCGATTCTACCGATGTAGTTCAAAAAGAGATGTATACCTTTAAAGACAAAGGAGATCGTAGTTTAACTTTACGACCTGAAGGTACTGCAGCGGTTGTTCGTTCTTATATAGAACATAAAATGCAAGGTAATCCTAATCAACCTGTTAAATTATATTATAACGGTCCTATGTTCAGATATGAACGTAAACAAAAAGGACGTTATCGTCAATTTAATCAATTTGGTGTAGAGGCGATTGGTGCTGAAAATCCGAGTATAGATGCTGAAGTTTTAGCTATGGTAATGCACATTTACGAATCGTTTGGTTTAAAACATCTTAAACTCGTTATTAATAGTATCGGTGATAGTGAATCACGAAAAGAATATAACAAAGCGCTTGTTAACCATTTTGAACCTGTTATTGATACGTTTTGTTCAGACTGCCAATCTCGTTTGCACACAAATCCGATGCGTATTTTAGATTGTAAAATTGACAGAGACAAAGAAGCAATCAAAACCGCACCTCGTATAACAGATTATCTTAATGACGATTCTAAAGCATACTATGAACAAGTAAAACATCATTTAGATGACTTAAATATTCCTTACGTAGAAGACCCAAATCTAGTAAGAGGCCTGGATTATTATACTCACACAGCATTTGAACTTATGATGGATAATCCAAACTATGATGGAGCTATCACTACATTATGCGGTGGCGGTCGTTATAATGGTTTACTACAGTTATTAGATGGACCAAGTGAAACAGGTATTGGATTTGCTTTAAGTATTGAAAGACTCTTACTTGCACTAGAAGAAGAAGGTATTGAGTTAGATATTGAAGAAAACTTTGATTTATTTATCGTAACGATGGGTGAGGAAGCTGATCGTTATGCAGTGAAGCTTTTAAATGACTTAAGAAAAAATGATGTGAAAGCTGATAAAGATTATCTCAATAGAAAAATTAAAGGACAAATGAAACAAGCCGATAGATTAAATGCAAAATATACAATTGTTATTGGCGATCAAGAACTTGAGAATAATTCCATTGCAATTAAAAATATGACTACAGGCGAGTCAGAAAATATACAACTTGATCAGTTAATTAATTATTTTAAAAAGTAGAAAGGGAGTATAACTTTGAGTAAGAGAACAACATATTGTGGTTTAGTCACAGAAGATTTATTAGATGAAAAGGTAACTTTAAAAGGATGGGTACACAATCGCCGTGATCTCGGAGGATTAATTTTCGTAGATTTAAGAGATCGTGAAGGTATTGTTCAAATCGTTTTCAATCCGGACTTTTCAGAAGAGGCCTTAAAAGTAGCTGAAACAGTACGTTCTGAGTATGTTGTAGAAGTACAAGGTGTTGTTACTAAACGTGACCCAGAAACAATTAATCCTAAAATTAAAACAGGGCAAGTAGAAGTTCAAGTTTCAAATATAGAGATTATTAATAAGTCAGAAACGCCTCCGTTTGCAATTAACGAAGAAAACGTCAATGTAGACGAGAACATCCGCTTAAAATATAGATATTTAGATTTACGTAGACAAGAATTAGCTCAAACTTTCAAAATGAGACATCAAACAACACGTTCAATTCGTCAATATTTAGATGATAATGGCTTCTTCGATATAGAAACGCCAGTATTAACTAAATCTACACCAGAAGGTGCTCGTGACTATTTAGTACCTTCACGTGTTCATGAAGGTGAATTTTACGCTTTACCTCAATCACCTCAGCTGTTTAAACAATTATTAATGATAAGTGGTTTTGATAAATATTATCAAATCGTTAAGTGTTTCCGTGATGAAGATTTACGTGCAGACCGTCAACCTGAGTTTACGCAAGTAGATATTGAAATGAGTTTTGTTGATCAAGAAGATGTTATTTCAATGGGCGAAGAGATGTTACGTAAAGTTGTTAAAGATGTTAAAGGTATCGATGTAGAGGGACCGTTCCCACGTATGACATACGCTGAAGCTATGGACCGATATGGTTCAGATAAACCTGATACACGCTTTGATATGGAACTCATTAATGTATCTCAATTAGGTAAAGACATGGATTTCAAAGTCTTTAAAGATACTGTTGAAAATGAAGGCGAAATTAAAGCAATTGTTGCTGAAGGTGCTGCGGATCAATATACACGTAAAGATATGGATTCACTAACTGAATTTGTAAATATTTACGGTGCCAAAGGATTGGCTTGGGTTAAAGTAGTCGAAGATGGCTTAAGTGGTCCAATCGCTAGATTCTTTGAAGATGCTAATGTAGAAACATTAAAAACATTAACTGGAGCTAAACCTGGTGATTTAGTTATGTTTGTAGCCGATAAACCTAGTGTGGTTGCTCAAAGTTTAGGAGCATTACGTATTAAATTGGCCAAAGAATTAGGATTAATCGATGAGTCTAAATTAAACTTCTTATGGGTAACTGATTGGCCATTACTTGAATATGATGAAGATGCTAAACGTTATGTTGCTGCACACCATCCATTCACATCTCCTAAACAAGAAGATATTTCGAAACTAGATTCTGAACCTGAAAATGTTCAAGCAAACGCATACGATATCGTATTAAATGGTTATGAGCTTGGTGGGGGATCAATAAGAATACATGATGGTGAATTACAACAAAAAATGTTCGAAGTTTTAGGGTTCTCTACTGAACAAGCAAAAGAACAATTCGGCTTCTTACTTGATGCATTTAAATACGGTGCACCACCACACGGCGGTATAGCATTAGGATTAGACAGACTAGTGATGTTACTCA
The DNA here is from genome assembly GCF_038008285.1 of Staphylococcus sp. FSL K6-0223. Lineage (NCBI taxonomy): Bacteria > Bacillati > Bacillota > Bacilli > Caryophanales > Staphylococcaceae > Staphylococcus > Staphylococcus sp. FSL K6-0223. Next base: position 174,590 of record NZ_JBBOYX010000002.1, read on the forward strand.
CTAACAGAACAAACCTAAGAGATACAATCGCATTCCCTAAAACAGCATCAGCAACATGCCTATTAACAGATGCACCAGGAGAAGTATCAGACAAACAACTAGAAGAACTCTCACTACGAATCAGACACTAGGGGCCCCAACATAAAGAATTTCAAAAAGAAATTCTACGAGCAATGCAAGTTGGGGTTAGGCTCCCGACACAAAGGATTTCGATAAGAAATCCCTCGGGCAATGCAAGTCGGGACAAAGGGGCCCCAACATAGAGAATTTCAAAAAGAAATTCTACGAGCAATGTGGACCTAAATGAAAACTCAATACCGCTTACTAAAGTTAAAAATTTAGACATAAAAAAGTTGGTACTTTGAGTTTAAAAATTTCTTTAAATTCGAATTTGTGGTAAGATTATTTCATAAGATAGTCATCTGTGGTGTACGTAAGTTTGCTTTTTATTTGGGCCTAACACTCTTTGATCAGGGAGCCCAATAGGTTTTCTCGCAGCGCACACGCCTCTATAGGAGGACTTGCAAAACGAGAAACAGGGCACCCAGCTGTATATAGCAGGCCGAATGATCAAGCTATTTACAACTACGGCACCTACGGACTCTATCGATACGCAAGACTTCGGTCTTGCGTATTTTTATGTGAATTTTTACAATGATGAATATACATATATAAATGAAAAGCTAATTAAGGTTTAGTTTGATAAAGGAGTACAGAATGAAACATCAATTTTCCAGAAATGAATTGGCAATTGGTCAAGAAGGCTTAGATTTATTAAAAAATAAAACTGTAGCAGTTCTTGGTATCGGAGGAGTCGGATCTTTCGCTGCAGAAGCACTTGCTAGAACAAATATTGGTCATATTATACTTATTGACAAAGATGATGTTGATATTACAAACGTTAATAGACAAATTCATGCATTAACATCTACGATAGGTCAAAGTAAGGTCACGCTTATGGAAGAGCGAATTAAATTGATTAATCCAGATTGTAAAGTAACGTCGCTTCATATGTTTTATACAGAAGAAACTTATGAACAAATTTTTAATAATTATCATATAGACTACTTTATTGATGCGAGTGATACCATTATTTATAAAGTACACCTTATGAAAGAATGTCTAGAGCGTGGAATTGATATGATTTCAAGTATGGGTGCAGCAAATAAAACGGATCCTACACGTTTTGAAATTGCAGATATTTCTAAAACGCATACAGATCCAATGGCCAAGGTGATTAGAAATAGATTAAAAAGACAAGGCATTAGAAAAGGAGTCAAAGTCGTATTCTCTGATGAGAGTCCAATTGTGATTCGTGAGGATGTAAAAGAAACTGTTGGCGATAAAAATGCGATTAATCGTAAAGGTCAAATGCCACCTTCATCTAACGCCTTTGTACCAAGTGTGGTCGGACTCATATGTGCAAGCTATGTTATTAATGATATTTTAAAAGATATTCCAGTTAGACGTATTAAAGATAAAGGTCAGTAACCTCAAAAAAGTTAGCTTATATTCCATAGGATAGATTGAACAGAAGTTGCACATAACTACTATTCAACTATCTTATTATTGGAATATAGCTAACTTTTATTTTTTGTTTAATAAATTTTCATAAACATCTTTAAATTGTTGCTCACTCTTAGACGTTGTTTTAGGTTCATAGTAAATTCTATTTTTAAGTTTGTCTGGTAAATATTGTTGCACGACGTGACCATTTTCATAATTGTGAGGATATTTATAGCCTATTGATCTTCCTAAGTCTTTAGCGCCAGAGTAATGACCATCTTTTAAATAGTCTGGTATTTGTCCTACTAAACCTTTTCTGATATCACTCAAAGCACTATCTATAGCTGTGATTCCTGAATTAGATTTAGGTGATAAACACAGTTCTATCACAGCTTGGCTAAGTGGAATTCTAGCTTCAGGAAATCCAAGACGTTCAGCTGACTGAATTGCCGCTAATGTTCGTTGCCCCGCAGAGGGTGAAGCTAGGCCAACATCTTCGTAACTAATGACTAATAAACGCCTTACAATTGTAGGTAAGTCTCCAGCTTCAATAAGTCGTGCTAAATAATGTAATGCTGCATTAACGTCACTACCTCGAATTGATTTCTGAAAAGCACTCATTACATCATAGTGCATATCGCCATCTTTATCGCTCACAAAAGCACCTTTTTGTAAACAATCTTTAGCATCATCTAATGTAATGTGACGTTGGTTTTTAACTACTTCTGCACTGAGAACTGCTAACTCTAAAGCATTTAGAGCACTTCTTACATCACCTTGGCTTTGAGTGGAAAAGTACTCCATAGCATCTTCGTCTACAATAGGATGATAACTTTTAAGACCTCTATCACTATCCTCAATTGCACGATCAAGTGCAATTCTTACATCATGGTCATCTAAAGGATAAAGTTCAAAAATTTGAGCTCTAGAACGAATAGCTGGGTTAATCGCATGATATGGATTAGACGTTGTGGCTCCTATCAAGACAATTTTGCCATTTTCTAAATGAGGCAAAAGAAAGTCTTGCTTTGCTTTATCTAAACGATGTATCTCATCAAGTAGCAAGATGACTTGGCCAGACATTTTGGCTTCTTCAACAACCATTTGCATATCCTTTTTAGTATTTGTTACAGCATTTAATTGTCTAAATTTAAACTGTGTACTTCCAGAAATGGCTTTGGCAATACTCGTTTTACCAATACCTGGAGGTCCATAAAATATCATTGAAGAAAGTCGTTTAGTCTCAACCATTCTTCTAATAATACCTTTAGGACCAACGAGATGCTGTTGTGATATAATCTCATCTATATTCATAGGCCTCATTCGAGACGCTAGAGGTTCTGTACTCACATTTGTCACACCTTTCTAATATTATCTTAACGTAAAAAATGATAGAATGGGAATATATAATTCGAATTAAGTGAGGTTATACAATGAAAATATCAACAAAAGGGAGATACGGATTAACATTGATGATTTCTCTTGCTAAAAGAGAAGGTCAAGGTTGTGTATCTTTAAAGTCTATTGCTGAAGAAAATAAACTAAGTGATTTATATCTTGAACAATTAGTCGGCCCTTTAAGAAATGCTGGATTAATTCGAAGTGTGCGTGGTGCTAAAGGTGGTTATCAACTTAGAGTACCAGCTGATGAAATCACAGCAGGCGATATTATTCGCTTACTTGAAGGTCCGATTACGTTTGTAGAAAGTATTGAATCTGAACCACCTGCACAGAAACAATTATGGTTGAGAATGAGAGATTCAGTTCGAGACGTGTTAGATAACACAACTTTAAAATATCTTGCTGATTATAAAGAAACCAATGAAGATTTAGATGGCTATATGTTCTATATTTAACATTTTAGTAATCTATTTAAGTTAGAATTATACTCATTAATCGCATAAATCCTAAATTTTTATAGAAAAATTTAATTAATAATGTTTATCCTCATTTTCAAGTGGTATAACAATTAATACATCGAAGAGGTAGTAAGTATGGCAGACGAAATAAAGTTTAAATAAACTTAAGCTAATGCAAAGAGTCAATTGGAAATGCTACCATCAACCGAGAACTTGAAAGTGAAGGTCCGTAAAATAGTGCTTATGGCGAAACGAATGAATTCGTTGTAAATGTCAAAGATAAAGCGAGTGACCTTATTAATAAGCAAAAAATAATTTTTCAAATTCGAAAGGAGCTATTATTTATGAGTTTCATGGATAAAGCAAAAGAAGCAGCAGAAAAATTCAAGGATAGCGATAACGAACAAGTTAACAAAGCAAAAGATAAAATTAACGAATACACTGGTGGCGGAGACGACGACAAAAAAGACAAAGACGACAAATAAGTCTTAACCATACAGTTATAAAGGGAGGGCAGACGCCCTCCCTTTATTTTATATTATGACTGAATTACTTTTTGTAATCTTTGATAAGATTCAAGTTGTTTATCTTGGTCATAAATGTAACTTATTGCCATTAGCTCATCAATTTCTCCATATTCCTTTATAAAGCCTTCAAGTTGACGCTTAACAGAATCCTCTGAGCCAATTAAAGAGCCACTGAAACGTTGTTTAGCTAGTTCATATTCTCTCGGAGTAAGTAATCCTTTTAAATCATCAGTTGGTGGTTGAACAGGTTGCATTCTGCCTCTTGTAATACTCACCATTACTTGAGCCATTGTGCTTGCTAAATATTCTGCATGCGTATCTGTATCTGAAACAATCACATTTAAACATACAATGACATAAGGTTCGCTTAACACATCAGAAGGTTCAAATAACTCTTTATATATTTGAATAGCTTCTTTCATTTGTTGAGGTGCAAAATGTCCGGCAAATACATATGGCAATCCTCTTCTAGCAGCCACATGAGCAGAATCAGTTGAAGAGCCTAGTATATATAGAGGAACATTTTTACCTACAGCAGGGTAAGCTCTTACATATGCTTGTTGATTCCCCGGTCCGAAGTATTTCTCTAGTTGTTCGACTTCTTCAGGAAATTGGTATACACCATTATGTTGGTCACGTCTTAATGCACTAGCAGTCATCATATCTGTACCAGGCGCGCGACCTAAACCTAAATCAACGCGATGTGGGAAAAGTGTTTCCATCGTGCCAAATTGTTCGGCCACTATAAGTGGTGCGTGATTAGGTAACATAATTCCACCTGAACCTACTTTAATTCTTTCCGTATGTTCTAAAGTATGTTGAATAAGTAATGCCGTAGCAGAACTAACTAAATTCGGAGCGTTGTGATGTTCAGCTATCCAATAACGTTCGTAACCTAATTCATCTAAACCTTGAGCTAATTTAACCATGTCATTAATAGCGTCTTTATCTTCTTGACCTTCTCTAATAGGTACAAGATTTAATGCTGATAATTTAATATCTTTCATTTTATAGCTTCCTTTCATGACAATTTAATAGTTGAAGTATAACAACTGAATATTGAATGCAACATTTATATGCTCATGCATAGAAAGATTTCATCTTTTTGGAAAATGAGTTTCATTAAAGATTAATCATCGAAAAATTACTATTTAAGATGTTAAAATATTATAGAAATAAGAATTCTTTCCATAAACAGAAAGGTAGAAAAAAGCAAGTATTGGTGCTATTATAGGAACATTGATAACATGACGAGGAGTGTCCACACATGGAAGTTTATGCAGATTATGCCGCGACCACACCAGTAAAAACAGAAGTCGTTGATGCAATGATGGAAATCTATAAAGAACATTATGGTAATCCATCTTCTATTCACTCAATAGGTAGAGATGCACGTAAATATTTAGATCAATCACGCCGTAAAGTTGCACAACTATTAGGTGCAAAACCTCATGAAGTGATATTTACAAGTGGTGCTACGGAATCTAATAATACTGCAATCAAAGGATTAGTAAAAGCGAATGAACAATTAGGAAATCATATTATTACTTCTAAAATTGAACATCATTCCGTTTTACATGTATTTGAGCAACTTGAACGAGAAGGCTATGACGTAACATATTTAGATGTAGATGATACTGGAGCGGTTGATTTAGATCAATTACGTGAAACAATCACAGATAAAACAATTCTTGTATCAATTATGTTTGTTAATAATGAAGTTGGTACTGTTCAAAATATGTATGACATTGAGGACATTATTGCTGAAACTAATGCGTTATTCCATGTTGACGCTGTACAAGCTATTGGTCATTTAGAAATTGACTTTCATGATTTCAAAATTGATACTATGAGTGTAACTGGACATAAATTTGGGGGCCCTAAAGGAGCTGGTATACTCTTAGTAAAGGACCATACTCCGCTTGAATTTAATCAGCTAGGTGGGGAACAAGAAACGAAACGTCGAGCTGGTACTGAGAATGTTCCTCAAATAGTTGGACTTACTAAAGCTTTGGAATTAGCAGTTCAACATCGTGACGCAAATAATGTTCATTTAATGAATTTAAAAGAATTATTCTTAGTTAGTTTGCAAGAACGTGCGATCCCGTTCGAACTTAATGGTTCTATGACAGACTCAACAGGTCATATTTTAAATCTTTATTTCCCATTTATTGATGTTGAAACAATGTTAACTTTACTAGACCTTTCTAATGTATACGTATCATCTGGGTCAGCTTGCACAGCAGGTTCTACAACACCGTCACATGTTTTAGCAGCAATGTTTGAAGATGAAGAACGTGCAAAACATTCTGTTAGATTTAGCTTTAATGAACAAATGAACGAACAACAAATTAAATATATAGTAGCCGAAATTCATAAAATTTATCATAAATTTAAGGAGGAATCATAGTGTCAAATAAAGATATACGCGTAGTCGTTGGTATGTCTGGAGGTGTTGATAGTTCAGTAACTGCACACCTATTAAAAGAGCAAGGTTATGACGTTATAGGTATTTTTATGAAGAACTGGGATGACACTGATGAAAATGGTGTATGTACCGCCACAGAAGATTACAATGATGTCATTGCAGTATGTAACCAAATTGGTATACCATATTACGCAGTTAACTTTGAAGAAGAATATTGGGACAAAGTATTTACTTACTTTTTAGATGAATATAAAAAAGGACGCACACCAAATCCTGATGTAATGTGTAATAAAGAAATTAAATTCAAAGCATTCTTAGAGCATGCTTTGAAATTAGGTGCTGACTATGTCGCAACTGGACATTATGCTCGTATACGTCGACATGAGGATGGGCATGTAGAAATGTTACGTGGTGTAGATAATAATAAAGATCAAACTTACTTTTTAAACCAACTATCACAAGAACAACTTTCTAAAGTTATGTTCCCAATTGGTGACATTGAAAAAAGTGAAGTTAGACGAATCGCAGAAGAACAAGATTTAGCTACAGCTAAGAAAAAAGATTCTACAGGAATCTGTTTCATTGGTGAAAGAAACTTCAAGGAATTTTTATCGCAATATTTACCAGCACAATCAGGTGACATGGTAACATTAGATGGTAAAAAAATGGGACAACATAGCGGTTTAATGTATTATACAATAGGACAACGTCATGGCTTAGGAATAGGTGGAGATGGAGATCCATGGTTTGTTGTAGGTAAAAATTTAGATGACAATTTATTATATGTTGAGCAAGGCTTCCATCATGATGCTTTATATAGTGATTACTTAATCGCTTCAGATTTCTCATTTGTTAATGAAAATGAAATTGACTTAGAGCATGGTTTCGAATGTACTGCGAAATTCCGTTATCGTCAGAAAGATACAAAAGTATTCGTTAAAAAAGAGGATGAATCTTCAATTCGTGTAACTTTCGATCAACCTGTACGCGCAATTACTCCTGGACAAGCGGTTGTCTTTTACAATGAAGAAGTCTGCTTAGGTGGAGCTACTATAGATGATGTATACAAAAATGAAGGTCAACTTAGTTACGTAGTTTAAACCGTGAACTTGAATACCGTTAATTCATAAGATGACTATCTTTGGGTTAACGGTTTTTATTTTTTTAACATGTTATAATTATTTAGAAACGAGGTACGAATGATGCATGAACAGAATCAGATTTATCAATATATTAAAGATGGTAAGTTCGAAGATGCTTTAAAAGCGCTTTTCGAAAATATTGAAGAAAATCCTAATGCAGTTGAAAACTACATTAATGCAGGAATTGTGTTATCTGATGCAGGAGAAATAGAAAAAGCCGAGCGTTTCTTCCAAAAAGCGATTACTATTGATCCGTCTAATGGTGCTGTATATTATAATTTAGCGAATGTTTACTATAATCAAGGTCGCTTTAAAGAAGCAATTAAATTATATCAAAAGGCATTAAAAAACAATGTAGCTACTGTAGATTGTAATTATATGATTGGAATGTCATTTAACCAATTAGAAGCTTTTAAAGAAGCATTACCATTCTTGATGACAGCAGCTGAAAAAGACGATAACGATGATGTTGAGATTCAATTTCAATATGGACTTGTCTTATGCCAGCTCGAAATGTTTGAACAAGCCATTAATCAGTTAAATCACGTATTAAAAATTGACCCTAAACATGTAGATGCTATATATAATCTCGGCCTAGCAAGCTATATGAAAAAAGAAGATGTTGATGAAGCTATTGCTTATTTTGAACAAGCAGTTTCTATTGATGAACAGCATTTATTAAGTCAACACGCTTTAAAAACGTTTAAGACGATGAAAGAGGATGAGTAACATGTCTGACCCTACACTTTTTGATAAATCAATGATCAAAGGTACTGTAGATGCTATATTATTTCAAAATAATGATAATTTCTATACAGTTCTTAAAGTTGACACGATTGAAACGAATGAGTCCTTTGATAGCATGCCAACTGTTGTAGGGTTTCTTCCAAATGTAGTTGAAGGAGACGTCTATACGTTTAAAGGGCAAATTGTCGAACACCCACGTTATGGTAAACAATTAGAAGCTGAAACTTTTGAAAAGGAACTTCCACAAACCAAAGATGCAATTATTAGTTATTTATCTAGTGATTTATTTAAAGGAATAGGAAAGAAAACAGCTCAAAATATTGTTAATGCATTAGGCGAGAATGCAATCAATGATATATTAAATAATCCTGAAGTGTTAGAAAAAGTCCCTAGTTTACCTAAGAAAAAGCAAAAGCAGATTGCGGAACAAATAAGTTCGAATCAAGAATCAGAAAAAATAATGATTCGGTTACATGATTTAGGATTTGGTCCTAAACTTTCAATGGCAATTTATCAGTTTTATATGGGAGATACATTGAAAATACTAGACGAAAATCCTTATCAACTCGTTTATGATATTAAAGGAATAGGTTTTAATAAAGCTGATCAATTAGCGCGAAACATTGGTATTGCAGCAGATTCTGAAGAGCGTTTAAAAGCAGGATTGCTTTATACACTTGAAGAAGAATGTATCAAACAAGGACATACATATTTGCCTAATTCATATGTGATTGAATCAACGCAAACTATGCTTAACGATAGCTCTGAAGTTGTTATTTCTACTAAAATGCTAGAGCAAAAGATTGAGCAACTCTCTGAAGAGAAAAAATTGATTCAAAGCGAAGAACAAGTTTCAATTCCAAGTTTGTATTATTCGGAATTAAAGAGTGTTCAAAATCTTTATCGGATTCAAGCTAATAATAAAAAGTTAAAAGAAATCGAACAATCAGATTTACAAATGCATATTGGTGAAATTGAGTCACTAAATCAAGTAAATTATGCAACTTCACAGAAAGAGGCTTTAGAGACGGCAATCAATTCAAAAGTGATGCTTCTTACAGGTGGTCCCGGTACTGGTAAAACTACTGTCATTAAAGGCATCGTAGAGCTTTATGCGGAAATACATGGATTATCATTGGATTATGATGATTACAACGAGGATGATTATCCAGTTGTACTTGCTGCACCAACTGGACGCGCATCTAAAAGACTTCAGGAATCTACTGAATTAGAAGCAATGACAATTCACCGTTTAATAGGTTGGAATCAAGAAACACAACCTGAAGATATTTTAGATAATGAAATTAATGCACGGCTTATCATTATAGATGAAATGTCTATGGTAGATACATGGTTATTTCATCAATTTTTAAGTGCTGTTCCATTAGATGCTCAAATTGTATTTGTAGGAGATGAAGACCAACTCCCTTCAGTTGGACCGGGTCAAGTGTTTAAAGACCTCATTGATTCTAAAAGAATTCCGCGTGTTAATCTTACGGAAGTGTATCGCCAACAAGATGGCTCAAGTATTGTTGATTTAGCACATCGTATGAAAGTAGGCGAACCCATAGATATAACTCAACGTTTTCACGATCGCAGTTTCATTAACTGTACTTCAGACCAAATACCTGATGTAGTAGATAAAGTAGTTAAAAGTGCAGTGAGTAAAGGGTATAATATGAGTGATATTCAAGTCCTTGCTCCTATGTATAAAGGTAATGCAGGAATAAAACGTCTCAATCAAGTATTACAATCTATTTTAAATCCAAAGGAAAAAGATAGTCGTGAAATTGAATTCGGAGATGTTGTATTTCGTAAAGGAGATAAAGTACTTCAGTTGGTCAATAGACCTAATGACAATATATTTAATGGTGATATTGGTGTAATTGTAGGTATATTTTGGGCTAAAGAAAATGCTCTTAATAAAGATGTAATAGTAGTAGATTTTGAAGGAAATGAAATTACCTTTACTCGACAAGATTTACTTGAACTTACTCATGCTTATTGTACATCTATTCATAAATCTCAAGGGTCAGAATTTCCAATTGTTATTATGCCTATAGTTAAACAATACTTTCGTATGTTACAAAGACCTATCCTTTATACGGGTCTGACCCGTGCTAAGCAATCACTTGTTTTACTTGGGGATCCCCAAGCATTTGATATAGGACTGAAGACAAAAGGCCAAGAACGTTTAACTCAGTTGAATCACTTATTAAAATCTTATTTTGGTGATGAGCAAGAAGTTATAGGTAGTTCAGGTCATTCATCTGTAAATAGCACTGAAAAACATGATACTACACAAACTGAAGAAGAGAACGCAACAACTGACGCACCACATAATGACATTGTTCTTAGTGAAACCACTATATTTAAAATTGATCCTATGATTAATATGGGAGAAATGACGCCTTACGATTTTGCCGAGCATTGACATTCGTCATTAAAATAAATAAAATAAACTTAAGTTCACATAAAGATGAGTAAGTAACATGTTGATTTTAGAGATGTACTGGCTGGTGTAAAGTACAATCAATGTTACCGAACGCTACTTTATGTCATAGAGAATACGTAATTTTAAGTGGTAAGAAATTTAATTAAGTTATAAATAGTTTCTTTTATAGCTACTATTATTTTTCTTATAACTAGGGTGGTACCGCGATAACGTTCGTCCCTTTGTGGATGAACGTTTTTTTTTTCGTGTGATTATCATTAAGTTAAAATTCGTATTTCTTTATTAAATACTTATTTCCCAAGGGAGTGTTCTATAGATGAAAAATTTAAAAGCTAGTGAAATTAGACAAAAATATTTAGATTTCTTCGTTGAAAAAGGTCATATGATTGAACCTTCTGCACCACTTGTACCTATTGATGATGATTCATTACTATGGATTAACTCAGGTGTAGCAACACTAAAAAAATACTTTGATGGTCGCGAGACGCCAAGAAAGCCAAGAATTGTAAACTCACAAAAAGCCATTCGTACTAATGATATTGAAAATGTTGGCTTTACAGCGAGACATCATACATTTTTTGAAATGCTTGGAAATTTCTCAATTGGAGATTATTTTAAACAAGAAGCAATTGAATTCGCTTGGGAATTCTTAACTAGTGAGAAATGGATGGGTATGGAACCAGAAAAATTATATGTAACAATTCATCCAGAAGATACGGGTGCTTATAAAATTTGGAATGAAGATATTGGTTTAGATGAAACTCGTATTATTCGAATCGAAGGTAACTTCTGGGATATTGGCGAAGGGCCATCGGGACCTAATACAGAAATTTTCTATGATCGTGGTGACGAATATGGTCAGAATGATCCTGCTGAAGAAATGTACCCTGGCGGAGAAAATGAAAGATATTTAGAAGTATGGAATTTAGTATTTAGTGAATTTAATCATAATAAAGACAATACGTATACACCACTTCCTAATAAAAATATTGATACTGGCATGGGATTAGAGCGTATGGCTTCAATCTCACAAAATGTCAGAACAAATTATGAAACAGATTTATTTATGCCTATTATAAATGAAGTTGAAAATGTTTCAGGAAAGAAATATTTAGAAGTTGAAGAGCAAGACGTAGCATTTAAAGTTATTGCAGATCATATTAGAACCATTGCGTTTGCAATTGCTGATGGTGCATTACCTGCAAATGAAGGGCGTGGATATGTCCTACGTCGTTTATTACGTCGTGCAGTTAGATTTAGTCAATCACTAGGTATTAATGAACCATTTATGTATAAACTTGTGGATATTGTTGCTGAAATTATGGAACCATATTATCCAAATGTCAAAGAAAAAGCCGATTTTATAAAACGAGTGATTAAGTCAGAAGAAGAACGATTCCATGAGACACTCGAGGAAGGCTTATCAATTCTAAATCAGTTAATTGAAAAAGCTAAAAAAGACAATCATGAAATTAAAGGGGAAGATGCATTTAAACTATATGATACTTATGGTTTCCCTGTAGAATTAACCGAAGAATTAGCAACTCAAGAAGGTTTATCAGTTGATATGACTACTTTTGAAAATGAAATGCAACAGCAAAGAGACCGTGCTAGACAAGCACGTCAAAGCTCTCAATCTATGCAAATACAAAGTGAAGTGCTAAAAAATATTACTGATGATAGTACATTTGTTGGATATGAAACAACTGATTACCAATCTATAATCACGCATTTAATATACAATGGTGAAGAAGTCGAGTCAGTGGAAGCTGGAGAGACTGTTTATTTCACACTAAAAGCTACGCCATTTTATGCTGTCAGTGGCGGCCAAGTAGCAGACGAAGGTACAATTGGAAATGATAAATTTGAAATTGCAGTATCTGAAGTGACGAAAGCACCAAATGGTCAGAATCTACACAAAGGTATTGTGCAATATGGACAAGCTACAGTTGGAGCAGAAGTGGATGCTAGTGTTAATAAAGAAGACCGTCGTGCAATTCAAAAGAATCATAGTGCTACGCATTTATTACATGCTGCTTTAAAAGAAGTATTAGGTGATCACGTAAACCAAGCAGGTTCATTAGTAGAAGCAGATCGATTACGTTTTGACTTCTCGCACTTCGGCCCAATGACGCAAGAAGAATTAGATCAAGTTGAACGAAGAGTGAATGAAGAAATATGGAGAGGCATTGATGTTCGTATTCAAGAAATGGGTATAGATGAAGCCAAATCTATGGGGGCAATGGCTCTCTTCGGTGAAAAATATGGTGATATTGTTCGAGTAGTAAATATGGCTCCATTTTCTATCGAATTATGTGGCGGTATTCATGTAAGTAATACTGCAGAAATTGGTTTATTTAAAATTGTAAGTGAATCTGGTACTGGTGCAGGAGTTAGACGTATCGAAGCGTTAACAGGAAAATCTGCTTTCCTTTATCTCGAAGATATTCAGTCTAAATTTAATACCATTAAAAATCATGTTAAAGTCAAATCAGATGAACAAGTAGTTGGTAAAGTAACTCAGTTACAAGAAGAAGAAAAATCATTACTTAAACAATTAGAACAACGTAACAAAGAAATCACCTCTCTTAAAATGGGAAATGTTGAAGACCAAGTTGAAGTTATCAATGACTTGAAAGTATTAGCAACTGAAGTTGAAGTTCCAAACGCTAAAGCGATACGCTCAACGATGGATGATTTTAAATCTAAGTTACAAGACACGATTATTGTGTTAGCAAGTAATGTTGATGGTAAAGTTTCCATAATAGCTACTGTTCCTAAATCACTTACAGATCAAGTTAAAGCAGGAGACATTATAAAAAACATGGCACCTATCGTAGGTGGTAAAGGCGGTGGTCGTCCGGATATGGCTCAAGGTGGCGGCACACAACCTGAAAACATAACAGAAGCATTACACTTCATTAAAGATTACATTAAAAATCTATAACTTAATTTCATAATATTGTAGAATTAACTTGAATAATAATATGCATTAAAAGGAGTGTCACATATGGAAAACTTTGATAAAACGATGAAATTTGACTATGAAGAGATTCCAAAAGAAGATGTCAAATCAGTACTTAACAATGTGCACCGTACATTAGAAGAAAGAGGATATAACGCAGTAAATCAAATTGTAGGTTATTTACTCTCTGGTGATCCTGCCTATATTCCTCGCCAAAATGAAGCGAGAAATCAAATTCGTCATATTGATAGAGATGTGATTATGGAAGAACTTGTTTCTTATTATTTAAAAGAGTCTGACCATTAAAATGTTACAACATAAAATTATAGGTTTAGACGTAGGAAGCAAAACTGTTGGCATTGCTATAAGTGACCTAATGGGATGGACTGCCCAAGGTTTAGACACACTCCGTATCAACGAAGAACAAAACGAATTAGGCATAGAAGAATTAGTCGATATTATTAAAAAAAATCAAGTCGGTACTGTAGTTATAGGATTACCTAAAAATATGAACAATTCTATTGGATTTCGAGGAGAGGCTTCGTTACAATACAAAGAGAAACTTCAAGAAGCCTTGCCTTCCATAGAAATTATAATGTGGGATGAGCGATTAAGTACGATGGCTGCTGAACGTTCATTACTAGAAGCAGATGTTTCTAGGCAAAAGAGAAAGAAAGTTATAGATAAAATGGCAGCTGTGTTTATATTACAAGGCTATTTAGACTCTATCCAATAAAGGAGATATAAAAATGACAGAACATAACCACGAACAAAATCATGAATCAGATTTAAGCATTAATAACGAAGAAGAATTATTAACTTTATTCGATGAAGACGGCAATGAAGTTTTATATCGTAAAATGTTAGAATTTTACCATCCTGAATTCAAAAAGGAATATGTTGTATTAGCCGAAGAAGGTGCTCAATCTGATGAAGATGATATGATTGAACTCGTACCTATGATTAATGAACCTGATGAATCTGGAGATGGTGGTAAATTAGTACCTATCGAAACAGATGAAGAATGGGATATGATTGAAGAGGTTGTAAATACTGAGATTAATGAATAGTATCTCATTATTAATATGTAAGCTTTAATTGTTTAAAACTCATAGCTCTAAGATGTAAGTTTTTAGTATACATCTTAGAGCTTTTTTGATTAAAAATGAGTTAATTTATTGTTATTTAATCGAGTTAGTAATATCGAAATTAAAAACTCAAACTATAATTACTTTAATAACATACTAAAATAAATTGAATCACATATTTCGCACTTATATTTATTAATAATTTATGGTAAAATATGTAAAGTTAATTTCTATGAAACGATCATTCACTTCTAATATGAAAGAAATAGAAGCACCATTATAGAAATCAGTCATTTATATTGATTAAAATGATAATCAATTTTGGACTGATTTATTTTATGTCTACAAATCTTTTTAGTTTTTATAATAAAGGAAGTTATTTCAAAATGGATTTGAACCAAAACTATTTAACTCAATTACATCAAAAGTTAGATACAAACATAGAGAATTTAAGACCTTATGCAGAAGACAATCAAGTTCCTATTGTAGATAAATTAACTTTAGATATGATTAAACAATTAATAAGAATGAATCATACCAAAAACATTCTAGAAATTGGTACTGCTATTGGCTATAGTTCAATGCAATTTTCTTCAGTAGCAAATGATATACATGTAACTACCATTGAACGTAACGAAGATATGATTGCTTTGGCGCGAAATTATTTTCAAGAATATGGTTACAATGAACAAATAAGATTGATTGAAGGTAATGCGCTAGAAACATACCAACAAGTCAATGATAGAGAATATGATATGATATTTATCGATGCAGCCAAAGCCCAATCCAAAAAGTTCTTTGAGTTATATACGCCTCTTTTAAGAAAAGGTGGGATTGTAGTAACTGACAATGTCTTATACCACGGTTTTGTATCGAATATAGACATTGTGAGATCTAGAAATGTTCGTCAAATGGTTAAAAAGGTACAACAATATAACCAGTGGTTAATGGAGCAATCAGGGTATACAACTAACTTTTTAAATATAGATGATGGTATAGCAATATCAATTAAAGGAGAATGACTATGGTTGAATTATTAGTTACTCCTAAGTCAATAACTCATATGGAAACACTAATAGAAAAAGGTGCAGATGCATTTGTTATTGGTGAACAAAAATTTGGTTTAAGACTTCCAGGAGAATTTAATCGTGAAATGATGAAAGAAGCTGTTGAAATAGCACATAGAAACAATAAAAAAGTTTATGCTGCGGTCAATGGTTTGTTTCATAATTATCATTTAGATGCTTTAGAAGATTACATACATTTTTTACATCAAATTCAAGTGGATCGAATTATTTTCGGTGATCCAGCAGTAGTAATGTTTGTTAAAAAACAATCAAATCCTATCCCTTTACATTGGGATGCTGGAGCATTAGTAACAAATTATTTCCAATGTAATTATTGGGGGAAAAAGGGTGCATCAAGAGCTGTTTTAGCTAAAGAGCTTAGCTTAGAAGAGATGATTAATATTAAAAAGAATGCTAATGTTGAAATCGAAGTTCAAGTACATGGAATGACATGCATGTTTCAATCGAAACGAATGTTGTTAGGTAATTACTATACATTCCAAGACAGACAAATGAAGATTGAGCGCAATAATGCACAACAAGATTTACTTTTATATGATGAAGAACGCGATAACAAATATCCAGTTTTTGAAGATTATAATGGAACGCATATTATGTCTCCGAATGATATTTGTTTAATCGAGGAATTAGAACCATTTTTTGAAGCGGGAATTGACGCATTCAAAATCGATGGCGTTCTACAATCAGAAGACTATATCAATGTAGTAACAGAGCAATATAGAGAAGCAATTGACTTATTTAATGAAGACCCTGAAGCATATGATGATGAAAAATTCATGTTAGTCGATCCTATAGAGGAAATTCAACCTGAACATCGTCCATTCGATGAAGGTTTCTTATATAAACAAACGGTTTACTAAGGGAGGCTTATCATTAATAATGAAAACTCTAGAAGAAGTTCAATCAAGTTCGAAACCAAAAATGAAAAAGCCAGAATTACTTGCTCCAGCAGGAAATTTAGAGAAACTTAAAATAGCTGTACATTATGGCGCTGATGCAGTATTTTTAGGTGGTCAAGAGTATGGTTTACGTTCAAATGCAGATAATTTTACTATGGATGAAATTGCTGAAGGCGTAGAATTTGCAAATCGTTATGGTGCTAAAATCTACGTTACAACAAATATTATTGCACATGATGAAAATATGGATGGATTAGAGGACTATCTACGTCAATTAGATAAAACAGGCGCAACTGGAATTATTGTAGCAGATCCATTAATCATAGAAACATGCAAAGAGGTCGCACCAAGACTTGAAATTCATTTATCTACTCAGCAATCTCTTTCAAATTATAAAGCTGTTGAATTTTGGAAAGAAGAAGGTTTAGACCGTGTTGTGTTAGCACGTGAGACAGGCGCTATGGAAATGAAAGAAATGAAGGAAAAAGTTGATATTGAAATTGAAGCTTTTATTCATGGTGCAATGTGTATAGCATATTCAGGACGTTGTACATTAAGTAATCATATGACAGCTCGTGATTCAAACCGTGGAGGTTGTTGTCAAAGTTGCCGTTGGGACTATGATTTACTTCAAGTAGATAATGATGGAGAACTTGATTTATTTTATGAAGATGGAGATGTTACACCGTTTGCAATGAGTCCAAAAGATTTAAAATTAATTGAATCTATACCACAAATGATGGAATTAGGAATCGACTCTTTAAAAATTGAGGGTAGGATGAAATCTATTCATTATATTGCAACAGTCGTATCAGTTTATCGAAAAGTCATAGACGCTTATGCTATGGATCCTGAGAATTTTAAGATTAAACCTGAATGGCTCAAAGAACTGGATAAATGCGCAAATCGTGATACAGCGCCAGCTTTCTTCCAAGGGACACCTGGATATGAAGAGCAAATGTTTGGAGAAGAACAATCTAAGAAATCAGCTTACGATTTTTGCGGACTAGTACTCGACTATGATGAACAAACGCAACTTGCTACCATACAACAGCGAAACCATTTCAAACCAGGACAAGAAATTGAATTCTTTGGTCCTGAAATTGATAGTTTCAGGCAAATTGTTGATGCTATTTATGATGAGGAAGGTAATAGTTTAGATGCCGCACGTCATCCACTGCAAATTGTTCAAATTAAAGTCGACAAACCTATTTATGCTAATAACATGATGAGAAAGGAAATCGGCTAATGAATCAAACGACAATTATTGGTATTGCTGGTGGCTCTGGTTCAGGTAAAACCACTGTTACTAATGAAATTATGAAGAATCTTGAAGGCCACAGTGTTGCACTTTTAGCTCAAGATTACTATTATAAAGACCAGTCTCATTTAACTTTTGAAGAAAGACTTGAGACAAATTATGATCATCCATTCGCATTCGATAATGATTTACTTATACAAAATCTAAAAGATTTAAGAAATGGTGTGGCCATCGAAGTTCCTACTTATGATTATTCGAAACATACTCGTAGTGATGAAACGATTGCATTTGAACCAAAAGATGTTATTATCGTAGAAGGTATCTTTGCTTTAGAAAATAAAACTTTACGAGATATGATGGATGTAAAAATTTATGTTGATACAGATGCAGATTTAAGAATTTTACGTAGACTTACACGTGATACTCAAGAACGTGGACGTTCTATGGAGTCTGTAATTAATCAATATTTAAATGTAGTCAGACCAATGCATGAACAATTTATTGAACCAACAAAAAAACATGCAGATATAATCATACCTGAAGGTGGCAGTAATAAGGTCGCAATTGATATTATGACTACGAAGATTCAATCACTCGTTAGCAAAAAATAGTAACTTATAGTAAAGGAAGATGACATTATGGAAAACCAAAAACAATACCCAATGACTCAAGAAGGTTATGAACAACTTGAGCAAGAATTAGAAGAATTAAAAACGGTTAAAAGACCAGAAGTTGTTGAAAAAATTAAAGTAGCTCGTTCTTTTGGTGACTTATCAGAGAACTCTGAGTACGATGCAGCAAAAGATGAACAAGGATTTATCGAACAAGATATTCAACGTATTGAACATATGATTAGAAATGCGCTTATCATTGAAGATAATGGTGATAATAACGTTGTTCAAATTGGTAAAACAGTCACTTTTGTTGAATTACCAGGTGATGAAGAAGAAAGTTATCAAATAGTAGGTTCTGCTGAAGCTGACGCATTCAAAGGAAAAATTTCAAATGAATCTCCTATGGCAAATGCTTTAATAGGTAAAGGATTAAATGACGAAGTTCGTGTTCCTCTTCCTAACGGCGGAGAAATGAACGTTAAAATCGTTGATATCAAATAATTAATTATTTTATTTTAAAATTGCTAGTACTAATGAATTCTAGTATTAAGTCCGAGTCATATTTTATGACTTGGACTTTTTTATGTTATTATTATAGAAATTTTAGCTTTAAAGAAACATTACACCATTAAATGTAGTTCTTAATAGATGAGTAGGATAAAATCCTTTTGTTATTCATCATTTTTATCATGACAAAAAATAATATGTATGATTAAATAAATATTAGCGATTTTTTGAAATAGAAATGCTATATTTTTTGAAAGACCTTAATTTCTATATATCAAATTATTAGTAATTATCACTAACAATTTGAATTAATTATTAAACAAACATTTTATTGCAATGATACAATTAAATAGTTACAGCAAATAAATCCTTAAAAATTTAAAGGGGAGGGATTTTAAAGTTGGAAACTCAAATTATAAATGAACAAACTGTGATGATTTATTTTGATAATGAAATTAGTGAAAGCACTTACCAACTCGTTCAATCAACAGTACAATACATAAAGAAACAGAATCATTCAGAGATAACAGAAATCATTCCATCTTATAGAGCAATTCTAATATACTTCGATAATAAGAGGATAGAAGGAAATGAATTGTTAGAAAATTTAGAACTTAACCGCTTACAAAACGAGTCAGATGCTAGAACTCGAAATAAGCGTATTATTCAAATTCCTGTTTTATATGGTGAGGAATATGGACCTGACTTGGCTGAAGTTGCAGAACATAATCATTTAACTAAAGAAGAAGTCAAACAGATTCACACTCGTCAGCCATACCTTATTTATATGTTAGGCTTTATGCCAGGATTTCCTTATTTAGGGGGGCTTGACGAACGTTTACATACACCAAGACGTTCTGAGCCAAGACTTAAGATTGAGGCTGGTTCTGTTGGAATAGCCAATAATCAAACGGGATTATATCCAATGGACTCTCCAGGAGGGTGGCAAATTATTGGTCGTACACCTCTTAAGGTTTTTGATCTCAATCGAACTCCGATGACAATGTATGAAGCTGGAGATTATATTCAGTTTTATGAGATTGATCAACATGAATATAACAATATATCTGAGGAAATTGAAAATGGAAAATTTGATATAGATAAGTGGGTGACAAATAAAGATGAGTATTAGAATTTTACAACCTGGCTTATTTTCAACAATCCAAGACGAAGGACGTATAGGTTATCAAGATTTAGGATTTTCCGGAGCTGGTGCTTTAGACTTTTATAGTTTTAAAATGGCTCAAAAATTAATTGGTAATGATGGACCTGCGATTGAATACACTGTTATTGGCCCTAAAGTACAGTTTCTTAAAGAAAATACTTTTGCATTTATCGGTGGAACATCCAATGCAAAATTAAACGGTAATTCCATTGATTCACAAGTAGTATATAAAGTACAGACTAACGATGTATTAGAAATCGGTCAGGTTACTGAAGGTGCGAGAGGATATCTTGTGTTTGGTCATCCGTTAAAAATAGAAAGGATTGCAGAGAGTTATTCTACTCATACTAGAAGTGGACTTGGTGGTTTTGAAGGACGAGCGCTTAAAAAGCATGACATTATACCTACTCAAAGTAATGCATCTTATAATGAGAATTTAGGTAAAGCAACCGACTATAAACCATTAGTAGAGGATAATACTATTCATGTTATTAAAGGTCCTCAATTTAGTTCATTTTCAGAGGAAGCAGTAGATACATTTATCAATTCTGAATTTAAGGTTTCAGATCAGTCGGATCGTATGGGTTACAGATTAGTTGGTCCATCCGTTTCACCTTTGAAAACGGCTGACATTATTTCTGAACCTGTAGCTTTAGGAAGCATCCAAGTTCCTAATGACGGAAACCCAATTATTCTTTTAAATGATAAACAAACTGTAGGTGGTTATACTAAAATTGCTACAGTTACTCAATTAGATTTAAAAAAATTAGCGCAACTTAAACCGGGAGAAACTATTCGATTTGAATGGATATCTACAGAAGAAGCGTTTAAACAATTAATAGAATTTGAAAATGATTTTGATCAAAAATTAAAAAACGTGTCAGAACAACCATTATTTAATTTAAGCAATGTAAGAAACACTTCTAAGAAATTAGCATCACTAATTAAGGAGGACAAATAATAATGAATCTTGAAAGAATAGAAGAAATTATAAATTTAGTAAAATCAAATGATGTAAAAAAGTTTAAATATAAAGACTTTGAGAATGAAATTGAACTTGATTTCACAGAGGGTAATTCATCACAAGGTTTATCTCAAACTGCAAATGTACAATCAAATAAAATGACACAAACTAATAATGAAACTCAAGATACTAACAACCAAACGCAAGATTCTAGTGATGACAAAGAAATTAAATCTTCTATGGTTGGTACGTTTTTCTTACAAGATAGTAAAGAATTAACGGATCCCCAAATTAAAGTTGGTGATCAAGTTAAAGAAGGAGATATCATTGGTTACATAGAAGCAATGAAGGTAATGAACGAAATCACTAGTGACGTGAGTGGTGAGGTTACTGAAATTGTTGTAGAACATGGTACTAATGTTGAATATGATCAAGTATTAGTCAAAGTGAAGTAAGGGGGAATAGACTTATGTATCGTTGTTTGATTGCAAACAGAGGGGAAATAGCCGTAAGGATTATTCGCGCATGTAGAGAGATGAAAATCGAAACAGTAGCCATCTATGCCAAAGGCGACGAAGATAGTCTGCATGTAAGTTTAGCTGATCAAGCGATTTGTATTGGAGAAGCTAATCCTTTAGATAGCTATTTAAATATAGAACGTATTATCTCAGCAGCAGAAATTACCGGAGCAAATGCGATACACCCTGGTTACGGTTTCTTATCTGAATCAACTACTTTTGCTGAAGCTGTTGAAGAAAATGATATCCACTTCATTGGCCCTAATAAAAAGACAATGGAAATGATGGGGGATAAAATTACAGCTCGTCAGACCGTTCATGCTGCAAATGTTCCAGTAATCCCTGGATCTGACGGCGAGGTTGAATCTGTTGATGAAATTAAAAAACTCGCGGAAGAAATAGGATACCCCCTTGTTCTTAAAGCTGCAAGTGGCGGTGGAGGTAAGGGTATCCGTATCGTTAAAGAACCTGAACAATTAGAAAAATCATTAAAAGAAGCTAAAAGTGAAGGTCAAAAATATTTTAATGATGATCGTGTATACGTTGAAGCTTTTATTCCCGTTGCAAAGCATGTAGAGGTTCAAGTCATCGGTGATGGTAAAAATAACTATGTTCATTTAGGTGAACGTGATTGTTCAGTGCAACGAAAAAATCAAAAACTTATTGAAGAATCACCTTGTGCTGCATTAACAGATGAAAGACGAGAACGGATTTGTAATGATGCTGTTAAAGTAGCAAAGGCATCTAATTATAGAAGTGCTGGTACAATTGAATTTTTAGTAACAGAGGATGCTCACTACTTTATTGAGATGAATGCACGTATCCAAGTCGAACATACAGTTACTGAAATGCGAGCAGATAGAGATCTTTTACAAGCACAATTATATTTATTGCAATATGGTGAATTACCGTTCCAACAAGAAGATATAGTGTTTAACGGACATGTAATTGAAGCACGTATTAATGCTGAAAATCCAGAAAAGAAATTCCAGCCCACTCCAGGTAAAGTGAAGAAATTACATTTACCACAAGGATTTAATATTCGAGTTGATTCTTTATTATATTCCGGTTATCAAGTATCACCATATTATGACTCACTTGTAGCAAAAGTAATTGTAAAAGACTCAAATAGACAAACAGCTATCAATAAATTGAAAGTAGCATTAGATGAAATGGTTATTGAAGGTTTCACTACAACAGCAGATTTCTTATACGCAGTATTAAGTTATCCGTTATATGCAGATGGTGATGCAAGTGAAGTTGATATTAAATTCTTAGAGAAGCATCAAATCATTAAAGGGGTGGATTTATAATGCAAATCGATTTGAATTGTGATTTAGGTGAAGCATTTGGAAATTATTCATTTGGTGGCGACAAAGATATTATTCCATTAATTACTTCGGCAAACATTGCTTGTGGTTTTCACGCCGGTGATGAAAATGTAATGAATGAGACAATACAACTTGCTAAAGAAAATAGTGTAGGCATAGGAGCACATCCAGGTTTACCTGATTTACAAGGTTTCGGCAGACGCAAAATGGATATTAAACCTAAAGAAATCTACAATTTAGTTGTCTATCAATTAGGTGCTTTGAATGGTTTTTGTAAAATTCATGGAACTCGTATAAATCATGTTAAACCTCATGGTGCTTTATATAACATGGGCGCTAAAAATAAAGAAATTGCTCAAGCTATTGCACAAGCGGTTTATGATTTCGATAAATCCTTAGTGCTAGTTGGACTATCTAATACATTGTTAATTTCAGAAGCTGAAGCGCTTGGTTTACGTACTGCTTCAGAAGTTTTTGCAGATCGTCGTTATGAAGATGATGGTCAGCTTGTAAGTCGTCAAGAATCAGATGCGACAATTACAAATACGGATGAAGCATTACAGCAAGTGTTAAAAATGGTTACTGAAAATAAAGTTGTTAGTAAAAATGGTAAAGAAATTGATTTACAAGCCGATACAATATGTGTCCATGGTGATGGTGCTCATGCACTTGATT
This sequence comes from Staphylococcus sp. FSL K6-0223, assembly GCF_038008285.1. Lineage (NCBI taxonomy): Bacteria > Bacillati > Bacillota > Bacilli > Caryophanales > Staphylococcaceae > Staphylococcus > Staphylococcus sp. FSL K6-0223. The sequence continues at coordinate 198,329 of NZ_JBBOYX010000002.1, forward strand.
TTGTAACTCAAATCAGAAAAAAATTAACGAAAGAAGGCATTGATATTCAATCCTTATAGGGGGTACCAGAGATGGGAGAAAATTTTAAACAAAGCAACAATCAAGAAACAAAACAAAGTGGGAAAGAATTTAAATTTACAAAAGGTCATAGACGTTTATTATATGGTTCAGTATTTTTGATGGCTACTTCTGCCATTGGTCCGGCATTTCTTACTCAAACGGCTGTTTTCACAGCACAATTTTATGCTAGTTTTGCATTCGCTATTTTAATATCAATATTAATTGATATTGGTGCTCAAATTAATATTTGGCGTGTTTTAGTAGTTACTGGATTGCGTGGTCAAGAAGTTTCAAATAAAGTTGTACCTGGATTAGGCACAGTGATATCAATATTAATAGCATTTGGGGGACTTGCATTTAATATAGGTAATATTGCAGGTGCAGGTCTTGGACTCAATGCAATGTTTGGTTTAGATGTTAAATGGGGTGCAGCTATAACTGCAATATTCTCTATCTTAATCTTTGTAAGTAAAAGTGGCCAAAAAATAATGGATGTAGTATCTATGATTCTAGGGGTAGTAATGATTTTGGTCGTTGCATATGTGATGGTAGTTTCTAATCCTCCATACGGTGATGCATTAGTACACATGGTTGCACCTGAACATCCAATCAAACTTATTTTACCTATAATTACATTAGTCGGAGGCACTGTAGGTGGTTATATAACTTTTGCAGGAGCACACCGATTATTAGACTCTGGCATGAAAGGTAAAGAGTTTTTACCTTTCGTTAACAGATCTGCGATTGCAGGTATTTTAACAACAGGAGTTATGAGAACTTTACTTTTCTTAGCAGTTTTAGGTGTGGTTGTTACTGGAGTTACGTTAAGTGCAGAAAATCCACCTGCTTCAGTGTTTGAACACGCTATTGGTCCAATAGGAAAAAATATATTTGGTGTAGTTATTTTTGCAGCAGCGATGTCATCTGTTATCGGTTCAGCATATACAAGTGCAACCTTTTTAAAGACATTACATAAGTCTTTATTTAATAAAAATAATTTAATAGTCATTATGTTTATAGTTATCTCAACATTAATTTTCTTATTCATTGGTAAACCTGTAAGTTTACTTATAATTGCGGGAGCAATCAATGGTTGGATTTTACCAATCACACTAGGGGCTATCTTAATTGCTAGTCGTAAAAAATCTATTGTTGGAGATTATAAACATCCTACTTGGATGCTTGTTTTCGGAATCATAGCAGTTATAGTTACGATTATCACTGGTATTTTCTCTCTACAAGATTTAGCAAGCTTATGGAAAGGTTAAATATTTTTTATTACTTCACGTCGTTAAGATGTGAAGTATTTTTTTATTAAAAAGTCTTAAAAATTTAATTATTTAACTCCCTATTGATAATTAACTTATCCTATCGTGATGAATTTTAAAATGTGATAAAATACGTAGTGCTAGGACTTTTTAAATGAGGTGTAAATAGAAATGATAGGCATAATTGGAGCTATGGAAGAAGAAGTAGGTATACTCAAAGATAAAATTGTCGACTTAAGTGAAATTAGTGTGGCACACGTAAAATTCTATACTGGTACTCTTAATAATAAAGACATTGTTTTAACTCAAAGTGGAATAGGTAAAGTGAATGCTACTATATCTACGACTTTATTAATTGAAAAATTCAATCCAGATATAGTAATTAATACAGGTTCTGCTGGCGCTCTTGATGAGAGTTTAAAAGTGGGTGACGTATTAGTTAGTAATGAAGTCATTTATCATGATGCAGATGCAACAGCATTTGGTTATGCTTATGGTCAAATCCCGCAAATGCCAGAGCGTTATGAGTCTGGTGAAAAATTATTAGAAAAAACAATTGATATATTAAAACAGCAACAGCTAAATGGTAAAGTTGGCATGATTGCTAGTGGCGATAGTTTTATTGGTAGTGCTCAACAACGAAATAAAATTAAATCACAATTTCCAGATGCAATGGCAGTAGAAATGGAAGCGACAGCTATTGCACAAACATGTTTCCAATTTAACGTTCCATTTATTGTGACGAGAGCAGTTTCAGATTTAGCTAATGGAGAAGCAGATATTTCATTTGAAGAATTTTTAGGTCAAGCTGCGATTTCTTCTAGTGAGACAGTTGAATTGTTAGTTAAATCATTATAAAAGTAAAGGTGAATTTATAAAATGGGTATTATTAAAAATTTATTTATGCCAAATGCATACGTACAATCTGTATTCGATATAGATATAGAAAAATTAGCGAGTATGGGAGTTAAAGGAATCATTACAGACCTAGATAACACCCTTGTTGGTTGGGACGTTAAAGAGCCTACCGAGAGAATTAAAGAGTGGTTCTCTAAAGCGCGTGAGCTTGGTATTACAATTACAATTGTGTCGAACAATAATGAAGAACGTGTATCTAGTTTTTCTAAAGATTTAGAAGTAGATTTTATATTCAAAGCACGTAAACCAATGGGTAAAGCTTTTATAAAAGCTATTAAGCAAATGAATATACAAGCTAAAGAAACTGTTGTTATTGGAGATCAAATGCTTACAGATGTTTTCGGTGGTAATCGCAATGGACTATATACTATTATGGTCGTTCCAGTTAAAAGAACTGATGGCTTTGTGACTAAATTTAATCGTCTAATTGAAAGACGCTTATTAAATCATTTTAGAAAAAAAGGTTATATCAAATGGGAGGAATAGTGTTTGAGTGAATTACTAAAATGTATTGGTTGTGGCGCTCCACTACAATCAGAAGATAAAAATGCTCCAGGCTATGTACCTGAACATAATATGTTCCGTGAAGATGTTATATGTCAAAGATGTTTTAGATTAAAAAATTATAATGAAGTTCAAGATGTTGGGATGGACAGTGAGGATTTCTTAAATTTATTAACTGGTCTTTCTAATAAATCTGGTATTGTAGTTAATGTTGTGGATGTTTTTGACTTTGAAGGTTCATTTATTAATGCAATTAAGCGTATTGTAGGTAATAAAAAAATCATTTTAGCTGCAAACAAACTTGATCTACTACCTAAACAAATCAATCAGCGTCGTGTAAAAGAGTGGTTAAAGAAAACTGCTAGAAAATACGGCTTAGAAGCCGATGATGTTGTACTTATTTCAGCTGATAAAGGTTGGGGCATTGAAGAGTTGATGCAGTCAATTAATCAAGTAAGAAATAATGAGGACGTTTATGTCGTAGGTACGACTAATGTAGGGAAATCTACTTTTATTAATAAATTAATTGAAATTAGTGTTGGTGAAAAAGATGTAGTAACTACTTCAAGATTTCCAGGTACTACTTTGGACATGATTGATATTCCGCTTGATGAAACTACGTTTATGTATGATACACCTGGTATTATACAAGAGCATCAAATGACAAACTATGTCTCTGATAAAGAATTAAAAACTATTATGCCTAAAAAGGAAATAAAACAACGCGTATATCAACTAAATGAAGAACAAACATTATTTTTTGGTGGTTTAGCTAGAATTGATTATGTATCTGGAGGTAAAAGATCATTAGTATGTTTCTTCTCCAATGATTTAAATATCCATAGAACAAAAACTGAAAAAGCTAATGAATTATGGAAAAATCAATTGGGTTCACTTTTAACACCACCACATGACGCAAGTCAATTTGATTTAAATGACGTAAAAGCTGTTAGATTAGAAACTGGTAAAGCTAAACGTGATGTAATGATATCAGGCTTAGGGTTTATCACAATTGACGAAGGTGCAAAAGTGATCGTGCGTGTACCCAAAAATGTAGACGTCATTTTAAGAAATTCTATTTTATAAAAGGGAGTGGTTGAGAATGAAATTTGCAGTAATTGGCCATCCGATTTCTCATTCTTTATCACCTATAATGCATAGTGCTAACTTTTCAAATTTAAGTTTAAATTACACCTATGAACCACTAGACATTCCTATTGACGAATTCCACTTACTTAGAGACATCATTACTGAAAAGAAACTTAGTGGATTTAACGTCACTATCCCTCATAAAGAGCGGATAATACCTTATCTAGACGAGGTAGATGAGCAATCTAAAACAGTTGGTGCGGTAAATACTGTTTTAATTAGAGATGGTAAGTGGATAGGCTATAATACAGATGGTATAGGTTATGTAACTGGCTTAAAGCAAATTTATGATGATTTAAAGAATGCTTATATACTCATATTAGGTGCTGGTGGTGCAAGTAAAGGAATTGCTAACGAATTAACTAAATTTGTTGAACCTAAATTAACGATTGCTAATCGTACAATGTCAAGATTTGAAGATTGGAATTTAGATATTAATGCTATTTCTCTAAATGACGCTGAGAAGTATTTGGATGAATTTGATATCGTTATTAATACAACACCTGCTGGGATGGATAAAAACAATGATAGTGTGATAAATCTAAGAAATTTATCTCCTCATACGTTAGTAAGTGATATAGTGTACATTCCTTATAAGACACCAATCTTATTAGAAGCTGAAAGTAAAGGTAACCCCATTTATAATGGTTTAGATATGTTTGTGTATCAAGGTGCTGAAAGCTTTAAAATTTGGACAGGAGAACAACCTAATATTCAAATCATGAAAAATACTGTATTAGATAAATTAAAAGGAGATTTATAATGTTAACTGGAAAACAAAAGAGATACTTACGTAGTTTAGCTCATAATACTGATCCAACTTTCCAAATAGGTAAAGGTGGAATTAACGAAAATATGATTTCTCAAATTGATGAAACGTTAGAGAAAAGAGAACTCATTAAAATACATGTATTACAAAATAATTTTGATGATAAAAATGAATTAGCTAATGAACTTAGTCAAGCAACTAAAAGTGAATTAGTACAAGTAATCGGGTCAATGATTGTACTTTATAAAGAATCTCAAGAAAATAAAGACATCGTTTTACCCTAATGTCTAAAAAGATTGTATTATACGGCGGTCAATTTAACCCGATTCATACCGCTCATATGGTGGTAGCTAGCGAGGTGTTCCATGCATTACAACCTGATGAATTTTATTTCTTACCTAGTTACATGGCTCCGTTGAAAGAACATCAAGATTTCCTAGATGCTTCTTATCGTATGAAGATGATTGAATTTGTCATTGAGGAATTAGGTTTTGGAAAAATTTGTACTAGTGAATTAGATAGAAAAGGACAAAGCTATACTTATGACACGTTGTCTGAAATAAAGCGTAACAATCCTAAAGATGAATTTTATTTTGTAATAGGAACTGATCAATATGAGCAACTTGATAAGTGGTTTAAAATTGACGAATTAAAAAAGTTGATCACCTTCGTTATAGTTAATCGTGAGTCAGATTATCAAAGTGTGGAAACTGGTATGATATCGGTTAAAATACCTCGTATTGATATTAGTTCAACAATGATTCGAGACCGTGTTAAAAATCATAAATCTATACAAGCACTCGTCCCTAATAAAGTGGAGGACTATATTGAGGAGGAAGGACTTTATGGAAATTAGTGAAGCTAAAAAGCTAGTGAAAGAAAAATTGCCCGAGAAGCGTTATAATCACTCGCTTAGAGTTGCTGAGACAGCTGTAAAATTAGCAGAAATATATGATGGAGATAAAGATAAAGCAGAATTAGCTGGTGTTTTACATGACTATTGTAAATATGATGATTTAAGTTCAATGTACCAGATTGTTAGACAATGTGAATTAGAGAGTGACTTACTTAGTTATGGAAGTGAAATCTTACATGGACCTGTTTGCGCTGCAATCATGGAACATGATTATCACATTGAGGATGAAGAGGTTTTACTAGCTATAAAATATCATACAACTGGGCGTCAGCAAATGACTAAAACAGAAAAGCTAATTTTTATTGCTGATTATATTGAACCTGGTAGAAAAACCCCAGGAGTTGAAGAAATTAGAGATATGGCATACAATCAAGGTAGCTTAGATAAAACAATTTATGAAATTTCTAAGCGAACAGTTTTATTTTTAATCGGTAAAGACATTACGGTATATGGCGCTACGATTGCATGCTTGAATTATTATAATTATAGTGACGAAAGAATAAAGGATGATTAAATGAGTTCAGAAGAATTATTAAATATTGCTGTCGAAGCGACAGAAAACAAAAAAGCAGAAGATGTAATTTCTCTTAATATGCAAGGTATCAGCGATATGACTGATTACTTTGTTGTGTGTCATGGTAACAATGAGCGACAAGTACAATCCATTGCAAGAGCTGTTAAAGAAGCTGTTCATGAGCAAGGTATTGATGTTAAACGTATGGAAGGTTATAACGACGCAAGATGGGTATTAATTGATTTAGCTAATGTTGTGGTTCATATTTTCCATAAGGATGAGCGAAATTATTATAATATCGAGAAATTATATCAAGATGCTCCGTATGAGTCATATGGTCAGGTTGCTTATTAAAAGATGAGTCAATACGAAGATATGAGTTTGGTCTATGACCAGCTTACTCAAGACCAACCATATGATGCTTGGTTCAATATAGTTCAAACCTTTTCAAAGAGAGAATCTAATGACATTCTAGATTTAGGTTGCGGTACAGGAAATTTAACGCATATGTTGGTTCCATTAGGCAACGTTATTGGAATGGATTTAAGTGTTGATATGTTAACTATCGCTAATCAGAAATCTAGTGAGGTTAGATGGTTAGAAGGAGATATGACAAGTTTTGAGTTGAACCAAAAATTCAATATCATTACAATATTTTGTGATTCACTGAATTATTTATCTTCAAGTAAAGAAGTTAAAGAAACCTTTAATAAAGTTTACCAGCATTTAACCGATGATGGAGTATTTCTATTTGATGTGCATACTGTACATAAGATGAATACTTTATTTAATAATCAAAGTTATATTGATGAAACCGAAAATGTTTTCTTAGGTTGGGAAGCAATTCAAGGTAATGAACCATTAAGTGTTTATCATGAAATGACTTTTTTCATTCAAAATAATAATGGAAGTTATCGACGCTTTGACGAATCCCATTATCAACGCACATATGAAGAAGATGTTTATAAACGGTTACTCAATGAGGCTGGTTTTAAAGAAGTTAAAACTTTCACCGATTTTGATTTTAATCAAAAAGAAGAAGATGCTGATCGATTATTTTTCGTTGTAAAAAAATAGATTATGAAATAAATAGAAGTAAAATCACTCGTTCATACGTTATTAAGTGTGAAGGGGTGATTTTTTTGTTTAACAAAGGAAATAAGTATATTGAATTTATTATTAAATGGAAAATTTATTTAATTATAGGTCTAGTAGTTTTAGCAATGGTAGTTTTAAGTCTATTTAATCATTATGAAGACAATAGCAAAGAGGATGAATTTAACAAAGAGATTAATAGCAAACAGATTAATTCCAAGAGATATAGTTCAACTAACAAAGATAATAATGAAAAAGAAAGGCAATCTCAAAGAGGAAACAACAATGAAAAAATTTTTATAGATATTAAAGGCGCAGTAGAACATCCAAATGTTTATCAGATGACAAACACTGAAAGAGTCATAGATGCAATTAATAAAGCTAAACCCTATAAAGATGCAGACTTATCACAAATAAATTTATCTGAAAGGTTAATAGATCAAAAGCTAATTTATGTTCCCAAAAAGGGAGAACACAGTCAATATAATACGGTAAATAATATTTCAAATAATAATATCAATCAAAACGAGGGAAATAAACAAATTAATTTGAATAATGCCACTGAAACGGATTTAAAAAGCATTCCAGGCGTCGGGCCTTCTAAAGCAAGAGAAATAATTAATTATAGAGAGCAAAATGGAGGGTTCAAGAATATAGAAGATTTGAAAAAAATTAAAGGATTTGGCGAAAAAACATTTGAGAAACTTAAAGAACATCTTGTTGTTTAACTGGTCAATGATTGCATTTATAATTATAAATGATTAAGCTATAAATGTTAATTGTTATTCAAGATAAGGAGGCACCTTTACATGGAACGAATTAAATGGGAAGAATATTTTATGGCTCAAAGTCATTTACTTGCTTTGAGATCAACATGTCAGAGACTATCTGTAGGAGCTACTATTGTTAAAGATAATCGAATTATAGCAGGAGGCTACAATGGTTCAGTCGCCGGTGAAGTTCACTGCATAGATGAAGGTTGCCTAATAGAAGATGGACATTGTATCAGAACAATTCATGCAGAAATGAATGCATTACTTCAGTGTGCTAAACAAGGCGTTTCAACAGAGGGAGCGACAATATATGTTACACATTTCCCTTGTTTAAATTGTACTAAATCTATTATTCAAGCAGGGATTAAAACAATTTATTATGCTGAAGATTACCACAATCATAATTATGCGATTAAGTTACTAAATCAATCTGGTATTGAATATAAAAAAATTCCATTTACACCGGAATATGTAGCTCAATATCTAACACAGGGGTAATCAATGATATACATAGCACTATCATTTTTAGTAGGGATACTTTGGATGAATTTCAAAGTTATCTCTATCTCTTTATTTTTCCTTTTAATCTTATTAATCTTCATCAAAAAACTTAAACTTCCAATAATCTTACTTATTGTTGTGTGTCCTTTCTTTTCAAATTATATTACTCAAACATATAACCAACGTGTTGACCATGAACAACGCATACTAATGTATAATCCAAAAGTTAATGATTACGTAAAATTTAAAACACTTAAAGTTCAAAATAATTTTATTACTGGAATATTAGTTTATAAAGGTAAAAATTATAATTTCTTTTATAATAACAATAATAAGACAAACATTACCTCCCTCAAACATCACACTTGTAGTATAAATGGGGAATTCAAGTTTGATAAAGTTCCTCCATCAATTACACTGAATGAAATTCACACAACTTCTTGTACTTTTAATGATAGGTTTAAATTCATTTATCTCCATCAAGACTATATAATCGATAAGATTCAACATTCAGGTGTAAATTATCCCAATCGAATTTTAGCACTGATTACAGGTAATCCGTTATTAATCAATGCTGATTATAGAGATAAAGTGAAGGATATAGGTATATATCATTTACTAGCAGTGAGTGGGACTCATGTAGCAGCAATTATACTTCTCATTCATCAACTTTTAGTGAGATTTAACACGCCGCTTGTCATTATTAAAACAATGATTATTAGTGTATTAGTACTATATGCTGTTTATACTGACTTTGTTCCCAGCGCAGTAAGAGCAATTTCAATCGCAATATTAGTTTTAATCCTTCCTAAAAGATTCAGAAAATCTTCTATTGATTTGCTTTCTATCATATTTATTATGATGTTTATAAGCAATCCAGGTTATGTATATAATATAGGTTTTCAATTTTCTTTCTTAATTTGCTTTTTTATTTTACTATCACAACCTTATTTAAAAAAGTTAACTTCATTTCAAAGCATATTAGCCATTACATGTATAGCTCAATATAGTTCTATTATTATAAGTACATATCATTTTAATCAATTTCAATGGATTGGTTTCCTCTCGAATTTAGTTTTTGTGCCTTTCTACAGTTTCATACTTTTTCCTTCAATAATTTTCTTTTTTATTATGACTCACATTGTATCAAATTTTGAAATTCTAAATGTTTACATGAATAAAATTTATGAAATACATGATTTATTACTCCACTTCTTTTTGAAATTTAATAATTATAAGTGGTTTATACCTTCTTTAAGCGAAATTTATCTACTAATATTGTTAATAAATATATTGATTGCTTATTATTTATTAGCGTACAAAAAGATTTTTAAATCCCTAATATACTTTTTAATTACCTTAGTAATAATATCTACATTGAGTAAACCTTCAAACGCAGAGTTAACAATTTTTGATGTAGGCCAGGGGGATAGCATACTTTTCAAAAGTAATACAAATAAAACTGTATTAATAGATACTGGAGGGAAAGGAGAAGAAAACTTTGAATTTAAACATCATAATATTGCTAAATACAAAATTCTCCCAAGTTTGAAGCGAAGAGGAATTACTACGATTGATTATTTAATTATTACTCATCCACATGCGGATCATATGGGGGAACTTCCTTATATCATAGACCATGTTAAAATTAAAAATTTAATATTAAACAGTGATGGTTTTCCTAAGCATTTATTAAATCAAGTTCACAAAGAATGCAAGAAAAAAAGGATAAATATAATTGAAGCTAAAAATATACCTCAAATAAAGATTGATGATACTGAATTAGAAATTTACGATACATTTATATCCTCAAGTTCCGATAAAAATGAGTATTCAATCATTACATTAATAAAATATAACAATAGAAATATTTTACTTATGGGTGATGCCACTAAAAACAATGAGGATATTTTATTGAAGAAATATCATTTGCCTACAATAGATATTTTAAAAGTAGGACATCATGGTAGTCGAACAAGTAGCTCTGAAGAATTTATTAAGAAAATTCAACCAAGGTTAAGTTTGATTTCAAGTGGAAAACATAATAAATATAAATTACCTAATGACGAAGTTATTGAACGTTTAAAGAGATATGGAAGCTTAGTGTATGACACGCAACAAAACGGTGAAATGACGATTAATATAGATAAACACCATTTAAATGTGATGAATGTTAAAGATCATCTAAAAACTATCGCTAGAGAAGTCACTCAATAAAATGATATAATTTAAAAGTATGAGATATAGAGGAAGGATGCACTTATGAGCGACAATATCGTAACTATCTATGGCGAAGTACCTGAACTTGTTGAGAAGAAAAGTTCAGAAATAGTAAATAATTATCTCGGACAAGAAAAAGATGATTTTAACTACGTTAAATTTAATATGTATGAAAATGATCTAACGCCCATCATTGAAGAAACATTAACTATGCCTTTTTTTTCTGATAAAAAAGCAATTGTAGTAAAAAATGCATACATATTTACAGGTGAAAAAGGTGCAAAGGAACTCAATCATAATCCAGAGCAGTTAATGGAATTTATAGAAAAATATGACGGGGATAATCTGATTCTTTTTGAGGTTTATCAAAATAAGTTAGATGAACGTAAAAAATTAACAAAATCACTTAAAAAAAATGCGCAACTCAAAAAAGTTGAACAAATGTCTGAAGAAGAAATAAAAAAATGGATTCAAAATAAATTACACGAAAATTATAAAGATATTAAACAAGATGCTTTAAATCTATTTATTGAACTAACAGGAATTAATTTCAACATTGTTTCACAGGAGCTTTCGAAACTTATGCTGTATATAGGAGATAGACCTACAGTTAATAAAGATGATGTTAATCAAATTATAAATAGAAGCTTAGAGCAAAACGTTTTTCTTTTAACTGAATATATTCAAAAAGGAAAAAAAGATAAGGCTATACAATTATTGAATGACTTAATTACTATGAAAGAGGAACCTATAAAACTTTTAGCTTTAATAACTAGTAATTATAGATTATATTATCAATCTAAGATTTTAGAACAAAAAGGGTACAGTGGCCAGCAGATTGCGAAGACAGTTAGTGCGCATCCGTATAGAGTGAAACTTGCTCTAAACCAAGCACGATACTATCAATTAAATGATTTATTAAACATTATTGATTCATGTGCAGAAACCGATTATAAATTAAAATCTTCTTATATGGACAAACAGTTAATTTTAGAATTATTAATTTTATCTTTATAGATTAATGATTAAACAAAAAAGATCAAGCACTATGCTTGATCTTTTTTAATAAACTGAATTATTTGTTAGCTGTCATAAGTTGAGATTTAATACGATCAGCTTTGTTTGAGTGAATTAAGTTGCTTTGCGCAGCTTTATCAACTTGTTTAATTGCAAAACTTAATAATTCATTTTTGTTTTCAGCATCAGTAGAGATAGCTGTTTTAGCGCGTTTAACTGCTGTACGCATTGCATTCTTTTTAGAGATATTACGTGCTTCAGCTGTTTCAGTTGTTCTAACACGTTTAACTGCAGATTTAATGTTTGGCATTTCTGTCACCTCCTAAAAATGAGCTTAACTTATCAAAATTTATTTGATTACAACAAGAAATATTTTATCAAATGTCTTACCTTTGTGCAATCATTTATTTATGCGTAATATTAATCATGTTTAGTAACTTTAACTATTGGAAAGTGTGTTTTAACTCTATATAATTAAAATTGTTAGGGTAAATAAGAATCGATAGAAAATGAAAACTTAACCTCTTTGATAGAGTGTTTGCAATTACCCTCTAAAAACGTTATCATATCAAAGATGTATACATATATCGGGTTAATATTATGAAAGTGAGAAGGATAAGATGGATAAGCAAGAACGCTATAATAGAAGAGAAAATATCAGAAATTTCTCTATCATTGCACACATAGATCATGGGAAATCAACGTTAGCGGATAGAATCCTTGAAAATACAAAATCAGTTGAAACACGTGAAATGCAAGATCAACTACTTGATTCCATGGACCTTGAAAGAGAACGCGGTATTACTATAAAGTTAAATGCTGTTCGTTTGAAATATGATGCTAAAGATGGTCAAACATATACTTTCCATCTTATAGATACACCAGGACATGTCGACTTTACATATGAAGTGTCGCGTTCATTAGCTGCATGTGAAGGCGCGATTTTAGTTGTAGATGCCGCTCAAGGTATTGAAGCTCAAACTTTAGCAAATGTATATTTAGCTCTTGATAATGACTTAGAGTTATTACCAGTTGTTAACAAAATTGATTTACCTGCAGCTGAACCTGAAAGAGTTAAACAAGAATTAGAGGATGTTATTGGTTTAGACCAAGATGATGTAGTACTTGCTAGTGCCAAATCAAATATCGGTATAGAAGAAATTTTAGAAAAAATAGTGGAAGTTGTACCAGCTCCTGATGGAGATCCTGATGCACCTTTAAAAGCTCTAATATTTGATTCAGAGTATGATCCTTATAGAGGCGTTATCTCATCTATTAGAATCATTGATGGTGTAGTTAAAGCCGGGGATAAGATTAAAATGATGGCTACAGGTAAAGAATTTGAAGTGACAGAAGTAGGCATTAATACACCTAAACAGCTTCCTGTTGAAGAATTAACAGTAGGAGACGTAGGATATATCATTGCAAGTATTAAAAATGTAGATGATTCACGTGTAGGTGATACTATCACATTAGCTAATCGTCCTGCAGATAAGCCACTCAAAGGTTATAAAAAAATGAATCCAATGGTTTATTGTGGTCTATTCCCAATAGACAATAAAGATTACAATGATTTACGTGAAGCGTTAGAAAAATTACAACTCAATGATGCTTCACTCGATTTTGAGCCTGAGTCTTCACAAGCGTTAGGGTTCGGATATAGAACTGGTTTCTTAGGCATGTTGCATATGGAAATTATTCAAGAAAGAATTGAGAGAGAGTTCGGTATTGAATTAATTGCAACGGCTCCTTCAGTAATATACGAATGTATTTTAAAGGATGGAACTGAAGTTACTGTTGACAATCCAGCTCAGATGCCAGAAAGAGACAAAATAGAACATATCTATGAACCATTTGTAAGAGCTACAATGATGGTACCTAATGATTATGTTGGTGCAGTGATGGAACTATGCCAACGTAAGCGAGGTCAATTTGTAAATATGGATTATTTAGATGATATAAGAGTAAATATTGTTTATGAAATTCCATTATCTGAAGTTGTGTTTGACTTCTTTGACCAACTAAAGTCTAATACTAAAGGTTATGCTTCATTTGATTATGAATTCATTGAAAATAAAGAAAGTAATCTAGTTAAAATGGATATCTTACTTAATGGAGATAAAGTGGATGCCTTAAGTTTCATCGTCCATAGAGACTTTGCATATGAAAGAGGTAAAGCACTTGTTGAAAAATTAAAAACACTTATACCTAGACAACAGTTCGAAGTACCTGTTCAAGCAGCTATAGGTCAAAAAATTATAGCCCGTACAAATATTAAATCTATGGGTAAAAATGTTTTATCTAAATGTTATGGTGGCGATATTAGTCGTAAACGTAAGCTTTTAGAAAAACAAAAAGCAGGTAAAGCAAAAATGAAAGCTGTAGGAAATGTTGAAATTCCTCAAGATGCTTTCCTAGCTGTGCTTAAAATGGAAGATGAATAGTTTATAATAATTTAAATAACATTGAAGCGGGATGTTGAAATCGTTGTATAAAGAAATTGATTTCACTTCCGCTCTTTTTACGTTAGTGAATTGGGGGGGATTTTTTGACAGTTAAAAGTGCTTATATACATATACCATTTTGTGTAAGAATCTGTACTTATTGTGATTTTAATAAGTATTTTATAGATAAGCAGCCAGTAGATGAATATTTAGATGCGCTCATTAAAGAAATGCAAGTTGAAAATAATAGAAAGCTTGAGACAATGTATGTTGGCGGAGGGACACCCACTGCATTGAATATTGTACAACTTGAAAAACTACTAAAAGCTATTAATAACACGTTTACTATTCATGGAGAATATTCATTTGAAGCTAATCCCGATGAATTAACTTATGAGAAAGTAGCACTTTTAAAAAAATATGGTGTTAATAGAATTTCGATGGGAGTACAAACGTTTAAGCCGGAGTTGTTAGAAATTCTTGGACGAACTCATAAAACTAATGATATCTATAGCGCTGTAAACAACGCTCGCAAGGCAGGTATTAATTCAATTAGCCTTGATTTAATGTATCATTTACCACAGCAATCATTAGAAGATTTTAAACAAAGTTTAGAATTAGCTTTAGAAATGGATATTGATCATATTTCGAGCTATGGTCTTATTCTTGAACCAAAAACTCAATTTTACAACATGTATAGAAAAGGACATTTAAAGCTTCCTAATGAGGATTTAGGGGCAGATATGTACCAATATTTGATGAAACGATTAGAGGATTCTAATTTAAATCAGTATGAGATTTCTAATTTCGGGAAAAAAGGTCACGAATCAACTCATAACAAAGTCTATTGGCTTAATGAAGAATATTATGGTTTTGGTGCAGGAGCAAGTGGTTATGTGGATGGTGTAAGATATACCAATCTCAATCCAGTTAATCATTATATTAAAGCTATTTATAACAATGAAGAACCTATACTTACAAAGAACACCCCAACTTTTGAAGAGAGAATGGAAGAGGAGATGTTTCTTGGCTTAAGAATGAACCAAGGTGTTAGCATATCAAGATTTAAGAGAAAATTTGGTATAAATATTGAAGAAGTATTTGGTCAAACAATTACGGATTTAATAAGTCGAAATTTATTAGAAAATAAATGCGGTTATATATCATTAACTGAACGTGGTAAAGTCATTGGGAATGAGGTTTTCGAGGCTTTTTTACTCAACGTATAAAAAATTTGATATTTTAATGCTTTAACATTGACTTACTTTGACCTTTTTGATAAATTATAATTAGCACTTGAGAGAAAAGAGTGCTAATGAGGTGAAAACATGATTACAGAAAGACAATTAAGCATTCTTAATGCAATTGTTGAAGATTATGTTGATTTTGGACAACCGATTGGTTCTAAAACATTAATTCACCGACATAATTTAGAGGTAAGCCCAGCAACTATTAGAAATGAAATGAAACAGCTTGAAGATATGAACTTCATTGAGAAGACGCATACTTCATCTGGCAGGACTCCCTCAGAATTAGGTTTTAGATACTATGTCAATCGTTTATTAGAACAAACATCTCATCAAAATCAAAACAAAATTCAACGTTTAAATCAATTATTGATTGAGAATCACTATGATATTTCTACAGCATTGACATACTTTGCTAATGAACTATCTATGAAATCTCAATATGCAACGTTGGTTGTACGTCCAAATCACAATCAAGATATTATTAATAATATTCATTTGATTCAAGCCAATAGTCATTTGGTTATATTAGTTATGGTCTTTTCATCCGGACATGTCGAAAATATTCATGTTGTAACTCAAATACAACTTAATCATCTCAATCTAAACAGAATAGCTAACTTTTTAACTGTTTATTTCAATAAACATAACCAAGATATGCAACACGAGATTAAAAGTTTTGTTAATTCTAGTGATGAACAAGAGTTAGTAAATGAGATGATTGAATTAATTAATATTCATATTAATAATCAAAGTAATAGCATTTACATGGGTGGAAAGGTTAAACTTATTGATGCGTTAAACGAAACTAACGTATCATCGATTCAACCTATATTGCAGTACATTGAATCAAATAGAATAACTGAACTTTTAGATGATATTTCTACTTCTCAAATCAATGTTCGAATAGGAAAGGAAATTGATGAGAGCTTAAGTGATATCTCCATAGTTACTAGTCAGTATCATGTTGATGAATCACTTAAAGGACAAATTGCGGTCATAGGACCAACTGCGATGCATTATCAAAATGTAATTCAATTACTTAACCAAATATGGTAGTAATTAGAATTGTATTGGAGGTCAGAAAATGACAGAAAAAGATCAATCAGTGAATAACACTGAGGAAGAAGTTAATTCAGAAGAGAATGTAGAAACTCAAAAGGTTGATAATTCTCAAGACTCAGCTGGAAATACTGACAATAGTGAAGTAAATGAAGATCATTTGCAAGAAGATTCTCAGGAAGAAGTTCAAGCTGAGGATGTAGATCCTAAAGATGAGAAAATTCAAGAATTAGAAAAGCTAGCAAATGATAATGAAGAGAAATATTTAAGATTGTACGCTGAATTTGAAAATTATAAGCGTCGAATTCAAAATGAAAATCAAATTAACAAAACTTATCAAGCTCAAGGTGTTTTAACTGACATCCTTCCGTCAATAGATAATATTGAACGTGCATTACAAATTGAAGGTGATGATGAATCATTTAAATCACTACAAAAAGGTGTCCAAATGGTTCATGAAAGTTTACTTAGAGCTTTAAAAGATAATGGTCTTGAAGAAATTGAAGCTGAAGGTCAAGAATTTGACCCTAATCTTCATCAAGCGGTGGTTCAAGATGATAATCCTGATTTTAAATCGGGGGAAATCACTCAAGAACTTCAAAAAGGTTACAAACTAAAAGATCGCGTCTTGAGACCATCAATGGTAAAAGTAAATCAATAAACTGATTGAAAAAACATTGTATAAAATTACAAAATGATATTGGAGGAATTTTATTATGAGTAAAGTAATCGGAATCGACTTAGGTACAACAAACTCTTGCGTTGCCGTATTAGAAGGTGACGAACCAAAAGTAATTCAAAATCCAGAAGGCGCACGCACTACTCCTTCAGTAGTTGCTTTTAAAAATGGTGAAACTCAAGTAGGTGAAGTTGCTAAACGTCAAGCAATCACTAACCCTAATACAGTTCAATCAATTAAACGTCATATGGGTACAGACTACAAAGTAGATATTGAAGATAAATCATACACTCCACAAGAGATTTCAGCTATGATTTTACAAAACTTAAAAAGTACTGCTGAAAGTTATTTAGGAGATACAGTTGATAAAGCAGTTATCACTGTTCCAGCTTACTTCAATGATGCTGAACGTCAAGCTACTAAAGATGCTGGTAAAATCGCTGGACTAGAAGTTGAACGTATTATCAACGAACCTACTGCAGCTGCTTTAGCTTACGGTTTAGACAAAACTGAACAAGATCAAAAAGTTCTTGTATTTGACTTAGGTGGCGGTACTTTCGACGTGTCAATCCTTGAATTAGGTGACGGAGTATTTGAAGTATTATCTACTGCAGGTGACAATAAACTTGGCGGTGACGATTTCGACCAAGTAATTATTGATTACTTAGTTTCAGAATTTAAAAAAGAAAATGGCGTAGATTTATCTCAAGATAAAATGGCACTACAAAGATTAAAAGATGCTGCTGAAAAAGCTAAAAAAGACTTATCAGGTGTATCTCAAACTCAAATTTCACTTCCATTTATTTCAGCTGGAGAAAGTGGTCCATTACATTTAGAAATTAGCTTAACTCGTTCTAAATTTGAAGAATTAGCAGATTCATTAATTAGAAAAACAATGGAACCAACTCGTCAAGCACTAAAAGATGCTGGGTTATCAACTTCTGATATTGATGAAGTTATCCTTGTTGGTGGTTCTACTCGTATTCCAGCAGTACAAGAAGCTGTTAAAAAAGAAGTAGGTAA
Organism: Staphylococcus sp. FSL K6-0223; assembly: GCF_038008285.1. Classification (NCBI taxonomy): domain Bacteria; kingdom Bacillati; phylum Bacillota; class Bacilli; order Caryophanales; family Staphylococcaceae; genus Staphylococcus; species Staphylococcus sp. FSL K6-0223. Next base: position 216,488 of record NZ_JBBOYX010000002.1, read on the forward strand.
AGACCCTCATAAAGGTGTAAACCCTGATGAAGTAGTAGCTATGGGTGCTGCGATCCAAGGTGGTGTCATCACTGGTGATGTTAAAGATGTGGTATTACTAGACGTAACACCATTATCACTAGGTATTGAAATCATGGGCGGACGCATGAACACATTAATTGAACGTAACACTACTATTCCAACATCTAAATCACAAGTTTATTCAACAGCAGCTGATAACCAACCAGCAGTTGATATTCACGTGTTACAAGGTGAACGTCCAATGGCTTCAGATAACAAAACTCTTGGTCGTTTCCAATTAACTGATATTCCACCTGCTCCACGTGGTGTACCTCAAATCGAAGTAACATTTGATATTGATAAAAATGGTATCGTTAATGTAACTGCTAAAGATTTAGGAACTAACAAAGAACAAAATATCACTATTCAATCAAGCTCAGCATTATCTGATGAAGAAATTGATCGCATGGTTAAAGATGCTGAAGAAAACGCTGAAGCAGATAAAAAACGTCGCGAAGAAGTGGACTTACGTAACGAAGCTGATAGCTTAGTATTCCAAGTTGAAAAAACTATCACTGATTTAGGCGACAATATTAGTGAAGATGATAAGAAAAATGCTGAAGAGAAAAAAGATGCGCTTAAATCTGCACTTGAAGGTGAAGATATGGAAGACATCAAATCTAAAAAAGAAGAACTTGAAAAAGTTGTTCAAGATTTATCAGCTAAAGTATACGAACAAGCTCAACAAGCACAGCAACAAGCTCAAGGAGAACAAGGTTCTCAAGACAGCACTGTAGAAGATGCGGACTTTAAAGAAGTAAAAGATGACGAAGATAAAAAATAATTCTAGGTTGAGTTAGTATATAAGTTTAATTTATGACTAAGCCAAAAAAGTCAAAGTCAATTGAACATTGGCTTTGGCTTTTTATTTGGATAGTAAGAATTAATCAGATAAACTAATCTTGTTAAACGTATAAAAGGAGAGATAGTTGTGGCCAAAAGAGACTATTATGAAGTCTTAGGCGTAAGTAAAAGCGCTTCTAAGGACGAAATTAAAAAAGCTTATCGTAAATTATCAAAAAAATATCATCCAGACATTAATAAAGAAGAAGGCGCAGACGAAAAATTCAAAGAAATCTCCGAAGCTTATGAAGTTTTAAGTGATGATAATAAACGTGCAAATTATGACCAGTTTGGACATGAAGGCCCACAAGGAGGATTCGGTAGTCAAGGTTTCGGTGGCGGAGACTTTGGCGGATTTAGCGGAGGTGGATTTGAAGACATCTTCAGTTCATTCTTCGGTGGTGGTTCAAGACAACGTGATCCTAATGCGCCACGTAAAGGTGATGATTTACAATATACTATGACTGTTACCTTTGAAGAAGCTGTTTTTGGTACTAAAAAAGAAATTTCTATTAGAAAAGATGTAACATGTCATACGTGCGATGGTGAAGGCGCGAAACCTGGAACAAGTAAAAAAACTTGTAGCTATTGTAATGGAGCTGGTCATGTTTCCGTCGAACAAAATACTATTTTAGGTAGAGTCAGAACTGAACAAGTTTGCCCTAAATGTGAAGGTAGTGGTCAAGAATTTGAAGAGCCATGTCCTACTTGTCACGGTAAAGGAACTGAAAATAAAACTGTTAAATTAGAAGTTACAGTTCCAGAAGGTGTAGATACTGAACAACAAATTCGTTTAGCTGGTGAAGGTTCACCAGGTGTAAACGGTGGTCCCCACGGTGATTTATATGTAGTGTTTAGAGTTCAACCTTCCGATACATTTGAACGTGATGGAGATGACATTTACTACAATTTAAATGTGAGCTTCCCTCAAGCTGCCTTAGGCGATGAAATCAAAATACCAACTTTAAATAGTAATGTAGTACTAACAATACCTGCAGGTACACAAACAGGAAAGCAATTCCGTCTTAAAGATAAAGGTATTAAGAACGTTCACGGTTATGGTTATGGAGATTTATTCGTTAATATTAAAGTAGTTACTCCAACTAAAATGAACGATAGACAAAAAGAAATTATGAAAGAATTTGCTGAAATTAATGGCGAAGACGTGAGTGAACAACCTTCTAATTTTAAAGATAGAGCAAAAAGATTCTTCAAAGGAGAATAGAGAATGAATTGGACGGAACTCTCAATTGTAGTTAATCACGATGTTGAATTTGAAGTAACTGATATACTTGAAGATCATGGTTCTAATGGTGTAGTCATTGAAGATTCAAGAGACTTAGAAACACCACCATCAGATAAATTTGGTGAGATTTATGAATTAAACCCTGAAGATTATCCTAGTAGTGGTGTTCGTTTAAAAGCTTATTTTAATGAACTTACATTCAATGATGAACTCAGAAATAGTATTAAGAATAATATTTTAAATGTATCAAATTTAGATAAAAAAGTACTTACATTTTCAGAAAAGGAAATTGCGGAGAAGGATTGGGCGAATGAATGGAAAAATTATTTCCATCCCTTTAAAGCTTCTAATCGATTTACCATAGTTCCAAGTTGGGAAACTTACACAAAAGAAAACAGTGATGAGTTATGTATTGAACTTGATCCGGGTATGGCTTTCGGTACAGGTGACCACCCAACTACTAGTATGTGTTTAAAAGCTATTGAAGAATATGTTCAACCAACTGATTCAATTATTGATGTTGGAACAGGTTCAGGTATATTAAGTATTGCCAGTCATCTCGTTGGTGTTAAAAGAATTAAAGCATTAGACATTGATGAAATGGCAGTAAATGTTGCTAAGGAGAACTTCAAAAAGAATCGTTGTGAAGACGCAATTGAAGCTGTTCCCGGTAATTTATTAAAAGAAGAAAAAGAGAAATATAATATCGTTATTGCAAATATTCTTGCTCACATTATTGAAGAAATGATAGAAGATGCTTATAATACATTATTTGAAGAAGGATATTTTATTACTTCAGGTATTATAGAAGAAAAATATGAAGAGATAGAATCTCATATGAAGCGTGTTGGTTTTAATATCATTTCTGTAGAACATGACAACGGTTGGGTCTGCATCGTTGGTCAGAAAGTGAGTGATTAATTTGCAAAGATATTTTATTAATCAAAGCGCTGATAAACTTCAGCGCTTTTTTATTGAAAATAAAGAAGATATTCATCATATAAAAAATGTCATGCGTTATAGTGAAGGTGATTCAGTTATCGTTACATTTCTAGATCAAACAGTGTACAAGTGTCAAATAAAAGCTTTAAACGATAATTATGTTGAACTAGAGTTAAAAGATAAACAAAACATTGATACAGAATTACCTCAACATATCACTATTTGTAGCGGATTGATTAAGGCTGATAAGTATGAATGGATGATTCAAAAAGCAACTGAAATGGGCGCTAATGAATTTATTGCAGTTGGTATGGACCGTTCAGTAGTTAAATTGAATGAATCTAAAGTTGCTAAAAAGTTAGAAAGATGGCAAAAAATTATAAAAGAAGCTGCAGAACAAAGTTATCGTTTAACAATTCCTAATATTTATTTTAAGTCGAATTTACAGGAAATTTATGATATTATAAGTCATTATGACTATGTTCTTATAGCATATGAAGAACAGGCTAAACATGGTGATTTAAGTCATTTTAAACAAATTATAAAGCAATTTAAAACACAAGATCGTGTTTTAATGATATTTGGACCTGAAGGCGGTTTATCTGATAAAGAAGTGTCTTTATTCAGTGAAAATAGTACTTTAGTAGGCTTAGGTCCACGTATTTTACGGGCAGAAACTGCACCTCTATATGCTTTGAGTGCAGTGAGTTTTGAAAAAGAATTATTGGGGTGAAGACGATGTCAACAGTTGCATTTCATACATTAGGTTGTAAAGTCAATCACTATGAAACCGAAGCAATATGGCAATTATTTAAAGAAGCAGATTACGATAGAGTAGATTTTGAAACAAATGCAGATGTATTTGTTATCAATACTTGTACTGTTACGAATACTGGAGATAAAAAAAGTAGACAAATTATTAGACGTGCGATCAGACAAAATCCTGAAGCAGTTGTATGCGTTACAGGTTGTTATGCACAAACATCTTCAGCTGAAATTATGGAAATTCCTGGCGTGGATGTAGTTGTCGGTACTCAAGACCGTCATAAATTATTAGACTATATTGATCAATTCCAAGAAGAGAGACAACCAATTAACGGTGTTGGTAATATAATGAAGAATCGTACATATGAGGAGCTAGAAGTTCCTTACTTTACCGATAGAACTAGAGCCTCTTTAAAAATCCAAGAAGGATGCAACAATTTTTGTACGTTTTGTATTATACCTTGGGCACGCGGCTTGATGAGATCACGTGATCCTGAGAAAGTTGTAGAACAAGCTTCACAATTAGTAAACTCTGGCTATAAAGAGATTGTTTTAACTGGTATTCATACTGGTGGTTATGGTCAAGATTTAAAAAATTATAATCTAGCGCAATTGTTAAGAGATTTAGATGAAATTGAAGGCTTAGAGCGTATCCGAATCTCATCTATCGAAGCGAGTCAATTAACTGATGAAGTAATAGAGGTTATTGGCAATTCAAACAAAGTAGTAAGACATTTACATGTTCCATTACAATCTGGTTCAGATTCAGTTTTAAAACGTATGAGACGTAAATATACTATGGAACATTTCTCTGAGAGATTAACAGAATTACACAAAGCATTGCCTGACTTAGCTGTAACAAGTGATGTAATAGTAGGATTCCCTGGAGAAACTGAAGAAGAATTTCAAGAAACGTACGATTTTATTGTTAAACATCAATTCTCTGAATTACATGTGTTCCCATATTCACCAAGAATCGGTACACCAGCAGCTCGAATGGACGATCAAATCGATGAATCTGTTAAGAATGAACGTGTGCATAAATTGATTGCTTTAAGTGACCAACTTGCTAAAGAGTATGCCTCTAAATTTGAAAATGAAGTGCTTGAAGTAATACCTGAAGAAAAAGGCGAAGAACCGAATACATTGGTAGGTTATGCAGATAACTATATGAAAGTTCAATTTGAAGGTGATGAATCACTAATTGGACAAATTGTTAAAGTAAAAATTCTTAAGGCTGACTATCCTCTAAATGATGGTAAAGCCATTAGAGTAGTTGAGCATGCTACGAATAAATCTGAAGAAGAAGTACTTGTCTAAATATTTAAAAAATGTAAATTTTACTAATTGACCACCTATTTGAGTTATATTATACTAATAGTTGCATAGTTTTTACTATGTGATGACTATAAAGTTCCGTTGATATTTGGAGGGAGGGAAATACAGATGTCTAAAACAGTAGTACGTAAAAACGAATCACTAGAAGATGCTTTACGTAGATTTAAACGTTCAGTATCAAAAAGTGGAACAATTCAAGAAGTACGTAAACGTGAATTTTACGAAAAACCAAGCGTTAAACGTAAAAAGAAATCAGAAGCTGCACGTAAACGTAAATTCAAATAATTAATAGCTCTGTTGACTCCCTCAACACGAATGTTAATTATATATAATAGATACCCTAGTTATTAGAACTAGGGTATTTTTTTATACTATGCTAACTACTTTAATTATTCTCGTAAAATTATTTAAACGTATTGCTCAATTAATTAAATCTTTTTCATTTTTCAGATAAATAAACAAATATTATTAAAATTAATAAAATTAAATTGTTAAGCTACAAATTACCAATTTATATATTAGTGAAATACTATATAATGGGTGCGTTTTCATGTATAATTAATATGAGGGCGAGGTGAAATAGTGAATTACTCCTATCTAATACATACGTTGCTTTTTACAAGATTCACTAGTGAAAATAGTTGGGCTGATAATCTATCAAGTTTTATTACGCAACCTTTTATTTCACTAATTCTTACGTGTATAATCTTCCTAGGCTTTTTGTATCAATTATATTCAAAACGCATTAACTTGATTGGAATTATTGCTTCTCTAGCATTATTACTTTTATTTTTAGGATTCCTTATCAATGGAGATGTAAATGTTTTATCAGTATTATTGTTTACTATTGGTGTCATACTAGTTATTATAGAACTGTTTATCATTGGTGCCGTGATAGGTATTATTGGTATGCTACTCATAACTCTCAGTATCATCATGCTAGGAAATAATATTATACTCATGCTTGGTAATGTAATAGTTGCGTTAATTTTATCAATAATTGAATGGGTGATATTAGTGAAAATTTTCAACAAGAAAATACCATTTCTTGATAAAGTGATCTTAAAAGATTCAACAAATTCAGAGGCTGGTTATCGTTCACATGACGACCGCTCTCACCTTGTAGGTAAAACTGCTCAAACAATCACTGACCTTAGACCTGCTGGGATTATTACTTGTGACGATGAAAGAATAGATGCGGTTTCAGACGGCACATTTATTTTAAGAAATAGACAAGTAAAAATTCTTGAGGTTGAAGGTACGCGTGTAGTTGTGAGAGAAATAGAATAAAATTAAGGAGCGATTTAATGTTTGGTATTGGTTTTATAATCATTGCTGTAATTATTGTAGTAGCTTTACTCATACTATTTTCTTTTGTACCTATAGGATTATGGATTTCTGCTATAGCAGCAGGCGTTCACGTAGGTATTGGTACCCTTGTAGGTATGCGTTTAAGAAGAGTTTCACCTAGAAAGGTCATTGCACCTTTAATTAAAGCACATAAAGCAGGTTTAAAATTAACAACAAATCAATTGGAGTCACACTACCTAGCTGGTGGTAATGTTGATAGAGTTGTTGATGCAAATATCGCAGCACAACGTGCAGATATTGATTTACCATTTGAACGAGGAGCGGCAATTGATTTAGCTGGTCGTGATGTACTCGAAGCAGTTCAAATGTCAGTTAACCCTAAAGTTATTGAAACACCATTTATTGCTGGTGTAGCGATGAACGGTATTGAAGTTAAAGCAAAAGCTCGTATTACTGTTCGCGCAAATATAGCAAGATTAGTCGGTGGTGCTGGAGAGGAAACAATTATTGCCCGTGTAGGTGAAGGTATTGTTTCTACAATTGGTTCAAGTGAGCATCACACTGAGGTTCTAGAAAATCCAGACAATATTTCTAAAACTGTGTTAAGTAAAGGTTTAGATTCAGGTACTGCTTTTGAAATTTTATCTATTGATATTGCAGATGTAGATATTAGCAAAAATATCGGTGCTGATTTACAAACTGAGCAAGCTCTTGCAGATAAAAATATTGCTCAAGCGAAAGCTGAAGAGCGCCGTGCTATGGCAGTAGCTTCTGAACAGGAAATGAAAGCTCGAGTACAAGAAATGAGAGCGAAAGTAGTTGAAGCTGAATCAGAAGTACCATTAGCAATGGCTGAAGCTCTTAGATCAGGTAATATTGGAGTTAAGGATTATTATAATCTTAAAAATATTGAAGCAGATACTGGCATGAGAAATGCTATTAACAAACGTACTGATCAGAATGATGACGAATCACCAGAACAATAAATAATGAGGTGATTAAATGAATATCGGTATTATCATATTTATAATATCTGTTATTGTAACCGGTATTAGCGCGCTACGTGATAAAAGTCATGAAAGCAGACAAAATCAAAAGCCACCTCAAAATACGCAAGGTGATAATCAACCCAAAAAAGGTGGTTTCTTTGAAGAATTAGAAAAAACATTTAAAGAAATTAACGATGAGTTAAATGATGAACCCGAGAAAAAGCAACGAAGAGAATTTGAAGAGACGCTTCCACCTTTAAGTAAAAACCTTGAAGATGAAGATGCTGACTCTCAAACAGAAAATAAATCGTCTAAAGAAACGCATAAACAATCGGAAGTCAAAAATCATCCTAAACCTGACCCAACACCATATAACCAGGATAATCCTAGACCTCAACCTGTTACTTCAACTTCACGAGATGAAAGTGCAGAAAAATTAAGAAAAGAACTTGAGTCCAATTTGACTCAGGATTTAAAAAATGTTCGCAACGAAATTGATAGAGAAAAAGAAAAACAACTCGAATTGATTGAGAAAAAAGCAAGAGACATCATTGAGGATAAGTATTTATCAGAGAGAACTAAACGTTATCGCTTAAAACAATTACTTAATTCTCAAAACATTGAACGTAATATGTCTCATTCTGCTTTTCAATTTGATAAAGATGAAGTAATAAATGGTCTGATTTGGTCAGAAGTTTTAAGTAAACCAAAGCAACTTTAAATTTTTTAATAAAATTAAAGAATTAGCTATTATATTAACATTAGAGGGTAAAACTATGTATTCATGCTTAAATATTGAATACTGTTTTACTCTCTTTTTAGTTTGTCTAATTAGTATGAGTTTAGTAAAATTTTAGTAAGAAATAATATATATTCAGTAGTATTTGTTCAATAATTTTGAAGCAAAGCATAATCACATCATTAAGATGAATAAGAATGATATAATGTGTTTGGATATTGTTTTTATTAAAAATAACAAATTAGTCTAAAATTTTTAGCTAATAAAACTTATTATTGTAACTTGTAAAGGAGCGCGTTTATGCCAGGAATAATTCAAATTGACGACATTAATCAATCACAAGCTTTAATGGGAAATAATGATGAGCATTTAAAAACTATTGAAGAAAATTTTGATGTCGTGATACATGCTAGAGGTCAAGAAATAGCTGTTAAAGGCGAAAAATTAGAGCATGTTGAAAAAGCAGAATTAGTTCTCACCAATTTACTTAAAGTTATAGAATTAGGTAATACAATTACACTTAAAGACGTAGAGGCTGCTATTAAAATGGCAGACAATAATACAATTCAACATTTACTTGATTTGTATGATGAAGAGATTACTAAAGATGCATTTGGTAAAACGATTCGTGCTAAAACAATGGGACAACGTATGTATATCAATGCTATGAAGAGAAATGACTTAGTATTTGGAATAGGTCCTGCTGGTACTGGTAAAACATTTTTAGCAGTTGTATATGCAGCTAAACAATTACGTAAAGGTTCAGTTAAACGTATCGTATTGACTAGGCCAGCCGTTGAAGCAGGAGAATCTTTAGGTTTCTTACCAGGTGACCTAAAAGAAAAAGTAGATCCATATTTACGTCCTCTATATGATGGCTTAAATACAGTTTTAGGCAGAGAGCAAACTGAAAGATTCATAGAGAGGGGTATTATTGAGATTGCGCCACTTGCTTATATGAGAGGTAGAACATTAGATGATGCGTTTGTTATTTTAGATGAAGCTCAAAATACAACGCACGCACAAATGAAAATGTTCCTAACTCGTTTAGGTTTTGGTTCAAAAATGGTAGTTACAGGTGACCAAACTCAAATCGACCTACCAAAAGGCGTAAAAAGTGGCTTAAAAGAAGCAATTAAAAAATTATATGGGGTCAATGGAATTAGTATTATGAAATTAGATCAAAGTGACGTTGTAAGGCATCCACTTGTAAGTAAAATTATAGATCGTTATGAAGGAGTTGAGTAAATGTTTACAATTGACTTTAGTGACCATACCGATTTAGTAAAGAATGAATGGTATGAACAAATAGATTCATTACTTACCTTTGCTAAAAAACAAGAACATATTGATAGTGAGGCTGAACTTTCAGTAACATTTGTAGATAAAGATGAAATTCAAAATATCAATAAAATGTATAGAGATAAAGATAAAGTCACTGACGTCATCTCATTCGCTTTAGAAGAAGACGAGCCAGAAATCGATATGAATGAACTTGATATACCTCGAGTTTTAGGCGATATTATTATATGTACAGATGTAGCACATGAACAAGCTGAAAATTACGGACATTCTTTTGAACGTGAATTAGGTTTCTTAGCTTTACATGGTTTTTTACATTTATTGGGATATGATCATATGACAGATGAAGATGAAAAAGAAATGTTTGGTCGACAAGATGCAATTCTTAATGCATACGGTTTAACAAGAGAATCATAATAATGAGACGTTTCAAGTACGCTTATGATGGCTTTACAGCCATTTTGAAAAAAGACCAAAATTTCTTACTTCACATATTAGCAGGAATTATCGCTATTATTATGGGATTTATTTTTCATATCAATCAATCTGAGTGGATGTTTATATTATTCTCAATAGCTTTAGTATTGAGTCTAGAAGCTATCAATACATCAATTGAATTTGTGGTTGATTTGGTAACAACCGATTATCATGAATATGCTAAACACGCTAAAGATATCGCTGCTTTTAGTGTTGTGATTGTGTCTGTTTTAGCATTATGTATTGGATTAATAGTTTTTGTACCACATATTTTAAGTTTATTTTTGGGAGGAAAATAAATGAGTTATCAATCGCATTACTTTAAGGAAGTTAGGGAGGCACAAAGTAAAGCTTATGCTCCATATAGTCGCTTCAAAGTTGGTGCCTATTTAAGAACTAAGGACGGACGTACTTTTCATGGAGCAAATGTAGAAAATGCTGCATATTCCATGGCAATTTGTGCTGAACGTTCAAGTCTTGTTGCAGCAATTTCAGAAGGATACAAACCAGGGGATTTTGAATCGATAACCGTTACTGTTGATTCGGATAAACCCTCCTCACCATGCGGGGCTTGTAGACAAGTACTTAAAGAACTTTGCGATGATGATATGCCTGTGTATATGACTAATCATAAAGGAGAAATGATTAAGTCTACTGTAAACGAATTATTACCATTAGGATTTTCAGGAAAGGATTTAAATTAATGACAGAAGAACATAAATCAGGATTTGTATCCATCATTGGTCGACCTAATGTTGGTAAATCTACATTTGTAAATAGAGTAATAGGGCATAAAATTGCGATTATGTCAGATAAAGCACAGACAACACGTAATAAAATTCAAGGCGTCATGACAAGAGACGATGCACAAATCATCTTCATTGATACGCCAGGTATTCACAAACCTAAACATAAACTTGGTGATTATATGATGAGAGTTGCAAAGAATACACTATCAGAAATAGATGCAATTATGTTTATGGTTAACGTAAACGAAGATATTGGTCGTGGCGATGAATATATCATGGAAATGCTTAAAAATGTTAAAACGCCTATCTTTTTAGTATTAAATAAGATTGACCTTGTGCATCCGGATGCTTTGATGCCTAGAATTGAAAAATATAAAGAATATATGGACTTCACAGAAATTATACCAATCTCAGCACTTGAGGGATTGAATGTAGATCACTTTATAGATGTGTTGAAATCTTATTTACCTGTAGGTCCGAAATACTATCCTGACGACCAAATTTCTGACCACCCAGAACAATTTGTTGTTAGCGAAATTATCCGTGAAAAGATATTACATTTAACAAGTGAAGAGATACCTCATGCAATAGGCGTTAATGTTGATAGAATGATTAAAGAAGATGAAGACAGAGTTAGAGTTGAAGCAACAATTTACGTTGAGCGTGATTCTCAAAAGGGTATAGTCATCGGTAAAGGTGGTAAAAAACTTAAAGAGGTAGGTAAACGTGCACGTCATGATATAGAGATGCTATTAGGATCTAAAGTTTACTTAGAACTCTGGGTCAAGGTACAACGTGATTGGAGAAATAAAGTAAACTTTATACGACAAATTGGTTATGTAGAAGACCAAGATTGATTGATAGAGAGTCGGTGAATGAGTCATGTTAATGAAACAAAAAGGCATCATAATCAAATCAGTAGATTATGGTGAATCTGATAAAATCATCACAATTTTAAATGAATATGGCGCTAAAATACCTTTGATGGCTCGACGTGCGAAAAAAGTTAAATCTGGATTACAAGCTCATACACAAATGTTTGTGTATGGCTTATTTATTTATAATAAATGGCGTGGCATGGGAACACTCAATTCTGTAGATGTGATTGATCAACATTATGAATTACAGCTTGATTTATTTGAAAGTAGTTATGCATCGTTATGCACAGAGACTATTGAAAGATCTATGGAAGAAAATGAAGTTTCGAAGTACAATTATGACTTACTATATTTTGTACTTAGTAAGATAGCAGAGGGCACATCAGCACAACTCATGTCTATCGTAGTACTATTGAAGTGTATGTCTAAATTTGGATTTACAGCTTCATTTAATCAGTGTGTGATTACTGGAAATGAAGATCAATCTAAATTAGTAGGTTATAGTTTCAAATTCGATGGAGCAATCTCTGAAGAAGTATTATATCAAGATTCACACGCTTTCAAATTAACAAATCGCTCGCTTTATCTATTAGATATACTACAAAAACTACCTATCAATAAAATGAATTCACTGAGTATTCATAAAGAAATCTTAGATGAGATGTCAGAACTTATTATCATGCTCTATAGAGAATATGCTGGTATGTTTTTTAAGAGTCAAAAATTAATTAATCAACTTAAAAGATTAGAAAGTGATCCACACTAAACCGTTTTATTTCGATAAACGGAATAGTGTGGATTTTTTATGTAATAAAAATACTCTTACCTAAACACTTATTGTGTCAAAGTAAGAGTATTATTAGGTAATAAGTTATTAAAATTTAACTTTCTCTGCTAAGAATGTTTCTAATTCTGAAATTGGCATACGTACTTGTTCCATTGAATCTCTGTCACGTACAGTTACTTGATTATCTTCTAATGAATCAAAGTCGAATGTAATACAATATGGTGTACCGATTTCGTCTTGTCTACGGTAACGTTTACCAATTGATTGTGATTCGTCGAAATCAATAGAGAAGCTTTGACTTAATTGTTCAAAGATTTTAATCGCTTCGCTTGATAATTTTTTACTTAAAGGTAATACCGCAGCTTTATATGGTGCTAAGGCAGGGTGGAAATGCATTACAGTACGTGCATCTTTACTTCCTTCAACACCTTCTTCTTCATATGCGTCACATAAGAATGCTAACGTTACACGATCAGCACCTAATGAAGGTTCGATACAATACGGAACATATTTTTCATTTGTTTCTGGATCGTGATATTTAAAGTCTTCACCAGAGTGTTCGCTATGCTTTTGTAAATCGAAGTCTGTACGGCTTGCGATACCCCATAATTCGCCCCAACCAAATGGGAATTTGTATTCAATATCAGTTGTAGCGTTAGAGTAGTGAGATAACTCATCTGCATCATGGTCTCTTAAACGCATATTTTCTTCATTAATATTTAAATCTTTTAACCATTGACTTGCAAATGTTTTCCAGAAGTTTTGCCATTCAATTTCTTCACCAGGTTTGCAGAAGAATTCTAACTCCATTTGTTCAAATTCTCTTGTTCTGAAAATGAAGTTACCAGGTGTAATCTCGTTACGGAAAGATTTACCGATTTGACCAATACCGAACGGTAATTTTTTACGCATTGAACGTTGTACATTTTTATAGTTAACGAAAATACCTTGAGCTGTTTCAGGACGTAAGAACAATTCGTTAGTGGAATCTTCAGTTACACCTTGGAAAGTTTTAAACATTAAATTAAATTGACGAATATCAGTCCAATTTGCAGTGCCACTTACAGGACATACGATACCTTCATCATCAATAATTTGTTTCATTTCATCAAAGCTTAATCCATCAGCGATGAAGTTTTCATCACCTTTTTCTTTTTGCATGTAATCTTCAATTAATTTATCCGCACGATAACGAATTTTACTATCTTTATTATCAATCATAGGGTCATTAAAGTTGCCTAAGTGACCTGAAGCTTCCCAAGTTTTTGGATTCATTAAAATAGCTGCATCAATACCCACATTATATGGAGATTGTGTGATGAACTTTTGCCACCAAGCTTTTTTAATATTATTTTTAAGTTCAACGCCTAATGGTCCGTAATCCCATGTATTTGATAAACCACCGTAAATGTCACTACCGGGGAATACGAACCCTCTATGTTTTGCTAATTGAACAATTGTTTCCATATCTTTTGCCATAAATTAACTCTCCTTAGACATAAAAAACGCCCCAAGACAATATATACATATTAGTAATGTATTATTATCTTGGGACGAGTTTTAAAAAGTATTTTTAATCATATGTATTGTCATAATACAATATGGTTACTTACAATTTTTAACCCGCGGTTCCACCCAAATTAGTGCAGACACTCGCTTTTATTTCATTAATAAGTCATTCGCCAATATAAGTTGTTAAGCTCGCACCATCCTTAACTCGCTTTAACTTTATTCTAATTGAAAGAATTTTTAATAGCAAGTATTTATATGTATTTGTAGCAATTTATAATAAAAGTTATAATAGAAAGTATTCAAGAGGGGTGAAGACCTATAGAACTTAGTAAAAGACAGGAACTAATAATTGAGATTGTCAAATCTAAAGGACCGATCACAGGTGAGCATATCGCTGAAAAATTAAATTTAACCAGAGCTACGTTAAGACCGGACTTAGCTATACTTACTATGTCTGGTTTTATAGAAGCGAGACCTAGAGTAGGTTATTACTATTCAGGTAAATCGAAAAATAAAATTATTAATGAACAATTGAGACAATATGTGGTTAAAGATTATATGTCTCAACCAGTTGTCATTAAGGAAGAAATGTCAGTTTATGATGCAATATGTACTATATTTTTAGAAGATGCAGGGACATTATTTATCACTAATAATGACAATGACTTCGTAGGCGTATGTTCTAGAAAAGATTTATTAAGAGCATCTATGATTGGTGAGGATATACATACAATGCCTATCAGTGTAAATATGACTAGAATGCCACATGTGACATATTTAGAAGAGGAAGAACTTGTGATATACGCTGCCAATCAAATGATAGATAACGAGATTGACTCACTACCAATTGTAAGGAAGAAAGACAATAAAAAATACGAGGTAATTGGTCGAATCTCTAAAACAACTATAACTAAATTATTCGTATCATTATTCAAAGAATAGGTGGTAAATACATGGACATTATAAAGATAATTGTAGCCTCAGATTCAATTGGTGAAACTGCAGAGTTAGTTGCAAGAGCAGGAGTATCTCAATTTAACCCTAAACAATGTAAACATGAATTTCTTCGATATCCTTATATTGAATCATTTGAACATGTAGATGAAGTTATTCAAGTTGCTAGAGATACCAATGCAATTATTGTATACACTTTGGTTAAACCTGAAATTAAAAAATATATGCTTGCAAAAGTCGAAGAATTTTCATTAAAATCTGTCGATATTATGGGACCTCTAATGGATTTGTTATCGGATTCGATTGATGAAACACCATATTATGAACCAGGAATAGTTCACAGGCTAGACGATGCGTATTTTAAAAAAATTGATGCAATTGAATTTGCTGTGAAATATGATGACGGAAAAGATCCAAAAGGATTACCAAAAGCCGACATCGTTCTGTTAGGTATTTCTAGAACTTCTAAAACTCCATTATCTCAGTATTTAGCACATAAAAGTTATAAAGTGATGAATATACCTATAGTTCCTGAAGTAACTCCACCTGATGCATTATTTGATATTGATACCTCTAAATGTATTGCTTTAAAAATAAGTGAAGAGAAACTAAATCGCATACGTAAGGAAAGATTAAAACAATTAGGTTTAGGAGATAAGGCTAGGTATGCCACAGAGGCACGTATTCAAGAAGAATTGAATTATTTTGATGAATTAGTAAATAAAGTAGGTTGTCCGGTCATAGATGTTACTGACAAAGCTATTGAAGAAACAGCGAATGATATCATACATTTAATTGAAGAAACTAAATCGAAATGATTTCATTTTCCGTAGAAAAAAGATATAATTATATGACTAATATTTGATAGGTGATTCCATTTGCGTATAGATCAATCGGTCATTAATGAAATTAAAGATAAAACAGATATATTAGATTTAGTAAGCGAATATGTAAAATTAGAAAAAAGAGGACGCAATTATATCGGCTTGTGTCCTTTTCATGATGAAAAGACACCTTCGTTCACAGTATCTGAAGATAAACAAATTTGTCACTGTTTTGGTTGTAAAAAAGGGGGCAATGTCTTTCAATTTACACAGGAGATTAAAGATATACCTTTCGTAGAAGCTGTTAAAGAACTTGGCGAACGTGTAAATATTAAAGTTGATGTGGGGCAAACTCAATATAATCAACAATCTCAAATGGCTTCAGACGATTTGAAAATGATAGAAATGCATGAGTTAATTCAAGATTACTATCATTATGCCTTGATGAAAACTGTTGAGGGTGAAGAGGCTTTAAACTACTTGCGTCAGCGTGGTTTTACTGACGAACTCATCAAGCAGAGACAAATTGGATATGCGCCAGATAGCTCTCATTTTTGTCATGATTTTCTAGAGAAGAAAGGATATGACATAGAATTAGCTTACGAAGCGGGTCTATTGTCTCGAAATGAAGAAAATTTTAGTTACTATGATAGATTTAGAAACCGAATCATGTTTCCTTTGAAGAATGCTCAAGGTAGAATAGTTGGATATTCTGGAAGAACATATAATAACCAAGAACCTAAATATTTGAATAGCCCTGAAACACCCATCTTTCAAAAACGTAGACTCTTATATAATTTAGATAAAGCACGTAAATCGATTCGCCAAAACGACGAAATTGTATTATTAGAAGGATTTATGGATGTTATTAAATCAGATTACGCTGGTTTAAAACAGGTTGTAGCGAGTATGGGTACACAGTTGTCCCAAGAACATATGACGTTTCTAAAAAAATTAACAAATAACATTACATTAATGTTTGATGGAGATTACGCTGGTAGAGAGGCTACTTTAAAAACGGGTCAAGCTTTATTACAACAAGGTCTAAATGTATATGTGATTCAATTACCATCCGGTATGGATCCTGATGAATACATTGGCAAATATGGAAATGAGGCTTTTTTAAACTTTGTTGCTAAGGATAAAAAGGCATTTGTGCTGTTTAAAGTGGAGTCACATCAAGATGAAATTAATAATAATGATTTAGCTTATGAAAGACATTTTAGAGAAGCAACTCATGACATCGCTCAAGTTCAATCAACAATTTTACGTAATAAGTTAATACAAGATGTTGCTAATATATTCAATATGAGCCCAGAAATGATCTATCATGAAGTTGGTTCTAACAATATGCCACAAGTAGCACCAGCAGAATATGGATATTCTCCGCAATCTGATTCACAATTGTTTAATAATTTAACTAAACATGAAAAAGCTGAAAGAGCTCTATTGAAGCATTTTATGAAAGATAAGGATACCTTTATAAATTATTATCAAAAAATTAGTGATGAAGACTTTACAAATAAATATTTTAAGAGTATATTTAATATTTTGCATGACTATTTTTCAGAACATGATAATTATAGTATTAGTGATGTTATGCAATACATTGATTCCAATGAGCTTAGAGAGGCATTTATTGAACTTGAACAATATACCCTCAATGATGAACCTTACGAGAATGAAATAGAGGACTACATACTAATTATTAATAATAATGATGATGAGTCAATTGAATCATTAAATCACAAACTAAGGGAAGCATCTCGCATTGGTGATGTTGAATTACAAAAGTATTACTTACAACTTATTGTCGATAAAAACAAAAATAGAATGTAATTTTAAGCTAAATCTATTAATTAGAATTTAGTAGGTCAGACTTTTACAATTAATGATTAGATTTGAACTAATGGTTACTAGAGAGGTTGAACGGGTAGAAAATTATTGTCACAACTTTAATAGTAAACTTAGATTAAAATAATAATATAACTACACATTATTGAAAGTGTTTAAATGACTTAATTGAAAGTGATAAATTTAAAATTTACAATATACAAATCATATTTAATTGATATAATATATAGTTATTGAGAGATTATCAGTATTTATCAAAATCGGGAGGCCTTTTCATGTCTGATAACCAAGTGAAAATTAAAAAGCAAACAATTGATCCGACTTTAACATTAGAAGATGTTAAAAAACAATTAATTGACAAGGGTAAAAAAGAAGGTCATTTAAGTCATGAAGAAATTGCTGAGAAGCTTCAGAATTTCGAAATGGATTCTGACCAGATGGATGATTTCTTCGATCAACTGAATGATAATGATATAACGCTTGTTAATGAAAAAGATAGTTCAGATACAGATGAGAAATTAAATCCAAATGATTTAAGTGCCCCTCCTGGTGTCAAAATTAACGACCCAGTTCGTATGTATCTTAAAGAGATTGGTAGAGTTAACTTATTAAGCGCTCAAGAAGAAATAGAGTTAGCTAAAAAAATTGAACAAGGCGATGAAGTAGCAAAATCTCGTCTAGCTGAAGCCAACTTACGTCTTGTTGTTAGTATTGCTAAAAGATATGTAGGAAGAGGTATGTTATTCCTTGATTTAATTCAAGAGGGTAACATGGGCTTGATTAAAGCTGTAGAAAAATTTGACTTTAGTAAAGGGTTTAAATTTTCAACATATGCGACTTGGTGGATTAGACAAGCAATCACTAGAGCCATTGCTGACCAAGCACGTACTATCCGTATTCCTGTGCATATGGTTGAAACAATTAATAAATTAATACGTGTTCAACGCCAACTTTTACAAGACTTAGGCCGAGATCCTGCACCAGAAGAAATTGGTGAAGAAATGGATTTACCACCTGAAAAAGTACGTGAAATCTTGAAAATTGCTCAAGAGCCTGTATCTCTTGAAACGCCAATTGGTGAAGAAGATGACAGTCATTTAGGTGACTTCATTGAAGACCAAGAAGCTCAAAGCCCATCAGACCATGCAGCTTACGAATTGTTAAAAGAACAACTTGAAGATGTTCTTGACACATTAACTGATAGAGAAGAAAATGTATTACGTTTAAGATTTGGTTTAGATGATGGACGTACAAGAACACTTGAAGAAGTAGGTAAAGTATTTGGCGTAACACGTGAACGTATACGTCAAATCGAAGCTAAAGCTTTAAGAAAACTAAGACATCCTAGTCGTAGTAAGAGACTAAAAGATTTCATGGATTAAAATAATAATGTTGGGGAAGTAGCTATGAATTAATGCATATTAATTTTACCTCGCCCAATTGGATCATCACACTTGAGAGGGTGGGATAATGAATTCAACTTTTAATATACTGAATTCAATCCCGCTCTTTTTTAATACATATGAGGAGTTTAAAAATGATTAATTTAAACCAAAGATTATTGCGTGTGTGTTCATTTTTAAAAGAAGGGACGCTAGCTGATATTGGTTCGGACCACGCATATCTACCTATTTATGCCATCCAAAATAAGATATGTAACAGTGCAATTGCTGGAGAAGTCATCAAAGGACCGTACAAAGCTGCGCTAAATAATGTAGCTGAAAATAACTTAGGTGATTCGATTGAAGTTCGCTTAGGAGACGGTTTAGCAGTTATCAATCATGATGATGAAATTGATAATATAACGATTTGTGGTATGGGAGGACCTCTCATTGCTAAAATTTTAAAAGAAGGTCAAGAAAAATTAGCACATCACCCAAGACTTATTTTACAGAGCAACATCCAAACACAAGTTTTAAGAAATGTATTAACTTCACTGAATTATGAAGTTACAAACGAGGTTATCCTTGAAGAAAAAGGGCATATTTATGAAATTGTAGTTGCTGAATTTAACCAATCTATAATGCCACTTTCTACAAAAGAAGAAAAATTTGGCCCGTATTTATTAGAGGAAAAAAATGAACATTTCTACAAGAAATGGAATAGAGAACTTGAAGCACTTTATCACATTAAGTCACAATTGAATTCATCAACGCATCATGAGAGACTAAAAGAAATTGACAGTGAAATAAATCTCATACTAGAGGTGTTAGATAATGAAATTGAGTAAACTCATGTCCATTTTAGATTATCATGTCCCATTTTCCACTGCAGAATCATGGGATAATGTCGGATTATTAATCGGTGATGAGAATCAACAAGTAAATGGTATATTAACCGCTTTAGATTGTACTGAAGAGGTTGTCAATCAAGCGATAGATAAAAATATCAATACAATCATTGCACATCATCCACTCATCTTTAAAGGTATAAAAAATATTGTTCAAACTGGTTATGGCAAAATTATACGCAAATTGATTCAAAATGATATTAATCTTATCGCAATGCATACAAATTTAGATGTAAATCCTAGTGGCGTCAATAAAATGTTGGCAGATACACTTGATTTAAATAACATTAACCAGATTAACCAACGTTACACGACATATTATAAGGTTCAAACTTTTATTCCTAAAGAAAATGTTGAAAACTTTAAAGACCAATTAAACCAACTCGGCTTAGCTAAAGAAGGGAATTACGAATATTGTTTCTTCGAAAGTGCTGGAAAGGGACAGTTCAAACCTGTTGGAGAAGCTAACCCTTACCTTGGTCAACTTGATAGTATAGAATATGTAGATGAGATTAAACTTGAATTTATGATTTCTGAAAATGAAAAGCAAATTTCAGAACAAGCAATTATAAACTATCATCCTTATGAAACACCTGTTTATGATTTTATTAAACTACAAAAACAAAGCGAATTTGGATTAGGTATTATAGGTGAACTTCCTCATACTATGACTTTAGATGAGTTTTCTAGTTACGCTAAAGAGAAATTAAATATTAATAGTTTAAGATATACTGGTAATTCTGACGCGGTGATTAATAAAGTTGCAATGATTGGTGGTTCAGGTATAGGTTTCGAGTATGAAGCTCACAGTAATGGTGCAGATGTATTTGTTACTGGAGATATCAAACATCACGATGCATTAGACGCTAAAATACAAGGAGTCAATCTACTTGATATCAACCACTACAGCGAATATGTAATGAAGCAAGGGTTAAAATTGTTACTAGAAGATTGGTTATTTGAGTATAAAGATATGTTCCCTATCGAAGCCTCAAATATTGATACTGATCCTTTTACTTATAAATAACAAATTGCTTATTAGACTTTAAAGGAGGCCATAACATGGCAAAACATCCATTTGAGCATTTTAATTTAGACGAAAGTTTAATTAAAGCGGTTCAAGATCTTAATTTTGAAAAACCTACAGAAATACAAAATAGAATTATCCCAAGAATATTAAAAGGCACTAACTTAATAGGTCAATCACAAACTGGTACAGGAAAGACGCATTCTTTCTTATTACCTTTAATACAAATGATTGATGTTGATCTTCAAGAACCCCAAGCCATTGTAGTTGCACCAACACGAGAGCTTGCTCAACAATTATTCCAAGCAGCGAGTCACCTGTGCAAATTTAAACAAGAAGTGAACGTTAAATTGTTTATAGGTGGTACAGATATTGAAAAAGACAAACAACGCTGTAATAGACAACCTCAATTAATTATTGGTACACCTACACGTATTAATGACCTTGCTCAAGGCGGACATCTTCATGCACACCTTGCCAGCAATTTAATTGTTGATGAGGCTGACTTAATGATTGATTTAGGATTAATCGAGGATGTAGATTATATAGCAGCTAGATTAAATGATGAAGCGCACATTGCTGTATTTAGTGCAACGATTCCTAAATCATTGCAACCATTTTTAAATAAATATTTAAGCCAACCTGAATTCGTTGAGGTTGATCATAAGTCTCATAATAAAAAGAACATTGAATTTTATTTAATACCTACAAAAGGGACTGCTAAAGTAGATAAAACGCTAAATCTAATAGATATTTTGAATCCATATCTTTGTATTATTTTCTGTAATAGTAGAGAAAATGCAAACGAACTTGCAGATTCTCTAAATAAAGAAGGTATTAAAGTAGGTATGATTCACGGTGGTTTGACACCTAGAGAACGTAAACAACAAATGAAACGTATTAGAAACTTAGACTTCCAATACGTTATTGCAAGTGATCTCGCTTCGAGAGGTATCGATATTGAAGGGGTAAGTCACGTCATAAATTTCGACGTACCTAATGATATTGATTTCTTTACACATCGTGTAGGTCGTACAGGAAGGGGTAATTATAAAGGAGTAGCAATTACTCTTTATAGCCCTGATGAAGAGCACAATATTTCATTAATCGAAGATAAAGGCTATCATTTTGAAAATGTGGACATTAAAAATGGAGAACTTAAACCGATTAAAGCACACGACACAAGACGCACTAGACAACGAAAAGATGATCACTTAACAAATGAAGTTAAGCATAAAGTTCGAAGTAAATCGAAAAGAAAAGTTAAACCAGGATATAAGAAAAAGTTTAAGCAAGAAGTAGAAAAAATGAAACGCCAAGAAAGAAAGATTTATAGTAAGAGACAAAATAAACAAAAACGTAAAAACAATAAAGGATAGGTGAATGACATGCTATTAGGTTCTCATGTTTCAATGAGTGGTAAGAAGATGTTACAAGGCTCTGCAGAAGAAGCCCATAAATTTGGAGAATCTACGTTTATGATATACACAGGAGCTCCTCAGAATACGAGAAGAAAAAGCATCGAAGATTTAAATATAGAAAAAGGACATGAGGCCATGAAAGAATATGGTTTATCTAATATCATTGTTCATGCACCCTATATTATCAACATCGCAAATACGACTAAACCTGAAGTATTCAACTTAGGTGTCGATTTTTTACAAAACGAAATTGAACGCACGCAAGCAATTGGCGCAAAAGATATTGTTCTTCATCCTGGTTCTCATGTTGGAGCTGGTGCCGACGTAGGTATTAAAAAAATTATTGAAGGACTTAATGAAGTATTAACTCATGACAATGATGTACAAATTGCCCTTGAAACAATGGCTGGTAAGGGTTCAGAAGTAGGCCGTTCGTTCGAGGAAATCGCTCAAATTATTGATGGCGTTACACATAATGATCGTTTATCAATTTGTTTTGACACATGTCATACCCATGACGCTGGTTATAATGTCAAAGAAGACTTCGATGGTGTGTTAAATGAATTTGATAAAGTTATTGGTGTAGACCGTATTAAAGTTGTACATGTGAATGATAGTAAAAATGAAATCGGTGCACATAAAGACCGTCATGAAAATATAGGATTTGGTCATATTGGATTCGATGCGCTAAATTATGTTGTCCACCATGACGCATTTAAAGATATACCTAAAATTTTAGAAACACCATATGTAGGTGAGGATAAGAAAAATAAAAAACCACCGTATAAATTCGAAATTGAAATGTTAAAAGCACAAAAATTTGATTCAGATCTTAAGAATAAAATTTTAAATCAATAAATCGTTTTTACCTTTTAGGTAAAAATAAATAGGGCGAGACAAAATCATCTATTAATTGGAATGATTTTTGTCTCGTTTCTTTTATTTAGTCGTAAACATTACTATTTACATAACTTTCACGAAGTTGTATAGTATTATGCGAGGTGAAAACATGACAACGCCAGTTTTCGAATTACGAAATATAAACTACTATTTTGATAATAAACATGTACTTGAAAATATTAATATTAAAATCAACAAAGGTGAGTTTCTAGCCATCGTTGGTCCTAATGGAGCGGGAAAATCCACCTTATTGAAAGTGATACTTGGACTATTACCTTTACAAAAAGGCGAGATTTTCGTTGAAGGAAAAATGTATAGAGGGAATAAAACTTCATTGAAAATTAGTTATGTTTCTCAAAAAGCAACAGCTTTTAATGCGGGGTTCCCAGCAAGTGTGAAAGAGGTTGTTCTGAGCGGACTAACAAAGACTAAAAGACTGTTTCAAAGATTTAATAAAGAAGATAATAAGAAAGTTGAACAAGTGCTGAAAAAATTAAATATTGCACATTTAATTAACAAAAACATTGCAGAGTTATCAGGTGGCCAACAACAGCGTGTTTTAATTGCTAGAGCATTAATATCTAATCCAAGTGTATTAGTTTTAGACGAACCGACAAATGGCATTGATGCCAAACATGTTAGTGAGTTTTATGCTACATTAGATACGCTAAAAAAAGAGGGTATTACTATTATTTTAGTAACGCATGATATCGGAGTTGTAGCTGATACTGCTACTGAAGTTGCTTGCTTAAACAAACATCTTCATTTCCATGGTACAACTGAAGATTTTAAATCTTTAGATGAAGTTGAAATTTCAAAAATATATGGTCATCCAATACAATTTGTTGATCATCAACACAATCGTGACTGTTGTAATGAAAATGTTGAAACTGGATAAAAATATATTATTTATTGAGGAGTGTAACTTGTGATTGATGCGTTATTAAATTTTGATTTTATGAGATATTCTCTTATTAGCGGTATTTTAATTGGCTTTATCGCACCTTTAATTGGCGCTTTTATTGTTGTTAGAAGACTATCTCTTATTGCTGACGCTTTAAGCCATGTCACTTTAGGCGGTATATCCTTTGGTATGTTTTTACTTACAATATTACCTACACTTTCATTTGTTAATCCCATGTGGTTTGGAATACTTTTTGCTGTTATAGGTGCACTTTTAATTGAAAAGCTAAGAACATCTTTTTCAAATTATCAAGAAATAGCAATACCTATTATTATGAGTGCAGGCATCGCACTGAGTGCCATCTTTATTTCATTAGCAGATGGATTTAATCAAGAAATTGTCGGATTACTTTTTGGATCAATTAGCGCTGTTAATTTAAGTGATTTAACTACCATTATTGTAATCGCAATTATAGTTGTATTTTTTATAATATTATTTTATAAAGAATTATTTATCTTATCTTTCGATGAAGAATATAGTAAAGTCATTGGTATTCCAAAATGGATACAATTCTTATTTATTATTATTGTTGCAATGGTTATATCTGCTTCAATGAGAGTTGTAGGAATTCTGCTAGTTAGTGCATTGATTACTTTGCCTATAGCAATCTCAATGAGAATAACTAAAGGTTTTAAACAGCTCATAGCACTAAGTGTTGCGCTAGGTGAGTTATCCGTAATAATGGGATTAGTACTTGCATTTTATATGAACATTTCACCTGGTGGTGTTATTGTAGTATTATTAGTAATCATGCTTATAATCACTATGGCTTACCAAAAGTTAAAAGTTAAGTTTAAAAAGGGAGCAATTTCAAATGAATACAAATGATGCTATTAAAATTTTAAAAGATAATGGATTAAAATATACAGATAAACGTAAAGACATGTTAGATATATTCGTTGAAGAGGATAAGTATCTTAACGCTAAGCACATTCAACAAAAAATGGATAAAGATTATCCCGGTATATCTTTTGATACTGTATACCGTAATCTTCATCTTTTTAAAGATTTGGGTATTATAGAGAGTACTGAGTTAGAAGGTGAAATGAAGTTTAGAATAGCTTGCACAAACCACCACCATCATCATTTTATTTGTGAAAATTGTGGAGATACTAAAGTCATAGACTTTTGTCCAATTGAACAAATAAAGCAATATTTACCTAATGTAGCAATTCATACCCACAAATTAGAAGTGTATGGTGTATGTGAATCATGTCAAAAAAATGCTTAAATATAGAATAAATTATGATTTAAATATCACAGCAACCTTAGAAGGGTTGCTTTTTTATTTTCAAAAAACTTGATTATTAAAACATAGGCCAATGGTCTGAAAAATTAGTTTCTAAGAATTTTCATGTTTAAATGGCTTTAAACTGAGATATACTAATGATGTAACAAAATAATTAGTAGCTATATATCATAATTACTATGTAAGCATATTCATTGTTGCTATTAAAGCTACTTGTTATGATAATTGTACAGACAATTTAGGAGGATGATTATTTATGGCTTTTGAATTACCAAAATTACCTTATGCATATGATGCATTAGAACCACACATTGATAAACAAACTATGGAAATTCACCACGACAAACACCATAACACATATGTAACTAAATTAAACTCAGCAGTTGAAGGAACAGATTTAGAAGCTAAATCAATCGAAGAAATTGTTGCTAATTTAGATAGCGTACCTTCAGATATTCAAACTGCAGTACGTAATAATGGTGGCGGTCACTTAAACCACTCATTATTCTGGGAATTATTATCACCAAATTCTGAAGAAAAAGGTGAAGTAGTAGACAAAATTAAAGAACAATGGGGTTCTTTAGATGAATTCAAAAAAGAATTTGCAGATAAAGCTGCTGCACGCTTTGGATCTGGTTGGGCATGGTTAGTAGTAAATAACGGTCAATTAGAAATCGTTACTACTCCAAACCAAGATAACCCATTAACTGAAGGTAAAACTCCAATCTTAGGTTTAGATGTTTGGGAACATGCTTATTACCTTAAATATCAAAATAAACGTCCAGATTATATTAGTGCATTCTGGAACGTTGTTAACTGGGAAAAAGTTGACGAATTATACAAAGCAGCAAAATAATTTTGCACATTTGTTTACGGTCTCATCTAGAGACCGTTATTTTTTTGTCAAAATGATAGAAAAATAATCTAATATAATATATCATTTGTATGAGACACGTTGAATAGAGGTAGGTTGTTTTGCTGAAAAGATTAAAAGAAAAATCAAATGATGAGAGAACCAGAAACACCATGAATAAGAGGATTAATTTCGTATTCGGTTTTATCGTGTTAATCTTCGCAATTTTAGTGTTAAGGTTAGGTTATTTGCAAATAGCACAAGGATCACATTATAAACAATTAATAAAGAATGATGAAAACATAACTGTTAACGAATCAGTGCCGAGGGGCCGCATATTAGATAGAAATGGCAAAGTCCTTGTAGACAATGCTTCAAAAATGGCAATTACATATACTCGAAATCGAAAAACAACTCAACAAGAAATGTTAGATACTGCTAAAAAATTATCTGAACTTATTAAAATGGATACAGATAAAATTACTGAACGAGATAAAAAAGATTTCTGGGTACAAATACATCCTGAGAAAGCAAAACGATTAATGAAGAAAGAACAGTCATTGTTAGAGAGTGGTAATATCACTCAAGAACAATATGATAATCAACAAAGAGACAAAATTGGTAAAAAACAATTAGATGAACTTAGTAAAAAAGATTTACAAGTTTTAGCCATTTATCGTGAAATGAACGCAGGATCTACTTTAGATCCACAAACTATAAAAAATGAAGACGTTACAGAAAAAGAATATGCTGCTGTATCCCAGCAACTTTCAAAATTACCTGGGGTAAATACTTCAATGGATTGGGATAGAAAATATCCATATGGAGACTCACTAAGAGGAATTTTTGGTGATGTATCTACTTCAACAGAAGGTATCCCTAAAGAACTAACAGAACAGTATTTATCTAAAGGATATTCAAGAAATGATAGAGTAGGTAAATCATATTTAGAATATCAATATGAAGATGTTCTAAAAGGCACTAAAAAACAAATGAAATATACGACAGATAAATCAGGCAAAGTTATAAACTCAGAGGTCATTAATCCAGGTTCAAGAGGTCATGACTTACAATTAACTATTGATATCGATTTACAGAAGAAAGTTGAATCTTTACTTGAAAAAGAAATTTCAACTTTAAGAAGCCAAGGCGCTAAAGATATGGATAATGCACTTATAGTAGTTCAAAATCCTAAGAATGGTGACATATTAGCCATGGCTGGTAAACAAATTAATAAACAAGGTAAGTTAAAAGATTTTGATATTGGTAACTTTACAGCTCAGTATGCAGTAGGCTCCTCAGTCAAAGGTGGAACTTTATTAGCTGGCTACCAAAACCATGCAATTAAAGTTGGAGAAACAATGGTTGATGAACCTTTAAAATTCCAAGGAGGTCTTACTAAGCGATCATACTTTAATAAAAATGGCAGAGTCACAATAAATGATAAAGAAGCCCTAATGCACTCTTCAAACGTATATATGTTTAAGACAGCATTAAAATTAGCTGGAGACCCTTATTTCTCAGGTATGCCACTACCTAATAATATAGCGATAGCTGGACAAAAATTGCGTAAAGGATTAAATCAAGTGGGCCTAGGTGTTAAAACAGGTGTTGATTTACCTAACGAGACTCCTGGACAAATCGAACCATTGACTAATAATCCAGGTAATTACCTAGACTTGTCTATTGGACAATATGACACATATACGCCATTACAACTATCACAATACGTATCAACGATTGCTAATAATGGGTATAGAATTCAACCACATATCGGTCTTGCAATACATGAATCTACAAATAAAGATGATTTAGGTCCATTAAAACGAAAAATTAAAGGAAACGTCTTAAATAAAGTGAACAACTCCGAAAACGAAATTAAAGAAGTACAAGATGGATTTAAAATGGCGTTTAATGAGAAAGACGGTACTGGTTACGCTAGTTTCAAAAATACTGTGGTTCCTTCGGCAGGTAAAACAGGTACAGCAGAGGTATTCCAAAACGGAGAATCTAGAGTTAACTCAACATATATTGGTTATGCACCAATTAAAGATCCTAAATTATCATTCTCTATTGTTTATACTAACCAACCTGTACCACCGCCTTGGTTAAATGGCGGAGACCTAGGCCGAGATGTTATCAACTATTATTTCAGAGACAGAGACAAAAAAGATGATAAAGATGAATCTCACTCTGACAATAAACAACAAAACGAAAGCACTAATGAAAATAGCAACGCTGATAACAATGATAATTAGATTTGATAATAAATTATTAATAAAATCTTCTTTGCAATTACTTATGTAATTGGTATAATGATAAGGTCGTATTTAGAAAAGGTAAGGAGGAATAATCATGCGCGTAAACGTTACATTAGCTTGTACTGAATGTGGAGATAGAAACTACATCTCAACTAAAAACAAAAGAAACAACCCTGAACGTATTGAAATGAAAAAATACTGTGCACGTGATAATAAACAAACTTTACACCGTGAAACTAAATAATTAGGTTTATCTAAAGTAAACTTAATCTAACTAATCAAGAAACCTCAATCATGAGGTTTCTTTTTTTATAGCTGAGAATACATCTCAACTTAATGACATCATAATTGATTAACGTTATAATATGAGGTGAACAAAGTGGGTGAAAATGTTGAGTAAAAAACATATAAGACGAGCAACAATTGAAAAGCTTAAAGGTTTTAATAAAGATAAAAAAAGTATTGCAGATCAATGGTTAGCTAATGAATTATTTAATACACAAGCTTATCAAGATGCTAAATCAATAGGTTTTGTGTTATCAATGCCACATGAGGTCGACACTTATCACTTAATAGAGTCCTCTATAATGAATGATAAGAAAGTTTACGTACCTGAGACAGATTATAAAAATAAGCGTATGACATTCAAACGCTTATTATCTCTTAATGATATTGAAAAAGATGAAAAAGGAATCTATCATGCTGTTTCAAATACTGAACTTACTAATGACATGGATTTATTAGTAGTCCCAGGTGTTGCCTTTGAAGAGAATGGCTATCGTATCGGTTACGGTGGCGGTTACTACGATAAATTTTTAACTCAATTTAAAACTCGAACTGTTAGCTTGCTATATGATTTTCAACTTACTACATTTGATAAAGAATCATTCGATCAACCCGTTGATCAACTAATTATATATAACAATAATGTAGTGGAGGAATAAATGATTATCGATAAACTTTATTGGAAAACCTTATACTACTGGATTAGATATTTAAATTATGATTTGTTAAGCAGTGAAAAGGATAATAATGAAATTTGGCTAGTACATAAAAGAAAAAAATCTGTAGTGGTTTTTAGAAGAGATGTTACTACCTCACAAGAAATCAGATTTGATAAGTCTAAAGTTAAAGAGAATTTTAACCAATTAGAACAAACTATAGGTTTTAAACCAAAGTCATTCAATTTTTATTATTTCACTGATAAAGACTTTCTAGAAGAAAAAAATAATGAGAGTCATCCTATAAAAATTCAATTTCACATTATTAGAAATGTTAAAGATATAAAAGCAATTACCCCACATTTTGTACTTTACAAAATGCTTGTAAACAACGAGGATAAAAAGACTTATTCTCACTATAAAAGAAAAGTTTTAACCAATAATCCTCTTGATAGACACATGCAAAGATTCACACCGGCTACATATGTCTTAATTATCACAAATGTAATCATATGGTTATGTATGATTTTATATCTTAATCGATTCTCAGATGTTAAATTACTAGAAGTAGGTGGGCTTGTACATTTTAATGTTGTTCATGGAGAATGGTATAGGCTTATTTCTTCGATGTTTTTACATTTTAATTTTGAACACATATTGATGAATATGCTTTCCTTATTCATTTTTGGGAAGATTGTTGAATCAATAGTGGGTTCTTGGAGAATGTTAGTTATATATTTTGTGTCAGGATTATTTGGTAATTTTGTATCCTTATCATTTAATACCTCCACAATTTCAGTAGGAGCGAGTGGGGCAATATTTGGATTAATAGGTTCAATTTTCGCAATAATGTACTTAAGTAAGACTTTTGATAGAAAAGTTATTGGCCAATTACTTATAGCCTTACTAATTTTAATATGTTTATCACTTTTCATGTCTAATATTAATATTATGGCTCACTTAGGTGGATTTATTGGTGGACTTTTAATTACACTTATAGGATATTACTTTAATGTAAATCGTAATTTGTTTTGGATATTATTAATTGTTTTACTATTAATATTTGTTATATTACAAATCAGAATATTTACTATTAAAGAAGACAATATTTATGACAAACTTATTAAAGATCAAATGCTAGGTGGTCACTACGGAGAAGCGAGAAACGTGGTTAACCAAACATTAAATAAAAATTATGCTGATGATGAAACCTATTATTTGAGCGGTTTAATTACAGCAACTGAAGACTCACAATCTGAGGCTATCGCAGAATGGGAAAGAGGAATAAAAAAATATCCTAATTCTGGTATACTCAATTATGAATTAGCCATCGCAAATCGCTCATTAAGTGATGACAAAAAAGCATTGAAATATGCTAAAAAAGCTGCAAAGAGCGATCCTAGTAATACAAATTATAAAAATTTACAAAAAGAGTTGAGTGAATCAAGTGACTCGAAAGATAAATAACTTTTATGATGTTTTACAGTTACTAAAAAAATATGGTTTCATCATTTACTTTAAAGATCCAGAAGATATGTATGAAATGATGTTACAAGAGGTAAAATCTTTATATAACTTTCAACTATTATCTAAAGATGAATATCTAAAATGTATTTTGATAATTAATCAGAGAAGGAATGAACATAAATGACAAATATTATTTTAGCGGCCGATATTGGCGGAACAACTTGTAAATTGGGAATTTTTGATACTCATCTAGAACAATTACATAAATGGTCAATTCATACAGATACTAGTGATCATACAGGTGAATTATTGCTGAAAAATATTTATGATTCTTTTGTAGAGAAAGTAAAAGAATTTAACTATGATTTTACTAATGTTCAAGGAGTAGGAATTGGGGTGCCCGGACCAGTTAATTTCAAAACTGGAGTAGTGAATGGTGCAGTAAACTTGCATTGGACAGGAAACGTTAATGTTAGAGAAATATTCCAAAAATATGTAGATTGCCCAGTCTATGTTGATAATGATGCAAATGTTGCAGCGTTAGGCGAAAAGCATAAAGGTGCTGGCGAAGGTTCAGATGATGTTGTTGCTATTACATTAGGTACTGGACTAGGCGGCGGTATCATTTCAAATGGAGAAATTGTACATGGTCACAATGGATCAGGAGCTGAAATCGGCCACATGCGTGCAGATTTTGATCAACGTTTTAATTGTAATTGTGGTAAAGCTGGTTGTATAGAAACTGTAGCATCCGCAACTGGGGTAGTTAATTTAGTAAATTTCTATTATCCTAAACTTACTTTTAAATCTTCAATTTTACAATTAATAAAAGATAATAAAGTAACGGCTAAAGCTGTTTTTGATGCTGCTAAAGCTGGTGATCAATTCTGTATATTTATTACAGAAAAAGTTGCAAATTATATTGGTTATTTATGTAGCATTATAAGTGTTACTAGTAATCCTAAATATATTGTACTAGGTGGTGGCATGTCTACAGCTGGACCAATTCTAATTGAAAATATTAAAACTGAATATCGCAATTTAACATTTACTCCAGCTCAATTTGAAACAGAAATTGTACAAGCACAACTTGGAAATGATGCTGGAATCACAGGTGCCGCAGGATTAATTAAAACATATGTACTAGATAAAGAGGGTGTTAAGTAATGGCAATTGTAGATGTCGTAGTTATTCCAGTAGGAACAGAAGGTCCTAGCGTAAGCAAATATATAGCAGAAATACAAACTAAACTTAATGAATTTAAAGAAGAAGGTAAAATTGATTACCAACTAACACCAATGAACACACTTATCGAAGGTGATCTAAAGGACCTATTCGAAGTCATTCAAGCAATACATGAATTACCTTTCAACAAAGGGTTAGACAGAGTATGTACAAATATTCGAATTGATGATCGTCGCGATAAATCAAGAAAGATGAATGATAAACTCAAATCTGTTCAAAAACATTTAAATAATAGTGGTGAACAATAATGAGAATTTCAAATCTAACTTTAGGTTTAGTGGATACAAACGCATATTTCATTGAAAATGAAGAAAGTGTTATATTAATAGATCCTTCAAGTGAAAGTGATAAAATCATTAAAAAATTAAATCAAATTAATAAGCCATTGAAAGCGATTCTATTAACTCATGCTCACTACGATCACATTGGTGCTTTAGATGACATTATTTCTAAATACGACGTTCCTGTTTATATGCATCAAGAGGAATTTGATTTTTTACAAGATCCAGAAAAAAATGGTGCATCTAAATTTAAACAATATGGTATGCCTCAAGTTATAAGCTATGCTAAACCTTCAAAATTAGAAGAAGGATCAAAAGAGATTGAGGGCTTCAAATTTGACGTATTACACACTTCAGGACATTCTCCAGGTAGTTTAACTTACGTTTTTGATGAATTTGCTGTAGTGGGTGACACTTTATTTAATAATGGCATTGGTAGAACTGATCTTTATAGAGGGGACTACGAAACATTAGTTGATTCTATTAAAGATAAGATATTTGAACTTGAAGGCGATTTACCGTTATTCCCTGGTCACGGTCCATATACTACTGTTGATGATGAACAATTAAACCCTTTTTTAAATGGTTAATTAAATAAAGTAATTATTTCACCTCCTACGTTGATATATGTAGGAGGTGAATTTTTATGAAAATGTTATTCCAAGAGATAGTTAATTATGCTATAAAGCACGCTGCAAGTGATATACATTTTATTCCTACTGAGCACCATACTTTAATTAAACTAAGAATCAACGATCAACTTATTAATTACGATACACTGACACATGCTATTTACAAAAAGTTACTTGTTTATATGAAGTTCAAATCAGGCTTAGATGTTTCGACCCAACAGCTAGCCCAAAGTGGAAGATATACTTATAAATTGCAAAATATGTATTACTTAAGAATCTCTACGCTACCTTTATCTTTAGGTAATGAAAGTTGCGTTATAAGAATCGTACCTCAATATTTCCAACAAAGACGTGACTCATATGAATTTAAAGATTTTAAGCACTTAATGAATAAAAAACAAGGATTATTACTTTTTAGTGGTCCAACTGGCTCTGGGAAAAGCACTTTAATGTATCAAATGGTAATGCATGCCCATCAAAATTTAAATTTAAATGTTATTTCAATTGAAGATCCTGTTGAGCAATTATTAGATGGGATAACTCAAATTTCAGTTAATGAAAAGGCCGGGATAAATTATACTAACTCTTTTAAAGCCATACTTAGATGTGACCCTGATGTCATTTTGATTGGAGAAATTCGTGATGCTTATATTGCTAAATGTGTTATACAAGCAAGTCTAAGTGGTCATTTAGTGCTTACAACTTTACATGCTAATGATTGTAAAGGGGCTTTACTTCGTCTACTAGAAATAGGTGTTACAGTGCAAGAATTATGTCAATCTATAAATTTAATATCTAATCAAAGACTTATCACCACACAAACTAATACGCGTGAATTAGTTTGTGAAGTAATGAACCAAAATCAAGTAGAATACTTTTTTGAACACAATCATGAACTACCAAATAGCTTCACTAAGCTGGCTACACATCTAACTAATCTATCTAAGGAAGGGGTAATTTGTGAAGAGGTTGTTAATAAGTATACTTAAACCTAACAGAAAAAAGAATCTTACCGAAGCTCAATCCATTGAACTACTTCAACGACTAAAACATTTATTTGAACATGGATTCACATTGTATGAAAGCTTTCAATTTCTAAATTTACACTTTATATATAGAGATAAAAACATTAGTAAAATAATAATAGAATCTATTCAAGCAGGTGGAACATGTTATGAAGTATTGAAGATGATTGGTTACCCCGAAATTATACTTACTCAAGTAAAATTTGCAGAACAGTATGGAAATTTAGAAGTTGCAATGGCAGACGCCATTGAATATATGAGAAGAAACTTGAAGGCTAAAAAGGCATTTCTAAAAACTATTCAATATCCAATAGTGCTGATAAGTATATTTCTAATCATGCTAATCGTGTTAAATATGACTGTGATACCTCAATTTCAACAATTATACGCGACTATGAATGTTCAACTATCTACTTTACAAAATATACTTACCGTTTTCATTACAAAGTTGCCTGCTTTTGTATTATTGCTTACATTTTGTTCAATTGTGATATATATAATTATTTATAAACTCCTAAACAAAATTCCCATAAATAAAAAAATAAAATATATAGTTAAAATCCCCTTTGTCAATTCTTACTATAAAATATTCAGAACTTATCAAATATCTAATGAACTTTCTCTTTTTTATAAAAACGGTATAAGCCTTCAACATATTGTTCATATATATAGAAATGAGCAAAACAATGAATTTTTTAAATATTTAGGTGACTACTTATTAAAAAGTATTGATAAAGGGATGTCACTACCGTCTATATTAAATAGCTTAAAATGCTTTCAACCTGATCTAATCAAATTTATTGAGCAAGGTGAAAAAAGCGGAAAACTAGATATTGAATTAAAGTTATATAGCCAAATGTTACTACATCATTTTGAAGATAAAGTTCTCAAGCAAACTAAATTTATTCAACCAGTCATTTTCTTTATATTAGGTCTATTTATAGTTTCTTTATATCTTGTAATCATGTTACCTATGTTTGAACTAATGCAAACCATCAAATAGGGAGGACTCTTAATGAAAATATTAAAAAAACTAAAAAAATCTAAAGCTTTCACTTTAATTGAAATGTTACTTGTTTTATTAATTATTAGTTTATTACTTATTTTAATTATACCTAATATTGCCAAACAAACAGCACATATCCAATCTACTGGTTGTGATGCTCAAGTAAAAATGGTAAATAGTCAAATTGAAGCATATACATTAAAGCATAATCGTAACCCTAATAATATTGAAGAATTAATTGCTGAAGGTTTTATAAAAGAAGGACAGAAAAATTGTAAATCCGGACAAACTATTAGTATTTCAAATGGTGAGGCTGTTGCGAACTAAACAATATAGTGCATTCACTCTAATTGAAATGATGTTGGTCTTATTTACCATTAGCGTTTTATTAATGACAACTTTATGGTCAAGAAGTTTTATGAACGTACAAATGATTAATGAAGAACATGAAATTAAACAATTCATTACTAGACTTAATTACTTTAAATCTAAAGCAATTGCATCTCAAAGATCGATAGCCTTAGTTTTTACAAATAATTCAAATGTTATCCAAGTTGTAGAAGAAAAAGGGAGCAAATATAAATTTAAAGTCCCTCACGGTAAAATCACTAATATTGCTAGAATTAATACGTTGAATTTCAATAGAGAAGGAAATATTAACCGTTTTGGTTCTCTAACAATTGCAATGAATAAAGCTACCTATAAAATTATTTTACATATTGAAAAAGGACGTATTAGATATGTCAAAATTTAAACTAAGAGCTTCATTATTACTCGATAGTTTATTAGGTTTACTAATCATCGGATTAATCACACTTATTTTGATACCAACACTCTCCACAATGAATAATAACTATAATAATAATTTAAAAACCATAGAAATTAAAAAGTCTATTATTACCAGCTTGAATAAATATAGTAAGGAACAACTTAAACAAGGAGTTGTAATGGATCAATATGAAATACAACTATATCAAAAGAAAATATGTGGAAAAGATAGAGACTTTAACATTAAAACATGTGTTTCATTTGAAAATTAAAGCCTTTACTTTCGTTGAAATACTCTTCGCATTATCAGTAACCTTATTATGTCTTTCTTTAACACCTAATATTATTAATCTCACTTCTTACTACCTACATTTAGCTAAAAATAATGATGATTTAGACTTTGAATTTTTTTGTAGAGATATTCTTAAAGATGTACAAACTTCCAAGTATTCGCCAAGTAAAGATAATGATTCAACAATCAAAATTAGAAAAAAGGATGAGGAAATTAGATATATCTATAATAATAAAAAAATATATAAAAATATCAATCAGAGAGGTAACATCACTCTATTAAACAATGTAGTTTCTTTCAAAATAATAAAGACGAACAATAATATTTTAAAAATAAAAATAAAGCAAGGAGATACGAACTATTATAAAAAGAAAAACCTCCATTTATAGCCAAAAAGCGTTCATTAGTTTATATTTAGTAGTAATTTTTTCATTTTATTTATCAATTATATCTTTTTATATTACTCAATATGGTTTAAAATTAAAGACATTACATAACTTAGATATTTACTATGATGATGTTATTGTTAAAACATTAAAAAAGAGGTAGATTAGATTGATTAAAAGTAAAGCACCTATTATATTTGTTGGCTTCATGGGTACTGGTAAAACGACGATTGGACGATATCTTTCTGATTTACAAAATTTAAGTTATGTAGACTTAGATGAATATATCGAGAGAAATGAAAACAAATCAATTCCCGATATATTTCAGGAACATGGAGAACAAAAATTCCGTGATTTAGAATTTAAGTATTTAAAAAAGTGTTTGAATACATTCGAAATTATATCTACTGGTGGAGGAATAATCGAAAATAAAGATTCTTTGAAACTACTTAAAAATGAAAAGAATGTTATATGGCTTGATTGTGATATCAATGTTATTTATCGACGTATAGTTAGTGATCCTCATAGACCCAATGCTAAAGATAAATCTCTAGAACAATTAAATACCTTGTATTGTTCAAGGGTTTCAAGATATAATGAAACCGCATTCATGAAGGTGGATAGCGCACTCACTGTTTCTGAAATATATGAAAAGATTTTACAAAAATTATTTTGCGATTGATCAGTATTAGAGAGAATAAAGCTAAAACATATCTACATAATAATTAATTTAAGAATATTGTAAATATTTAGCTTTATCGCCGAAGGTGCAAGTTATTTAACGAAACTCTCAGGCAAAAGGATAATACTGTAACGCGTTCCTGGATGAATTATTTTAACAGGGTAGCTCTATGCTATCCTGTTTTTTATTAAAAATAGGGGGTTTTCTAATGACAACTGAACTTAAAAAGACACCTTTATATCAAAACTACGTTGATAATGGTGCGAAAATAGTTGAATTCGGTGGATGGGCTATGCCTGTTCAATTCACTAGTATTAAAAAAGAACATAACGCTGTGAGATATGAAATTGGTCTTTTTGATGTAAGCCACATGGGAGAGATAGAAATTACTGGTAATGAAGCATTTAACTTTGTTCAGTATATTTTATCAAATGATGCTAACAATCTTACAGATACTAAAGCAATGTATACAGCTTTATGTAATGAAGAAGGTGGTATTATAGATGACTTAGTTACATACAAGTTAGCAGAAAACCACTTTTTATTAATAGTAAATGCGGCAAATACTGATAAAGATTTTAATTGGATTTCTAAGCAAAGTAGTAATTTTGATGTTAATGTGAATAATTCTTCAAATATATATGGTCAACTTGCTATTCAAGGCCCAAAAGCTAGACATCTTGTGAATGAACATACTGATGTGGATGTTAGTGACATGAGTATGTTTGAATTTAAACAAGATGTGAAGTTTTTTGATAAAAATATCATTCTTTCACAATCAGGCTATACAGGGGAAGATGGTTTCGAAATCTATTGTAAATCTGAAGACACAGTAGACATTTGGAATCAATTATTAGAATATGACGTTGTTCCTTGTGGTTTAGGTGCTCGTGATACTTTACGCCTTGAGGCAGGTTTACCTCTACATGGTCAAGATTTAACAGAATCTATTACTCCTTATGAAGGAGGTATTGCTTTTGCTGCTAAACCTCTTATTGAAGAAGAATTTATTGGCAAATCTGTTCTTAAAGATCAAAAAGAAAATGGTTCCACTAAAAGAACTGTTGGATTAGAGATAATAGGTAAAGGTATTGCTAGAACAGGTTACGAAGTATTTGATTTAGAAGGTAACCACATTGGAGAGGTAACATCCGGAACTCAATCTCCCTCTTCAGGTAAATCTATCGCACTAGCTATTATAAATAGAGATGCATTCGAAATGGGTAAAGAAGTGCTTATACAAGTTCGTAAGCGCCAAGTTAAAGCAAAAATTGTTAAGAAAAATCAAATTACTAAATAATACGGAGGGGTGTAAATAGTGAGTCATCGTTATATACCTTTAACAGATCAAGATAAACAAGAAATGCTAGATACTATTGGAGCAAAATCAATTTCAGAATTATTTGGTGATGTCCCAGCCGATATTTTATTAAATCGAAATTTAAATATTGCTAAGGGAGAGGCAGAAACTAGTTTAGTAAGAAGACTTAATCTTCTTGCCAATAGAAATATCACAAAAGAAACTCACGCTTCATTTTTAGGTGCTGGTGTATATGATCATTATGCTCCTGCAGTTGTAGATGCCATGATTTCTAGATCAGAATTTTATACTGCGTACACACCTTATCAACCTGAGATTTCTCAAGGTGAGTTACAAGCAATTTTTGAATTTCAAACTTTAATCTGTGAACTAACAGATATGGATGTTGCAAATTCATCTATGTATGATGGTATGACTAGTTTTGCTGAGGCTTGTATTTTAGCTTTCAGTCAGACTAAAAAGAAAAAAGTTGTTGTTTCAAAAGGTTTACACTATCAAGCTTTACAAGTTTTACATACTTACGCTAAAACACGTAAAGAGTTTGAAGTAGTTGAAATCGATTTAAATGGAACAATAACTGATTTACAAAAATTAGAACAAGCAATTGATGATGATACTGCCGCAGTTGCAGTACAATATCCAAATTTTTATGGTTCAATTGAAGATCTTGAAAAAATAAATAGTTTTATTGCAGATAAAAAAGCATTATTTATAGTATATGCTAACCCTCTAGCTTTAGGTCTTTTAACACCACCAGGTACTTTTGGAGCGGATATAGTTGTTGGAGATACTCAACCGTTCGGTATACCTACACAATTTGGTGGACCTCATTGCGGCTATTTTGCTACAACTAAAAAGTTAATGCGTAAAGTACCTGGCCGTTTAGTAGGTCAAACTCAGGATGATGAAGGCAATCGTGGATTTGTACTAACTTTACAAGCTAGAGAGCAGCATATTAGAAGAGATAAAGCGACTTCAAATATATGTTCTAACCAAGCACTTAATGCACTTGCATCTTCAATTGCTATGTCAGCTCTTGGTAAACAAGGTATATATGATATTGCTGTTCAAAATTTAAAACATGCTAATTATGCTAAACAACTATTTAAACATAAAGGCTTTGAGGTATTAGATGGTAATTCATTTAATGAATTTGTAGTTAAATTTGATGAACCTATTAAAGAAGTAAATTTAAAATTAGCTGACCAAGGTATTATTGGTGGTTTTGATTTAAGTGAAGTTTCTGATGACTTCAACAATCATATGCTAGTTGCCGTAACTGAATTAAGAACTAAAGAAGAAATTGATAATTTTGTTCAGAAAGCTGGTGAATTAAATGGTTAGTAAATCAAGTCCATTAATCTTTGAAAGATCCAAAAAAGGTAGATATGCGTATTCTTTACCTCAAAGTGATATTGAGGACATTACAATTTCCTCTGTATTAGATGACAAATATATTCGTAAAGATAAAGCCGAGTTTCCTGAGGTAGCTGAACTAGATTTAGTTCGACATTACACAGAACTCTCCAATAAAAATTTTGGTGTAGACACTGGTTTTTATCCATTGGGATCATGCACGATGAAATATAATCCTAAAGTTAATGAAAAAGTTGCTAGAATACCTGGATTTAGTGAATCTCATCCATTGCAAGAGGAAGAACACATTCAAGGTTCACTTGAAATTATTTATAGTTTGCAAGAAGAGCTAAAAGAAATTACAGGTATGGATGAAGTAACACTTCAACCAGCAGCAGGCGCGCACGGTGAATGGACAGCTCTCATGATTTTCAAAGCTTATCATGAGAATAATGGACAAGGACATAGAGATGAGGTTATTGTACCTGATTCTGCTCACGGTACAAACCCTGCTTC
Source organism: Staphylococcus sp. FSL K6-0223 (assembly GCF_038008285.1). Lineage (NCBI taxonomy): Bacteria > Bacillati > Bacillota > Bacilli > Caryophanales > Staphylococcaceae > Staphylococcus > Staphylococcus sp. FSL K6-0223. The sequence continues at coordinate 256,941 of NZ_JBBOYX010000002.1, forward strand.
AGCCTCATTTGCCGGATTTAAATCAGTCACTGTTAAATCTAATGAGCGCGGAGAAGTAGATATTGATGATTTAAGAAGAGTTGTAAATGAGAATACAGCTGCTATCATGCTAACTAATCCAAATACATTAGGTATATTTGAGAAGAATATTATGGAAATTAGAGAAATCGTTCATGAAGCTGGTGGTCTACTTTATTACGATGGCGCAAATTTAAACGCAATAATGGATAAAGTTAGACCTGGAGATATGGGCTTTGATGCAGTTCATCTGAACTTACACAAAACGTTTACTGGACCTCATGGTGGCGGTGGCCCTGGTTCAGGACCAGTAGGTGTGGTAAAAGAGTTATCTAGCTACTTACCTAAGCCGATGGTCATTAAAGATGGCGAGTTCTATAAGTATGATAATAACATTGAAAACTCAATTGGAAGAGTTAAACCATTCTATGGTAACTTTGGTATTTATTTAAGAGCCTATACGTATATTAGAACTATGGGTGCTGAAGGACTTAAAGAAGTTTCAGAGGCTGCTGTGCTGAATGCTAATTATATTAAAGCACGTCTAAAAGATCATTTTGAAATCCCATATGACCAATATTGTAAACATGAGTTTGTTTTGAGCGGAACGAAACAAAAACAATTTGGCGTCCGTACATTAGATATGGCAAAAAGACTTTTAGATTTTGGAGTTCATCCTCCAACTATTTATTTCCCACTTAATGTTGAAGAGGGAATGATGATCGAACCTACAGAAACTGAATCTAAAGAAACATTAGATCATTTCGTAGATTCACTAATACAAATTTCTAATGAAGCGAAAGATAATCCTGATGTAGTGCTTGAAGCACCGCACACAACCATTATAGATAGATTAGACGAAACAACTGCAGCACGTAAGCCAATTCTTAAATTCGAAGATTTAAAACAAGAAAAAACAATTGAACATTAATATTGAAAATTAATTATACTTAAAATAGTAAAGCTCAATGATGTTTAAGCTATAATACATCATTGAGCTTTTTTCTCTTATTAAGATAAATAACTTATTTTTCAAAAGATTATCTTTAAAGCCTAAATATTATTTTTTATTGCAATAATAAATACCCTTAAAAAGTTATAATTCAAATTACAACATTTCAAGGGTGAAAATTACTAGGCGAAACGATATGGTCGTAAAATTATTTCTTAGATTTAATTTTACCTGTCCATTTTTTATATCCGCCTTTAAGCATGTATAAATCTTTATAGCCATTTTTTCTTAATATACGAGCAGCACGATAACTCGCTATTCCATTAGCATCACACAAATAAATTGGTTGGTCTTTTCTTAAACCTTGGTAACGTTGTTTAAAAGTTGTGATTGGAATGTTACGCGCACCATTAATATGACCATAATCATAATCCACTTTTTCTCTAACATCTATAACTTGAGCTTTTCTCAAGCCTTTGTGAAATTCATTTTGGTCTAATTCTTTAACAGCTCGTTTATTAAGAATTTGTTGGATGACCATATACGCAATGATAATCACGATGATTCCAATTGCAATGTACAAAGAGATACCCATCTTGCATCCTCCCTAATTAACCGATATTATAATTATAAGACTGTTAGGACAATTTATCAAAATATTTTTTCGGGTTAGTTTATGTTTAAATCATATAAACTAGATATATACAAATATACTTAATAGTTAAGTCTTTAAACATTTTGTTAGGGGTTTTTTTATGACTGAAACTTGGAACTTTATTAATACAGGAAGTCAAGATCCATACTATAATATGGCTATGGATGAAGCATTACTTAATTTTGTTTCTAGAGGAGAGATTGATCCTGTTATAAGATTTTATACTTGGAATCCTGCGACACTTTCCATTGGATATTTTCAAAGATTACAAAAAGAAATAGATATTGAAAAGGTTAATGAAAAAGGATTCGGTTTAGTTCGACGTCAAACAGGGGGGAGAGGCGTCTTACATGATAAAGAATTAACTTATAGCGTGATAGTTCCTGAGTCCCATCCAAATATGCCTTCAACAATTACAGAAGCCTATAGAGTGATTTCTCAAGGTTTATTAGAAGGGTTTAAAAATTTAGGGTTTGAGACATACTTTGCCGTTCCTCGTTCAAAGGAAGAGCGAGAAAAGTTAAAACAACCTAGAAGTTCAGTATGTTTTGATGCTCCGAGTTGGTATGAATTAGTCGTTGAAGGTAGAAAAATAGCAGGAAGTGCTCAAACAAGACAAAAAGGCGTCATTTTACAACATGGTTCAATTTTACAAGATATTGATATTGATGAACTATTTGATATGTTTATTTTCAAAAATGATAGACTTAAAGCTAAAATGAAGGAAGCTTTCGTTGAAAAAGCAGTGGCAATTAATGACATTTCTGACACTCATATTACTTTAAGTGAAATGGAAAAAGCCTTTGAAGAAGGGTTCAAGACTGGATTAAATATTGAGTTCAAACCTTTAGAATTATCAGAACAACAGCTTGCTGAGGTAAAAGAACTTGAAGAAAAATATCGTTCTGACGATTGGATGTTTCGTAAATAATATAAAAATAGCATTGAAGTCAAGTTTAATTCGCATACTTCAATGCTATTTTTGTTTAATGCTTTCTATTTTTTCGTTTGTACTTTCGAGCAGCTCTCTTATACTTCCTTTGATCTTCAGTTAAGAAAAAGAAATAATAAATGAGATAAATGATTAAAGCTACTACTGCAAAACTTATTAAAGTCTTAATTATTGAAAAAAGAAATTCATCTAAATTCATTATTAATCCAAAAGCAGCAATAGCCAATATAATATAAAAGATGATATAACGCATCTAAAAACTCCTATTAACTACTAATATTTGAACTTACGGTAGTAAGTTTTTGTTGACCTTTTTTAATTTGTTTAGCGTCTTTTGATTGATAGCCGTTTCTTATTTTATCCATCGCACCTGATAAATCTTTATCAAATTTGCTAATCTCTTTTCTTTTCTGTTTATCTTCTTCAGAATCAGAATCATTGTCAACCGAACTTTTATAAGTTGAAAAGGCTTCATTAATTTTATTCGTAATTTTATCTAACTTATCTTGAATATCTTTTTTACCTTTGTTCTTTGTAACATCTGCCTCTATATTCTTATAATCTCCTATAGCCTCAGCTACTTTATCATAATAATTGGACGATGCTTTTAAATTTTTGATTTTCAATTTGTTAGAGGATGTCTTTTTACTATTTTCTTTATCTTGTTTTAATCCAGCAATTTTTGATTTTTGGTTACTTATATCTTGATTAAGTTGCTGTATATCTAACTTAAGTTGGTGATTATCATCTCGTAATTTAGTAGTCTTATCCTCTAATGGAGCCAAGTTTTGACTTCCACAACCTGCTAACAAACAAGATGCTCCTAGCACTAATATAAATTTTTTCATTGTATTCTCCCTAAACCAAAAACTATTATAATCGTTATTAATTATGCTATCATTTTAATGTATAAAATAAAAATGTACAAACGTTATCATAGGAGTGATGCAAATGAATAAATTAAAACAAGTTCATGAAATCTTGGAACATAAACGTTTGGATGCACTTATTGTTCTATCTGATTTTAATCGAAGATATCTTTCAGGATTTACGGGAACAAGTGGCGCTTTGATAATAACCCCTGATAAAAATTATCTTGTAACTGATTTTAGATATATTGAACAAGCGACTAATCAAGCAACTGAATTTGAAATTATTAATCGTCAAAGTGGGTTAATTTCAGAAATAAAACAAATATTAGAAAGTAAAAAGTTAACTAATGTTGGTTTTGAAGGACATTTAATTAGTTATGATACATATGTTGAACTCAATAAAGGTATAATTACTTTGATTAGTATTAGGGATGCTATTGATAAGATAAGAGAAGTGAAAAATAAAGAAGAAATTCAACTTATAAAAAAAGCAGCAGAAATTGTAGATAAAACATATGAATATATTTTATCAATAGCAAAAGTGGGTATGAGTGAAAGAGAAATCAAAGCGCGCCTAGAAAGTAAAATGTTAGAATTAGGTGCCGATGGTCCATCTTTTGATACAATTGTAGCATCAGGTTATAGAGGCGCATTACCTCACGGGGTAGCTAGTGACAAACGCATCGAAAAAGGTGATATGATTACTTTAGATTTTGGAGCGTACTATCGTGGTTATTTTTCCGATATAACGCGTACTTTCGCTATAGGTGAACCTGATCCAAAGATGAAAGAAATATATGAAATCGTGCTACAATCTCAAATTAAGGCAATCGAAGAAATAAAACCTGGTATGACTGTTCAACAAGCTGACGCTTTATCAAGAGATTATATCGAGTCTCATGGTTATGGAAAGGAATTTGGTCATTCTCTTGGACATGGTATAGGTTTAGATATTCATGAAGGACCATTGCTATCTAAGAATAGCGAAGGTGAATTGAAAGTTAATAATTGTGTAACAATTGAACCAGGTATATATGTCGATGGACTTGGTGGCGTTAGAATAGAAGACGATATATTAATCACAGAAAATGGCTGTGATGTCTTTACTAAATGCACAAAAGACCTTATTATTTTAGAGTAAGCGCGTATAATTGAGGAGGAGACTGAATGATTTCAGTAAATGATTTTAAAACAGGCTTAACAATTTCTGTAGATAATGGAATTTGGAAAGTTATTGATTTCCAACACGTAAAACCAGGAAAAGGTTCTGCATTTGTTCGTTCTAAATTAAGAAACTTAAGAACAGGTGCTATCCAAGAAAAAACATTCCGAGCAGGAGAGAAAGTTGAACAGGCGATGATTGAAAACCGTCGCATGCAATATTTATATGCTGATGGAGATAATCATATTTTCATGGATAATGAAACTTTCGATCAAATCGAATTACCTGGTGATTATTTAAAAGATGAATTAAACTATTTAAAAGCAAATATGGAAGTTCAAGTTCAATCATATGAAGGAGAAATTATTGGAGTTGAATTACCTAAAACAGTTGAATTAGAAGTAACTGAAACTGAACCAGGTATTAAAGGTGATACAGCAACAGGCGCAACAAAATCTGCTACTGTAGAAACTGGATATACTTTAAACGTGCCTTTATTCGTTAATGAAGGAGATATTTTAGTAATTAATACTGGCGACGGAAGTTACATTTCTAGAGGCTAGACAAATTATACTTATTAACTATCCCCCCTTAAAGTGTACATTGAAATTGGTGTGCATTCTTAAGGGGGGTTATATTTTTTGGACTTTTACTTCAATAAAAGTAACATTAAATCAAAATTTATCCATCACTGAACATTTTAATTCATGTAGTAGTTTAATTTAACTTAGAATTATTAATCTGAACCACTATTTACCCAACCTCAGAATCATTTTGATAAGCAATCAAACGTCTTCGCATCATTATCGCTACAAACTTACTGGGAAATATAATGGCATCTATATTTGAGTATATTTCTTGATTTAATTAATAATCATTACTAAACCCGTTTGTTGCAATTTTTGTTTTATAAATTATTAGTCACTAAGCCTGTTATCTATGTTTCATCATATGAACATGCTTGAATTGAGTGGATGACTCAAGTAAAATAGACGGGTAGATGAAAACAAACCTAAGGAGTCAGTACGAAATGAACTTTAAAGAAATAAAAGAATTAATTGAAATTCTTGATCAATCTAATTTAACTGAAATTAACATTGAGGATAACAAAGGTAGCGTTGTTAATCTTAAAAAAGAGAAAGAAACTGAAATCATTACACCTCAAGTAGCTCAACAACCTGCACAACAGATTTCTCAACCACAAGCAGCGCCACAACCTCAATCAACTACTCAATCAGGGGAAGAAACTCAAGAATCTGCTAGTGATAATTACGAAACGATTAATGCGCCAATGGTTGGTACATTCTATAAATCACCTTCGCCAGAGGAAGATGCTTATGTTCAAGTAGGGGATAAAGTTTCAAACGACACAACTGTATGTATTCTTGAAGCAATGAAATTATTTAATGAGATTCAAGCTGAAACATCAGGTGAGATCGTGGAAATCTTAGTAGAAGACGGACAAATGGTAGAGTATGGCCAGCCGTTATTTAAGGTGAAATAATGAATAAGATATTAATCGCAAACCGTGGGGAGATAGCTGTTCGAATAATCAGAGCTGCTCACGATTTAGGTATCCAAACAGTAGCTATATATTCTGAAGGGGACAAAGATGCATTACATACTCAAATTGCTGATGAAGCATATTGCGTCGGTCCAACTTTATCTAAGGACTCTTATTTGAACATACCTAATATATTATCTATTGCGACTTCTACTGGTTGTGACGGAGTACATCCTGGTTATGGATTTTTAGCTGAAAATGGCGACTTTGCAGAATTATGTGAAGCATGTCAACTTAAATTCATTGGTCCAGGTTATGAATCTATTCAAAAAATGGGGATTAAAGACGTAGCTAAAGCAGAAATGATTAAAGCTAATGTACCTGTCGTACCTGGTAGTGAAGGGCTTATCCAAAGTATCGATGATGCTAAGAAAGTAGCTAAAAAAATTGGTTATCCTGTAATAATTAAAGCTACTGCAGGTGGTGGCGGTAAAGGTATTCGTGTTGCACGTGACGAGAAAGAGCTTGAAACAGGTATTCGTATGACTCAACAAGAAGCAGAAACTGCCTTTGGTAACGGTGGTTTATACCTAGAGAAGTTTATTGAGAACTTTAGACATATTGAGATTCAAATTGTCGGAGATAGTTATGGTAATGTCATACATTTAGGTGAGCGTGATTGTACGATTCAACGTAGAATGCAAAAATTAGTTGAGGAAGCGCCTTCTCCCATTTTAAGTGAAGAAAAACGTCAAGAAATGGGAAATGCGGCTGTTAGAGCAGCTAAAGCAGTTAACTATGAGAACGCTGGTACGATAGAATTCATTTACGATCTTGATGATGATAATTTCTATTTCATGGAAATGAACACTCGTATTCAAGTAGAACATCCTGTTACAGAAATGGTCACTGGTGTGGATTTAGTTAAATTACAACTTAAAGTAGCTATGGGTGAAGCTTTACCATTCAAACAAGAGGATATTTCAATTAATGGCCATGCTATAGAATTCCGTATAAATGCTGAGAATCCATATAAAGACTTTATGCCTTCACCAGGTAAGATTACTCAATATTTAGCACCAGGTGGTTTTGGAGTGAGAATAGAATCAGCATGTTATACTAACTATACAATCCCTCCATATTATGATTCTATGGTAGCTAAACTTATTGTACATGAACCTACTAGGGATGAAGCCATTATGACTGGTATTCGTTCACTAAGTGAGTATCTTGTATTAGGAATAGATACTACTATTCCGTTCCACCTTAGACTACTAAATAATGAAATCTTTAGAAGTGGTGAATTTAATACAAAATTCTTAGAAAAATACAATATTATGGATGATGATCAATAGGAGGTTATCGGATGGTCTATGTAGCAGATTATTCTCAATCGAATTTAGGTAAAATTGAAATTGCGCCAGAAGTTTTATCTGTTATTGCTAGTATTGCCACGTCAGAAATCGATGGAATCACAGGCCATTTTGCTGAATTAAGCAAGACGAATTTAGAGAAAATTAGTCGAAAAAACCTCTATAGAGATGTAAAAATTGAGGCTAAAGATGATGGTATATACATTGATATTTATTGTGCTTTAAAGCACGGAGTAAATATTTCTAAAACAGCCAATAATATTCAATCTGCAATTTTTAATTCAATAACAACTATGACAGCAATTGAACCAAAACAAATTAACATTCATATTACACAAATTATAGTAGAAAAATAAATAATACAAAGTAGAGGTATTATAGAAGTAGCATTTATTAAAATTCTAATTCAAAATAAAGCGTCACTTATAAATGTAGTACACTCTATGATATTCCTACTGGTTAGACTGATTTGAATTGAAAAAAACTTAAAAAATTTTAATTCAGTCATTTTCACCAATATGCTAATTATGGCTGAGACAATGTTTTATGTTTCAGCCTCATTAATTATATAAATACGTTTGAAGGAGTAAAATATGAGTCGTAAAGAATCAAGAATTCAAGCTTTTCAAACTTTATTTCAATTAGAAATGAAAGAATCTGATTTAAGTATCACTGAAGCAATCAACTTTATAAAAGATGATTATCCAGATTTAGACTTTGATTTTATTAACTGGTTAGTTACAGGAGTAAAAGATCATGAAGCTGTATTAGATGAGAAGTTTAAACCATATTTAAAAGATTGGTCAATTGAACGTTTACTAAAATCTGACCGTATTATCTTAAGAATGGCTACATTTGAAATGTTACACAGTGACACTCCTGAAAAAGTTATCATCAATGAAGCTGTTGAACTTACTAAACAATTTAGTGATGATGGTCATTATAAATTTATTAATGGTGTTTTAAGTAATATAAATAATTAAAATGAGTGATATGTATGACTGAATATTTAAGTGTTACTACTTTAACTAAATACATTAAATATAAATTTGATCAAGATCCTCATTTGCAATCTGTTTTAATAAAGGGAGAATTATCAAACTTTAAGAAACATTCAAGCGGACACTTATACTTTAACGTTAAAGATAAAGAGAGTGTGATTAGCGCTATGATGTTTAAAGGTAATGCTTCTAAATTAGGCTTTGAACCTAAAGAAGGTGATGAAGTTCTACTCGAAGCTCGTGTCTCCGTTTATGAAAGAAGGGGCAACTATCAAATTTATGTAAATAAGATGCAACTTGACGGAATTGGAAATTTATATCAAAAGTTAGAAGAACTTAAGAAGAAACTTACAAAAGAAGGTTATTTCGATAGCAGCGTTAAGAAACCTATACCCAAATTTCCCAAAAGAATTGCGGTCCTAACAGCTAGTACTGGTGCTGCAATTAGAGATATTCATTCAACAATTAACAGTCGATATCCTTTAGTTGAACAAATACACATCAGTACATTGGTACAAGGTACGCAAGCAAAACAAGATATTATAGAGAAAATTGAACATGCTGACACACTTGATGTAGACACCATCATAGTTGGGCGTGGTGGTGGTTCTATTGAAGATTTATGGAACTTTAATGAGGAAGAAGTAGTTAAAGCAATATATAGTTGTAATACACCAATTATTTCAGCTGTAGGACACGAAACTGACTTTACCTTAAGTGATTTTGTAGCTGATGTTAGAGCAGCTACTCCTACACAAGCTGCTGTAATCGCAACACCCGACCAATATGAATTAATGCAACAAATTAAACAATATCAATTTTCATTAACTAGGTTTATTAAACAATATGTCGAACAACAGAAGAAACAATTAAATCATCTAAATTCTTATTATAAATTTAAGCAACCTTCACTATTGTATGATCAACAAATTCAAAAGCGTGATGACCTTGAAAAACAACTTAAGCAATTGATGTCGACATATCTTGAAAAGCATACTCAAAACCTCAAGCTATTGAAACAACATTTCAATTTAAAAACACTCAATAACAACATTTCTCAAGATAAAATGCATGTGTCCCAATATCGTGAACGTATGACTCAAGCAATAACAAATGAATTATCAAAATTAAAAACAGATTTAAAAAATAAAATTGAAAATCTAAATAATTTGAGTCCTACTAATACAATGTTACGTGGCTATGCGATTGTAAATAAGGATGATAAAGTAGTTACAAGTACACATGATATTTCTGAGAATGATACAATCACTTTAACCATGAAAGATGGCAACGTTGATGCTACTGTAAAGAAAGTAAGGTGTAATGATGAGTAAAGAAAAGCAAAGCTTTGAAGAAATGATGCAAGAACTAGAAAATATCGTTCAAAAATTAGATAATGAAACTGTTTCATTAGAGGAATCACTAGACTTATATCAAAGAGGAATGAAATTATCAACTGCTTGTGATACAACTTTAAAAGATGCAGAGAAAAAAGTGAACAAATTAATGCAAGAAGAAGCTGAGGAACAAGAAAATGAAGAAGCTAACAATGAGTAATTTAATCGAAGAAGTTAATACTAATCTTAAGCAGGCAATTCCCGAATCTCATCTAAATACCGATTTAGAAGAGAGCATGATGTACTCACTTCAGGCCGGCGGAAAAAGAATTCGACCTGTATTATTATTACTTACATTAAATATGCTAAATGAAGATTATCATAAAGGATTTCAAAGTGCTTTAGCTTTAGAAATGATTCATACATACTCACTCATTCATGACGATTTACCTGCAATGGATGATGACGATTACCGTCGCGGTAAACTAACTAATCACAAAGTCTATGGTGAATGGAAAGCAATATTAGCTGGAGATGCACTTTTAACAAAGGCATTTGAATTAGTCTCAAATGACGATTTAATTGAAGATAATGTTAAAGTAAAAGTCTTACAACGATTATCTAAAGCAAGCGGACATATCGGTATGGTTGGCGGACAAACATTAGATATGCAAAGCGAAAATCAAACAGTTGATTTAAAAACTTTAGAGTCTATTCATAAAGCAAAGACAGGTGCTCTTCTTACTTTTGCAGTAATGGCTGCTGTAGATATTGCACAAGTAGATCAGAAGACGTCTCACAATCTAAATGAATTCAGCAAACATTTAGGACTTATGTTTCAGATTAAAGACGATTTATTAGATGTTTATGGCGATGAGAAAAAAATAGGTAAAGCGGTAGGTAGTGATGAATCGAATAATAAAAGTACTTATGTTTCCTTATTAGGTAAAGAGGGTGCTGAAGACAAACTGGAATATCATAAGAATCAAGCTTTGGAATGTCTGAATAATATATCTTCACAATATCAAACTTCAGAATTAATAAAAATTGTTGATTTATTTTACAATAGAGATCATTAAATTTAATAAAGATATTTAGATTTTAATTTATAGCCTATAAATGGATGAGTTCTAGTTCATTTATAGGCTAAATTTTAGATTTGTTTTAGCTATTACATTTTCATTTTGAAACCTTAGATACAAATCCTTATTATTTGATATATATTTTGTTTTCCATATACAAAAAATATTCATTCGCTAATTTTTATTCAATTAATTAATTTATCATGTTAAAGTTTGGATTTTTATAATAAATGCCTTTATCATGCCAAAGATAAAAAATAATAATGTTAAAGTTAAATAGTGTTTAGTAGTAGTTACGAGTCGCTTGTGTTAAAATCATTGTATAAATATTCGTAACTAGAGGTGTTTATTGTGCCAAAAAAATCAGTTAGACATATAAAAATTAGAGAAATTATTTCGAACGAACAAATAGAGACACAAGATGAATTGGTAAAACGATTAAATGAATATGATTTAAACGTGACACAAGCAACAGTTTCAAGAGATATAAAAGAATTACAATTAATTAAAGTTCCCGCACCTTCAGGTCAATATGTTTATAGTTTACCGAATGATAGAAAATATCATCCTTTAGAAAAATTAGGACGATATTTAATGGATTCTTTTGTAAATATAGAGGGAACTGGAAACTTACTTGTACTTAAAACACTTCCAGGTAACGCACAATCAATTGGAGCGATACTTGATCAAATTGATTGGGATGAAGTACTTGGTACCATTTGTGGCGATGATACATGTCTACTTATTTGTAGAAATGAAGAAGCAAGTGAAGAGATAAAAACTAGAATTTTTAATTTATTATAAGGATGCGATGAATTTATGTTACAAACCTTATCAATAAAACAGTTTGCTATCATTGATAAACTTGAAATACAATTTTCAGATGGATTAACAGTTCTAAGTGGCGAAACAGGCTCAGGTAAATCTATCATCATTGATGCAATTGGACAGCTAATAGGAATGCGCGCTTCTTCTGATTATGTGCGTCATGGCGAGAAAAAAGCTATCATTGAAGGTATATTCGATATAGATGAAAGCAAAGATGCAATATCTATTCTAGAAGATTTATCCATTGATATTGATGAAGACTTTTTATTAGTTAAGAGAGAAATCTTTAGTTCTGGTAAGAGCATTTGTCGTATTAATAATCAAATCGTCACACTTCAAGATTTAAGAAAAGTGATGCAAGAATTATTAGATATTCATGGACAACATGAAACTCAATCATTACTCAAGCAAAAATATCATCTTCAATTACTCGATGATTATGCAGAAAATCAATATTCTGATTTGCTACAACAATATAAAAATATTTTCAATCAATATAAAGATAAAAGAAAAGAATTAGAAGATTTGGAATCAGCCGATCAAGCATTGCTACAGCGTCTTGATTTGATGAAATTTCAATTCGAAGAACTTACAGAAGCTTCTTTAAAAGAAGATGAAGTAGAACAACTAGAAGTTGATATTAAACGTATTCAGAATTCTGAAAAATTGAGCCTAGCATTGAATAATGCGCATCAAGTACTAACAGATGAGAATGCTATTCCGGATCGATTATACGAATTAAGTAATCATCTTCAATCTATCAATGATATTGTTCCTGAAAAATACGAAAAATTGAAAGAAGATATTGACCAATTCTACTATGTTCTTGAAGACGCAAAACATGATATATATGATGAAATGGCAAACACCGAATTTGATGAACAAGTATTAAATGAACTTGAATCAAGGATGAATCTATTAAATAACCTAAAACGAAAATATGGAAAAGATGTTCCTGAACTCATTGCTTATCAAAGTAAGTTAGAGAATGAGATTAATAAAATTGAAAACTATGAACAAAGTTCATCACAATTAAGAGAAGAAATTAACCAACTTTATCAAGAAGTAATTGATATAGGTAAAGCATTATCAAAAGAACGGCGACGCGTCGCTAGGGAATTACGTGACCATATTGTTTCTGAAATTCAAAATTTACAAATGAAAGATGCAAATTTAGAAATATCTTTCAAACCTCTTGATGAACCTAACTACGAAGGAATCGAATTTGTAGAATTTTTAATTAGCCCTAATAAAGGAGAGCCTTTAAAAAGCTTGAATAAAATTGCTTCAGGAGGGGAATTATCTCGAATAATGCTTGCATTAAAAAGCATATTTGTTAAATCACGTGGCCAAACAGCAATTCTATTTGATGAAGTGGATTCAGGTGTTTCTGGACAGGCAGCACAGAAAATGGCTGAAAAAATGAGAGACATAGCTCAATTCATACAAGTCATATGTATTTCTCATTTACCTCAAGTTGCTTCAATGAGTGATTATCATCTTCTAATAAGTAAAGCCTCACATGATGACAGGACAACTACTCAAGTTAAAGAGTTATTAGATGACGATAGAATTAACGAGGTAGCGCGAATGATTTCCGGAGCTAGTGTTACTGATTTAACAAGAGAAAACGCTAAAGAAATGATTGCTCAAAATCACAGGGATTAATCTTTATCCATTTTAGTAGTAGCACATTTAAAATTTTTCTATAAAAGAGTATAATGAATCGATTCTTAAAAATTTGTCATTAATTTTTAAATTTAATAACTATCCGAATTGATGTAAAATAGGAAAGTATTAATTTATAAGAACATCTTGAATTACATCACCTTTAGTTCAATATGTAATTCAATATTAAAATAAGTAATTTTATTAGAGGACTAAGATGTCTTGATTATATATGTCAGACATATTTAGTCTTCTAAATATTTAAGGAGTAAGACCATGTCAGAAAAACAATATGATTTAGTCGTCCTTGGTGGAGGAACTGCTGGTTATGTAGCTGCTATCAGAGCTTCGCAATTAGGTAAGAAAGTAGCAATAGTTGAAAAATCTTTATTAGGTGGCACATGTTTACATAAAGGGTGTATACCTACTAAATCTTTATTAAAATCTGCTGAAATACATCATACTATTAAAAATGCTAGTACTTTTGGTATTGATGTAAGTAATTTTAATGTTAATTTTGAAAATATTTTAAAACGTAAAAATGATATTGTGAATCAAATGCATACAGGTGTAAACCAGTTAATGCAACACCATCACATAGATATATATAATGGAACTGGTAGAATATTAGGAACATCTATATTTTCACCTCAAAGTGGTACGATTTCAGTGGAATACGAAGATGGTGAGTCTGATTTAATACCAAATCAATTTGTATTAATTGCTACTGGCTCTACACCGAAATCATTACCATTTATTGAATTTGATCATGAACGTATTTTATCAAGTGACGATATCCTTTCAATTGAGTCTTTACCAGAACATTTGGCGATTATAGGTGGTGGTGTCATCGGATTAGAATTTGCTTCACTAATGAATGACCTAGGAACTTCAGTTACTGTTATCGAAGCAAATGAACGTATTTTACCAACTGAAAGTACTCAAATCGCTTCATCATTAAAAAAAGAATTATCCCATAGAGGTGTAACTTTCTACGAGAATATCCAATTAGATGAAAATAGTATTAAAAAAGATGATGATAGTGTTACAATTTATTTTGAAAATAATGCAATTAAAGTAGATAAAGTTTTAATATCTGTTGGTAGAACACCAAATACACAAGATATTGGTCTTAATAATACAAAAATCAAAACAAATAAAGCAGGACATATTATCACTAATGAATATCAACAAACTGAAGATAAGCATATTTATGCTGCAGGAGATTGCATAGGTAAACTTCAGCTTGCTCATGTAGGTTCAAAAGAAGGTTTAGTTGCAGTTGAACACATGTTTGATGGGCGTCCTATACCCGTTAATTATGACCTGGTACCAAAATGTGTTTACACATATCCAGAAATCGCTTCAATTGGTAAAAATATTGAAGAAGCCAAAGCTCAAAACATTAAAGCGCGTGCTTATAAAGTATCATTTAAAGCAATTGGGAAAGCGATGATTGATGATATTGGTGAGCAAAATGGTTTTTGCGAAGTGATTATTAATAAAGAAAATGATGAAATCATTGGTCTTAACATGATTGGACCTCATGTGACTGAACTGATTAATGAAGTTTCATTATTGCAATTTATGAATGGCTCATCTTTAGAACTTGGATTAACTACACATGCTCATCCATCTTTATCTGAAGTTTTGATGGAATTAGGATTAAAAGTTGAAGGTAGAGCGATTCACGTATAGTAGGAGGTAAAATAATGATTGATTATAAGTCAGCAGGCCTTACTGAAGAAGACCTCAAGATGATGTATAAATGGATGGACTTAGGAAGAAAGGTAGACGAGAGATTATGGCTTCTTAACCGCGCAGGTAAAATTCCTTTCGTTGTAAGTGGTCAAGGACAGGAAGCCACTCAAATTGGTATGGCATACGCTATGGAAGAAGGGGATATTTCTTCTCCATATTATCGTGACTTAGCATTTGTTACTTATATGGGAATAACACCTTTAGACACGATGTTATCTGCTTTCGGTAAAAGAGATGATATCAATTCCGGCGGTAAACAGATGCCATCTCACTTTAGTCATAAAGATAAAGGCATCTTATCTCAGAGTTCTCCAGTAGCAACTCAGATTCCGCATTCAGTAGGTGCTGCCCTTGCATTAAAAATGGATAATAAACAAAATATTGCTACCGCAACTGTTGGGGAAGGAAGTTCAAATCAAGGCGACTTTCATGAAGGTCTTAACTTTGCAGGTGTGCACGATTTACCTTTTGTCTGCGTGATTATTAATAATAAATATGCTATATCAGTACCAGATTCATTACAATATGCTGCTGAAAAACTCTCTGATCGTGCTTTAGGTTATGGTATGTATGGTGAACAAGTAGATGGAAATGATCCTATTGCTGTTTATAAAGCTATGAAAGAAGCACGAAATCGTGCTTTAAATGGAGAAGGCGCTACTTTAATAGAAGCTGTTACTTCTCGAATGACACCACATTCTTCAGATGACGATGATAAATATCGTACTCAAGAAGAACGTGATAGTCTTAAAGAAGGAGACTGTAATATTAAATTTAAATCCTTCTTACTTGAAAATGAGATTATAGATGAACAATGGCTTTCTGATTTAGAACAAGAACACAAAGAATTAATTAATAAAGCGACGAAGGCCGCTGAAGAGGCTCCATATCCTTCAATCGAAGAAGCATATACACACGTTTATGATGAAGGGGGCCAACAAAATGACTAAATTATCCTATTTAGAAGCAATTCGCCAAGCTCATGATTTAGCACTTGAAAAAAATAAAAATACTTTCATCTTAGGTGAAGATGTAGGTAAAAAGGGTGGCGTATTTGGCGTTACACAAGGCTTACAAGAAAAATATGGAAAAGAACGTGTAATTGATACCCCACTTGCAGAGTCAAATATTATAGGAACTGCAATAGGCGCAGCAATGATGGGTAAACGTCCTATCGCAGAAATTCAATTCGCGGATTTCATTCTACCAGCGACTAATCAAATAATAAGTGAAGCTGCTAAGATGAGATACCGTTCTAACAATGATTGGGGCTGTCCTATAACTATTAGAGCACCTTTTGGTGGAGGTGTTCATGGTGGTTTGTATCACTCACAAAGTATTGAAAGCATTTTCGCTTCAACCCCAGGATTAAAAATAGTAATTCCTTCTTCACCTTATGATGCAAAAGGATTATTATTATCATCAATTGAATCTAATGATCCAGTTTTATTCTTTGAACACAAAAAAGCTTATCGATTTTTAAAAGAAGAAGTTCCAGAAGATTACTATACAGTACCTTTAGGAAAAGCAGATGTAAAAAGAGAAGGCGATGATATCACTGTTTTCACTTATGGTTTAATGGTTAATTATTGTTTACAAGCAGCTGATATTTTAGCTGAAGACGGTATTAATGTTGAAGTTGTAGACTTAAGAACTGTATATCCATTAGATAAAGAAACTATTATTGATCGTGCTAAACAAACCGGCAAGGTTTTACTCGTTACAGAAGATAATTTAGAAGGTAGCGTTATGTCAGAGGTTTCGGCAATTATAGCAGAACATTGCTTATTTGAACTAGATGCACCGATTATGCGTTTAGCTGCACCCGACGTTCCATCTATGCCATTTTCACCTGTCCTAGAAAATGAAATAATGATGAGTCCTGAAAAGATACAAGAAAAAATGCGCGAATTAGCGGAATTCTAAGGAGGGTATCAATTGGAAATTAAAATGCCTAAATTAGGTGAAAGTGTTCATGAAGGTACAATAGAACAATGGTTAGTTGCTGTAGGCGATGAGGTAGGAGAATATGAACCTTTATGTGAAGTAATTACAGATAAAGTTACCGCTGAAGTACCTTCTACAGTTTCAGGTAAAGTTACCGAACTTATAGTTAATGAAGGAGAAACAGTAAGCGTTGATGCAGTAATTTGTAAAATCGATACAGGGGAAGAAAGAGATGATATAGATAGTGAGACAGAAGCAAATCATTCTTATGAAGAACAATCTTCTAGTCATAAAAATGATTTGTCTCAATCTAAAATAAATGAAAATACTAATGATTCATCTTTACAACCTAAAAATAATGGTCGTTTTTCACCTGTTGTCTTCAAATTAGCTTCTGAAAACAACATCGATTTAACTCAAGTAGTGGGTACAGGTTTCAGTGGACGTGTCACTAAAAAAGATATTGAAAAAGTAATTAATAATCCTGAAATGATTGAAAATACAACTAGCAATTCCACTAGTAATCAGAGTCAAAACAACCAATCATCTCAACAAACTTTACAATCTCAAAGTCAATCTGAGTCCGGTGTAACATACAATCAAGGAAGTACAATTCCTGTTAAAGGGGTTCGTAAAGCAATTGCTCAAAATATGGTGACAAGTGTTACTGAAATTCCTCATGGTTGGATGATGATAGAAGCTGATGCAACGAATTTAGTTAAAACAAGAAATCATCACAAAAACACATTTAAACAAAACGAAGGTTATAATCTGACATTCTTTGCATTCTTTGTAAAAGCTGTAGCTGATGCCTTGAAAGCACATCCTTTACTAAATAGCACATGGCAAGGTGATGAAATAATTATTCATAAAGATATTAATATTTCAATTGCTGTAGCCGATAAAGATAAATTATATGTGCCGGTCATTAAACATGCTGATGAAAAATCTATTAAGGGTATTGCTAGAGAAATCAATGACTTAGCTACAAAAGCTCGCAATGGCCAACTCACTCAAGCAGATATGGAGGGTGGCACATTTACAGTAAATAATACTGGTTCATTTGGCTCAGTGTCTTCAATGGGAATTATTAACCATCCTCAAGCCGCAATATTACAAGTGGAATCTGTGGTTAAAAAGCCTGTTGTTATAGATGATATGATTGCAATTAGAAGTATGGTTAATTTATGTATTTCGATCGATCATCGTATCCTTGACGGACTACAAACAGGTCAATTTATGAATCATATTAAAAAACGTATTGAACAATATTCTATTGAGAATACAAATATCTATTAAGATTTCAATCTCACATATCCATATATTACTGTCGACAACTTCATTGATATTGTCGACAGTTTATTTTATTTGAAAATGAGTGAGAATACTTAATCAAGCTTGTTGAACAATATACTTTTAATTAGTAGAATAAAAGAAGTTAAAATTAACAATGAAATGAAAGGTGACCTAATATGGATTTAAATTTCGATTTATATATGAACGGGGTTGTTGAACAAGCACGTAATGAAATTGAAGAAGCAGGTTATGAACAATTAACAACTGCTGATGAAGTAGATAGTGTTTTAAAACAAGATGGCACTTCTTTAGTTATGGTCAATTCAGTTTGTGGTTGTGCTGGTGGTATTGCACGTCCAGCAGCCTCTCACGCATTACACTATGATAAATTACCAGATCGACTAGTCACAGTTTTTGCAGGACAAGATAAAGAAGCAACTCAACAAGCAAGAGATTATTTTGAAGGATATGCACCTTCAAGTCCTTCTTTTGCATTAATTAAAGACGGTAAAATTACTGAAATGATAGAACGTCATCAAATTGAAGGTCATGATGTTATGGATGTAATCAACCAATTACAAGGCTTATTCGAAAAATATTGTGAAGAAAGATAAGAGGCCTAAAACACATGTTAAAGTTAAATCCTTATAAGATTGGATTTAGAACTCTCAAAACTGCAGTAGGAATGACGCTAGGAGTCATAATTTGTAAGTTACTAGGTTTGGATAATTATGCTTCTAGTGCGATTTTAGTCGTATTATGTATCAAGCATACTAAAATGCATTCTGTACAAGCTATTATTTCACGCCTAGTCTCATGTTTATTAATTTTGTTTTTAGGCTCAGCTATTTTTAGTTTATTAGGTCAACATGCATTAGTTTTAGGTTTAATTGTCCTTTTATTTATTCCTTTAACAGTTGTTCTCAATGCTCAAGAAGGCGTAATAACGAGTTGCGTCATTTTATTACATGTTTTTAATGCTAAAGAAATTAATGGGCACTTGATGATTAATGAAATACTACTTTTAACAGTAGGTTTAGGTATTGCCTTTATTATGAATCTCATGATGCCAAGTTTAGACAAAAATTTAAAACGTTATAAAAATGATATTGAACATCAAATTACAGATATTTTCACTATTTTTAGTCATGCTTGTACAATGCGCAAAGATCAACTAGATATTAAATTCGACGCACTACTATTGAACATCAAGAAAGCAAAGTCCTTAGCTTTTAGGGATGTTAAAAATCATTTTGTCAGAAATGAAAACTCCTACTATCACTACTTTGATATGAGAGAAGAACAAGTAGAGTTATTAAAAAGAATGACGCATCTTATAGAGAGTATTTCTACTGATGACCCTATCCTTGAAAAAATATCTCAATTAATGTCAGAAATAGGCAGCAACGTTAATAGTAACGATTATACAGCATTGCGACTTCACTCACTTTATGAGATTCGACTATCCTTAGATCAATTACCGTTACCAACTACACATCAAGCATTAAATTCACGAGCAAATGTTATACAGATATTAAATGAATTAGAAGAATACTTAAATATCAAATCACAATTTGGTTCGTTAAAATTGCATAGTGAAATATGAAAAACAAACCGTTACATCGAACTTTTTTCAAAATAAGTTTAATGTAACGGTTTATTTATTAGTTCATAACTGGTGCCAAGCTTGTAAGTAGTAATGCAAGTACTACGGCTACAAGCATAACAATAATAATGATACGTAAAACTTTATTATTCAATTCTTAATTCCTCCGTATATTTATATAAATCGTTTAACAACGACTTAAATACGTCTATATATCGTAACCTTATATGATTTAATTCTAAAAAGCAATCAATTTATTTTTGATAAACTTGAAAGTCAGTTAAAATATATTTATATACGAAAGGGGACTTGCACTCATGATTAACAAAGAACGTATATTGAATACTTTTCTAGAATTAGTAAAAATTAATTCAGAAACAGGTTATGAACAAACTATTCAACCTATACTTAAAGAAAAATTTGAAAATCTAGGGCTAATCGTCAAGGAGGATAACGCTTCAGAACAAGAAGGATTAGGCGCTAACAACCTAATATGTACTTTACCTAGTAATTTATCAAACAAACAGATACCAAAGCTTTATTTCACTAGTCATATGGATACAGTAGTACCTGGTGTAAATATACGACCTCAAGTGAAAGACGATGGTTACATTTACTCTGATGGTACAACTATTCTAGGCGCAGATGATAAAGCAGGCTTAGCTGCTATACTCGAAACAATCGAACAGATAAATGAGCATAATTTACCTCATGGACAAATTCAATTTGTCATTACAGTTGGTGAAGAATCAGGTTTATTGGGAGCTAAGGCATTAGATACGCAATTACTAGATGCAGACTTTGGCTATGCCGTTGATGCAAGTAAAGAGGTAGGTACAACTGTTGTCGGTGCCCCTACACAAATGAAGATTTATACTACCATTAAAGGTAAAACGGCTCACGCGAGTACCCCAACTAAAGGTATTAGTGCGATTAATATCGCTGCTAAAGCGATTAGTAGAATGAATTTAGGCCAAATCGATGATTTAACAACTGCAAATATTGGTAAATTCCATGGTGGCTCAGCAACGAATATTGTTGCTGATGAAGTTGTTCTTGAAGCTGAAGCACGATCTCACAATGACCAAAGTATTGAAGTACAAGTTCAACATATGAAAGATACCTTTGAGAGCACTGCTAAAGAATTTGGTGGTGAAGCTCATGTAGAAATAGAAACAAGTTATCCAGGATTTAAGGTGGAAGATCATGAAGACGTGACAAAATATGCAATAGCAAGCGCAGTTGCTTTAGGACTTAAAGGTGATACTTGTATTGCTGGCGGTGGTTCTGATGGAAATATAATGAATAGATATGGAATTCCTTCAGTTATTTTAGGAGTAGGTTATGAAAACATCCACACAACATCTGAACGTATCGCTACTAAAGATTTATGTATGTTAGCAAGTCAAATTTTAAAAATTATAGAACTTGTTAGCGAATAATACAGTCTTTTAGTAATTGTTAATATGCGTTTTATGTTACAATATTATTGAAAATTTTGAACAAGAGAGGTAAGTAATATGACACAACAAATAGGAGTAGTAGGTTTAGCTGTAATGGGTAAAAACCTTGCTTGGAACATTGAATCTCGAGGATATAGTGTTTCAGTATATAACCGCTCAAGACAAAAAACAGATGAAATGATTGAAGAATCACAAGGTAAACAAATTCACCCAACTTACTCTTTAGAAGAATTTGTTAATTCACTCGAAAAGCCCCGTAAAATTTTACTAATGGTCAAAGCTGGACCTGCTACTGATGCAACAATTGATGGCTTATTACCTTTACTAGATGATGATGATATATTAATCGACGGAGGCAACACAAACTATCAAGACACAATCCGTCGTAATAAAGCACTTGCTGAAAGTGGCGTTAATTTCATCGGAATGGGAGTGTCTGGTGGAGAAGTAGGTGCATTAACTGGACCTTCATTAATGCCAGGTGGCCAAGAAGACGCATATAATAAAGTAAGTGATATTCTTGATGCAATCGCTGCAAAAGCTAAAGATGGTGCATCATGTGTGACTTATATTGGGCCAAATGGCGCAGGACATTACGTCAAAATGGTTCATAATGGAATTGAATATGCTGACATGCAACTTATCGCAGAGAGCTACGCGATGATGAAAGACTTATTAGGAATGTCTCATGAAGAAATTTCTAATACCTTTAAAGAATGGAATGCTGGTGAATTAGAAAGTTATCTAATCGAAATCACTGGTGATATTTTTACAAAATTAGACGATGATAAGGAAGCACTAGTTGAAAAAATTCTTGATACTGCAGGGCAAAAAGGTACTGGTAAGTGGACTTCAATCAATGCACTTGAATTAGGTATACCGTTGACAATTATTACAGAATCAGTATTTGCGCGTTTTATTTCATCAATTAAACAAGAACGTGTTAATGCTTCTAAAACATTGAATGGTCCTAAAGCTTCTTTTGAAGGTAATAAAGAAGAATTCTTAGAAAAGATTCGCAAAGCATTATATATGAGTAAAATTTGTTCATATGCACAAGGTTTTGCTCAAATGCGTAAAGCAAGTGAAGATCATGAATGGAATTTAAAACTGGGCGAATTAGCTATGATATGGAGAGAGGGTTGTATCATTCGTGCTCAATTCTTACAAAAAATTAAAGACGCTTATGATAATAACTCAGAATTACAAAACTTATTACTAGATCCTTACTTCAAAAATATTGTAACTGAATATCAAGATGCACTACGTGATGTTGTTGCAACAGGTGTTCAAAATGGCGTTCCTACACCTGGTTTCTCAGCAAGTATTAACTACTACGATAGTTATCGTTCAGAAGACTTACCTGCAAATTTAATTCAAGCTCAACGTGACTACTTCGGTGCACATACTTATGAACGTAAAGATCGTGAAGGTGTATTCCACACACAATGGGTTGAAGAATAATTATCAATATTGAATAAATAAAGATACTAGCCTCACTCAAAACTTTAATTTTAAGGAGTGAGGCTCTATTTACAATATCTATGCAAGCGCTTGCATAAATGCACACAAAGAATAATAAAATTGTTAAACTACAAATGTATATTAAAAGAAAGTATCAATCCAACCCACTTTATAGAGAGACAAACGACAATAACGAATGAGGAGTGAACCAAATGAACAGAAAATGGTGGAAAGAAGCAGTAGCTTACCAAGTGTATCCTAGGAGTTTCAATGATAGTAACAATGATGGTATCGGTGATTTGCCTGGTGTTATCGAAAAATTAGATTACCTTAAAGATTTAGGTATCGACGTGATTTGGTTAAGCCCGATGTATCAATCTCCTAATGATGATAATGGTTATGATATTAGCGACTATAGAGCTATCATGGACGAATTTGGCACCATGGAAGATTTTGATCGTTTACTTAAAGAAGTCCATCATAAAGGTATGAGATTAATCTTAGATTTAGTTGTAAATCATACATCAGATGAACATCCGTGGTTTATAGAGTCTAAATCAAGTAAGGATAACCCTAAAAGAGAGTGGTACATTTGGAAAGATCCTAAAGAGGATGGTTCTGAGCCTAACAATTGGGAGAGTATCTTCAATGGATCAGCTTGGGAATTTGATGAATTAACAAACCAATACTATTTCCACTTATTTAGTAAAAAACAACCCGACTTGAATTGGGATAATCCAGAAGTACGCAATGCTGTATTTGAAATGATGAACTGGTGGTTTGATAAAGGTATTGATGGCTTTAGAGTTGATGCAATCACTCATATCAAAAAGACATTTGAAGCTGGAGATTTACCTTTGCCAGAGGGAAAATCATATGCGCCAGCCTTTGATGTTGATATGAATCAACCTGGTATCCAACCATGGCTTCAAGAAATGAAGGATAAATCACTAAGTCAATACGATATTATGACAGTAGGTGAAGCTAATGGTGTAAACCCTGATAACGCTAAAGAATGGGTTGGCGAAGAAGAAGGCAAATTTAATATGATTTTTCAATTTGAACACTTAGGTTTATGGAGTACAGGAGATTCAAAATTTGATGTAAAATCTTACAAAACTATTTTAAATCGTTGGCAAAAAAGCTTAGAAGATGTTGGTTGGAATGCATTATTTATCGAAAACCATGACCAACCACGTCGTGTATCAACATGGGGAGATGACAAACAGTATTGGTACGAATCTGCTACTAGTCATGCTGTAACATACTTTTTACAGCAAGGCACACCATTTATATATCAAGGGCAAGAAATAGGTATGACTAATTATCCATTTGATAGTATAGAAACCTTCAATGACGTTGCAGTAAAAAACGAATACAACATCGTTAAAGCTCAGGGTGGCGATGTTAATGCGCTTTTAAATAAATATAAAATGGAAAATCGTGATAATTCGAGAACACCTATGCAATGGGATCAATCAACGAACGGAGGTTTTACCAATGGCACACCGTGGTTCCCAGTCAATCCTAACTATAAAACAATCAATGTTGAACAACAAATCCATGATCCTCAATCAATACTACAATTCTATAAAGATTTAATTCAATTAAAAAAATCTGATGAAATATACACTTATGGACAGTTTAATTTAGTGGATGAAGACAATCCTAATCTCTTTGCATACACTCGTACATTGAATAGCAAGAAGGTACTTGTAGTAGGAAATCTTACTGATCAAGTTTCAAAACTCAATGTCCCTTATCTCATTGAAAATGAACAGCAAGTCATGCTTCACAACTATAGTAGCCATGTTATAGACTTTGACAAAATACAGCCATATGAAGCGTTTGTCATTAAAGTCTAAACACCACTTGAGAAGACGAGCAACAACAGTCTTCCACATAAAGAAAAGGTAAAGTGATGTATCATTCAAAGTTTACATCACTTTACCTTTTGTCATTTTCAAATTTAATCTAGTTCATCAAAATCGTAAGCTTCTTGTTTAATAGGCAACCATAATTGTATTTTAGTGAATGGGTCGTCAAATGAAATATCGAATGGATAAACCTCAACATACAAACTATTTCGTTCATAAGGTAACGTGAGTTGTAAGCTCGATTCAATATAGTACCACGCTTCATTCGTAGCGTAATCAATTTCGCCTTGTAAATTAAATGTCGCATAGTGCCGTCCTGGTAAGAATCTACTTTCTAAGTGAGCTGGATAACGTTCGCTAGGAACACCAACGAAAAGTTCTAAACCTTGGTCAAGCGGACAACTAACGACAAATAATTCATATGGACTCACATCATTATATCGTCTAAGTTCTTTAATAAGACCCTCAACCAGTAAATCCTCTAAAAAATCAGGGACATTAAAAGGATTAGATAAGTCCTTAGTAGGGATGAACCTAGAGTATCCAACAAGCGAAATATCCTCTGTTTCTTGAAGCCTGTATGTATACGGAGCTCTTTCTGTCGTTGACAATTTTATATATAATCTTTCTTGAAATTTAAGTTCATCTTTTTTTGTTGAGGCTTGGATAGGTGAAATGCCATGAAAATCACTAAAGTCATTAGCAAATTCATTAGAATTAGCATATCTATACTTTTTAGCTACATCCATTAAACGACTTGCGCCGTGCATGACGTCTGTTGCTGCAATCGTCATTCTACGAGCGCGAGCATATTGTTCTGGCGATTGACCAACAATCATTTTGAATGATTGTTCCAAATGATATGGCGAAAGACCAACGTAATCACTGAGTTCTTGCAAATTAAAAGGCTCTAATAGACGATCTTCAATGTATACGATTGCCTGTTGTATTTGCTTGATAACGTCCAAAACTTTCACTCCAATTACTTTGAATCATAATCATTATTGTACATTATTTTGACCTAAGATACATCTGAAAGCCTTAGTATTTTAAAATTAAAATCAAAAAAGTGAACAACAACGGACTTGAAGGTATAGCTTGCTAAGTATTCATTAGATAAGAACACCTTATGTGCAATACTATAAATAAGTTCGCCATCATTCACTTAAATTTACATTACTTTCTAAACAATCATTAAAAATCTATTACGTTATCACAGTAAATTAATGAATATCGTCCCACCAGTGATTTCCATCACGACTTAATAATAAATCACTTTCAAGAGGACCATTAGTACCCGCTTCATAGTTAGGGAAGCATGGTTCAACCATAGTCCACTCATCTTGAATAGCGTCTACAAATTTCCAAGTTGATTTCAATTCTTCCCAATGCGTAAAGTTAGTAGCATCACCTTTAAGACAATCAAATAACAAGTTCTCATATGCATCAACCGTATTCATTTTATCTTGTGCACTCATAGCATAAGATAATTGAACTGGTTCAGTATCGATGCCTTGAATATTTTTCTTAGCGTTTAAATGTAACGAAACGCCTTCATTAGGCTGAATATTAATGACTAGTAAATTAGAATCTAATAATTTATCTGTTTCATAATACAAGTTCATAGGAACCTCTTTAAATTCAACAACAACTTGAATCGATTTCGATTTCATGCGTTTACCAGTTCTAATGTAGAAAGGAACACCAGCCCATCTAAAGTTATCAATTGTTAATTTTCCTGATACAAATGTAGGTGTATTAGAATCCTCAGCCACACGATCTTCTTCACGATAAGACTTAACTTCTTTACCTTCTATAGTTCCTTTACCATATTGACCTCGTACGAAGTTCTTTCTAACTTCTTCAGGTTTAAATTGACGTAATGATTTAAGAACTTTAACTTTTTCAGCACGAATGTCTTCACTGTTCAAGCTAATAGGTGCTTCCATCGCTAATAAGGCAACCATTTGTAGCATGTGATTTTGCACCATATCTTTTAAAGCACCGCTTGATTCATAATAACCACCACGATCTTCAACACCTAAAATTTCAGAAGACGTAACTTGAATATTAGAAATGTATTTGTTGTTCCATAGGGGTTCGAACATGGCATTCGCAAAGCGTAGTACTTCAATGTTTTGCACCATATCTTTACCTAAATAATGATCAATACGATAAATTTCTTCTTCTTTAAATGAACGTCTAATTTGGTTATTCAATGATTCCGCTGATTTTAAATCACTACCAAATGGTTTCTCAATCACTAATCGTTTAAAACCTTTTGTATTAGTAAGGCCAGATGATTTTAAGAAATCAGAGATAACTCCAAAGAATTGAGGTGCCATCGCTAAATAGAATAAACGATTACCTTGTAAACCTAATTCTTTATCCAATTGATTGCTAAATTGTAGTAAGGATTCATAACTTCTTTCATCACTTACATCCGTCTTATGATAGAAGACATGATTCATAAATTCATCAATTCTATTCGTGTCTTTAACATGTTTCTGAATTGATGATTTAACTTGATCACGAAACTCCTCATTTGAATAATCACGACGACCTATACCAATGATAGCAATATGCTCATCTAAATTATCTTGTTGGAACAAATGAAATATAGAAGGGAATAGCTTTCTGTGACTAAGGTCACCAGTGGCACCGAATATTGTTATTAAACAAGGGATGTGTTTACTTTTAGTACTCAAGATCAAAACCTCAATTCTTAAATAGATATATGATGAATATCAATTGACTCACCGATTTATATTAGTATCAATGCTTTCATTTTTAATAAATATATCATTATACTAGATTATTATATTATATGATAATCATTACTTATGGTCATCAAATATGCTTGAAATTAAGCACAATTTATTTTTTCGAAAATGATTATTCCAATAGCACTAACACTATGAAGTACATTGTTTTAATGTTAACAAAATCATATCATGATTATATCCTATTTAACCATATATCTTTACCATACAAATACATATAAGTGATTAGCAAGTATAAGGATTAAACACAATGTATTGATTATATTTTATTTCTTCATATAGAAAATATGATGACATATGATAGAATATATGAAAGAAGAGGAGGATCATGCATGGAAGTTACATTTTTCGGTACGAGTGCAGGGTTACCGACTAAAGAGAGAAACACACAATCCATCGCTTTAAATTTAGAACCATATTCAAATTCAGTATGGTTATTTGACGTTGGCGAGGGAACGCAACACCAAATCCTACATCATTCAATAAAGTTAGGAAAAGTTGATCACATCTTTATTACTCATATGCATGGCGATCATATATTTGGTCTTCCTGGATTACTTACAAGTCGCTCTTTCCAAGGCGGAGAGAATAAACCTTTAACTCTAATTGGTCCTAAAGGAATTCAAAATTATATTGAAACGTCTTTGAAGTTATCGGAATCACATCTTAATTACCCAATTACATATATTGAAATTAATCAACAATTTACATATCATCATGAGGGTTTTACGGTACAAGCAGAAGTGTTAAATCATGGTATTACATCTTATGGCTATCGTATAGAAGCACCAACCACACCAGGAACAATTAATGTGGAAGCTCTAAAAGCTATTGGGTTAGAACCTGGTCCAAAATATCAAGAAGTAAAAATACAAGATACATTTGAACATAATGGTTTGATGTACCAATCTGATGACTTTAAAGGAGAAGCGAAACCTGGTCCAATCATTGCTATATTTGGAGATACGAAACCTTGTGATAATGAATATGTATTAGCTAAAAACGCAGATGTCATGGTACACGAAGCTACTTATATAGAAGGTGAAAAGACACTTGCCAACAATTATCATCACAGCCACATAGATGATGTCTTTCAATTGATTAAGAACGCTAATGTTGGTAAAAGTCTTATTACTCATATTAGCAATCGATACAACTTAGAAGATGTAGAATCCATTTATAAAGAAATTAACAATCAATCTCAGATTCCACAATTTTATTTCGTTAAAGATTTCGAGACATATAGAATATAAAAAAACGCTTTTTTCCTTACCCTTCAAGCCGGGAAAGGGAAAAAGCGTTTTAGCATATTTATTCAGATTCTTTATTTGATAATTCTACACTACGATTAACAGCAGAACTTAAACAGTCTTCAAACATTGATACTATATCATATTGAGATAGGGCATCTAAGCCTGCTTGAGTAGTTCCACCTTTAGAAGTAATATTCTTTCTTAATTGTTCCATACTTAAATCAGAGCGTTCTATCATCTTGCTTGTCCCGATAATTAAATTACGAATAGATTCTTCTACTTGATCTCTTTCTAATCCTAGTTCAGTACCTGCCTTAACATACTGCTCAAATACATGATATAAAAATGCAGGACCACTACCTGTAATCGCAGTCACTTGATGTAAATGATCTTCAGAAACCTCTATAACCGATCCAAATGCGTTAATTAATTCATTAACTTCATCTTTAGATTTAGGTCCAAAATTATTTGAAAAGCTAATTCCTGTTACAGAATGTCCCACTTGCGCATTAGTATTTGGCATAATACGTGCTAATGGGTTATTCGTATCTAATTGCTGTCTAATATAATCAATCGATAGGCCAGCCATAATAGAAATAAAGCGATTATCATCAGTAATATCATCTTTAATTCTTTCTGCTAATGCTTCAAAATCATGTGGCTTCGTTCCAAGAAAAACGTAGTCAGCATTTTTCAATAATTCTTTATCGTCATAACTATAATTAACTCCCAATCTTTCCGCGAAATCTTTCAGAGCTTGTTCATTTGATTTATTTGTTAAATAAATGTCATTGGGATCTAAATTATTAGAATTAATAATTCCTGTAAAAATAGCTTGTGCCATATTACCTGCACCATAGAATACAAGTTTCATTTTAACCACATCACCTTCATCTCTTTTGATTAATCATTTATATTGCCTTAAGATTATAAATACATAGTAACACATATCTATAAGAAGTAATATAACTCGTAAAAACGCATGATATTACTTCATTTTCCTTATAAAATGCATTGTTAGTACAAAAAGGATGTTAAATATGATAGGACAACATTATATCGTGACAGGAGGAACGAGTGGTCTTGGATTATCCCTCGTTCACCAACTTCTTAAAAGAGGCGCTCATGTCACTGTTTTAGCTAGAAACATTTCTAAATTTAATCAAATTGATTTCAGAAGCCATTCTAAAAATATAAATGTTATTCAATGTGACTTACAACAACGAGAAGATATTTACCAACTCTCAGAAAAAATAAAAGCGCCAGTCAATGGTTTCATATACAGTTCAGGTTTAGGTTATTTTAAATCCATAAATAACCATACTTTAGACGAAGTCATTGAAACATATGACGTTAATCTCGTAAGTTTTAATTTAATGTACCAAATTCTACGACCAAAGTTAGTAAAACATGCACATATTATCGGCATTTCAAGTCAAGCGGCCTTTGTTACGCAAGCTAACGCGGCACACTATGGAGCTTCTAAAGCTGCATTGACTGCCGTTCTTAACGCATTGAGATTAGAAGAACCTGAATTTCATATTATGGCAGTACATCCTGGACCTATCGATACACCATTTCATAAAAAGGCAGACCCGTCACTTGCTTTTTTTAATAAATATAAATTTATAATGATTGATGCTGAGCAACTTGCCGAGCGCATCATTTTAGGAATTTTAAAGAATAAAAAAGAAATCAATCAACCTGGTTGGATGCATAATATTTTAAAATTATATCAACTTGCACCGAGAACACTGGAAAATTGTTTACCGAATTTATTTAAAAACAAAGAATAGTGATTAATTATGAAGCAGGCTTGCTATAAGTCCTTTTAAAAGGGAGGGCTATAAATGATATGTAGCATTGATGGTATTATTAATAAAGCAATCGCTAATTCTAAACGACTACCAATTAATAGAAGTTTTACTTTAGAATATTTAGTTGGAACTGAATTTTATAACACGCTTAGTGATGCTGAAATTGAATATATTGAGGCAAAATTTTATCAACTTGTAATTCAACATCAGATTCTTGGAATAGAAGTGAATGCGAAGACGACTCAAAAGACCCATGTTTACATCAAACAATTTTAATGACCGAAACTTATTTTGAGATGGGTGGCTTTTTATTAAGAACATGTTTATTGGTTTCAAGAAATCTATAATGAGACTACTCATACTACTTTTGCTTCAGAGTAAACAAAAATAAGCTTTAAGACCATTTCAAGTATGTTGAAATCATCTTAAAGCTTTTATATTTTAAACTCTCTTATACATTATTTTAGATGTTGAGTATATTCTAAATTCTTCACACGTTCACGCGCAGATTTAATTTGATCTAAACTTACATCCTTATAATAGTTACGCACATTTTCTTCTAATTGTTCTACACTACTTGCGCCGACGATGATTGAACCAAGAGCATCATGAGAAGTTAAATATTTAAATGAAAGGGCACTTAAATTACTTTCAATTTCTTTAACTGATGCAATGGTTTCAC
The DNA here is from genome assembly GCF_038008285.1 of Staphylococcus sp. FSL K6-0223. Lineage (NCBI taxonomy): Bacteria > Bacillati > Bacillota > Bacilli > Caryophanales > Staphylococcaceae > Staphylococcus > Staphylococcus sp. FSL K6-0223. Next base: position 288,294 of record NZ_JBBOYX010000002.1, read on the forward strand.
CTAACTCATCACGAGTATATTCAAAAATACCATCTTTAAACTTTTTATCTAATGCGTCGACACTATTAGAGGTTAATAATCCCTTAAACACTGGTCCACGCGCTAACACTTTAACTTGTTGCTCATGAATAGTATCTAAAAGACTTTCAGGTCTATTATCTATTAAATTAAATTGAGACATTAAAGTTTCGATTTGACTATGTTTTAAATAGTAATCAATAACGTTTGGACGGATGGATGAAATACCATAAGCTCTAATAATACCTTCTTGTTTTAATTCATCAAAAGCACCGATAGTTTCATCTAGTGGATCATCAATTGTTCCACCATGCAATTGATATAAATCTAAATGGTCTAGTCCTAAACGTTTTAAAGATCCTTTCACACCTTCTTTAATGTGTTTCTTAGAGGGATCCCATGTTACGTTTCCATCGTCAGTTAGTCGATTGCCGACTTTCGTACCGATTACGATGTCATCACGATTTTGATATTTCTTTAAAGCTTTTCCTACAATTTCCTCATTAATTCCTTGATCATACATATCTGCAGTATCAAAATATGTAATACCCTGTTCGATTGCACTTTCAATGATAGGTTGCGCTTTATTAAAATCTGTACCTAAACTCATGCAACCCAAACCAAGTTCAGAAATTTCGATGCCACTTTTTAAAATATTTTTTTGCATGTCCATTCTCCTTTCGATACACTTTAACTGACGCATTCAGTTTATCAATTTATAAATATAAATAAAAGGGACGTGTTTACATATGAGATTAAACGAAAAAACGATTGACCGCACAGTCATTTACAATGGAAAAATTATTGACCTAGAACTACATGATGTTGAATTACCCGACGGCAGTACATCTAAACGTGAATTAGTTTATCATAATGGTGCCGTAGCAGTGTGTGCAGTAACACCTGAAGACGAAGTCCTATTAGTTAAACAATTTAGAAAGCCAGCTGAAAAACCTTTGCTTGAAATACCAGCAGGCAAACTTGAAAAAGGTGAAGAGCGTGAAGAAGCTGCGAAACGTGAATTACAAGAGGAGACAGGATATATTGCTTCAAATCTAGAATTTGTAACAGATATGTATGGATCTCCAGGTTTTTCAAGTGAGAAATTATCAATTTATTTTACAGATCAGTTGTCTGAAGGTGAAATGAATTTAGATGATGACGAATTTGTAGAACTACATAAGGTATCTATTGAGAATGTAAAATCTATGTTAGAAAACAAGGAACTCGAGGATGCTAAAACAATTATCGCTCTACAGCACCTATTATTAAATTATAATCATTCTAAATAACTAGCGTAAACTCTTGCTTTTTATTGAGAATATTGATATTTTATTTAGTGAATCATAGATTAAATTAAAATGATTATAATTCTTAGTAGAGGAGTGAGGCTTCCGTGGAAGAACGTCTCAATCGCGTGAAGCAACAATTACAACAATCATCTTATAAATTAACTCCACAACGAGAGGCTACAGTTAGAGTTTTAATAGAGAATGAAAAAGATCATCTTAGTGCTGAAGATGTGTATTTAAAAGTGAAAGATAAAGCGCCTGAAATTGGTTTAGCTACGGTATACAGAACCTTAGAGTTGTTAGCTGAACTCAAAGTCGTTGATAAAATAAACTTTGGTGACGGAGTAGCTCGTTTCGATTTACGTAAAGAAGGGGCTAAACATTTCCATCATCATCTTGTATGCATGGAATGTGGTAAGGTAGATGAAATTGATGAAGATTTACTACCTGAAGTTGAAAATCGTGTTGAAAATGAATTTAACTTTAAAATACTTGACCATCGTTTAACTTTCCATGGCGTTTGTTCTGATTGCCAAGCGAAAGGTAAAGGCTAATTAGGGGTTTATTTTCACAAATATACTTAAAAATTCTAACGCAATCTAATAAGTTTAAAGAAGCCACCGCTTCAATAGAGGTGCTTATATGAATACAATCATTGAAGAATATTTGAATTTTATTCAAATCGAGAAGGGTTTGAGTAGTAATACCATTGGCGCTTATCGTAGGGATTTAAAAAAATATGAAGAATATCTTGAAGAAAGAAAAATTTCCCATATTGATTTCGTGGATCGTCAAGTGATTCAAGAGTGTCTAGGTCATTTAATAGATTTGGGTCAATCCTCAAAATCACTTGCACGTTTTATATCTACAATTAGAAGCTTTCATCAGTTCGCATTAAGAGAAAGATATGCAGCGAAAGATCCGACAGTGTTAATTGAAACGCCAAAATACGAAAAAAAACTACCTGACGTATTAGAGGTTCAGGAAGTTTTGGATTTATTAGAAACACCGGATTTGAGTAAGAATAATGGTTATCGTGATCGGACGATGTTAGAGCTTTTATATGCTACAGGTATGCGCGTTTCTGAAATTATTCAATTAGAAGTCGAAGATGTCAATTTAATGATGGGTTTTGTCAGAGTTTTTGGTAAAGGAAATAAAGAACGTATTGTTCCTTTAGGTGATGCTGTTATTGAGTATTTAACTACATACATTGAAACAGTTCGCCCTCAATTATTAAAACAAACTGTCACACATGTATTATTTCTTAATATGCATGGTAAACCTTTATCACGACAAGGTATATGGAAGATGATTAAACAGAATGGTATTAAAGCGAACATTAACAAGACATTAACACCTCACACGTTAAGACATTCCTTTGCTACACATCTACTTGAAAATGGCGCTGATTTAAGGGCTGTCCAAGAAATGTTAGGCCATTCTGATATATCTACGACACAATTATATACACATGTATCAAAATCTCAAATTCGAAAAATGTATAATCAATTTCATCCTAGAGCTTAATTGTAATTTAAAAGACCAATAAACGTAGTGATTTAATGTAGCTATCATACGTTTATTGGTCTTTTAATGTATTATAAGGCCGTTGAGTATGTGAACGACGTAATTGTCTTGCTTCTTCACGGGCTTGTATAACTTCTGTTCGATCACGTTTTATATGATGATGAACAATGTAAGGCTCTGATATTACAAATTGAGTAAAACTGTAATCTTGATATACACGTTTAATAACTTTCTCAAATGATGTGTGTATAGGTAGTTTGACAGGTACAAATGCATGATGATCTTTAATAGAATTTATTTGATGTAAAATCATGCTTTGATACTCATCTATATTTAAATGTAATTGAGTTTTATCTTTTGCTTGTTTAATAACAGACAGTGACTTTTTATATGATTTTAAAGCACCTTTAATATTATCACGGCGGTAATGATAACAAGCTGTGGCAAATAGTATTAAACTCACTACCGCGTCATTTTTAGAGAAAGAGGGATTTAATTTCCAAGCTTCTTCTAAAATATCATGACATAAAAAATAATGTTGATGCTTATGAAATTGATAATAGAAATGAATTAACGCGTCATCCATGGCAATCCACCCAAAATTTAAAAGTTATATGTATTCATGCTATAATATTTGTGTGAAATATGCACTAAAGATGCAACACGAGATTGAGGTAGATAGGATGTATGAAGTAAAACTAGATGCGTTTAACGGACCATTAGACTTGTTATTGCATTTAATACAGAAATTTGAAATAGATATTTATGATATTCCCATGAAAGCTTTAACTGAGCAATATATGCAATATGTTCATGCGATGAATCAACTTGAAATTAATATTGCTAGTGAATATTTAGTCATGGCTTCTGAACTTTTAATGATTAAAAGTAAATTATTGCTACCTCAAACGAGTGTAGAAGATGACATTGAAGAAGATCCCCGTGAAGATTTAGTAGGGCGTTTAATTGAATATCAAAACTATAAAGAATATACTGAAATACTTAATGATATGAAAGATCAACGAGAACTTTATTATACGAAGTATCCTACTGATTTATCACATTTGGAAACTGATGAATCATGGGATCCAAATCAGACTATAGATTTAACAGAACTCATCGTAGCTTATCAAAGAGTTAAAAATCGAGTAGAACTCAATACTCCTAAATCTGTAGAAATTAAAAAAGAGACATTTACAATTCAACAAGCAACCGAACAAGTTACAAATCGTCTAAAAGAGCACGAATCATTTAATTTCTTTAGTTTATTTACTTTCCACGAACCAGTAGAACAAGTAGTAACACATTTTCTAGCTATATTAGAAATGTCTAAATCTGGTATCGTCAATATTAATCAAAACAATCAATTTGAGGACATCGATATCATTAGAGGAGTGAATTACAACATTGGATAACCAAGGAATATTAGAGGCTTTATTATATACTTCTGGTGATGAAGGATTAGAGCAGAAGCAATTATTGGAAATTTTGGAGTTGAATGTAAATGAACTCGACCAGTTAATCGATACCTATCAATCTCCTGGTTTGGTTATCCAAAAATTTGGTACAACATATGTTTTAACAACGAAAAAAGACGCATCGTCTTATATTGAACAGCTCATCGAACAAAAATCTAAAATGAAGTTATCTCAGGCAGCTATGGAGACACTTTCTATTATCGCTTATAATCAACCACTCACTCGTAGCGATATAGAAATGATAAGAGGGATTAATTCCGATGGCGCTGTTAAAACACTTATAGCTAGAGGTTTAGTAGAAGCTAAAGATGTCGATCATTCTAGAAGTCATCATTTAATAACCACTGATTTATTTTTAAATGTATTTGGTATAGAAAGTCTTGAGTCATTACCAACGACTGAAGAGGATGATGCTGAAATGGATGAATTCTTTAGTAATTTAGTTAATCAAAAAGGAGATTCAAATGAGTAAAGAATTAGAGAGACTACAAAAAAGAATTGCGAATAGTGGTTATACATCACGACGCAAAGCTGAAACACTCATAACCGAAGGAAAAGTCAAAGTTAATGGACAAGTTGTGACTGAATTAGGAACAAAAGTGTCTCACTCAGACACAGTTGAAGTAGAGGGCATTAAAATAGAACAAGAAGATAAAATGTATATCTTATTTTATAAACCTACTCAAGTTATTACGAGTGTATCTGATGATCGTGGTCGTAAAGTTGTGACAGATTATTTTGAAGATATTGAAACTCGTATATATCCAGTTGGACGTTTAGATTATGATACATCAGGTGTTTTATTGTTAACAAACGACGGAGAATTCACTAACTTAATGACTCATCCACGTTATCACATTAAAAAGAAATATGTTGCTAAATTAAAAGGCTATTTAATGAGAGAACAAGTTAAAGAATTAGAACAAGGCATTGAATTAGAAGATGGTTTCACTCAACCGGCTCAAGTAAAAATAAAAAGACAAGATAAAGAGAAAAACACTACATTAGTCGAAATTACTATTAGTGAAGGTAGAAATCGTCAAGTGCGCCGTATGTTTGAATATTTTGGTCATGAAGTGAATAAATTAACACGTATTCAATTTGGTCCTTTAGACTTGAAAGGTTTAAATGCCGGAGAAGGTCGTGTGTTGACCCCTCATGAGGTGAAAACGTTAAGACATTTAGCAGAAAATGGTAAATAAACACAAAAAATATGTTTTTACCAATAAGATTGAGATTTTTTTCACATAGTTTTAACTATCAGTCACTTAATATGTTCAACCTGTGCTATAATAACAAATGAATTTGAACAGCATGTGTAGGAGGTAAAAAGTAATATGGCTAACGAAATTTTAATCGTTGATGATGAAGACAGAATCAGAAGATTGCTTAAATTATACTTAGAAAGAGAATCTTTTGAAATCCATGAAGCTAGTGATGGTAAGGAAGCTTATCAGCTTGCGATGGATAATAACTATGCGTGCATTCTTTTAGATTTAATGCTACCAGAAATGGATGGTATAGAAGTCGCATCTAAACTAAGAGAACACAAAGATACACCTATTATTATGCTTACGGCAAAAGGAGAAGAAACTAACCGAGTTGAAGGATTTGAATCCGGTGCCGATGACTATATTGTTAAGCCTTTTTCACCTAGAGAAGTTGTATTAAGAGTTAAAGCTTTATTAAGACGTACTCAATCTGCAAACTCAGAACAAAGCGAACCACATGCACGTGATATTATTGAATTCAATCATTTAGTGATTGATAATGATGCACATAGAGTACTTGCAGATAACGAGCAAGTTAATTTAACACCTAAAGAATATGAATTACTCATATATCTAGCTAAGACACCTAATAAGGTGTTCGATCGTGAACAATTACTTAAAGAAGTATGGCATTATGAATTTTATGGCGACTTGCGAACAGTAGATACACATGTAAAACGTTTAAGAGAGAAATTAAATCGTGTATCTAACGATGCAGCTCAAATGATTCAAACTGTTTGGGGTGTAGGCTATAAGTTCGAGGTCAAAGCCAGTGATGAACCGACTAAATAGCGTAGTTATAAAACTGTGGTTAACTATTATTTTAATAGTAGCGACAGTTTTAATTTTATTAAGTGTATCCTTAATTACCTTTATTCAATATTATTTTACGCAAGAAACTGAAAATTCTATTAAAGAAGATGCCAAAAGAATTAGTTCACTCGTTGAGAAATCTCACAATAAATCACTTGCTATTCAAAACAGTCAAAAACTTGTAGATGGCCCTGGTGGTTTAATCATTATGAATAATTTTAATGATAAACCACACGCATCATATAATAATACGAAAACTCAAATGCTCAATGAAATTAAAAAGAGCCCTAAATTTAAAAGAGTCTTCAATAACGGCGAATTTGAAACTCAAAACGTCACAATTAAAAATAACGGTAATACACAATCATATATACTATTAGGTTATCCAATGAAACCACAAGAAGATGCTAGTAGTAAGCATAGTGGCGTGTTTATTTATAAAGACTTAAAATCTATTGAAGATACAAATAATGCTATAACTATTATCATTTTGATTACTGCAATTATATTTATAGCAGCTAGTACAGTATTTGCATTCTTCTTATCTAACAGAATTACGAAACCCTTGAGACAATTAAAGACACAAGCACAAAAAGTTTCTGAAGGTGATTATAGTCAAATATCTTCCGTCTCTACTAAAGATGAAATTGGCGACTTATCAAGAGCTTTCAATAATATGAATTACGAGATTCAAGAACATATTGACGCTTTATCATCATCTAAAAGTATTCGTGACAGTTTATTAAACTCCATGGTCGAAGGTGTATTAGGTATAAACGATCAAAGAGTCGTTATCTTTTCTAATAAAATGGCTGATGATATCATCCATTTTATTGATGATTTTTCAAAAGAATCAATCGAACAACAAATCGAAAAAACGTTTGAATCCAAAGGAACTGAATTTCTCGAAATAGAAATTAGTACGCGTTATTACGTCTTTATCACAAGTTATATCAATCGTATTCAGCCGAATGGCAGAAGTGGTATTGTAGTGATTATTCGTGATATGACAAATGAACATAATTTAGATCAAATGAAAAAAGACTTTATCGCTAATGTATCACATGAATTACGCACACCCATTTCCTTATTACAAGGTTATACAGAATCAATTGTTGATGGTATAGTCACTGAACCAGATGAAATTCGTGATTCGCTTGGTGTTGTATTAGATGAATCTAAGCGATTAAATCGTCTAGTTAATGAATTATTAAATGTTGCACGAATGGATGCTGAAGGTCTATCTGTTGAGAAAGAAGTACAACCAATAAAAAATCTTTTAGATAAAATGAAAGCTAAATACCGTATGCAAGCAGACGATTTAGGATTAACGATGGAATTTAACTCTGGCAATGATCATCTTCTATGGGATTATGACATGGATCGAATGGATCAAGTTTTAACTAATCTCATTGATAATGCATCAAGATATACACAACCAGGTGACACAATTGCAGTAACTGCAAGTAAAGATGAGCAATATAATATTTTATATATTAGCGATACAGGTACAGGTATTGCTCCAGAACATTTACAACAAGTGTTTGACCGCTTCTATAAAGTTGATGCCTCACGTAAACGTGGTAAGCAGGGAACTGGTTTAGGTCTCTTTATTTGTAAGATGATTATTGAAGAGCATGGTGGACAAATTGATGTAAAAAGTGAGCTCGGTAAAGGTACCACATTTATAATTAAGCTCCCTCAACCTAAAAATAATGAAGCAGAGTAAACAAAATTTTAAAATACGAATTCGATGTGCATCTCATTAAGTCGGAGATATACTCTAACTTTTGGGGTGCATTTTTGTGTTTCTAATATGTTCTAACTTCACATCAACGTTAAAGTTTCATTTTTGGTTTATAGAAAATTAGGTCAATTGAATGATTTGATGAAAGGAAGCACTTTTATATTGATCGAATATCTTTTTGATAATAAATAACTAAGTACTTTATACTAACGATTTTATTTTTTGATAAGAAAGCAGAGTCATTGAGTTTATCACCTTTATCGTGTAATATAAAAATTAAATAAAAACATTATCAATATTCATCTTCGGGGTAGGGTGCAATTCCCAACCGGCAGTAAATTTAAGCCTGCGACGAAATAATTCGATAACACACGTAGTTGTCATATTATTTCTTGATTCAGTGAGATTCTGAAGCCGACAGTATAGTCTGGATGGGAGAAGATGGAGGTTTTTTGTTGTGCAAATTTCCTCCTTTTCTAAGCAAGATGAATGGAAGGAGAAAATTAAATATGCAACAAAATAAACGTCTTATAACTATAAGTATGTTAAGTGCGGTTGCGTTTGTATTAACATTTATAAAGTTTCCGCTACCATTCTTACCACCATACTTAACGTTAGATTTAAGTGATGTGCCAACGTTACTTGCTACTTTTTTATTAGGTCCCATTGCAGGTATTATTGTCGCATTCATTAAAAATATCTTAAACTTTTTATTTAACATGGGAGACCCTGTTGGGCCTGTAGCAAACTTTTTAGCCGGGACAAGTTTCTTATTATCAGCTTATTATGTATATAAAAACAAACGCTCAACACGCACTTTAATTTATGGTCTAATAGTTGGTACGATTGTAATGACTATTGTACTTAGTATCTTAAATTACTTTGTATTACTTCCATTATATGGAATGATATTTAATTTAGGAGATGTCGTTAAGAATCTTAAAATTGTAATTGTTTCCGGTGTAATACCGTTTAACATTATCAAAGGTATCATCATTTCAATTATCTTTGTTTTACTATATAAAAGACTAAAAAATATTTTAAAATAAATAAATGCTCTTGATTCTAAGTTATCTCAAAATATCTTAGTATCAAGAGCGTTTTTGATATCATTCTTAAATAAAAATGAGGCAAGTAGTAATCAAAAATAAAAACTCGAATTCCTAACAATTATAATTAAGAATTCGAGTCAATTTATTATTCAAATTTAAGCGCGTCACCATCAAATGGTTCGTCTTCAATTTTAATTGAATCAGTAGGACAACCTTCTAGTGCATCTTCCATATCTTCGTATAACTCTTCAGGCACTTCTGCAGTACCTTGGTTATCATCAAGGATTACGAAAGCAATACCTTCGTCGTCGTAATCATAAATATCTGGAGCTGCTGCACCACATGCACCGCATGCTATACAAGTATCCATATCAACGATTGTATATTTAGCCATTTTCATTCGCCTCCTTTGATAAAAATGCTACACTAGTATTACTAATACAATTGTAGACATCGACATTTTTCATTTCAATATATTCGTTTTATAGAGTGAGGGTTTAATTTGTACGATATATTATCTTATGCTATTGATCATGCATTTAACTACAAAACAAATAAAAGTATTTATAATATTTTAATAGGCAAGAAGTCTCATCAAACTTTTTTTGACGCTTCGAGCCAACAACTTTTGTCATTATATCATAGTTTACCCAATTTAAAATATCCTACTTTTGAGCGATTTATACTACAAAAGGATGATTTTAATCATAAATTAGATATCAAAACGCATCCTCGATATACATATGATAGTTTAACCCGAACATTTAGTTGTATACAACTACTTATCCAAACATTATCGAATACTCGTGAAGATTCTTTTAAATTTATTCCAGTAGTTCAAAATACTTACGTACAACAGAAAGTGAAACAGCTATATAATCATATCAAACTCTCTCAATTGGAAGCGTCATTTATATCAGAAATATATTCACTATTCGACGCAATAGAACGTCGCAATAATAAGAATGTGCTACATTACTATCTACAAGGGTATGAGGAACCTATGTATACTCGTCAGCAAATTAGTTTGATAGAGGATATAAAGCAATCTGAACTATTTGAATTAGAGATGAATCAACTGATAGATTTATTAGATGAGATTGAAGACGAATCTAATTATCCTATACTATCTCACACAATTATCTTACCTCAGTTGTTAAATCAAACTTTTCTAAGTTATCAAAAATTACTACACGGTATGAATATGAACGAAATAGCAGAACATCAAAACGTTAAAATAAATACTATTGAAGATCATGTATTGGAAATATTTATTAAAGGTTATCAGAATGATTACAACACTTATGTCAATCAAAAAGAAATTGATCAATTTATTCAATATTATGATCATCACATAGGCCTAAGATTAAGAGAATACAAACAAGCATTTGAAGACTTAACTTATTTTCAAATAAAATTAATCATCGTAGGTATTGAGCGAGGTGACTTACGTGTTAGAAGATAAACTTAAAGAATGGTTTGGATTTGAGACTTTCAAACGTGGCCAAAAGGAGATTATTGAAAGCATATTAGCAGGTAAACACACCTTAGGTATTTTACCTACAGGAAGCGGGAAAAGTTTATGTTACCAACTTCCTACATATTTAATTGAGAAACCAACGTTAGTCATATCACCGTTAATTTCTTTAATGGATGATCAAGTGATGCAAATGAAACTTAATGGTGAATCTCACGTCTCATATATACATTCAGGTATGGATGAAATCGAAAAGAGAAACCATATTAATCAAATTTCACAAAGTCGATTCATTTATTTAAGTCCCGAATTTTTATTACAGCCACAGAATTTCAAGTTAATATCACATTTAGACTTTGGTTTAATAGTTCTAGATGAAGCTCATTGTCTATCAGAATGGGGTTATGACTTTAGACCACATTATGCCCTTATTGGACAAATCACTTCTCACTTCAAAAATGCGCGTATACTTGCGTTAACTGCGACAGCTCCACCACATTTAGAAGAAGATTTATCACATATTCTTAGTATTGATTTAAATGTCATTAAAACGAGTATGAATAGAGATAACATTTCTTTACAACATAAGAATTTTAACGATGATGACGATAAAATAAAGTGGCTCATACCTTTTTTAAGCTATTCAGGACCCACGATTATATATATTTCCTCTAAGAAAAGATGTCTAGAATTAGCTAAATTAATTTATGAGGCGGGATTCTTAACGGGCATTTATCATGGTGATTTGAGTTATCAAGAACGTCAAACTGTTCAACAACAATTTTTAAATAATGATATACCTATTATCGTAGCCACAAGTGCTTTTGGGATGGGAATAAATAAAAAAGATATCCGAACTGTCATTCACTTTCATTTATCTTCAAGTCCTTCCAATTATTTACAAGAAATTGGTCGCGCAGGAAGAGATGGTAAACCGAGTCAAGCCATTAGTTTGTATCAACCCGATGATAGCTTCATTTTAGAAACCTTATTGTTTGCAGATATGATGACTGAAGAGGATATCTCTATGTTTGAATTAGGTGAATTTTTACCACCCGTTAAAAAGGATATTCTAGATACGTTATATCGTCAGTTTACAATTAATGACCTTAAATCAATATTTAAAAAATCATTTCAACGTAAACGTTTAGGATACATGCGCATACTAGGCTATAAAAATTTAGATCAATGTCGCCGTAATTATTTACTCGAGTTTTTTGGTGAACATCCGGATAAACCTGTAAGATGTTGCGACAATGATACTGAATTGGAAGAAATAAAAACTTTTAATCGCAAAAAAGTAAAAAGGAAAATGAATTATAAAGAAAAATTGCAAAACTTATTTGAAGATTAACTTCAGATAATTATATCTAGTTAAAATGATTATGAAGCATCATTTATTTCTGACTAAATTGGCAATCTTCATTCTCAGGCTAGCTATCGCTTTACTTAAAGAATTTTATCAAGCTATAATTAAAATGTAAGACTTATTTAAATGTATTAAATATTTTTAAATTTCATACATATTCACACTTATTCGTGGGTATATTAAATGTAACGTTATTAAATTCACTTAAACAAAGAAAGGATGATGTTTGTGTCTAATAATAGTTTCAAAGATGATTTTGAAAAAAATCGTCAATCTATTGATCCAGAAGAACACAACAATCGTGTAAACGATGAACAGCAAGATGAATCAAAAGAAAATATTGAGGATAAATCAAATCAACAATTTCCTCCTAGAAACGCACAACGTCGTAAGAGACGTCGTGATGTTGCTACTAATCATAATAAACAACAAGATGACCGTAACGACAACTCGAATGAAAATAATTCACTAGATGATCGCTATGATGAAGCATCATTACATAATGGTGAAAACGATAATTACGACACAGCATCTCGCACAGACCACGGTCAACACGATCATGATGAAAATTTAAACCGTTCAAGTAATAACGTGCGTGAAGACCAAGGTGCACAAGATGATAGATTAGGTAGCGGAAAAGATGCAACTATAGCTGGTGGAGCTGCAGGTGCTGGAGCTACTGGTAACGCTGCTCAACATTCTAATAAAAAAGCAGGTGCTCGTCCTGGACCTAAAGTTAATGAAGGTCATAATAATGATCTAACTGATGACAATCATCGTCGTCAACAAGACCACGAAGAGCGAGACTTTGATGAAGATAGAGAACGTCATGATAAGAAATCTGGTAAAGGTAAAAAAGCTGCTGCCGCAGGTGCAGGTGTTGCTGGCGCTGCGGGTGCTGCCGGTGTTGCTAAACATCACCATGATGAGAAAAATAAAAATCATGAAGACAAACATGCTAGTCATGATCAACATCATGACACTAATGACAAACGCAATAACCAACATGACAAAGATTTCGATCATGAACGACGTAACAATGATAATAAAGATTATGATAAGAAATCTGGTAAAGGTAAAAAAGCTGCTGCTGTTGGAACTGGCGCTGCAGGTGCCGCTGGAGCTGCTGGATTAGCAAAACATGAACATGACAAACATAAAGATAATCGCAATCAACATGACCATGGGCGTAGAGACGATAGAAACAACAATAGAGACGACCGCAATTATGACCGTAGAAATGATAACCGTGACAATAAGAAAAAAGGTGGAATTATGAAGATATTATTACCACTGATTGCTGCAGTGCTTATACTTGGTGCAATTGCTATCTTTGGTGGAATGGCATTAAACAATCATAATAATAGTAAAAACGATGATAATAAAGTTTCTGACCAAAGTAAGAAAGATTCTGATAAAAAGGCAAATGATAAAGATAAAGCTTCTTCAGACAAAGACAAAGATAAAAATAAAGATGGCAATAAAGACAGCGACAAAGATAAAGCTTCTTCAAATAATAGCGCTTCAAATTCAGATGAAAATGGTAATAGTGCTAACGGTGGTGCTGCTGGTTCAGATCAAAATGCAAATAGCACAGATAATTCATCTAACCAAAACGGTACTGCTAACAACCAAAACCAAGGTACACAAAATAATCAACAAAATAATGGTAACTCTACACAAGGTAACAATAACAATCAACAAAATACCCAAGGTCAACAATCTCATACTGTAAACGGTAAAGAAAACCTATACCGTATCGCAATCCAGTATTACGGTGAGGGTACTCAGCAAAATGTTGATAAAATCAAACGTGCTAATGGTTTAAGTAGTAATGACATTCATAACGGTCAAACGTTAGTTATTCCTCAATAGAAACCATAAAGCACACTATAAAAAACGTTCTCTCGGCAATTGCCAAGAGAACGTTTTTTAATTTAACTTCATCTTTTTATATTTATATTCACATGAATATACTCAATTTTTTTAATTTTATTCTTTTCATGCTTAGCTAAAATCATTAATAACTGATATAATAATTTGGTGATTAAAGGAGGGCAAATCATGCAAAGAGTTGAAAGCATTATAATTGGTGGTGGCCCATGCGGTTTAAGCGCTGCTATAGAGCAGAAGAAAAAAGGGATTGAAACTTTAGTAATAGAAAAAGGGAATGTTGTAGAATCAATTTACAATTATCCAACTCATCAAACTTTCTTTTCATCAAGTGATAAGTTGAGTATCGGAGATATTCCATTTATTGTCGAAGAAAGTAAACCGAGACGAAATCAAGCGCTCGTCTATTACAGAGAAGTTGTTAAACATCATCAATTAAACATACATCCATTTGAAGAAGTTTTAACAGTTAAAAAAATTGATAATAAGTTTACCATTACAACAACTAAAGATGTTTATGAATGCAAATTTTTAACTGTCGCGACAGGTTATTACGGTCAACATAATAAATTAGAGGTTGAGGGCGCTGAATTACCTAAAGTATTTCATTACTTTAAAGAAGCACACCCATACTTCAATCAAAATGTGGTAATTATTGGTGGTAAAAATTCTGCAGTAGACGCAGCTTTAGAGTTAGAAAAAGCTGGAGCAAATGTAACAGTCATTTATCGTGGTGAAAGATATCCAAAAGCGATTAAACCATGGATATTACCAAATTTTGAATCACTCGTTAACCATGAAAAAATAACTATGGAATTTAACGCTAATGTAACACAAATTACTGAAGATACAGTCACTTATGAAAAGGATAGACGTACAATTGAGATTGCAAATGATTACGTGTTCGCAATGATTGGTTACCATCCTGATTACAATTTCCTAGAATCTATTGGTATAGAAATCAATACTAATGAATATGGTACAGCACCTGTTTACAATCGTGAAACGTATGAAACAAACGTTGAAAATTGCTATATCGCAGGAGTCATTGCCGCGGGTAATGATGCTAATACTATCTTCATTGAAAACGGTAAATACCACGGTGGCATTATTACACAAAGTATACTTAGTAAAAAACAAACACCACTTGAGTCATAATAAAATAAACGAGTTGTATACCTTGACTTAGAGGCATACAACTCGTTTTTTATAAATTATTCTTCAAAATAATTTTTTAATTTTTGATGATTCATGTTTTGACTTAGACCAACTAATAATTTAAGTCTTGCTTTAGGTCCATTTAATCCATTTGAAAATATGACACCCTTTTCAAACAAATCAGCACCGCCACCTTCATAAGCATAGACAGGACTTACAATACCGTTAAACGATCTTGAAACAAGAACGATAGGGATGTCATTATCAAGGATTTGCTTAAGTCCATGTAAACATGTAGTGGGTAAGTTACCTTGCCCGAGAGCTTCTACGACTATACCGTCGACACCTTGGTTCGCATAAAACTCTAAAAGGTCACTACCCATTCCCATATAGGACTTAATAAGGGGCACATACAATTGATGGTTTATCATCTTAAAAGAAGATTGACGATAGGGATGATGATGAAATTGTACTCTATCTTTTGTTAAAACCCCAAGAGGTCCATGGTTAGGGCTTTGAAATGTATTGATATTAGAAGTGTGGGTTTTGGTTACATTTCGAGCGGTATGTATTTCATCATTAAAGACCACCATTACGCCTTTTCCTGAGGCATCATTAGAAGAAGCAACTCTTATTGCAGAAATGAAATTATATAAACCGTCAGAACCAATTTCATTAGAGGATCTCATGGCTCCAGTAATAACAACAGGTTCTTCAATTTCAAGTAATAAGTCGAGTAGAAATGCTGTTTCTTCCAAAGTATCGGTTCCATGAGTAATAACATAACCATCATATTCACTTATTTCAACGCATTGAATAATTTTATGTTGAAGTTGAGTAACTTTTTCTATAGTCATGTGGGGAGAAGGAACATTAAATAAATGTGTTTCTTCCACTTGAGCGTATTGACCAATGATATCTTGATGTTTTGATATAGGATTATCATCATTGGTTACAACTTTATTTGAAGCATCTTGTGACATACTAATAGTGCCACCAGTATGTATAACAAGGAGTTTTTTCATTGTCTTTCCTCCTATTAATCTTTTACTTTTTTATGATAAAATAATATTTACAAAACAACAAGGAAGGTTAATGAATAATGAGTTCAATCAATATTGCATTAGACGGTCCAGCAGCTGCAGGGAAAAGTACCATTGCTAAGCAAGTTGCTAGCCGTTTAACTATGATATATGTTGATACAGGAGCAATGTATCGTGCCATAACATATAAATACTTACAAAATGGCAAACCGAGTAATTTTGACGAGTTAATTCAAAGTACTGAGTTAGAATTAACTTATGATAAAGAAAAAGGACAAAGAATTATTTTAGATGGGAAAGATGTGACTGATTATTTGAGAGAAAATGACGTCACTAATCATGTTTCTTACGTTGCTTCAAAAGAACCTGTTCGTTCATTTGCAGTACAAATTCAAAAAGATCTAGCAGCCAAAAAAGGGATTGTTATGGATGGAAGAGATATAGGTACGGTTGTATTGCCTAATGCTGAACTTAAAGTTTACATGATTGCTTCCGTTGAAGAGAGAGCAGAACGTCGTCAAAAGGAAAATGAATTACGTGGTATTGAATCTAATCTAGAGCAATTAAAACAAGAAATTGAAGATCGTGATAACTACGACATGAATAGAGAGATTTCACCATTAAAGAAAGCTGACGATGCAATCACATTAGATACAACTGGAAAGTCTATTGAAGTAGTAACTAACGAAATTTTATCTATGGTAGATCATCTTAAATAAGTATAAGTTATTAATGACTATAATTGATGTACCACTTGGTATATGATTATAGTCTTTTTATTAAGCATATCAGTTTAACTAAGTATTAATGTTCTATATAATTAACTTGGAAAATAAGATTTGCATCCGTGAATAGTTACAAACTATATTTTTTCAAATTTATAATTTAACATATCTTAATAAGTAGATATCATTGAAATAATATTAAGGAATTGATGGATGCATTTAAAAGATTTAAATCATAATCTAAGCCATAATATTAAATGAAGTGGTTGGCTTATGACTGACAGTCAACTTTCTTAAGTGATTAACTTGAATAAGAAAGTATATTTAAAGTAGAATTTCTTGACAATTCTGTCAGTTTATAAGATGTTATAATTATGTAGTGTATAAGGAGGCAAACAAGATGACTGAAGAATTCAATGAATCAATGATTAATGATATTAAAGAAGGTGACAAAGTCACTGGTGAGGTTCAACAAGTTGAAGATAAACAAGTTGTTGTGCACATCAACGGTGGTAAATTTAATGGTATCATCCCAATCAGCCAACTTTCTACTCACCACATCGAAAATCCAAGTGAAGTAGTTAAAGTCGGTGATGAGGTTGAAGCTTATGTCACTAAAATTGAGTTCGATGAAGAAAACGACTCAGGCGCGTATATTTTATCTAAGAGACAGCTTGAAACTGAAAAATCATATGAATTCTTACAAGAAAAACTTGATAATGATGAAGTGATTGAAGCTGAAGTTACTGAAGTAGTAAAAGGTGGATTAGTCGTAGATGTTGGTCAAAGAGGATTCGTACCAGCTTCACTAATTTCAACTGATTTCATTGAAGATTTCTCTGTATTTGATGGACAAACTATCCGCATTAAAGTGGAAGAGTTAGATCCTGAAAACAATAGAGTCATTTTAAGCCGTAAAGCTGTAGAACAAGCTGAAAATGATGTTAAAAAAGCATCATTATTAGATTCATTAAGCGAAGGTGACGTTATTGACGGTAAAGTAGCTCGCTTAACTAACTTTGGTGCTTTCATTGATATCGGTGGTGTAGATGGTTTAGTTCACGTTTCAGAACTATCACACGAACATGTTGAATCACCTGAACAAGTTGTATCTGTAGGTGATAATGTAAAAGTCAAAGTCAAATCAGTCGAAAAAGATTCTGAGCGTATCTCATTATCAATTAAAGACACTTTACCAACACCTTTCGAAAATATTAAAGGTAAATTCCACGAAGATGACGTTATTGAAGGTACAGTTGTACGTTTAGCTAACTTCGGTGCATTTGTAGAAATTGCACCTGCCGTACAAGGTTTAGTTCATATTTCTGAAATCGACCATAAACATATTGGTTCACCTAGTGAAAAATTAGAACCAGGTCAACAAGTTAACGTTAAAATCTTAGGAATAGATGAAGAAAATGAAAGAATTTCTTTATCAATTAAAGCTACATTACCTAAAGAAGATGTTATCGAAAGTGATGAATCTACAACACAATCTTATTTAGAAAATGATAATGATGAAGATAACCCAACTTTAGGGGATGTTTTCGGAGATAAATTTAAAGACCTTAAATTTTAATATTATCGATTAATTTTCTTGTATATTTTATATTATAAACTCCAATTAAGTCTTAGAACTTTAAGTAGTTCTTAGAACATTAATTGGAGTTTTATTTTTTATGAAAATTGTAAAAAGCCCTTTATACATGACGATAAACATCTAATGAAGTTTTGAATAAGCGCATTCATGTGATAAAATTATAGAGATTAAGAAAGAGAGGAAGTTACCTTATGACTAAACCGATAGTTGCAATTGTAGGCAAACCTAATGTTGGTAAATCTACAATTTTTAATAGAGTAGTGGGCGAACGTGTATCGATTGTTGAAGATACCCCAGGCGTAACACGTGACCGTATCTATTCTTCTGGTGAATGGTTAACTCATGAATTTAATATCATTGATACGGGTGGTATTGAAATTGGGGATGCACCTTTCCAAACTCAAATACGTGCACAAGCAGAAATTGCTATCGATGAAGCGGATGTTATCATTTTCATGGTGAATGTAAGAGAAGGACTTACACAAAGTGATGAAATGGTTGCACAAATGTTATATAAATCTAAGAAACCTGTTGTATTAGCAGTAAATAAAGTAGATAATCCTGAAATGCGTAATGATATTTATGATTTCTATTCATTAGGTTTTGGGGATCCTTATCCAATATCTGGGTCACATGGCTTAGGACTTGGGGATTTACTTGATGCCGTAGTTGAGAACTTTGGTGAAGAAACCGAAGATCCTTATGATGAAGATACAATTAGACTTTCTATTATAGGTAGACCAAATGTTGGTAAATCTAGTTTAGTTAATGCAATTCTAGGGGAAGAGCGTGTTATCGTTTCAAATGTTGCAGGTACAACTAGAGATGCTGTGGATACTGAATATTCATATGAAGGACAGGATTATGTTCTTATTGATACTGCAGGTATGCGTAAAAAGGGGAAAGTCTATGAATCCACTGAAAAGTATTCAGTATTACGCGCTTTAAAAGCAATCGAACGTTCTAATGTCGTACTTGTCATCATCGATGCTGAACAAGGTATTATTGAACAAGATAAACGTGTAGCTGGATATGCTCATGAAGAAGGTAAAGCAATTGTTATTGTTGTAAATAAATGGGACACCGTTGAAAAAGATAGCAAAACAATGAAAAAGTTCACTGAAGATGTTAGAAATGAATTTCAATTCTTGGATTATGCTCAAATTGCATTTGTATCAGCTAAAGAGAGCTTACGTTTAAGAACACTTTTCCCATACATAACTGAGGCAAGTGAAAATCATAAAAAACGTGTTCAAAGCTCAACACTTAATGAAGTCGTAACGGATGCAATTTCAATGAATCCAACACCAACAGACAAAGGGCGAAGATTAAATGTATTCTATACGACACAAGTTGCAATAGAACCACCTACCTTTGTAGTTTTTGTTAATGATGTAGAATTAATGCACTTCTCATATAAACGTTATCTAGAGAATCAAATTAGAAATGCGTTTGGTTTCGAAGGAACGCCAATCCATATTATTCCTAGAAAGAGAAATTAATTAAAAAAGGGGATTTAATTATGACAAAAATAACAGTTTTTGGCATGGGTAGTTTCGGTACTGCACTTGCTAATGTTTTAGCCCAAAATGGTCACGACGTATTAATGTGGGGAAAAAACAACGATAGTGTTAACGAATTAAATACGCACCATATGAATAAAAATTATTTAAAAGATACTAAATTAGATGAAACGATTCAAGCAACAACTCATCTTGAAGAAGCAACACAACATGCAGATGTTTATCTAATGGCTCTACCTACGAAAGCAATGAGAGAAGTAGCTACTAATATTGATAAACTGCTTACTTCTAAAAAAACATTTATACACGTTGCTAAGGGAATTGAAAATGGTACATTTAAACGTGTGTCTGAAATGATAGATGATTCTATTTCATCAGAACACAATGCGGGTATTGGTGTTCTTTCAGGTCCAAGTCATGCAGAAGAAGTAGTTATTAAACAACCCACTACTGTAGCAGCATCTTCTAAGGATGAGAAAATCAGTGCTTTAATCCAAGATCTATTTATGAATGATTATTTACGTGTTTATACTAATAATGACTTGGTGGGTGTTGAACTTGGAGGCGCACTTAAAAATATTATAGCCGTTGCTAGCGGTATTGTAGCAGGTATGGGCTTCGGTGATAATGCTAAAGCTGCGCTAATGACGCGTGGTTTAGCAGAAATTAGTCGTTTAGGAGAAAAATTAGGTGCTGATCCAATGACTTTCTTAGGATTAGGAGGTATTGGGGATTTAATCGTGACATGTACCTCAACACATTCACGAAACTATACGCTTGGCTTTAAATTAGGACAAGGAAAAACAATGGATGAAGCTTTACAAGAAATGAAAATGGTAGTTGAAGGCGTTTATACGACTAAATCTGTTTATCATTTAGCTAAAAAAGAACATGTAGATATGCCTATTACAAGTGCATTATATCGTGTACTATTTGAAGATGTACCTGTTAATGAGAGCGTTAAAGAGCTTATGGGTAGAGATAAAAAAGCTGAATAACAAGTGTATAATTACACTTTTAGAAGGAATATTCAAAAAATTCATCATGAAACGCGTAAAATCAATGTTTCTGACGCATAAATCGTTGCGATGACAGTAATCAGTGTGTTAAAGTCAAAACATAATGATATTTAATATATCATTATAAAACCTCAGGAGGTGAATTCATAATGAATAAGACAGATTTAATCAATGCAGTTGCAGAACAAGCTGACTTAACTAAAAAAGAAGCTGGTTCAGCAGTTGACGCTGTATTCGAATCAATCCAAAAATCACTTGCTAAAGGTGAAAAAGTACAATTAATCGGTTTCGGTAACTTCGAAGTACGTGAACGTGCTGCTCGTAAAGGTCGTAACCCTCAAACAGGTAAAGAAATTGACATTCCTGCAAGTAAAGTACCAGCATTCAAAGCTGGTAAAGCATTAAAAGATGCTGTTAAATAATTTTACTTACAAAAAGCCCCACAGGGGCTTTTTTTATTTTTTAGACCAACTTTAACAACTCTGTTGTTATTAGTTGGTTTTATGCATTAGTCAAAGACTAATGTAATCCTTTTACTTTTTTATAAATAAATAGGTGTTCTTATGCATTAGTCAAAGACTAAGGCGTTCATTTTACAACTGTGTTGTTATTAGTTGGTTTTATGCATTAGTTGAAGACTAATGTATTCCTTATATTATTTAATAGTAGGTATTCTTTTTTACATACTTAATTTTCTTTTTAAATAAAATAAATTGACTAAATAGGGGTAGGATAATGAACCTAACAAAGGAATTAGTTTTTTATTCTACCCCCCAATTTTTTACATATATAACATTAAGAGTAATATTTACATTAACACTTTTAAACAAATGGAGTTTTACATAAAAGAACAACTCCTATAGATTTTAATTTCATACATATAATGTTAATATTATTATGATAATATCGTGAGGTGTGAACATGGAAACGACAATAAGCAAACTAAATAAACAAATAGAACAAAGGCTTAAAGGTATAAACGATTACGAATCAATTCATATTAATTCTTCTTTAGGAAATTTACTTGATTCATATTCTATTCCTGAAAAAGCTAAGCTTGCTTGCCTCACTATTGACACTTCAATGAGTCATCTAGATGATATTGCTAAGAATAACTTATCTAAAAATGGAATTTTAATTGGAGATTTGCTAAGTGCTCATTATTATACGTTATTAGCAGAAATTAATGATCTTTCTTATCAATTATCAATGAGTGAAGCTATTGTAAAAGTAAACGAATTAAAATCTTCACTTCATCAGCAAACATTGTCAGAATACGAGATAAGTGAAGCTATCATTGATATTGAAGTACTTTTCCCTTATATTACGCTTGCTCATTTTGGAAAGAAAGTTGATAAGTACGCTTTATTCTATGAATTAACTAAAAATGATGATGGCTATTATCCTTCATATTTAAATCAATATGATGAACAAGCAATCGACCAATATTTCAATACAATTAATCAAAGCTATATAAAAAGAAGAGGTAATTAACATGGGTGAAAATCAAGCAAAAAAAGAACAAGTACATACTGTATTCCAAAATATTTCTCAGAAATATGATCGTTTAAATAATATTATTAGCTTTGAACAACACAAAGTTTGGAGAAAACACGTGATGAAACACATGCGTGTTAAAGAAGGTAGTCAAGCATTAGATGTTTGTTGTGGCACTGCTGATTGGACAATCGCATTAAGTAAAGCAGTCGGCAACAAGGGACATGTGACTGGATTAGATTTTAGCGAGAACATGCTAGAAGTTGGAAAAGAAAAAACATCTTCATTAAACAATGTGAAACTTGTTCATGGTGATGCTATGAACTTACCATTTGATGATAATACATTTGATTATGTGACAGTTGGATTTGGACTTAGAAATGTACCAGATTATCTTGTTGCATTACAAGAAATGCACCGTGTACTAAAACCAGGTGGTATGGTAGTATGCCTTGAAACAAGTCAACCTACTTTACCATTATTCAAACAAGTTTATAGCTTATACTTCAAGTTTGTAATGCCTATATTCGGTAAAATGTTCGCTAAGTCTAAAGAAGAGTATGAATGGTTACAGCAATCAACATTTAATTTTCCTGATAAGCAAACGTTAAAACGTTTATTCTTTGAAGCAGGATTTAATGATATAACAGTACGTAGCTTCACAGGTGGCGTTGCTGCAATGCACCTTGGCTATAAAGAAAAAGATTCTACCAAAGGTGATTAACGTGGCAAAGTTAAACATTAATAATGAAATAAAAAAAGTTGAAGAACGTTTGGAACGTGCGATTCAAAGTACGGATCAAACTCTAGAAGAGGCTTCTTTCCACTTATTATCTTCAGGTGGTAAAAGAGTACGTCCTGTTTTTGTAATTTTAAGCAGTCAGTTTGGCACAAGTGAAGGTACTTCAGAAGATACCTATCGTGTGGCTGTAGCACTAGAACTCATTCATATGGCTACACTCGTCCATGATGATGTTATTGATAAGAGTGACAAGCGTCGAGGACGTCCCACAATTTCTAAAAAATGGGATCAAACCACTGCTATATTAACAGGAAACTTCCTACTTGCATTAGGTCTTCAACATCTATCTGAGATTAAAGATGCTCGCGTTCACTCTATTATTTCTAACTCTATTGTAGACGTATGTAGGGGAGAGTTATTTCAATTTCAAGATCAATTTAATAGCGAACAAAATATTACAAATTATTTGCGTCGTATTAATCGTAAAACTGCTTTACTGATTCAATTAGCTACTGAAGTAGGTGCAATTACTTCTGGTGCTTCTAAAGAAACTATACGCAAATTGAAACTTATTGGTCATTATATTGGAATGAGTTTCCAAATCATTGATGATGTTTTGGATTTCACAAGCTCAGAAAAGAAATTGGGCAAACCTGTAGGTAGCGATTTGATGAACGGTCATATTACTTTGCCAGTACTTTTAGAAATGAGAAAGAATAAGGATTTCAAACAAAAAATCACTAACTTAAATGCTCAAAGTCCTCAATCTGATTTCGATACATGTATTCAAACTATTCGAAAATCCGATAACATTGAAGAATCTAAAGCAATAAGTGAGAAGTATTTAAATAAAGCAATTGCTTTAATTGAGGAATTAGAAGAAGGTCCTAATAAAACTTTATTTAAAAAACTTATTAAAAAAATGGGCAGTAGAAATAAGTAAGTTCTGTGAAAAGTATTGAAAGCGCTTCACTATCCTGTTACTATGAAATGGTGGCAGGATAAAAGCTTATCTTGTTCGATAGGAAATAAGCCTATACATATTTCGGAAAATGAATGAAACACAACTCACGGGGGGGACACGCAAAGTGGAACGTACATTTTTAATGATCAAACCAGATGCAGTACAAAGAAATTTAATTGGAGAAATTATTTCAAGAATTGAAAACAAAGGGTTAAAACTTGTTGGTGGTAAATTGATGCAAGTACCTACTGAATTAGCTGAGAAACATTACAGTGAACATGAAGGTAAACCTTTCTATGAGAAATTAATTTCATTTATAACTTCAGCTCCTGTTTTTGCGATGGTTGTAGAAGGAGAAGATGCTGTCGCAGTATCTCGTCACATTATCGGTAGTACTAATCCTTCTGAAGCCGCACCTGGTACGATTAGAGGCGATCTTGGTTTAACAGTTGGAAGAAACATTATTCATGGTTCTGACTCTGTAGAATCAGCGCAACGTGAAATTAGTTTATGGTTTAATAGCAATGAAATTGCTGATTATACATCACCAAGAGAAGACTGGTTATACGAATAAAAAATATAAATAAATGAATTTCATTTTATCCACTAAGAACCGATTTAGCGAAAGTTAAATCGGTTCTCTTTATTTTCACCAATGAAGTTACATGACGCTAAAGTTCAAGACTTATGTTGTGTGTATGAATATGATAATATATTAAACATATTACAATTTAATGCATTAAAGAAGAGAAAGGAGTGTGCGCTCATGAGATACCTCACTTCAGGTGAATCACATGGTCCACAACTTACAGTCATCATTGAAGGTGTACCAGCTAATTTAGAAATTAAAGCTGAAGATATTAATAAGGAAATGTTTAAACGTCAAGGCGGATATGGTCGAGGACGTCGTATGCAAATCGAGAAGGATGCAATTGAAATTGTTTCTGGAGTAAGAAATGGTTATACGCTTGGGAGCCCAATTACTTTAGTCGTGACTAACGATGACTTTACGCATTGGAGAAAAATTATGGGCGTAGCACCAATAAGCGATGAAGAAAGAGAATACATGAAGCGTACCATTACAAAACCTAGACCTGGACATGCTGATTTGGTTGGAGGAATGAAATATAATCATCGTGATTTAAGAAATGTATTAGAGCGTTCATCTGCTAGAGAAACCGCAGCACGCGTCGCTGTAGGGGCTGTCTCTAAAATACTCTTAGAACAACTAGATATTCATATGTACAGTCGTGTGGTTGAAATAGGTGGCGTTAAAGATGAAGGCCTTTATGATACTGAAACTTTCAAAGCCAATATTGACAAAAACGATGTACGTGTAATTAATGAAGATATCGCACAACAAATGCGCGATAAAATTGATGAAGCAAAAAAAGAAGGCGACTCAATTGGTGGTGTAGTTCAAGTTATGGCAGAGAATATGCCTGTTGGCGTAGGGAGTTATGTTCACTACGATCGTAAATTAGATGGTCGCATCGCGCAAGGCGTTGTAAGTATTAATGCTTTTAAAGGTGTTAGTTTTGGCGAAGGATTTAAAGCCGCTGAAAAACCAGGTAGTGAGATTCAAGATGAAATTCATTACGATAGCGATAGTGGTTATTATAGAGCTACGAATCACCTTGGAGGATTTGAGGGTGGTATGAGTAATGGGATGCCAATCATTGTAAATGGAGTAATGAAACCTATTCCAACACTCTATAAACCTTTAAACTCAGTAGATATCAATACTAAAGAGGACTTCAAAGCGACGATTGAACGTTCTGATAGTTGCGCGGTTCCTGCTGCAAGTGTGGTATGTGAACATGTTGTAGCTTTTGAATTGGCAAAAGCATTACTGGAAGAATTCCAATCTAATCACATCGATCAATTAAAATCACAAATCGAAGAACGTCGTCAGTTAAACATTGAATTTTAAATACACCATCCTTAAGAGGTGATAACATGAAACTTGAAACAACTTATGAAAATAACAACTATCCAATTATTGTGGAGCACGATGCAATTGAATACTTGGATTCTTTTACCAAAGATTATGACAAAGTATTCTTCATTATTGACGCTAATGTGTATCACCAATTTTCAGAGAAAATAGATACCTTAACTAAAAAGCATCATGCGCAAAAAATTATCATTCCTGCTGGCGAACAAACTAAAACATTTGCCCAGTACAATCAAACAATGGAGTCATTATTAAGTCATCAATTAACACGTCAAACATGTATTATCGCTTTAGGTGGAGGGGCAACAGGTGATTTCGCCGGTTTCATTGCTTCAACTCTATTAAGAGGTGTAGGATTTATCCAAGTTCCTACAACGATTCTCGCGCATGATTCAAGTGTTGGCGGAAAAGTAGGTATTAATTCAGAAAATGGTAAAAATCTTATCGGTGCCTTTTATCGACCTAAAGCCGTCATCTATGATTTAAATTTCTTAGAAACGCTTCCTTATACTGAAGTTTTGAGTGGTTATGCTGAGGTCTATAAACATGCATTATTGAATGGTAAGGAAGCTACGCAAAATATAGAGGCACATTTTAGTTCTGATAAACAGTTAAAATCTTTAGATCAACTAGACTACTACTTATTTAAAGGCATAGAAACGAAATTGCACATCGTTGTTGAAGACGAAAAAGAAAAAGGTATGAGAAAATTTCTTAACTTAGGTCACACTTTTGGTCATGCTGTGGAATATGAACATAAAATACCACATGGTCATGCAGTAATGATAGGCATACTCTATCAATTTATTGTAGCTAATCAAATGTTGCATACCGAATATGATATTCAACATTTCATTAATTATCTTCAATGTTTAAATTATCCTTTAGAGATTATCCCTAAGCTTAATTTTGAAGACACATATCAATTTATGTTACTTGATAAGAAAAATAACAGTGAAGGTATTCAAATGGTCTTACTTCAAGATTGGGGTAGTCCTATTGTACTTCATGTTGATAAAACGAGACATCTTAAAGCATTTAATCAATTACAGTCATATTTTAGGTAGGTGATAAACATGACTAATAGTGAAGTTATCGACATCAATGGCCCTTTAAAGGGTGAAATAGAAGTTCCGGGAGACAAGTCCATGACACACCGAGCAATCATGCTTGCATCTCTAGCGACAGGTCAAACTACAATTTATAAGCCTTTACTTGGAGAAGATTGTCGCCGTACTATGGAAATATTTGAGTTATTAGGTGTTAAAATAACTGAACATGAAGAGACAATCATTATTGATTCACCTGGTTATCAACAATTTAAGACACCACACCAAGTGTTGTATACGGGGAATTCTGGAACAACAACACGTTTATTGGCGGGACTACTTAGTGGTTTAGGAATTGAAAGCGTACTATCTGGTGATGTTTCTATTGGTAAAAGACCTATGGATCGTGTTCTAAAGCCATTGTTACAAATGAATGCTCATATTTCAGGTATTGAAGGAAATTATACCCCTTTAATTATTAAGCCATCTATTATTAAAGGTATAGAATATCAAATGGAGGTTGCTAGTGCTCAAGTAAAAAGTGCAATTTTATTTGCGAGTATCTTTTCAGAGGAAGCAACAACCGTCACTGAAATTGATGTGAGTAGAAATCATACAGAGACAATGTTTGAACATTTTAATATTCCAATAGAGATTGAGGGTAAGACGATTCGAACTTCACCTCATGCAATTCAACACATCAAAGCACAGGATTTCCATGTGCCTGGAGATATTTCGTCAGCAGCGTTCTTTATTGTAGCCGCGCTAATTACACCTGGAAGCGATATTACAATTCATAATGTTGGCATTAACCCGACACGTTCAGGTATCATAGACATCGTTGAACTTATGGGGGGGAATATTGAATTAAACAACGTGACTCACGACGCTGAACCTACAGCTTCTATTCGAGTTAAATACACCCCCACTTTAAAGCCAATTACTATTGAAGGTGATATAGTACCTAAAGCGATTGACGAACTTCCTGTGGTCGCATTATTGTGCACTCAAGCTTCAAGTACTTGTATTATCAAAGATGCAGAAGAATTAAAGGTAAAAGAAACGAATCGAATAGATACAACTGCTGATATGCTCAATATGCTAGGTTTCAGCCTACAACCAACAAACGATGGATTGATTATACATCCTTCTGAATTTAAAGCAAATGCAACAGTAGATAGTCAAACGGATCATCGTATAGGTATGATGTTAGCTGTAGCTTCGTTACTAAGTTCTGAACCTTTAACAATAGAGCAATTTGACGCTGTTAATGTATCTTTCCCAGGTTTCTTACCAAAATTAAAGCTTTTAGAAAATGAGGGAAAATAAATTATGGAAGATATCTATAAATTAATAGACGATATCAATCTACAAAAATTAGAGAATTTAGACTCTCGTGTAAACGAAGCATTAAGTTCAAATAACGATGACGCGTTATTTATCTTAGGCGAAACATTATATAATTTCGGTTTAACACCTCAAGGTTTAGAAGTGTTTAGAACGCTATATCATAAATATCCTGATGAAAGTGAATTACTTATTTACTTTATTGAAGGATTAATGTCTGAGAATCAAACTGATGAAGCATTAGAATATTTAGCTGAAGTTGAAACATCAACTGAAAAGTTAATGCTAGAAGCTGATTTATATCAACAAATTAATATGTTGGAAGTTGCCATTGATAAGCTTCAAGAAGCGTTAGAAATTGAACCTAACGACCCAATTATTCATTTCGCTTTAGCTGAATTACTATACTTTGATGGACAATATTTACGCGCTACAACTGAGTATGAGACAGTACTAGAGACAGGCGAATATCAAGTGAATGGCGTTAATTTATTTTCAAGAATGGCCGACTGTAGTTTACAAAGTGGTAATTATACAGATTCTATTGGACTATTTGATGAAATCAGTGAAGATGAAATGAACTCTGAGGATTATTTTAAGAAGGCTATTGCCTATGAAAAGAACGATTTAACGCAAGAAGCGATAAAAATCATGAAGACATTATTGTCTAAAGATCCTGACTTTATTCAAGGTTATTTCTACTTACAATCATTATATGAAAATGAAAAGAACTACCCAGATGCGATTGAAACAGGTAAAGAAGGGCTTAGACTAAGTCAGTTCTACAAAGAGCTTATGGTGTCTACAGGTAGCTTAGAAATAGAGCATGGCGATGCGAACGAAGGTGTTGAATTATTAAAACAAGCACTTGAAGTCGACAATGCCTATCATGAACCTTTGCTAATATTAAGTGATTTATACCGAAATGAAGAAGATTATGAAGCAATTATTCAACTTCTTACCTTTGTAGATGAGGAGGACTTAGACCCTGTGTTTATGTGGCATTTAGCATATGCTTATGGTCATGAAGAACGCGATAAAGAAGCTCAACATTTCTTCGAATTAGCATACCCGACATTAAATACACAGTCTGAATTTTTAAGCGATTATTATTTCTATCTATTAGAAATTGGACATAAAGACAAAGCAAAATCAATTTTAGATAAATTATTAGAAATTGACCCTAGTAATGAAACTTGGCATGATGAAGCTATGAGAATCCAATCTTAAGTGGGTGAATACTAATGAATGAATCGCTCATACGAATGAAGCAAAGCTTTTTGGAGTATTTACTATTTCAATACCGTTTCAAATCACGCATTACCGTTTGGGTACTTAATTACTTAAAAGCAAATCATGACAAACTGAACCTTGTTCATTTCGTAAGTGGAAAAATTAAACAACATCATACTTTAGAAATTGCAGAAGTAAACGCACATGCTTCTGCAATTCAATTTACTAAAGACGATCAAACATACATTAACACGAATGAAATCTTTGAATATATCGCTAATAATACAATTCGTCTAGATATTCAAATACATTTTGCGGATAATCATAAGAATGAACCTCGCTACGACGATTTAATCTTGGCACAGTTGATCCATTCACCAAGTTATTCCGCATACGTTCAAGATTTATATGCGATTTCAATGAATCAAAGAAAGCAATCTTCTTTGATTGAAAATTTACAAGAAAATATTGATTTGAGTTTACAAATGAATGAACCAGAAAGATTTTATCAACTTACACAAATATTAAATGCATTGAAAATGAAAGACGTTGATGCTATGTACGAGGAAGAACAATGAGTGACTATAAATGGATATGGGAAATGACACTTTATAGGAAATGGGTGCTTATTTTCTTACTTATATGTAATGTGGCAGGAACGATTTACGGCTATGATTGGTATAGTGGACAACTATATATTACTCCATGTTATTTTAAACCATTTGTACCTGATAGCCCCACAGCATCACTTTTTCTAAGCTTATCTATCATGCTCATGTTGTTTAACAAACGTTCCGCAATTTTAAATGCTCTAGCCTTTGTAACTTTAATTAAGTATGGCGTGTGGGCAGTTATCATGAATATTCTTATGTTTGTTGAGCAGGGTGAAGTGACAATTAACGGTATTATGTTAATTGTATCCCACGGTATTATGGCCGTTGAAGCTATCTATTTTTATCCACGCTTCAAAGTAACAATGACTGGGTTCTTAGTCGCTTTAATATGGGTATTGATTAATGACATAATCGATTATGGTTTCGGTCAATTTCCTTATTATGACTTTATTGCTTCACATACATTTCAAATCGGAGTATTATCAGTATGTCTGAGTATAAGCGCCTTAATTTTATACTTAGTTTTACAACGTTTTATGAAAGTTAAAACATTTGATTAAACATTATTTTGTCAGTAAAATAATATTAGAGGAGAGTGAGTTTAATGTCTTTAATATCTATGATTATATATTTCGTAATATTAATGGTCATCCCAATGTGGGCTCAACATAAAGTTAAATCTAATTATGAAAAGTATTCACAAGTGAGATCCACTAGTGGTAAAACAGGTAGAGAAGTTGCTGAAGAAATACTACATGCAAATGGTATTTACGATGTTGATGTCGTTAAAGGTGACGGATTCTTAACAGACCACTATGACCCTAGTAAAAAAGTTGTTTGTTTATCTCCTGCAAACTACGATAGACCTTCAGTTGCTGGTACAGCAATTGCAGCCCATGAAGTTGGGCACGCAATTCAACACCAACAAGGTTATGCACCATTAAGATTTAGAAGTGCACTTGTACCACTTGCTAATATCGGTAGTTCTTTAAGTTACATGGTTATCATGTTAGGTATCGTGTTAACTGCTTTCGGAAGTGCATTTGGTTCAACTGCATTATGGATTGGTGCTGGATTAATGTCACTTGCGGTATTATTCTCAATCGTGACATTACCTGTTGAGTTTAATGCTAGTTCAAGAGCAATGAAGCAAATCACTGCTTTAAATATCGTAAATGAGAAAGAATACAAACACGCTAAGAAAGTGTTATCTGCAGCAGCAATGACTTATGTTGCTTCAACAGCAGTAGCATTAGCTGAACTTGCACGTATCATTTTACTTGCAAGATCAAGCGAATAATTTAATAAATACTTTTTATAAACCTGGTTAAGATTACATGTAGATGTAATACTTACCAGGTTTTTTATTTTCAACATAAATCTACAGTTTCTATTATTGCACTTGAAATGCATCAACTAACAAATTGTAATATACTATATGAGAAACGCATTAAAGGAGAATATCATAAAATGAAATCGATGGAACAAATGCAAAAAGAAGTTGACGAATATATTGGTCAATTCAAAGCAGGCTACTTCTCACCACTAGCAAATCTCGCTAGAATGACTGAAGAAGTAGGAGAGTTAGCAAGAGAAATTAATCATCATTATGGTGAAAAGAAGAAAAAAGATTCTGAAGCTGACAATACCATCAAAGCTGAATTAGGGGATAACTTATTTGTATTATTATGTATCGCTAATTCACTAGATATAGATATGACTGAAAGTTTTAATGAAACGATGGAGAAATTTAATACACGAGATAAATATCGTTTCGAAAGAAAATAATATATAGAAAGGATGGGCACAGATGAAAATCGGTATTACTTGTTACCCGTCCATGGGCGGCTCTGGAATCATTGCAACAGAGCTTGGTATAAAGATGGCTGAACGCGGACACGACGTTCATTTTATTACCTCGAATATTCCTTTTAGAATACGTAAACCTTTACCGAATATTACTTTCCATCAAGTTGAAGTGAATCAATATGCAGTATTTCAATATCCGCCATATGATATCACATTAAGTACTAAAATATCTGACGTCATTAAAGAATACGATTTAGACGTTTTACATATGCATTACGCCGTACCACACGCGGTTTGTGGCATTTTAGCAAAGCAAATGTCCGGCAAAGATGTAAAGATCATGACAACACTTCACGGCACAGATATTACAGTGCTTGGTTATGATCATTCGCTTAAGAATGCTATTAAATTTGGTATCGAACAGAGTGACATTGTTACCAGTGTGAGTCATTCTCTTGCACAACAAACATATGAAATTATTGATACAAATAAAGAAATTGTACCTATTTATAATTTTGTTCGTGAAAATGAATTCCCAACACGACATAATGAAGAGTTAAAGGATTGTTACGGCATATTACCTGAAGAGAAGGTACTCATTCATGTATCAAACTTTCGAAGAGTAAAACGTATTGATACAATCATTGAAACATTCGCCAAAGTACATGAACGAATTCCTAGTAAACTAATATTACTTGGAGACGGTCCAGAATTACTAGATATGCGCCAAAAAGCTCGCGAACTCAATGTAGAAGAGCATGTACTATTTTTAGGTAAACAAAATGATGTAAGTGCATTTTATCAACTATCAGATCTCGTGCTACTTTTAAGTGAAAAAGAAAGTTTTGGTTTAACTCTATTAGAGGCAATGAAGACAGGTGTATTACCAATTGGTACAAATGCTGGAGGTATCAAAGAGGTAATTAAGCATGAAGAGACGGGCTTTATAGTAAATATTGGTGACAGTGAACAAGCAGCGCAATATGCGATTCAGCTCTTAGAAGATCCCAATTTATATAAACAAATGCAATCAAAAATGCTTGAAGATATTCGTGATCGCTTTGCTTCAGAATTGATTACTGATCAGTATGAACATTATTATAAAAAAATGTTAGAACAAGGTGAAAATTAAGATGAGTAACGAGTTATTTGAACGTGCCAAACCAATATTAGATCATATTAAGCATCATGGATTTGAAGCATACTTCGTTGGGGGTTCAGTTCGTGATTATCTCATGGGACGAGACATCCATGATATTGATATTACTACCAGTGCAACGCCTAATGAAATTGAAGATATTTTTGAGAAGACCATTCCAATAGGTAAGGAACATGGTACTATCAATGTCGTTTATCATCATGAAAATTATGAAGTAACAACATTTCGTGCTGAAGAAGATTATGTGGATCATCGTAGACCGAGCGAAGTACACTTCGTACGTGATTTATACCAAGACGTACAACGTCGAGATTTCACTGTTAATGCCATTGCAATGGATTCTAATTATAAAACATATGATTATTTTGAGGGTGAACGCGATTTAAAAGAACGGCTGATTCGTACAGTAGGTGAACCTCGTGAACGATTTGAAGAGGATGCGTTACGTATCATTCGAGGACTACGTTTTCAAGCTCAACTCAATTTTAAGATTGTAGACAATACATTTGATGCGATGCGCAAGCAAATTGCTGATATTCAATACCTATCTGTAGAACGCATTGTTATTGAACTAAAAAAACTCATTAAGGGTATCAATGTTGCTCAAAGTTTTAATCAAATGAAAGAGATAGATGCCTTTAAGCACATTCCATTTTTTAATTCATTTAATATGCAACGCGTTCATATCGATGAACCATTAGAATTTGAAATGTGGATCGCTATCATGCTAGCTCAGCAACCGATTACTGATACACTTAAATTACTAAAGATTAGCAATAACGAAAAATCGAAAATTCACACCTTAGCGAATTTAATTAAAACATTACCACAGGTACAATCTAAGCAGGATTTAATTATTGTGATTTATGATAATGACATAAAAAATATTAAAAATGTATTAGCTACTAAGGAAACACTCAAGAAAAACAATCTTAACACACCTAATCCTTTAATCTTAAATGAACGTTCTATTGAAGAAGTTTATAACCAGCTACCTATCCATCATCGAAAGGAAATGGCTATCAATGGTGGTGATATTATCCAACACCTTAATACGAAATCAGGACCGTGGTTAAAAGATGTGTTAAGACAAATTGAAGTGGCAATTATCACACAACAAATTAAGAATACTAAAGTTGAAATACTAGAATGGGTGGATGCGAATGTCAAAGTATAGTCAAGACGTAGTAAGAATGTTATATGAGAATCAACCAAATTACATCTCAGGGCAATTTATAGCTGATCAGCTTAATATATCACGAGCAGGCGTTAAAAAAATTATCGATCAATTAAAAAACGATGGTTGTGACATCGAATCCGTCAATCATAAAGGTCATCAGCTCAATGCACTCCCCGATCAATGGTACAGTGGCATTGTTCAACCTATCGTAAAAGATTTTGATTCAATTGATCAGATAGAAGTTTATAACTCAGTTGATTCAACACAAACTAAAGCTAAAAAAGCATTAGTAGGCAACAAATCATCATTTTTAATTTTAAGTGATGAACAAACAGAAGGACGAGGACGCTTTAATCGCAATTGGAGTTCATCTAAGGGTAAAGGTCTGTGGATGTCTCTAGTATTAAGACCAAATGTTCCATTTGCAATGATTCCTAAATTTAATTTATTTATCGCATTGGGAATTAGGGATGCCATTCAACAATTCTCTAATGATCGTGTAGCAATTAAATGGCCTAATGATATTTACATTGGGAAAAAGAAAATTTGTGGTTTTTTAACTGAAATGGTAGCTAATTATGATGCTATAGAAGCAATTATATGTGGTATAGGTATTAATATGAATCATGTTGAGGACGACTTTAATGATGAAATACGTCACATTGCAACAAGTATGAGGTTGCATGCTGATGATAAAATAAATCGTTATGATTTTCTAAAAACACTACTCTATGAGATTAATAAACGTTATAAACAATTCTTAGAGCAACCATTTGAGACGATTCGAGAAGAATATATTGCAGCAACCAATATGTGGAATCGTCAATTAAGATTTACCGAGAATGGTCACCAATTTATAGGTGAGGCATTTGATATCGACCAAGATGGTTTCTTACTTGTGAAAGATGACGAAGGGAATTTACATCGACTAATGAGTGCAGATATAGATTTATAAACACTGAAGACAAGGAGAGAGGGCGTTATGGGAATTGCAACCTATGCAGTTGTTGATTTAGAAACAACTGGTAATCAACTAGATTATGATGAAATTATTCAAATAGGCATTACTTTCGTACGCAATCATAAAATTATTGATACTTATCATTCAATGATTCGCACTGATTTAGAAATTCCTCCATTTATTCAAGCTTTGACATCTATTGAAGAGGATATGCTCGCTCAAGCACCTTATTTCAATGAAGTTGCTGAGGATATTTACGACCAAATTAAAGATTGCATTTTCGTGGCACATAATATTTCTTTTGATCTTAATTTCATTAAAAATGCTTTCAATAACTGTGACATTCAATTCAAACCTAAGAAAGTGATGGATACACTTGAATTGTTTAAAATCGCGTTCCCAACAGATAAAAGTTACCAATTAAGCGAGCTCGCTCAAGCACATGATATACCCTTAGACAAAGCACATCGTGCCGATGAAGATGCTACCACGACTGCAAAGTTAATGATTAAGGCCTTCAAAAAGTTTGAAAGTTTACCTTTAGATACTCAAAAGCAACTTTATTATTTAAGTAAAAATCTTAAATATGATTTATACAATATCCTTTTCGAAATGGTAAGAACAAATCAATCGAAACCCTTGGATGACCAATTTGGTCAATTCGAACAAATCATATATCGTAAACAAGTAGATTTAAAAGGTCCACAAACAAAGTTTGAAGGTTCTCTTAAAACACTTTATAAAAAAGCTACGAAAGCTCTAAATATGACTTATCGTCCTCAACAACTTTATCTTTCAGAAATTATTCTTGATCAACTGATGCATAGTGATAAAGCAATGATTGAAGCGCCTCTAGGAAGTGGTAAGTCCCTTGCATATTTACTTGCAGCACTCATGTACAATATTGAGACTGGGCGACACGTGATGATATCTACAAATACTAAAATACTGCAGAGTCAGTTACTTGAAAAAGATATTCCTGCATTAAACGAGGCATTAAAATTTAAAATCAACGCATCTCTGATTAAAAGTAAAAATGATTACATTTCACTTGGTTTAATTAGTCAAATCTTAAAAGATGATACTAATAACTATGAAGTTAGCATTCTAAAAATGCAATTATTAATTTGGATTACAGAAACAACTACAGGTGATATCCAAGAATTAAACTTAAAAGGCGGACAGAAAATGTATTTTGATCAAAAGATTGAAACTTACGTTCCTGTACGTCATGACATCCATTACTACAATTTTATAAAACGTAACGCTCAAAATATTCAAATCGGTATTACGAATCACGCACATTTAATTCATTCGGATGCAGAAAATTCAATATATCAATTATTCGACGATTGTATCATTGATGAAGCACACCGATTACCAGATTATGCCCTAAATCAAGTCACTAATGAATTGAACTATTCTGATATTAAATATCAATTAGGCTTAATCGGTAGAAACGAAAATGAAAAACTACTTAAAGCTATAGACAAATTAGAACAACAACGTATTCTTGAGAAATTAGATATAGCACCTATTGATGTATTCGGACTTAAATCAAACATCAATGACATCCATGACTTGAATGAGCGTTTATTTACAACGATTTATGAAATTATTCAGTCATCTGAAGTCTATGACGATGAAGTTCATAAGTATCATTATGTTTACCAATTTGAGACTGATAATATATTAAAAGATTTACACGCTCTCATTGATAAACTAAATAAAACGTTGGAAATTTTTAATGGCATTAGCCATAAAACAATTAAATCGATTCGTAAACAGTTACTTTATCTCAACGATAGATTTAAACAAATAGAGCAAAGTTTAAAAGATAATCATACAAGTTATATTTCAATCAAAAATCTAACTCAAAAGTCTACAATTCGTTTGCTTGTTAAAGACTTAGCAGTAAAAGATATTTTAACAACTCAAGTTCTTGATAAATTTAATTCGCTCACTTTTATTTCCGGTACGTTAACTTTCAATCATTCATTTGATAACTTTAAGAATTGGTTTAACGATCATACCGAATTTAATACATTTGAAGTATCGACATCGATGAAAGCCTCTAAAAATACGAGCGTTTTTATTCCTACTGATGTAGCTTCTTATAATTATAAGAATATTGAAGACTACGTGGCATCAATTGTGGATTATCTTGTCGAATATGTCACTATGACTCAATCAAAATGTCTCGTCTTATTTACAAGTTACAAGATGATGCATATGGTTCAAGATATGTTAAACGAATTACCACCATTTGAGGACTACGTGATACTCACTCAACAACAGAATCAAAATTATAAAATTGTTCAACAATTTAATAACTTTGAAAAATCTATCTTGTTAGGTACATCAACATTCTTTGAAGGCTTCGACTTTCAAGCTGATGGTATTAAGTGTGTCATGATAGCTAAGCTACCATTTATGAATAAACACAATACGAAATATTGGCTTATGGACACTGAATTTACGTCAACATTCAAAGATTACGTCCTTCCAGACGCTGTCACTCGCTTTAGACAAGGTTTAGGTCGATTAATACGTAATGAGGATGATAAAGGGCTTATAGTGTCATTCGATGATCGTTTAATCAATAGTAATTTTAAGAATTTCTTTGCTCAAACCTTGGAAAATTATCGCCAGAAAAAAGGGGATATTCAACAATTCAATAAATTACTAGGGCACATTCAGAAATCAATTAAAAAAGGAAAATAGAGTTTAATTTGACGTAGCGAAGTCATTTTCAAGAAAGCAATCACAGAAGTCAACATGTAGAAGTTAATAGAAGATTTTGTTAAAATAAATAAGTATTAAAAAGAATAGAAAAATAGGAGTTTGGTTATGAAGACTACGATTAAACAGGCGAAACAACATCTAAACCAAGAAGTAACTATTGGTGCTTGGTTAACAAATAAACGTTCTAGCGGTAAAATCGCGTTCTTACAATTACGTGATGGTACTGGATTTATGCAAGGCGTGGTAGTGAAATCAGAAGTTGATGAAGAGACCTTCCAATTAGCTAAAGAGATTACTCAAGAATCTTCATTATATGTAACAGGAACAATCACTGAAGATAATCGTTCTGATTTAGGCTATGAAATGCAAGTAAAATCAATTGAAGTCATTCATGAAGCGCATGATTACCCAATCACACCTAAGAATCACGGTACTGAATTCTTAATGGATCACCGTCATTTATGGTTACGTTCTAAGAAACAACATGCCGTGATGAAAATTAGAAATGAAATTATTCGTGCAACATATGAATTCTTTAACGACAATGGCTTTACTAAAATTGATCCACCAATTTTAACTGCAAGTGCACCTGAAGGTACAAGCGAGTTGTTCCATACTAAATACTTTGACCAAGATGCATTCTTATCTCAAAGTGGTCAATTATATATGGAAGCTGCAGCGATGGCACATGGTCGCGTATTTTCATTTGGCCCAACATTCCGTGCTGAAAAATCTAAAACACGCCGCCATTTAATTGAATTTTGGATGATTGAACCAGAAATGGCATTTACGAATCATGCTGAGAGTTTAGAGGTACAAGAACAATATGTCACTCACGTTGTACAATCAGTACTTAAAAATTGTGAATTAGAACTTAAAGCCCTTGACCGTGATACGACTAAGTTAGAAAAAGTAGCAACACCATTCCCAAGAATTTCATATGATGATGCGATTGAATTCTTAAAAGAACAAGGCTTTGATGATATTGAGTGGGGCGAAGATTTCGGAGCACCTCATGAAACTGCAATCGCTAATCATTATGATTTACCAGTATTTATAACTAATTACCCAACTCAAATTAAGCCGTTCTATATGCAACCTAACCCTGACAATGAAGATACAGTATTATGTGCTGATTTAATTGCACCAGAAGGCTATGGCGAAATCATCGGCGGTTCAGAACGTATTAATGATTTAGATTTATTAGAACAACGTATTAAAGAACATGAATTAGATGAAGAAAGTTACAGTTATTATTTAGATCTTCGTCGTTATGGCAGTGTACCACATAGTGGTTTTGGTCTTGGTTTAGAAAGAACAGTTGCGTGGATTTCAGGAGTAGAACACGTGCGTGAAACTTCACCATTCCCACGTTTATTAAATCGTTTATACCCATAATAGAGGTGAAATAAGAACTTCATTTTCAAATGATGCCAAAACGTCCAGTCAATTGATACGGCTGGGCGTTCATTTTAAATAGGAGGGGAAAACACTTGGATTTGTTTCAACTTAAAACACGTCCTGTCGTAATTCGAAGAGAATTATTAGATCATTATGCGGAATTAGGTATAGATGAACAAGATTTAGTGATTCTGATTAAATTGATTTACGCATCAGAAACATCTAATAAGCAGCCCTCTATAGAATTGCTTCAAAAAGGGTCTCATATGCAACCTCGTGAAATCACTGCCGTCATACAAAATTTAATACAACACGAATTATTAGAATTAAATGTGAGTAAAGACGAAGAAGGTAAATTCACTGAGTATATGAATTTAGACTCTTTTTATGAGAAATTAAGCCTAATACTAAAGAAACAAAATTTAAATAACCAAGAGCAAGATAGTAAAGAGCAATTTAAACAGCTATTTCAATTGATGGAACAATCCTTTGGGAGACCACTTTCACCCTACGAAATAGAAACATTAAACCAATGGATAGATGTGGATCAACATGATTTATCCGTCATTCAAGCAGCATTAGACGAAGCACTGAGTCAAAACAAATTAAGTTTTAAATATATAGATCGCATACTGTTAAATTGGAAGAAGAACAATGTTAAAACAGTAGATGACTCCAAAAAAATAAGAGAACAATTTAATCAGAAGCAACCTAAAATGAAACATGTAGTCAAACAAGTTCCTAAATTTGATTGGTTAAATGGAGAGAAACCAGATGATAAGTAAAAAGAAAGCATTAGAAATGATAGATGTCATTGCGAATATGTTTCCAGACGCAGAGTGTGAATTAAAGCATGATAATGCATTCGAACTCACTATTGCTGTATTACTGTCAGCTCAATGTACGGATAATTTAGTCAACCGTGTGACACGTTCACTCTTTGAAAAGTATAAAACACCGGAAGATTACCTTAATGTTAGCGATGAAGAGCTTCAAAATGATATACGTTCAATAGGACTATATCGTAATAAAGCGAAAAATATAAAAAAATTATGTCGTTCATTACTCGATCAATTTGATGGACGTATACCAGAGACTCACAAAGAATTAGAAAGTTTAGCAGGTGTCGGACGAAAAACTGCAAATGTGGTGATGAGTGTAGCATTTGGAGAACCTTCTTTAGCTGTGGACACGCATGTTGAAAGAGTTTCTAAACGTCTAGGCATTAATCGATGGAAAGACAATGTTAGACAAGTTGAGGATCGTCTTTGTGATATCATCCCACGCGAAAGATGGAATAGAAGTCATCATCAACTTATTTTCTTTGGAAGATATCATTGTTTAGCTAGAAAACCTAAATGTGATATATGTCCTTTATTAGATGATTGTAGAGAAGGTCAGAAACGTTATAAAGCTAGTTTGAAGGAAGCGTGATTTATAGTGATTAAGAAAGATGATTTCGAACAATTAGAAACACTACTCGATAAGTTAGCGAGTCAGAAGAAGTTAAAATCTCAAGAGGCTCGACCTATTATTGATGATTATTTTGAGATGATACTTAATTACTTTAAACAAATTAATGAAATCAGTGAAATCAATTTTGATCACTTAAATGAGTATCCCGTAGTACCTATGAATTTTGATGAACGGTATCATTATATGATTGCTAGAAAATATCATTTTATGGGATATAGACAAATGAAAACGTTAAAAAGTGAGTTAATTAAAATGAATGCCTCTTATCAAATAAGGAAGAAGCGCAATCGTTAAATAAGCCTATTTAAAAATATAAGAGTCAAATTGTATTGTTATGAAAGGGAAGAAGTTCCCCAAACAATGCAATTTGACTCTTTTAATATATAAAAAGAGTCCCAATTTCAAAACATGAAATTGGGACCTTTGCTATATCAATTATGATGCTTTGTTATCAAATATAGCATTTAAGTTAAATAAACGAGTTAGTGCGTTACCAGAGCTACTTTGAGAAGAGCTACTGTTATTGCTAGAACTATTGCCTGAGTTTGAAGATGAGCTATTGCCTGATGACGAATCACTATCTCCGTGAACACTACGGTTAGTAGTGTCGTTGTCTGGGTGACCTTTAACAGATAAGTTTTCCGCATCACTACCATTAACATCATTAGGTTTCTTGAAGTCTTCACCATCTTTAGAAGAGATATCAGACATTACATCTTCGAATAAATGTTGCGGATATTCTTGCTCAGTATGTCCTACAAATGAGTTAGTACCGTATTGTTTAACTTTATTGAAGCCCATCCAAATTGACATTGAATATTGAGGGCTGAATCCGTTAATCCATACGTCTTTAGCTGCACTGTCTGGTAAGTTATATTTTTGATAAATTTCAGAACCATAAGTACCAGTAC
This sequence comes from Staphylococcus sp. FSL K6-0223, assembly GCF_038008285.1. Lineage (NCBI taxonomy): Bacteria > Bacillati > Bacillota > Bacilli > Caryophanales > Staphylococcaceae > Staphylococcus > Staphylococcus sp. FSL K6-0223. The sequence goes on from NZ_JBBOYX010000002.1 coordinate 330,347, forward strand.
CAGTTTTAGCACCCATATTAACTCCTGAAACACCGTGTCCATAGGCTGAACCGTATGCTTTGAATGTACCTTTCAAGATTTCAGCTAACATATAAGCTGTATAATCTTTCATCGCTTTGTGACTAGTATGATCATATTCAATAGTGTCACCATCATTAGTGACTACTTTTTGAATAGAGTGAGCATTGTTATAAGTACCACCATTAGCAATTGCAGCGAACGCTGAAGCTAATTGAGTAGGTGAGAATTCAGAAGATGAACCACCAAGTACTTCAGATGGACCTATTTTACTGTTGTAATCTAAGCCAACCTTAGAAGCGAATTTCTTAGGCGCATCGTTACCTGCTTGTTTCTTAACTTGTTGCCAAGTTTTAAGAGCAGGAATATTGAAACTTTGACGTAAAGCATCATAAGCAGAAACTTTACCATGACTTTTAGTGTCATAGTTTTTGAATTCTGAACCATCAACCCAATATGAAGATTCGTCTTGGATTGCGTGGTTAGTAGCCCATTGCATATTTTCAATAGCTGGACCATAAGCTAAGAATGGTTTTAATGATGAACCAGTAGGGTGAGCATCTGTAGCTTGGTTACGTTCTACGACATTTTTGTAGTCACGTCCGCCTGAAATAGCTACAAGACCACCAGTTTTACTATCTAAGATCGTAGCACCAACTTGTTGGTCATCATTTTTATAGTAGTTAGAACCACCATTATTAACACGATCTTGAAGCGTTTTTTGAACGTCTTTGTCCATGTTAGTGTAAATTTTAATACCACTTTGTAGGACGTTGCCTAAGTTCTTGTCTTTGAAGTATTTATTATTCATTAATTCTGATTCAACGAAGTTAACGTAAGAATCATACTCTGAATCATTATTATTAGCGTTCACTTGACGATCTTTCTTAGAGCGTTCTACTAAGTTCGCTTTTAGATCAAGTTTCTTAGCATCAGCATATTCTTTATCAGTTATTCTGTGATGTTTATGCATTAAATAGAGCACTGTGTCTTTACGGCTATTCGCTTCTTTAGGGTTATTGTAGATGTTATATAAGTTAGGAACCTGTGGTAAACCTGCAAGATAAGCTTCTTCAGCTAAGTTTAAGTCCTTCAAGTCCTTGTTGAAGTAATATTTAGCTGCAGCTTTGACACCAGTAACACCATCAGAATAGTAAATTTTATTCAAGTAAACTTGGAATATTTCATCTTTACTATATTCTTGTTCAAGACGGTATGAAAGGTAAGCTTCTTGAGCTTTACGACCGATAGATTTTTGTTGTGTTAAGAATGAATCTTTAACAACTTGTTGTGTTAAAGTTGACGCACCCTGAGCACCAAATCCACCAGTTAAGTTCTTCCCAATAGCACCAAATAAGCGTTTATAGTCTAGCGCACCGTGATGATAGAATCGATTATCCTCTGTTGCTAAAACGGCATATTTCATGTGTTTTGGTACGTCTTTAATGTTGACGTGTTCATGACGTTGACCGTTATCTAACGTTTTAACTAGATCCCCATTCTTATCATAAATCTTAGCCGGAATTGGGTCTTCTAGTTTCGACTCAGTAAATGCTGGCGCTTTCCATGCATAGTAAGCAAACAACAAGATACCAAGTAACAACAGAACGAAAAAGGCGATAATCATAAAGCCGATTATCTTGATAATCGTTCTCTTAACATTCCTATTCTTTTGTTCGTCGGACTTCCCACCATTTTTACTATTATTTTTTTTAGGTTGGGAAGACCCTTTATTTTCCGTCATACGCGGTCCTCACTTTCATCTAATATCAACTTATCAACTGCCTTGAGGTAATTCAATCTTGGTTGATATTGATAAGGAATATGGTAACCATTTTTCCGAATTTCTTCAACTGTAATCGATTTTTTGATTTCTTGAGTATATCTTTCCCAGAAAAATTCAAACTTAGAATATGGCAATATATAGACTTCATCAAGTGTTTTGAAACGTATCATAAGAAAAACAATTCCCTTTTGAAGATATGTATTTTTCATATGTTCAACTTGATGTGCATGTATATTATTAAGGGGAAAAGAAGTTTTATTCTTCGTTTCCTTTGCCTCGAAATCGATATAATACCCATTATAAACGCCGTTATAATCGGTAGTTGAAGGTGTACGAAAATAAGCTTCATTAATCACAGCCTTACTACGTTTAGGATAGTGAACATTGACTATCTGAACGGGAGTAGGCTTCTTGTGAATGACTGCTATGCCACTTTTTAAATAGAACGTATTGGATTGTTCTATATCTTTTTCAAGCGACATTCCGCGTCCACCATATTCAATGTTACTTGAAAAGGGTGAAGGCTTTCGTCCGTCCGAAGACTTATTTTTTGAGTATGGCTTACCATTGGGATAATTCATAATATTCACCACACAAGTTTGATGAGAAAACTTCAGATATGTAAATGAAAAAACTCAATCAAACTCTAGTATTTGAATGTATATGTTATTTAACAAACATACATCATTCATTATTTTAACGTGATTAGCCTATTCTGTCACGATTTCTTTCATAAATGAAAGATAAACGTAATCTATAATTTATTATTTATTAAAATTATAGTTATTTAAACGAGACTTAAATGATAAAAGTAACATAAATCTTTCAAAACAAATTTACCGATAACAAAATCTTTATAAATTTAATCATGTCTAATCAATGAAAGAATGATACTTTGCATGACTTAAGCTTTCTTATTGTGTTAAATTAACTTTGTAGGAGGCATCCTAATGCGAAAACTAATAGAACAACTTATCTCGGATATTGATGAAATGAATCATCGTTTTGAAAGGGTAAAATCTTCAGAAGTTGATTATGACTTTTATAAGGTAGTAAAACCTTATGCACATTCGATTGATTCAAAACTTAATGAATTAAACAATTATTATCAACAAATCATTAATACGCCGTATATGACACCATTAAAATTTAATTTACTTATATCAAACATTCAATCGCTATCTGTAGAATGTCATTTTAAACGTACGAGTAGAAAGCTTTTCACAGAAAAAATAAAAAGCGTACAGTATGATTTAAAAAATATTTTAACGTATCATGTTTAATGAGGGAGAATATGGTTAAAACTGTATATGTTACTGGATACAAATCTTTTGAATTAAATATATTCAAAGATGATGCACCAGAAGTTTCATATTTAAAGAAGTTTATATCTCATAAATTAGAACAATTATTAGATGAAGGTCTAGAATGGGTACTGATTCAAGGGCAAATGGGTATTGAGTTATGGACAGCTGAGGTTGTTTTAGACTTAAAGAAAGATTATCCAGAATTAAAATTAGGGATTATCACACCTTTCTTAGGTCATACGCATCGTTGGAATGAACAGAACCAAGCTAAATACGCTTCAATCGCTCAACAAGCAGATTTTACGGAGAGTATTCATCATACTGATTATCAAGGGCCTTTTCAGTTTAAACAAGCAGATCAATTCATGCTAGATCATACCGACTATACCATTCTAATTTATGATGAAGAACAAGAGGCAAGCCCTAAATTCTTCAAGACTATGTTAGTTGAATTTATGGATAAAACAAACTATACTTGTGATATTGTGACGTTTGATGAACTCACTGACTTCATCAACGACTTGCAGTGGTCTCAAGATCAAAGTTTCGAATGAGGTGGATAAAAGATGTCAGATGTTTCATTAAAATTATCAGCAAAAGATATTTATGAGAAAGATTTCGAAAAAACTATGGCTCGTGGCTATAGAAGAGAAGAAGTAGACGCTTTTTTAGACGATATTATTATAGATTATCAAAAAATGGCGGACATGAATAATGAAGTTGTTAAGCTATCAGAAGAAAATCATAAATTAAAAAAAGAACTTGAAGAGTTAAGACTTCGCGTTGCTACAACAAGACCACAGGAAAATAAAAACTTTTCTTCTAATAATGGCAACAACTCATCAAACAATGTGGATATTTTAAAACGTATTTCTAATTTAGAAAAAGCAGTTTTCGGTAAGTAATAAAAATTTTTGTTACTTATTCACATGAAATTGTGTTATAATCGCAAAAGTGATATTTCGGGTAATCGCTATAGCAATATAGAGGAAAGTCCATGCTCACACAGTCTGAGATGATTGTAGTGTTCGTGCTTGATGAAACAATAAATCAAGGCATTAATTTGACGGCAACGAAATAACCTAAGTCACATGATATGGTTAGAATAGTTTGAAAGTGCCACAGTGACGTAGCTTTTATAGAAATATAAAAGGTGGAACGCGGTAAACCCCTCGAGTGAGCAATCCAAATTTGGTAGGAGCACTTGTTTAGCGGAATTCAACGTATAAACGAGACGACTTTCACACGAGCGTGAAAGTATGTAGACAGATGGTTACCACCGACGTACCAGTGTAACTAGTACACGTGATGAGTACAACGGTACAGAACATGGCTTACAGAAATATTACGACTAGTTTAGCTCTCCCTTATATATGGAGAGCTTTTTTATTGTTTATATTTATGGGCGCAAATGCTCTCATGAAAGCTATTTGTTTAATCATTTTCTAAAAATAAAAATGAGTTTATCTTTATATTAAAAAAAGATGATGAATTTGGTAAAATAAACACAATACGAATAAAGGAGCAATGAAATGTTTCAATTATTAGCAGTCTGTCCAATGGGACTGGAAGCAGTCGTGGCTAAAGAAATACAAGAACTTGGTTATGAAACACAGGTTGAAAATGGGCGCATCTTCTTTGAAGGTGATGAAGCAGCCATCGTTAAATGCAACTTATGGTTACGTACAGCTGACCGCATTAAGATAGTAATGGGGCGCTTTGATGCTAAAACATTTGATGATTTATTCGAACAAACGAAAGCTCTACCTTGGGAAACAATTATCGATAAAGAAGGTAATTTCCCCGTTCAAGGTCGAAGCGTAAAATCTACATTGCACAGTGTACCTGATTGCCAAGCAATTACTAAAAAAGCCATCGTCGAGAGACTTAAAAAGGCATACGATGAAAAAGGTTGGTTAAATGAGACTGGTGCAAAATATCCTGTAGAAGTTGCAATACACAAAGATAATGTTTTATTAACTATTGATACATCAGGTTCAGGATTAAACAAACGTGGTTATCGTCTAGCACAAGGGGAAGCACCAATCAAGGAAACATTAGCTGCTAGTTTAATTCGTTTAGCAAATTGGAAAGGTGATTCTCCACTAATTGATCCATTCTGTGGTTCTGGTACGATTGCGATTGAAGCATGTTTAATTGCACAAAACATTGCCCCTGGATTTAATAGAGATTTCGTATCTGAAGAATGGAATATTATGCCTCCAAATATTTATGATGAATTGCGTGATGAAGCAGATAGAATGGCAGATTATGATAAAGAAATTGAAGTTTATGCATCTGATATTGACCCTGAAATGGTAGAAATTGCTAAACGTAATGCTGAAGAAGTTGGACTGGGCGATATTATTCAATTTAATGTTAAAGACGTTAATACTTTAACTATTGATTCAGAAGGACCAGTAGCATTAGTAGGAAATCCGCCATATGGTGAACGTATTGGTGATCGTGAAGAAGTAGAAGAAATGTATCGCTATATTGGTTCACTAATGAAGCAACACCCTTACCTATCAACATATATTTTAACTAGTAATAAGGAATTTGAGTACTTAGTTAACCGTAAAGCAACTAAACGTCGTAAATTATTCAACGGTTATATTGAATGTACGTATTATCAATATTGGGGTAAAAAACCCGATTTTAAAAATTAAGGTTTACTTTTTATTATTTCCGTGTAATAGTAGTAACCTAAATATTCAATTCATTCGCACTCTTATCTCGACTATAGTACAGTTGAATAGGAGTGTTTTAATTTTAAAAATACTAAAAAATATAATATTGAAGATGTTTAGAAAGGGGATTATAAATATGAAAACAGTATTAATCATCGGAGCTAACGGTAGAGTGTCTATCGAAGCAACTAAAATTTTCCTTGAAAACTCTAGTTTTAATGTAGATTTATTCTTAAGAAATGCGCACCGTATCCCTGACTATGCTTCTAACCGTGTAACAGTATATGAAGGCGATGCAAAAAACTTAGAAGATCTTGAGCAAGCATTAGATGAAGTTGATGTAGTCTTTGCAAGTTTATCTGGATCACTTGATAGACAAGCTAAGACAATTGTTGAAGCTATGGCTAATAAGAATGTTAAACGTTTAATATTTGTGGCAGCACCTGGTATCTATAATGAATTACCTGAACAATTTAACGAATGGAATAAAGAACAATTTGGAGATAAATTAAATCTATATCGCAAAGCATCTGACATTATTGAAAATTCAAATTTAGATTATACTATCATCCGTCCAGGTTGGTTAACTGATAAAAATGAAAATGTTTTTGAAGTTACTACTAAAGATGAGACATTCAAAGGTACAGAAGTTTCACGTAAAAGTGTTGCTTCATTAGCTGTTCAAATCGCTAAAAATCCAGAGCTACATTCTAAAGAAAATATTGGTGTTAATAAACCTGGAACAGAAGGCGATAAACCTGCATGGTTTGATTAATAAATATGCTATTTAAACATAGGTTTTACTTTGTCTATGTGATAAAATTTAAAATATCATAACTTTTGAAAATTAGGGTTTGTCATCTAGACTAACCTAATTTTTTTAATTTTTTTGAAGTTGATATACATAAATTTCTTACACTTTTGATAATGATCAGAGTAAAAACCTCTATCACATATTGAGGGAGTTAAAGGGGATTCAAAACACATGGATAACACTGAACAATTAGATATTTTATATAAGTTGAAAAAAGAAGTTGAGAAATCGAACAACTATGCTTTAGTTAACACTATTAACCAAGTAATAAAAAAAGTATATCTTAATCAATTTACCGCTTCTTTCGTAGGTCACTTTTCAGCTGGGAAATCAACGTTAATTAATCTATTACTTGAACAAAATATTTTACCTAGCTCACCAGTACCTACAACAAGTAATACTGCAGTCGTGTCAGTCGCTGAAGAACCAGGAATCATCGCGAATTTACCTGACCAACAATACACTAAATTAAAAACTTATGATGATGTGAAACAAATGAATCGTCAAAATGTGGATGTTGAATCAGTAGAAATTAACTTCCCATCAAATAAATTCAACAACGGTTTCACACTACAAGATACACCTGGCGTAGACTCAAATGTTGCCACACACCAGTCTAGTACTGAACAATTTATGTATACGAGCAACATTCTCTTCTATACTGTAGATTACAATCACGTGCAATCTGCATTAAACTTTAAATTCATGCGACGTATTAATGAAGTAGGTATTCCTATCGTGTTTGTCATTAATCAAATCGATAAACATAATGAGGATGAAATATCATTTGATACATTTAAATCACGCGTAGAGAAATCAATTAAAGATTGGGGTATTGAATTAACAGATACTTATTATGTATCTAAATTTGAGCATCCAGAGAACCAAATTAATGAATTATCTGATTACCTCGTTCAAATGGATAATCACCGAGAATCTGTCGAAGATTACGTGAATCGTACTATCGATTTTATTACTGAAGCACAACTTGCTTATATCCAAAATGAAATCCAAGACATCCTCGATACACTTGATATCGAAGAGGAAGACTTTGAGCAAGCTTACATGAAGTTTCAACAAAATCAAGAAGTAAGCGAAGAAGCTCAACTATTAAACGACTCTGATAAATTACTAAATTATTTAAAGCAGAAACGTAAAGATATTTTAGATAACGCTTATATCATGACACATGATATGCGAGAACAGTTAAGATCTTATCTTGAAAGTAAATCTGAAGACTTTAAAGTAGGCGGGCTTTTCAATAAGAAAAAGAAAAAAGAAGAAGAACAGGAACAACGACTGAATCAAGCTACTGACGCGTTACAAGATAAAGTGAACCAACAAATACGTCAGCCACTTCGAGAAGACATGTCATTCTTAACACGCTTTATAAATGACAGTGAAGTTAATAATCAAATCCTAAACCAAGATTACCTTATAAAGCCATCATTAATTTCTGATTTATATCAACCTCAGACAAGTATTAGCAATACGTATGTTCTTACATTCTCTGATGAAGTAGTGAAAGCTTTAAATAAACATATTGAACATGAATCAAACCCTATCTTTAAAGATGCTGTGAATCACGCTCAAGCAAGCGAGTTAACAACAGAAGATAATGAGGATAAACAGGAATATGAAAAATTCATTGAGTTGAAAAATTTAAGAGAATCGTTAACTACTCATAATTATCAACATTATTATATCCATTTAGATGATTCACTGGATAAATTAATCGGAAGAACTGAAGCAAATTTCGAACTTAAAGAAGAAAATTCAACGGCTTACCACCACAAACATGAACAGGTCAACCATGATGAAGCAGAAACAGCAAATCAAGTTGATATTCAGAATGCACTTCAAGTAGTCGAAGATGTCCCTCTATTTGATCGTACGAAAAAGGACATCAAAGACACAATGCATCGCCTCAATAATCAAATCACTAAAATTGGTGTATTCGGAACTTTCAGTGCAGGAAAAAGTAGTTTAATCAATGCTTTATTAGGCGGTCAATATTTAGTAAGTTCACCAAATCCTACAACAGCAGCGACAACTGAATTATCATACGGTGAAGACAGCCAAATCACCTTAAAATCATCTGAGCAATTACTAGATGAAGTCAACAATGTTCTTGAATATTACAATGCGTCATATGATTCACTAGAATCATTTATTAACAGTGATTTGAAGAAACTTAAGACACAACTTGAAAAGAATCAACTCGCATTTATTGATGCCATTGAGAAACATTATGATATGTATCTAGACATGTTAAATGAGGGAGAAGTGCATACCGTCTCTCAAGAAGACGTTAAAAAATGGAGTGCAGAAGATGAATACGCTACATTCGTTAAGACCGTGCATCTTAACCTTCCACTTGAATGGTTAAAAGGTAAAATTATCGTCGATTCATTAGGTCTTCACTCTAATAATCAACGACACACTAACGAAACTGAGCAGATTCTTACTTCTTCAGATTTAATCCTCTACGTAAGTTATTTTAATCATTCATTCACGGATAACGATAAAGCGTTTATCGAGCACATGAAAGCGATGAATCAATTAAATGAGAATCAAGCATTCAAGATGGTTATTAATGCAGTAGATTTAGCTGAAAACGAAGACGACCTCAACGCAGTGCGTGATTATGTTGCAGATGCACTTGGACAAGTTAACCTTCATTCTGAGATATTTAGCGTTTCAAGTCGTAAAAGCTTAAAAGAGGGCGATCAAGGTATAGATCAATTGCTCGATAGCGTTCAGCGATTTGCTGATGTCGAATCTAAAACCATTTTAGAACAACAGATGGTTCATCAAATTCAACAAATGAATGATTCCTATAAAGAAATGATTGAAGAGTTCCATAATAATAAGGAACAAATACAAGCTAGACAAGAAAAATTATTAAACATTAAAGACCAAGATAGACTTAATAGCCAATTGATCAATACTACATCGCAACATACTAATAACGAAGTTGATGAACAAATCTATCATTTAAACAATAGACTCAATCTTCAATTATTAGACGAAGTGAAATCAGTTTATAACAGTCAAATGACTCAAAATAGTGATTTTAATGAAGAGAAAAAGATTTCTACTAAAACTTATCTTGATCAAATTCATCAACGATTATATTTAGAACAATCATTAATTACTGAAAGAATCAAAAAGTATTTTAATTCACAATTAGAAGAGCAAATCGCACCAATTATCAAGAAATTGAATCACATACACGTTCTAGTTAAAGCACAATTCGATGTAGAACCTGATGTAAAGGAAACACCATTTTTAAAAATAGATTTAAATGATATGATTGCAGCCTTACCGAAGCAATTAACAAAACGTAAAATACTAAATCCTAATTCACAGCGTGATATCCAAGAACAAATTTCAAATGTAACATTAGAATTGTTACAAGATGGTTTGAGTGAATTAAAACAAGAACTAAACGACTATGTGCAGCAGATGTCACGTCAAGCTGAAACGCAATTCAAACAACTAGAGCAACAAATTCAAGAACAAATTGATGAATTACTATCATTCAAATTAGATGATACGCTCATCCAACAACTGGAAACAAAATCTAAACAACTTGATGAAATCATATAAGAAGAAAGAAGGACGCTATCATGACAAATAGAGTATTACTCGTGGACGGAATGGCTCTACTATTTAGACATTTTTATGCAACGAGTCTACACAATCAATTTATGTATAACTCTAAAGGTATTCCTACAAATGGCGTTCAAGGCTTTGTAAGACATATCTTCAGTGCAATTAAAGAAATTAATCCTACACATGTTGCAGTATGTTGGGATATGGGGCAACAAACCTTTCGCAACGAAATGTTTGAAGGGTATAAACAAAATAGGCCAGAACCACCAGCAGAACTTATACCACAATTTGATTACGTTAAAGAAATCTCACAACAATTTGGATTTGTAAATATTGGTGTAACTAATTATGAAGCTGATGATGTGATTGGGAGCCTCGCTCACAGTTATTCTGATAACAATGAAGTTTTTATCATTACAGGAGATAGAGATATTCTCCAATGTATAAATGAGAATGTAGAAGTTTGGCTTACTAAAAAAGGATTTACTATTTATAATCGCTATACTCTAGATCGATTTAAAGACGAATACGGATTAGAACCCAAACAATTAATAGATGTGAAAGCATTTATGGGAGATACGGCAGATGGTTATCCTGGAGTAAAAGGTATCGGCGAGAAAACAGCTATCAAATTAATTCAAAATCATCATAGCGTTGAAAACGTAATCCAAAATATATCTACATTGACACCAGCGCAACAAAAGAAAATTAACGATAACATGAACAATTTACAATTATCAAAATCATTAGCTGAAATTCACACTCAAGTGCCACTCAAATCAGAACAGCTCTTTAATGAAATGGCATACGCACATGAACTAAATGAAATACTTTCAATTTGTAACGAACATGAGTTGTATGTTTCAGGAAAATATCTAGCAAGCAACTTTTAATCATTAAACCAAATGGACTTATCGAAATTAATTCGTAAAGCCATTTGGTTTATTTTTTTCATTTTATACCCATCATCTACGCAACATAAAATTTATTTTATATAAATATTGTGAATTAATTTCACTTTCTTTATATAAAGTGATATTATTGTTTAGAACAAATAAAATATTGTTCGAAACTCTATTGCGATAGATGAGTGAGCATGCCGCATTCAAATTATGATTTTGATAATACGACATTAGCTCTAAATTTTATTAAACTCATTTTGAATGGTATTCATTTCATTTTTTAAATATCGTCAATATGGTCAATTTCAAGCACACGATATATTAAATCACATCAAACAACAAAGACATAACATCTAGAATAGGAGTGAACAATAGCTTTGAATAATCGAGATAAATTACAGAAATTTAGTATCAGAAAATATGCCATTGGAACATTTTCGACTGTAATCGCAACCCTGGTATTTATTGGTTTTAATACGGATCAAGCTCAAGCAAATGAATCAGATCAACCTGCTACAATAGTTAAAAAAACAGCACTAAATGGAGATGAAGACGACTCCACTGCAAAACAACAAACTAACTCTAAAATTGACCAAAATAAAAATGATGTCTATACAATTTCAGAAAATAATACTGAGCTTTTAACAAATGTACAAACATCTATTAGCAATAGTGATGAAACTCAAAAGAGCGCGAAAGAAAATACTAAGAACTCACCATCCAACTATCCTAATGATAAAAACAGTCATAAGGTAAAAACAGAAGCTGTAAAATCTTTAATAAATGATAAAGAAAAACAAAAAGATAATTTAAAAGAAAAATCAATTACCAATAAACAATCTACTAAAGAAGATTCAAAAAATAAACAAGTTGAAGATACTAACAAACCAAAACTTGTTCAACCGCCTTTAGATAAGACTAGACTACAAGCTTTATATGATGCGTCATATCATGAATATAGAATGATAGATACTGATAAAGCTAATACAATTGAATATAATAAAGTTAAAGCTACTTTTGACAAACTTAATGATTTTCTTGGTAATAATGATAATCCTGAATCAAAACAGCTTGATTTGATGTACCAACAATTAGAACAAGCGATTGAATTAGCTCGTACACTACCCACGCGTACAACTAAAATAAATAAAAACAACCGTTCTACTAGAAGTGTTAATAAAGATCGGGCTAGTAGTAAATCTAATTCAGCTTATTTAGATGCATGGACTGAATATTATGTATCGAGCGATGATGATGGTTCAGGATATCCAATAGGAACATTTTTACACGCTTCTAATAAAGGGGCGCCTTATCTATTACCATCAACACCTTATAACACATTACATGCATCAGATGTCAAAGGTATCGCTTATATAACTGCTAAAAGGGTTAAAGATGGTTACGAGTGGGATATACTATTTAACAAAGGACACTCAAATCATGAAAATATGATTTATTGGTTTGGAATCCCACGTGACCAAACACCAGTAGGTCAAGTTACATTTTCTATCATAAACAAAAATGGAACAAGCACAGCTTATGGTGGTGTGGGCTCAGGTTCAGGCGCACCTCTGCCTAAATTTTGGCAAACCGCTGATGGAATTAAACCATCTGTGGCTAATTATTTTAGACATGGTGCCGCTCATGGTTACCCATTTTATAATACGCCTACCGTTCATATAAATAGCTTTTGGGATTTTGCTCGAGGTAGCAACAAATATGATCGTAATTCTTATTTCAATCGAAATGGTGCATCATCTACAGCGCGCTATTATGGTGACGAAAACTTTGCTTTCTTAAATGGTGAGAAACCTGAACAAGGACAAGGTCTAGATTCAATATATAGCTTTATTGGTAAAGGGGACGTAAGTTATAGAATTTCCTTTAAAACTAATGGTCTCCCAACAGAACGTCTTTATTATGCAGCAGGCGGTCGTGCACTAGAATTTAGACAATTATTTAATTACAACCAATTATATGTTGAACCAATGAAAGAATATCAAAATCGTATTCAATCTCTCGTAGAAGTTAAAAATCGTACTATGCATTTAGGTAATACTAAGTATGTATATGATCCATCTATAGGTAAAAATACCGATCGAGCTATATTGGACTCTGATGGAGATCATACTATTGATTATGCCGACGATCCTTTAAGTTATGTAAAACATATAAGTAGATCTATCTTTGGTTTTATGCGATATAATGATGCTTACGACCAAGTACGCATTTTCGGTGCAGATGAATTAAATCCAGTTGAAATCTAGAGTACATTCTCAAAGAATAATCTGGAGGAAGCTGCTCGCACAGGAAATCCAATTAAGCTAATGATTGGATTTAACGCGCGAGATCGTCACCATAACCCAGAAACTCTAGTTCCAGTAAATTTGTATGTTAAACCAGCTCTTAAACAAAAGATTTCTTATTGGCATAACAATGAAGGACAAAGTATTGAAAGTTATTCAGAATCTAAAAAAGCTGGTCATCCAGTATACGAAGTTATGGCTGGAAATATGCATAATAATTCGCCTAAACAACAAGATATACGTGTTCAACTAACAAGTAATGAACCTATTAGAGATAATACTTGGTCGGTATATGGCTACCCAAATACATTGAGATTAGAAGAATCTAAAGGTCAAACTAATAATGCCAACGAGAAAAACTTCTCTTTAGTCGGAACATTAGCACCTGGAGATTATTTTATTACAGTAAGATTAGGAGATAGAGAAGAACAATTCGAAGTACGTGCTAAACCTAATCCTCCGACAATTGAAACAACTGAAATGCAACTTAGAGGCAAAGCAGGTCAAAAACCAGAAATTATAGTTACTAATGTGCCACACGAAACTAATGCTAAAGTTTTACTTGTTGTTGGAGGACAAAACGGTTCAACTGATCCTTTCTCAGATCCTTATACTAAACCTGAGAACTATACAGTGATAGCAAGTGCAGATGCTACGCATACTGGAACGGTTACTTTTACAGCTAGCGATTATATACAAGGTCTTCCAAGAGCTGCTGAATTAAAAGCTATCACTTATTTTAACGAGAATGTTCAATCTAACTTTAGTAATATCATTACTTTATCAAGTGATAGCACGCCTCCGACATTTGGAGAACCTGTAGGATTAAACGCAAAATATTATAGAGATAATCATGTCTCATTCTCTATACCTGTAACTGAAAATCACGGAGGTTCTGGACTTAATCAAGTACGTGTAGAGGGATTACCATCTGGATGGACTCAGACCTTTGTTAAGAATTCTAATAACGAAACTGGTACTTTAACAGTTTCAGGTACTATCAGTCATAGTCAAGCTCTAAATAGTGTTATTTCTCTTAGATTAACAGCTACTGATAATGATAATAACCAACAAACTAAAACTATCAATGTAAATGTTGGGAGCTTAGCGACTGACTATCCACTTACTCCTTTGTCTGCTGGTAATAGAATTCTTGTAGTAAATCCTACTAATTTTACTACACAAGAAAAAAATCAAGGTAAAGATAAACTACAAAGACTAAATACTAACAAATCGACTTACTTAGCAAGCTCAAATCCTTTAGTTCCTCAAGATAACGGTAACATTCTTGTGAATTATAAAGATGGGTCTCAAGGGACAGTGAATGCTGGTAACATCTACACATATGATCCAATTCGTAAAGACATATATGCTGATACAGATGTCACTGACCCTAAAATTGCAACAATATTCGTACCTAAAGGCTCAAGATATGAAATAGGAAGAGATTTGAGAAAGTACTTCTCATTGAGTAATGGTCAAGATATTCCAACAAATACGACATTTACAGTTATGTACCCTAATGACACATTACCAACAGGCGATCAGATAGCTCACTTTGGAAATGAAACGCATAGTTATAGTATTACAGCGGTCAATGCATATAATCAAAATGCAACAACACTTACATTGCGTGTTAAAGCTGTGGATGTTATAGCGCCATCTGGTAATTTACGAGTTTATCGATTAAATCCATCAACACTAAGTGATGAAGAGGTTAACAAGGTTAAACAAGCTTTTGTTGAAGCCAATCGAAGATTAGACATCCAACTTAGTGATATTACTGTAAATAACCCAACTAGTGGTGGTGCAAGTACTGTAAATGTTGTAGTTCGAAAAGATAAATATAATAAAACTTTTACATCACATCCAGGTGATATGAACTTTTTACGTTGGACAAATATTCGAGATGATTATACTATCTCATGGTCGAATGATAAAATAGCTCACCGTGATACAGATGGAGGTTTATCATGGTCTCCAGATCACAAATCGATTATTTATAGATACGATGCAACTAAAGGATCATCAATTACTTTAAATCAAATATTGCCTTTATTAACTGCTCGCACAAGCATACCTTCATTGAGAAACGACATATCAGGTGACGATAAGGCTTTAGCAATTGCTGGAGGGACACCTAAATATAAAACCACTGGTTTCTCAACTAAACTCAATACTTTAGATAACTTGCGTTTTTATACTAAAGATGGTCAAGTAATACAAGTATTAGATTTAGTTCAGGCTAGTACTGGAATTGAAAATGCTGAAGTAAGTCACTCTAATAGCATTTATAATGAAAGAAACTCTCAAGTTTCAAGTGGGGAAGTACCTGCTGCTAATGGTGCTCAAGCATTCAATGTCGACAAAGTTATTAAAGCAAATGGGTCTAACAATGGAGTTATGGGTGTTATATACAAAGCTCAACTTGTCCTAACGCCATATGGAGCTAAACAATATATTGATAACATTACAGATTCAACAGATGACTCTGCTAATCTCATGGAGGTCACTAATAATGTAATAGATGTTTATTTCGTGCCAAGTGATAACGTCAAACCTGTAATAAGCTTTGGTAATTATAATAACCACGTCGTTTTTTCTGGTGAAACATTTAGAAATAATATGACTGTAACAGATAATTATGGAGTACAATCAGTCTCAATTCCGCAAACTAGCGATATCGCAGTGTCAAAAAATAACAGCAATACAGAAATAACAGGCACAGCTCCTAATGTAACGAGTCAAACTACTAAGGCAGTAAAAGTTATTGCCACTGATAAAAGTAATAATCAGACAGAACAATCATTTAATGTGCTTATTAAACCTTTAAAAGATAAATATCATGTTACTAGTAGTTCAACAATTCAGAACCCTATTAGAATTAGTAGTATACGAAATGGTACCACTTTAACTCAAACTGAAAAGAATACTGTAATTAATTCATTAACAATTACTAATAATGAACCTAATAGAACTTATGTCACAGCTCCAAAAAATGAAATTCGTTCTAAAGAAGTCAGTAACGTCACAAATACAAATAATAATTCAAGTGTTACAGTTACAATCACTTATGCAGATAATACGACTTCTCAAATAAATGTATTAATTAAACAAATCATACCGGAAATATTTGCAGAACCTAGATACACTGTACAGGGCCAAAATTTCCCTGAAGGAAAAGGTGCTAACCCTAAAGACTTCTTTAAACAAAAAAATGGTAGTCCTATAGAAGCTAGAGTAACTTGGGTTAATAATAGAGGTCCAAATATAAATAGTAATCAAATTGGCGTCGAACAAAATTTAGAAGCAGATATTTTATTTGACGGAGAATCTACGCCAATACGTAAAAGTACTTCCTATAAAATTGTCAAATCTCAACCTAAAAGGATTTTTGAAACGACGATAAATGGACAATTTGTTTTTCGTCCAGATAATGCTGATTTTGCTGGTTCATATGTGCAACCATTCAATCATTCATGGGCACAAGGTATGAACTTTGAATGGGGAGACAACCTAGGAACACCAAGTTCAAGAACTCCTGGGGCATTTACTCGAGTTGCAACAGTCATTTATCCTAATGGCGAAAGAGAAAATGTGAAAGTACTTTACGAAGTTAAACCTAACAAACCAGTCATAGATAGTAATAGCGTTATTTATAGAGGCGGATTAACTCATCAGCAAATTTTAGTTAGAAACGTACCAAATAATGCTAATGTATCTCTATACCAATCTAATGGTTCAATTATTCAAAATACAACGCAAACAGTAGATTCTAATGGTGTGGCTACTGTAACTATTCAAGGCATATTACCTACAGGTAATATAACAGCAAAAGTCTCAATTACTGAAAATAATTTAACTTACGCAAAAGTCACTAGTAATGGTGTAAATAATGTGACTGAGAATATTACTGTTACCTCTGATGCTAGTAATCCTGTTAATGTTACAGAAGGTATGCATGCTAAAAATGGTGGTATTAAATTTGTAAAAGGTTCTAATTTCAATTTTAATAACTTTAATAACTTTATAAGTAATGCTCCATCAGGTTCACAGTTCTCTTGGGTCGACAGTCCTGACACTTGGAAAAATACTATCGGTGAATCAGAAAAAGTTATAAATGTCACTTTACCGAATCATCAAGGTACACGAACAGTTAATATTCCAGTAATGGTTTATCCAACAGTATCTGCTGTTACACCAAATAGAGATAAATTTGGCATTGATTTAAGTCGAGGAACTGATGTAAACAACTATATAACTTTTGAAGGTAATAATAGATATGGAGCAACAACATCTTGGAAGGATAATCGCCAACCAGACAAAAATGTTGCAGGTATACAAAACTTAACTGCTTTAATTCATTATCCAGGTATTGACACACCAGTAGAAGTACCAGTAAAAGTATGGGTGTATAAATTTGACTTTGCTAATTCAGTATATAAAATTCAAATCGGCCAAACCTTCCCTGGAGGTACTTGGGTTAAAAAATATGTACATTTAGAAAATGGAGACGACTTACCTACAAACGGCTTTTTATTTTACTGGAACCCTAAAACTACAGGTTCAAATACTTCACAATGGCAAAGTTTAGCTTATACTAGTCAAACGTTTGTAAAGACAGGTACTTACGATGTATTAGATGCTGGTGGTCACCCTTGGCAAGAATCACAACCTGGTACATTCATAGTAACGAGTGCTCAGCCTAACAATGCAATTATCACTGAATCTAATTCAGGAGAAGTTACCATAACTCCAGGTGCAGTGATAGAAGTACCAATTGAAGGCACAACTTCTCACACTCAATCGATTGCAGATAAGATTGTAATTAATAAAAACGGCCACAAACTAACAACATTTATTAAAAATAATGAAGGTCGATGGATTGTTCAAAATGGGGAGCCAAATGTAAGAGGAGTATTGGCTAGCGATAATGGTAGTTCAATATTAATAAATAGACCTGCTATCGCGACAGGAGACACACTTCAAGCATTAGCTACTGAAGGATCTGGGGAAACTATTAGTCCAACAGCAGAGAGCGGGTTATTCACTGTAAAAGCTCCTCAGCCAGAGCAAGCAAGTGCTAAAGTATGGGAAAACGGTACATTTGAAATAACACCAGATAATAGAGCTCATTCTAATAATCCAACTGCTAAAGTAGAAGTTACTTATACAGAAAAATTAGAAAATAGCCATGAGTTATCTAAATCATTTACAGTTACTCATAATAATAATGGCACTTGGTCAATTACTAACAAACCTAGCTATGTTTCCTTCAATCAAAGCAACGGAATAATTATTTTCAATGCCAATAGCATTAAACCTGAATCACAAGTAACAATTATCTCTAGAGCAGGAAGCGGAAACACTGAGAGCAGCAGTACTAACACAGTAGCTGCACCTCCACTTCACACCGTAGTTATTAATGAAATCATTAAAGAACAAGGTCAAAATGTAAGTAATGAGGATGTGAATAATGCTGTTCAAGTAGCCAATAAACGTAATGCAGTAATTAAAAGGGGTGCAACACTTCCCACTCACCTTGCAGGAGGAAGTACAACTCAAATACCTGTAACCATTAACTATAATGATGGTAGTACGCAAGAGATCACAGAAACTATTAGAACAAAAGTTAATAAAACTGAATTAATTAATGCTCGTAATCACTTAGATGATACTATCAGTAAAGAAAATAAAACACCGGCTAGTATTAGAAACTTTGACCAAGCTATGGCTCGAGCTCAAGCTCAAATTAATCAAGCTAAAAATGAAGCTGATAAAGTTATTAATACAGAATTTGCAACACCTCAACAAGTAAATAACGCTTTGAGCCAAGTTAAAGCAGCACAAGCAAAGATTAATGAAGCTAAAAGTTTACTACAAAATAGAGCTGATAATAGTCAATTAGTAAGAGCTAAAGATCATTTACAACAAGTTTTACAACCAGCTGCCTCTACGAATGGAATGACTCAACAAAGTGCTCAAAATTATAATGCTAAACGTCAAGCAGCTGAACAAGCGATCCAAAATGCTGCTAATGTAATTAATAATGGGGATGCAACTGCTCAACAAATTACTGAAGCTAAAAATAGAGTTGACCAAGCCGAAAGAGAGTATACAGAAGCTAAAAATAATTTAAGAGCAGATAAAACTCAATTAGAAACAGCTTATAATCACTTAAATCAACAAGTGAACTTAACAGATAAAACACCGTCTTCTGTTACAAGATATAAACAAGCCTTAGAAGGTTTTAAAAATGAATTAAACGCTGCAAAATCTGAAGCTAATGGTGTACTTAACAATAACAATCCTACAGTCTCACAAGTTAAAAACGCTTTGGATAAAGTTAATGCTGTTCAAACAAAAGTTAATCAAGCTGAAGCTTTATTACAAAATAAAGAGAATAATTCTGCACTTGTAAATGCTAAACAACAATTGCAAAATGCCGTAAATCAAGTTCCTTCTACTACAGGAATGACTCAAGAAAGTATTAATGTATATAGAGCAAAACAACAAGCTGCTCAAAACGAAATACAAGAAGCTCAGAATGTAATTAATAATGGCGATGCTACTGCTCAACAAATTGCTGCAGAAAAAACTAAAGTCGAGCAGGCTTTACAAGCTCTAAACGACGCTAAAAGTGGTTTGAGAGCTAATAAAGAAGAATTACAAAGCGCTTATAATCAATTAATTCAACCGGCAGATACAAATAATAAAAAACCTGCTTCAATAGAAGCTTATAATAATAAATTTAATCAGTTTAAAAATGAATATAATAATGTAAAAGCACAGGCAGATAATGTTCTCAAAGCTAGTAACCCAAGCGTAGCAGATGTAAGAAACGCATTAAGTAAAGTTAGAGAAATGCAAACTAAAGTTAATGAAGCAAAAGCTTTATTACAAAATAAAGAAAACAATACTGCATTAGTTCAAGCTAAACAGCAATTACAAAATGCCGTAAATCAAGTTCCTTCAACTACAGGAATGACTCAACAAACTGTAGACATTTATAACGCTAAACAAGCAGCAGCTCGTTCAGAACTCAATAATGCTCAACATGTAATAGATGATGGTAATGCTAGTGCTCAACAAATTGCTGCAGAAAAAACTAAAGTCGATCAAGCGTTACAAGCTTTAAATAATGCAAAAGATGGTTTAAGAGCCGATAAATCTCAATTGCAAACTGCTTACAACAAATTAACTGAACATATTAGCACAGAGGGTAAAACACCAGCTAGTATTCATAAATACAATGATGCTATTGCTAAAATTCAATCACAAATTGATTCTGCTAAAAATGAGGCAAAACAAGTATTAGATAGCAGTAACCCAACAGTTTCGCAAGTTAATGATGCTTTAAATAAAATTAAAGCTGTTCAACCTAAAATAACTAGTGCCAATAACTTGCTAGAAAATAAAGCAGATAATAGTGAATTAGTTTCTGCTAAAAATCAACTACAACGAACATTACAAACAACTGTATCAACTGATGGTATGACAGCACAAAGTACTCAAAACTTCAATAATAAACATCAAGCAGCTGAACAAGCGATTCAAAATGCCACTAATGTTATTAATAATGGGGATGCAACTGCTCAACAAATTACTGAAGCTAAAAATAGAGTTGACCAAGCCGAAAGAGAGTATACAGAAGCTAAAAATAATTTAAGAGCAGATAAAACTCAATTAGAAAATGCTTATAATCATTTAAATCAATCAGTTAACTTAACAGATAAAAAACCATCATCAGTTGAAAGATATGAACGAGAATTAAATGGCTTTAAAAATGAACTAGACAGTGCTAAAGCTGAGGCAAATAGTGTAATTAATAATAATAATCCTTCAGTTGAACAAGTTAGAAATGCACTTAATAAGGTTAATGCAGTCCAAACAAAAGTAAATCAAGCTGAAGCTTTATTGCAACCTAAAGAAAATAATTCTGCACTTGTAAATGCAAAACAACTACTAGAAAACGCTATAAACCAAGTCCCTTCAACAGAAGGTATGACTGAGCAGTCAATAGCTAATTACAATGCCAAAAAACAAGCGGCACAAACTGAACTTCAAAAAGCTAATCAAGTAATTGCAAACGGCGATGCATCAGCCAGTGAAATTTCTAATGAAAAAACAAAAGTTGAAGAGGCTACTACAGCTTTAAATAAAGCCAAAAATGATTTGAGAGCTGATAAATCTCAATTACAAGCTGCTTATAATGAATTAACAAAACCTGTTAATACTTCTGATAAAACACCAGCTAGTATTAAAGAATATAATAAAGCGATAGCACAAATTAATTCACAAATAAACAATGCTAAAAGTGAAGCTAATTCAATACTTCAGAATGATAACCCTACAGTTAATGCTGTCAAGGAAGCTCTTAGAAAAATCCAAGCTATTCAACCTGAAGTTACTAAAGCAGTCAACTTATTACATCAAAAAGCAGACAATAGCGAACTAGTTAACGCTAAACAACGATTACAACAAGCTGTTGATTCAACTCCTTCAACTACTGGAATGACTCAACAATCTGTTCAAAATTACAATGTAAAAAAACAAGCGGCACAAGCTGAACTTCAAAAATCTGAGCAAGTAATTACTAACGGTGATGCTACTGCTCAACAAATTTCAGCTGAAAAAGATAAAGTTGAACAAGCTTTACAAGCATTGAATAGTGCTAAAAATGATTTGAGAGCTGATAAGTCAGAACTTCAAACCGCTTATCAACAGTTAATCAAAAATATAGATACTAATGGTAAAACGCCTGCAAGCATTAAAAAGTATCAAGACGCTAAAGCTAAGATTCAAAATCAGATTAATGCAGCTCAAAATGAAGCTAAACAAGTTTTAGATAACAGTAACCCAACCGTTTCGCAAGTTAATAACGCATTAAACAACATTAAAGCTGTTCAACCCAAGTTAGACAGTGCAATTCATTTATTAGAAAACAAGGCTAATAATAGTGAGTTAGTTACTGCTAAAGATCAATTACAAGCAGCTTTAAATCAACCTGATCCAACACATGGTATGACTCCTCAAACAATTACAAATTACAATGCCAAAAAACAAGCGGCACAAGCTGAACTTCAAAAAGCTGATCAAGTAATTAATAATGGCGATGCTACTGCTCAACAAATTTCAGCAGAAAAAGATAAAGTTGATCAAGCTTTACAAGCATTGAATAGTGCTAAAAATGATTTGAGAGCTGATAAGTCAGAACTTCAAACCGCTTACAATACATTAACTGAACAAGTGAGTACTGAGGGTAAAACGCCTGCAAGCATTAAAAAGTATCAAGACGCTAAAGCTAAGATTCAAAATCAGATTAATGCAGCTCAAAATGAAGCAAAACAAGTTTTAGATAATGAAAACCCGTCAGTAGAACAAGTGAATCATGCGTTAAATGAAATTGATACAGTTCAACCTGAGTTGAATAAAGCAATACATTTACTAGAAAACAAGGCTAATAATAGTGAGTTAGTTACTGCTAGAAATCAATTACAGGAAGCGATTAATAATCAACCTAGCACTACAGGTATGACTCAAGACTCTATTAATAATTACAATGCTAAAAGAGCTGATGCACAAAGTGCCATTAACCAAGCAAACTCAATAATTGATAATGGCGATGCTACTGCTCAACAAATTGCGGATGAAAAATCTAAAGTTAATCAAGCATTGCAAGCACTTAATGATGCTAAGCAACATTTAACTGCTGATACAAGTAGATTACAAAATGCATTGAATGGATTGAATAGAACAGGTGATACTAACAATAAAAAACCAAATAGTATTGAATCTTATAATAAAGCGATGCAAGCATTACAATCTCAAATTACTGCTGCTAAAAATAATGCAAATACAGTAATTCAAAAGGCTATTCGCACTGTAAATGAAGTGGATCAAGCTTTACAAGAAGTAAATCAAGTTAACCAACAATTAACTGAAGCGATTAATAAACTTCAACCTTTAGCAAATAATGAAGCACTGAAAGTAGCGAGAACTAAACTTGAAGATAAAATAAATGAAATTGTTCATACGGAAGGTATGACGCAACAGTCTGTAAATGCCTATCAACATGCCAAACAAGAAGCTCAAACTGAGTCAAATTTAGCTCAAGCTTTAATTAATAATGGTAATGCTACTGATCAAGAGATTTCAACAGAAATAGAAAAAGTAAACCAAAAACTTGATAATTTATCATCAGCGATAAATGGTTTAACTGTTAATAAAGAACCTCTAGAATCAGCAAAACAACAATTACAAAACAATATCGATTCTGCCCCTAGTACTGTGGGTATGACAAAGCAGTCTGTTCAAGTCTACAATCAAAAACTACAAGCAGCAAAAGATGAAATCAATACTATTAATAACGTACTTGCTAACAACCCTAATGTTGAAGCTATTAACACTAATAAAGCAACCGCAGAGCGAATTAATAATGAATTAACTCAAGCTAAACAAGCGCTTAAAGTTGATATACAACCTTTAAAAACAGCTATGAAAAATATTCAAACAGCAATTGACGCAGGTACTAACACTGACGGTATGACATCCGACTCAGTTGAAGATTTTAATGATTCGTTGAGTGAAGCACTTAGTGAAAAAACAAAAATCAATAAATTAACAAGACACCCAGATACTCTAACAGTAGAACAAGTCAACCAAGCAGTGGCAGATGCTAATCAAGTCATTAAGAATCTAAATCACGCTCGTGATTCGTTAATACCTGACAAAGATCCACTCGAAATAGCTAAGCAAGCACTTGAAAATAGCATCACTCAGCAAACTGATACAGAGGGCATGACTACACAAACTTTACAAAACTATAATGAAAAATTAGAAGCCGCTAAACAAGAATTAAATAAAGATAAAGGTATATTAAGCGGAAGTCCTACAGTAGCAGAGATTAGAGCAGCCGCACGTGAGACAAGTAAAATTCAACAGGCTTTAGATAACGCAAGATCCCAATTAGTTTTAGATAGACAGCCATTTATTACACATATCAATGGTGAAGGAAATCTTAACGCACCACAAAAAGAGGACTTTATTCAACAAATTAATAGCGCTGGTAATTATCGTGACTTAAAAGCTATTCAAAATAACGCTGACATATTAAATCAAGCTATGAAAACTTTAGCTGACAGCATTTCTAATTATCAAAATGTTAAACAAACTGAAAATTATATCGATGCATCAAATGATAAACGTCTAGCTTATGATGACGCTGTTAATTCAGCTAATGAGATTTTAACTCAAACTCATAACCCAACAATGAGTAGTGATGTAGTAAATCAAAAAGCTCAAAAGGTACAACAAACTAAAGACGCGTTAGACGGTCAACAAAGATTAGCTGAAGCTAAAGAACAAGCTATTAATCATCTAAGTGATTTACATGATTTGAATAACGCTCAACGCCAAGCTTTAACTGATCAAATTAATCATTCAGATAACATAACATCAGTTAATCATATTAAAGACAATGCAAATGTCGTTAATACAGCAATGACCGGATTAAAACAAAGTGTCGCAGACAACAATAGTGAAATTCAACAAGGCAACTATATAAATGCGGATAAAGATAAACAAGACGCTTATAATAGTGCAGTTAATCAAGCTAAACAAATCATTAATGAATCCAATAAAAATAATGCTCAACTAAACCCTAGTGAGATAAGTAAAATTACTGAAAAAGTTAACTCAACTAAAAATGATTTGAACGGTAATAATAAACTAGCTGAAGCTAAAACTAATGCTAAGAATGCAATTGATGGTTTAACATATTTGAATGATGCACAACGTGCTAAAGCTAAAGAGAATGTTGAGCATGCTACTACTAGATCAAATATTACTAGCCAATTACAAGACTACGCTAACTTGAATAATGCTATGAAATCGTTACGCGAGAGCGTAAATAATGTTAATCATATTAAAGCAAGTAGTAATTATATCAACGAAGATAATGAACCTAAAGAAGCATATAACCAAGCTGTAACAAATGCTCAGACATTAATAAATGCATCAAGCAATCCTGTTATGAACGTAAACACTGTAAATGAAAAAGCTCAAGCTGTGACTACAGCTCAAAATAATTTACATGGTCAACAAAAATTACAAGAAGCACAACATAATGCAGACACTGAAATAGATAATTTAACTCACTTAACACCAGCACAAAAATCAGCTGAAAAAGCATTAATCAATAACAAAAACACTCGCACAGAAGTTCAAACACAACTTGATGATGCTAAAACTCTAGATAGTTCAATGGGCTCTTTAAAATCATTAGTTAATGATCAAAGTCAAGTTCAATCAACAAGTAACTACATTAATGAAGATCAACCTCAGAAAACTGCCTATAACAACGCTATTACTAAGGGACAAACTATCATTGATAAAACTTCTGATCCAATATTAAATAACAATACTGTTATACAAGCAATAAATAATATTAATACTAAGAAATCAGAACTTCATGGTGAACAAAAATTAGAAGCTGATAAAACTAGTGCAAATAATTCTTTAAATAAATTATCTAATTTAAACACACCTCAAAAAGAGGCTATTAAAGGCGTATTAGATAGCTCTAATACACGAACTGAGATATCATCAGAGTTGGAAAAAGCTAAAACTATTAACAATGCAATGCATACGCTAAGACAAAACATTACTGATAACGCTAATGTAACGACTCAAAGTAATTACATTAATGCTGAACCAGATAAACAACAAGCTTATACAGATGCTATTAATACAGCTAAAGGTATTATTGATGAAAAACAAGCGACTTTAGATCCAAATATTATTAATCAAAAAGCACAAGCTATTATAACTACCAAAAATGCCTTAGATGGTGAATCTCAGCTTCGTAAAGCTAAAGAAGATGCGGATAATACGATAAATTCATTAAATCAACTTACAGATGCTCAGAGAACTAAAGAAAAAGAATTGATTAATGGAGTTCAAAAAAGACCAGAGGTTGCATCACAATTAAGTAAAGCTAAAGAACTTAATAAAGTGATGGAACAACTTAATAATCTTATAAATGATAAGAATAATGTTTTAAGTAGTAGTAAGTATATAAATGAAGATACAGCTCAACAAAACGCTTATACTTCTGCCATAGCGAATGCTGAAGCAATTAAAGATAAAACTCAGAACCCTGAATTAGATAAAAATTCAATTCAACAAGCTATTAATCAAATTAATTCAGCGATTAATAACTTAAATGGAGAAACTAAATTAGCTAAAGCTAAACAAGACGCTCAAGCAACAATTAACAATCTCAATGGTTTAACTAATGCCCAAAAATCCAACGAAAATAACACTATAAGTTCAGCTAAAACTAGAGACCAAGTTTCTAGCACTTTAAGTGCAGCTCAAGCATTAGATCAATCTATGAAAACTTTGCGTAATTTGGTCAACGCTAAAGATCAAGTTCACCATTCAAGTGACTATATTAATGAAGATACAGCTCAACAAAATGCTTATAATAATGCAATTGATAATGGCGAAGACATTATTAGCGGTCAACAAAATCCAATTATGAATAAAACAACAATTGACCAAGCTATTAATCAAATCAATAACGCTAAAAATGCTTTACATGGTGCTAATAAATTACAACAAGCTAAAAATGAAGCTAATCAAACTATCAATCAATTAGGTTATTTAAATGATCCTCAAAAAACTGGAGAAGAGGCTCTTGTAAATAGTTCAACTACTAGAACTGACGTTGCAAATCAACTTAACGAAGCTAAAGCTTTGAATAACTCAATGAAACAGTTGAGAGATAAAGTTGCCGAAAGTACTAGAGTAAAACAAAGTAGTGATTATATTAATGAGATTCCTGAACATAAAAGCGCATACGATCAAGCGCTTCAACAAGCACAATCAATCATTAATGAAAGTAGTAAGCCTACTTTAGATAAAACAGTAATTGAACAAAAAGTTCAAAACTTAACTAATGCTCAAAATGCATTACATGGAGCACGTCTTCTTGACAATGCTAAAAATAATGCTATTAGTGAAATTAATAAACTCTCAGGATTAAACGATGCACAACGTCAAAAAGCAATCCAAAATATTCAAGCACAAACCACAATTCCAGATGTTAATCAACAATTAACTACTGATAAAGAATTAAATAATGCTATGAAATTGTTAAGAGATGCTGTTAATCAACAAAATCAAGTTCATCAACAAAGTAACTATTTCAATGAAGATCAACAACCTAAAAATAATTACGATGCAGCTATTCGAGCTGGACAAAACATTATTAATAAAACACACGATCCAGTAATGAATAAAAGTGAAATTGAACAAGCAACTAACCAAATCAACACAACTAAAAATGCATTAGATGGTGAAAATAAATTACACACTGATCAACAAAATGCTAATAGGGAGATAGAGGGATTAACGAGCTTAAATCCTCAACAAATAAGTGCTGAAAAGAATCAAGTAAATCAAGCAACAACAAGAACTGACGTTGCACAAGATTTAGCATCTGCTAAAGCGTTAAATGATGCAATGAAAGCCTTAAGAGATGGTATTAACAATAAAGATGAAGTAAGACATAGTAGTGCTTATATCAATGCTGATCCTACAAAGATCTCCGCCTACGACCAAGCTCTACAAAATGCTGAAAACATCATTGACGCCGCACCTCAAGTTGAATTAAATAAAGATAAAATTCAACAAGCGTTAACACGTGTTCAACAAACTCAACAAGCACTCGATGGTGTAAGTCAATTAGCTTCAGCTAAACAATCTGCAACTCAGGATGTAAATGGTTTAACTAGTCTTAACGATGGTCAAAAACGCGAAATAAATAAACTCATTTCTAATGCAGAAACTCGACCTAAAGTTCAAGAACTATTAACTCAAGCTAATGGATTAAATACTGCGATGAAAGCTTTAAGAGATAGCATTCAAAATACAAACCAAGTCAAACAAGGTAGTAATTATATCAATGAAGATCCAACTCAACAACGTGATTATAATAATGCAGTTAATAATGCTGAAAGTACTATTAATAACAATACTCATCCAGTCTTAGATAAAGCAGAAATAGAACAATTAACTCACACTGTTAATAATACGGAAAATGCTTTACAT
The DNA here is from genome assembly GCF_038008285.1 of Staphylococcus sp. FSL K6-0223. Taxonomy (NCBI): domain Bacteria; kingdom Bacillati; phylum Bacillota; class Bacilli; order Caryophanales; family Staphylococcaceae; genus Staphylococcus; species Staphylococcus sp. FSL K6-0223. Next base: position 358,905 of record NZ_JBBOYX010000002.1, read on the forward strand.
GGTATTCAAAAACTCAAAAAAGATCAACAATCAGCAGAAACTGAGATAAGTGGTTTAACGAGTCTTAATGACCCACAAAAAACTGCGGAAATTGCAAAAGTTAAAGCTGCAACAACTCGTACAGAGGTTAATCAATTACTTGAATCTTCAAAAACTTTAAATACTGCTATGCATGGTTTAAGAGAAAGCATAAAAGATAAAGCAGAGATTAAAAATAGTAGTAAGTATATAAACGAAGATCAACCTGAACAACAAGCATATGATAACGCTGTTACCAATGCACAACAGGTTATCGATGAAACTCAAGCAACATTAGATACAAACGCTATTAATAATTTAACTAACGCCGTTACACGAGCTGAGTCGAATTTGCATGGTGATACTAAGTTACAACAAGATAAAGATCGTGCTAAACAAGCTATCTCTCAATTACCAAATCTCAATGATGCTCAGAAACACATGGAAGATTCAATAATAGATAGTCAAGATACACGTACGAATGTGAATCAAGATGTAACAGCAGCTCAAGAATTAAATGGTTTAATGGGTGCTTTAAAAGAGAGTATTAAAGATAATGCCACAATTATTTCAAATGGTAACTACATTAATGCTGAACCAACAAAAAAACAAGCATATGATCTAGCTGTTCAGCATGCTAAAGACATCATTAATGGTACAAATCAGCCAACTATTAATAAAGACGATGTTTCAAGAGCAACACAAACAGTAAATAATACCAAAGTTGCATTAGATGGTGATCATAGATTAGAAGAAGCTCAAAATACTGCGAATCAAACCATAACTAACTTAACTAATTTAAATAACGCTCAAAAAACTGCTGAGAAACAATTAGTTAATCAATCACCTACACTTGAGCAAGTTCAACAAAACTTGCAAACTGCTCAAGATTTAGATCGTGCTATGGGAGCTTTAAGACAAAGTATCGCTAACCAAGATCAAGTTAAATCCGAAAGCAAATATTTAAATGAAGATCCAACTGTAAAAGCAAATTATGATCAAGCTGTTCAACGTGCTGAAGATATTATTAATGCGACTCAAAATCCAGAACTCAATAAAGGCACTATAGAACAAGCTACTCAGGCTGTACAAAATGCTGAACAAGCCCTTCATGGAGTAGAAAAAATAAATCAAGATAAAACTACTGCTTCAAAAGAGCTAAATAATTTGACTAACTTAACAGATGCCCAACGTGAGAAACTTAAAGAATTAATTAACCATTCTGATAGTAGAGATGATATCAAACAAGAACTTGAACAAGCTAAGCAACTTAATAACACAATGGAACAACTTAAAAATCAAGTTGCCCTTAAGGATAGCGTTCATTCAAGTAGTAACTATTTCAATGAAGATTCTGCTCAAAAACAAGCATATGACGACGCGATTAAACATGCTGAAGACATTATCAAAAATACTAATGATCCAAATATCAATCCACAAGATATCATTAAAGCATTAAATAATATTAAAACAGCAACAGATAATTTACATGGTGAGCAACGTCTACAAAATGAAAAAGACACTTCTAATAATTCAATTGATCATATGACGCATCTTAATCAACCACAAAAAGATGCTTTAAAACAAGCTATCGATGGCGCTACAACTAGAGAGCAAGTAGCAGAAAAACTTAAAGAAGCGAAAGCACTGGATAATGCCATGAAACAACTTGAAGATCAAGTTAATCAAGATCCAGCAATTACATCTAGTAGTAAGTTTGAGAATGAAGATACTGAACAACAAAAAGCATATAACAACGCTATAAACGCTGCTAAAGATATTATCAATCAAACTTCTAATCCAACATTAGATAAAAATAAAATTGATGATGCGCTTCACAACATCCAGAATGCTGTTAATCATTTACACGGCGAGCAAAAATTAGAACAAGCTAAACAAGAAGCAAATGATCAATTAAATCATTTAAATGATTTAACTAATGAACAAAAAGCTCACTTTAAACCATTAATTGATAACGCTGATACTAGAGCCGAAGTTAAAAAACAACTAGATATCGCTAAACAATTAAATAGTGATATGTCAGACATTAAAGATCAAATTGCAAAACAAAGCATAGTACACCAATCAGGTAATTATGTTAATGCTGACGATGCTACTAAACAGGCTTATGATAATGCTATTAAAGAAGCTAAAGAATTAATAGATAATCATCCTGATACATTAGATCATCTTAAACTTCAAAAATTGATTAATAAAATTGATGATGCTCAAAACGCATTAAATGGTCAATCAAGATTTGACGCTGCTCAAAAAGAGGCACTCAAAGAACTTGGTACATTAAATAGCCTTAATCAACCGCAACGTAAAAAACTTGAAGATAATTTAAACAATGCAACGACATTAGATGGATTATCTCAAGAATTACAAAAAGCTAAAGAGCTTAATAACGCTATGAAGGCTATGAGAGTTAGTATTAAGGATCAAGATCAAGTACGACAAAGTAGTGATTATACAAATGCAGATTCTACTCAACAACACGCTTATGATAATGCTGTTAATAATATCAACAATATTATTACTGAAACTAATGCGACTATGGATCCTCAAAGTGTTAATCAAGCTACTCAAGCATTAGAGAACGCAAAACATGCTTTAAATGGAGCTCAAAAACTTCAAGACGATAAAAATAATGCTAAACAAGAAATTGGAAACTTAACAGGTTTAACTGATTCTCAAAAACACGCCTTAGATGAAGCTATTGATCAGTTAACACATAGAACTGAGATAAGTAAAAAATTAAAAGAAGCTAAATTCCTTAATAATGAAATGGAAGAATTAAAAGCAGCTGTCGCAAAAGCTCCTAATATTAGACAAACTAGTGACTATATCAACGAGGATACACCTCAAAAAGAAGCTTATGATAATGCTATTAAAAAAGGACAAGCAATTATTGATGCACATAACGATCCAACAATGAATGGAAGTGACATTAGTAATGTTATTCAACAAATTAATAGCGCTGAACATGGATTACATGGAGAACAAAAATTACAACAAGCCAAAAACAACGCAATAAATGATGTTTATGGTTTGAATAACTTAAATCGTGCTCAAACTGCCAAAGAAGTTCAGGATATTCAAGCATCTGAAACTAGAACAGCTGTGGAACATCAATTAGAACAAGCTAAAGTTTTAAATCAAGCAATGAAAGAATTGAAACAAAGTATTGCCGACAAAAACGATACGCTTAACTCTAGTAACTACATTAACGAAGATCCAGATAAGAAAATAGCTTATGATAATGCTTTGAGTAATGCTGAACATTTGTTAAATCAACAAAATGATCCAACGATGGATCCAAGAGAAATTAATGCTGCTGCTCAAAAAGTAAAAGAAACTAAAGATGCATTACATGGTGCAGATAAATTAACTCAAAGCCAAAATGAATCTAATGAAACTATAAATCATTTACCGAACTTAAATGATAAACAAAAACAAGCTCTAAATAATTTAATTAATCAAGCTACAACTAAACAAAAAGTAGCAGAAATTGTTAACCAAGCAAATGAACTTAATAGCGAAATGGGCAAACTCAAATCATTAGTTGAACAACAACCTAGCGTTCATAAGCAAAGCAATTATTTGAATGAAGACCCTGAAATTCAAAGAATATATGATAAAGCTATTCAAAGCGGACAAGACATCATCATTGGAAATACTACTGATGTATTAAGTAAAAATGATATTAGTAATGCTATTCAAAATATAGAACTAGCAAAAGGCGATCTTCATGGAGAACAAAAATTACAAAAAGCTCAACAAGATGCTAATAACGAAATAGATCAATTAAGAAACTTGAATGACCCTCAAAGACAAGCAGAGCACAATGAAATTAATAGTGCACCTTCAAGAACAGAAGTTCAAAGTGATTTAAATAACGCTAAAGCATTAAATGAAGCGATGCATCAGTTAGAGAACGAAGTTCATCTAGAGAATAGCATTAAACAATCAAGTAACTATATTAATGAAGACCCAGCCTCTCAAAATGCATATAATGATGCTTTACAAAAAGCGAAGAATATCATTAATGCAGTACCTGATAAAACTTTAGATAAAACTACAATTGAGCAAGCATTAAATCAATTACAAAGTGCAAGTGAAGCTTTACATGGTGAACAAAAACTACAAGAATCGAAAGATCAAGCTAATAGTCAAATTGATCGATTAGAATCACTTAATCCTGGACAAGTATTAGCAGAAAAAACATTAGTTAATCAATCTCAAACTATACCTGGTGTTCAAGAGGCACTTCAAAAAGCGAAAGAACTAAATGAAGCCATGAAATCTCTTAGAGCTGAAGTAGATAAAGAAAATCAAGTCAAAACAGAAAGTAAATACATTAATGCTGATCACACTAATCAAGTTAACTATGATTCTGCCATCAACCAAGGTACTCAAATTATTACAACATCACAACCACCAGAGCTTAACAAAGATGTAATTAATAAAACGACTCAGACTATCATTAATGCTCAAAACAACTTAAATGGGGAAGCTAAGTTAACTGAAGCTAAAACAACTGGTAATCAAGCTATTGATAAATTAGATGGACTAACAGAGGCTCAAAAGGATAAAGAACGTGAATTGATTAATCAAGCGTCAACTAAAGCACAAGTGAATAACATCATTAACGACGCTAATCAATTAAATGACTCAATGAAACAATTGCAACAAGCTATCAACAACGCTAGTAACGTTAAACAAAGTAGTGATTATATTAATGAAGATCCTACTCAAAAAGATGCCTACGATAAAGCAATTCAAGCTGCTAAAGATTTAATCAATGCTCAACCTCCTACTATGGACAAAGGGGAAATAGATAAAGCTTTAGCAAATGTTAATCAAGCACTTAATAATTTACATGGTAGCGATAAATTGCTTGAAGCCCAAAAAGAGGCCTCATCACAATTAAACAACTTTAACAATTTGACTAACGGTCAACATGGCAAGCTAGTTGATGACATTTTCAATGCACCGACTAAAACTCAAGTTGCTCAAGTATTGGAAAATGCAAAACAACTTAACAACACAATGAAAGCACTGAGAGATTCAATTGCTGATAATGAACAGGTTCTTCATAGTAGCAAATATATTAATGAAGACCCTGAACAACAAGCTGCTTATAATCAAGCGGTAACAAAAGCTAAGAACATTATCAACGACAATCCTGACCCTACATTATCCAATAGTGATGTTCAAAATATTGTAAATGAAGTTACTCAAGCTAAAGACAATTTACATGGAGATCAAAAACTTGCGACTGATAAGACAAATGCAAAAGATACTTTAGATCATTTAACGCATTTAAACCATGCGCAAAGACAAGAACTTGAGGAAGAAATTCGTGATGCAACTACGAGACCTGGTGTTCAAAGTGTAGCTAAATTAGCCAACCAACTTAACGATGCGATGAAAAAATTAGAAGACGCATTAGCTGGCAATGAAACTGTAAAACAAACTAGTAATTACATTAATGAAGATACAGCTCAAAAAGGAAACTATGATAACTATGTAAACCAAGCTAAACAAATTGTAGATCAACAAGATAACCCTAATATGTCTCCAGAAAATATTAATGAAGTTACTCAAAAACTAGACGCTGCTAAAAATGATCTTCATGGAGAACAAAAATTAGAACAAGATAAACAACAAGCAACTGAACGTATTAATCAAATGAAGAGCTTGAACCAAGCTCAAAAAGACGAGCTAAATCATGAAATTCAACAAGCCCAAACACGACCAGACATCGTTGCTACAGTTAATAAAGCTAAACCATTAGATACAGCAATGAAAAAATTAAGAGACAGTATTGCTGATGCTAATGATATTAAACAAACAAGCAATTACATCAATGAAGTACCAAGTATTCAAAATGCTTATGACAATGCTGTAGATCATGCTCAACAAATTATTAATCAAACTTCTAATCCAACTATGGATCCTTTAGTAATAGAGCGTGATACTTCAAATGTTCAAACAACTAAGAATAACCTTCACGGCGAACATGTACTTAATGATGATAAACGCACACAAACATATGCAGTAAATCATTTAGATAATCTTAACCAAGCTCAAAAAGAAGCTTTAACACATGAAATACAACAAGCAACTAGAGTTTCTGATGTTAATAATGTCTACAACAAAGCTAGAGCTTTAGATTCCGAAATGCAAAAACTTAAAGACATTGTGGGACAACAAGATAGCGTAAGAAAAACTAGCAATTATGTTAATGAAGATAGTACAGCGCAACAAGCGTATAACGATGCTATTGCACAGGGCCAAGCAATCATTGATCAAACGACACAACCTACTATGTCAAATGACGAAATCGAAAATACGATTAATAAAATACAACAAAAAGTTGCTGCTCTTGAGGGAGAACATAAATTACAAGTAGCTAAAGAAAATGCCAATAACGTTATCGATAGCTTAAGTAATTTAAACACTCCTCAGAAAAATGCTGAAAAAGCACTTATTAATAAAGCTACAACCAGAGATAACGTTACTCAGCAAATGCATATTGCACAAGAACTTAATGATGCAATGGGTAAACTAAGAAACAGTATTCAAGATCAAGCGACTGTAAGACAAGAAAGTAGATACATCAATGAAAACGAAGATAAACAACAAGCTTATAATCATGCTGTAACTGATGCAGAAAGTGTTATCAATGAGCACAATCCAACATTAAATAAAGACACAATTGAACAGTTGACTCAACAAGTTAATCAGGCTAAAGACGCCTTAAATGGTGTAAAATTACTAAACGAAGATAAACAAACTGCTCATCAAACTATTTCTACATTGAATCATTTAAACACAGCTCAACAACAAGCATTTAATGAACAAATTGACAATGCACCAACTAGAGCTGAGGTTCAACAAATCATAGGACAAGCAGATGTTTTAAATAACATGATGAAAGCTTTGGAAAATAGTATCAAAGATAAAGATCAAGTTAAAAATTCTAGTGATTATATTAATGAAGACCCTGCCGAACAACAGGCGTATGATAATGCTGTCACAAACGTAGAGAATATATTGCATCAAATGACTCAACCAACAATGTCTGTTAGCGACATCCAAAGTGCCATTGATAATGTTCGAAATGCGAAAAATAACCTTCATGGCCTAAATAAACTTAACATTGCCAAAGACGAAGCTGCTAAACAATTACGTAAATTATCAAGTTTAACTTCACCTCAAAGTGGCGACATTGCTAAACAAATCTATGGCGCAGATACAAGAGCTGAAGTGACTCAAGCTCTAGATAAAGCGAAAGCATTAAATAAAGCTATGAATGCACTTAACAATGTCTTCGATCAAAGTACAAATGTCTTGAATAGTAGCCAATTTATTAATGAAGATCAACCTGAATAAGATGCTTATAAACAAGCACTTCAAAACATAGAAAAAGTTATTTATAGACAGGATAACCCTGAAATGGATCCAACTGTAATAAATAACTTAACGCATGGACTTGAAGCTGCTCAAAGCAACCTGTGATCAAAAACTTGCCCAAGCAAAACAAGATGCTGCAAACACAATTAATGGTTTAACTCATCTTAATACAGCACAACGCGAACAAATCATTAACAAAAATACTAATTCTAAAACTCGTAGTGAAGTAGCAGAAAACTTAAATAACGCGCAAGCACTTGATCAAGCAATGAAATCTTTAGAAAATGTCGTAGCTGAAAGTAATAATGTGAAAAATAGTAGTAAGTACTTAAACGAGGATTCTAAATTCCAAGACCAGTATGATCAAAAAGTAACAGAAGCTAAAGATTTGATTAATCAAACTACTAATCCAACATTAGAACCTAATAAAGTTGATATTATAAAAAATAGAGTATTGGCTGCTGAGAACAATCTACTTGGCGCTGAAAAATTAGCCTACGATAAAGCTAAAGCACAATATGACATTGATGATATGAAAAACCTTAATGACGCACAAAAACAATCAATTGTTAAAGCGATTAAAAATGCGCCTTTAAGAACAGAAGTAAAACAATTGCTCCAACAAGCTAAAGATCTTGATAACGACATGAAAGCTCTTAAGGATAAAACCCAACAAGTGATTATAGATAAAGCGTCACCTAACTATACTGAGTCTTCAGATGATAGAAAAGAAACACTTAATCAATCACTTAATAATGCAGAAGCTATAATTAATAAAACTAATGGTACAGATGCTAATAAAGAACAAGTAGAGCAAGTTCTAAATCAACTTAATCAAGCTTCTGAAAACCTTAATGGTGATCAACGTGTGCAAGAAGCTAAAACTGACGCAAATAATAATATCGATCAACTTAAATATTTAAATGCGAGTCAACAACAAACAGCCAGAGATAACGTTCAACAAGCTACTAAACTTGATGAAATAGCAACTGCTAAAGCAAATGCCCAAGCTCTAAATAAAGCAATGGGACAATTAAAACAATTTATCGATGATGCTGATTCTGTTGAGCATGGAGATAATTATCGTCAAGCAGATGATGATAGAATCACTGCATATGATGATGCTTTAGAGCACGCTCAAAACGTAATTAAAACAAATGCAACACAACAAGAAATAGAAGAAGCAATTCATCAAATTAGCCACGCTAAAAATGACTTAAATGGTATCGCTAGATTAGTGGAGGCTAGACCTAAAGCTTTAGCTTACATTAATTCATTAGATAAAATTAATGATGCTCAAAGAACCGCTTTAGTAGATAAGATCAATCAATCTCATGATCTGATTGAAATTAATCACATCGTTGATGATGGAACAAACTTAAACGACATCATGCACGAGTTAGCTCAATCAATTATCGATAACTATGCACCAACTAAGGCGAGCATCAACTATATTAATGCAGATACACAATTAAGAGATAACTTTAAACAAGCGATTAACAATGCTAGAAATGTTCTTAATAAAACTAAAGGTCAAAACCTAGATTTCGAAGCTGTTGACGCACTTAAAGATGCAATTTCAGAAACTAAAGACGCTTTAAATGGTATTGAACGTTTGAAAGCTGCAAAACTGAAAGCAGATAAATTTATAGAAGGTTTAAATCACATTAATAAAGCTCAATTAACTCATGGACTCAAAGATGTAGCAAGTACAGATTCATTAACTAAATTATCTCGTCTAATTAACAAATCTATGAACTTAGACGACGCTATGAAAGCATTAAAAGATAGCTTAATCAATAATGCTGCACCTGTTCAAGCGAGCTCAAATTATATTAATGCTGATAACGATCTTAAAAATCAATTTGATGAAGCATTGAATAACGCTAGAAAAGCCCTAGCCAAATCAACAGGTAAAGACTTAGATGAAAATCAAGTAGACGGTTTAAAACAAGCAATTATAGATACGAAAGATGCTCTCAATGGGGAACAACGTCTTGCTAAAGCGAAAGCTAAAGCTCAAGAATACGTTCAAACATTATCAAATTTAAATAATGCTCAACGTAAAGTTGCTGAAAATAGTATCACTAATTCAGAAGATCTTAATTCACTAGCTGAATCAATCTCGAAAGTTACTGAATTAAATAAAGCTATGGAAGATTTACACAATGCTTTAATAAGTAATGCAACACCTGTTCATGCGAGTGTTAACTACATCAATGCAGACGAGGATTTACAAAATCAATTTGATCAAGCGCTTCAACAAGCAAGAAATACATTGTCTAAAGCTACAGGTAAACCTGCTTCAATTGAAGAAGTTCAAGGCTTCATTCAGTCTATTAAAGATACTAAAGAAGCATTAAATGGTGATCAACGTCTTGCTAAAGCTAAATTTAAAGCTGAAACATTTATTAATCAATTAAAAGATTTAAATAATGCTCAACGTGTAGACTCAATTAAACAAGCAAATGATACTGATAATCTAAAAGATTTATCGCAAATCGTTTCTACTGCATCAGATTTAAATAATTCTATGTCAGAATTAAAAGTCAAATTAAAAGAAACAGTTAATCCTGTTAAATCAAGCATCAATTACATTAATGCCGACTATGATTTAAAACGTCAATTTAATAAAGCAGTTAAAGACGCTAGAGAAGCATTAAGTAAAACTAAAGGCGCCAACCTCAACGAAAGAGATATTCAAGGATTATCTCAAGCAATTGATAGCACTAAAGATGCATTAAATGGTGAACAACGTCTTGCCGAAGCTAAAGAGAAATCTAAACAATTTATAAAACAACTTGATACTCTTAATAATGCTCAAAACAATTATTTAACAAATGAGATTAATAAATCTGATAATATTAAAGATATAACAAACATAGTAGATAATGCTTCAAGTCTAAATGATGCAATGAAAGACCTTAGAGATACCGTTGCACAATTAAACCAATCTACTAAAGATAGTATTAATTATCAAAATGCAGACGAAGATTTAAAATTACAATTTGATAATGCGATAAATATAGCTAATAATGTTTTAAACAAAAAAGATGGCGACAACTTAGATATCACTGTTATTAAAGGTATGACTCAAGCGATTAAAGATGCTAAGGACGCACTTAATGGCGAACAACGCCTTAAAAATGCTCAACAAGCTGCACATAAAGCTATTGACGATGCACTTTAACATCAACTTGATGAAATCAATCATGCTAATGCTACAGATGAATCAAAAGCACAAGCTATTAAATCTGTAGAGAATGCAGCTAAACATGCTAATGCTGATATCGATCATGCAAGTTCTAATATAGGCGTTTATAACGCTGAAAATGAAGGAACAACAGCTATTAAACATACGCATGCTGATGAACTACCAAAAGCTAAAATTGATGCTAATAATGATATCGATCAAAAATTAAAAGGTTTATTGAATAATATTGATCAAAACCCTAATTTATCTAATCAAGAAAAAGAGAAACTCAAAGATGATTTAAATCATGCAATCGAGAACATTAAAAACGAGATTGATCGTGCTACTAATAAACAAGCTGTTGCAGATGAAAAAGCTAAAGCAGATCAATTAATGAAAGGTACTCAAGATATCATATCTGCAAAAGAACAAGCTAAACAATCAATTAAAGATTTAGCACAACGTAAGCGAGATGCAATCAATAACAATCCTGATTTGACTGACCAGCAAAAAGCACACGCACTTGCTGAAATCAATAAAGCGGAAAAAGAGGCTATTAAACAAATAGAGAACTCTAATTCTGTAGATCAAATTAACAAAGTTAAAGATGATAGTCTTAACCACATTGCGAAAATTGTAATATGGGATACTGATCAACAGCCATCAATACTTCATCGTCCTGATTTAAGCTTACAAGATGCGTTAGTTACAGGAAAAGTCATCGTGCATAGAGGTGCTACGATTACACTTAGTGAAATTGAAAGTGCCATGACTTTAGCTGATGGTCTTAAAGTTAGAATCATTTCATTACCTAACACAGATAAAGTTGCAGATAACCTAACTGCGAAAGTTGAAGTGACTCTTGCGAACGATACATCAGTTATTGTCGATGTCCCTGTAGATGTTATTGAAAAAGAACTTCAAGTTGCAAAAGATGAAGCATCACAACAAATTGATCAAGCTACTAAACAAAAGTTAGATGAAATTGATAAAGATAAAATTTTAACCGAACAGCAAAAAGAACAAGCTAAAGCTGAAGTTCAAAAACTTAAAGATCAAGCTATTGATAAAATTAACAATTCAACTAATGTAAAAGATGTTGAAAATAATCAAAATAAAGATTTAAATGATATTAATCATTTTGATCCTAGACAATTTACATTGGACAAAGCTAAAGAAGCTAATAAAGCTGAAGTTAATAAACTTACACAAGAAGGTGTACAAGAAATTAAACATATTTCTGATTTATCACCTGAAGAACAAGCTCAATTCAATCATCAACTAAAAGATCTTGAATCTAAAGTTAATAACATGATTAAAAATGCAAAAGATCTAGACGAACTCAAACGCATTCTCAAAGATTTCAAAGCGCAACGCGATCACATCATTGCACAAGCTCATTTACTCGGTGAAAAACATAAAGCTGAACGTAGACTCAATAACGTTGTTAATAATAGAACTCAACAAATTATTAATGATATGTCAGCAAGTCAATACCAAAGACAATTAGCAATCAATCGTATTAGACAAATAGAATTAGATACTATGGATGCAATTCATCGTGCTAAAACAATCAAAGAAGTCCAAGACGCGTTACTGAATGGTATTCGTAAAATCATGGAAGTAGGTTTAGAAGGTTCATTTGATTCAATTTCAAATCAACAACGCGCTGCTAACAACGCTTATAAACAAGACGTCCGTCTAAGAGAAAAAGATGTACAAAGTCATATAGGTCAAACGGAATCTTACAAAGAAGTATTAAGTCACTCAGGTATAAAACCAGGTACAAACAAACATAATGACGATGACCCTAAACAACTTAAACATCACGGTGACAATTTCTTCAATCGAGTAATTGATGACTTTGGCAAAGCAGTAGGCTTCATCACTTTAACTGGTTTACTTTCAGGATTCTGGCTAGTGCTTGCTAAGAGACGTAAGAAAGAAGAGGAAGAAGAAAAACTAAATGGTAAGAAGAACCTTCATATTTCCGATTCTAAAAAAGTAGATCCATTGATTATAGCTAAACGAAAAAAAGATAAAGAAGAAGAAACTATTATTGAAGAAGACAATAAAAAAGCAATTCCTGTAGTGAAAAATAAAAGAGAAAAAGAGGAGAATAAACAGATAAAAAGAGAGACATGTTCTTCGAAAAAAGCAAAAACAAATAAAACCCAACGTCCTTCTTCAAATACTAAGTCAAAAAAAGGTACTACTAAAAACAAAAAGCGTTCAAAAAAGTAAAAAATAAATAACCGCTTCTAAAGTAAGAACAGGTTATAGGAAATCCTATAGCCTGTTCTTTTTTATTTAATCAATTTATATAAAGCTTGTTGTGCATGCTGGTTTGCTTCTTTATTTTTATCTCTAGGAACCCATTTAACAAACATTAAATCAAAACTTTGTTCGAGAATTTCCATATTATCATAATAAGGTTTAAATTTAGCATTTTTTACACGACCACTATTAACACTATCTTCAATTAATTTTGAATCAGTATGAAGTAGGGCGTTTCTAACATTGAGCTCTCTTGCATGTTCTAACGCATAAATCATTGCTGCCCATTCCGCACTATGATTATCTAACTCTCCTAAATCATGAGTAAAAACGTGACGTTCAGATTCTTCTTTAATTACAACTGCACATGCACTTCTACCCGGATTACCTTTAGTTGCCGAATCAAAGTATATTTTTGCCATCTCATATACACCTTCGTTTGTAAGTTTGACTATATTGTAGCAAATTTATAAATAGACAGGTCAAATCATTTCTTTCCTGACTTTTTTCTTGAAAATGATTACCTTTAAAGACTTGTTTTATATCTGTATCTTGAGACAAGATCCTGAAAAAACGCGCACATAAAAAACTGTCAACAAAGTCCGCAGACTTTATCGACAGTCTCAATTAACTTAGTTCTTTAATAAGTTGACTAAGAATTAATAGCCTTCATCAAGTTTTTGAATCTTACCTTTGCGATAGAAAGATTTAGCAATGTAACCGAAAGGCACATTGAATATAGTTGAAATAAGTTTTAGTAGGTAAGTTGTTATAAATATTTCGAACACAGCCATATTAGGTAAAGTACCTGCAAATGCAATGATAACAAATAATGCTGTATCTATAATTGAACTTAAAATCGTACTACCATAAGCACGTATAATGAACGTTTTATCTGAGCTAAAAATCTTTTTAATCATTGAAAAGATAAACACATCTACATGTTGCCCGATAATATATGCAACGATTGAACCTAAAGCAATTCTAGGCACTAAATCAAAGATTGTTTTAAGCGCACCTTGAGCAGTATCTTCAGGTGCAGGAATAAAGTGTAAAGACATTTGCATTACAATTATCATTACTAATGTTGAAGAAAAACCTAACCAAACGGCACGTTTTGCTACTTTTCTGCCGTAAATATCATTCAATATATCTGTTGCAAGATAGATAGAGGCGAACATAACATTCCCTAATGTCGCCGAAATGCCAAATATATGAACTGTCTTTATGACTTGAATATTCGCTATAATTGTTCCCATTGCTACCCATGCAATTAAACCATGCTTCCCAAAAAAGCGATACATGAGAACCATTAAAATAAATGTAACTATAAACGAAGCTACACCAAAAATCTCATTAAACATCTTACATCCTCCTAAATTTTGTTAAAGCGGGTGTTTAGAAACCGCGAAAAAACAACCTAATTAGTTTACTTTAAAAAACAAAAATATGCAATAGCATTACTAAAATTTACATAATACATACAACTCAATCAGCATTCTTTCTCAGTACCATTTGCAACAAACTTCCAATAATTAAATATAAATTGATTATTTTAAAATACGTCCCTAACAATGCTATAATACAAACATGTGAAATAAGAGATGTAACATTAATAAAGTATATAGCTAAAGGAAGTGGAGGCTATACTCACTTATTCAGAACAAAAAGCGATTATTAAAATCGACGAGCTCATGAACACTTATTGTTACCAATGCCCACTAAAAGCGCACAACAGAAAAACGCAAGGTAAAACACAAGCGCATCATTTTTGCATTAATGAGTGTTCAGTAGGTAAACAAATCAAACAAATAGGGAACGAGCTACAATAGGAGGACACCAATATGGAAATCGTAGCAATTTCAGAAACACCAAATCACAACACTATGAAAATTTCTTTAAGTGAACCACGTCAAGATAATTCTTCAACAACTTATACTTCTGCTAAAGAAGGGCAACCAGAATTTATTAATCGATTATTCGATATCGATGGCGTCAAATCTATTTTTTTATGTGATGGACTTCATCTCAGTTGACAAAGAAGATGACGCAAACTGGGATGATTTATTACCACAAATTCAAGCAGCTTTTAATCATTAATATAAACGTTTTATTTAAAAGGGGGGCTAAAAAATGGAGATTGTTCGTGTAGAACCTACTCCTAGTCCTAATACAATGAAAATTGTATTATCTGAAAAAAGAGAAGATAATCAATCCAATACTTATACTGAAGTAAGAGAAAATCAACCACAATTTATTAACGATCTTCTCAAACTTGAAGGCGTAAAATCCATCTTTTATGTGATGGATTTCCTAGCAATAGACAAACAACCAAAGGCCAATTGGGAAGACGTCTTACCTCAAATCACTTCAACACTTAATAATGAATCAAGCTATAATCAAGAACCTCAACCAGACGAACATTATGGTGAAGTTCGTGCGGAAGTTCTAATGTTTAAAGGGATACCTTATCAACTTAAGATTACAACAAATAAAGATGAACAACGTAAACAATTACCAGAAATTTATATCGATAAAATGCTAGAAGCCCAAAAAGAAAATGATAATGTAGTATTCTTGAGAAAATGGGAAGATTTCGGCATTCGATATGGTAATGTGGAAGAAGTAATGGAGAGCGTTTACGAAGAAGTTATCGCACTTTATCCCGAAGAACGCCTTGATTCGCTAGTTAAAGAAGCACTTGAAACTGATATTATAGTTCCAGAACAACATTATCAACATGTCACATTGGATGAGTATGAGTCAGCACAAGATTGGAAAGCACGTCTCAGAATGCTTAAGGCATTTCCAACACCTACATTTGATGATATCCCTTTGTTAGAAACAGCACTTAATGAAGAGAAAATCCCTTTAAGACGTGAAGCTGTTGTGCTACTAGGGATGATTGAAGATCCTAAAATTTTACCTTATATTTATCAAGGTCTTCACGACAAAAGTCCAGCTGTAAGAAGAACTGCTGGCGATTGCCTTAGTGACTTAGGTTTCAAAGAAGCTTTACCAGAAATGGTAAAAGCGCTTGATGACCCTCAAAAAATTGTAAGATGGCGTGCAGCGATGTTTATTTTTGATGAGGGTAATGAGGAACAATTGGCATCACTAAAAGCACATGCAGACGATTCAGCATATGAAGTCAAACTTCAAATAGAAATGGCTATCTCTAGAATAGAAAACGGAGATGAGGCTTTAGGTTCAGTTTGGAAACAAATTGCTAATCGGAAAAGATAACTTATTTAATGTTTAATAATAAATGACAAAAGAAGTATCAAGGAGTGTTAATATGAACGGCTATGAGTCTTATATGAGAGAATTAGCGCAACAAATGCGTTCTGAACTTACTGAAAATGGTTTCAAAAGTTTAGAAACTAGTGACGATGTGAAGGGTTACATGAATAACGTAAAAGATGATGAAACAACTTTTGTTGTTATTAATTCAACATGTGGTTGTGCAGCAGGATTAGCTAGACCAGCTGCTGTAGCGGTTGCTGAACAAAACGAAGTGAAACCCACAAATAAAGTAACTGTTTTTGCAGGTCAGGATAAAGAAGCAACGCAAACAATGCGTGAATACATCCAACAAGTGCCTTCTAGTCCTTCATATGCCTTGTTTAAAGGGCAAAACTTAGTTCATTTTATTCCACGTGAACATATTGAAGGCAGAGATATTAACGATATCGCAATGGATTTAAAAGACGCTTTTGATGACCATTGCCAGTAATTTTTAATTATACATACCCGAGTTACAGCATTTCACAATGTAACTCGGTTTTTTTATCCAAAAAAAGAAATTTGTCATCTTAAATAGCTCTCCCTATCAACAGTTAATGATTTCTAGTATAATATTCAGTAATATAATTTATTAATAATAACTAAAATAAAGTGATTTACTTAAAGGAGCTGTACATATGTATAATCCATTCGACAAAGCGTATCATAGCTTATGCGAAGAGGTATTAGAAATAGGTAATCAACGTGATGATCGTACTCATACTGGTACAATTTCTAAGTTTGGTCATCAATTAAGATTTGATTTATCAAAGGGGTTCCCTTTATTAACAACTAAAAAAGTTTCATTTAAATTAGTAGCTACAGAATTGTTGTGGTTTATTAAAGGTGATACAAACATACAATATTTACTTAAATATAATAATAATATATGGAACGAGTGGGCCTTCGAAAATTACGTTAATTCTGAAGACTATCAAGGACCTGACATGACTAACTTTGGACATCGTTCTCAAGAAGATCCAGAATTTAATGAGCAATATAAAGAAGAGATGAAAAAATTTAAAGAACGTATTCTAAATGATGATGAATTTGCTCGTCAATATGGTGATTTAGGTAATGTTTACGGTAAACAATGGAGAGACTGGGAAGATAAAGATGGTAATCACTTCGATCAGCTAAAAACAGTAATTGAGCAAATTAAAACAAATCCTAATTCTCGCCGTCATATTGTGTCTGCGTGGAATCCTACAGAGATTGAGACCATGGCACTACCACCATGTCACACTATGTTCCAATTTTACGTCCAAGATGGTAAGTTAAGTTGCCAACTTTATCAACGTAGTGCTGACATTTTCTTAGGTGTACCTTTCAATATTGCGAGCTACGCCTTACTTACTCATCTCATCGCAAAAGAATGTGAACTTGAAGTAGGTGAATTTGTTCATACCTTCGGAGATGCACATATTTATTCAAACCATATGTCAGCTATTGAAACTCAACTTTCTCGTGAGAGTTACAAAGCACCGACTTTACAGATAAATTCAGACAAATCCATTTTCGATATCAACTATGAAGATTTAGAAATTGTGGATTATGAATCACACCCTGCTATCAAAGCACCTATAGCGGTATAGATTGACTTACTTTATAAATAAAGATATAGAAATCTAATCATATTTACCATAAGAAAGGGGGAAGACGATGACTTTATCCATCCTCGTCGCACATGACAAACAAAGAGTTATCGGATATCAAAATCAATTACCTTGGCACCTTCCAAATGATTTAAAACACGTTAAACAATTATCAACTGGTCACATATTGGTAATGGGTAGAAAAACTTTCGAATCTATTGGGAAACCTTTACCTAATAGACGAAATGTTGTATTAACAAATAATCCTTCATTTAAACACGAAGGTGTCGATGTCATTCATTCTATTGAAGAAATTAATGATATTCCTGGACAAGTATTTATTTTTGGTGGACAAACACTTTTCGAAGAAATGATAGATAAAGTTGATGACATGTATATCACTGTTATCGACGGTAAGTTCCAAGGAGATACATTCTTCCCTCCTTATACATTTGAAGATTGGGAAGTTGAGAGTTCTGTTGAAGGACAATTAGACGAAAAAAATACTATTCCGCATACATTTTTACATTTAGTGCGCAGAAATGACCAATAGGAGGCTATTTATGACTAAACAAGTTATCGTCACGGATTCCACCTCTGATTTATCACATGAATACTTAAAGAAACATGACATTCACGTTATTCCTTTAAGTATCACTATTGATGGTAATTCTTATACTGATCAAGTAGACATTTCTTCTAAAGAATATATTGAATATATCGAGGCAGATGCAGACGTCAAAACGAGTCAACCGCCCATCGGTAAATTTATAGAAAAATATGAAGAGTTAATTAAAGAGGATGTAGAGATTATTAGCATACATCTATCTTCAGGTCTGAGTGGTACTTATAATACTGCCGTTCAAGCTAGTCAAATGGTAGGCGGTAAAATTACTGTTATCGATTCTAAATCAATCTCATATGGCTTAGGTTATCAAATTGAGCACATCGTTGATTTAGTTGAAAAGGGAACACCTACAACTAACATTATTGAAAGTGTCGACAAACTACGCGATAATATTCAACTTTTCGTAGTCATAGGACAATTGAATCAACTTATTAAGGGAGGACGTATAAGTAAAACTAAAGGTTTAATAGGGAATATTATGAAGATCAAACCCATAGGTACATTAAATGAGGGAAAATTAGAACTTGTTCATAATGCTAGAACTCAAAAATCTAGCATTCAATATTTAAAGAAAGAAATAACTGAATTTATTGAAAATCATAATGTTAAATCAATAGGTGTTGCTCATGCGAATGTGATTGAATTTGTTGATAAACTCAAAAAGTCATTTAGCGATGCTTTTCATTTTGATCAATTTGATGTCAACGTCACAACTCCAGTTATTTCAACTCACACAGGTCAAGGTGCTATTGGTCTAGTTGTACTTAGAGATTAATTCTTTAGGATAAACTCTAGCTATTTAATGTTGAGTAAAATACTTTAAATTACATGGTGTTTAGCGTAAATTATTAAAAAAGAGACAACTTAAGGAGGTACTACTATGGCATATGCAACGCTTGCAGGAGGTTGTTTCTGGTGTATGGTAAAACCATTTATTTCTTACCCAGGAATAAAATCTGTCGTTTCAGGATATAGTGGTGGTCACGTTGAGAATCCCACTTATGAACAAGTCTGTACGAATCAAACTGGTCACGTTGAAGCTGTACAAATTGAATACGATCCTGAAATTACTTCCTTCGAAAATATATTAGATGTTTACTTTAAAACATTCGACCCCACAGATGATGGTGGTCAGTTCTTCGATAGGGGTGAAAGTTATCAGCCAGTAATCTTTTATCATGATGATAATCAGAAAAAGGCAGCTGAATTGAAAAAACAACAAATTGATGAGCAAGGTATATTTAATAAACCTGTCATCACACCAATCAAACCTTATAAAAACTTCTATCCTGCTGAAGATTATCACCAAGACTATTATGAGAAAAATCCATTGCATTATGAGCAATACCAACGTGGATCTGGCAGAAAAGCATTTATAGAATCACATTGGGGGCCTCAAAATGATTAAGAAAAATAAAGATGAATTGAATGAAATGGAATATCTTGTCACTCAAGAAAATGGCACAGAACCACCATTCCAAAATGAATATTGGAATCATTTTGATAAGGGTATTTATGTTGATAAATTATCTGGTAAACCTTTATTCACATCAGAAGAAAAATTTGAATCTAACTGTGGTTGGCCAAGTTTCTCCAAAGCATTAAATGATGATGAAATCATTGAACTCGTTGATAAATCTTTTGGTATGATAAGAACTGAAGTACGTTCTGAAGATGCTAATAGTCATTTAGGACATGTATTCAATGACGGTCCGAAGGAAACCGGTGGTCTACGCTATTGTATTAATTCAGCAGCTATTCAATTTATTCCATATGAAAAGTTAGAAGAACTTGGATATGGTGATTTAATTCCACACTTTGAAAAATAGGAGTGAACAACAATGTTTAAAAAATTATTCGGAAAAGGCAAAGAAATCAATAAAGATATTAAAATATACGCACCGTTAACAGGTGAATATGTGAAAATTGAAGATATTCCTGACCCTGTATTTGCACAAAAAATGATGGGTGAGGGTTTTGGTATTAATCCTACAGAAGGTGAAGTCGTTGCACCAATTGAAGGCAAGGTCGACAATGTCTTCCCAACTAAGCACGCTGTAGGACTTAAAGCAGACAATGGATTAGAACTACTCGTACACATTGGTCTAGATACTGTTCAACTTGATGGTGAAAGCTTTGAAGTATTAGTCGAAAGTGGTGACACTGTGAAGGTAGGCGACCCACTTATTCGTTTTGATTTAGAATATATTAAAAATAATGCTAAATCAGTCATTTCACCAATTATTATCACAAATTCTGACCAAACTGAGTCTATTCATTTAGAAGATGTAGAAGCAGTTGTTAAAGGCGAGACTCAAGTTATTGATGTGACTGTAAGCTAATGGTTAAAAATTACTCATTCTATCAATTTGTTATGACTGTTCGTGGTCGTAAAGACGATAAAGGGGAATTAGCTGAGCAAATCTTTGATGACCTTGCATTTCCTAAACATGAAGATGACTTCAACGTCCTTTCAGAGTACATTGAAACTCAAAGTGAGTTTACTGTACCCATGTATGTCTTTGATGATTTATACGAAGAGTATACTGAATGGTTAAAATTTTAAAATTAAACAAAGTTTTTACTAATAAAAAAAGGGAGTGAACTTTGTGTTCAAACGATTAAAGTTGAATACTATTTCACTCCCACATTTTTGTTTGATTTTGTATATAAATTAAAGCCATCATTTACATATGTTAGCATGATTCTCAATTTTTCAAATTAATTTAAGATACATCTTACGACTCATGTATATGAAACATAGTTATATAATAATGAAGAGTAGTCCTCGCTTAATTTGCTTCACAGTTGGAGAAGTTGTCTATTTTATATATTTTCTAACTTCATTTTCATAAAAAAGGGAGAACTAAGAGCATATACATAATGATTAATATAAAATTAACAAGTACAAGGGATGTGATAAAGTGAGTAATGATTCAGAACGTAATGATGCACAACAACAAGACGACGAAAGTCAATCAAATTCTCAAAATAAAAACAAACAAGTGAGATTTAAACTTTGGCAGTTTCTGTTGATTCTTCTTGGAGTTATTTTAATAACAGCAGGAATCACTGTGGCCGCGACGATATTGATTAGTCATAAGATGAGCGGACTCAATAAAGATCAACGTGCAGATTTAAAAAAGATAGAATATGTATATAAGACGCTAAATAAAGATTATTATAAAAAGCAAGATTCAGATAAATTAACACAATCAGCAATTGATGGAATGGTTAAAGAATTAAAGGATCCATATTCAGAATATATGACTTCTGAGGAAACTAAACAATTCAATGAAGGTGTGTCAGGAGATTTCGTTGGTATTGGCGCAGAAATGCAGAAGAAAAATGATCAAATTAGTATTACCAGTCCAATGAAAGACTCACCAGCTGAAAAAGCAGGAATACAACCGAAAGATGTCGTAACGAAAGTTAATGGTAAATCTGTTGAAGGCAAACCATTAGACCAAGTCGTAAAACTAGTCAGAGGTAAAAAAGGTACTAAAGTAACTTTAACTATCAAACGAGGTTCTCAAGAAAAAGACATTAAAATTAAACGTGATACGATTCATGTTAAGAGTGTCGAATACGAGAAAAAAGGCAACGTTGGTGTCTTTACTATTAATAAATTCCAAAGTAATACATCTGGAGAATTAAAATCTGCAATTATCAAGGCACACAAACAAGGTGTACGTAAAATAGTATTAGATTTACGTAACAATCCAGGTGGTCTTCTAGACGAAGCTGTTAAAATGGCCAACATCTTTATTGATAAAGGAAAAACAGTTGTTCAATTAGAAAAAGGCGATGATAAGGAGCAATTGAAAACATCAAATGATTCGTTGAAACAAGCAAAAGATATGGATGTTTCTATCTTAGTAAATGATGGTTCAGCAAGTGCATCAGAAGTCTTTACAGGTGCTATGAAAGATTATCATAAAGCTAAGGTTTATGGCTCTAAAACATTTGGTAAAGGAATTGTACAAACTACACGTGAATTCGGTGATGGTTCATTACTAAAATATACTGAAATGAAATGGTTAACACCTGATGGCCATTATATTCATGGTAAAGGTATTCAACCGGACACTAAAATAGCTACACCTAAATATCAATCTCTTAACGTCATACCTAATAATAAAACTTATCATTTAGGTGACGAGAATAAGAATGTTAAAACGATGAAAATTGGACTCACAGCCTTAGGTTATAAAGTGAATAATGAGTCTAACCAATTTGATTCAGAATTAGAATCTGCAATTAAATCCTTCCAGAAAGACAATCATTTGGAAGTAACTGGAAAATTTGATAAAACGACAAATGATAAATTCACTCAAGAATTAGTTGAAAAGTCAAATAAACATGATACTGTATTAGACAAATTACTTAAAAAACTTAAGTAAGATATTGTTTGAAAAGTAAATATAGGTTTGATTAAATCTTATTTATATGACTTAAAGTACTATTAGAGAGAATGTATCGCTCATTTATTTAACACAATCTATATAATAGTTAGCGACTTTAGTTATATAAGTTTAAAATACGCCTCATTTGTTAAATTATATAAGAAATGGGGCGTATCATTTTTTTAATACTATAAAAAAGAGGTGTTTTGGCAAGATGATTAGAACAGCAACAAAAAATGATTTACCTGTAATTGAAAAACTCGTTGATGAAGCAAAAGAAAAAATGAAAGAATTTAATAATAATCAATGGGACGATAAATACCCTGTAACCGAACATTTTGAGAAAGACATCGAAACCGAAACACTTTTTGTATTGGATGTAGATAGTAAAATTTACGGTTTTATTGTTATCGACCAAACACAATCAGAGTGGTATGATGACATTGAATGGCCAGTTAATCGTGAAGGTGCTTATGTTATCCATAGATTAGCTGGATCAAAAGATTATAAAGGTGCAGCAACTGAACTTTTCCAATTTGCGGTAGATTTAACAGAGGAACATGGCATACATGTTATTCTTACTGACACGTTTGCGCTAAATAAACCCGCGCAAAATCTTTTTGAGAAATTTGGATTTACTAAAGCTGGAGAAGCAGAAATGGATTATCATCCTTTCGATAGAGGCGCACCATTTTACGCTTATTATAAAAAAATATAGGAATAGAGGTTGTAACTATGTCGAAAATTGCATTTACCGGTGGAGGAACAGTAGGACACGTATCTGTTAACTTGAGTCTTATTCCTACTGCTGTGGAAAAAGGTCATGAAGCGTTTTATATCGGTTCTAAACAAGGAATTGAAAGAGAGATGATTGAATCTCAACTACCAGATATAAAATACTATCCTATTTCTAGTGGTAAATTACGTCGTTATTTATCATTTGAAAATGCTAAAGACGTTTTTAAAGTATTAAAAGGCGTGTTAGATGCACGTAAAATTCTAAAAAAACATAAACCTGATTTATTATTTTCAAAGGGCGGATTCGTAAGCGTTCCTGTGGTCATTGCAGCCCGCTCACTAAAAATACCTACAATCATCCACGAATCTGATCTAACACCAGGACTTGCGAATAAAATCGCACTTAAATTCGCTAAAAAAATTTATACGACATTTGAAGATACACTTCAATATCTTCCTAAAGACAAAGCTGACTTTGTTGGCGCAACCGTTCGTGAGGATTTGAAACAAGGTAATAAAGAACGTGGTTATCAATTAACCGGTTTTAACACAGATAAAAAGGTCTTACTCGTCATGGGTGGTAGTCTTGGTAGTAAGAAACTCAATGAAACAATTCGTGAAAATCTAGAGGCCTTATTACATGATTATCAAATTATCCATTTAACTGGTAAAGGACTGGTTGATAACACTATTGATAAAAAAGGTTATGTTCAATATGAGTTTGTTAAAGATGATTTAACTGATTTATTAGCTATAACAGATACAGTAGTAAGTCGTGCCGGTGCAAATGCGATTTATGAATTCTTAACATTAAGAATACCTATGTTATTAATCCCATTAGGTTTAGATCAATCTCGTGGAGACCAAATAGATAACGCTAAAAACTTTTCATCGAAAGGCTATGGCCGATATACACTTGAAGATGAACTAACTCAAGTAGGTTTATTACAAGAGTTAAATGATATTGAAACAAATCGTGAAGATATCATTAAACAAATGAAAACATATAAAGAAAGTTATACTAAAGAAGATTTATTTGATAAAATTGTACATGATGCATTAAATAAGTAGGGGGCACCAAGCATGAACCGTTGGACGCGCATTTCATTACTCATTGTTTTCACACTCGTTTTTGGGATAATCGCATTTTTCCATGAATCTCGTCTAGGAAAGTGGATTGATAATGAGGTTTATGATTTTATTTATGCATCAGAGAGTTTTATCACTACATCAATTATGCTAGGTGCGACTAAAATTGGTGAAGTTTGGGCCATGTTATGTCTATCACTCACACTTGTGGCATATTTGATGTTAAAACGTTATCAAATTGAAACATTATTCTTTGCTATAGCAATGGGTCTTTCAAGCATACTTAATCCTGTCCTTAAAAATATCTTCGACAGAGAACGTCCAACACTCCTACGTTTAATTGATATTTCTGGATTTAGCTTTCCTAGTGGTCACGCAATGGGCGCAACCTCATACTTTGGAAGCATCATTTACATTTTAAATCGCCATGATTCAGGTATTTCTAAAGGTGTGTTAATAGGATTAAGTGCATTATTCATATTATTAATTTCAACATCAAGAGTCTATTTAGGCGTTCATTATCCTACTGATATTATTGCAGGTATTATTGGTGGCGCCTTTTGTATTGTACTATCGACACTTATCCTAAAGAAACAACTCGCCATATAAACCTTGCACGACAAATAATAACCTAACCACTGAAATGATTCTTAAAAAGAAGATTTCAGTGGTTTTTTTGTGTTTGAATGAGAATTTATTTATGCCTTCTTGAATGTAATTTTAATGTAAATAATATTTATCTAATATAAATATCTTTGTTTTATTTTTGAATCAATATAGACTATAAATGCTTTTATATAAGTGTTTATAGTCTTTTTGTTTTTGAAAAATAATAAACAAAAATTTTTGATTTACGAAAACTTAATTTTGAAAAAAGTTTCCTTTAATAGAAAACTCTTATACTGAATTTGCGATTACATCTTCAAAGGAGCAAAGACATGATACAAATCAAGGATTTAAACAAAGTTTATGAAAATGGTAGTCACGCAGTTAAAGATTTTAATCTAGATATTCATGACAACGAATTTGTTGTATTTGTTGGACCATCGGGATGTGGGAAGTCTACGACCTTACGTATGATAGCAGGTCTAGAAGATATTAGTAAGGGAACAATTAGCATCGACGATAAAGTGATTAATGATTTACAACCTAAAGATCGTAATATAGCTATGGTGTTTCAAAATTATGCACTTTATCCTCATATGACTGTTTATAAAAACTTAGCATTTGGATTAAAAATGCGTGGTATTAAGAAGAGAGTTTATGATAAGAAAATTCAAGATGCTGCCAAAATATTAGAAATAGAAAATCTTCTTCAACGTAAACCTAAAGCATTATCCGGAGGCCAACGTCAACGTGTAGCGTTAGGACGAGCAATAGTGAGAGACGCCCAAATCTTTTTAATGGATGAGCCACTTTCAAATTTAGATGCCAAATTAAGAAGTAACATGAGAAGCGAAATCATTAAAATACATAAAGAAATGAATGCAACAACAATCTATGTCACACATGATCAAACGGAAGCAATGACGATGGCCTCACGCATTGTGATACTAAATCAAGGTGAAATTCAACAAATTGGCACGCCAGAAGAAATCTACCGTCACCCAGTGAATGAATTTGTTGCAACATTTATAGGTAGCCCTTCGATGAATATTATCCCGTTAACTTATCATATGGACGCATGGTATTTCGACGCTCAAAAAGTTGCTGATCAATCTGTAGTACAACTTTCGTCACATTCACAATGTAGACTTGGTATTCGTCCTGAAGGTTTGCATCTCATTACTAACGATGATACGCGTGCATATCCTATTCAACTCACAAATTTAAAAATCGATTTAGTCGAATTGACGGGCTCTTACAAATTACTCCATTGTCATCATGACGATCATAAAATTGTAGCCGCTGTAGATAGTAACCTTAATTTTGAATTAGGACAAAACGTATCTTTCGGCATTCATTCGAAAGATGCACATTATTTCCATTCTGAGTCAGGTGAACGAATGAAAGAGGAGGTTGTATCGTGAGTAAAATCAAGCAACATGGAATTCAATCCACTTATCAAAAATCTTTGCTCAAAAGAATGTGGGAACATAAAGTTTTATATCTTATGATTTTACCTTGCTTACTTTTTTTCCTTATTTTCAATTATATACCTATGACAAGTCTAATTTTAGCGTTTAAAGATTTCCGTTTTGATACGGGTATTATTGGTGGTGATTGGAAAGGGCTACACTACTTCCAAAGATTCTTCACTGATTCAAGATGTGTACAAATCATTATAAATACACTTGTTATCAGTGGAATGAAGCTCATTCTAGCTCTTCCTTTTCCTATCATTTTAGCCATTATGTTTAATGAAATTAAAGATTCTAAATTAGGTAAAATCAGAGGACTATTCCAAGGAATATTATATATACCTCACTTTTTATCATGGGTCGTTGTGATAGGTATATTCAAGAAGTTACTCGCACCAGATGATGGTTTAATGAATCAACTTATTCACAAATTCGGTGGTGATGGCTCAACTTATTTTATGATGAACCCTGAATATTTCCATACCATCATGTTTTCTAGTTATATTTGGAAAAATGTCGGCTGGGACTCCATCATTTATTTTGCTGCAATCATGAGCATCAACCCTGAAATTTACGAATCAGCAGCAATAGATGGGGCGAACCGCTTCAAACAAATTATACATATTACTTTACCAATGCTCACGCCTACAATAGTTATTCTATTTATTATTTCATTAGGAGATATTTTAAAAGCTGGCTTTGATCAAATCTATTTACTCAAGACACCTGGAAATGCGAGTGTATCAGAAATATTAGACACCTTTGTAATACGCACGGGAATCGAACAGGGAGACTTCAGTTACGCCATAGCTATAGGACTTTTACAAGGTGTTATTGGTCTAATCGCGGTCGTCATTATCAATAGATTTGCCGATAAAAAACTGGATACTTCATTATATTAAGGAGAATGTACATGTTTAGAAAATCAATACTCATCTTACTTATTGCGGTAATGATACTCACATCGGCGTGTGGCAAAGATAAATCACAAGATGAAGCAAAGAGAAAAGCAGATGCCAAAGGGAAGCCAGATACATGGATTGCTGATAGAAAATTAAAAGGTTTAGTCTTCCAAAGTGATAATGATGCCTCTCCGAAGATGAATAAAGAGGTTGCTAAAGAACTAAAGAAAAAAACCGGAATCACTTTAGAATTACAGACAGTTTCAAATGAAGATTCGACTGAAGCCTTAACATCAGGTCTCGCTTCTGGTGATTTACCTGACTTCATCGTTTATTACTTAGACGATAGTGGACGCCCTGAAATGAAAGTTCTAAATAAAGCAGCTAAACAAGGTCGACTCACTGATCTTACAAAGATGCTTAAAAACACAAAAATCTATAGTAAATATTTTAAGAAAGGCTACCTTCCTAAAGATACAAAAGATAATATTATGTTCAACAAAGAAATGGATGGCACTTACCTTGTACATATGGGTATCAATCGTCATCCAGGTCAAGAAGAACGTCGCACAGTAGGAGGCCCCTACGTTCGTAAAGATATTATGGATAAACTTCATATTAAGCCTTCATCAATTAAAACTTCCGAAGATGTAGAAAAGCTAGCACAAAAAATGAAGGATCATCACTTTAAAGATGATAATGGTAAAGAAATTACACCAATTGGTCCTACAGCTTGGGGAGGCGACGATCGCACTAAATTCTACAACGACCTCGTATGGACTGGACAGTCAGATGAGAAATTTTTAAACAAAGGGAAAAAGATTGTTCACGAATCTCAAACTGATTATCCACTTAAAAGAGTAAGATATGTCAAAGAATTAATGCAAAAAGGACTCATGACGAAAGAATTTTACACAATGGAAGAGAACAAAGCGAAAGAAGGACTTGTTAATGGTTCATGGGGCATAGTTTCAGATTTACATAATTACGTCACTGAAAATCAAAACATGAAATATGTACCTCTTGGCCCACTCAATACAGTCAAAGGTAAATTTAGAGTTGAGAAACCTTATAAATCTGGTGCAAACGGATGGGCTGTCCCAAGTACGACTGAACATCCAGAGGACGTAGTTAAACTTGCTGATTTCTTAGCTAGTCGTGAAGGTAAATTATTAGGACAATATGGCATTAAAGGTCGTGATTACACATTAGATAAAAAAGGCAACCCACACGTCAAACCAGAAGTATTAAAAGAAGTCAAAAACGACCCTGACAAAGCGAAAAAACGTGGTTTCAGAGGCGCAGGTTCATACTGGGCTGATCATCTTGGTTATACAGATATAGATAATAAAGCTGACTTTGGTGAAATCGAATACGGCGATAATACTAAAACAAGCAAAACCACACCTGAAAAGATTGCTGATATGTGGCATTATGACGAACGCCAAAAGCACGCAAAAATTGTTAATGGTCTAACAGTAAAATCTTTCTTATCTAAATATGAGTATGGTGAAGATTTAGAGGTAGCACTTGATGATTATAGCGACGCAATTAAACGCGCTTATTATTCAAGAACTGACAAAGAAGCCAAGCAAATAATCGATAGTGCGAAACAACGCTTGAACGAAGCTGGTTTAAATCAGTTTGAACGTTATGTAGAAAATCAAAGAGATAAAAAAGGAACGCAAATTATTTACTAAGAGGTGTATTAGACAATGAAAATATCCCAAGATAAAAGTGCTATTGTCATTCGCATCATTTCATTAATTATCATAATAGGTTTAGTTATTACTATTATATTACCACTAATCAATATCTTTGCCTTAGCATTTAATTCCGGTGTAGATGCGCAAAAAGGTGGTATCACATTCTTTCCTCGTAAGTTTTCGCTAGATAATTTTAAAGAAATATTTAAACAAGGAACATTATTGAATGCATTGTTTATTAGTGTAGCTAAAACTGTCATAGGTACAATCTTAAGCGTGATATTAACCGCCATGGCAGCGTATGTCTTAACAATAAAAACACTGCCATTCCGAAGAATCATTTCATTCTTCTTAGTATTTACGATGTTATTTAGTGCTGGAGTAGTTCCACTATACATTTTATTAAATCAATTACATTTAACAGACACTTTCTGGGTCTATATTTTACCTTCACTCTATAGTGTTTATAACATTTTAATCATGCGTACATTTTTTAATCAGTTACCAACAAGTGTTATCGAAGCTGCGAGGGTAGATGGTTGTAATGACTTTCAAATCTTTTGGAAAATAGTCCTTCCAATGAGTAAACCGGTTGTCGCATCAATTACTTTATTTAATGCTGTGAGTCAATGGAATGACTGGTTTACAGGCGCATTCTTCGTACGCAACCCAAATTTAAAACCTTTAGCAACAGTATTACAGGATATGCTCACTAAGCAAGCCGCAATTGCTGAAGCACTTAAACAGAAATCAGGTTCTTATGCAATGTTGGATAAAGTAACAATTACTGGTGATTCTATGCAAATGGCAATGATAGTGTTGTTAACAATTCCAGTATTATTCTTGTTCCCATTTGTTCAAAAACATTTTGTAAAAGGAATCAATATAGGTTCAACTAAGGAGTAAAGGAGATTTAAAAAATGACGAAAATCCTACAATTAAGTGACTTACACATTGGCCCACATAATGACGCCAAAGATCAAAAAACATATGATTTGATTCAACATATGATGACACATTATCGTCCCGATATCACTGTATTAACTGGTGATCAAATATGGTCTGAAGGAGTCATTGATTCTGGTCGAGTTTATAAAGAACTTATCGAATATTTAAATCAATTTGATACTCAAATTGCAACAACATTTGGTAATCATGACACTGAAGGACATCTTAAACGGGGTGATTTACGCGCCATAGAAGAACAATATTCTAAAAATTATGTTCAAAAACATCATAGTTTAATTATTGATGATAAAGAAGCTTATACTATTGAAGTAAGCTCTCAAGATACACTTACACACGTTCTTTATGTGATTGACGGAGGGGATTATAACCCATTTGGCATAGGTGATTACGACTTTATCAGACCTGAGCACGTTAACTGGCTTAAAGAGACTTATGAAGCGTATCAGTCACAATACAAACGTAGCTTTCAACATAATTTACTATTTACACACATTCCTCTACAGGAATATCGAGAAGTAGAGAATATCAAGGAATTCCATGGCATATTTAATGAACCTATTGCTTGCTCAAAAATTAATTCTGGATTATTTAGTCAAATGCTATTAAATGGAGATATTGAAGGGATGTTCTGTGGTCACGATCATGATAATGATTTCACTATTAACTTATATGGAATTCGTCTAAGTTTTGGTCGCGTCGGCGGCTATAACACTTATGGTGACTTACAACGTGGTGCACGATTAATAGAATTACAACCTCATGAAATATTTAAATCGAAAGTATTAGAATTTGATGATCGTTACTAAAGGCGCATTTAGATCTTTATATGTACCTATACTTATTGAACAACTTTTCATACTTCTCATGGGGCAAGCTGACACATTAATGCTCAACAGTTATAGTACGAATGCAGTTGCAGCATCTGGAATGACGAGTCAAATATTAATGCTCATTACGTTTCTTATTACAATCATTCACGTGGGAACTAATATTCGTATTGTTCATTTAAAAGCACACCAAACATCAATGATTTCAAAAGAAATTTATCACAATCTTCTTTTCAATATCATCGTTTCGATTGTATTTACATTAGTTGTAGGTATGGTGTTTTCACCATTATTACATCTTTTTCAAGTACCTAAGGACATATTTAATCTAACTTATCAATTTGGTTTAGTTATATTGAGTGTCTTAACTTTGACCTCAACTCAAATGTATATAGGCACCGTACTTCGTGTTATGAATTATGCTGCGATTGCTACACGCATCACAGTAATTAGTAATTTGACTAATATCATTCTAAATGCTTTCGTACTTTTTATAATTCCAGATTTGGTAGGTAATCCTGTATTAGCAGTTGCTTATGCTACAGCCATTAGCCGTCTGCTTGGTTGTCTCTTAGCATTCATAGCACTTTTAAAAATTTACAGACCGAAACTGCATTACTTTAAAATTAATTTTAAAATACTTTATCAAGTTTCAACATTAGGTATACCTAGTGCTGGCGAGCAAATTTCATATAACTTTGCACAAACATTTACGACAGCATTTATAGCAATGTTAGGAACACAAGTTATTTCAGCTAAATCTGTTGCAACTGTGTTAAGTGGTTTATCTTTCAGTTGTGCGATGGCATTTAGCGCTGCATGCCAAATTTATTTAGGCCATTTTATAGCTAGACATCGCTATAGTGTACTAAAGAAAACTGTGTTAAGAAGTATATGGTTTAATGTGATTCAATCCTTAATTATCATGGTATGCGTTTTAGTAGGTTTCGTCGCTGTCGGTAGATGGCTTACACATGATGTTCAAACATACCATTTAATTATCTACTATCTAGTTATTCTTATAGGATTGGAACCGATTCGTGCAATTAATAATTTAATCGTAGATTTATTAAATGTAGCTGGGGATGTGCGTTTTCCTGTTACAGTCAATATCATAACTACTTGGTTGTTACTGTTGCCTGGAAGCTTTCTATTAGGCATTCATTTGGGGTTTGGTTACACCGGTATTATTCTAGTGAGTATTGCAGATGAAGCGCTGCGATTTATCATCATGTATTTCAGATGGCGAAATGATAAATGGCACGCACGCATGAAGCAGATAGGAGTATAGATAACAATGTACAAGAGAAAAGAACGATTAAACCTTATACGTAAACGTGTTGATCAGTACGGTGAGGTTGCTGTTAAAGATTTAGCATTATTTTTACAAGTCACACCTGAAACTGTGAGAAAAGACTTAGAAACATTAGAATATGACAAACTTATTAATCGCACGCACGGTGGGGCAGTTAAATATAATCATATTAACAAGGAGAAATCATACGCGAATAAATGGCAGAAACAATCAAATGTGAAAGAAAGAATAGCAAAAAAAGCAGCTTCACAAATTCAATCTGGAGAAATCGTGGTTATAGATGGTGGGACGACAACAGGTCGAATTCCTCAGTATTTAAATGATATTATACAAACTACTATAATCACTAATTCCCTAAAGATTGCAAATGAATTGAATCGTGCAATAGAGGAGCAACGTATTCAAGGCGAAATTATTATGCTCGCAGGTAAGACAAATACTGAGCAAGATGTAGTGAAGGGGCATTTAACAAACGAGTTATTACAACGTTTCAAATTTGATAAAGCCTTTATTTCATGTGGTTCATTTGATAAGAACGATTGTTATGAATTTGATTTAGAGGAAGCACACGTCAGTCAAATTATGATTCAACAAAGTCAATTAAGTTATTTATTAGCAGATAGTAGTAAACGAGATGCTCGTGCATCGTATCGTATTAGTGAATTTAGTGAGATTGATTATATGATTTCTGATTACGCTAAGCCACAGGATATGGAGCATTTTAATCATAAATCATGGTTACAAATTTAAAATATTAGTTAAGCTTATCGCTAAAGCGATAATATTTTTTGTAACACTTGAGGCTTTGCTCAAGTATAAGTTGCTCTAATCGCTAAAGCGATAATATCTTTTGTAACACTTGAGGCTTTGCTCAAGTATAAGTTGCTCTAATCGCTAAAGCGAAAGAGCAACTAAAAAGCAGTAAACCTCAAGTGTCAAAGGTTTACTGCTTTATTGAAACGTTGTTTCTCAACGTTAGTCTTTTACGGGCATATAAAAGGGGATAATTGAAAATGACCAATCCAATAAGAACGAAATGTATGTGGGGGGGGAATGTTCTATTCGGTATTGATAATCATTTTCAACTAGTATTATACACGATTGAGAATCATTGTCAATTAGAAATATAAACTTTTTCTATAAATTCCTTATTAATGTATAAAACCCTTGTCATAACAATGTTGGAAAGCTATCATTTTCAGCCATAACCTCATTATAATGTTTCATCAATTACAATTGATATGTGGTAAAATGAATCAAGTAAATATAGATTAATTATTAACAATTCATAACAATTAGGGATTACATCTTTTTCATTCATACTGGATTAGTTAAGATGTAGCATGAGGTGCAAATATGACAAATATTTTAATCGTAGAAGATGAGCAGAATCTTGCTCGATTTATTGAACTTGAACTTAAACATGAAGATTACAACGTTGATATAGAATATGACGGACGCACGGGTTTAGATAAAGCACTTAATAAATCATATGATCTTATTATATTGGATTTAATGTTACCTAATATTAATGGCTTAGAAATTTGTAGACAAATTCGCCAAGAACAATCAACACCTATCATCATTATTACTGCTAAAGGTGAAACATATGATAAAGTAGCCGGATTAGATTATGGTGCAGATGATTACATCGTCAAACCATTCGATATTGAAGAGTTGCTCGCTCGTATAAGAGCTATTTTACGTAGACAACCTCAGAAAAATGTTATCGATATTAACGGCATTATTATTGATAAAGATGCCTTCAAGGTGACTGTAGATGGTACTCAACTAGAACTGACGAAGACGGAGTACGATTTGTTATATGTTTTAGCTGAAAATAGAAATCACGTGATGCAGCGTGAGCAAATTTTAGACCACGTATGGGGATTTAACAGCGAAGTAGAAACAAATGTTGTTGATGTTTACATTCGATATTTACGCAATAAATTAAAGCCTTTTAATAAGGAGAAATCTATCGAAACTGTACGTGGCGTAGGATACGTGATTAGATGATCAAACGTCGTAAATTAAAATATAAATGGATGATCATAACGACACTCATTACGTTTACCACTATATTACTATTTTGCTTAATTATTATTTTTTTCTTAAAAGATACTCTTAGAAATAGCGAACTTGATGAAGCTGAGAGAAGTTCTACTGATATTGCGAATTTATTTCATTCTAAATCTTTGGCTCAAATATCAGCACTTGATTTAAATGCTTCATTAGAAAACTTTCAAGAAGTTATTATATATGATGAAAAAGGGAAGAAGTTAATTCAAACATCAAATGACAATATCGTTAATTACAATAAGAAATTTGATATGAACCATCCAGAACGTATAAACATCTATAATAGTCATGGCATTAATTACTTAGTAATCACTGAACCCATTCATTCGAAAGATTTTAATGGATACAGTGTACTAGTACATTCTCTACAAAATTATGACAATCTTGTACGTTCACTATATATAGTAGCTTTAGCATTTGGTTTAATCGCTACTGTGATAACTGCTGGAATTAGTTATATCTTCTCATCTCAAATCACAAAACCCATTGTGACAATGTCGAACAAGATGAATCAAATTAGGCGCGATGGTTTCCAAAAGAAACTAGAATTAACAACTAATTACGAAGAGACAGATAATCTTATCGTTACATTTAACGACATGATGTACCAAATTGAAGAATCATTTAACCAGCAACGACAATTTGTTGAAGACGCTTCTCACGAATTAAGAACACCTTTACAAATCATTCAAGGTCACCTCAACTTAATTCAGAGATGGGGGAAGAAAGATCCCGAAATTCTTGAAGAATCTCTAGATATTTCTATAGAGGAAGTCAATCGAATCACTAAACTTGTCGAAGAATTACTCTTATTGACTAAAGATAGTGTGAATAGTCATGTTCTTGAAGCTGAAAATGTAGACATTAACAATGAGATTCAATCACGCGTGAAGTCATTAAGACATTTACATCCTGATTACCAATTTGAAACGCACTTGTCCAATAAGCCAATACAAATGAAAATGAATAGACATCAATTTGAACAATTACTACTTATTTTCCTAGATAATGCAATGAAGTATGATACTGATAATAAATATATAATGATCAATACCTCGCTAAAGAACAAAGTCATCAGTATCGAAATTACAGACCACGGCATGGGTATTCCTAAACAAGATTTAGATTTCATTTTCGATAGATTTTACAGAGTTGATAAATCTCGTGCCCGTAGTCAGGGCGGAAATGGTTTAGGTTTATCAATCGCTGAGAAAATTGTGCAATTAAATGGTGGTACGATCCAGGTAGAAAGTGAAGTTCAAAAATTTACGACATTTAAGATTAATTTCCCTTTATAAAGTAAGGTTAGAATCGTATGAATTTAAAAGAAATTAGAGAATTTAGATTGCTAAAAATTGGTATAAAATACAACTTCAAATACGCAACTCAATGCAATTTTCAAAATAACGCAGAACCGATCTATATTTGGTTCTGCTTTTTGTATATTAATAGGTAAATGCACTTTAACAAAATTTGAAATAAT
The DNA here is from genome assembly GCF_038008285.1 of Staphylococcus sp. FSL K6-0223. Lineage (NCBI taxonomy): Bacteria > Bacillati > Bacillota > Bacilli > Caryophanales > Staphylococcaceae > Staphylococcus > Staphylococcus sp. FSL K6-0223. The sequence goes on from NZ_JBBOYX010000002.1 coordinate 394,918, forward strand.
GCTATTATTATCTTGTAAGCGTTTCAACATTTTTGTGGAGGGTGTAAAAATGACTAAGGACAAAAAAGAAGTTACAGAGGCACCTGTAAACTTCGGTGCAAATCTCGGTTTAATGCTAGATTTGTATGATGATTACCTACAAGATCCATCATCAGTTCCAGAAGATTTACAAGTCTTATTTAGTACAATTAAAACAGGTGAAGCTCATGTCGAGGCTAAACCGGCCACTGGAGGAAGTGGTTCACAAGCGGGAGATAGCACTATTAAACGTGTAATGCGCTTAATTGATAACATTCGACAATACGGACATTTAAAAGCAGGCATATATCCAGTTAATCCTCCAGAGCGTAAACATGTCCCTAAATTAGGAATTGAAGATTTTGATTTAGATCAACAAACTTTGGAACAAATATCAGCTGGTATTGTATCAGAACACTTTGAAGATATTTATGACAATGCCTATGAAGCGATTGTTCGTATGGAAAAACGCTATAAAGGACCAATTGCTTTTGAGTACACTCACATTAATAACAACAAAGAGCGAGTTTGGTTGAAAAGACGTATCGAAACGCCTTATAAAGCGAATTTAAACAATAATCAGAAAAAAGAACTTTTCAAAAAATTAGCACATGTTGAAGGATTTGAAAAATACTTACACAAAAACTTTGTAGGTGCAAAACGTTTCTCAATTGAAGGGGTAGACACGTTAGTACCAATGCTTCAGCATACAATTACTTTAGCGGGTAACGAGGGAATTAAAAATATACAAATCGGTATGGCTCACCGTGGTCGTTTAAACGTATTAACTCACGTACTTGAGAAACCATACGAAATGATGATTTCAGAATTCATGCATACAGATCCGATGAAATTCTTACCAGAAGACGGTAGCTTAGAACTTACTTCAGGTTGGACTGGAGACGTAAAATATCACTTAGGTGGCGTGAAGACAACAGATTCTTATGGCACTGAACAACGTATTTCTTTAGCTAACAACCCAAGTCACTTGGAAATTGTTGCTCCAGTTGTTGAAGGTAGAACACGTGCTGCACAAGATGAGACGCATCAAGCAGGTTCTCCTTCAACTGATTTCCATAAAGCCATGCCAATTATCATTCATGGTGATGCTGCTTACCCAGGACAAGGTATTAACTTTGAAACAATGAACTTAGGTAGCTTAAAAGGGTATACTACTGGTGGTTCATTACACATTATTACTAATAATAGAATTGGCTTCACAACTGAACCTACTGACGGCCGTTCAACAACATATTCTACTGACGTTGCAAAAGGGTACGATGTTCCAATCTTGCACGTTAATGCAGATGATGTTGAAGCAACAATTGAAGCGATTGATATCGCTATGGAATTCCGTAAAGAGTTCCATAAAGATGTTGTTATCGATTTAGTTGGTTATCGTCGTTATGGTCATAATGAAATGGATGAGCCTTCAATTACAAACCCAGTTCCTTACCATAATATTCGTAAACATGAATCAGTTGAATTACTTTATGGTAAAAAGTTAGTTGAAGACGGCATCATTTCTGAAGACGAAATGAATGACGTTATTGATAGTGTTCAAAAAGAAATGCGTGCAGCGCATGATAAAATTGATAAGTCTGATAAGATGGATAATCCAGACATGGAAAAACCTGAGTCACTTCAATTGCCATTGCAAAGTGATGACAAAGACTTCTCATTTGATCACTTAAAAGAGATTAATGACGCTATGCTAACTTATCCTGAAGATTTCCACGTTCTTAAAAAATTGAACAAAGTACTTGAAAAACGTAGAGAACCATTTGAAAAAGAAGGCGGCTTAGTTGATTGGGCTCAAGCAGAACAACTTGCCTTTGCAACTATTTTACAAGATGGCACTTCAATTCGTTTAACTGGTCAAGATAGTGAACGTGGTACTTTCAGTCATAGACACGCTGTGTTGCATGATGAAGAGAATGGCGACACATACACTCCATTACATCATGTCCCAAATCAGCAAGCGACGTTTGAAATTCACAACTCACCGCTTTCAGAAGCAGCAGTTGTTGGGTTCGAATATGGCTATAATGTTGAAAATAAAAATAGCTTTAACATTTGGGAAGCACAATACGGCGACTTCTCTAACATGGCACAAATGATTTTTGATAACTTCTTATCTAGTTCTCGTGCCAAATGGGGAGAACGTTCAGGCTTAACATTATTCTTACCTCATTCATATGAAGGTCAAGGTGCTGAACACTCTTCAGCTCGTTTAGAGAGATTCTTACAACTTGCCGCTGAAAATAATAGCACAGTAGTGAACTTATCTAGCTCAAGTAACTACTTCCACTTATTACGTGCTCAATCAGCAAGTCTTGATTCTCAAGAAATGAGACCATTAATCGTCATGTCACCGAAAAGTTTATTACGTAATAAAACTGTTGCTAAACCTATCGATGAATTTACTTCTGGTGGTTTCAAACCTATTATCACCGAAGAACATGATGCAGAAAAAGTTAAGAAAGTGATTTTAGCTTCAGGTAAAATGTTTATAGACTTAAAAGAACATTTAGAGAAAAATCCAGACGAATCTACTTTAATTGTTGCAGTTGAGAGATTATATCCATTCCCTGAAGAAGAAATTCAAGAAGTACTTGAATCATTACCAAATCTTGAAGAAGTATCATGGGTTCAAGAAGAGCCTAAAAACCAAGGTGCATGGTTATTCGTTTATCCTTATCTTAGAGCACTTGTTGCTGATAGATATGACCTTAGCTATCATGGTAGAATACAAAGGGCAGCACCTGCTGAAGGTGATGGAGAAATTCATAAACTTGTTCAAAACAGAATTATTGAAAGTAGCATTAATAATTAACTAGGGGGAAATAAAGTATGCCAGAGGTAAAAGTTCCAGAATTAGCTGAATCAATCACAGAAGGTACCATTGCAGAATGGTTAAAAAACGTTGGAGATAGCGTCGATAAAGGTGAAGCTATCTTAGAATTAGAAACAGATAAAGTTAACGTTGAAGTAGTTTCAGAGGAAGCAGGCGTACTATCTGAACAATTAGCTGAAGAAGGAGATACAGTTGAAGTAGGTCAAGCTGTAGCGATAGTTGGTGAAGGCAGTGGTAACGCATCAAGTGGTTCTTCAAATGAAACTCCACAAAAAGAAGAATCTAAAGATGCTAGTGAATCTCAAGATAAATCACAACAATCACAATCATCTTCAGATAATAAACAAGACGATCAAGATAGCAGTAATCAACGTGTAAATGCTACACCTTCTGCTCGTCGTCATGCACGCGAAAACGGTGTTAATTTAAGCGAAGTTTCTGGTAAAGGAAATGACGTTTTAAGAAAAGACGACGTTGATAACAGTCAAAAACAAGCTAGCCAACCATCTCAAAGCGAAAGCAAATCACAAGATAGTGGCTCTAAAAAATCTAACGATAATCCGTCTAAGCCAGTAATACGTGAGAAAATGTCTCGTCGTAAGAAAACTGCTGCTAAAAAATTATTAGAAGTGTCAAACCAAACAGCAATGTTAACTACATTCAATGAAGTTGACATGACTAATGTTATGGAATTACGTAAACGTAAAAAAGAACAATTTATGAAGGATCATGACGGTACTAAACTTGGTTTCATGTCATTCTTCACTAAAGCAGCAGTCGCAGCGCTTAAGAAATATCCAGAAGTTAACGCTGAAATTGACGGCGAAGATATGATTACAAAACAATTCTATGATATCGGTATTGCCGTATCTACTGATGATGGTTTATTAGTACCATTCGTTAGAGATTGTGATAAGAAAAACTTTGCTGAAATTGAACAAGAAATTGCGAACTTAGCAGTTAAAGCACGTGATAAAAAATTAGGCCTAGACGATATGGTTAATGGTTCATTTACTATCACTAATGGTGGAATCTTCGGTTCAATGATGAGTACACCAATTATCAACGGTAGCCAAGCTGCTATCTTAGGTATGCACTCAATCATTACTCGACCAATTGCAATTGACAAAGATACTATCGAAAATCGTCCAATGATGTACTTAGCGTTAAGCTATGACCACAGAATCATTGATGGTAAAGAAGCAGTTGGATTCTTAAAAACAATCAAAGAATTAATTGAAAATCCAGAAGATTTACTACTAGAATCATAATTCTGAACTTAATACAATCTATTAATACTCATACAACGGTGTTTGACACCGTTGTATTTTTTTAGCTATTTTATATTTCATTTCGCGTTTTACTTCAACATAGAATAAAAGTTTAGCATTTCAAAATATAATTATAGTATCAGACTAATTTAAGCGATAGAATTATATGAAACTATAACTTATGAGGTGATCATTTTGGAGTTAATGTATAAAAATTTTTATAAGTTTTCTAAAGATCATGAGAACGAATATCAGAAAAGATTAGAATCACCTAATGTGGAAGTTTTAGATCTTAAAATTAAGCCCTATAAACATAATGAATACTTTAATTTATATTATGTTCCTACATCAGAAATAATAAATTTAGTTTCTTCGATTGAAAAGAATAACTCGAATTTCACTAATTTACTTAACACTTTACCGAATGTAGCTACTGAGTCACTACATCGAGATATCATCGTTAATGAATTGTATTCCACTAATCAAATAGATGGTATTAAAAGTAATAAACAAGAAATTGTGAGAAGTATGAGAGAATTTAAGGCAAATCCTAAAAAAGATATAAGATTTAAAAATATGTTAAATTCTTATTTTGGTATATTATATGGTAAAAATAACCTTCCCGAAGTACCAAAAGATATTAAAACTATTTATGAGATGATTGCAGATGAAGAAGTCAATCCTGAAGATGAACCCGATGGCGAGTTATTTAGAAATAATTCAGTGAGTGTTGTTACCTCTACAAATAAAGTTATTCATGAAGGTATTACTCCGCATAGTAAAATTGTAAATCACATGCAATCATTATTAAATTTCTTAAATATGCCTAATAGAATCATTCCTATTATAATAATTGCTATATCACATTATTATTTTGGTTATATTCATCCGTTTTACGATGGAAATGGACGTACATCACGCTTTATGAATAGTTTGTACTTAAGCAAAGAATATGATGAGTTAACAGCAATTTCACTATCAAGCATGATAGAAAATAATAAAAAAACATACTATGATATGTTTGACAAAACGAATAGTGTAATAAATAAAGGCGAACTCAATTACTTTATTAACAACTTTTTAAGCTTTATTAAAGAGGGGCAAGAAAATTTGATTGAAGATTTAGAAATTAAAAAAACTCAATTAGACTACGCTAACAAAAATTAATGGAGACTCTAAACTAACAACTTTATCTGAAAAACATAAAATTATAATGTTCATTCTTGCTCAAATTCAATATTTTTCTTCAGAGGATTATATAACGGTACAAGAGCTTTCAAAATATTTAAATACTACGAGTCAAACAACAAGAAAGTTATTAAATGATTTAATTTTTGTAAATATTGTTGAAAAAATAGGGGAACGTCCTGTAATGTATAAAGCCATTGAGGGATATTTCTAATTAAATTGCATACTTTGTTTTGGTTGTACAACGTCGTTAACCGTCGTTGTATTTTTTACTTGAATATAACTCAAGTATGATTTAGTTTATTATGTTTAATGCTAAGATATATAGAAATAAAGATAAGTCACAATTATTGGGAGTTTAATATGTCTTATAACATAATAGAAGGGCATCATATAAATAAGAAGATAAATAATCATATGATTATCCATAATATTAATTTCAATATTCCTAAGAATTCAATAACTTTAATCGAGGGACATAATGGTTCTGGAAAAAGTATCACGTTAAAAATAATTACTGGATTAATTAATCATTATGAAGGATCATTATTCATTTCGGGAAGTGTCAGTTATGCAATAGATGTTTTTCCTGGAAACTTAAATTTAACTATCAGGGAATATTTGAGATTCTTATCAAAATTTAACTCATATAAACAGTCAAGAAAGCAAGTTTATTATTTTATCGAACATTTAAATCTTACTCCATTTTTAAATCGTAAATTAAAAGACTGTTCTAAAGGTACTAAGCAGAAAGTAAATATTATACAATGCCTCACTAAAAGTGCAGACATATATATATTAGATGAACCATTTTCTGGATTAGATCAAGAGACAACAGATTTTCTATTAAAATATTTAGCTGAGTTAAAATTATTTGCTACTGTTATCATGACTTCTCATGAATTTCATCATCACAACCATATCATCACTCATACGTTGAATATTGAGACCGGTAAATTTCGTAATCTCAAAGTAGAAAATAATCTTTCTAATACTTCTGCTAAAGTTATAGTCATTAACTATGACTCAAATATTACTAAACGCTTAACTAATTATAAAAATATTACAAACATTAATACTGAAAACAATAAGGTGTATATAAAAACGCATCAGCAACATTTAAATGAATTGCTAATGCAATTAATTACTCATCAGTGCGAGATCATTGAAATTAAGGATGTGAACCACTTTTGATTGCTTTTATACAATATCAGTTTAAAAATTACTTGCGCTCATACCAATTTATACCTCCAATGATGATTTTTGTAATTTGGATTATTCTTCAATATTTATATAATGAACAACCTATATTATCTAGCTATGCATCTAGCTGTTTAGGATTATTTATCATTACATGTTGGTTAACATTAAATATATTAAATTTAGAGTCATTAAATGAAAAATACTTATTATTTATACAACTAGAATCTAAACTCAAATATCTCATAGCTAAATGGTTATTTATATTTTTAATTAATTGTGTATTAATTGTATTTTCAATAATATATCCGTTACTATTAGGCAGTTTCAAAAATCACATTTCTTTTAAACAGGGTGTATTAGCCATACTTTTGCATCTTATTGTATGTATGATGTGTATTTTAATTTCTACTTTAATTAAAAATCTTAATGTAATTTCTAAAAAATACATGTGGTTGCTTATTAGTCTAATTGGAGTCGTAAGTATATTACGTCCGATTTTAATACAATCATATCCATTTATTAAATATATTTTATGGCTCATACCACCAATAGGTGATTTAATAAAGTTGTATCATTCTGACAACCCCAATTATGATGTGCTTTTATTACTAACTTTATGGACGTTAATATACATTATCATTTTATTCATACTCAATCTCATCATCTTTTCTAAATTAGATCAAAAACAAACGTCCTAACCAAATAGGTTAGGACGCTATTATTAATTATCGAGCTAGGAATATGATTTCAATAATTGCAAGAATGACACAAACAATAAATGCAATTGTGAAATATTTAAAACTAGGCTTCTGCTTATTATTTAAATTAGTAAATACCTGTATACCTGAATAAACAGCTATTAAAACTGTAATCGCAAATATTATCCACAAATTAGACATATGTACGCCTCCTTATACATGTCTTTTATTATATTTTAATATATACAAATATTTTATCCAATGCGAAATGATAACTTTCAAATTAATGACAACACTGAATCATAAATTAACTCAAATAGAATGAGGGTTCATCATATTCATTCACATTAAAATACGTTATAATAAGGATTGTAAAGACAAAAACTAGGGGTGTCAGTTTATGAGCGGACTTAGAAGTGTCACTATAGGAACAAGTGACCTGTCTAAAACGAAAGAACTTTTTGGAAATATTATAGGATTACAATATTCCGATAAAAATGAAAATGCTTTAAGATTTGGAGATGCTAACTTAAGTCCAGGTACTCGCATTCACTTTGTTGAAATACCTAATAAGGACTATAGCAATCAACATATTGATAGCATAGGACTACGTACACCATCTGATTTAGGGCTAGATGAGCATCAAAACATACTTTCAAATCATAATATTAATTATAGCTCATTTACTGAACTCAATGGCAATAAACATTTTAGTTTTGAAGATGATAATCATCAAACTTATGATATCTACTCCAATGAACACAATACTGGAGTCGGGCTAGGTATGCCATCTTTTGATAGTTCTGTAAATCCTCTTCACCAAATTCAAGGTTTAGGACCAGTTATTCTTAAAGTCAATGAATTATCAATCACTACATCAATTTTAACGAGAGTATTTGGATTAGATTTATTTGCTGAATATTTACCAAGTGAAGATGCTAATGAAAATATCCAAGTTTTCAAAATTGGAGAAGGTGGCTTAGGCGGAGAATTACACCTATACCAAGCACATGAGGAAATACAACTTTCAGAGTATGGACCAGTTGAACAAGTTGAATTTTCTACACATCACCGAAATGAATTTGTTCAAGCCAAAGAACAATTAGATGAAATAGGAATACCATATCAAACTTTGGAACAAGAGGAATCTGAATCGTTAAGAATCACCGAAAGTAGTGGTATTTCATTTATTTTCACCCTTGAAAAGTAAATCATTTTTAAATAGAGGAAGGTTATACAATGTTACATGAAACTTGGAAAGAACGTACACCTATTAAAAAGGTAGAAGTTACGAATACAGATGCGAAGAAATTTACAGTTGCTGATATGCTGACTGTAGGTAAACAATATGATGTTGTTAATGAAACCGAAGAGTATTATCAAATCGTTGATAATTCTGGTTTAGTAGGTGGCTATTATAAAGATTACTTCAAAGAAGTTTAAGTTTTATTACGTAAAGTAACAGTACGTGTATTTAATTATTAATAAGACTAAGACAGGTCAATAATGACTTAATTGTCTTAGTCTCTTTTTATACATAAAGGACGGGAAATTATGACTAAATCAATTTATAAAAATTCTGATGAATCAGTATTTAAAGATGCGAAAGTTCTATTTGAATTAAATAAGAATATTTTACTTAAGGGGCCTACAGGTTCAGGAAAAACAAAACTTGCTGAAACGTTAAGCGATGAAGTTAGACGTCCAATGCATCAGGTTAACTGTTCTGTCGATTTAGATACTGAAAGTTTGCTTGGATTCAAGACAATTCAAACTAACGAAGAGGGGCAACAAGAAATTGTCTTCATTGATGGGCCTGTAATTAAAGCTATGAAACAAGGACACATTTTATATATCGATGAAATTAATATGGCTAAACCAGAAACGCTTCCGATTCTTAATGGTGTCTTAGACTATCGCCGTCAAATTACTAATCCATATACAGGTGAGGTCATTAAAGCTGCACCTGGCTTCAATGTGATAGCAGCAATTAATGAAGGTTACGTAGGCACATTACCAATGAATGAGGCACTTAAAAACCGTTTTATCGTTATAGAAGTAGATTATATAGATGGAGATATTTTAAAGACTGTTATAAAAGAACAAAGTCGATTACAGGATGACAAAGTAATTGAACAAATCATTAAATTTAATGAGGACTTAAGAACAATGACTAAACAAGGACAAATTTCTGAGGAAGCTGCTAGTATTCGTGCCCTCATAGATTTAAGTGATTTAGCTACAGTGATTCCAATCGAACGTGCAATTAAAAGAACAATTATCGATAAATTAGAAGATGAGCGTGAACAACAAGCAATTATTAATGCGATTGAGTTAAATTTTTAAAGAGGGATACTTATGAGTGATCGTTTTATAAAATTCAACGATGAACAGTTAGATGCTAAGCAGGTAATGATGTTACAAGACTTAGCTCGTCTATTATTAAAAAATGAACAAACACAAGTGAAAATACAAAAGTTTCCTTTTTACAATCCTTTCAGCAATACCCTAATTACAAGTTGGTTTTGGTCACACCGTCCGCATCATATTGAGCAAGCCGGCTTAAAAACTGATGTTTTACTCGCTGCATATGGATATCAACATATGGATATAGACATTGTTAATCATGTTTTACATAATGATGATTTTCATCATACTAAATTTTTCCATCAATTATTTAAGTTACTTGAAGATGTACGTATTCTTGAACTTATTCGAAAAGAACGTCCTAGCACTGCTAAGTATATAGATCTACGCTTGGATACTCGGTTAGCTTTTACTGATTCACAAATCAATGTTTATAAAACTAAAACTGTATTCACAGATTTGCTATTTCTCAATTTAGAACGTGCTTTTCTTAGTCAAAACTTCTATGACGTACCATCAATTCATCCGACATTTGATGATGTACTAGTGAATATGTATCAGTATTTGCCAAATATTTTCCAAAACAAAACCTCAGAAGATAACATGTATCTGGCTGAACGTATAATGTATCAGGTAGATGATTTGCTTAAAGAAGATATGTTAAATGAATATTATTATTTACCTCATAAACTGTATGAAGATATTCAAGCAACCACCTTTGAGGACTTGAAAAGAACTGACGCGAGTAATACAGATGGTAACGATAAACATCAATCTGAAGAAGATGCTGAAACAGCTGAAGCTGAAACTAAAGCAGCGGATAGCGAAACTAAAGGTGGCGCCTACTTAGAGATGGAACTTCACGAAGGAGAAAACAGCGAAGTGATAGCTGATAATGATACTGCTCGTGAAGGGGATTCCACAGACGATATGACAGATATGATGACTAAGAAAGGCAAGGGCTCTCAGAATACTTTAGACCATGATGAAGGTGGTTTCATAGGTCAGAATCAAGCATTTGCACTAGAAGGAATTAATAAAAATGTAAAAGTTGAATGGAAGGTTCCAAACATCCAACCGCAACATATTTTAGACTATCAACATTCTAAAAATGATGTTCAATTTGAAATCAAGGATCTTATTCAAATCATTAAAAAGACAATCGATAGAGAGCATCAAGATGAACGTCATAATCTAACTAAAGGGCGTCTTCAAAAAGATTTAATCAATTGGTTTATCGATGATCAATATAAATTATTTTATAAAAAGCAGGATTTAAGTAAAACATTTGATGCAACGTTCACATTGTTAGTTGATGCGTCTGCAAGCATGCACGATAAAATGGATGAGACCATTAAGGGCGTTGTACTATTCCATGAAACTTTGAAATCGTTAAACATTAAACACGAAATTTTAGCTTTTAATGAGGATGCATTCGAAGCAGATGATCGTGAACAACCAAATATTATAGATGAAATTATCAATTATAATTATTCAATTTTTGAAAAAGAAGGCCCACGTATCATGTCTTTAGAACCTCAAGATGATAATCGTGATGGTGTAGCTATTCGGATAGCTAGTGAAAGACTACTACAACGTAGTCATCAACAACGTTTTTTAATTGTATTTTCGGATGGAGAACCATCTGCATTTAACTATAGCCAAGATGGCATTATAGATACGTATGAAGCCGTAGAAACTGCTCGTAAATTTGGTATTGAAGTCTTTAATGTATTTCTGAGTCAAGAAGCTATTACTGAAGATATTGAACAAACGATTCATAATATTTATGGACAATTCTCAATATTTGTAGAAGGCGTTGAACACTTGCCAAGTCTATTATCTCCATTATTGAAGAAACTTTTACTTAAATCATTTTAATAATCACACTAATTAAACATCAAAATTAATTGTATGTATTTAATAGTTGATAAATGACATTCAACCTTATCTTTTAAATAATCACAAATTAAATTTGTATAAGTTTTTAAATTTTCTGAAATTATATAGACTTATAATTCCTGATTATGATAGAATGTTTAATGTTGCATTATTAGATAAAAAGGAGCAGCATTATGAATAAAAACACTTGGATTATAGGTTTTACTTTGTTCGCTATGTTTTTTGGCGCAGGGAACCTTATTTTTCCAACGAATCTAGGCCTTGATAGTGGACATTTCCTTTGGCCAGCTATACTCGCATTCGCACTAACTGGTATTGGTTTACCATTACTAGGTGTCGTTGTTGGGGCACTAGATCATCAAGGATATATCGGTGCTTTTAATAAAATTTCACCAAAATTCTCTTTAATCTTTTTAATTGTTATCTATTTAACAATAGGACCTTTGTTCGCGATTCCGCGTACAGCTTCGACTTCATTTGAAATGACTGTCACGCCAATCGCTAACACTAATGGGAATATAGCATTATTAATTTTCACTATTATTTACTTCTTAATTGTGCTTTATTTATGTCTTAATCCTAATAAAATGATAGATCGCATTGGTTCATTGTTAACTCCATTGTTATTAATAACTATATTAGCTATGATTATAAAAGGATTTATAGACTTTGGAAGTAATGCTCCCGGAGAAGGTAATACAAAATTATTCCATTCAAGTTTTACCGGTTTTTCACAAGGGTTTACTCAAGGTTATTTAACAATGGATGCAATCGCTGCAATTGCATTTTCAATGATTGTTGTTAACGCTATTAAAGCTACCGGAATTAAACATTCTGATAAAATATTTAAGCAAACAGTGATAGCAGGACTTATTGCTGCTACAGCTTTAATCTTTATATATATTTCATTAGGATTCATTGGAAATCATATGCATATTACTTCAGGAAAGATGAAAGAACTCACTGCTAATGATCAAAATGTTGGTACATACTTACTAACTACTATGGCTGCGAAGGGATTTGGTACCTTCGGTAAATATCTATTAGGAATTATCGTTGCATTAGCTTGTATCACTACAGCTTGTGGTCTTATTGTTTCAGTAAGTCAATATTTCCACAGAGTTTTCCCTAAAATTTCTTATAAAGTTTATGTAATATTATTTACATTAATAAGCTTTATCATAGCCAATCAAGGATTAAATTCAGTTATATCTATGTCAGTACCTGTATTAAGTATTGTATATCCAATAGCTATAACAGTTGTTTTACTAATATTAGTGGCTCGATTTATACCGACCAAACCAATTGCGCAACAAATTCCATTGCTTATTGTTGCAATAGAATCTATATTAAGTCTTATTACTACTCAAGGATGGTTTAAAATTTCATTTATAGACCATTTACCACTTAAACAGCATTCACTTGAATGGTTTCCAATCGCGGTAATAGCAACCATCTTGGGTTATATTATTTCATATTTCGTTAAACAAGATTTTATAGTTTATCAAAAAGAAGATAATAACAACTAAAACTTAAATATATATAAAGGCACTCGTACCATAAGTGATTTTAACCATCACTAAAGAATACGAGTGCCTTTTTCAATTATTATTCTTTTCTCATTGATAATAGATGTTGCTTCAAGTCGTTTTCTAAGCCATTAAGCTCTTTTTCAGCTGCTTGTCGCTTTTGACGACCATCTTGTTGGATTTGTAATGTCTGTTCAATTGTTTCTATAATGTCATTTTGAGTTGTTTTCAGAGTCTCAATATCAACGATGCCACGCTCATTTTCAGTGGCAGTTTCAATAGCGTTTTGCTTTAACATTGAAGCATTTTGAGTGAGTAAATCATTTGTAGTATCTGTTACGGCACGCTGAGCTGAAACTGCATTACGTTGTCTCATTAAGGTTAAGGCAATTGCCATTTGATTTTTCCATAAAGGAATACTTGTGAGAATTGAACTTTGAATTTTTTCAGCTAATGCTTGATTCACGTTTTGAATCATACGAATTTGAGGAGCTGTTTGAATAGCAATTTGTCTAGACAATTGTAAGTCATAAATACGTTTATCTAAACGATCTACAAATTGTTCCATATCCGCCACAGCTTGAATATCCATTTGATTTCCTGAGTTATGAGCTTTCTCTTGTAGTTCAGGTATTGTTTCAGATTGAATCTGTTGTTTCTTACGTTGTGCAGCAGCAATATATAAAGTTACATCGTCAAAGTATTTTTTATTTTGATCATATAAACCGTCTAATAATTCAACATCTTTAGTTAGATTCCCTTTATGTTTGTCTAGTTGAATCGTAATACGATCAATTTGAGAGCTTACTGATTGCATTCTTGAAAAGACTTCATTAATTGAAGCTTTTGTTCTTCTAAATATACGTTTAAGTTTAGATTGTTTATTTGGATCTAAATCATTAGGATTAACTGACTTTAATTTGCCCATTAATTGACTTAATGAATCTCCAACAGGCCCCATATCTTTAGATTGAACTTCATCTAGCATTTGATGTGAAAATTGAGACATACTTTGTTGTAAGTTAGTACCAAACTGTAATAAGCCATCATGGTCTAAAGGCTTTATTTGTTGACTAATTGTTTCTATTTTTTTCTTGTCCTCATCACTAAATTGAGGGTTGAAGTCTTGAGCTACTGTAGGATTAGTATTTGTATTATCTTCAATATATTGATCGAGTGGATGTGATTGATTGCTATTAATTTCATGCGTCATCTCATTCATCTCTCCATTTCTCTTATACATCTTTGCGACGTTCTTGTTCTAATTTGTTTAATTCCATTTCAACATCTAATCGTTCATAATCTTCTTCATTTAATCTTTTTAAATCAGCAATTAGTGTACGTTTAACTTCATCTAGAGTAATACGCGTCTGTTCAAGCTTTTGTTTTTCTTCTTTTGATTTACGTGGCATCCTTGAAAGGCGAGTATAAGAATCTACTAGATTCAGAGCATTATCTAGATGAGAATAGAAGAAACCCTCTACTTTGAAAAACATACCCGGACGTTGTTTGATACTTGTATATATAGAACGTGATATACGGTAAATATCATTAACTTGTCTAAAATCTTTTATAGATCTGATGTTCATAAATGATTTTAAAATAGTTCTAATTTTTAATTGAGCTTGATTAAGCTGAGTTCTAACATATCTATAATCTCTACGTGACAATCCGATTTCATTAAGATATTTGCGTGAAGTAAGCCTTTGAGTAGGGAAGTACGATAATAGAAAACCACCTGCACCAACGATAGCATCAATCAGGAATGATAAATCCCATGCGAAAACAGTAACCATCCAAACAATAAATGCTACTGGTATGCCTACTAACACTCCAAATAAACGTGAAATGTTATATCTCAAATGTCATCTTCCTTTATATTAAAGTCTATATAGTTTTAAATTCTGTTAATGAGTCATCAATATCTAGATTTTTAATATTATAATCGGTTACTGATGACGCAGGTGAAGCACCTTTAATTACAGATTGAATAAATTGTTCTAATTCCTTATCTTCACCTTGAGCATATATTTCTACATAATCGTCAACATTTTGGACTGTACCTTTAATATGATATTGGTTAGCAATGCGTTCAGTATAATATCTGAAGCCCACACCTTGAACAGTTCCAAAAACTTGAATATGTTTACGTTCCATAATATCACCTCATAACTTCATTATACGTACTTTAGTTGTAAAAAACTAATATTTGCTATATGATTTATCGGCCAAAAGTATGAGTCTTGAAACTTGATTTTGAATTCTGAAAAGTTACAATTAAGTTTAAAGGTTTAACCGTGGAAGGGGATTTTAAACATGTGGACAGTTGCAAAAATGAGAGCTGACTACGAAGGTTGGTGGCTATTTAGTGATTGGCCTGAAAGAGTTATCGAAACACTAAACTTCAACACATACGAAGAAATGCTTGAAAAATACACAAAACTTCTTCAAGACTGTAAGGATTGTTTCGATAATTATGTAGTAGGTAAACATAACATTTATGCTTTCTATAACAACTGTGACTTAAATTTTTGCGAAGATTGCGATGAAGATTTACAAATATTTTATAGTTTTATTATTTTAAAAAATAATGAGGTTTATTTTAATCTTCCAAAAATTGATTAAATGATAATTTTCTATAATTGTATTGCAATTTAGCTATGACTAAACTATAATGATTATTAAGCAATTGTTTTATTCCATATTGCAAAGAATATTTGGATTTATCATACATATAAGCACACGTATTTTTTGTAATATGCGAATAACGCATATTGAAAGAATTTAGTCTTGGAGGTTTCAGAAATATGAAACAAGGTACAGTTAAATGGTTTAACGCTGAAAAAGGTTTCGGCTTCATCGAAGTTGAAGGAGAAAACGACGTATTCGTACATTTCTCAGCAATCAACCAAGATGGTTACAAATCATTAGAAGAAGGTCAATCAGTTGAATTTGAAGTAGTTGAAGGCGATCGCGGTCCTCAAGCTGCAAACGTTGTTAAACTATAATAAATAGATTATAATTATTGACTTTAACTAACACCTTACCAAGATGTAGGGTGTTTTTTATATCAATACATACAGTAGCTCAGAAAGAAATTGATGTTAATTTCTTTCTTTTTTTATGCACAAAAAGAAACAAAACATCTTTACAATAATATAGTCTGCAATATAATTTTTATTGATTTATTAATCAATTTTTTTTATAATTTAAGTGATAAGTAGGAGAAAGGAGACAATATTATGCCAAATCCTTTTAAATTATTACAAGTTTCAATTGGTCGTTTTTATTTTGGTTACCGTGGTCGTTTCATTAAATGGTAAATCTTAAAATTGAAAATTTTAAGCTGATTAATTTATTCATATCAATAAGCATCATTATCATTAGTGTAATTGTATTAAATATAAGCATAAGTATAATAACATACTTGAATATATCTGAATATTTCGAATATTTATCATTGAATCTTGCTATTATATTAAGTTTTATAATAATACCTACTTATCTTTCATCAATATTTAATTATAAAACTAATCCCCTTAAATTGTTATCTAAAAAAAATTTACTTTCATATTTTATAGTCTTATTAATTTTATTAGTATATGTTAGTGATTATCAGTTAATTGCATTTTATTTCTTTATAGCATTAGGGGAAGAATTTTTATTTAGGGAAGTAATATTTAACATTTTGCTGAAAAGCTTCAATTTAAAAATTACTATTTTTATTGGTTCTCTACTATTTGCATTAATCTTACATCTTAATGAGTCGTTGATATCTAATCTATTAATAAGATTTCCCTCAAGTATAATTTTGTATTTTATAAGATATAAATTCAAAATTAGTTTTTCAATTATAATTCATTGGATATATAATATTTTAACTGTAGTAATGAGGTGAAAATCATGAAATCGATATTATTATCCTTATTTTTAAACTTTACGTTTTTCTCAATTTTAGCCCTTTTAGAATTACATATTGATGTTTACTTGGCAAATTTGTTAATTATTTTAATACCAACTATTACATCGACTATCTTAATTTTTTTCACTTCAAAAATGAAATTATTTTTATCGTTAAATGTAATTTTAAACCTATTTTATTACATTATTTATAGTATATATATAATGCATCTTGATGGCTATTTATCCTACATCGATAGAGCACAAATCACTAGTAGTGATATAGAAATTAAAATATCTCCAAATATGCTTGAATTATCTCAGATAATTTTCTTATTTTTTGTTTACTTAATGCCTCAATTGATTGTAGTTTTTATTAAACATAAAAGAGGTGAAAATAATGCTAGAATTTAAAAATGTATATAAATCTTTTAAGAAAAAAGAAGTATTATGTGATGTAAATTTCAAATTATCTGCAGGTGAGAAGGTGGGGCTTATAGGTTCAAATGGGGCTGGAAAATCAACATTAATGAAACTTATAGCTAAAACTCAATTTCCATCTAAAGGAAATGTTTATTTCAACAATATGGATATACATAACTCTCACAATATGATTAAAGATTTTTCGTTCATGATAGGACAAATATATTATCCTGAGCTAAATGCAAGGCAAAATATTGAAAATTATCTAAAGATTAATAATAAGATTAACTATATGAATGAAATTCAATCAATACTTAATATAGTAGATTTAGAAAATAATGAAAAGAAAGTAAAAAATTATTCGTATGGAATGAAACAAAGGCTTTGTTTAGCTATATGTTTAATTACTCAACCAAAAGTAGCTGTATTAGATGAGCCATTTTTAGGTCTAGATCCGTTAGGCGTGAGAGAATTAAACAATATAATTGAAAAGTTTTCAAAAGAAAAAAACACTTTATTTTTAATATCTAGCCATCAGTTAAAAGAATTAGAAGGTCTTTGTGATAGATTTCTATTATTAGAAAACAGTAAAATTAAAGAAATTGACTTACAGAATAAAATAATCACTCAAAAGTTAATATTCAAGAATTCTATAAGCAATGCTTCGGAACTAAAAGCTAATTTCAAATTCATCAAAAGTATAGAGGACAATCTAATAACAATTATTAATAAGGATGAAGAAGTAAATCTTACAAATTTACTCGAATTAGTAGGTAAAAATCCCTTAATTAAAATAGAGAGTAATGACAATCTCTTATCTTCATATTTCTATAAAGAGTAGGTAATATTATGTTTAAATTTAACTTCTTATATATTTCAAAAATTCGTGCAACTTGGTTGCTTTACCTCATCGGACTTTATCCTCTTTTGATATTTCTAGCTGAATTACTTAATAGTAATTTCCTTTCATTATCAGCAACTCAAAAAAATAGCGTAAGCTTTTTAGAACTATTTATCGCAATATATGACACCCAGCAAAAAGCAATGATATCACTTATAATTGTAGGATATTTAGCTTCATTATTATTTTATAGCGAAATTAGCACCGGAAGACTTTTATTTTACAAGGATCAAAGTCGTTACAAAATTTTTAATTCTAAATTAACATCTATTATTTCTAGTTATTTTATATTCTTATCCATTTTACTATTATCAACGTTAGTAGTTTATTTGTTTTATGTTAACAACCATCAATACTCCTCTCATTCTTTTATGTTAAATAACTATAAATTAAATCAAACTCTAATCTTAAATCTTCTTGGAATCTTTTTAACAGATTTATTCTTAATCTTTTATGTAGTTATTTTTTCTGTAAAATTTAATTCTGGGATAACTATAATCAGTATGATTTTATGTTATGTAGTCATAAAGCTTACAGACAATATTAATAAAATCAAGTTTTTCCCTTCAAATTTTACAAATTTAAATACCGATAAAGATTTCATTTTCAGCTTATTAGCAATGAGCACTATTACTGTTGTTTATATAATTATTTTTAATGTTTTAGCAATTACGATATTCAGGAAAATTCAATTTTAAATCTTGTTCATTTCAATAGAACTTAAAACGCCTTGGAAAAGTTGAGATAACATCTATCCAAGGCGTTTTAAAATTCATCTTTCATTAAATTAAAATTATATTATAGTAAGTGAGTTTCGCTTGCTCATTTTTACTATCATTTCGTATCATTAATTATTAATTGTCTTAGTGACTGACGCTTTATCACTTCACGTGCTTTTCCATCTTTTAAGAAGAATACTGATGGCTTCTGCATTTGATTATAATTTGATGCCATTGAATAATGATATGCACCAGTTGATAAAATTGCTAAATAGTCTCCACGCTTAATAGAGGAGGGTAACTTAGCTTTTTTAATGATAATATCACCGGATTCACATAGTTTACCTGCAATCGTCACAGTATCATCTGCTTCCTCATTACGATTAACTAATAACGCTTGATATTTAGCATCATATAAGGCTGTACGGATATGATCGCTCATACCTCCATCAACTGAAACATATTTATTCACTTCAGGTATTTCCTTTATAGTACCGACCTCATATAAAGTAATTCCTGCTTCACCAACAATTGAACGACCAGGCTCTATACCAATTTCAGGCACTTCATAATTAAGTGAATGAGCAGTTTCTTTAATTGCATCAGTAATTTCTGCAATGCCTTCTTCAATAGGGAAACTTTCATCACCTTCAACATATTTGATACCGAAACCGCCACCTAAATTAAGTAATTCTACTTTGATTTCATTTTCAGATAACCAATGAAGCACAAGCTTAGCAGTTTCTATCATAGCTTCGGTACCTTCAATCTGAGATCCTACATGGAAGTGAACACCTTTTAATTGTAAGTGTTTAGAAGCTTTTACTTTATTAATAGCTTCTAGAGCTAATCCATGTTTAATTGATAGACCAAACTTACTATCTTCTTGACCAGTTTGTATAAATTCGTGTGTATGTGCTTCCACGCCAGGATTAACACGTAATACGATATTCACTTCATCACTTGCATATTTATCAATTAAATCAATTTCTTCTAATGCATCTATAACAAAGTACCCGATATTATTTTCTAATGCGTATTGAATTTCTCGCTTAGTTTTATTATTACCGTGAAAGTGAATACGGTTTGCATCAAAACCAGCTTCTAGAGCAGTATAAAGTTCTCCTTCAGACACCACATCTAATTGTAAATCTTCTTCTTGCACTAATTTAACCATTTGAATACAAGTAAATGCTTTAGAAGCATAAGAAATATTATATTTTAAACCACTTTTCTCAAATGCACTATGATATCTGCGCATTTGATTACGAATTTGATCTTCATCATATACGATAGTAGGGGTACCAAAGCTTTGAGCTACAGTCTTTAAACTTGTACCTCCCATTGTTAATTCGCCATACTCATTATATTTGACTACCATTTATATGTACTCCTTTATTAGAGAATCATGATTCATAGCGCTTAATTGTTCAGAGTTTGCGCCCACACCTTTAAAAGTAAATTCATCGATGCGTATATCGTTATTATATAATACTACTTCATCTTGTGCATGAACTTCATCATCCACTTCAACAAACATATGACTCATCATTAGCGCTCTAATCGGATAACGTTTACCATTAATAATCGCCTCATGTTGAGCTCTGGATTTGAGGATGCCATCTCCATACCCAATATCAACCACTGCCAATTGTGTTTGATTCTTAGTAGCTTCATAAGCGAAGCTATATCCGCAATAATCTCCAGCATTAACTTCACGAACTTGAATCACATTACCTTTAACTGTCAAGGATTGTTGAATTTCAGATTCTTTTAATTTGCTATAAGGTCTAGAACCATAAAGTGCAATACCTACACGTGCATGGGTATGGTGAGGAAGGACTACTTGACCTTCACGATAAAAACTTGCACTATTTTGTGCATGTATCAAATCAAATGAGTAACCTTCATCCAACAAAGTATTTAGAACATTTAACCATGCCTGTCTCTCAATATCATACTCTGGAACATCGAACTCATCAGCATATCCAAAGTGAGTCCATATACCAGAAATAATCATTTTGTTATCACTTTTATTTTGAGCATGATCTTCTAAAACTTCATGCAACTCTTCTAAATCTTTGAAACCTGAGCGATGTAAAAGATTTTCAAATTCTAAATGCACATGTATATTTCTTAAATCCTCTTTGTGTTCATAATAATAAGTTAAAGAGGGTAGTGTCATATGAATTTCATACTCTCTTACTGTATCAAATTCATACACAGCATTCATTAGGAATATGGTTGCATGAGGTGCGATTTCTCTCACACGGATAGCTTCTTTTAATGATGTTGTACTAAATGTTTGAATGCCTGCTTTTAAAAACTCTTTAACTGAAAATTCTAATCCATAATGATAAGCGTTATTTTTTACTACTGCCATTATTGATTGTTCATTTCTAACTTTTACAGCATTCTGATAAAACACTTCTGTATCTACTGACCAAATTGCTGTCAATTGACTTACACCTCTTTGTAATTTCTTAATAATTCTTCATAATAATTTGCTACATCAATTAAAATCTTTTCATCAAAATTTAAATGAGAGGTATGCAAACCTGTAACATAACCTTTAGCTTTATTCTGAGTGCCTACAAATACAAAATATGCAGGAGCTAATTGTTGTCCATAAAAACTAAAATCTTCTCCAAATAAGAATGGGGTAGGTTTATCAATGACTTCTAGATTAGCCTTATTTAAGGCTTGTTCTACACTTTCCCGAAGTTCAGGACTATTCATAGTAGGAGGATAGCCTTCTTCAAATTTTACTTGGCAATCTACATTAAATAGTAATTGGACACTTTCTGCTATTTTATACATTTGTTGTTTAACCACAGTTAAGTCATCTACATCATACGTGCGTATTGTACCTTCAAGATAACCATGACTCGGCACTGTATTTATAGCTTCACCAGCTTCAAAATGTCCCATATGAACTATATTACGTTTTAAACCATTAAGATGGTACTGTTGTATTTGTCCTACTTGTGCTAAGACATGTTGTAACGCTTCACCACATGAATGACCTTGTTCTTTATCAGCCACATGACTTGATAAACCATTTAAATAAAAGCGATACTCAGTCGCACTTGCAGTGATTTCTTCATCACGAATCACTACTTTACCTTCTTCAGCGAATGGGTTCACATGAATACCAAATACTGCTTCGATAGGGTACTTTTCAAAGGCGCCTGCTTTAATTAAGCGATTAGCACCACCACCAGTTTCTTCAGCAGGCTGAAAGATAAACACAACATTGTGGGGAAGTTCACCTTTATCCGCCATCGCTTTGCAACGTTTTACAAATAACATTAATGCTGTTGTATGACCATCATGACCACATGCATGCATCACATTGTCCGTTTTACTCCGATAGTCGATATCATTTTCCTCAAATATTGGTAAAGCATCGATATCAGCACGAAATGCTATCGTATGATTACTTTGACCTTCTAAATAGGCTATTGCACCGGTTTCAAGAGGGCAATCATATTCAACGCCTAATTTATCAAGAAATTCTTTAATATACTTCGTTGTTTCGAACTCATGTAAACTTAATTCTGGATATTGATGTAAATGTCTTCTATGTTTTGTTACAAATTCTAATTCACTCATATTAATCATCCCTTATATGAAATTGTTTTAATTCATTATGTAATGATGACGCTTTTTTACTTAGTTATAATAAAAAGGTGAAACAAACGTGCGAACCTACATATAAGAGTGTTCAACATCATCATTTGCTTCAACCTTCAACATTCATTTATTTGAAAATGATTAAAACATACTAGCTATTAATCATTTAACTTTCTTAACGCTGAGACAATTTCACGTTTAGAGTCTTCAACTTCAGATGTTTGTTTAATTACTTTAGCAGGGGTACCAGCTACAACTGCACCAGCTGGAACATCTTGAGTTACAATAGCACCCGCAGCAACAATAGCACCTTCGCCAACGCGAACGCCTTCAAGAATAACTGCATTAGCACCAATTAAGACATTATCTTCGATTACCACTGGAGAGGCGCTAGGGGGCTCAATTACTCCAGCTAATACAGCACCTGCACCAACATGTACATTCTTACCAGTTGTTGCACGACCACCAAGCGTTGCGTTCATATCAACCATTGTGCCTTCACCAACTACTGCACCAATATTTATTGTAGCGCCCATCATAACTACAGCACCATCTTCAATAATCGCTTGTTCACGAATGAATGCACCCGGTTCAATACGTGCGTTTGTATTTGTTAAGTCTTTAAGCGGAATCGCTGAATTACGTCGATCCATTTCAATTTCTAAATCTTCAATTTTTGTTCTATTTTCTTCATAGAAGGGTTTCCAGTCATCCGCTTCACAAAAGATAACTTTAGAATGTTCTGATCCAAATACTTTAAAACTTTCTGGGAAAGTTACGCCTTCAAAATTACCATTCGCATAAACTTTTAAAGGTGTAGATTTTTTTGCATCACTGATATATTGAATAATCTCTTGAGCTGATAAATGTTGTACCATAATTTAAACCTCTCCTTTGTTTACTTTTATAAATTATCAAAAGTATAATATCCATTTTCTTTATGAATTAACTTTTCAGCGGCACCAATGGCACCATTTGCAAAAATGTCTTTAGATTGTGCCTTATGAGAAATAGTGATTGTCTCATCTGTGCCAGCGAATAAAATATCATGTTCACCAACGATTGTTCCTCCACGCACAGCATGAATACCAATTTCATCTTTCGTACGTTTCTCAGTATTCTCATGACGATCATATACTGGCGTTACTTGGTCTCTAAGTTCTTTGATCACATCATACAATTTAACTAATGTACCACTAGGAGCATCTACTTTCTTATTGTGATGAGCCTCAGTTAATTCAATGTCAAAGTCTTGTAGTAGGGGTACGGCAGTTTCTAAAATCTTAGTAAGGGCGTGTATACCATAACTCATATTTGCACTAAAGAATACAGGCATATGTTGACCTAATGATTGTAGCTTTTGAATGAGCGTATCTTTCTCACCAGTTGTAGCAATAACTAACGGTAAATTGAATGACTCATCTAGTAATGGTATTAATAATTCAGGGTTTGAAAAGTCAATCACTACATCAGCAACGTCTTGAGCTTCAACTATACTATTGTAATGCTTGTATGGTGTTGAATCTTTAGGAGTTCTATCTATGACTCCTACAATCTCATGATTTTTTTCTTCAGCTAGTCTAGCAACTCGTTGATTCATCGCTCCATAGCCTATAAGTAAAATCTTCATTAATGTTCACCTGCTTTAAACTGATCATAAGCTTGCTCTAATACATTACGCTCTGCGTCATCTAATGGGATAAGTGGTAATCTTAATTCATAATTACCAAAACCTAAATGTGCCGTTAGTGCCTTAATAGGAATAGGGTTAACATCCACAGATAATGAGTCTAATAATTGCCCAATAGGTTCAAATTGACTTGAAATATTTTCTCCACTTTGTTTAGCATCGTATAAATCTTGAAATTCTTGAGGGATAACATTTGCAATAACTGAGATAACACCTTTACCTCCACGTTGATAGAATTCAACAACATTGTCATCATTGCCACTATATAATGCAAATTCATCTTCATTAATGCGTTTTTTAACTTCTTCCATATAATCAAAGTCATTCGTTGCATCTTTAAGTGCAACAATGTAAGGGTTGTGACTTAATGTTTCAACAGTTTCTGCTTCAATCGTCATATTCGTCCGTGATGGTACGTTATAAAGTACAACCGGTAATTTTACTTCATTTGCGATAGTCTCAAAGTGTTTAATTAATCCTCGTTGGTTTGTTTTATTATAATAGGGCGTAATAAGCATCACTGCATCAGCACCAATTTCTTTAGCTCTTTTAGAGGCTTCAATTGATTTCTGAGTATTATTCGTACCAGTTCCAGCAATGATAGGTACACGTTTATCAACTAATTTAATTACAGTTTCAAGTACTTGTTCTTTTTCTTGATCTGTTAAAGTAGGGCTTTCAGCTGTTGTTCCATTAACTATAATCGCTTGTGTGTTATTTTCTAATAAAAATTTTACATGTCTTTCTAATGCGTCAAAATCAATTTCATTATTAGTAAATGGTGTAGCTAGAGCTACGCCAACGCCTTCAAACATGTGTGTCATATTATCGTTCTCCTTTCATAGTTAAAACTTGCTCTAATACTTGAACTGCGTTTAATGCCGCACCTTTAAGTAAGTTGTCTGATGTACACCATACATGGAAAGTGTTATCTAATGAATCATCTCTACGAATACGGCCTACAAAGACTTCGTCTTTACCTGTAGAGTGAATTGCTAATGGGTATTCATTGTTTTCAGGGTTATCTACAAGTACAACTCTGCTATCTTGGTCGAAAAGGTTTTGGATATCTTTAACGTTAGCTTCTCTATCTAAAGTAACGTCAATTTCAATGCTGTGACTGTCTTGCACTGGTACACGTACACAAGTAGCTGTAACTTTCAGGTCTTTATCGTTTAAAATTTTTCTTGTTTCATCAATCATTTTTTGCTCTTCTTTGGTGTAGCCATTTTCAAGAAAAACATCAATATGTGGTAACACATTATTATAGATAGGGTGAGGGTACGCTTCAGGAACTTTTCCATTAGGCCCCTCAGATAAATCTCTTTTACCCTTGATACCTGAGCCTGAAACCGCTTGATATGTTGTATAAGCAACACGTTTTAAGCCATATGCATCTTGTAAAATTTTAAGTGGCACTACGGATTGAATTGTTGAACAGTTAGGATTAGCAATAATGCCACGAGTTAGTTTAGGTTCATTCACTTCGGGAACAATTAAATCTACATCTTCGGTCATTCTCCATTGACTAGAGTTATCAATGACGATAGCACCTGCTTGTTCAAATAGTGGGGCGAAATGTTCACTTGTACCTCCACCAGCACTCATTAACACGTAGTCGAAGTGTTCACTTGCTGCTTCATCTGTTAACTCTTGAACAGTATATGTTTGTCCTTGGAATTCTACTTCCTTACCCGCTGAACGTGCTGATGAAAAGAGTACTAATTCATCGAAAGGAATATTCTTACGATCCAATGTTTCTAACATTTTTGTTCCTACTAATCCTGTTGCTCCGGCTACTGCTAATCTTGTCATAATAAAGTCACTCCATTTGTAATATTGTTAATTTTAAGAAAATTCTTTATAAATATATCATATCAATTTTAGATATCGAATGCGTTATATAATTCTTCTACCGCTCTTTGACCATTTTCTGCATCAATAACATATGAAATACTAATTTCTGAAGTCGTTGTTTGATAGAATGGAATTTCAGAATTGATTAAAGTGATAAATGCTTTAGATGCTACTCCAGACATATCTCTCATACCTGATCCAATTAACGAAATTTTGACGTATTCTTCATTGATTTTATAATCTAAGGCTTCAAAGTGAGTGGATAGATTTTCCAATATAGATGAAATTTGATTAACGTCACTATCTTTAATCGAAAATGATAGCTGTAATCCTTCGAGATTAACGATTTGCGAAATCATATCGACATTGACAGAACCTTCCTCTAATTTAGTAAATAACTGAGTTAATAATCGATTGTCAGGTAGGGGATAACTAATTGTGACGTGCATCATATGCGTATCTAAAGCTACTCCTGTAACAGCTTTTTTCTCTAATAAATCTGATCTAGACATAATCCACGTTCCTTTCACATTTGATAAAGTTCTCCCTAAATAAAGGGGGATTTCATAGTTTTTAGCAAGTTCAACACTTCTAGTTTCAAGTACTCCAGCACCAAGCGCACTCATTTCCATCATTTCTTCATATGACACGTATTCTAAACGCTTAGCATGACTTAATATTCTTGGATCTGTTGCATAAACTCCATCAACGTCAGTATAAATCTCGCAAGGGATTTGGTTACTTGCTGCTAGAGCCACTGCAGTAGTATCAGAACCTCCACGACCTAAAGTAGTAAGCTCAAACTCATCATTTATACCTTGGAAACCAGCTACTACCAGTACATCGTTATTTTCAAATGCTTGATTAAATGTATCTGGATTAATCTCTGCAATTTTACTTTTCAAATGATGACCAATCGTTTTAATACCTGCTTGGTATCCAGTCATTGCTTTGGCTTTTACACCAATATCATTAAGTACCATTGAAAGATAGGAGACTGTCTGTTGTTCACCCGTAGTAAGTAGTAGGGCAAGTTCTTGATCTTTAGGTGTAGATGTCAACGTTGACACATTTTCCATTAATTGATCAGTTGTTTTACCCATTGCACTAACTACAACGATTAATTCTTCTCCCTGTTCAACTCGTGTTTTAAGCATTTCAGCAATATTTTTTATCTTTGTAAAATCACTGACGGAAGACCCGCCAAATTTCAAAACACTTCTGTTCAATTTCAGTCCTCCTAAAATTAGGGGAGGCTCACACGATATAAAAAAAGAACAAGTTCGGAATGCGCGAACTTGCTCTACATTTATGTACAAGTGATGCACTCCATTATTTAGTAATAATGACAAACTTTCAGCTCTTAACCAAAAAGTCCAACGACTCATAACTGCTATTATGAATTGTTTCGGCATCGCACCCTTTCAAAATTAGTTGTTAGCAGACAAAATACTAAAATTTACTCATGATTGATGCTCCTCATCAAAATCTTATTCAATTGATATGAGTTTATTATACATAGAGTGTATATCTCTGTAAACCAATATGTTAGATTTTTAAAAATATACTGAAAATTTAAGAGTAAGATAACACAATTTGTGATTTATTATAAATAAAACTTTATTATTGATTGCTTAAATATCAATTTCCAAAAGAAAAACTCTAGAGAATCATGAAGATGCTCTAGAGTAAAAGAAAATTTATTAACTATTTTGTAAAACACCAATTTCTTGAAGATATTCTTCATAAGGAACTTCTTTAGATAAACCACCTGGTTGATTTAAATCAATAACACGGTTTGCAATTGTATTGATGAACTCGAAGTCATATGAAGTGAAGATGATAGAACCTTTAAATGATTTCAATCCATCATTAACTGCAGTGATACTTTCTAGGTCTAAATGGTTTGTAGGTTCGTCTAGTAATAAAACGTTAGCACTTGATAACATCATTTTACTTAACATACAACGAACTTTTTCGCCACCGGATAGAACACTTGCCTTCTTCTTAACTTCTTCTCCGCTAAATAGCATACGACCTAAGAAACCACGTAAAAATGTTTCAGTTTGTTCATCTTCAGGCGCATATTGTCTTAACCAATCAACTAAGTTCATGTCGACACCATCAAAGAACTCTGAATTATCTTTAGGGAAGTAGCTAAGGGAAGTAGTCACACCCCATTTAAATGTTCCTTCATCTGGTTCCATTTCACCAGCTAAAATTTTAAGCAATGTTGTTTTGGCAATCTCACTATCACCAATTAAAATAGCTTTATCGTTAGGATTCATTGTGAATGAAACATTATCTAATACTTTTTCGCCGTCAATTGTTTTAGATAGATTTTCAACAGTTAATAAATCATTTCCAATTTCACGTTCAGGAGTAAATTTAACATATGGATATCTTCTTGAAGATGGTTGAATATCATCTAATTCAATTTTTTCTAATTGTTTCTTACGACTTGTAGCTTGTTTTGATTTAGAAGCATTCGCAGAGAATCGTGCAATGAAATCTTGTAATTCCTTAATTTTTTCTTCTTTTTTCTTATTTTGTTCTTGAGCCATTTTTTGGGCTAACTGACTTGATTGATACCAAAAATCATAGTTACCTACATATAGTTTAATCTTACCGTAATCTAAGTCAGCAATGTGCGTACATACGTTATTTAAGAAGTGACGGTCGTGGGATACAACAATAACTGTATTTTCAAAGTTAATTAAGAAATCTTCTAACCAGCTAATTGCAGGGATATCTAAACCGTTAGTAGGCTCGTCTAGTAGAAGTACATCGGGATCGCCAAATAAACTTTGCGCTAATAATACTTTTACTTTTTGATTGTTTTCTAGTTCAGACATTTTTCTGTCATGTAAATCTGCTTGAATACCTAAACCAGAAAGTAGGTTAGCAGCATCGGCTTCTGCGTTCCAGCCATTCATTTCTGCAAATTCACCTTCAAGTTCTGCAGCACGAATACCATCTTCGTCACTAAAATCTGGCTTCATATAAATCTCATCTTTTTCTTTCATAACTTCATATAAACGCTCATGTCCTTTAATTACGACATCTAATACGCGTTCATCTTCGTATGCGAAGTGATCTTGCTTTAATACTGCTAGACGTTCATCTTTTCCTAATGAAACATGACCTGTTTGCGAATCAATTTCGCCAGATAAAATTTTAAGAAATGTTGATTTACCAGCACCATTAGCACCAATTAAGCCATAACAATTACCTTCAGTAAATTTTATATTTACATCTTCAAATAGTTTACGATCTCCGAAACGTAAACTTACATCAGTTACTTGTAACATGCATTTGCTCCTTTATCGTTATTCTAACGGAGAAATTATATCATATAATAGTAGGAGTTTCGACCACGTTGACATAGTAATGATAGAATAAGTGACTCATGTTATAATTAAAAGGAATTTTATCGTAGTGAATCATTTATTTTAATTTTGAAAATAACTATTTATATAGAAGAAACAATAATAAAATTTAGAAATTACATTAGTATAAGGAGAAAATAATGGCATTAGATAAAGATATCGTAGGTTCAATAGAATTTTTAGAAGTTGAGGGCTTACAAGGCTCAACTTATTTATTAAAGGGGCCCAATGGGGAACAAGTTAAACTTAATCAATCAGAAGTAGCCGATGAAGACGAATTTGAAATAGGGGAAGAGTATAGCTTCTTTGTCTATCCAAACCGTTCAGGTGAATTATTTGCAACTCAAAATATGCCTGATATCACCAAAGATAAATATGATTTTGCAAAAGTTTTAAAAACTGACCGTGACGGCGCACGTATTGATGTAGGGCTTCCTCGTGAAGTGTTAGTTCCATGGGAAGACCTACCAAAAATCAAAGAATTATGGCCTCAAGCTGGAGATTATCTCCTTGTTACTCTAAGAATTGATAGTAACAATCAAATGTTTGGACGCCTCGCTAGTGAAACAATTGTTGAAGGTATGTTCACACCAGTAATAGATGAAAGTAAACAAAATGAAATGATTGAAGCTCGAGCATATCGCTTATTAAGAGTAGGAAGTTTCTTATTGAGTGAAGATGGCTACAAAATTTTCGTCCATGAATCTGAACGTAAGCAAGAACCTCGTTTAGGAGAGAAAGTTGAAGTGCGTATCATCGGACATAATGATAAAGGTGAACTCAATGGTTCATTCTTACCGCTAGCTCATGAACGTTTAGACGATGATGGACAAGTTATTTTCGATCTACTCGTAGAATATGATGGCGAATTACCATTTTGGGATAAATCCAGTCCTGAAGCCATTAAAGAAGTGTTCAATATGAGTAAAGGTTCATTCAAACGTGCTATTGGTCATTTATATAAGAAGAAAATAATTAACATTGAAACTGGTAAAATCACGCTTACTAAAAAAGGTTGGAGTAGAGTAGAAGAGTAAGAAGTATATGTTACTCAGTACTGATTGATACACAACATGCTTTAATATAGTTAATTTAAGAATAGAATTAGAAAAATTCAAATCTTATGCGAAGGCTTATTCCTAAAATTCTAGGAATAAGCTTTTTTTATCGAATTATTTTAAATAGAGAATTAAGTATAAAACATCATTAATAATCGGGGGGCTTGTGATCTGTCTGACTATCTAAGTACAAATTTTAATTTGTGATATTGCCACTATACACACTCACACCCGTATGTTTTCTAAATAACAACTATTGTATTTATGAGTTAAAGTAATTTTTCAAAAATATAAACTTCATCTATACCTCTATAAAGCACGTTATACCAACCTTTAAACATTCTTAACAAAAGATTTACAATTACTCTATTTTTAATTAACAAAAGGTATGTATTATAAAAGCTGTAAGAAATACATATAACATTAGGGTTATTTATACTAGGAGGATGTTTCAATGAAAAAGTGGCAATTAGTCGGTACTACTGTATTAGGTGCTTCATTCTTACTTGGCGCTTGCGGCGGTAATAATGGAGGTTCTGGTAGCGGAAGTGATCTTAAAGGTTCTGCAAAAGGTGAAGGTTCATCTACTGTAGCTCCTATCGTCGAAAAATTAAATGAAAAATGGGCGAAAAATCACAAAGACGCTAAAATTTCTTCTGGACAAGCTGGTACAGGTGCTGGATTCCAAAAATTCATTGCTGGCGAAACTGATTTCTCAGACGCTTCAAGACCTATTAAAGACGAAGAAAAGAAAAAATTAGAAGATAAAGGTATTAAATACCACGAATTTAAAATTGCACAAGATGCTGTTACTATCGCAGTAAATAAAGATAATAAATTCGTAAAATCATTAACTAAATCTCAATTAAAAGATATTTATTCTGGAAAAGCTAAAACTTGGAAAGATGTAAATTCTAAATGGCCAAACAAAAAAATCAATGCTGTATCACCTAACTCAAGTCATGGTACATACGACTTCTTCGAAGAGGAAGTAATGAACAAACAAGATATCAAGGCTGAGAAAAATGCTGATACTAACCAATTAGTTAGCTCTGTAACTAAAAACAAAGAAGGTATTGGTTACTTCGGTTATGCGTTCTACGAACAAAATAAAGACAAATTAAAAGAAGTTAAGATCAAAGATGATAACGGCAAATTAACTGAACCAACTAAGAAAACAATCAAAAATGGTTCATATGCTTTAAGTAGACCATTATTCATCTACGTTAAAGATAAATCATTAAAAGATAACAAAGTAATGTCTGAATTCATGAAATTCGTTCTTAAAGATGAAGGTAAATCTGCTGAAGCTAAAGATGAAGTAGCTGCTCCTAAGAAAACTTATAAATCTCAATTAAAAGAGTTAAATAAGTTTTTAGATAAACATCAAAAATCTGATAAAAAATCTGACAAGAAATCAGATAAAAAATCAGACGACAAAAAATAAAAATTAGTGTACTTAATATAAAAGGGTTGGGAATTTGCAAAAGTATAAGACAAAGTGGAGAACAACCACTTTGTCTGTACTTTTTTCTTCAGGGAAGATTATTGAGTTTTTATAAACAATTGATTCATTTGAACTCATCATTCTCTAAAGTAATTCCCAATCTTTTTTAAATTATTTTGGGAGAAATTAGAAAGAGGGATTTACATGGCTTCACAAACAAATGTTAGAGAAATGATAGCCAAGAATAATGCTAAAAAGGGTGGGGCAAGTGATAAAATCGTTCCTATCATTTTGGGTATTATTTCAGCTATTTCAATCTTAACCACTATTGCTATTTTATTTACTTTACTCACTGAGACAATCACTTTCTTTACACGTGTACCATTTTCTAAATTCTTTTTAACAGGAACGTGGAATCCTACGGGTTCAAATCCTGAATATGGCATTTGGGCATTGATTATAGGTACATTAAAAATTACTTTCATTGCAACTATCGTATCAGTTCCAA
The DNA here is from genome assembly GCF_038008285.1 of Staphylococcus sp. FSL K6-0223. Classification (NCBI taxonomy): domain Bacteria; kingdom Bacillati; phylum Bacillota; class Bacilli; order Caryophanales; family Staphylococcaceae; genus Staphylococcus; species Staphylococcus sp. FSL K6-0223. Next base: position 427,479 of record NZ_JBBOYX010000002.1, read on the forward strand.
TTGGACTAGGCGCTGCAATTTATCTTAATGAATATGCAAGTGATAGAACACGTCGTATCATCAAACCAATCCTAGAAATATTAGCAGGTATACCTACGATAGTATTCGGTTTCTTTGCCTTAACTTTTGTAACACCAATTTTAAGAAGTATTATTCCTGGTTTAGGCGAGTTCAACTCTATAAGTCCCGGTATAGTTGTTGGTATTATGATCGTGCCTATTATTACAAGTTTGAGTGAAGATGCAATGTCTTCTGTACCTAATAAAATACGTGAAGGCGCTTATGGTCTTGGTGCAACTAAATTTGAAGTTGCTACTAAAGTTGTCTTACCTGCAGCCACTTCAGGTGTTGTCGCATCAATTGTATTGGGTGTTTCAAGAGCGATTGGTGAAACTATGATTGTTTCATTAGCAGCTGGTAGTACACCTACATCTTCATTAAGTCTAACTAGTTCCATTCAAACAATGACTGGTTATATTGTTGAAGTTGCAACTGGTGACGCGCCATTTGGCTCAGATATCTACTACAGTATTTATGCGGTAGGATTTACTCTATTTATCTTCACTATAATAATGAATCTACTTTCACAATGGATTTCAAAACGATTCAGAGAGGAGTATTAATATGAGTTCAACAACAAATCCTACTAATAAAGCGTTAATAGATAAAAATAAGGTAGATAAAAACATTTCTACTCGTGGTACTAAGAATAAAATATTTAAAGGATTATTTTTTCTATGCACAGTCATCGGTCTCGTAGTATTAGTTGCTTTACTAGCACAAACAATTATTAAAGGGGCAGGACATTTAACACCTGAATTCTTTACGAATTTCTCATCCTCAACACCTGCAGATGCCGGTATTAAAGGTGCATTGGTTGGATCCATTTGGTTAATTGTTACTATTATTCCAATTACTATCATTCTTGGAATTGGTACAGCGATTTATCTTGAAGAATATGCAAAGGACAATATTTTTACAAGTATTGTAAAAATAAGTATTTCAAACTTAGCTGGTGTACCTTCAATCGTATTTGGTTTATTAGGTTACACACTTTTCGTTGGAGCAGCAGGTATGGGTAATAGTGTCTTAGCAGCTGCCTTGGCAATGTCATTATTGATTCTTCCAGTTATCATCGTTTCAAGTCAAGAGGCTATTAGAGCTGTACCTGGTTCGGTGAGAGAAGCGTCATTTGGATTAGGTGCTAATAAATGGCAAACGATTAGAAGAGTCGTATTACCTGCAGCATTACCTGGTATCTTAACTGGGTTTATCTTATCGTTATCTCGTGCATTAGGTGAAACTGCACCATTAGTAGTTATTGGTATCCCAACTATTCTTTTAGCTACACCTTCTGGCTTATTAGATCAATTCTCTGCACTTCCAACTCAAATTTACACTTGGGCTAAAATGCCTCAAGCTGAATTCCAGAATGTTGCATCAGCAGGAATTATCGTCTTACTAATTATTTTATTAGCAATGAATGCAGTAGCAATTCTTTTACGTAATAAATTCAGTAAAAAATATTAATTAAACTTATAGGGAAATAGTTATTCAAATAGTCGAGGGTGATACGTATAAAGCCTCGACTATATATAGAAGGAGTTTTTAATTATGGCTAATTCACAAGTCGCAGAAAAAAATAAATTAAATGAGCAAACAGAGAAAAATAATGGCTCTGTGTCTACGATTATTACTACTGAAAATGATAAAAAAGACAAGACACCTGATAGTCAAAAAAACATCGTATATTCTACTCAAAATTTAGATTTGTGGTACGGTGAAAATCATGCGTTACAAAACATTAACTTAGATATTTTAGAAAATAATGTAACAGCAATTATCGGACCATCAGGTTGTGGTAAATCAACATACATCAAAACTTTAAATCGTATGGTTGAGCTTGTACCTTCTGTTAAAACAGCTGGTAAAATCTTATATCGCGATCAAAACATCTTTGATGCTAAATATTCTAAAGAGAAACTAAGAACTAATGTAGGAATGGTCTTCCAACAACCGAACCCATTCCCTAAATCAATTTACGATAATATTACTTACGGTCCTAAAACACATGGTATTAAAAATAAAAAAGTTTTAGACGAAATTGTAGAGAAATCATTACGTGGCGCTGCAATATGGGATGAATTGAAAGATAGATTACACACTAATGCTTATGGCTTATCAGGGGGGCAACAACAACGTGTTTGTATCGCTAGATGCCTAGCAATTGAACCGGATGTAATTTTAATGGATGAGCCAACATCAGCATTAGACCCAATTTCAACTTTAAGAGTTGAAGAATTAGTACAAGACTTAAAACAAAATTATTCAATTATTATGGTTACACATAACATGCAACAAGCTGCACGTGTATCTGATAAAACAGCATTCTTCCTTAATGGTTATGTAAACGAATACGACGACACTGATAAAATCTTCTCTAATCCTTCTGATAAACAAACAGAAGATTATATTTCAGGACGTTTCGGATAATTATATATGGCAATCATTAGACATAAATACGAAGGTCAGCTAGATGAGTTAATCAAAGATTTACGTCGTCTTGGCCTTCGTGTTTATTTTAATATCAAAAATGCATTAGTGTCGTTAAGTGAAGAAAAAAGAACGTTTGCTAGAGAAACCATTGAGAAAGATAAGGAAATTAATCAATTAGATTATGAGATTAATGAAAAAGTCATTATGTTAATCACTAAACAGCAACCTATTGCTACTGATTTACGCATGATGATGGCAGCATTAAAAATTTCTACTGACTTTGAAAGAATGGGGGACAATGCTGCAAGCATCGCACATATACGTCTAAGAGTGAAGATTAACGATGATTATGTGTTTACACGTTTAAAGACGATGGGTAAGTTAGCAATGCTTATGCTAGAAGACTTAAATACAGCAGTTAAAACCGAGGATTTAACATTAATTAAGGAAATTATTGAAAGAGATAAAGACATTGATGATTTATACATTAATATCGTTAACACAACATACTTAATTGATAATGATCCATTCGTTGCAGGTCAAGCACATTTAGCTGCTCGACACTTAGAACGCATTGGAGATCATATTAGTAATATAGCCGAAAGTGTCTATTATTATTTAACCGGAGAGCATTACGATACATTTGACTAATAAAAAAATCGCCCTTATTGGATAAATTATATCCTGTAGGGGCGATTTTTCATATTCAATTATTCTTTATTAAGCTTCAATTTCATCTGTTAATCTCTCTAATTCATCCACCAACTCTGAGATATACTTTATTGTAGCTTTTAATGGAGCTTCAGTAGTGATATCAACACCGGCAGTTTGAGCTAATTCAACTGGAGACATACTACCGCCAGCTTTTAATGTATTTAACCAGTTATCTACAGCTGGTTGACCTTCATTTTTAATTTTTTGAGATACAACTGTACCAATAGTTAAACCAGCAGAGTATGTGTATGAATATAATCCCATATAATAATGTGGTTGACGCATCCATGTTAGTTCAACACCATCAGTCATTTCCACCACATTACCGAAGAATGTTTCATACACATCTAGCATAATTTTATTTAAGATCGGAGCTGTGAGTGATTCTCCTTCATCTACTAATTGATATACTTTACGTTGATATGCAGCTTCTAATAAATGCGTTACCATATTGTGGTAATAAGTTCTTGATAGAATTGAACCAATCACCCAACGTTTGAATTTAGGATCATTACTACTGTTAAATAGGTAGTTAGCCATTAACATTTCATTCATTGTAGAAGGCGCTTCAACAAAGTACATTGATGCCTCAGATTCCAGTAAATTTTGATGGTCTTGTGCTAATTTAAAATGTCCTGCATGACCTAACTCATGAGCAAGAACGAAAGTTTCAGCCATTTTGCCTGTCCAAGAGATAAACACATAAGAGTGCGTAAAGTAAGGGCTCGCACAATAAGCGCCTGTCTCTTTACCTTTATTTTGTGCGAAATCAATCCAACGATTATTGTAAGCAATTTCTAACATATTTACATAATCATCACCTAAAACGTTAAGCGCTCCATAAATATATTCTTTTGAAGTTTCAATAGATATATCAGGTTCATAACTTGGGTCAATAGATATTTTCAAATCTTCAAAGCGCATTTTATCAAGACCATGTACACGTTGAATGAGTTTAGCATATTTCTGCATTACAGGAGCTAAATCACTCATAATGACATCAATTTGACGGTCAAACATATCACGCGTAACTTCTTGTTCTTGAAGTAAATAATCTATTACGGAGTCATACCCACGTAAATCCGCTTCAATTTTCTCTTGTTGCACTTGCATGTTATATGTAGCTGCCGTTGTATTTTGATATTTACGTATAGCATCACTAAATGTTTTAAAACTCTTTCTTCTAAATTCATTATCTGGATGATCTTCGTATTCATTTTCAAAAGTTGCGTAATCCAATGGATAGGTAACACCATTATGTTCAAATGTCTCGAAGTCTATATCCAAACTTTTAGTAGTGCCATATAATTCAAACGGACTTCTTAAGGTAGGTGTTAATGTGGCAAGTACTTGTTCTACTTCAGTTGATAATTGATACGGCTTTCTATCATGTAATCTCTTAATAAAGTGAGGATAATTAGTTTTTTCTTGTAATTCATTTAACGTTTCCTCGGATAATGCCAAGATTTCTGAATCTACAAATGATAATAAACCAGCAATTTTTCCAGACATCGTATTAAGTTTAGCATTTACTTTTTGTGCTTCTTCATTAGAAGTATCAACACTAACTCTTAATTCAGGATAATTATATAGGCGATCTAATTGAATTAGAATGTCCTCATAATCTTTCAACGCTCGTTCGACATTCTCAATGTTAGTAAGTTGATTTTTATATTTAGAATTAAACTCTTTAGAAGACTTAAATACTTGATTTAAAGTTTCATAAAATGCTTCATCATTAATAAAAAGATCTTTGAGGTCCCATGTTTCTTGCTTTGGAACATCTTTTCTTAAAGGTAGACCTTGTGTCATCAGTCACACACTCCTTAAATTAGAATTACTTATATTATACAAAACTCATTTCAGAATAACATTTCATGTGGTTATCTAATTGTTTGTTTATCTAATATATAAGCAGGGAATTAAATATTTAATCTTGTATCATGAATAGGTTAGAATTAAGCGTGATTTATAAAACTTTCCTACTTGAGCCTGAGTAGTTTAATGCACATCAATAGTATAATAAAATTATTATTAATTAGAGAACGAGGAGATAGTATAATGACAATTTTTGATATGCCTAATTATTTATGGATTACTATCTTAGCAATGATTTTGTTAACAGTATTCTGTACTCTTGTTTTACATAAATGGTTTTCGTCCGCAATCATCACGTTTGTAGTTTTAGCATTATTAGCATTCTTTATTCCAAATTTCCATGATATTTCTTATCAACCTTTATTAGGTTATGCTGCCTTTTTAGCTATAATGAGTTTAATCATAAGTTTCTTATTGTGGTTCTTTACTCGTAAATGGCGACGTGAGCGTAAGAAAAATAAACTTGAGAAAGAAATTCGTAAATATGAAGATGATGACGATTTTAAAAAGTCGAGACATCGTTTTCGTAAATAAAATTTTTTAAAGACTCCGCACATTTGGTAATTCGAAAGTGTTGAGTCTTTTTTATTTAACGCTCTTACTATTATTTTTTTAAAATCACTACTATAATAGAAAGATGATAACAAAAACAATTTAATGTTAAATTTTATTATATAAATATTTAATTCATTTAAAGTGGAAGGATGCTTCTATGATGTTTAAAACAATCATTTCCAAAATATTGCAAATGATGATTGTTCTGTTCGTAATCACAACGCTCACATTTATTCTGATGAAATTATCACCAGGTAATCCTGTTAATAAAATCCTTCATCTTGATACAACTCAGGTTTCTCAATCCCAAATTCAAGCAACAGAACAGAAATTAGGTTTAAATGACTCTATATTTGTTCAGTGGTGGCACTGGATGAGTCATGTATTACACTTCAATTTAGGTACAAGTTTTCAAACTAATGAACCAGTAACACAAGAAATCGCAGGTTATATTGGCCCAACATTGATTATTACCTTTGGCACTCTAATTGTATCTATGCTTATTTCTATACCATTAGGTATTTTTGCGGCATTAAACTATCACAAAACTTTAGATCACTTGATACGTATTTTTACTTCTCTTTCGGTAAGCTTACCTTCATTTTTTATTGGATTAATTTTATTATTTATTTTTAATCAAAAACTCAATCTCTTACCAACATCGGAAGAGGGGTCTATAGCCATATATGTATTACCTATACTTACAATGAGCATTGGAATGTGTGCATATTATATTCGACTCATTCGATCTAATTTATTAGAACAATACCAAAGTCCAATTGTGGAAGCTTCTAGGTTACGAGGCATGTCAGAACGTTATATTTTATTTAACGACATCTTTAAACCTTCATTACTTCCCATTATCCCATTATTAGGTTTATCAGTAGGTAGTTTAATAGGGGGCACTGTAGTCATTGAAAACTTATTCGATATTCCAGGTTTAGGTTACATTTTAGTAGATAGCATCAAATCAAGAGACTATCCTTTAATACAAGGTTGCGTTTTATTTATAGGCTGTTTCGTAGTGATTATCAATACGATTGCGGATATTTTAAGTTTGATGATGGATCCTAAACAACGTTATAACTCTAAAGATGGAATAAATATTTTCAAATCCTCTCGCCAAAGCCAGCATAGACAAGAAGGTGATCGTCATGAAGCGTAAACTAGCCAACCGTAATTATATTTTTTATGTGTTTGGTATTTATATCTTTATAATCATTGTCTTACAATTATTTGTAAGTCCAGACGCAGCTTTCAATGTTCATTTATCAGAGACGTTTAAACCTATAAGCTTCAAACATTTATTAGGTACTGACGATTATGGTCGCGATTTGTTTAGCCGTCTTATCATAGGCGCTCGTACAACTTTATTCATTACATTACTTACGTTACTTTTTACTATTTTAATAGGTGTGCCATTGGGTCTTTTGGCAGGCTATAAAAAAGGGATTATTGATTCAATCATTATGAGGATTATCGATATCGGTTTAAGTATTCCAGAGTTTGTCATAATGATTGCTTTAGCAAGCTTTTTTCATCCAAGTATATGGAATTTAGTCATTGCGATTACACTTATTAAATGGATGAATTATACAAGTGTAACGAGAGGGATTGTTAATTCTGAAATGATTTATTCCTATATCAAAATGGCTAAACTATTCAATGTTTCAACTTTTAATATTTTATTTAAACATTTATTACCAAAGGTCATACCATCTATTTTGGTCATTATGGTAGTTGATTTCGGTAAAAATATATTATACATTAGTTCGCTATCATTCTTAGGATTAGGGGCACAACCGCCTTCTCCTGAATGGGGAGCTATGCTGCAAGCAGGACGAAATTTCATCACGTCTCATCCTATTATGATTATTGCACCAGCCACACTTATTTCAATCACAATATTGTTATTCAATCTTACTGGTGATGCAATTCGAGACCGCTTATTAGAGAAGAGAGGTGCCGAGTTTGACTCTTTTAAAAATTAAAAATCTTAACATTAGCGATCTAAATGGTACAAGTTTAATTAAAAACCTAAATTTAGATGTCCGCAAAGGAATCTTAAATGTAATTATTGGAGAAAGTGGGGCAGGTAAAAGTCTCACAGCTAGAGCACTGTTAAATTATTTACCTAAAGGTCTTGATATGAGTTTTACGGAATATCAATTTGAGAATAATGAGGCTCTTGACATAAAAAAATTTTTAGGTAAGGACATTGGTTATATTTCTCAAAATTATGCTCAAAGCTTTAACGAACATACTCGTTTAGAAAAACAACTCATCGCAATATACCGTACTCACTATGATGCAAGTCGTCCTGAAGCATTAGAAAAGATAAAGAATGCATTAAAATGGGTGAATTTAGATGATTCTAATATTATAAAAAAATATAGCTTTGAACTTTCAGGTGGTCAGCTAGAACGCGTATATATTGCTAGTGTACTAATGCTAGATCCTAAACTCATTATCGCAGATGAACCTGTAGCTTCATTAGATGTGGTTAATGGTCATAAAATAATGCAACTGCTTCAACACATTGTCAAAGATCATCATAATACGGTACTCCTTATTACACATAATATGAATCATGTCCTTCGTTATGGAGATTATTTTACTGTTATGAAGCATGGGGAAGTGGTAGAGACTGGTGAAGTTGGCAACCTCTTAGAAAATAGAGTATCTCATTCCTATACGAAACAATTATTAGAAAACAGAAATACCTTGAGTCAAAGGGAGATAAATGAATAATGATAAGATTACAAAACGTCTATTATGAATATAGTAAAAATCATCCAGTACTTAATGGTATTAATTTAGACATTAAAGAAAATGAAAAGGTAGGTATTCTAGGTGAGAGCGGGGCAGGTAAAACTACCCTAGTTAAACTAATATTAAATGAAATCAAATCTATAAGAGGTAAAGTTAATGTAGATTCCAAACGTGTATTGCCTATATATCAACATGCATTTGAAAGTTTTGATAGACACTATACAATTCAACAATCATTAGAGGAGCCCCTTATTTATTACAATAAAGTTAAATCTTCATTTATAAAAGAACAAATTTTAAATCATTTAGATGCTTTTCACTTATCTCATCAATTGTTGCAAAAGTATCCCAATGAGGTAAGCGGCGGTCAATTACAGAGATTAAACATTATAAGAACTTTACTAGCTCAACCAGACATCTTGATATGCGATGAAATAACATCAAATCTTGATGTTATCGCAGAACAAAAGGTAATTGATTTCTTATTGAAATCCGAAATTGACATACCTCAAACGATGATTGTTATATCACACGATTTATCAGTGTTGCAACGTTTAACAAATCGAATTATCGTTTTAAAAGATGGATTAATTGTTGATGATTTCAAAACAAATGAATTGTTTGATTCTGAACGTAATGAGTACACTAAATTATTAATTGAAACATTTGAATAATTGAAACTCCCCGCTTAATACATGCTTGATATTGAGTGGGGAGTTTTATATTGATTTTTATGTTCTACGATTAATACCTCCTAAAGATATTTATCTAAGACATTACAAATTGCTTCATTAGTATTATTTATAACTTCTATATTAGGGTTCTTTAAAAAAGATTGATACTCTACATTAGCATTTGAGACGAAATAACCATGAGAAGCATTATTTAACATATGTATATCATTATGATCATTGCCGAATGCGATATAATCCGCATCAGCACCTAATATGTACTGAATCGTCGTATGCTTATCTATACCTTGAGCAGTAACGTCAATATATGACTCATTGTAATGGTGTATAAGCTCAACTCCATTAGATTCAGTTTCTAAAGTATTAGCAATAGTAGCAAATTCTTCAGATTTAATATTTAAAAGTATAGCCTTAATCGGATCCTTTATAGCATCCATATGTAAAGATTGTGCCGTACGATTAGGGTCTATACGCTGATATAATTCAGTATTAGCATTTAGATTTGTCGAGTAATTGAATTTATCATCAATGATATACGTTAAATTGTATTGCTTAATGATTTGTTTGATAAGCGTGATATCATGAACGTCTATTTCCGAAATGATTTCGATTTGTCCGTTTTGAGAAATAATAGCTCCATTTCCACCAATTAAAGTATAATCCGCAAATTCAGGAATTACTGGTAGCAAATCTCTTATAGGACGTGCAGATGCGAATATTACATTATTGTGAGCATTTTTGAGTTTTACAAGCCGATGTTTAATAGATTGGTCAACATGATGACCATCAAAACAAATTGTACCATCTATATCAAAAATAAAATTCATTATCGAGTCACTCCAAATTTAGTAATAATGAATTCAGTATAGCATACAAAATACATCAAAATGATTAACTATAGCTACTCATTAGATTTATAAGTGTGAATAAATATATAGTTGCAATTTCTATTAACTAATATCATAATGGATGAGATTTTAGAAACATATGCATTGAGTAATGATTGTAATCTAGCTTATTAATAATGTAAGACAATAGAGAAATAACACAAATAGTTAAACAACAAATAACGCGAGTAAGTAATATTTTATAGACAACAGGTAAGGTCCCCTGAACAAATACACATAACTTCCTATAATATATATTATGTAAACTAAAAGATTAAAAACATCCCAGCGCGCATATATACATTTGTTTATATACTTAATTTGCTAAATTACAAGCCATTGTTGGATAATAATCACCATAAATTTGCTGTATTTAATTGAAACAAACTTTAATATCACTTTTTTAATTGATGTATGACCAAAATTGCCTCTCAATCACTTGTTATGAGGTGCTTTAGATTAGATGAAATCTCCTTAATTAATTGTTTTTAAAAGCAAATATATATATTTAGTTTACATAATACTTTTATAATCACCTATATACTATACTTCGCTTTAAATATCTTTAGTATACTGTCGATTAAATTAACAAACTTCTAAAAAAATTTAGAAAAGATCAGTTGTATAATCTTCATTTTTAGCTTTTTATAAAAACTTCATCATTCAAATTTGTCATTCTCTCTTTATTTAAACGATTATAATAATAGTAACTCTTATAGATATAAAAACTTTATTTAAAATTAATCTAAGAGCATTATTGTGCAATAAAAATAATATGCTATTATTAAATGTGTAGGGAACAACATTATTTCGACAACTAAGATTTATATTCTACCTACACTAACCAGTTAGAGTTTTCCAACCCTTCTCTAATATGGTAAAAGAGCATATTGGCTCTATCCCAATATGCTCTCAAATATAGATATTTATTTTTTAACCTTACTACGTATACGATCTAATGTCGTGAATAACCAATATTTCACTTTATTAATTGGTTTATAAAAATCGCCAATTAATTCTTCAATTTGAACATTAAATCCTCTCTTGAAGCGATAAACGCCATAATCTTCACTATCTTCAGTAAAGTCACCAGATAAACCATAAAAGTTATATCTTGCATAACCATTATCGAAGCAATAATTTATCATATGCCAATGCATTGCATAAGGTCCCATATATTGGTTGAACTTTTCTGAAGAACCTCCTGAGAAATAATTGACTTCATATGCATTAGCGAAGTATACACCTGCTGCTAAGTTTAGAATGGATCCTTCAGTTTGACGAATCTCACTAGCATTTAGTAATTCTTTTTTGTCATGCTCAATTTGTTTATCTAATTCGGCAATTTTTCTTAATTGCTTATCATTTTTATTTTCTTTAGCCATCATATCATCACGACGATTCTCTTTATCATTTAAAGAATGTTGAACTTTTTCTATGTATTCATCTAAGTCTATATAGGCCAATGGTAAAAGAACTTTATCACCATAGTGATCAATGAAGTTATAGAAATATTGATCTGTTTTAGATACAAAGCCTGTTCTAGCTTCAGTTTCGCGGTATAAATCTAAGAATTTATCAAATTCATCTCTCTCAAGAAACCTTACTTTAATTCCATAGTTTATCGCTTTATTAATATTTCTTTTACGTTGACTATCAAATTCCTTTTTCAGTGAAGAAGGTGTCTTACCTTCTAAATCTAAAACGCCCATCCATCGTACTTGGCTAGAAGTATCATATTCAGTTGTGAAACCATGGTGGTCATAACCATGTGATTTAAAGAGGTTAACTAAAGCATCGTTCTTCTCAGTTAAAGGATTGATATCTTTATCATGAACTTGATATATCCAATAAGGATCTAATTTTACGTATAAACATTGATGTTGGTGTAGATAATTTTCCAATTCTCTTAAATAAAAATCAACTAAACCTAAATCTGAATAATCCATAACTGGACCACGATTTGAATAATATACATAACTTCCCATTGTAGGAATTTTAGAGAAAAGACTTGCTGCAATTACTCTATTGTCATCATCTTTAACACCTAATAATACAACTTGGAATCCATCTGCTTCACGCGTAGCAATATTTTCCTTCACCTGAAAATAATGGCTTTCTAATGATGGATTTTGTACAAAGTTTTCGAATTCTTTAACTGTTAACTCTGTAAATTTCATAATTAGATAATTCCCTTCCTAAAAAATCTATTTCTTTAACTTTTTAAGTGCGTTATAGATTGCATACATAGGTTTATTGATTGGTTTTATAAAATCACCTACATATTCAATAACATCAGCGTTATAGCCTTTTTTGAACTTAATTACTCCTACATCTTCAGCGTCTTCACTGAAGTCCCCACTAACTCCATAAAAATTATAACGATCAATACCATGTTCTAAAGCATAGTTTATCATTTTCCATTGAATTGCATAACTACCAGCATAATGACGATAACGATTTGAAGTACCACCAGCGTAATATACAACCTCAAAAGGATTAATGAAAAAGTATCCTGCTGAAATAGGTAATTCATTACCATGTTCTTGTTGTAAATTTTTAGCTTCATCAATTTTTTGTTGATTTGCATCTAATTGTTGTTGAAGATTATCCTTTTTGTTATAAGCTTTCTTATTGTCAGGTCTCTTCTCAATATCTTTAAGCGCTTTATTTAAATCCTTATTGAGAACATCTCTTTCATTATTAAGTTCCTCGATATATTCATCGAAATCAATATATGCTAATGGCACTAACACTCTGTCTTTGAAATGCTTGAATCTATTATAATAGAAACTATCATCTCTATCGGCGAATTCTTTCGTTTCAGTAGTATCTTCCATAAATGATCTGAAAATAGGTAATTCATCTTCGGATAAGAAACGAACTTTAACACCATTTTTTTGTACTTTTTTAGTATTACGCTTTCTTAAACTATCCATTCCTTTAAGAATATCTTTAGATGATTTATCTTTTAAATCTAAAACAGAATGATATCTTACTTGTAATATAGGATGGAAGCCTTTATGAAAGCCTTCATGTTCAAATCCTAATTCTTCCATTTTATTGAAAAACCAATCATGGCCAGCATTTCCAATAATTTCACCATCATGATTTAAGTATTGGTATGGAAGATAAGGGTCAACCCTTAGATAAAGACAGTTATACTTTTTTACGTATTTACTTAGTTCATTAAAGAAAAAGTGAACAAGTTCTTTATTATCATAATCAATTACTGGCCCGCGATTTGAATAAAAATATTTAAAAATTTTCATTACAGGTACAGCAGTTAATAAACATGCAGCAATCACTTGATTGTCATTATTTTTAATTCCTACAAGATGTGAATCCGTTCCTTCAGCAACTTTAAGTTCATAATTACCTTCCATCTGAGTAAAATGGCTATAAGGCATTTGATCAGTAAAGTCACTAAATTCTTTGGCTGTTAAATTCGTAAACTTCATTATCATAACTCCTATTAATCTCTTTATAACTCTCTTTATTTAACATTAAGTATGATAGATTGTTGTTAAATATACATTATATGTAACTTTATGATTATATATGTTATCTATACTTCTAATCTTAACAAGTATACAATAGTTAAACCCAAAACTAAAATATTAACTAATTTAAAAATTGCACTAAATTGGTAATCAACTTTAGATTTGAATAATTATGTAAAAAATAATATGGACTAAACAAAGGTTTGAGCCCATATTATTTTGTAACCAGTTTTATTTTAATGCATTTACAAGTGCTTTACCAATGACTTCGCTTGATTGAGGATTTTGACCAGTAATAAACTTACGATCCTCTTCTAAATGTGAAGTAAAATCATCACTTGTAATGAAATGAGCACCTTGTTCTTCTAATTTAGATTGCGTTAAAAATGGTACTTTATCTTCCAGTCCCATTGCTTTTTCTTCACTATCAGTAAAAGCGGTTAAGCGTATACCATCAACAAGATATTTACCATTACTTGTTTTAACACCAACAAATGCACTTGGTCCGTGACAAACTGATGAAATAATTTTATCATGGTCTCTAAAATGTACTAAAATATTTGCCAATTTTTCATTATTAGCAAAATCAAAAACTGTGCCATGACCACCTGGTAAATAAATTGCTTCATACTCATCAACATCAATGTCTTCAATACTTGGTGTATGATTTAACTGCGAAGTAAATGAAGTATATTTGTTTAATAACTCATCTGAAGTGGAGTTAGGGTCTAAGTTAACCTTACCACCTTTGATTGACGCTATATCAACATCAATCCCTTCGTTTCTAAGAATATCATAAGGTTCTCCGGCTTCTTCTAACCATAAACCAGTTTCCGTACCATCAGGATACTGACTCGTACTAGTTAGAACAAATAATACTTTTTTACTCATTCACTTTCACCTCTTTAACTTGTTATAAAATTAATTTACCCTGATTAGCTATGAAATATTCAAATATAAATTTAATATAGCTATCCCCTCAAAATTTAAAAAAGGTTGGAACACCCATTTATCCCAACCTATTAACTGCCATTTTAAATTTGATCGAGTGTCTTTCTTATGCTTCTTAAAAATTGAAACATCTCACTAGGATCACTCTCAGCGAATCTTTTTACAATTTCACTGCCGATGACAACGCCATCTGCTATACGTCCAATATCTTTCACATGTTCTTGATTTCTAATACCGAATCCAGCAACCACAGGTACATCTGTGACACCTTTAATTAATTCGATTTTTCTTTTTAATTCAGGGTGAAATTGACCATTTTCTCCAGTAGTAGCGTTCATCGTAACCGTGTAAATAAAACCTTCTGCCTTTTTAGCAATATTTTTAATTCTTTCCTCAAAAGTAGTCATTGCTATAAGTGAGATTAATTTAACTTTCTCATTAGGGAAATCTTTTTTAAACTTTTGGGTTAGTTCAAACGGCAAATCTGGAATGATTAAACCATATACACCTGCTTCCTCACATTTATTTAAAAATTCATTCTCCCCAAATGATGAGATAATATTATAATAGGTCATTAAAACATATTTAGAAGTTATAGTCTCTTTATTTTTAATTAGCTGTTCAAATATAAAATTAATATTCACGCCTTCTTCAATGGCTTTTGCTCCAGCATTCATGATTGTTGAACCGTCCGCTACTGGATCTGAAAAAGGAACACCAATTTCTATAATATCAGCACCTGCTTCATTTAGTATCTTTAAGTTCTCAATAAACTTTAAATTTCCCATTATATAAGGAATAAATAACTTACTCATCTATATCACCACGACTTTCAGTATATTTTCTAATTGTTTCCATATCTTTATCCCCTCTACCAGAGACAGTAATAACAATAATTTCATCTTTTCTCATTTTTGGAGCTAACTTTTCAACATAACTAATCGCATGAGCACTTTCAATTGCAGGAATAATACCTTCAGCTCTAGAGAATCTTATTAGAGCTTCCATGGCTTCTTCATCAGAGGCATTTACATATTTCACTCTACCAATATCATTATAATATGAATGTTCCGGACCTATTCCTGGGTAATCTAGTCCTGCAGATATTGAATGGGCTAACTCTATCTGTCCATCCTCATCTTGAATAAGATACATTTTAGATCCATGTAGAACACCAGGTTTTCCCTTTCCTATAGCTAATGCATGTTTATTTGAGTTAACTCCTTTACCTGCAGCTTCAACCCCGTAAAGTTTTACGTCATCATTAATAAATGGATGGAAGGTTCCTATCGCATTAGAACCCCCACCTACACATGCAACTATAGCCTCTGGTAAACGCCCTTCTTTTTGATTAATTTGTCTTTTTATTTCGTTTCCAATCACACTTTGGAAATCTCTAACCATTGTAGGAAAAGGATCAGGTCCTAAGGCTGAACCTAATAAATAATGTGTGTCCTCTACATGGCTTACCCAATATTTTAAAGCTCTATTGACAGCATCTGACAATGTTCCTTGTCCTTCTTCTACTGAAACAACTTTTGCGCCTAGAAGTTCCATTCTAAATACATTCAATTGTTGTCTTTTAACATCTTCTTTTCCCATAAAAACGATGAGCTCCATATCGAATAAAGCAGCTACTGTGGCACTCGCCACACCATGTTGCCCAGCACCTGTTTCAGCAACTAATTTTGTTTTTCCCATACGCTTCGCCAACAATGCTTGACCTAAAGCGTTATTAATTTTATGTGCCCCAGTATGATTTAAGTCTTCACGTTTTAAATATATTTTGGCTCCTCCTAAATCTTCGGTAAATGATTTAGCGTAAGTAAGTGGTGTTTCTCTTCCGACATAGTCTTTTAAATAACTTGCGAGCTCCTCTTGGAATGATTCGTCTTGTTTAGCCTGTTGATAAGCTTTTTTGAGTTCTATGATTGTAGGCATCAGTGTTTCAGGGACATACTTGCCACCATATTCACCGAAAAACCCTAGCTCGTCAGCTTCTGTTTGTATGTTCATTTCTTTCATCTCCTTTAATTATTTTTATAATTTGCGTCATTTTTGCTAAATCTTTAATATTATCTGTCTCAATCCCGCTAGCAATATCGTAACCACTCTGACCTAATTTAAGGTATTTTAGTTTACTAATATGATTTATGTCTAACCCGCCAGCTATTAAAAAACGTGATTTCCGAATATTACTAAGCACATTCCAATCATATGTATCACCTGTTCCACCATAATTTTGAGATGGTGTATCAATAATAAATAAATCAACGGTTTTCTCATATTTTTCAATATTTCTATTTAAATATTTATCAGCAGGAATTGCTTTAAAAATTTTAATCGTAGGATTTAACTTTCTAATTGCTTTTATTAATTGAATAGACTCCCTTCCATGAAGTTGTATTACGTTGATATTAGTTTCATTGAAGACTTGCTTAACTAAGTCTAATGTTGGATTTACCAAGACTACCACGCGATGAATATGGTCTGGAACTCGTTTGGACAGTAATTTTAATTGATTCATACTCACGTGTCGTTTACTTCTAGGAAAATGGATAAACCCTATTGCATCAACATTTAGATTTTTAACCTTTTCGATATCTTCTTCACTTTTAAACCCGCAAAATTTTAAAATCATTGATGAATCTTCTCCATTTTTAAGCTTGGTAAAAATTGACTTAAGTCGTTGCATTTCATTAATGATTCACCCACTAGTAGGCCATCTATACCTGACTGTAAAATGTGCTCAACATCATGAGTACTATGAATACCGCTTTCTGAAATATAATGAAATCCTTTCTTTTTAAATTTTAAAATTTGGTTCGTATGTTCCACGTTAGTAACAAACCGTTTCAAATCTCGATTATTAACTCCAATTATTTTTGGCGATAATTGATGTGCTTTATTTAATTCATTTCTATCATGTACCTCAACTAAAACTTCTAAGTTAAGTTCTGTTGCATAATCATATAAAGTTTTTAACTCTTTGTCTGTGAGAATGTTAACAATAAGCAAAACAATAGAAGCACCTGCTTTTTTAGCTACGTCAATTTGAATTTTATCTACTATAAAATCTTTACACAGTACTGGTAAAGATGTTTCGACGGTGAGTTCACTCAATCTTTCGAAACTACCACCAAAGTATTTTTCATCTGTTAAGATTGAAATTGCATTTGCACCATATAATTCATATTCTTTTACTTGATCTATTAAGTTTCTATGAGGTAATTGTTTTAGCGTTGGACTTTTAGACTTTATCTCAGCAATAACCGATAACTTTTTTTCATTTTTCAATGCATTTATTAATTTCTTCTTACTAGAAACATCAACATATTCTAATTCTTCTAATTTTTGTTGATAATATCCCTCTTTAAGTAGTGACTTTTTATAATTAACTATTTCATGAAGTATCGTCATCATCACACCCCCATCTTTAAATACTGTTTCATAGCCTGACCACTGTCTATAAGATGACGAACTAGTTTAATACCAGAGTGAATATCTTTTGCTTTTTCAGCCACGTATAAAGCAATTGCTGCATTGAGTATAACGACATCTCTTTTACTCGATTGATCGTTTCCATTTAATATATTTATGGCTATATTTTTATTTTCCTCAGGTGTTCCCCCTTTGAGTGCGTCATTGTCAGCAATAGTTAAATCATAATCTTTAGCATTAATTGTATACTGTTTGATTGGCTTGTTTTGGTTAATTTCATAAATGATATTGTCTCCCGATAGCGTTGCCTCATCCATACCATTTGCACCATGAACGACAATAGCTTTCTTCCTACCTAAATCTTTGATAGTTTGAGCAATCTTACCTAGTTGTGTAACATCATAGACACCCATCACTTGATAAGTAAGTTTGAATGGGTTGATAAGAGGCCCTACTAAATTAAATATTGTTGGAGACTTTATCTGCTTCCTAATGGGTTGGATGTATTTCATAATTGGATAAGAATCAGTGGCACTAATGAAAGAGAGACCTTTTGTATCTAATTGTTTTATCACACTAGCTACTTCACTTGTTTGAATCCCCATTGCTTGAAGAACATCAGTACTACCTGAATGCGATGTGATACTTTTATTGCCATGTTTAACTACCGGTACGCCGGCACTTGCTACAATGAATGCTACTGTTGTTGATATATTGAAACTGTTTGAACCATCTCCTCCAGTACCACAAACGCACATCGCTCCATCATAATAGGGTTGAACTGGATACATTGTGCTTATAAGATGTTTAACTAAATAGGTTAGTTCAATTTGTTGCATTTCCTTTTTAGTGTAAGACTTTAATAACTTAAGTTTATTGTCTTCCTTCACATTTGGATTAAGAAGAATATCGATAAATTCCTTCATATGTTCTTCCGTTAACTGTCTATTATCTTCAATATCTTTTAATAATTTCATTTTTTAACTACCTTTCATTGCTAGTCTTACAAAGTTGTTAATTATTTTTTCTCCATGTTCTGTTGCAAAGGATTCAGGATGATATTGGATTCCATAATGTTTTTTGTATTTATGTTGAAATGACTGTATGCAATCTATCGTTTGACCAGTAATTTCTAAAGCGGATGGAAATGTTTTAGGATTACTTATTAATGAGTGATATCGCATTATTTTAAAATGATTAGGTAAACCTTGGTACAAAGGTGTTGATTTCACTATTTCTAAATCATCCACTTTACCATGCATAATTCTTAGTCCTTGAATAACTTCTCCACCGTAATAACAAGTCAATGCTTGTGATCCTAGGCAGACACCTAGTATCGGTTTGTTTTCAAAATATTCAATTAATTCAATCAATACATTATTATCTAATGGATTCCCTGGACCTGGAGAAATAATAACTCCTGAAATATTTTTGAGTTCATAAATTTCACTGTCATCAGGATATTTAACAATCACATCTGCTTGTTTTGATACTATATCTACGAGATTATAAGTAAAAGAATCATAGTTATCTATAATTAAAATCATGGAGTCACCTCCAGTAAACTCTTTGCTTTCAGTTTAGTTTCTTCGAGTTCTTTCTCAGGTATGGAATCATAAACTACACCACAACCTGCTTCAATGTTTACTTGTTTGTCGTCTATGAGCATAGTACGTATAGCAAGCGCAAAATCTAAATTATGATTACAATTGATGTAGCCAACTCCCCCACTATAAATCCCTCGTTTAAACGGATAAGCTTCATAAATCCTTTGAATGGCCCTTAATTTTGGCGCCCCCGATACTGTACCTGTGGGTAATAAACTTGCAATGACACTCATTGGAGATAAATTCTCCTTTAATTCACCTACGACTTCACTCACTATGTGCATGACATGTTCATATTTCTCAATTTCCATTAACTTCGTGATTTTAGAAGTTCCTACTTTACTAATTCTATGAATATCATTTCTACCTAAATCTACAAGCATACTATGTTCACTTATCTCTTTTTCGTCCTTTAGTAAAGCGTGACTATTTTTCTTATCTTCATTTTTATTAGCACCTCGTTTAGTAGTTCCAGCTATTGGATTGGTATAAACCAGTCCATCTTTAACTCTAACGAAACTTTCAGGTGAACTGCCTACGACTATAGGAATATCTTTATTCATATAATACATATAGGGACTAGGATTTTGTCTCTTTAACTTTTGATAAAGTTGAAAACTTAATTGATGCAAATGAGTTACAAAGTTATGCTTGTAATAATAAATTCTTGAAGGCACAACTTGGAACATATCCCCTTCTGCGATTTTCTTTTTTAATTCTGTTATTATTTTTAAAAATTCTTGTTCTCCTATATTTGTCTCAATTTGTCGTTCAGGTTGTTTCAACTTTATTCTTTCATGAGCTAAATTGATGTTTTTTAAATCATCAATTCTTTGTTTAACTTTTGCTTCCAACTGAGATTTAGAAGTATTTGAGAATAAATTTGTTGAAATCACATACAACTCATCTTTATAGTGATCAAAAACATAAGTATCTTCTACCAGATAAAATTTAACGTCATGATCCCGGTGATCATCTAATTCAATTTCTTGAAGTTTAGGAAACTCATGCCTTACAAGATCAAAACTACATGTCCCTATAAAACCTGAAATAAAAGGTAAATGCTTCAATTGATCATCTGCAATATTCGCGTAGTACTGATTGACTAAACTTTTTAAATAATCATACGGATGTTCATTCACCACTTTTATTTTTTCTTTTGTATTAATAATTAATTGATTATTATCAAGAGTAACTGAACCATAGTCTTCTAAGACAACGATGGAGTATCTTCCTTTTAATTTATCTTGATTTGTACTTTCAAATATAATTTTTGCTTCTCCTAATTGTGCTAAAGCTTCTGGCGTCATTAGCGCATTTAACTTTCTATAAACTACATCCATATTTCTTCTCCTTTCCATTAAAAAATCAGCCTCCTTATGAATAAGGACGCTGACGCGTGGTACCACCTTAATTAGCCGAATATTCGTAATATTCAAAACTCACTCTTTGTATTTATTTTTTATTTCACAAAACCCAATTTCTTCAAAGTAGGTGTTAGTTTACATCAACCACTAACTTTCTGTTGCTACCTATTCTTTAAATACTACATTTTGCTTAAAAAACACCACAATAACGCTTATCTCGCAATAAGGACGCGTTACCGTGGTGCCACCTTAGTTAACAATTTTATTTGTTCACTTTTAAATTATTTAATTGTAATTTGAAAGCCCAATTCGTTTACTGCATTGTGCTAATTTACATCAACCATTAGCTTTCTTAGTGCTACAACATGCAATAACTACTTATTCATTCAAATTGTCTGATTTTTCTAATTATTCAGTATCATACATATTAATGTTAACTTTGTCAATATAAACTTGATTTTTTATTCATTGATGGGCGACAAACAATAAGCATAAAGTAATTCTTGAGTGGCATTAATCGAATCTAAGTGTGTTCTCTCCATTGCATGTGAGGATTCAATACCTGCTCCAAATAAACCATGACGAATA
This sequence comes from Staphylococcus sp. FSL K6-0223, assembly GCF_038008285.1. Taxonomy (NCBI): domain Bacteria; kingdom Bacillati; phylum Bacillota; class Bacilli; order Caryophanales; family Staphylococcaceae; genus Staphylococcus; species Staphylococcus sp. FSL K6-0223. The sequence continues at coordinate 448,930 of NZ_JBBOYX010000002.1, forward strand.
TCAGCTCCTGCTTTTAGAGCTGCTGAAGCATCTGAACTATAATATGGATAAATATCTACTTTGTATGGTATGTCATTAATTTTACAAAGGTTAATTAGATGATTTTTTAGTGCTTTATGGTATGGACCAGATCCATCTTTTGCGCAAATTGAAACAGTATATTCATTAGAAGATTGACCATCCCCTAGCGCTCCCATATCTAAAGCTATAAATTCGACAATATCTTCTGAAATGCTTGAATTTGCACCATACCCTATTTCTTCATTGTTAGAAATATAAAATTGTGTTGTATGTGGTAATTTTGTACCTTCGTTTTTGAGCTTTTTCAAAAGTTCTAGAATCATTCCGACACTCGCTTTATCATCTAGATGTCTAGACTTAATAAATCCTGATTGAGTGATAACTGTTCTAGGATCAAATGATATGAAATCACCTACTTCTATGCCTAAATCTTTTGTTTCTTGAGCATTATGAGTTATTTCATCAATTCTTACTTCCATATGCTCTTTATCTCTTGGAATATTATGGTTATCTTTGTAAACATGTACGCTCGTTTCATGTAGACAAATTGTTCCTGAAAATGTTTGACCGGTTTGGGTTTGAATTTCACAATACTCACCTTCTATAGCATTGAAGTGAAATCCACCTATTAAGTCTAAAGCTAATCTGCCATTTTCTTTAATCTCTTTAACCATTGCCCCTAATGTATCAACATGTGCTGTTATACACCGCTGTTTATTTTCATTTGTACCATCAACAGTAATAAGGAGTCCGCCTTTATTAGTAACTTTTGTATGATAACCTAGATCTTCAACATAGTTTTTGACATAATTAATCGCTTCGTCAGCATTACCAGATGGGCTATTGATTTCAGTTAATGTTTTTATAGTTTCTAAAATTCCGCTCATATTATCCCCCTTTTTCTTAAATCACTTTTTATTTTAAACTAAACCACCTTCTTACTCTAACAATTATAGATTACTATTTTAGAGTATTGCTTACTTTTCTTCTCTCATTTACAATAATACTATTCTGAAAATTTCGAAATAAGGTGATTGTTTATGCAACACATATTATTTGTTGGCCTTGGTCTTATTGGTGGTAGTTTAGCTAGTAATTTAAAATATTATAATTCCGACGTACAAATTATGGCTTATGACGCTAATGAAACACAGTTAGATAAAGCATTGTCCATTGGTATTATTGATAAAAAAATAAATGATTACAAAACTGCAGTTGAAAAAGCTGATGTCATTGTTTATGCAACGCCTGTAGAACAAACAATTAAGTATTTATCAGAACTTCCCAATTATAAAACCAAGCCTCATTTGATAGTGACCGATACCGGAAGCACTAAATCTACTATTCAAACTTTTGAACAACAACTACTAGATAGCTATATTCATTTAGTTGGTGGTCATCCTATGGCAGGAAGTCATAAATCTGGAGTATTAAACTCTAAAAAGCATTTATTTGAAAACGCCTATTACATTCTTGTATTTAATGAAAAAGAAAATCAAGAAGCAGCTCAATATTTACAAAATTTATTCAAGCATACTTTAGCTAAGTTTATTACAACGAATGCTGATGAACATGATTTTGTAACTGGTGTAGTTAGTCATGTCCCTCATATTATCGCATCTAGCTTGGTACACTTGAGTGCCAATCATATAAATCACCATGAATTAGTAGAAAAATTAGCTGCTGGAGGTTTTAGAGATATTACGCGAATTGCCAGTAGTAATGCTCAAATGTGGAAAGATATCACTTTAAATAACCAAACGCATATTTTGTCTTTGTTAAACGAACTAAAAAATCAAATTACAGCATTTGAAAAGATGATAAATTCTAACAATGATGAAAACATTTACGAGTTCTTTGCTAAAGCTAAAAATTATCGTGATCGCCTACCCGCTAAACAACGAGGTGCCCTATCTGTGGCGTATGATCTATATGTAGACATTCCGGATAAACCGGGTATGATAAGCAAAGTTACACATATTTTAAGTTTACATAATATTTCTATAAGCAACCTTAAAATTTTAGAAGTCCGTGAAGATATCTATGGTGCATTGCAAATAAGCTTTAAAAATCCTGAAGATCGAGAACGTGGTATCAAAGCTTTAAAAAATTTCGATACCTATATTGAATAATATAAGTCCCCTAAAGTGTGATGAATAACACATCAATCATCGCTTTAGGGGATTATTTCTAAATTTTTAACGTTAATCACCTACATTTTGTGGCCAGCCATAAGTCCTAATCGACCATGCTTAGTCCCTGCTTCAGTATAAGATGTCGCTTTAGAAACGATACCTCTACCATATTTCAGGTGTAAATGGTCAATTGTTTTAGCTAGTTTTTCATCTCGTTTACGCTCATACTCATCAATAAATAAATTTAACTGTCGATCTTGTTCATCTACAAACTGTGTTAAAGATACACTTAGTGTCCTATACAAAGCATTTTTATCACATAATCGATTCGCAAAATAATTAATCACTTTAAAAATATCTCTTTCTAAATTTGTAGGATCTTCTAAAGTATACTGCTTGTGTACACCTCCATCATCGGCATAACCAAATGAAAAATGTATCGTACGCGCTAATTTTTTCTGTGCTCTTAATCTACTTGCTACATCTTCAATGAGCTCTTGCATGACTACTTTTGATTCCTCAAATCGATAATCTCTCATCAAAATTTGACTTTTACATATTGAAGGATTTGTTACTTTGTATTTTTCTCTTACTTTACTTTGATCAATACCGTTAGCATGTAAATGCATATCTACACCTAAAATACCAAAATCTCTCTTTAAATAGCGATAAGGATATTGTGCTAAATCGCCAATTGTAAATATCCCTCTCTTATTTAATTTCGCTTCAGTACGTTTATTAATACCCCAGAAATCTCTTAACGGTTGAATAGGCCATAACTTATCAGGTACATCTTGATAACGCCATTCTGCAATTCCATCTTCTGTATGCTTTGCTTCTATATCCATTGCTATTTTGCTTAATAACATATTAGAACCTATACCAACAGTGCAATGGATACCTGTCTCTTCCAGTATCTCTTTTTTTAATCGTTCGCAAAACGCATAAACTGTAGAACTAAACCTATGATAACTATCTGTGACATCCATAAAAAATTCATCAATACTATATTGATGTAAGTCTTCAGGTGGTACATAACGTAGTGCAATTTTTGAAATAGCAACAGAAACATTTAAATACTTTCTCATACTTGGGTTAATGATATAAATATCATTTCGGTGTGGTATTTCAAACAATCTAGATCCCGTTTTTATACCTATTTCTTTCAATTTCGGTGTAGCAGCTAACACTACTGACCCCTGCCTTTTCGTATCAGCTACTACTGCTAACTTGGTTTCTAAAGGATCCAAGCCCTTCTCCATACATGACACACTCGCAAAAAAGCTCTTCTGATCAATGCATAATACATCTCTATCCTCTAATAGATTATAGTCATACATAACTATGCCTCCCTTACGAAATCTATTATATACGAACACGTGTTCTTATTCAATACAAACAAGAACGAATGTTCTATTTAATTTAAATCTCTATCGTTAATTTCGTGATATACTAAAGAAGACATTTCTAATTAATTAAGGAGGATGCATGATATGCCAATCGTAAATGTAAAGTTATTAGAAGGACGTACAGATGATCAATTAAAAGATTTAGTGAATGAGGTTACAAATGCAGTAGAAAAAACTACTGGAGCAAACAAAGAGGCCATCCACGTCGTAATCGAAGAAATGAAAAAGAGCCATTACGCCGTTGGTGGAGTAAGAAAATCAGATCAATAAAACGCAAAATCCCTGGAATGAAAGCTATTTACCATAGAAGCTATCATCTCAGGGATTCAATTAATTTATCACTTATTTTTTCTAATCATCTTAGTTTTAATCATCGAAAAAGTCTTGAATTGCTTTTTTATTTTTTTCTTTATCAATTTGAAGCGCACTACCATCATTATTAGTATTAATATCTTGATACGTGTTTTTAACAGGTACAGTTAGTGATTTAACATCTTTATCACCACGAATACCAAAGCTTAATCCAGTTTGGAAAATAGCTGAATTAGGCATATCAGTATTAACGTATCCTCTTAAAATACCTGCAACTTTTGGAAGTTTTGCAACGGTATTAAAATTTACTAACTCTTGTTTTAAAGTTTGCATAACTTGTTGTTGACGGCGAACACGCCCGAAATCTCCTTCAGCATCGTGACGGAATCTCGCATAACCTAATAGCTCTTTACCATTTAATCTATGATGACCTTTTTTCAATGAAACACCTATATTTTCAGACATGTCCTTCTCTACGTCTATAGGTACACCATTAGGTTCAAGTTCATCAACCATTTTCTCAAATCCAGTGAAATCTACTACCGCATAATATTCAGGATTGATGCCTAAATTTTTATTAAGTGTCTTTCTTAGTAACTCAGGTCCACCAAGTGAATAAGCTGCATTAATTTTGTATTTATCATAACCAGGGATATCTGCGTAAATATCTCTCATTACAGACATCATTTTCATTTTTTTATTAATATAGTCGTATTGTACAACCATAATTGAGTCTGTACGAGATTTACCGCTTTGAGCTTTATCTGCTCCAAGTACTAATACAGATATTTTGCCATCATTTTTAACGGCTCCATTAAATTGATGCATCTTTACATCTTTAGCATGCTCTTTCGCATACTTCATACCACTATTATATTGATGAGTGATATAGACAATTATTGAAATAAGAATGATGAGAATGATTAAAATGATAAAAGGTAATTTGCGTAGTCTTTTTTTATTTCGTCGCCTAGAAGGTGTCGATGTTGTGCCAGTGTGACGTCGATACTCTGTTTCTCTATGTTCCTTCTGTTCTGTCATATTTACCTACCTTATATCTTCAAAATTACATATCTATATACTATAATTAATATGTATTAACGTTATATAAAAAGTATTCAAATTGCAAGAGTTTTTTTAATAAATGGTACTAAGGTCCAATGAAAGGATGTCATAAATGAATATTAATACGGCATACTTTGCCGGTGGTTGTTTTTGGTGTATGACCAAACCTTTTGATACATTTGACGGTATCGAAAAAGTAACTTCTGGTTACATGGGGGGACATACAGAGAATCCAACGTATGAAGATGTTAAAAGTGGTAACACTGGTCATTATGAAACAGTAAAAATTGAATATGATGTAGCACTTTTTTCATATCATAAACTATTGGAAATATTTTTTTCAGTAATCGACCCACTAGATGAAGATGGACAGTTTCAAGATAGAGGTTCCCAATATCAAACAGCCATTTTTTACTCTAATGAAGATCAAAAGAAATCTGCCGAATCATATATTGAAGCACTTCAAGATACTTTAAATGCAGACAAAGCAATAGCTACAAAAGTCTTACCCGCTTCAACTTTCTTTGAAGCTGAAGAATACCATCAAGATTTCTATAAAAAGAATCCCGAACGTTACGCTAAAGAACAACAAGATAGAGCGAATTATTATAAATAATGGACAAAAAATAGCGATAGTGCTGAATGTTGCAATTCAGTACTATCGCTATTATTTTTATTTATGTCGAATGACTCTCATCACTTTCAACATACTCTCCCATAGAGAGCTATCTTTACGATAAACTAAAAATCTTGGTTCCCAGTTAGGACTATACTTTTCTTTATAACGTCTTAAACCTTGGAAACGATATAATCCATTAAAATGTTCAAAGACTCGCCCTGCTAAACGTTCTCTTAAATAAGAGTAATGTAAAGTACCAACATTAGAGAGTGTGGCCATTCCCATGTTAAAGGCTTTATATTCTTTTTCCTGACCCCATAACAACATGTGTAAATACAGTCCATCCATTAAAGGTAGATCGAGCTCTGGTAACCATCGAATTAAATCGACAGAAATTGCATCATTAAAGTGCGTAGGCATTAAACTACAGAATGCAATCATCTTACCATGTTCATCTCTCATTACACCTATAGGCGCTTTAGAAAGATATGGTTGTGTAAATTGACCTACAGAGAAGTGCATTTCATTTCTACCATCTAACCATCTATCACTAACATATTTGAGTTCGTTAAAGAAATCTTGTGAAAATGGTGGCTCAATAATTTCAAAAGAAATATTTAAATCATTAAATTTATTGAGTGTAGCTCTAAAGCCACGACGCTTTTTACCTGAAGTAGTGAATGATGTTAAATCAATAATAGCTTCCTCACCTAGTTTGAAAAATTGATTCCCGAAATGATGATATAAAGGCATATAATTATCACTAACTTGATAGAAAATAATGTCGTAACCTCTATATTCTGCATATTGATAGAATGATTCTAACAATGATTCAAACGTATTTGCATCGCCTATAGGATCTCCTAATACAACTAAGGCATTAGATTTATAACGATACATGAGGAATGATTTTTCATTTTCATGGATAAAACAATCTTTATCACCACTATAAACAAGATGGCTCAAGTAATTACCACCATATTCATGAATAATAGCTTCACATATTGATAAATCTGTAATTTGATGAGGACGGTCAAATTTGTAATCAAATAACCATGCAATGAGACCAACCAGAATAATCACAATTAAAATAGTAACCCAGAAGTAATATCTTAATAATGATGTATCTACTTCAATGTGATAAATATCTAATGCGTATAATGTTTCCGCAATTAAAATATGATTTAGATATAAAACAATCACGCTGAGTATAAGCATGAGAACTAATTTTCTAAAACGGAACGGACGCTTAAGCACTTGAGCACGACGATAAGCTAAAACTAATAAAATAAACATGACTACAAGCCAAGTTAACAATAAGAAAGATGCGTAAGTATAAATTGTAGCTCCCGCAATTAAAATAATAGAAATCATCGCATAAATAATCGCACGACGACTCTGTTTAAAAATACCTCTCACATTCAAAATTAATAATAAACAAGCACTCGTATGGATAGATAAAGTTAAATAATAAGCAAAGTGATTTCCATCATATAGTCCATCATAAACAATCGTTAAATTATTAATGAAGAAAATGATGCTAGTTAAAAATATTAATATTGCGAGTGAAAATGAAGGTATTTTAGCTAAAATGTCTTTTTGATAGGACATCAAGAATGATGTAAAGTCCTTAGCAGGAACATAATATTTCGAACCTTCAAGATATTTTTTAGCAGTTGTTCCAAACTCAAATGTAGATAGTATAAGTGCAATAATGACTGGAACAAAGTAATATGCAAATCGATATAGAAGTAATGCTAATAATATTTTTTCTTCTGAAACATCTAAAGATTTAAGTCCTAGTAAAACAACTAAATCGAAGGCACCAAAACCACCAGGAATAAAACTAACTAACCCTGATAACGCCGCGATCACGAAGATGCCGATAAATGTCATAAATGATACATGAATACCTACGATAAGTGCTGCAAAGTAAAGAACAGTAGCTGCTGCCATCCACTCGATACAAGATACGAGTGTACAATACACTCCCATATAACGATTAGATTTATCCGCTGGTTTAGCGACAGTATAAATGATAAATACAGGTAAAAATAGTGCTACAACATATAAAATCCAGCGTACCCATGTAATTTTATCCATCATATGAGAAGCGTTAAAAACGTGTAGAACAACTAATATGGACAAGAGACTAAGTCCAGTGAGCATTGAAATCAAGATAATCGAAATATAATGTACGAGTTTCTTAATATCATCTGTATAATTTTTATAAACGAAGGCTCTGACTCCTGCACCGATAAAGCCACCAAAACCTACGATAGCATTGAGAGCATTGATAATATAACTAACTCTTAATACTTTAGTCACTGACATGTTAAGCTTTAACGATTTCACTAAAATAATGTCATATAGTGACAAAAGAATGAGCGATGCTCCCCCACCTGCAAATAATAAAACAAGCCACAATCTATTTATTTTGCCAAATTGCATCAAAGTGTCTTTAAAATTAATATGAGCTAATTCACGATACAATGTGAAAATGACAAAAATAAATAACGCTGTGGCAAAGATAAATTTCAAAATAGATAATAATTTACTTTTCACTTCTTGCGTCATTTTTTCACTTCAATTCTAATTTAAATCTATTACATGACAAAAATATATCATAAAGAAAGGTTTTATAGAATATATATTGATAGATAAGTACCTAACATTATTGTAATGCTAAAAATATTTCTCTGACTTAGACACATAATTTTAGCTCTCATTTATGGGAAATGTAAGCATAAATGAGAGCTATTTATTGAATATTAACTTAAAACAAAAATATTCAAAAAAAATCCCCTATTCAAGGGGATTCTATAAATATTAATCTGTAATTTCTTCTTCTTGTTTAATACTATAATCTCCAGCATCTTCACCATAGTAACGATTATATCTTCGTTTAAATAGTAAGAATATATGAGATACTAGTACTTTAAGTACCGCATATAATGGAATACCAATAATTACACCCACGACATTCATTAAATTACCAGCACATAGCAAAATGAAGATAATTGTTAATGGATGTATTTTGAGTGTTTTACCCATAACGTTTGGAGAAATAAAGTGCCCTTCAAAGAACTGAACAAGTGTCCAAACGATAACTAATTTAAGTAACATCCAAGGTGATGTGATAATCGCAATTACAATAGCTGGTGAAATTGCAATCGTTGGTCCTAAGTATGGAACAACACTTGTGACTGCTGCAATACTCGCTAATACTAAAGGATATTTAAGACCGATAACTGAATATCCAATTAATAGTAATACACCTATACAGAAAGAAACGATGATTTGACCTTGAATGTAAGAACCTACTTGAACACTCATTTTTTCAAGTAAATCATGAAAATCCTTTCTAAATTTAGGTGGCATAATTTTTGTTGTATAATCTTTAAAACGATGACCATCTTTTAGCATAAAGAATAATATGAATGGCGTCGTTACTATGACAACACCAACATTTGAAACGGCTTCAGCGAAAGATGCAAGCTTAGGCCCAAATCCATCAAAGTACTCTGATAACATCGAAGGAATTTTTTTCTGAGCTGATTCTAACCAGTCATTAACTTGACTCATATAACTAGATAAGAAAGAGTTAGTAGTTATCTTCTCAATTGATTGAGTAATTTTATTTAAATAATGCGGAGAGTTTTTAATTAATCCTTCAATTTGTGAACCAATGATAGGAATAAGTAAATTAACAATTAATGTAATGATTCCCACAACTGCTACATAAATAATCGTAATACCTAACAGTCTTGGAATTCGATAACGCTCCATTAAGTTAACTAATGGATTAAATAGATAGAATAAGATTAATGAAACAATAATAGGTGCAGCAATTGTATTAAATATAATAATAAATGGTTCAAATACATAGGAAACTTTATCGAAAATAAAGATTACAATACCTAATAAAACAAGTGCAACTAAACCATATATAAGATCATTGCCACCTAAAAATCTCATAAATCTTGTTTCAGAAAAACTAAATATATGTTTTTTCTTTTCACTAGATTTATTTTCGTTTGACATCAAGATCACCATACCTCACATTTATAAATCAAATAAAATTATGATTTAAAATAATTTAGACTCATAAACAAAATATTTAAAAATACAATATTTATGATAACACAAAATGAATAAAGTTAATCATTTTTACCCAAACACAATCGAATAATAAACGTTACATATTATTCAATTTTAATTTGAGCTTCAAAATGGTGTATATGTATCGCAAGATATACAATTTCGGACTCATTGATAATTACTTCAAACTGACGTTGTATCATTTTTAAAATTTTATAAGCCGTATTAAAACATTGTGGATAAAGATTTTTAACCATTAAGATAAAATTGTCTTGCGCATCCACATTTTCCCCTTTAGTTAATCTATATATTAAAAACTGTATATGTCTGATAAAACGTTGGTATTGCGTTGTTGTTTTATCAATTTCATGATTAAGATCTGTTTCAATAATCGTCATACTTTTATTAATTAATTTATTGATAACTGATATATCATGTATTGATAAATCTTCAGAATTAGAAGCAATATGTAAAGCTATAAAACCAATTTCATCTTCAGGGAATCGAACATCTAACGTCTGATTCAATTTATCAATGACACGCTTAGCAATTTGATATGCATCACTATATAGATGTTGCGTCTCTATTGCAAATGGGTTAGAAATAACTTGATTCTGCTTAAGTCTTTTATATGCAAAGATAATGTGATCTGTAAGAGCAACAACTAAGCTTTTATCATCAGTTCGAATCGAGGTCTCAGAAATCATATTGACCGATTCGATAACAGCTTGGACAACATGGTCTTCCCCCATCTCGACCAACGTTTTATAATGTTCTTTCTGCTGTTGCTGTTCTAATTTATATACTTTCTCAATTGAAGCATTCTCATCAAGCATCATTCCCACTTTTTTATTAAAACCAATACCCTTGCCAATTAACACAACTTCATGATTATTACTTTTACATATGAGGACGTTGTTATTTAGTGTTTTCGTTATTTCGTAATTCCCCATTATAATCACCTTTCTCTTATCATTAGTAAGATTATAATTCTATTTTTTAAAAATGAAAAGCGAGTTACTAAAGTGTTGATATTTACATTCATACTAACGAATATAAATCATGTAATTTAAAAAAAGACGACTTGAGAGGCAATCTTGCGTCAAGTCGTTACTCTAACTATATTATTTATCATTACGTGGTATTTTAGCTTGAGATCCCCAAGATTCAATACCAAATAAATTAATTTCTAGATTTTCAGGTTTAAATACAGGTTTCTTACCTTCTTTACGTTGCTGTTGATAATCTTTCATTACAGCGAAAGCGATATTGGACAATCCTATAATAGATATAATATTAACTATGGCCATTAGACCCATAAATAAGTCTGCAGTACTCCAAACTGTTTCAGTTTTTGCAACTGCTCCAATGAATACTAACACAACTACTAAACATCTAAATACAAACAAAATGGCTTTGTTTTTAGATAAGAACTCAATATTTGATTGTCCGTAATAATAGTTACCTACAACTGATGAAAAAGCAAATAAAGTTATAGCCACTGTTAAGAAAATACCACCTGCTGAACCTAAATGTTCATTTAAAGCTGATTGAGTTACAGCTACACCTTGAGGTGCACTTTCACCAAATTTTAATCCAGAGTATAGAAGAATCATGATAGCTGTTGCTGTACAAACTAACATAGTATCAAAGAATACTCCTAGTGACTGTATTAAACCTTGTTTAACAGGGTGTGGGACAGCAGCAGTAGCTGCAGCATTAGGTGCAGAACCCATACCTGCTTCATTTGAGAATAAGCCACGTTTAATACCTTGAAGAATCGCTGCACCAACAGCACCACCAGTCACTTGTTGTAAACCGAAAGCACTTTTAATGATAGTACCAATCATTGGAACTATTTGATCTATATTTAATAACAAGATAACTAAAACCATTCCTATGTAAATGATTGCCATAATAGGTACTATAAGTGATGATAATGTTGCGATGCTTCTTACGCCACCAAAAATAATAATTGCAGTAATTACAGCTAATATAATACCAGTGATAACTGGGCTAACATGATATTGTGTGTTTAATGACTCTGCAATTGTATTAGATTGAACAGTATTAAATACAAATGCAAATGTGATGGTGATTAATGTTGCGAATACGATACCTAACCATTTCTGGTTGAGACCCTTAGTAATATAGTATGCTGGTCCCCCACGGAAACCACCTTCTTTATCATGCACTTTATATACTTGAGCTAATGTTGCTTCCATAAATGCACTAGCCGCACCAATAAAAGCTATAATCCACATCCAAAATACTGCACCAGGTCCACCTAATACAATAGCTGTAGATACTCCGGCAATATTACCAGTACCTACACGAGATCCAGCACTAATAGCAAATGCTTGGAAAGGCGAAATACCTTTTTTACCACTACTTAGCGTTTCAGGTTTCTCAGTGAGCGCTCTAAACATTTCAGGTAACATTCTTAATTGAACAAATTTAGAACTTATAGTAAAGAAAAAGCCTGCAGTTAATAAAAGTCCAATTAGATATTGCGACCAAATCAAATCATTCCCGACCTGAACAAAAGATTTAAACCAGCCAGGAATCAAATTATCGAAATCTTGCAAATTGAATCCCTCTCATCTTAATAAATTTATTCTCTTTAACGCATCAAGAGATTTATGTTCCCATTTAGAATCTAAAAACTTAATAAATATACTAATTTAAATCATTAAGTCCTATTTTGATTCTTTTAAATAGACATAAATCCCTTGCGCTTACTTTAGTTAATATTATTAAACTTTATTTTATCATTTAATGCTATGGTTGCATATACTTAATTTACTCTAAGGTCATGCTTACTACTTGACCAAAATCATCGACATCTATAATAAATGAACCATTTGTGTATTGTTCTGAGAGATGCACTTCATTAATATTACCAGATTCTTCGTGATTGTTAGAGAAAACCGTATAAGTTTCTTGTCCTTCTTTAACCACTGCAGCATCAACAATACGATGTGGGTTTTTCTTAAGTTCTTTCAATAAGGTAATACCACGTTGTGCACGTTTAGCGACTTGTAAAACTTTATAACTAATACGTTTAATAGCACCACGTTGCGTTATCATTAAGATAGAATCTGAGTCAGAAACGCTCTCTGTCATTACAACATAATCTTCATCTTTAAGGTTAATTGATTTAACTCCTGCAGCTCTTAAACCTGTATCAGATAACTCACTAGTTGAGTAAGTAAGCGACATACCTTTATGTGTAAGTACTGTTATTAATTGATCAGATTCTAATCGTATCACGTTGACAATTTCATCATGGTCCTTCACTTTCATACCTACAAGTGGCTTATTAAATCTTGTAGTTTTAAATTGACTAACACTACTTTTCTTAATCATACCGTTTTTAGTTGCCATGACATAGAATGCATCATGGTTAAAGTCCTTTTCATTATAAACATCAACCACTTGTTCATCCTCATCTATAGGAACAATCTGTGAAACGTGTTGACCGAGTTCCTTCCAACGTATATCTGCTAACTTATGTACTGGAATAAACAGGTAGCGCCCTTTATTAGTAAACACTAAGACAGTATCTTGAGTATTCACTTCTTGATATTTTAATAAACGATCTCCATCTTTTAAGCCAATTTCAGTAACACCGCTTGCATTGAAACTACGCGTAGATGTGCGTTTGATATAGCCATGATGTGAAACACTTAAAATCACTTCCTCACTAGGAACCATGACTTCTTTATCAATTTTTATTTCAGAAATTTCAGCTTCAATTGTTGATAAACGATCCACTTTAAATTTTTTCTTAATTTCATTAAGTTCGTCTTTAATCACACTTAATAGTGCATCATGATCATCTAAAATATTTCTTAATTTTTTAATTAAAGCTTCTAATTCAGCGTGTTCTTCTTCTAATGCTACAATATCAGTATTTGTTAATCTATACAGTTGTAACATTACAATAGCTTCAGCTTGTGCTTCAGTGAAATCAAATTCAGCAACTAAGTTATCTTTTGCATCTTTTTTATTTTTTGAATTACGGATTAAAGTTATGACTTCATCTAAGATAGATAGTGCTTTCATTAAACCTTCAACAATATGCATACGTTTTTCCGCATGATCTAAATCATAACGTGTTCTATTAGTTACGACTTCAATTTGGTGGTTTAAATAGCTTTCAATAATTTCACGTAATCCCATTAATTTAGGTCGACCATCGCTAATAGCAACCATGTTAAAATTATAAGAAATTTGAAGATCAGAATTTTTGTATAAATAATTCTTAATTGATTCACTATTAACATCTTTCTTTAGTTCAATTGCGATACGTAAGCCAGTTCTATCTGTCTCATCACGTACTTCCACAATGCCATCAACTTTTTTGTCAGCTCGTAATTCATCAATACGTTTAACTAAACTACTTTTATTCACTTCATATGGAATTTCTGTAATGATAAGTTGCTTACGTCCACTTCTTAATTCTTCTTCATCGACTCTTGAACGTACAACTATTTTACCTTTACCAGTTTCGTAAGCTTTCTTTATACCATCAATACCTTGAATAATTCCCCCAGTAGGAAAATCAGGTCCTTTAATATGTTTCATTAACTGATTTACAGTAATATCAGGGTTATCGATGTATTTTAAAGTAGCTTGAATAACTTCTGCTAAATTGTGTGGTGGAATATCAGTCGCATATCCTGAAGATATACCTGTAGAACCATTTACTAAAAGATTAGGGAATCTTGACGGTAAAACCATTGGCTCTAAAGTAGTGTCATCATAGTTTGGTATGAAGGCTACTGTTTCCTTATTTATATCTCTTAGTAACTCTTCAGACAATTGACTTAACTTAGCCTCTGTATAACGCATAGCAGCTGGTGGATCATTATCAATACTACCATTATTACCGTGCATCTCGATAAGTACGTGTCGAAGTTTCCAATCTTGACTTAGACGCACCATAGCATCATATACGGAAGAATCACCATGAGGATGATATTGTCCAATAACGTCACCGACTGTTTTAGCACTTTTACGGAAATTCTTTTCAAATGTATTACCGCTTGAATACATAGCGAATAAAATTCTTCGTTGTACTGGTTTTAATCCATCACGTACATCTGGTAATGCACGTTCTTGAATGATGTACTTACTATAACGTCCGAAGCGGTCACCGATAACATCTTCAAGGGATAGGTCTTGAATTATCTCACTCAATTCGTTTCCTCCTCAATATATTCTTCGTTTTCAAGAACTTGAACTTCTTTATTATCTAAAATGCTTTGATCTTCTTGCATACCAAATTCAACATGGCTTTCGATCCATTCACGACGTGGTGCAACTTTATCACCCATTAGTGTAGTTACACGTTTAGAAGAACGTACTTCATCTTCAACTTGAACACGAATTAATGTACGAGTCTCAGGATTCATCGTTGTCTCCCATAATTGCTCAGGATTCATTTCACCTAAACCTTTATAACGTTGCAACGTAAATCCTTTACCAAGTTCCTTTTGTAATTTTTCTAATTCATCATCTGTCCATGCATATTCAACTTTCTTAGTTTTACCTTTGCCTTTTTCTAATTTATAGAGGGGAGGTAATGCGATAAAGACACGACCAGCTTGTACTAATGGTTTCATATATTTAAAGAAGAACGTTAATAATAATACTTGAATGTGCGCACCATCAGTATCGGCATCGGTCATTATAATCACGCGATTATAGTTACTATCTTCTATTTTGAAGTCGTTACCAACACCTGCTCCAATAGTATGAATAATTGTGTTGATTTCTTCATTTTTAAAGATATCTTCTAGACGTGCTTTTTCAGTATTAATAACTTTACCTCGAAGTGGTAAGATTGCTTGGAATTTACGATCACGACCTAGTTTGGCAGATCCACCTGCTGAGTCACCCTCCACAAGATATAGTTCATTTTTATCTGTATTTTTACTTTGTGCAGGAGTTAATTTACCTGATAACAAAGTATCTTTACGTTTATTCTTTTTACCAGAGCGCGCATCTTCACGAGCTTTGCGTGCTGCTTCACGAGCTTGTTGTGCTTTAATTGCTTTTTTAACTAAAGATTTAGATAATTGGCCTTTTTCTTCTAAATAGAAAGGCAACTTTTCAGAAACTACTGAATCAACAGCACTTCTCGCTTCAGAAGTACCTAGTTTAGATTTAGTTTGCCCTTCAAATTGAAGTAACTCCTCTGGGATACGAACAGAAATAATTGCAGTGAGTCCTTCTCTTATATCATTACCATCTAAATTTTTGTCTTTATCTTTTAATTCATTAATTCTACGCGCATAATCGTTAAACACACGTGTCATAGCAGTTTTAAAACCTACTTCGTGTGTACCGCCATCTTTAGTACGAACGTTATTTACAAAACTTAAAATACTTTCAGAATATTGATCATTATATTGGAAAGCCACTTCAACTTCGATATTATTCGCTAACCCTGAAAATGTAGTAACATCATGAAGTACTTCCTTACCTTCGTTAACATAGCTTACAAATTCTTTAATACCTTCTTCATAATGGTAAACTTCTTCACGCTCTTTACCACTACGCAAATCATTAAGCGTAATTTTTAAATTCTTCAATAAGAAAGCCGATTCTTGTAAGCGTTCACTTAAAACATCAAAGTTAAAGGACGTTGTGGCCTTAAAAATTTCAGGGTCAGGTTTAAATGTAACTTTTGTACCTGTCTTTTTAGTTTTCCCTTTTTTATTAAGTCCTGTTGCTGGTATACCACCGTCTTTAAAACTTTGAGTGTAAATATTACCATCTCTATGTATCTCAACTTCTAACCATTCACTTAATGCATTAACTACAGATGCACCAACACCATGAAGTCCTCCAGAAGTTTTATAACCACCTTGGCCAAATTTCCCACCGGCATGTAATACTGTGAAAATTACTTCAACAGTTGGTTTACCAGACGCATGGATACCCGTTGGCATACCTCGACCGTTATCTTCAATTGAAATACTGTCATCTTGATTAATTGTTACAGTGATTTCATCACCATAACCGTTTAAAACTTCATCGACGGAGTTATCGACAACTTCATATACGAGATGATGTAATCCGCGTTTATCAGTTGACCCTATGTACATCCCAGGTCTTTTTCTAACAGCTTCAAGGCCTTCAAGTACCTGAATAGAATCATCTGAATAAGTATTTTGTTTATTCACTGCCAATGATTTCGCCCTCCTACAAACGTACGTTCGTTTTTAAAACTATACAATAGTTATTCTTATATAAATTGACTTAAATTGCAAGTATCATTTATACAATCAAATTGTTTTGATTGCTTTATTCCAATAATTTGAATTATGAATGTTCTAATCGAATATGAATATGGTAGAATGAAGCTAAGTCACTAAAGGATGTGTAAGTTTTTATGATGATTGTCGTCATGTTAGTTTTAAGTTATCTTATTGGCGCATTTCCAAGTGGATTAGTCATTGGTAAATTATTTTTCAAAAAAGATATTAGACAGTATGGCAGTGGCAATACTGGAGCAACAAATAGCTTTCGTGTTTTAGGGAGGCCAGCTGGTTTCGTAGTTACATTTTTAGATATCTTCAAAGGATTTATAACGGTCTTTTTCCCATTATGGTTCCCTGTTCATGCTGATGGCATAATCAGTACATTCTTTACGAATGGATTGATAGTAGGATTATTTGCAATTTTGGGACATGTATATCCTATTTATCTTAAATTTAATGGTGGGAAGGCAGTTGCTACTAGTACAGGTGTCGTATTAGGTGTAAATCCTTTACTACTACTCGTTTTAGCAATTATATTCTTTGGAATATTAAAGATATTTAAATATGTTTCTTTATCAAGTATTATTGCTGCAATTTGTTGCGTCATAGGCTCGGTCATTATTCATGACTATATATTATTGGGAATGAGTGCACTAGTATCAATCATACTAATCATTCGTCATAGAACTAACATTGTTAGAATTTTCAAAGGTGAAGAGCCTAAAATTAAATGGATGTAACTTAAAATTATTCTTTACGCTAGAAGTTAATGACTTCTAGTGTTTTTTATAATCAATTTATCAACTCTGATTAAAGTGAATCAGTATAAATGTAGCAGTTATATTAATTGTGCTATAATGCGTATACCTTTAACATAGCAATAAACTTTAAATGCTAATTAAAATTGGAGGTATAAAAATTGGATATCGAACTAACTAAAGAGGCAGTTGAATGGTTCAAAGATGAACTTGATTTACCTGAAGAAAATAAAGTACTTCAATTTTATGTAAGATATGGTGGCGAATTTCAACTCAAACAAGGCTTTAGCCCCGCTTTTAGTGTAGATAGAAGAGATGATGTAGAAATAGGCTTTGAACAAAGCTATGATGGTTTAAATGTTGTCGTAGCGGAAAAGGATTTATGGTACTTCAAAGATGATGTAATACTAGTAGATGTCGTCGATCATGAAGATGAAATCTCATATACTAAAAAATAAAATAACCCGCTTTTGACTGATTCAGAAGCGGGTTATTTTAAGTCATTTATAGGTTGTTAATGCCGTCTGTTACTTCAGCTTCTTTTCCTTCTTTATTCAGTTCAGCAACTTTGCTATAAGTAGCATGCCAATCAGGGAAGTAACGATCTAAACGTATAGGTCGAAAGTTATCAGCTTTCATACATATTAATTCTGTTGAACCAGTTGTGGCTAATTCCCCTTTTTCGTTATAAACCTCATAACAATATAAAGAACGCAATCTTGAGTATTTCTCAACCCAAGTTTTGATAGTTACTTTTTCAGGATAAAAAATTGACTTCTTATATTTAATATTTAAATCAGTAACTGGTGATATAATACCTGTCTTCTCCATATCAGCATAACTAAAACCAAGTTTTCTTATGTAATCCGTACGCGCGACTTCAAACCATGTGGCATAATTCCCATGATATATAACTCCCATTTTATCTGTTTCCTGATATCTTGCTTCTATTTCTGTCAAACTATAAATCATAAACTTTAGTCCTTCTTTCAACTCATCATTTCTGTTTTTAACTTAAGGATAACACAAAGAAGCCGTGCCAACACAAATGTTAGCACGGCAATTGTTTAACTTAATTTAACTTTAACGCTAGTTAGCATTAAATGATTATTGAGCTAATTTATTTCTTAATACCATTTGTAAGATACCACCATGACGATAGTAATCTAATTCAACTAATGAGTCGAAACGTACAATTACTTCAAATTCTACTACTTCGCCATTTTCTTTTTTAGCTTTAACTTTAACTAAATCATGTGGTTGAACATCTTCAGAAATTTCAACTGATATTTCTTCTTTACCATCTAAACCTAATGACTCTGCAGAATCACCTTGTTGGAATTGTAATGGTAGTACACCCATCATTACTAAGTTAGAGCGGTGAATACGTTCATAACTTTGAGCGATAACAGTTTTAACTCCTAATAAGTTTGTACCTTTTGCTGCCCAGTCACGAGATGATCCCATACCATAGTCATTACCAGCTAAAACAGCTAATCCTGTGCCATCTTCTTTATATTTCATAGCAGCATCATAAATTGGCATGATTTCTTCAGTTGGCCAATAAGTAGTGAAGCCACCTTCAGTTCCTGGAGCTAATTGGTTTTTAATACGAATATTAGCAAATGTACCACGTACCATTACTTCATGGTTACCACGACGAGATCCATAAGAGTTAAAGTCACGGATTGGAACATTATGATCTAATAAATATTTACCTGCTGGTGTATCTTTACCAATAGCACCTGCTGGAGAGATATGGTCAGTTGTTACTGAATCACCGAATTTACCCATTACGCGTAAATCTTTAAGTGGTTCAATAGTTCCAGGCTCTTTAGATAAACCTTGGAAGAATGTTGGGTTTTGAATATATGTTGAGTTTGGATCGAAATCATATAAAGGTTCATCAGTAACGTCGATTTCATTCCACATTTCATTATTGTTGTAAACATTTTTATATTCTTCTAAGAATAATTCTGGTGTTACAACACTATCAACAGTATCTGAAACTTCTTTAATTGAAGGCCAAATATCTTGTAGATATACATCTTCACCATCTTTACCTTTTCCGATAGGTTCGTTTTGTAAATCAATATCTACAGTACCAGCTAATGCATAAGCAACAACTAATTGTGGTGAAGCTAAGTAGTTAGCTTTAACTAATGGATGAATACGACCTTCAAAGTTACGGTTACCAGATAAAACTGAAGTAACTAATAAATCTTCATCAGCAACTGCTTTTTCAATTTCAGGTAATAATGGACCAGAGTTACCGATACAAGTTGTACAACCGTAACCTACTAAGTTAAATCCTAAGTCATCTAAGTATTCTTGCAATCCAGAGTCTCTTAAATAACCTGTTACAACTTTAGAACCTGGAGCTAATGAAGTTTTAACAAACTCAGGAACTTTAAGTCCTTTTTCAACCGCTTTCTTAGCAACTAAACCTGCACCTAACATAACGTAAGGGTTAGATGTGTTAGTACAAGATGTAATCGCAGCGATAGCAATGTCACCAGTTTTCATAGTAGATGTAGAGCCATCATTAAACTTAATTTCAGCTTTTTTATCAAATTCGCTCTTATCAAGACCGTGGCCTTGGTTACCAGCTGGTGCTGTAACTGATTTTTCAAATTCAGTTTTCATATCACTTAAGAAAATTAAGTCTTGAGGACGTTTTGGACCAGATAATGAAGCTTCAACTGTAGATAAATCTAAGTCAATAACATCAGTATATTCTGGATCTTCTTTTTCAACGTCGAAGAACATATTGTTTTGTTGTAAGTATTCTTTTACAAGTGCAATATGATCATCTTTACGTCCAGTTAATTTCATGTATTTAAGTGATTCTTCATCAACAGGGAAGAAACCACAAGTTGCACCATATTCTGGAGCCATATTCGCGATTGTAGCACGGTCAGCTAAAGGTAAGTGTTGAACACCTGGACCAAAGAATTCTACGAATTTACCAACAACACCTTTTTTACGTAATTCTTCAGTTACACGTAAAGCGAGGTCAGTTGCTGTTGAACCTTGAGGTAATGAGTTAGTTAAACGGACACCGATAACTTCTGGAATTGGGAAATAAGATGGTTGACCTAACATTCCAGCTTCAGCTTCGATACCACCTACACCCCAGCCTAATACACCAATACCATTAATCATAGTAGTGTGAGAGTCAGTACCTACTAAAGTATCTGGGAAAGCAGTTTGTTCACCATCAACGTCGCGAACATGTACAACATTTGCTAAGTACTCTAAGTTAACTTGGTGTACGATACCAGTTGCTGGAGGTACAGCGTTATAGTTGTCAAAAGCTTTAGTAGCCCAGTTTAAGAATTGGTAACGTTCATAGTTACGTTCAAATTCTAATTTCATATTTCGTTCTAATGCATCAGGATTCGCATAGCTATCTACTTGAACTGAGTGGTCAATGACTAAATCAACTGGCACTTCAGGGTTAATTTTATTGATGTCTCCGCCTACATCATTCATTGCTTTACGTAATGATGCTAAGTCTACGACTGCAGGTACACCTGTGAAGTCTTGTAAAATAACTCGTGATGGTTTGAATGGTACTTCACCTTCATTACCATCTTTACCAAATTCACTTAACGCTTTAATGTGATCATCAGTAATTACAAAATCATCTTCTTGTCGTAATACAGACTCGAGTAAAACACGAATTGAGTAAGGTAATTTAGAAATTTTAGTTAAACCTTGTTCTTCTAATGTCTTCAAATCATAGTAAGTGTATGATTGGCCATTTAATTGGAATTGTTTCTTTGCTTGTTCTTTAATATTAGAAGCCATTTGTTATCCCCCTTGATATTTCTATATATTTATATGCCGTTAATTAAATTGTATTATTATATGTTTATCAAAACAACTGTGTACCATTAGAAAACGCTTTATTTTCATTTCGCATTTTTAATCAGGTTATATAAGAAAAAGTTATCATTAGCTAATGGTGCAATAAGTAAATATTATTAATTGAGAATGGTTATCAATCCCATTTAAATTTATTAATAAAAAAACCTATAAGTATGAAAGTCAATTCACACTTATAGGCTTTAAAGTTAATTACGAATTATTCTTCATTTTCTTTATTTCTTCTAGATTCTCTTTTTTCAAGAATATCTGATTCATAATCTTCTTGTTGATATCTCACATAGTCTTGTAAACGATGTTTGTTAGGAGTTAATGTTAATCCTAAGAATTTACGTTCTTGGTTTGCATCTTTATAGAAACTAATCATCATCATTATGACGACAAACGAGAATGGGAAGGCACTAATAATTGCAGCACTTTGAATAGCGTTTAAGGCTTTAGAACCATCACCGCCACCTGCTAATAATAGAACAAATGCAATAAGTGCTTGAGCAACTCCCCATGTCACTTTAACCATACTACTTGGGTTAAGTGAACCAAATGTTGTTTGCATACCTAATACGAAAGTTGCTGAGTCTGCAGATGTAATAAAGAATGATGCGATTAGTAATAATGCAATAATTGATAATACTATACCCATAGGTATGTGATTGAATACACCGAATAATTGTGTTTCAGGTGACATTTTGAATAGTTCAGGATGTTTTTTACCTGTTTCAATACCAAGCACACCAAATACACTGAACCAAACGAAACTTACAAGTGCTGGTACAAGTAAAACACCTGAAATGAATTCACGAATTGAACGACCTTTTGAAACGCGGGCAATGAATACACCTACGAATGGGCTCCAACTTAACCACCAACCCCAATAGTATAGTGTCCAAGTTGACATCCAATCTCGTTTTTGTCCATTAAGCGCAGCTGTATCAAAGCTATTAAATAAGAAAGTATTTAATAAGCTACCAGTTGAACTAGTCATCATGTTTAAAATTAGAACTGTAGGGCCAATGATTAAAGTGATAATCATTAAAATAGCACCTAAGCTAATGTTTAAGTTACTTAAATATTGAATACCTTTACTTAAACCTGACCATGCACTTGCAATGAACAAGATTGTAACAATTACGATAATAATCCCTTGTACAAATGTATTGTTAGGAACATTAAATAAATAGTTTAAACCACCATTAATTTGTAAGGCTCCCATACCTAGTGAAACTGCTACACCTACTAATGTAGCAAATACTGAAAGAACATCAATTAAAGTTCCTATAGGTCCCTCAACTTTATTACCTAAAATAGGTCTCAATGTTCTTGAAATTAAACCTGGCTCACCTTTACGGAATTGCGCATAAGCAAGAGCTAATGCTACTACACCATAGATAGCCCAAGCATGGAATCCCCAGTGGAAGAATGTTGATCTCAGAGCTTCTGTATAAGCTTCTGTAGTTTTAGGATCTGCTGTAGGTGGAGCGGCAAAGTCAGCCATTGGCTCTGCTGCACCATAGAACACTAATCCAATACCCATACCTGCACTAAATAACATTGCAAACCAAGAAATAGTATTAAATTCTGGTTTGTCATTAGGTTTACCTAGTTTGAGTTTCCCAATTGGACTGAAAATTAGGAAGATACAGAAGAAAACAATAATAGTAGTTAAAATTAAGTAATACCATCCAAGTTTATCAGTAATCCACATTTTAGCATTGTTAGTAATGTAGTCGAACTTATCAGGCCAAATGGCACCAATGATTACTACAATTGCAACAATGATTGAACTATAGATAAACACTGATGAAAACTTCTTGTTTCTCTTCTCTTGAGAAGAAGAATTCATAATTAATTACTCCCTTCATCCGAATATTAAATTTTCAAAGTAGTAAAATTAAAAAATTCTTTTTTTATCTTAAAAAATTTAATTTTACTAATGCACCTCTTTAGCATAACAAACGTCTTTTTCATAATCAAATTTACTTAAATATAGTATTTGCTAAAATATTTATATGTTGTATAATTGATTTTATATTTTAATTAGAAAGGAATTAAGTATATGTTAAAAGAATTTAAAGACTTTGCTCTCAAAGGAAATGTATTAGATTTAGCTATCGCTGTAGTAATGGGCGCGGCTTTTAATAAAATCGTTACATCATTAGTTCAATTCATCATTATGCCATTGATTGGCAAAATTTTCGGTTCAGTAGATTTCGCTAAAGATTGGTCTTTCTGGGGAATAAAGTATGGTCTTTTCATACAATCTATTATTGATTTTATAATTGTTGCTTTTGCCCTTTTCATCTTCGTAAAAATAGCTAACACTATTATGAAAAAAGAAGAAGAAGAGGAAGAAGTTGAAGAAAATACAGTTTTATTAACTGAAATTAGAGATTTACTTAGAGAGAAAAATTAATAATATTATAAAAACAGTCGTTATGATTATCTCATAACGGCTGTTTTGTATATTACTAATTTCTTTTAAATCTAGTTTGGCTTTGATACTGGTTAGTAGATACTTCTAAAATAAGTGGTATTCTCTGTTTTAGTTCACTTACATGTGAAATAATTCCCACCATTCTACCGGAAGATTTCAAGTTAATTAGAGTATCAAGGGCAGTTTCTAATGTTTCTTGATCCAACGTACCAAATCCCTCATCAACAAACATTGATTCTAAATTAATGCCACCAGATTCTTGTTGAACAATCTCACTTAAACCTAATGCTAATGCAAGAGAAGCTTGGAATGTTTCCCCTCCAGAAAGAGAACTAATATGTCTTGACTTATTAGAATGAAAATCAAATACATCTATTTCAAGACCACTGAAGCCCTGAGAAATAGCTTCTCTTCTTATCAATTGATACCTATTTCCACTCATTGTTAATAGACGTTGATTAGCTTGAAAGATAATTTTTTCTAAGTAATAAATGAGCACATAATTTTCTAGTGTTAGTTTATGACTATTTTTGCCTGAGAGAATTTCCGTTAGTAAAAATATCTCTTTTTGCTCTTTTAATTCTTCATTTAATGTATTGATTAAGTCTTCAATTTTATCAATATTTTTTATATTTGCTTCTTGCTTATATGCTATTGTTGCAACTTCTGAATTAATTTGCTCTAATGCTTGTTTTTTTGTTTTTAGATGCGTTTCAATATCTTCTAAATTAGTAAGTTCTCTACCGTCAACAAGTTTTTCCAATTGGCTAATCTCAATTTCATAGGTTTGATACTGTTTGTTATAGTCATTAATTTTTTCTTCAATATTACTTTTATTTTCACTTAAACTTATTGCTTCTTCAATTTCTTCATAAGTTTCGAAACCATTTCGATTCATCTCATCTTTAATGTTAATAGTAAGCTGATTTTCTTCTTCAACTCTAGCTTCTAAATTTTGATTGTAATGCTTAACATTAGTTGACTCTATATTTAAGTTATTCTTAAGTTCATTTAGTTGGTCTTTTATAGTTTCTTTACGCTCATTAAAAGTTTGAGTCTCTTGCTTTTTCTTCTCGTAGTACTGCTTAAATGATGTACATGATTCAAACTGTGTATTTCTCTTAAAATCATTAAATTTAATATCTAATTGTTCAAGTTGCGCTTTTTTATTATTAAGGTCTAGCTCGAATTTATGAAGATTTTGATTTAAATTTTTCTCTTCATCATTAATTGACTCTAAAAATTGGTTTTCTTTTTGTTGAAGCCTTTTAGCATTCTCTATCTCTTCTAACTTCGATTTAAGTTCATCTAAATCTTGGATTTCTTGATCTTTAAAATTGATGTCCTCTTTTCGTTTAGTCAATTCTTCATTTTTACTTTCTAACCTAATGATATTCTCATTGATGGAGATTTTACTATCCTCAAGCTCTTTTAAATGCTTTTTATTTTGAGCAATCAAATCAAAATTAATATGTTCTCCAAGTGAATGAATCTCATTACCACAAACTGGACATGTATCTCCAATTGAAAGAGCCGTTTGAATTTCTTTAACAAATGTCTCCTTATTGTTTAAATCAATATTAGTTGCATCAACCTGTGAAATGATATGCTCTAAGTTTGCATATTTGTCTTTTAAATCTTTAATTTGTCTTACATTTTCAGATTGTTCTTGTTTAATTTTCCGAACTTGTTCTTCACTTTTCAAATACCTTTCAGTATCATCGATTAAAGTTTTGATTTTATTTATCTCATCTATATATTGATCAACTATTTCATAATTTCTTGATTTTCCTTTAGCTTGATTCAGAAGATTTTCTATTTGCTCTTTTGAATCGGAATACTTTTTTTCTAACTCATTTAATTCCTCATGATAAATAGGCTTTTGCTCAAAGACTTTAATATAATCATCAAGATTATTGTAAAAATTATAAGTTTGTTCAAGATATTTGTTAGCTTTGTTAACTTCTGGTGCTTCTGATTCTAAAGATTTAAGAGTTTTTTCTATATTATTAATTTGAGTTTCGTATTCTTCTTCTTTAGATTTTGATTTAGTGATTTCAGTCTCTAATTCCTCAATCTCTTTATTAACAACTTTTTGCCTTTTGAAATAATTAATCAAAACATTTGATTCCCTTATTTTCTTTAGTTCAACCTTAAGATGATCAATACTATCTTGATTTTGTTTGAGGAGTTCGAATGATTTCTTTTTCTCTTCTAGAGAGTTTATATTTTGGTTCAACTCTTTACTAAATGTATATTCATTAGTGACTTCTTCAACTTCGTGGTCCAACATATCTTTTCGCTTTTTATAGTTAGATAATACTTTTTTACCGTGATTTATAAATTTTGGTAAACGTTCTAAAATTTTCTCGGTTTGCGAGCTCTCTATATTTATTATTTTAAGTAAATAATCATCTTCAAACGTAGCAAGTTCATTCCATAAGTAATCTATTTCATTATATCTATTTTCTATTTGTAATTTTTCATTTTTAACGCTTTCTATTAAATACTTTTGTATTTCTTCAAATCTTTCACTATTAAATAACGTTCTTAAAATAGATTGTTTTTCTTTACTATTTGATTGTAGGAATTTTTTAAATTCACCTTGAGGCAAAATGAATAATTGTCTAAATTGTTCAGCGTTCACGCCCATAATTTGAGTGATAAATTGGTTACCTGCATTGACTCTACTTTCTCTTAATTCATAAACATCATCAATTAACTCATAAATATCAAGTTTTGCTTGGGTTTTAGTAGTATTTCCTTCTTTAATAAAAGGAGCTTCTCTGTGAATTTTAAATATTTGATTATTTAGTTTAAATTCATATGTCACACTCATAGGTTCTTTACCACTAGCAAAATGACTTCTTAAGTCACCCTCTTTTCTATTTTTAGTCGAAGCTTCTCCAAATAATGAATACACAATAGCATCAAAAATCATTGTCTTACCAGACCCCGTTTTACCACTTATTAGAAAGAGTTCATTATTGTCAATTTGACTAAAATTTATTGTCTCATTAAGAAAGGGTCCAAAATTGTTTAACTTCAAATTTAATGGTTTCATTTATTAGACTTCCTTTCTCATAATATTATTTAAAATTTCAGCTATCTTATTAGATTGATTTTCGCTAATTTCCTCATTAGTCATTGATTCATAAAACGACTTAATTATAGATTGATCATCTTGTTTCTTTATCTCTACATTATTAAACTCTTCAATATGTTCGAATGTATGATTAGTTAATGCTAATGTATTAGGATAAATTTGTTTAAGTTTCATCATTGGATCATTAATATGTGACATATTAGTGAGTTTAAAATGAAAATAATTATCTTTATTTTTCACAGAAACTCGTTCTTCAATAACATCATCATAATCCCCTTCTATAACCTCTAATTCTCTTAAAGGTTCAATAGATTTAAATGTATCTTCTACATGATTAACTTCATCGATATTAACTATGCGATAACCTTTTGCTTGATTCACTTCAGAGAATGAATATTGTAGTAATGAGCCACTATATTTAATGTTTTTTTCATTTACACTAAAAGGATGATGTAGATGCCCTAACATAACATACTCAAATTGATCAAATGACTGTCTTTCAACTGACTCTACAGTTCCTATAGTTAAAGGTCGCTCTGAATCAGATGTTTTACCACCTTTAATAGTTAAATGACCAATTAAAATACTCACTTTATTTTCATCTATATTTTGAGACATATATTCTATGCAGCGATTTAAAGCCTGTTGATGAGTATTGATTTCTTTATCTTCGAAAAAGTGTTGTACTTCACTTATTGTCGCAAAAGGTAAAGCAAAAAATTGCACCCCGTTTATTTCTATAGGTTTATGTATATCCTTAAGTTTGGTTCTTATAAACAATTGATTATGTTCAAACCATGATGACCCATAATTCAATCTTTCTTTTCCATCATGATTCCCACTAATCATAATTACAGGTATTTTAAGTCTTATATTCAACTCTGCAATTGTATTTTCAAGTAAACTCATAGTTTCTTTACTCGGATAAGAGGTGTCATATAAGTCACCTGCTATAACTATGACATCAGGTTTTTCTTTTTCCATATGATTAATAAATTTAGTTAATACATATTTTTGATCATCTAATAACTGTTTACCATTCAAGATTCTACCAAGATGCCAATCAGCAGTATGTATAATTTTCATAATCATCCTCCTAAGAAGAACATTTGTTCGTATTTATATTTTATTATTCTTAATATCAACTTTCAAGTAAAAAATGCCACTCATCAAATAATATGACAAGTGGCCAATACACTACTTAACTAGTGATTTTTTTAACTTTTTATATTTATAAAACATTGCTAATCTCCAAGGTACAATCATACAAAACGCTAGTAAGAAAAACATACCAGCTATTTCACCTGGGTTAATTTCATTGCTAATAAAGATTTTAATAATAGTTCTAATAACTAATAACGAAATTAAAATTACTGGAAATGCCTTAGAACGCTTCATGTAAATTTCGCTGCCTTTGACTTCAAATCTTGATGTGAAAATTAAAACAGTTGAGAATAGTACACCTAAAATTAGTGATTCTAACATTTCCATACCTGTTAATCTGAAATATGGAATAATATACATTAAAGCCCCAGTAGCCATAAAGAATGGAGGTAAAATGATTTTTTTTTCATTAACTGGAAACTTTTGTGCTTTCATTCTTATTACAATTACTACTGCGCCCATTAAAAAAGCAACGACAATAGAAAAAATTAAATAAGCCAATTTGACACCTTCTTATGACATAAACTTAATACTCTTAATTCATCATATGATAGTATATCACTATCCTTATATCAATGACTACTTTAAACTTTCTAAAATTCTAAAGATTTAAAAACCAGTTTTATCAATAACTAATTTAAGTTCCCATACAATTTTAAAAATGCCTTAGCAAATTATTTTTTTGCTAAGGCATGTGTTATTGAAGGTTTGATCACTAATATATAAGTAACCCGTCTATAATTTAATTAATAAATAGATTAAAACGATATAGATAGTTAAGTTTACTATATTAAAACCTAATTTGAGTAATTCCTTATTACGACTTATCATTATTTATCGCCCCCAATTAAATAGTAAACCAAACTTATTGCTATGTAACTTAATAATTTTAACTTTTTTAATACTCTTTTGTTTTTAAGTTACGATTTACAATATATTTTAATCAATCATTACAAAACTTGCCTTTAAAAATTACTAATTCATAAATAAAATTGATCATCATATCGCTATAAGTAATAAAAAAGCGTCAAAGTGGTTATTGTAACCACTGTGACGCCCGCTATTATAGGCTTTATTTGCCTTTCATATTTTGGTCTTTAATACCATGATAAGCCATTTGCGTACGTAGTAATTCTTTCGTTTTTTTAACGCCTGCACTCAAGTTTTCTGAGCTAATCAATACTGCGTCTAAGACTTATTATTGTTCATCATTTGAATGTGTGTTGTTGTAACGTAATAATTCCATTATAACTAGGAAATAAGTGTCTTGAATTTTAGTAAGTTTCGCCATAGCTTGCTTACCTTGACCTTTATTTCTGATGGGAGAACCTGAATTAAAGCCTGCGATAGATGCTGCTACATTTAATTATGTTTCGATGATATTGTAAACATTTTCAATATCTTCAACTTGTTCAGTTGGGAACGCTTGCGCTAACGGGAATAAACTAACGTCGCGGTCTGCGTCGCCTTTGTTAATGAATGCTTGTAAGGTAGCCTTTTGGAAAGCCTTATCTTCTAATACCATTCATATGCCTCCTTATAGTTAAAATGATTAACATATCTTAAGAAATACGGCCTTTTGTAGCCTCTTAAAATGCGTCTGTAGCACCGTGGATACGTTCGGGTCTTACTGACGCTTTACGTACTGCTGGCACTTTTTCGTTTTCGTTAGGGTACACAACAACCTCATTTGTTGTTAATACACCTGCAACGATGTTTGAAGTGCTATCAGTAACCAACTCATATAAACCAGTATCTTCATTACGTGAAATAGCTGTACCTGCTTTAACTGTTGTTGGCTCTGTGAATTTAGACGCATCTAACACTGGATTACCTACAGTGTATTCTAAGTATTTAGCGTCACGTATAAACTCTCTGGATTGAAACCAAAACCATTAATTACTTTCGGTTTTAAATTCATAGGTTTTAACCTCCTTATTTTTTGTTCGCTCCAAATAATTCATCGTAATACTTCTCGCCTAATGCGTTAGCTTCAGCCTCTGAGCCGCTGTTACCTTTGCCTTTACCTACGCTATAGTTCATATTACTGTTTGAATTGCTTTGACTATCGGCATTTTTTGAGCCGCCTTTATCATCGTAATCTTATACGAATAGATAACTTTCATTTCTTTAAGGTCGTCCAATTGCTCTTTTAAGCCGCGTGAACCTTTTTCACTATCAAACGAAATGTTGTCGCGATTGACTAACGCCATGACTGCTGTTGTATTTTTAGCGCCTGCACTGTTTAGTTCTTTGTCAATTTCATATTGCAATTTAACCTCGTTCATCTCATCGATGTGTTGTTGGTCTTTTTCTTTATTGGCTTGCTTGAGTGCATTTATTTGCTCCTCTAAGTTTTCGCCTTTATTGATCTTTTCTTTCAAGTTATCTAACTCATCGTTTTGTTCGTTGATACGTTTACGATAAGGTTCAACTTCTTTCTTATTTTCTTCGGCTTTTCGTTTTTCTTCATCAACGCTATCTTTAAGACTTTGAATGTTCTTACCGTATAACGTCATCACGTCGTTGATTTTTTCGTCATCTATACCGATGTTTTTGAGTTCTTCTCTACTAAATGCCATAAAATTCGTTCCTTACGTTTTGATAACGGTGTTCGACACCGATAGGATTATCCGTTAACGCCGGACTTACGTCATCGCCTTTTAACGTCTTGCGAAGAGGACACAACAAAAAAGACTAGCCCACCTTTATCGTGGACTAGCCTGTAAACATATAAAATATATATGAGTGTAATACAATCTAATAAAGCAAACTAAATAATGTTATACATAATAACGCTATTTTTATTTAGCGCTATTGCGATATGAGTATATTATAAAAAAATGTGTTACTAATTACAATTATAGTCACATATACCGTTATATAAAAGTAAAATAAAACACGATAACCACACTTAGTATGCATGGCTATCGCATTTCATAAGAATTATAAGTGATTTAATATAATTTAAAAAGTGTCATTTATAATATATCCATATTCCTACTTTATATATGACAAAAAGCAATATCAAAGTAAGAATTACTGTTACTACCATACTTAAAATTACATTATCTTTGATTTTCCTGCCAATATATGACGCTACAATAACCGCAATAAAAGTAGCGATACCAATAATGATAGATTCTGGTGACAAATGCATACTATACACCCCTGTTATTTCAGAACGTTATTAAAAATTATTGATTTCCCCAACTAGTGATATAAGGTGTAGCGTCGCCTTTAGGACTTGTTTTAACAACTCCATGACCTACTACACCGTTTTTAATTGAGCCTGAACCGTATACGTTTGCTAATGAAGTTGCTATAGATGCTCCGTATCCCCAGAATGGCCCAAGTAAAGCGAATAAGCCACCTGCTGCCGCAGTGCCAGTTGTAGCTATAGCTTTCGCTGTTGTTTTACTTAATTTAATAGTGAAATGTTTCCCATCTTTACTCATTTTGAAAGAATTTACGCCCTGTTTGAATGGCATAGGGTTATGTCTAAGTTCTTTGTTCATTTTTTCTTTTTGTTGAGGTGTAGCATGTTTTTGCATATTTGCTATTGTATCGCCCTCGTATTGAGTATATGTTGTAGTACCATCAGCGTTTTTGTGTTTATGCCATCCTCTTTCAGTCATCTGTTTGTCGATTTCTTTTTTACTGTAGTTATTGATTGATTTAGTTTGAGTAGTATTCGCTTTTTCACTGGTACTAGCTACTTGTTGATTGTTCGCTTTCTCCACCTCTTGCGCTGAAACATAAGTATTACCTAAAGTCGCAATTGCAATTGAGCCGGTTAACGTTGAAACTAATAACTTTTTCAATTTAATCTCTCCTTATAGAAAATAATTATGTTTCAATTATAAATTAACATATTTAAACTTTAATAAGATATTAGTTCTTAAGTGTTTAATATCTCGCCTAAGTGTCCTAATACAACAGTTAATATGTTGCTCAAGAGAGGCACACAGCGCGCCGGATTGCCTAAAATACGTGTGGTCCATAGACACTCACATGCGTCTTTATTGATTAATGCGGGTGTCTCACTATACGTTGTGTCTCGTCATTTAGGTCACTGCGATATACAAACAACCGTGAACACATACGGCCACTTATACCCGAACACTGAAAATGAAATAGCTGGAATACTTTATGAGCGATACAAAGAAAGCAATTAAAAACTAAATATTTTGTTACCATAGTGTTACCAGTAAACAAAAACGGGAGTTACAGTGAAAATCTAAAATCACTGTAACTCCCGTCATTATAGGCTTTATTTGCCTTTCATGTTTTGGTCCATATTTTTGTTCATCATTGTCATCATTTGATTGATTTTCTTTTGAGATGGTTTTTGACCCATTTGCATCATCATCATACGTAGCATTTCTTCATTGATAGGTGGGTTTTTTTTGAGGTAATCCATCATATATTTTCTTGCTAAAAAGAAACCACCGATTAATCCTACGATAAGTGCTAAAATGATTAAAATTATTGCTAACCAAGTTGCCATTGTTTCACCCACTTTCTTTATCCTACTGAATTTTACTAAATTCACTTTGTTATTTCAAGAGGGACTTTAAAGTGATAACTAATACCTACCATTAGCAATGATAACAAATATTTGTTTTTCTTAACAAATTGACTATTAAACTTATATAAAATAAAAGGCTACTAGCTAATAAACTTGAGCTAGTAACCCTTCTCTAATTATTAATAATTTAAGATATTAGAATGTGCGAATTTGATTTAATATATTTTCTTTAGTAAATCCATATTTTTCAACTACTAAATCACCAGGTGCGCTTGCGCCAAAGCCATCAATACCAATGACTTTGCCTTCTGTTCCAACATATTTATGCCAACCTAATGGAGATGCCATTTCAATTGCTACACACTTAGTAATTGAGGATGGTAATACTGATTCTTTATAATCATCTGATTGTTTATCAAATGCAAACCAGTTTGGCATTGATACAACTCTAACACCTTTACCTTGTTTGTCTAAATCTTTGGCAGCTTCTACTGCTAAACTAACTTCTGAACCAGATGCTAATAATAAGTATTCAGGATCTTTCTCTGATTCAAATACTACGTAAGCTCCTTTACGAACTCCCGCTTCTACAGTTTCTTCAGCAATATCTAATGTTGGTAAGTTTTGACGTGTTAAAACTAGAGAAGTTGGTGTTTGTTCTGATTCTAATGCTACTTCCCATGCTACACGTGTTTCATTACCATCTGCAGGTCGAATAACATTCATATTCGGAATAGCACGTAAGCCCGCTAATTGTTCTATTGGTTCGTGTGTTGGACCATCTTCACCTACAGCTATTGAATCATGTGTAAAGATAAATGTTGAGTTAAGACCCATGATAGCTGATAAACGTAATGCAGGTTTTAAGTAATCACTAAATACGAAGAATGTCGCTGCATAAGGATGTAATCCACCATGAGCAGCCATTCCGTTCACTGCTGCAC
This sequence comes from Staphylococcus sp. FSL K6-0223, assembly GCF_038008285.1. Lineage (NCBI taxonomy): Bacteria > Bacillati > Bacillota > Bacilli > Caryophanales > Staphylococcaceae > Staphylococcus > Staphylococcus sp. FSL K6-0223. Next base: position 482,691 of record NZ_JBBOYX010000002.1, read on the forward strand.
CCATCGCAAATTCACGTACACCAAACCATACATTTTTACCTTCTGGTGTTTCTTTATCATAATCTTTAGCTTCTTTGACATTAGATTTATTAGACCCTGCTAAATCAGCAGAACCCCCAAAGAATGATGGTACTGTTTGACTAAGTTTTTGAATAATTTCTCCAGAATCTGCTCTAGATGCTCCTTTATGATCTAAATCATATTTAGGTAACTCTTTTTCATAGTTTTGAGGTAATTTACCACTAATTGCTAACTTAAATTCTTCTGCTAATTCAGGATATTCTTTGCTATAATCTTCTAATTTAGCTTTCCATGCATCTTCATTTTCGTTAGCACGTTTTAACATAGAAGTTTGGAAGATTTCATAAACCTCTTCAGGTACATTGAATCGTTGTTCAGGATCAAGTCCATAAGCTTTAAAAGTAAGTTTTCTTTCATCTTCACCTAGCGGAGCGCCATGTACTCCATTTGAACCAGCTTTATTTGGAGAACCAAAACCGATAACAGTTTTAACTTCAATAATAGTTGGGCCTTGTTGTGATTTAGCTTTATTAATAGCATTATCAATTTCTTCTAAATCATTGCCATCTTTAACTAAAATATAATTCCAACCATATGCTTCAAATCTAGATTGTGTATTTTCTGAGAATGATTTATTTAAATCACCGTCAAGTGAAATATCATTAGAGTCGTATAAAACGATTAACTTATCTAATTGATTATGGCCCGCAAATGAAGCAGCTTCATGTGAAATACCTTCCATTAAATCTCCATCTGAAGCTAAAACGTATGTGTAATGATCAACCATATTAAAATTATCTTTATTAAATTTACCAGCTAAGTGATCTTCAGCAAGTGCCATTCCCACTGACATTGCGAATCCTTGACCTAGTGGCCCAGTTGTTACTTCTACTCCATCTGTATGTCTAAACTCTGGATGACCTGGAGTTTTAGAACCCCACTGTCTAAATTGTTTTAGTTCTTCTAATTCTAAACTACCTGATACATGTAATAAACTATATAGTAAAGCAGAGCCATGTCCTGCTGAAAGAATGAATCTATCTCTATTAAAATAATCTTTAGATTGGGGGTTAAAATTAAGATGACGTGTCCATAATGTATACGCCATAGGGGCAGCTCCCATTGGTAAACCAGGGTGTCCCGAATTTGCTTTTTCGATAGCATCAATACTTAGTGCACGTATTGTATCGATAGCCAATTGGTCTTTTTCGTTAAACATCGTTGTGTCTTCCCTTCTTAAATAATATCTAAATATAATTATAACTTATTTTAAATTAAAATGATAAAGAAAAATCTGATAAATCAGCTCATACAAATTGTTCAAGAACTACCTTGAACAACCTTCTTACATTATTTATTGTTTTTCTCAGATTGAATTTTTTTAAGCTTTTCAGGTGTAACATCATTTCCTTCAGGATCTATTACTTTAGTATTTTCAAGCTGTTGCTTGAACCCTTTTCTAAATGAATCTAAATATTGCTTTCTTAATTTAGATTGTTCCTTAGCTTCCTCTTCTGTTAAACCTTTTTCTTTTTTCTTTTTAGCTAGCTCATTGATTCTATCTATATTTAAATCTTCCTTAGACATTATCGTCACGCTCCTTGTTAAATTTTAAACAAAATGTGTAAGACTCTTAAAATATATATGATTTCCTACTTTAAATTCTTGTGTAGAATATATCAAAAAAATGAACGTAACCAAATAGTTACGCTCATTAACAATACTTACTCATCATATTTTTAATAAATTACTAATTAACTAAAGCGAACACTGAAGTGTCATTTTGTTCGCTATTTTGTGTGTCTTCAACTTTATAGTTTGATTTATTATTATCCTGTTGACGAATTTCATGATCTGTCATTTCGTACGTTTGTTCTGAATGCGCACTTTGATTTACACTTAAAAAGAATGTTAGGAAAACCATGCAAGAGATGAGTACTACAGCTATATATATTAAAAACTTTTGTTTTGTCTTAATTAACATTAATCTCACTCCTAGAACGTTTGTTTGTATATTTAATTTATCAGAACGAATGTTCTGTGTCAACACTAAAACGAACAAACGTTTGTTTTCGAAGATAATTAATGCTATAATGTACTTAAATAAAATTAGGGAGTGCCTATATATGAGAGAATTAACTAAACGTCAAAGTGAGATTTATGATTACATTAAACACATTGTACAAACTAAGGGTTATCCACCTAGTGTTAGAGAAATTGGCGAAGCAGTGGGCTTAGCATCTAGTTCAACCGTACATGGACATTTATCAAGATTAGAAGAAAAAGGTTATATTCGAAGAGACCCTACTAAACCTAGAGCTATTGAAATTGTTAGTGAACAACTAGAGGAAGTTAATGTTGAAGAAACGATTCACGTACCAGTAATAGGTAAAGTTACTGCCGGTGTTCCTATTACAGCTGTTGAGAACATTGAAGAGTATTTCCCACTACCTGAACATTTAACTTCAACACATAATAGTGACATTTTCATATTAAATGTAGTAGGAGAAAGTATGATTGAAGCTGGTATTCTAGACGGTGACAAAGTGATTGTAAGAAGCCAAACGATAGCTGAAAACGGCGACATTATAGTAGCAATGACTGAAGACGAAGAAGCTACTGTTAAACGCTTCTATAAAGAGAAAAACCGTTACCGATTACAACCTGAAAATAGTACTATGGATCCTATTTATTTAGATAATGTTATAGTAGTTGGTAAAGTCATAGGGTTATACAGAGAAATGTAACTATCAATTTCTCTCTATTTAAGCCCCCCTATATCAAGACCTCTATAAAAATCTCATATAAATACTAAAAGACAAGGTAGTTCTTATCGAACTACCTTGTCTTCTGTTTAGAATCTTTGTTTAATACATCTTTTATTTTATCAAGTATATCGGGTTGTTTATCTTTATTCGTTTTCATGCTTATCTACATCCTTACGAATTTATTTTACCCTTATCTACTTAAGATAAACTCTTATTCTGTATAATTCTCAGTCCAAAATGGTTGCTTCTCTTTATTAAAATCTACACCTACGCCTAAATTTCGATAATGCGTATTTAGTATGTTCTTCCTATGACCTAGTGAATTCATTAATCCTTCATGAGCATAAATACTATTGATTTGACCATAAGCAAGATTTTCTCCTGCCGCATTGAAATCAATACGATCTTTTTTCAATCTATCAAAAGGAGAATCCCCTTTATTATCTGTATGATCGAAAAAGTTATTTTCAGACATATTTTTACTATGCTTTCTAGCAGTATTAGAAATTTTACTTGAATAATTTAGTGTATTTAAGCCATGTTGCTTTCTTTCCGAGTTAACTAAATCATAATTTTGTAATTCAAAGCTTTTTTCTAATTCTCTAGATGGTACACCATATTGTTGACGCAAGCGATTTTCCATATTTTCACTTACTTGTAGTAATGCAGTCACTCCATTTTTTTCATGTTTGTCGTAAAAAACTGTTGTATAAATGTGATCTTTATGGAAAACATCATATTCATTATTTTTTACCTCAAAACGATATCGCCCTTTACTAATATATTCTATAGGAGTACCTAACCGTTCTCTCACAGTATGTTTAGGAGTAGCGTACTTAATTTTAGATTTTGAAGATATGATATTTTGATTTGAGTACATGGCATTAACGTGGTTTTTAATATAACTAATCATAATAAAGTTATCATAATCTTTATTATAATATGTGTACCACTTAGTTCCATATTCATTAGAAGTCATACGTTTTGGATGACCTAATTTACTTTCAACGGCTTGCTTAGACATATTCATTTGGATATTACTAAGTGCAAATTCTTGTTTTTTAGGAACAGATAATGATTTATCGTTTACATTTGAATCGTGGTTAATCCATGTATCAACTTGTTGTCGAACTTCTTTTTGAAAATCTACTAATGGCTTAGCTTCTTTAATGGGTGTGAAAATAATGATACATAATAAAACTACAAAGAATAATAGAAATCTTTTAATTTTTTACACCTACTATTTAAACTTAGTCTCTATCACCATTGAAAATTGAGTTTCTCACGATAACATAGTCTACAGTTCTTAGTGATTTTAGATCTTTTCCACCGGCATAAGATATTGAACTTTGTAAATCTTGTTGCATTTCAATTAAAGTATCTTTCAGTGAACCTTTATGTTCAACAAACATTTTTTTACCCTCAACATTTTTATGTTCACCTTTTTGAAATTCTGAGGCACTTCCAAAATATTCTTTATATTTTTTACCTTCAAGTTCAACAGTTTCTCCTGGTGACTCTTCATGTGCAGCGAATAACGAACCAATCATTACCATTGATGCACCAAAACGAATTGATTTAGCTATATCACCATGAGTTCTTAAACCACCATCAGCAATAATAGGTTTTCGAGCTGCTTTACTACAAATGTTAAGTGCAGCTAATTGCCAACCTCCAGTACCAAAGCCTGTTTTAATTTTAGTTATACATACACGACCTGGACCAATACCAACTTTTGTTGCATCAGCACCAGCATTTTCAAGTTCTCTAACGCCTTCAGGTGTTCCAACATTACCTGCAATAACGAAACTTTTAGGTATGTGGTTTTTAATATGTTTAATCATATTGATGACTGAGTCTGAATGGCCATGCGCAATATCAATTGTGATATATTCTGGAACTAAAGATTTTGAAGCAAGTTCTTCAATGAATTTAAATTCATTTTCTTTTACTCCAACAGAAATAGAAGCGAATAGCCCCTCATCTTGCATCTTTTTAATAAATGGAATTCTAGCTTCTTCATCAAAGCGATGCATAATATAAAAATAATCATTTTGTGCGAACCATTGTGCAAGCTCTTCATTCATTACTGTCTGCATGTTAGCCGGAACTACTGGTAATTTGAATGTGCGTGGTCCAAATTTAATTGAAGTAACACATTCAGAACGGCTGTTAACAATGCATTTATTAGGTATTAATTGTATATCTTCATAGTCAAAAATCTTCATTTTTGTAATTTGCCCCTTACAATTAAAAATTTTAATCGGATAACGCTTTAAAACCGAATAATTATATTAAATTTACACATATTATTCAGTTATTCTTTATCCTTATTAACTGTACATTGTTTTTTTACTAATGTAAATGGACAAAAGACATAAATTCATTTTTACCAACTTGATTTTTTCACACCAGGAATTTGACCTTTATGTGCATGTTCTCTGAAAGCAATTCGAGACATTTCAAATTTACGTAAAACGCCTCTTGGACGTCCTGTTACTTTACATCTTCTAGTTAATCTCGTAGGTGAAGAATCTCTAGGGAGTTTTCTAAGCGCTTCATAATCACCTTTTGCTTTTAGTTCTTTACGTAATTCATAATATTTATTTACAAGTTCTTCTCTTTTTTGTTCTTTAACTACTTTAGATTTTTTCGCCATTTAATTTAACCTCTTTCCATAAATCGTAATTATTACGTTTTATAGAATAACATAAATTTTAATTTATACAAGGAAAAATTTTAAAGCTACTAAACCTGATTTATATTTTTTCAATAAAAAAAGCCTCTCCTATTTCATTATAGGAGAGACTATAAATTTCAAATTGTCGTATTTGAAAGATAAGAAATTATTTAGTTTCACGATGTAACGTATATTTGTTTAATCTAGGACAATATTTTTTCATTTCAATACGTTCTGGATTGTTACGTTTATTTTTAGTTGTAATATAGTTACGATCGCCACATTCTGTGCAAGCTAAAGTAATATTTACGCGCACGTTAAACACCCTTTCTAATGTTGTTAGGAATTCTTACGATTTAAAATTTTATCATAATTGATGTCAACATGCAATCTTATCTTTTACAATTATATTATTTAAAGTTTTCGTATGTTTCATCTTCTTCAGTTTCTAAATCAATTTGATTAATATCGATACCTAAAGCTTTTGCTACTCCTTTACCATAATCAGGATCAGCTTTATAACAATGACGAATGTGGCGTACTTTGACGTCTTCAGTCACCCCGTCCATTGCATTAGCTGTGTTAGTAAAGATACGTTCTTTAGCATCATCTGATTGTAGTCTGAATAACTTACCAGGTTGCTCGAAGTAATTATCATCATCTTGACGGAAGTTATATTCATATCCATCACCATCTACAGGGAATGATGGTTTTTTAAACTCAGGTTGTGAATCATATACACCTTGGTTATTTGGATAATAGTGTGGACCGCCACCTTGGTTGTTATCTAAGAAACGCATTTGCCCATCGCGACTAAATGGACACAAGTTTTCAACGCCAACACCTTTAGGTTGATTGACAGGGATTTGCCAATGATTGACACCTAAACGATATCTCTGAGCATCTCCATAAGAGAATAATCTCCCTTGTAGCACTTTATCCGGAGAAAAATCTAACCCTGGTACTATATTAGTTGGTGCAAATGCAGCCTGTTCTACATCTAAGAAATAGTTTTCAGGATTGCGATTTAATTCAAATTCGCCTACTTCAATTAATGGATAATCATCTTTATACCATACTTTAGTTAAATCAAATGGATTATGTGGATGATTTTTTGCTTGTTCTTCTGTCATCACTTGGATATACATTTTCCATTTAGGATAATCCCCTCGTTCGATGGCATTGTATAAATCCCTTTGAGATGAATCTCTATCTCCACCTACGATTTCAGCAGCTTCTTCATCAGTATAATTTTCAATACCTTGTTGCGTTTTAAAATGATATTTCACCCATACACGTTCTCCTGCGTCATTATACATTGAATAAGTATGTGAGCCGAAACCGTGCATATTACGGAAACCTTTAGGCATACCACGATCTGACATTAAAATTGTTACTTGATGTAAAGATTCTGGAATGCCAGTCCAAAAATCCCAGTTGTTTTGAGGACTTCTCATGTTAGTACGTGGATCTCTTTTAACAGCGCGATTTAAACTAATAAATAATTTAGGATCTCTGAAGAAGAACACTGGTGTATTATTCCCAACTAAATCCCAGTTACCGTCTTCAGTATAAAATTTCAACGCAAATCCACGTATATCTCTTTCTAAGTCAGCCGCACCACGTTCACCTGAAACTGTTGAGAAACGTGCAAACATTTCTGTTTGTTTACCAACTTCAGAGAAAATTTTAGCATTTGTGTATTGAGTAATGTCATTTGTGACAGTAAAAGTACCAAATGCGCCAGAACCTTTAGCGTGCATACGTCGCTCTGGAATTACTTCTCTGTCAAAATGTGACATTTGTTCTAAATAATAAACATCTTGCATTAATAATGGACCTCGTGGCCCTGCTGTCATACTATTTTCTCTATCTGATACTGGTGCACCAAATAGACCAGTTAATCTACCATCTTGTTTAGACATGGCTAGCTCCCCCTCACAAATTCTAATTTGTAATAATTATAATCTAATATATATTTTAAATAAACCCGTTTTAAGTAGTAATTAAACCCAATTCCTAATGAAAATTAAATTTCAGAAAATTTTTAAATATTTTCGCTTTAAAGTGCTAAAAAGTTATTGAATACTATACCTAAAAAGATTAAAATGGTGGATATATTTAAATAGATGGGAGACACCTTATGGAAGATAACAATATGAAACGTGGACTCAAATCGAGACACATATCCATGATTGCAATTGGTGGCGCTATCGGAACAGGTTTATTCGTTGCAACTGCTAGTGTGATTTCGCAAGCAGGTCCCGGTGGCGCTATATTAGCTTATATTCTAATAGGAATTATGCTTTACTTTTTAATGTCATCTATTGGAGAACTAGCAACTTTTTACCCAGTATCAGGATCATTCAGTTCTTATTCAACTCGCTTTGTAGATCCATCTCTAGGTTTCACGATGGGATGGTTATATTGGGGAATGTGGTCACTTGTAACAAGTGTAGACATTATTGTGGCATCGAATGTCCTCCAATTTTGGGATGTATTTAAAGTACTTAGTCCCCTAGCATGGAGTTTAATATTTTTAACTTTTATTTTCTTGATTAATATATTTTCAGTAAAAGCTTTTGGAGAAACTGAATTTTGGTTATCACTCATCAAGGTAATAACAATCATTGTTTTCATTATTTTTGGCATATTAATGATATTTGGTATATTAGGTGGTCATTCTTACGGCTTTGATAATTATACTAAAGGTCAAGCACCATTTGTTGGGGGTATATCAGGATTATTAAGCGTATTACTTGTAGCCGGTTTCTCTGTAGGCGGTACTGAAGTCGTCGCTGTTACAGCAGGTGAATCAAATAATCCTCAAAAATCAATGCCAAAAGCTATAAAACAAGTATTCTGGAGAATTTTATTATTCTATGTGTTATCTATCGCAGTTATAGCTGCAATTATACCTTATACTGATCCATTATTATTAAATGAGCATAAATCGGTCTCACAAAGTCCATTTACTATTGTATTCGATAGAATTGGAATCGCATTTGCTGCATCAGTTATTAATGCAGTTATTTTGACTTCATTATTATCAGCAGCAAATTCAGGTATATATACAACGAGTAGAATGCTATTTTCTCTAAGTGCCGATGGTCAGGCTCCTAAATTTTTCGGCAAATTAAACAAACAAACTAAATTACCTATGCGTGCTTTAGTTACAACCTACATCCTTATCATACTTGTTATAATATATGCAAATTTCAATGCCAATGCTGTGTTTAATCTATTAAACATCATTGGTTCAATGGTTATTGTAGTATGGGGATCTAGTATATGGTCTCAGATTAGATTGCGTAGGGCAATTAAAAGACAAGGTAAAAATCCTAATGATTTACTCCCTTATAAAGCACCATTTTATCCAGTAGGTCCAATAATTGTAATTATTACATTATTGTTTTTATTATTAGGTAATTCTTACAGTAGTATTATTACTGGAGATTTATTAAGCGTTTTAAGAAACTTTGCACCTATCATTATCCTTTCAATTATTTATTTCGTCCATAAATTAATTAAACGCACTCATTTTGTTAAATTAGAAGAAATGGATTTAACTCCACATAATTATAAAAATTAATAACAAAGACGATGATTCCTAATAAGAATTGTCGTCTTTTTATTTTATTACTTTCATTAATTGACTTTATTCTTTTTTAGAAAATAAACTTCTTTCACGGCAGCTTTGAATATTTTATGTTGAAAAGTAATCATGTATAATATAAGTAATAAAAAGGTTTAGAGGTGGATAACATGGTTGGACAAACTAACTTATTCGATGATGTTATAAAACAAGATGAACGTTTTGTCATTGTGGTTCAAGCCCTTGAAGAAAAAAATGGCAACTTATTAAAGCACACGCTAAGGGAATACCCTAGTTTAAAACATGATCAAATGAATGATTTATTTACACATCTCAAAGATGTATTTTTAGAAGAACCCTTCGAAGACAATCAATCAGCTTTTACTATTACAGTATATACTAATCTTGATTATGCTGCTGACCAAGTCTATGCACACATAAAAAGATATAAAGGGAAACATGATTGGACACATACTGCTAAATAAAAATAAACACTCAAGCTATTGTCAAAATGGAATAACGAAAAAATGGACTGGTATGAATAACTCTTCTTCCCAGTCCATTTAAATATGTTAAAACCTGTATTTTTAGTAATTTTATTTTAAGTTAGATTAATTTCTTCAACATATGAGGAATCCCCTCTGAATTGTTATCTAAGGTAACTACATCAGCGCTTTCTTTAAGTTCTTCACTAGCATTACCCATCGCAACTGAATAACCAGCTACGTCAAACATAGATTGATCGTTTAAACTATCTCCAAACACTACTACTTCTTCTAAATTAATATTTTCTTTCTTACATAATGCTTTGATTGCATTTCCTTTAGAGACATCTTTAGCCATAAATTCTAAGAAAAATGGTTTACTAGTCGTTACATCTATGTCCTCATTGAAGAAACCATTAAGATCTACACGTGCTTCAGTAATATTACCTACATAATCTACACCCATAACTTTAGGTACATCATGATTAATATATGATTTAATATCTTCGACTCTTTTCATTGGTAAACCAGTCAATTCAGATTCAATATTCATATATTCGTGATCACTATCATGAATGATATAACCGTTATCATACGTTAAAACTAGAAATCCTCTTTCTCTACAATAATCTACAATTAAATCAAAATTGTCTTTAGAAACTGGTTTACTTACTTCAACTTCTTCATTAGACATTTTAATTGTTTTGCCACCGTTGTAGCTAATTATAAAACTCTCGTTGTGATTTAACTGTAATTCTCTAGCTACGGGTATCATCCCTTCCGTAGGTCTACCAGATGCTAAAACTACGCTATATCCTTTATCTTGAATATCTATCAAATAGGATTTAGTTTCGGTTGACACTTCATTGTCACTGTTCATTAAAGTATCATCCATATCCAAAACTATCATTTTAAATTTACTCATATAGTAAAAGAACTCCTTCCGTGACTTAATCAAAAATCATTCTTATCTATATTTTACAATAGTTTAGGACTTTAGGTACACAACTTCTTCTATAACGCCATTCTCATTAATTGTAGCAAGCTCAGAGGTACAATGAGTGATTCGATCTCTTAATGCTCTTACTAATTCGCCACTACGTTCTCTAGGACACAAAGTTAAAATTGTAGGACCTGCACCACTGATGACAGTTGCGTATGCTTGGTGTTCTCGCGATAATTGGCGTACTTCCTCAAACTCTGGAATAAGATGTTGTCTAAACGGTTCATGAAACCCATCTTGTTCCATCATTTTACCAGCTAAGCCGTATTTATGTTGAATTAAGGCACATATCATAGTATTACTAATCGCACTATTTTGTACTGCTTTTTTATGTGAAAAGGTTTCAGGCAAAACATTTCTAGAGTCCTCTGTACGTAATTCATACGGTGGAATCGTTAGAATAATATCAACCTTAGGAACATCTATACGTGCGACATCTGTAACTTTTGTCTCTGGGTTATAATAGCCAGAAATTAATCCCCCATATATAGTTGGAGCAACATTATCAGGGTGACCTTCAATTTCAGTAGCTAATTGCAATAACTCATATTGTGATAATTGAATATTACCAAAATAGTTTGCAATATATAAAGCGCCCACTAGCGCTGAAGCAGAGGAACCTAATCCTCTAGCTAGTGGGATATCACTTCTCATTTCAATTTGTAAACAAGGTAATGTTACTTTATATTTTTCTGCAACTTCTTGTGCAACTTTATATATATAATTACTTTCATCTTTGGGTAACGTTTCTAATTCAGGACTATAATACAAGAATTCCCAAGCATGTCCTTTAATTTCTTTAATAGACATGTATAAATATTTATCTAATGCCATTCCTATAGAATCAAAACCTACGCCTAAATTAGCAGTTGAAGCTGGAATCTTAAGTTTTAGAACTTCTTCCATATCAAATTGCCCCTTTAATGTATTTTATGATACTGTCCTTTTCATTAGGTAAAGGTTGAATTGGGTTGTCCAATAAGGAGATTGCTGTATCTGGATCTTTTAAGCCATTACCAGTTAAAACTGCCACTACTTTTTTACCTTTTGGAAGTTTACCTGCTCTATGAAGTTTAATTAAACCTGCGATTGATGCGTTACTTGCTGGTTCACTAAACACACCTTCATTTGTAGTCATTAATTGATAAGCTTCAAGTATTTCATCATCTGTTACGCTATCTATTAATCCGTTAGATTCCTCTAATGCTTTAACTGCTTTCTGCCAACTTGCTGGGTTACCGATACGGATGGCTGTAGCAACTGTTTCTGGATTTTTGATAACTTTATTTTGAACAATTGGCGCTGCACCTGCTGCTTGGAAACCAAACAATTGAGGTAATTGACTACCTTTTTTCTCATTATATTCTTTAAAACCTTTCCAATAAGCAGTAATATTTCCGGCATTACCAACAGGAATTGCCAATACGTCTGGAGCTTGTTCTAATTGTTCAACGATTTCGAATGCCCCAGTTTTCTGTCCTTCAATTCTAAAAGGATTCACTGAGTTCACTAATTCAATATCGCTGTTCTCTTTAGCAATTTCTTTAACAATCTCTAGTGCTTCATCAAAGTTGCCTTCAATTGAGACAATTTCTGCACCATACATTACAGCTTGTGATAATTTTCCGAGTGCAATCTTGCCTTCAGGTATAACTACTATTGCTTTTAAACCTGCTCGCGCTGCATAAGCCGCTGCTGAAGCTGATGTATTTCCTGTAGATGCACATATCACTATCTTTTTACCCTGTTCCTTAGCTTTAGTGACCGCCATAACCATGCCACGATCTTTAAATGATCCTGTAGGGTTGGCACCTTCATATTTCACATACAATTCTATATCAAGTTTTTCAGATAACTTTTCACAATAAATAAGTGGTGTACTACCCTCGTTTAGAGTAATTTGTGGTGTTTCTTCACTAACTGGTAAATACTCTTTAAATTCTTGTACTAATCCTTGCCATCTTTTCATATTTATTAAACTCCTTCTACAGGATAAATCTTTTCGACTTCGTATCCTGATTTATTAAGAACATCCTCTGGAGATTGATCCAATCCTATAATTATCACTGCTACTGTATTCTCATCTCTTTCAGCAATTTGAAGTGACTTATGGAATGGCAACAGTGCTTTGATATCATTTTCAATCTTATCAACTGTTAAATGATTATTTTGTAAAACAATGTAGTAATTTAACTTTTCTTGGATTACAACAGGTTCTTCCCCATCCATCATCTCTCTCGTTTCATCAGTTTTTAATTCAAAATGAGGTGGCAACGTGTGAAGGTTCGATTCAAAGAATAAAGCTACATTGAGTAAATCACTTACAACAGCGCTTCCCGTGGCTAAGCTACCAGCGCCTTTACCATAAAACATTGTGTCTCCTACAGCATCACCTATAACATAAATAGCGTTATATTCATTCTCAACAGCTGCAAGTTGATGTGACTTATGAATGAGCGTTGGCTCAACTGAAGCGTGAACATGACCATTTTCATAAGTACCTTTACCAATTAGTTTTATTTTAAAGCCTAATTGATCAGCAGCATTTATATCTGATAATGTTGTTCCACTAATACCAGTTAACTTCACATCATTAAGTTTAATTACTTGGTTAAATGATAGATAAGATGTAATGACAACTTTACGCGCAGCATCGACACCTTCAACATCATCTGTAGGATCCGCTTCGGCAAATCCTAATCTTTGAGCTTCATCTAGAGCATCCTCGAAACTTGTCTGTTCTCGGGTCATTTTTGTAAGAATAAAATTAGAAGTTCCGTTCAAGATACCCATAAATTTTGAAATATTATTAGCGTTTAAACCATTATTAATCGCATTAACAATTGGAATACCGCCCGCAACACTTGCTTCAAATTTTAAGGCTACGCCATTACTCTCTGCTAAATCTTCCAATAATTTTAAATGAACTGCTAATAAATCTTTGTTAGCAGTTATCACATGTTTTTTATTTTTAAGTGCAGTTCTTAACCAATCGACTGTAGGTTCTATACCTCCCATTACCTCAACAACAATATCAATTGATTCATCCCCTAATATCTCATCAATATCTTCAGTTAAATGATATTGGCTAATATTTAATGGACGCTTTTTTGATTTATCACGTACTAAAATATGCTTAATAACAATATCTTTATTGATGGTATCTTTAATTTGTTGCCTATTCTCCTCAATAATTTTGACAACACCTGATCCAACAGTCCCTAGACCAAGTAATGCAATATTCAATTCTTTCATGTATCATACCTCCTATTGTGCTTTTGAGAAAAACAATTGTACAGTTGAAAAATACTAAATAATGGTTTAGTATAAAATTATTCTTAATTTTTGTAAAGTTCTTAATATTGAAAATATAAATCTATAGTACCATGCTTAATCAGAAAACTGAATAGAATTTTCTGATTTTTTAGAAAGGTTGATAACTCATGAAAGTTGCTAAATTCGGAGGTAGTTCTGTCTCCAATGCTAAACAAATTAAAAAAGTATTAGATATTGTAAATGGAGACCCTGAGCGCAAAATAATTATTGTTTCTGCCCCAGGTAAAAGGAGTAATGATGATACCAAAACAACTGATTTACTCATCCGTTTATATGAAAAAGTACTCAATGGTTTAGATTATCAAAATAAGAAAAAAGAAATTATTCAGCGTTATGCTGACATTGTAAAAGAGTTAGATATGGATGATGAAATATTAACTACCATTGATGAAACGTTAGAACTTTACATTAACCAACTTTATGATAAACCTTCACGTTTATACGACGCTTTATTATCATGTGGAGAAGATTTCAATGCGCAATTGATTGCAAGCTACAATAATAGTCAAGGTATCCCTACACGGTATGTTTCTCCTAAAGGAGCCGGACTCACTGTGACGGATTTGCCACAACAAGCTCAAATTATAGATTCTTCATATGAAAAGATTTATAAATTACGTAATTATAAAGAAAAGCTTATTATCCCTGGTTTCTTTGGAATTTCTAAACAAAATTATATTGTAACCTTCCCCCGAGGCGGTTCAGATATTACCGGTGCTATAATTGCTAGAGGTGTAAGAGCATCTCTTTATGAAAACTTCACTGATGTGTCAGGTATTTTCAAAGCAAATCCAACAATTATAGATAAGCCGGAGTTAATTGAAGAGATTACTTATAGAGAAATGCGAGAACTTTCATATGCAGGGTTTGGAGTTTTTCATGATGAAGCGCTACAACCTTTATATAAGGATCGGATACCTGTTGTAATAAAAAATACGAATCGCCCAAATGATAAAGGTACTTATATTCGACATGATAGAGAAGTAAATTCGGACAATGTAATTAGTGGTATAAGTTGCGACAAAGGCTTTACAGTTATCAATATTAAGAAATATTTGATGAATAGACAGGTAGGATTTACACGAAAGATTCTAGCCGTATTAGAGGAGTTTAATATCTCATTCGATCACATGCCATCTGGTATTGATAATATCAGTATTATTATGCGTACGAATCAAATTAAAGGTAAAGAAAGTCAAGTTTTAAATGAAATCAGAAAACGGTGTGAAGTAGATGAACTTAGCGTCGATCACGATCTAGCAATTTTAATGATTGTTGGAGAAGGAATGAATCAAGTAGTTGGTACAGCGAGTAAAATCACTCATGCACTTTCAGAATCTAATATTAACTTAAAAATGATTAACCAAGGGGCTTCTGAAATATCAATGATGTTCGGTATACGAGTTGAAGATGCAGAAAAAGCTGTCCTATCAACTTATGAATTTTGTTACCATGGTATTTGTTTAAAAAATTTATGTTCATAAAAGATAAAAAGATTTCTACAATACATATACTACTTTAGTCTATATTAAGTGTATGTCGTAGAAATCTTTTTATGATATTTTTCTATTATTTATTACCGCTTCTTCAATACGTTTTTTCCCTACTACTAATTTTAAAATATAAAATTGATAATAACTTAGTGAATCAATCACAGCCTTATAATTTGAAAATTGATGATAATTTTGATTATCCATTAAATCATACATTAAAACTATTTCAGGTTTTATATAATCTACATTCCAGTTTAATGAGTGAAAATAAATATTATTTTTTGGTAAACGGATTTTATTATCTAATCTGAATATCCACTGATCATTTACTACATCATAAACGAAAATATTGAGAACCATATTTCCATCTTTAAATACTTCTACATGGGCAACTTCAGATAATGAAAGTTTTTTATTCTTCGAACCCCCATTTGCCTTACCATAATATTCTATAGTGAAATCCTTAGGTATAACTTTGACGATTTCAATTAATTTTTTGCGTTCAACGCAAATATCCACTTTATTAGGTAACTTAAACTCATCATTCAAAAACAACTGCATCGCAACTTCACCATGAAATTTAAAAATATGAGTAGATGTATCCATTAATATCTTAACTATTTGGTCGACTGGTTTTTGTGCTTCAAGTTTCATTCGTACACCTCCTTAAGCAAGCGCTTTCATAAATTTAATTATACATTCGAAATATACAATTATCAAACGCAGAATTGTGAACATTTAGTAAATTAAAATTAATATATTTATAAAGTATAGCCTTTTCATATATACATAAAAACAAAAAGAGTTATATTACGTTCTTTTAGATATTGAGTAAAGATTTCGATTTCTTAAAATTTTGTAAACATTAAATATAGCGCAAGAAAGTTTAATCATTATTTGTACTCATAATGATTGAACTCAAATTTTAAGACGTATATAATGTGTTTTGAAATTAGAATTTAAAATCTTAAGATTTGGGTGAATATTTATGTCTGTAACGGTCATTTTATCTGTAATTATTATTATTTTGATTATAGCTATTGTCTTAAATCAAAGATATATGAAAGATAGAGTTGAGACTGAAGAATATGCTAGAAATCAATTAATTGCTAAAAACTCAACTTTAAGTGAAGAAAATTTAGCTTTAAAGAATCAAATGTTAAGTTCTAATAACGATGTAGGACACCATGCTTTTAAAAATGCTAAGCGTGAGTTACAAAAGATTTTGGATCGCTTTAAAGAAAACGGTCGATTAAAAACATATTCAATTGTTTCTACAAATAATTTAGCTGTGAAACACCCATTATTTGAATATGCAAGATCATTTGATTTTATTATTGTCACTGATGTAGGACTCATCAATGTCGACGTAAAAAATTGGAATCAAAAAACTTTCTACCATTTCGACGTTCCAGATAAACATTTTGAAGAAAAGAATCAACCCTATGATACTGATCAAATAGTAGGTCATTATGTAAGTAGTAGATATCATAGCCAATTCAATACGACACGTACAGGTGTCTATACATTTACAGAAATCTTACAAGATAATCGTGTGATATATGAATTTTATGATCAAGATCCATACCAACAAGCTGCAAATAATGCTAAAGCACTTAAAGATCAAATTGAATCAGATTATCAATTTAAGATACAAAGTATCGGCGTTGTTTATTTCAGTGATGGTAGCGTAAATATTATTGAAGGTTCAGATGAAAGTGATAAATATGTGGATACAGTATCTACTCAATCTTCTCTTGAAAAGGTCATAGAAGATGCTATACAACTTTCTAAGCACCCTCTCAATGATGAACAAGTCCAAGAAATATCTGAGAGTTTTAAATAACATATCATAGCTTAAAAAGGCCAAGAAGATTGATAGTAAATCCTCTTGGCCTTTAAATATATTAACTCCATAAGTTCACTTTATTTTGTTTCGCCTCTTCTTGTGCTTTTTTAAGAATTTGTCTGTACTTACCATTTGGAGAATAGTATTTCTCTCTAGCTAACCCCTTCTCAACTAGCTCTCTATTAAACATCCTATTTTTACTTAGCCAAACGTAAGCTAAAGTTCGACCATATCTATCATTTTTTTCTTTATCATACTCTAAATAAACATATTTGTGTGTTAACTCTTTCTTACTATAATTTGACGCTTCTTTACCATAGGGTTGAACAGGAGTATTAGGTTTAACCGTTTCAGGCGTGTCCATACCAATCATTCTAACTTTAATGCGCTCACCATCTTTCTTAGCAAGAAAAGTATCTCCATCCACTACACGCTCAACGTAGACTTTGTCCTTCCCTTTCAAATCTGCGCTTTGATTTTCTTCCGTTGATTGATGAGCACCGAATGGCCCATCATGGTTAATAAATTGAAATAGTATTACTATTATTGCGATTAATGCAACAACAATTAGCGATAATCCTTTTTTTGATTTCATAGATGTCACCTTACTTCACGTTATATTCTGATTTATGTTAAATAAAAATCACTTTGTAGTCAATATTAAATTTAAACTGATAAATCAAAAGCTTCTTCTAATAGTTATTTTTTCAAAATGTAAGCTCATGCTATAATATGTAATGTTAGGAGTGAAATAGATGGATTCATCTAATGAAAATAAAATATCTTTAATCGCAATTATTGTAGCAATAATCATAGGCGTAGTATTACAAATAGTATTTAAATTACCTATTATAGTAAGTGTTGTAGTAGCCTTATTATTAGGCATTTTAGTTGGTTTCATTGTATACATTATTCAATCAACACTAAATAAAAGGAAAAAGTGAAGGTAAAATGGTCTAAGGAAAATTTAAACTTCAAAGGGAAAGTTCAAATGGCTTCTCTTAAGTTAGACTATCCTAAGGAAGAGAAGTCGTAAAAAATAAAAAAATTCAATTAATAATAATAGAATTTTTACGAACCATACGCAAAGCGTATGGTTTTTTATGTTAATAAGGCTTTTGCAAAAATATATTTAGCTAAAACCAAATTTAAAATATTTTACAAATTAGGAGTAATAATTATCTAAAGTGGTATAGTTACAGAAATAATATGATATCTATTTTTACAACTAAACTATTCAGCTTTATTTTATAGAAGAATAATTTTTATAAATGTATCTCCGACATAAAAGTTGTAAGTAGATAAAGTCTAAATTTATTTACAATTTTATTAAGACTAACATATTTACAACACTTATGATTGGAGGTACGAAACGATGGAAATTTTAGATTGTATCATCGACACAAACTCTGTGACGTATAAAGTGAAAACAGCTAAAGGAAGAATATTTCAACACACCTTGAGTATTGAAACACCCACACACAAAGTTGTAGAAATTTTATCACTATTATCTAATTATGTAGATAAAACTGACCGCCCGAAATTAATAATTAAAAAGTAATATATTCTATCAAAGTTTATATCCATCCTTTAGCAATTGCTTTTTTCCATGCATCAAAGCGATTTTCAGAGCACATTTTATCAATAATCGTACTTGTATAATTCCTAACAGTACCATTAGACAAGTACAATTTTTCAGCAATTTCTTTACTACTTAAACCTATGCCTATTTCTTTTAATACAACTTGTTCCTTATGCGTTAATGGATTTGACTCACTAAATAAAGTAGTCATCAATGAGGTACTATATTCTTTTTCACCATTCATAACTTTATAAATAGTATTGACTAAATCTTCTACAGATTTGTCATTATTAGTACGTGACATTTATCATTTATTTTTTTAGTTTACATAATAAAGTTATTAGCAACTAAAAAACCTCGCTCTTTCGAACGAGGATTCTACTTAATTATTAGTTTATAAAATTGGTGAAATTAACTTAGCTAAATCTTCTTTAAACTTAATTGAAAGTGGACGTTGCTCATATTTTTCTTTGGTAAGAAGTTTTGATTTCTTCACGTCTTCTTCGAAAGCATGACGTAATTGTTGTGCAATTTCTTTGTCGTATACAAAAGCATTAATTTCAAAGTTTAACTCGAAACTTCTAAAGTCCATGTTCGCACTACCTACAGATGAAACTTCATCATCGATCATCAATATTTTAGAATGTATAAATCCATTCTGATAAGTATAAATTTTTACACCACTATCTAACAAATCAGCTGCATTTGAAAATGTAGCCCAATATACAAATGGATGATCAGGTTTACATGGAATCATCAAATTGACGTCTACCCCACTATTTGCAGCCATTTTCAGCGCGTTAATATAAGATTGATCTGGTATAAAGTAAGGGCTTTGAAGATAAATTGATTTTCTTGCACTCATTATCATTTTTGTATAACCATATTCAATTTGGTGAAGATCGAAAGCTGGTCCACTCGATGCAATTTGTAATGCTTTATCTCCTTTTTCTCCAGTCTTTTTAGGGAAATATTTTTGGTCATATTCGAACTGTGGTCGATGTGCTTGTGAGTTCCAATCCAGAATAAATCTTAGTTGCAATGCGTCAATACTATCACCTTGAACACGAAGGTGTGTATCTCTCCAATAACCTAATTTACCTAGACCTAAATAGTCGTCACCTATATTAAAACCACCGACATAGCCAACTTGACCATCTATGATAATAATTTTTCTGTGATTTCGGTTATTCATTCTAAAGTTGATGATAGGTAATTTAGAAGCAAAAAAGGCTTCAACCTCTCCACCTAGAGACTTAAATTTTTTAAATTTAGCCATATTCACTTTTTTCGAACCTACATCATCATATAATAATTTGACTTCTAAGCCTTCTTTGAGTTTAGTTTCTAACGCATCGATAATACGATTCCCCAGGCCATCAAGTTCAAATGTATAATACTCCAGATGAATATAATTTTTAGCATTATAAATATCCTCTATAACTTTATCAAAGAGTTTATGACCGTCCGTAAATAATTCAATTTTATTATTCTCTGTTAAAAAAGCATCTTGTTTCATCAATAACATTCGGATTAAATCATGATGTTTTGTTACTTGGTCGTTTGGAGAATTAAAATTTAATTTTTCAAAGCTATCTGCTTGTGCTTTAACTAAATCTTGGAAAGCATCCAACTCTTTTCCGTTATTTTTCTCTAGCTTTTTCTTAGAAACAGTTCGACCTAGGAATAAGTAAAGAATGAATCCAACTATTGGTAATAAGAAAAGTACAAATAACCATGCCCATGTGGAACTTGCACTTCGTCGGTCCTTTTCCAAGAAAATGATAATAAAAGCAAGTATCAAATTGATGATAAATCCTAGGACTAATAAAATCGCTAAAATAGTACCAAAATATCCTAAATTCATGAATGTTAACTCCTATATGTATTTCCACCTGAATCATCTCAAGTGGATATTTCTCTTATATTATTCTTTAGTAACTAAAGTTACTATTGCGTTATAATCTTCTTCTATATTTGGAAACTTTCGCTCCTCAATTTGTTTAATAGTGATATTTAATAAGCTATATGCACTACCTTCATCTGACTTAAGAAAATCATTAACGCTTTTTTCCAATCTTTCAATAGAATCTTCTGTAAATGTTTTGAATTTAATTTGTTGCATAAGGTACATTCCCCTTTCTTTATGTTGATTAAATGATAGAACTTTTCATATAAAAATTCAATTATTACAGAAACAATTTGTTTAATTACCACTTATTTAAATAGGTTGTTCGGAATATATTTTAATTTTAGTTATCATGATGTATAATAACAACATTCGATTGAATATTCAGAATTATCTATCTTTTGATATTTTTATTAGTTAATCATTTCTTGTTTTCTACCCCTAAAAATGAGAATTTATTTTCTAATAAAAGTGAATCATCAAGATGTATTGAATAATATTGAAGATTGGATTTAACTTAGGAGGGAAAGTTAATGATTTCATTTGAAAATGATTACTTAGAAGGTGCACATGAGAAAGTACTCAAACGACTTATTGATACAAACATGGTTCAAGCTGCTGGATACGGCTTTGATGACTTCTCATCACAAGCAGCTGATAAAATTAGAGAAACTATCAAGTGTCCTGAGGCAACTGTAAGATTTTTAGTTGGCGGAACTCAAACAAACCAAGTAGTTATCAATTCTATGTTGAAAAGTTACGAAGGTGTTATATCAGCAGATACGGGACATGTGGCGGTTCATGAAGGTGGCGCGATTGAATTTAGTGGCCATAAAGTTTTAGCCATCCCATCAGAAGAAGGAAAAATATCCGCTAAAGGTGTTGAAGCTTACTTAGAAACTTTTTATAGTGACTTCAAAAAAGAACATATGGTATTTCCGGGGATGGTTTATATTTCTCATCCTACAGAATATGGCACACTATATACAAAAGAGGAATTAAATAGTTTAGCCAAAGTTTGTCGTCAACATGAGATACCATTATTTATGGATGGTGCTAGACTCGGTTACGGGTTGATGAGTGAAAATACCGACGTCACTATTGAAGATGTAGCTAAATATTGTGACATCTTTTATATTGGTGGTACTAAAATAGGTGCACTATGTGGTGAGGCAATTGTATTCACTAAGAATAATGAGCCAAAAAACTTTACAACCATTATTAAACACCATGGCGCTTTACTAGCTAAAGGTCGATTAACTGGTATCCAATTCTTAGAGTTATTTACAGATGATTTATATTTTAAAATTAGTAAACATGCGATTGATATGGCTAAGAAAGTCAAAAACGGATTTTTAGAAAAAGGATATCAAGTCTATTTTGATTCACCCACGAACCAACAATTCTTTATACTCAGTAACGATAAAATAAAAGAATTAGAGAAGAAAGTTAAATTCGCAGTGTGGGAAAAATATGATGATAATCACCGTGTTGTAAGATTTGCGACTAGTTGGGCAACTACTGAAGAAAATGTAGAACAGTTGTTGAAGTTAATTTAATATACTGCTATTTAAATTTGAAGAGATTTCGTCTATTCTTAATTTACTTTGGAAATAAAAGGTTAATGATTGATTATTGTGAGAATGCGACGAGATCTTTTTATTATGGTTAATTTATTAAAATTTGAACACCGGACTCATTGAGCATTGAACTGGTTTCATTTTTGCCAGTTTTTCAGCCTCCTAGATGACATCCTTAATACGTTCATCAGATTTTTTCTCTAGCTAAACGGTCTTTAATCATTTGAGATACTTCTTCTTGGGAGAATGTTTTCTCATTTTGCTGTGATTATTCATGAGTTGTTTCTATACTCTCATTATGCTTCGTTTCTTCAATAATATTACTTTGATTGTTCTCCATGAGATATACCTCCGTTTATAGTCTGTCGACTGCGTATTCCATACTTGCTTTTATAACGTCATCAGCACGTTTTGGACATAAAAAATAACCTTCCGTAGAAGGTTAAAAAAGCGTATAAAAATAGCACCACTTTCTATATATTTGTGTAGAAAGGATGCTAATACCAAGCAACTAAATGATTTTCTGGAAATTCTTTATTTTCTATAAAAGTTCTAATAGCAAAGAAAGCTTTATTTCTATAAGCTAAAATGTTTTTTTCAATTTCAATCTTTGATAAATTATAATCTATTACCTTTGAATCTAATTTATTTACCGTTATTTTACCCTTACCATTTTCTATCTTATCTTGTGGAATATATTCATATACTATAACTTGATTATCTTCTTTTAGCTTTTTCATAATAAGCAACTGAATCACCCTATTTCTCAATATAACTAGCAAAATCGTATTTTCTTTCTACAATTTCGTGAGCTTCTCTATAGTTATAATTATACTTATTCATTAAATAATGTTCAAGCGCTTCGTGACGCAACAGAATCAAATCTCGCTCTTTAATATTTTTACCTTCTCTTAAACGTTGCCAACTTACAGCAATATTATAATCTGGATAAAAATTATTAATACCGTTATTTAATCTATATTTATTCTCAAACAAATGTTCATAAGCTCTTTTCACTAGGTTTTTATTTAAATTTGTATTTTTAGAAATTTTATCTATTTCTATATTTTTATTTCGTTTTCTGACTGATTGATAATAAATTATTGCATGATTATCTCTCTTTTCTTGGTAAGGATCATTTAAATTATTTAACGCTCCAGAAAGCCTTGTTATTTTTTCATGTTCATTTTTTTATTTTCTACTTGATACATACCTTCACGCTCTTTAAAGAACTTGTCTCGCCAACTGCCGACATGCGGTACTGTAGTACTTCTGCACCAAGGGTGCATAGGTGGAGCATTAACTCCAGGTATCATATCTTTAACTTTAAATACTTTGCCATTTAATGTGTGACATATTTTAGATGTTTTCTTGTCAATTTTTGCTACATACTTGTACTCGCCATCTTCACCTAAATCTTTAAGATAAGTTAGCTTCTGTGATTCAGCTTGAACACGTGCTGATCCAGTAACTAACAATCTACTTGCATTATAAATATTTGTAACAGTATGTTTCTCATAAACAGTTACATACTCACTAGGATGTCTCCCTCTAAGTAACATTACTCGTCGTTCTTTCCACTTCTTTTTGAACTATAGCCATATCTTGCCATACTCTTCTAGACCATTTCACACCTTTAAAATTACTATTAACAACACAAAAAAGAGCCGAGACAGTTTCGCCTCAGCTCTTACCCCTATTGTGGTTCCCCTGTTTTGTTTAGCGCTTTAGTATTGTTTCATGTACTGCTCGCGTTCCCATTCATTTTTGCCAGTTTTTCAGCCTCTTGAATGGCATCCTTAATACGTTCATCAGATTTTTTCTCTAGCTAAACGATCTTTAATCATTTGAGATACTTCTGCTTGGGAGAATGTGTGCTCCTTTTGCTGTGATTGTTCATGAATTGTTTCTGAATTATCATTGTGCTTCGTTTCTTCAGTAATATTACTTTGGTTGTTTTCCATGAGATATACCTCCGTTTATAGTCTGTCGACTGCGTATTCCATACTTGCTTTTATAACGTCATCAGCACGTTTTGGACATAAAAAAATAACCTTCCGTAGAAGGTTAAAAAAGCGTATAAAAATAGCACCTTAATCTATATCTTTGTTAGGTGCTCTATCCCCAAGCTACAAGTTCAGATTTGGGAAACATTTTTTTACTGGTATTCAATTCTATTCTTTCGATAGCATGTATAAAATAATTATCTTTTTCTTTATCTTCTATCTCAGATTTTTCAGCATTGATAATTTGAAGACTGTCTATATTCACATGAATAACACCTGGCTTAATATTTTCATTATCATTAGGATAATATTTATATATAACAGTCTGGTTATTTTTTTCTTGAAGTTTTAAAATTAGCAAATAATCTCACCTCTATTTAATTAATGCGCTGTAATTGTATTTTTTTCAGAAAGTATATGTGCTTCTTTATAACTTAAATAATACTTATTCATTAAAAAGTGTTCAAGTGCTTCGTGCTTTAGCATTATTACATCCATAGATTTAATATTTTTCCCTTCTCTCAATCTTTGCCAACTTTGAGCCATATAAAAATCAGGGTCAAATTGTTTAATGCCATTGTCTAGTAGATACTTGTTCTCAAATAGGTGTTCATAAACTCTTTTAATCGCTTTTTCATTCATATTCACATTGTTTGCAATAGTTTTTATCTCTGCCAGTTTATCACGATTTTTTACTGAATTATAATACGTTTGTGCGTGCTTTCTTCTTTTAACACCGTATTCATCATTTTTGTTACTAAGTGCACCTGACTCGCTAAGGTAATCTTTAATCTGATACTTACCTTTACGTTCAGTAAAGAATTTATCCCGCCAGTTTCCCACATGTGGTACTGTAGTACTTCTGCACCATGGATGCATTGGTGGAGCATTGATGCCTGGAACCATGTCTTTAACTTTAAATACTTTGCCATTTAATGTGTGACATATTTTAGATGTTTTTTTATCTATTTTGGCCACATATTTATATTCGCCATCTTCACCTAATTCTTTAAGATAAGTTAGCTTCTGTGATTCAGCCTGCACACGTGCAGATTCAGTAACTAACAATCTACTTGCATTATAAATATTTGTAACAGTATGTTTCTCATATACAGTTACATACTCATTGGGATGTCTCCCTCTAAGTAACATTACTCGTCGTTCTTTCCACTTCTTTTTGAACTATAGCCATATCTTGCCATACTCTTCTAGACCATTTCACACCTTTAAAATTACTATTAACAACATAAAAAAGAGCCGAGACAGTTTCGCCTCAGCTCTTACCCCTAATGTGGTTCCCCTATTTTGTTTAGCGCTTTAGTATTGTTTCATGTACTGCTCGCGTTCCCATTCAGAAACTTGAGTACGGTAATAATCCCATTCAATTGATTTAGAGTTAATAAATTGATTGTAAATGTGATTTCCTAAAGCTTTTTTGATTGAAGGATTTTCACGCATTGATTTTAACGCAGTATACAATGTTGATGGTAAGTCTTGGATGCCAACTGCTTCTCGTTCTTCACGATTCATTTCGTAGATATTTTGATTTACTGGTTCTGGTACTTCTAGTTTATTCTTAATACCGTCTAATCCTGCTTCAAGGATTGCTGCTAAAGCCATGTAAGGGTTAGCTGCAGGGTCAACTGAACGTACTTCAATACGAGTTGATAATCCTCTTGAAGAAGGTACACGTACTAATGGAGAACGGTTTTTACCACTCCAAGCGATATAACATGGAGCTTCGTAACCTGGCACTAAACGTTTATATGAGTTTACTAGAGGGTTACATACTGCAGTGAAACCACGTGCATTTTTAAGAACACCTGCTGTAAATTGATAAGCTGTTTCTGTTAATTGCATTTCGCCATTTGGATCGTAGAATGCATTTTCTTTACCTTTGAATAGTGAAACGTTAAAGTGCATTCCGCTTCCGTTAACACCAAATAATGGTTTAGGCATAAATGTCGCATGTAAATTATGTTTACGAGCAATAGTTTTTACAACAAGTTTGAATGTTTGAATATTATCACATGCTGTTACAGCATCTGCATATTTAAAGTCAATTTCATGTTGACCAGGTGCAACTTCATGGTGACTTGCTTCAATATCAAAGCCCATATCCTCTAATTCTAATACGATATCACGACGGCAATTTTCACCTAAGTCTGTAGGTGCTAAGTCGAAGTAACCACCATCATCATTAAGTTCTAAAGTTGGTTCACCTTTTTCATCTAATTTGAATAAGAAGAATTCTGGTTCAGGCCCTAAGTTGAAGTCTGTGAATCCCATATCTTCCATTTCTTTTAAAACTCGTTTTAAGTTAGCACGTGGATCGCCTTCAAATGGAGTACCATCTGTTTTAAATACATCACAGATTAAACGTGCAACTTTACCTTGTCCAGCAGTCCATGGGAAAATTACCCAAGTATCTAAATCTGGATGTAAATACATATCAGATTCTTCAATTCTTACAAATCCTTCGATTGAAGAACCATCAAACATCATTTCATTATCTAAAACTTTTTCTAATTGGCTAACAGGAACCTCTACGTTTTTAATTGTTCCTAAAATATCAGTAAATTGTAATCTTAAATATCTTACGTTTTCCTCTTCAGCAAACTTACGAATATCATCTTTTGTAAAACTACGTTTTGGCATGGTTTTAATCCTCCAAATTTTATTTAATAAATCTTGATAAGTCACCACGATTTATTGGTAATGTTTCGCTACGCGGTTTCTGTGTTGCATCTACAATCATTCTTTTTCTAGTCTCTTGTTCGTCTGTCGATAAGTGATCTTGGTCATCAAAAATGATTTGTTTAATACCTTTAATGTTAAAACCCTTTTCAATTAAAGATTTAATTTCTAAAAGTCTATCCAAATCATTCATTGAAAATAACCTTTTGTTACCTTCAGTTCTTTCAGGTGTAATGAGTTCATGTGTCTCATAGTATCGAATTTGTCTTGGACTTAGTTCGGTTAATTTACTCACTACACTCATAGAGAATACGGCCATGTTACGTCTGATAGAATCGTTAGACTGCACTTGAACCTCTCCTCTACTTTTGAACTTGTCATTAATTTAGCATAGTTTTATCGATAATACAAAAGTATGTAAGGTTTTCTAACATAAAATATCAAAAACCTGTCATATCAATATTTCTACTAACAAATTCATTCAAAATATTTAATTAATTTCAGGCAACAACTTATACTTTCTGAAATAATTTTATAATTTTCTGACAAAAAGTTCAAACAAATACAAAACTCTCTAAATCAAGTTTATTTAGAGAGTTAAATTAATCTTTATATCAAGTTTTGTTTTCGCAGTTGTGTAACTGCTCGTGTTACAGCTAATTTAACATGTTCATAAGTAAGTCCACCTTGTACGTATGCCTCATATGGTGGTCTAATAGGACCATCCGCTGATAATTCTATAGAGGAGCCTTGTACAAAGGTACCTGCTGCCATAATGACATCATCTTCGTATCCAGGCATATAACTAGGTTCTGGACTAAAATGTGCATTAATTGGAGAAACATGTTGTATACTTTGACAGAAAGATATCATTTGTTCTTTCGTCTCAAATTGTACCGTTTGGATTAAGTCTGTACGTTTCGCATTGTATTTAGGTGTCGTTTTCATGTTTAACTTTTCAAGAAGAAGGCTGGTAAACAATGCGCCTTTCAAACTTTGACTGACTACATGAGGCGCTAAAAAGTATCCTTGATACATTTCTTGTAAAGAATTTAAAGATGCTCCCGCTTCTTTACCAATACCTGGCGCAGTTAAGCGATAACCGCATCTCTCAATTAAATCTTTACGACCGGCTATATACCCGCCTATCTTAGCTAGGCCACCACCAGGGTTCTTAATGAGTGAACCTGCGATTAAGTCAGCCCCTACTTCAATAGGTTCTTTATCTTCAACAAATTCTCCATAGCAATTATCTACGAATATAATGACATTCGGATGCTGTGTTTTAATTGTATCAATCGCCTCTTCAATTTCATCCACCGGAATTGACGGGCGTTGATCATAACCTTTAGAACGTTGAATAGCAACAACTTTCGTTTTCTCATTTATTGCACTAAGTACAGAAGGAATATCAATTTTACCATTTTTCAATTTGACCTCGTTATAGTGCACACCATGTTCTTTTAAACTTTCTATACCATTCCCGTTCACACCTATCACTTCTAGTAAAGTGTCATATGGACTTCCAGTGATATATAACAACTCGTCACCATATTTTAAAGTACTCTGCAGAGCTAGCGTAATTGCATGGGTACCTGAAATGATTTGTGGTCTGACAAGGGCATCTTCAGCTTTAAATGTGTGAGCGTAAATTTCTTCTAAATGATCTCTACCAAAATCGTCATAACCGTACCCGGTAGATCCTTGCAAGTCACTCTCTGTAGCTTTGACATGGTGAAATGCGTCTAATACTTTTTCTTGATTGATTAACGCAGTTTTCTCAATATCTTTGAAGAATGGTGCTAAAGTCGTTTCAACTTCTTCAATTAATTTGGTCATTTCTTCCATGATTTTTCTTCCTTCTTTATTTTTTATAACCTTTAATACTATAAGTCTCATTGTCTTCATTGAAATAAAGTTCATCAACTAGTGTGTGTTGCTTTAAGAAGTACAATCGATTTGCATCTGTACTATCAACTGTTTCTTCATAATAGTCTAAATGATGTTTTATTTCATCAATCATTAAGTTTCTAACTTTATCTTTATCATTTTCATCACGACTAGATACAAATACATATGGCGATTTAGCAACTGGAGCCTCTTGAGCTTCTGTGCATAAATCTTTTTTATTGAAAATGACAGCCTGAGGTATTTGATCCATATTTAAATCATCAATGATTTGATTAACTGTATCATATTGCGTACGATGTTCAGGATGACTCGCATCAACAACGTGTAATAGTAAATCTGCATCTTTAGCTTCTTCAAGCGTAGATTTGAACGCAGCAACAAGTGTTGTAGGTAATTTCTGAATGAAACCTACTGTATCTGAAATAATAAGATTAAACCCTTCATTTATTTGTATTTGACGTGTTTTTGGGTCTAATGTTGCAAAGAGTAAATCCTTTTCGTAGGTTTCTTCATTCGCTAAAACGTTAAACCAAGATGATTTTCCAGCATTCGTATAACCAACTAAGGCAACTTGGAAAACTTGATTCTGTTCTCGTTTATTTCTATATCTTTCACGATGTTCAACTACTGATTGTAGTTGGTGCTTGATTTCATTCATGCGTGTTCTAATATGACGTCGATCCATTTCAAGTTTTGTTTCACCTGGACCTCTTGTACCTATGCCACCGCCTAAACGAGAAAGACTCTTTCCATGACCTTGCAATCGTGGTAAAAGATAATCAAGTTGTGCAAGTTCAACTTGTAATTTACCTTCTCTACTTCTTGCTCTTAATGCGAATATTTCTAAAATCAATTGGGTTCTATCGATGATTTTTATGCCCAAATTATCATTTAATGTTTTAGATTGAGCCGTCGTTAATTCATCATTTGTAACAACAACATCTATATCATGAAATTCGATGAAAGCTTTAATTTCCTCTATTTTACCTTTACCTACATAATATTTATGATCAAATTGTTCTCTATTTTGAGTGATTTGTCCCTTAACATTTAAACGGCAAGTTTGAGATAAAGCTTCTAATTCTTCCATAGTTGAATCAAAATTAAATTGATTATCCGTTTGAGCATGTACACCGATTAAAACAGCAGTCTCTAAATTCTTCTTAGTCGTATGTGGTTGCTGTGCCATGATATACATCTCCTTTTAAAAAGTTACTCAAAACATTCTATCATAGAGTATAAACAAAGACTATACGATTAAATTATGTTAAATTTGAAGTAAATCGAAAGGGTGATAGATATGGAAACAATTTATGATTTCGTAGTACAAAAAAATAATGGTGAAAATTATAAATTAGAACAGTATAAAGGCGACGTAATGCTAATCGTAAACACTGCTAGTGAATGTGGTTTTACTCCACAATTTGAAGGATTACAGAAGTTATATGATAACTATAAAGATAAAGGCTTTATCGTCTTAGGTTTCCCTTGTAATCAATTTGGCGGACAAGAACCTGGTTCAGGAGAAGAGGCCGCTCAAAATTGTAAAATTAATTATGGCGTTACTTTCCCTATTCATGAGAAAGTAGACGTTAAAGGCGACAATCAACATCCTTTATTCCGTTATTTAACTGATGCAGCAAAAGGTATGTTAAATGAAAAAATAAAATGGAATTTCACTAAATTCTTAGTTGATCGTGAGGGTAATGTCGTTAAACGCTTTTCTCCTCAGAAAAAACCAGACCAAATCGCAAGTGAAATTGAAAAATTATTATAATTAAAAATGTAAGAGTAATATAAAGTGTAACTATAATGAAAAATGCTTCATGTAATGTGTAATTATTGAAATTAAGACGAACTTCAATCAACACATTGCATGAAGCATTTTTTTATTACAAACATTCCCTTGATTTGTTCTAAAGTGCTTAGTGTTTTAAAACATTATCTTCAATAATTAAATGTATTTCATTGATTAGTAAAACCAACGATTAGATTTTACTTTCAACAAAATGGCGTTATTAATGCACTTTGATTACAACTTCTATTCTTCACTTTGTTCTTCAGTTGATTCTTCTGTTTCATTATCAACTGTGAAAGTGCTGATCGCATGTTTGTAAATCAGATGTTGTTTGCCTTGAGAATTTAAACTTACGACATATTTGTCAAAGTCTTCAATAACACCTTTCATTTGAAAGTCGTTTAAAAAGAATACAGTGACCTCAGTTTTGTCTGCTTTAAAGTTCTCTAGTGCTTGATCTTGGATGTTTTCGTTTGCAATCATGTTTAGAACTCCTTTTATTTATTTGGGTTGTAATCTCATCTAACATCATCTGAAGTGACATTTTTTCTTTATCTAACCAATGAACGTTCATTTTATTTTTAAACCAAGTTAATTGTCGTTTCGCATACTTACGTGAATGCTGTTTAAGTTTTTCAACAGCATCATCCATCTGTATATGACCTTTTACTACAGGTACGAGTTCTTTATATCCAATTGCTTGCATACTTTGACTTGATTCAAAACCTTGTTCTACGAGGTCTTGCACTTCATTAAATAATCCGTGACCCAACATAATATCGACACGTTTATTTATTTTAAAATATAATGTTTCGCGCGACATTTCAATCCCTAATAATAATGTATCATAATTTTCAGTAAATTGTTGCACTTTCTTGCGAGAACTTAAAAGTTTTTTTGTTTTTAAATAGTATTCTATCGCTCGAAGTACTCTTTTTCGATTATTTGGATGAATATCTTCTGCAGAGTCACTATCAAATGATACTAGATACTGATGCAATTCTTCATTATTATAGTGTTTTAATTCTTCAAGTTGCGCTTGAACACGTTTCATTTGCTCTTCTGAAATAGTTTCATCTTCAAATGCATAATTATAAAGTAATGATTGTATGTAAAGGCCCGTGCCACCCGCGATAATAGGTAATTTACCTCTATTTGTAATATCTTCAATACATGCTTCTGCACGTTTTTTAAATTCAAATGCCGAAAACGACTCATCTGGTTCTAAGATGTCTATCATATGATGCGTGATACCATCCATTTCATCTTGTGTTACTTTAGCTGTTCCAATATCCATATTTTTATATACTTGCATTGAATCGCCACTAATGATTTCTCCATTAAATTTTTTGGCAACTTCAATACTTAATTCAGTTTTACCTGATGCTGTTGGTCCAACAATAACAACAATAAATGGCTTATGTTGATTCGTCATTTCGTTATTCACTCACTTTATTTTTCTTTAAAATTTGTTTCTCTATCCATTCAAACATATGTTGCCACGTTGTTTGATAATCGTCCTCAAATAAAATTTCATGTCTTTTATTTTTATATAGCTGAACAGTAATGTGCTTAATACCTGATTTTTTATACAATTTACCTAATTGTTTGATTCCTTTTCCATAATCACCAAATGGATCTTCTTTTCCTGAAATCAATAAAATTGGCAATTGTTTGTTAAGTTTATCTAGACATTTAGGTTCTATTGTTAACATCATAAATTTTACAGTTTGATAAATTAACTGATTAGATACTTTGAAACCACAGTATTCATCTTTAACAAATTTCTCTACCTCATCACGTCTTGTAGATATCCAATCACTTTCAGTTAAGGGATTGTCTATTCGTTTGTTAAATGATTTATTAACTAATTTATTCACCCAATTTACTCGACGGCGTTTTCCTAAGATCATCGTAATGAGTTTCAAAGCGAAAGTCGCCGGAACACCCTTCCATTTCGGGAACATGCCAGTACCTGTTAATATTAATCCATCTGCAAATTCTGGGTATCTCATAACAAATAATCTTGCAATAATAGAGCCCATAGAATGTCCAAGGACAACGTAAGGAACTTTAAGTTCAGTACCATATAGTGTTTCAACTATCTCATACGCATCATCAGCGATTTGAGACATACTCTCAAAGTGACCCCGTTCAACTTCATCAATATCTTTACCATGACCACGATGATTGTGTCTTAAAACATCGTATCCTTGTATATTCAACGCATTTACTAACTCGTCATAACGGTCCATATGTTCAGCCATTCCATGAAAAAGATGAATAATACCGATAGTATTTTTCTTCGCTTTATCAACTTTAACTTCAATCATTGTTCCATCTTCAACAGTAATTTTAAATTGACTTTGACTCACATCATATGCCCCCGATCGATCTTTCTAACTTCAAATTTAGGTTTAATTCAATGCGTTCATTAAAACCATTTTATAAATAATATACCGTGAGACATTGATGTAATCAAATCGTTTGCATATTAACATTACCCTCATTAATCATTTATTTTTAGAAAATGATGGCACAAAATTTGCAAATTAAAAAACTACTTATGAATGAAAGCGAGAGCCAACATTCACAAGTAGTTTATTAGATATTCATACGTTTTAATTCAACATGCTTATTCTTTAACTGCTGGTTGATTATTTCCAGTACGTGCTTGATCAATTGCTTCTTCTACTTCTTTAGTGTAAGACTCTTTTTGAGCATCTGAATAGTTAAGCATATCAGCCATAACGTCAATAACAGCATCTTTATAATCTAAAACATCTTGAATATTGAAGTATAATTTACCTGAACGACGTACTAAGAAGTCAGTTGGTTTGTAAACCATTTCTTGTTGGATTCCGTAAACTAATTCCACATAAATTTCCAATGGTAAATGATTATCTTGTTGTTTAGCAGTTTGAGCTATGTTGAATAAATGATCTACGTTAGAACCATATTTACTAGCTAATCTACGTGCAACATCTTCTTCAATACCAAATCCTTTGGCTGCGTCAACTTTTTGGTCAACAAAGTGTTGATAGTTTTTACTACCACCTACGTCACCGCCAGAAATTTTAAGATATTTAGTTGCACATGGTTCAAATTTAAGTCCATGTTCTTGTTTTAAACGTTTAGCTAATAAGTCAACAATATCTAGTGCCATATGACGATAACCTGTTAACTTACCACCAGCAATAGTAAGTAGGCCTGATTCACCTTCCCAAACTTCATCTTTACGAGAAATTTCAGATGGGTCTTTACCTTCTTCTAAGATTAATGGACGAACACCTGCCCAAGTTGATTCGATATCTTCATCTTTAACATTAACACTTGGGAACATGTAATTAATCGCATCAATGAGATAATCTCTATCTTCTTGTGTAGTTAATGGTGTTGCTTTTTCGTTATCATAGAAAGTATCAGTTGTACCAACATATGCTTTACCTTCACGAGGTATAGCGAAAATCATACGACCATCTTTTTCAGTGTCGAAATAAACTGCTTGGCCTAATGGGAATTTAGATTGGTCGATAACAACGTGCACACCTTTAGTTAAACGTAGTTGTTTATTATTACGTGCATAGTCACCACTTCTCACTTCATCAACCCATGGACCAGAAGCATTAATTACTTTTTTAGCTTTAATACCGTATGTTTCTCCGTCAATCATATCTAATACTTCGATACCATTAACTTTTTTATTTGAATCATAAGTGAAATGTTCTGAACGAGTATAGTTAATGATTTCTGCACCTTTTTCAGCTGCTTTTTTCATAACTTCAATAGTTAAACGAGCGTCATCAGTACGGTATTCAACGTAATAACCGCCACCTTTTAAGCCTTCTTGTTTAACTAATGGTTCTTTATCTAGTGTATCTTGTCTAGATAACATTTTTTTACGTTCAGATTTTTTAACACCAGCTAGTCTATCATACATTGTTAAACCGATAGCTGTTGAGAATTTACCGAATGTACCACCTTTATGCATTGGTAACAGCATCCATTCAGGTGTAGTTACATGTGGACCATTCTCATAAACAATTGCACGTTCTTTACCAGTTTCAGCAACAACGCCAACTTGTAATTGTTTTAAATATCTTAAACCACCATGAACAAGTTTAGTAGATCTAGAACTTGTACCTTGTGCGAAATCTTGCATTTCAACTAATGCTACTTTCATACCGCGGTTACTAGCGTCAAGAGCAATACCTGCACCTGTAATACCACCACCGACGATAACAACGTCATATTCATTTTCTCTTAAATTTTTCTTGATATGATCTCTTTTCAATGTAGATAATGCCATTATCTAAACGCCTCCTAGAAATAAATAAAAAACGAGACACCTATCCCACAACAACATTTAATTGTTTTGTACGAACAGATCTCTCGTTTCTCGATTTTCTTATTAACTTAAATAAAGTATATCACATTTAAGAAAATCAAGTCCATTTATTGCTCATTTTTCCTTTAAAAAATTTGTCTTAATCTTCTAATTTGAATACTTGAGTTGCTTCAACAGCTTTTTTCCAGCCTTTGTATAACTTAGTGCGTTGTTCATCTTCCATTTTTGGTTCAAATTCAGTTTCAAGCTTCCAACGTTCTCTAATATCTTCTTTATCGTCCCAGAATCCTACAGCTAAACCTGCTAAGTATGCAGCACCTAAAGCAGTAGTTTCTTGAATTTCAGGTCTTTCAACTGCTGTATTAACGATATCAGCTTGGAATTGCATTAGGAAGTTATTTTTAACTGCACCACCATCTACACGTAAGTTTTGTACTTCAATAGATGAATCTTTTGACATTGCTTCCATAACATCACGTGTTTGATAGCATAGTGATTCTAATGTTGCACGGATGAAGTGTTCCTTTTCAGTACCGCGAGTTAATCCGAAGAATGCGCCTCTAGCATCAGAATCCCAATAAGGCGTACCTAAGCCTACAAATGCTGGAACCATATAAACGCCTTCAGTTGAGTCCACACGTGAAGCGTAGTTCTCAGTTTGAGGTGCAGAATTAATCATTCTCAAACCATCACGTAACCATTGGATAGCTGAACCTGAAACAAAGATTGAACCTTCAAGCGCATAGTTCACTTTGCCGTCAATACCATATGCAATAGTTGTTAATAATCCACTTTCTGATTTAACCGCTTCTTCACCAGTGTTCATTAACATAAAGCCACCTGTACCGTAAGTGTTTTTAACGTCACCACGGTCGAAACAAGCTTGACCAAATAATGCAGCTTGTTGGTCACCAGCGATACCGGCAATAGGTACTTCTTGACCGAAGAAGTGATAATCTATAGTTTTAGCATACACTTCGCTTGATTCTTTAACTTCAGGAAGCATTTGTTTAGGAACATCTAAAATGTCTAATAGTTCATCATCCCATTTTAAATCATGAATATTGAACATTAAAGTACGACTAGCATTCGTATAATCAGTGATATGAGCCGCTTTACCTGACAACTTCCAAACTAACCAAGAATCAATAGTTCCGAATAATAAGTCTCCATTTTCTGCTTTCTCTCTTGCGCCATCAACATTATCTAAAATCCATTTTACTTTAGTTCCTGCAAAATAAGGGTCTAATAGTAAACCTGTTTTATCTCTGAATGTTTCTTCATACCCTTGATCTTTTAATTCAGTACAAATATCTTGCGTTTGACGTGATTGCCAAACTATCGCGTGATAAATTGGTCGTCCGGTATTTTTATCCCAAACCACTGTTGTTTCACGTTGGTTAGTAATACCGATACCTTCAATTTGTTCAGATTGAATATCATTTTCATTCATAACTTCAGCCATTACTGAAAGAACTGAAGTCCAAATTTCGTTAGCATCATGTTCTACCCAACCTGAGTGTGGAAAATGTTGTTTAAATTCACGTTGAGAAACGCCTTTAATTTCTCCATCTTTATTAAATAAGATTGCACGTGAACTTGTTGTTCCCTGATCGATTGATAAAATATATTTTTCCATAGGTTTTGACTCCTTTTGATGTGATTAATAATAAGCTTTATAAAGTTAACATTTTAAAACTATTTATAAAGTATCAACCATTATATCTATACACATAATTGAGAAATTTTAATCCCGATAATTATAATTATCTAATATATTGTTACTATTAGTAAATTGATTCAATGTCACCTTTTTTTGAAGATTTATTTAAAATCAACCCTAATACTAGAGTGATTACTACTACTAAAATTCCAACGACACAACTTACATTAAATGTTTGTTTATAAAATACTTCGTAAATGACTGCACCGAGCATACCACCTGCAATAGGACCTAACACAGGCACTATAGCATATGACCAATTAGATTTACCCTTTCCTGCAATTGGCAATATTGCATGGGCAATACGTGGGCCTAAGTCACGAGCTGGGTTAATTGCATAACCAGTAGGGCCTCCTAAACTTAAACCAATTGCTACAATTAAAGCGCCAACAATAAGCGGGTTTAATCCGTCAGCAATTTTATTTACACCAATAAATAGAATACCTAAAGTTAAAGCCATTGTACCGATTATCTCACTTAAAAAGTTAGCGAAATAATTTTTGATACCAGGTGCTGTAGAGAACACGCCTAATTTAACGTCAGGTTCTTCAGTGACTTTCCAATGTGGAAGATACATTAACCAAACGAGGGCACCACCAACGATACCACCTAACATCTGGCAAATGATATATCCTGGTACTTGAGCCCAACTGAATCCGCCATCCATGGCAAGAGCTATAGTTACAGCTGGGTTTAAATGTGCACCTGAGAATTTACCGACAGCGTAGGCACCCATTGACACGGCAAGTCCCCAACCCGCTGCGATAACAATCCAGTCAGCGTTGTTGCCTGCACTTCTCTTCAAGTTGACGTTTGCACATACGCCACCCCCGAAAAGGATTAGAATCGCAGTTCCTAAAAATTCTGCTAAATAAGCATTCATATAAATTCCTCCCAAAAAACAGAGAGACCCCTACCATAGCGATATTAAGCTCGTAGAAATCTCCCAGTCTCTGTTCTATTATTAACTTTTAAACTTGATACAATTTTACTATTGTGTTGTAAGCGTTGTCAATAACTTTGTAAAATAATTGTCATAATTAGTATTTATAATTATAAAAATAGTGATGAAATATTATTGATAACCAAAACACTTATTAAATATTTTAGTTTTATTGATAATTTTTTATAAAAAAAGAGTTGCTCAAAGAAGAAAATCATTCTTTAAACAACTCATAATTTGTAACTACCAGAGCTTTTGATAGCTTGTAGTAACATATTTAGCTCCACTAGATATGGCTTCTTGAATTTCTGCTTCATCATTGATTAATCCGCCCGCAATGACTGATGTTGTAGTCTCTTTTTGAATTTGATTAATCGCTTTACTAGCTATACCTGGTAATACTTCGACAAAATCTGGTTCGACTTTTTTAATTAACTCTATACTTCTAGTAAGTGCTTGGCTATCAATAATAAACACTCTAAATATCGTTAAGGTATTTAATGATTTAGCTTTCCTAATCACTTTTGTTTTTGTAGAAACGATACCTTTTGGTTGATATTGTTGAATGATATATTCACAAGCAAATTCATCATGGCTCAATCCTTTAATCAAATCGATATGAATATAACACTCTATATTATATTGCTTTAGTAACCCCATAATACTTTTCAAATGGCCGATATGCATATCTAACAATACACAAGCTTTATAGTTCGTCTTCGTTAATCTTTCAAGATCCCTCATGTTTCTAATAGCTGGTAAAATATTTTCTTTCAAGATAACAGCTCCTCTACATCACTCGTTTAAATAGTTTTTCTAATTCATAATTTGAAAAATTGATTATAATTGGTCTACCATGCGGACACGTAAATGGATCTTCTGCTTCTCTTAGTTGGTCAATTAAATCTGACATTTCATTATTTTTTAAATAATGATTAGCTTTAATAGATTTCTTACAAGACATCATAATCGCTGCATCTTCTCTTATCTTTTTCACATCTACTTTTTTATTTTCTAAAACTAACTCAATCATATCTTTAATTATTTCCTGTGCTTCAGCTTTTGGAAACCATACTGGATAACTATTTACAATATAATCATGACCACCAAAATGCTCTAGGTGTATTCCGACTTTATCTAATTCATCTATATACTGGTCAATAATCATTTGTTCATCTTTTGAGAAATGAAATGTAAGAGGTATAAGTAAATTTTGAACTTCGTTAGATACTTCTCCTATTTTATCTCTAAAATATTCATACTTTATTCTCTCTTGCGCTGCGTGTTGATCTATCATAAACATACCATTTTCATTTTGAGCAATAATATACGTTCCATGAACTTGGCCCACAACTTCCATGTATGGTACACGTCGCTTAGGATCTTGACTCACTGTACCTTTAATATCTTCTTCGTTTTTAGAGGTTGATTCAGTATTTAAAAGGTAATCGTCCTCCATATCATTAAGTATGTCTTTTTGAACTTGAGAGTAATTATCCTCTTCGGAACGTTGTATATTATGAGAGGTAAATTCTTGCTCATTTTCATGGTTTGATAAAGTAGTATTTGTATCTTGGTAATTATTGATACCTTCTCTAATTTCTGAATCATTAGTATTGTAATGGTCCTTATTAGATGAAGGATGGGCGGTTGTTGAGTCGTCATTTGCCACTTCAGAATTTCTTTTTTCGAAATCCATTTTTTGTTGTTCAAATGATTCAAGGACTTTATTCTTTTTAGGTGT
Organism: Staphylococcus sp. FSL K6-0223; assembly: GCF_038008285.1. Classification (NCBI taxonomy): domain Bacteria; kingdom Bacillati; phylum Bacillota; class Bacilli; order Caryophanales; family Staphylococcaceae; genus Staphylococcus; species Staphylococcus sp. FSL K6-0223. The sequence continues at coordinate 522,162 of NZ_JBBOYX010000002.1, forward strand.
TCGGTCTAAATCATTTTGAGGTATTAGAATTCTATCTTTGAAGGCCTCTCTAATTTTTTCAACTATTAAATCATATAACTGGTCCTCTTTTGATAAACGAACTTCTAACTTAGTTGGATGCACATTAACATCTACTAAAATAGGATCCATTTCAATGTTGATATAGCAAATTGGATATCTGCCTATAGTTAATAATGTATGGTATCCTTCTAAAATAGCTTTGTTAAGAATAAAATTCTTGATATATCTACCATTAATAAAAATTGAAATATAATGCTTGTTACTTCTTGAATGTTCAGGCTTTGCAAAGAAACCTTCAAGATGATAATCACTTGTATCTCCTGAAATATGTACTAAATCTTTAGCAACTCTCATTCCATATATCTCTGCCATCACTTCATTCGTGCGACCTGAACCGTTCGTGCTTATTAGTGTTTTGCCATCAGACACTAAAGAGATTCTAATATCAGGATGACTCATCGCCATTCGATTAACAATATCAGTTATCTTCCCTAATTCTGTATAAAGACTTTTAATATATTTTAAGCGCGCTGGTGTATTATAGAATAAGGATTCAACTAATATGTCTGTACCTTTTTTAGCTTTTGCTGGCTTACGATTAACGATCTCACCATTTTCAGCATATACTTCAAAGCCATTTTCATTATCTGTACACGTTTTTAATGTCACTTTAGATACTGATGAAATACTGGCTAAAGCCTCACCACGAAATCCTAAAGTTCTAATATGGAATAAGTCATCATCAACATCTAATTTGCTTGTTGCGTGTCTATGAAAGACAAGACTTAAATCATCTTGCTCAATACCTGTGCCGTTATCAACAACTCTAATTGAAGAAATACCTGATTGTTCCACTTCAATATTTATCTCGGTGGATTTTGCATCAATCGCGTTCTCCAATAATTCTTTAACTACAGAGCTGGGTCTCTCTACAACTTCGCCGGCTGCAATTTTGTTAGCTAATGAGGTTTGTAATTCTTTTATTTTTCCCATTTCTTACACCTACCTCTATCTTAATTGATTCTGTAACTCACTTAATTTCACAAGTGCTTCTATAGGCGTCATATTGGATAAATTCAAATTTTTAATTTCTAATTCTAATTCACTTTGTTCTTCACTATTATCAAATAAATCAAATGCAGCTTGTTCAAATGAATCTTTGATCATTGATTTGTCGTCACTATTGTGATGCTCATTTTTTACATTTTCATCATTTGTATGATTATTTGGTAATTCATTAGGCATAATTTGATTAGATGGTTTTTGTTCAAATTCATCTAGTATTACTTGAGCTCGACTTATTACTTCTTCTGGCAAATCAGCTAATTTAGCTACTTGTATACCATAACTATCATCGACGGCTCCATCTTTAACTTTATGCAAGAATATCAGTTCTCCTTGATATTCATCAGCAGCTACATGTACATTTTTTAAACATGGTAACATTTGATCTAGTGAAGTTAATTCATGATAATGAGTTGAAAATAATGTTTTAGCATGAGAAGTTTGTGCTACATACTCAATCATGGCTTGTGCTAAAGCAAGTCCATCATAAGTAGATGTCCCTCTACCAATTTCATCAAAAATAATTAAACTATTTTCTGTAGCATAAGTTAACGCTTTTTGTGCTTCCAACATCTCTACCATAAATGTACTTTTACCTGAAACTAAGTCGTCAGCTGCACCTATTCTAGTAAAAATTTGATCAAATATAGGTAATATAGCAGAATCACAAGGTACGTATGCTCCCATTTGTGCCATAATGCTAATAATTGCTACTTGTCTCATGTAAGTTGACTTACCAGACATATTTGGCCCAGTTATGAGATAAATAAATGTATCATTGTTTAAACTACAATCGTTCGGCACATAATCGTTATGATCCATAACTCTCTCAACCACTGGATGTCTCGAATTCTCTAAATGTAAGGTTTTATCATCACTGAAAGATGGTCTTACATAATTATATTTTTGCGCAATTTCAGCAAAACTCTGTAGACAATCTAATTCAGAAATAATTTTAGCTTGTTGTTGTAACCTTTCGGTGTAAGTTTTAATGTGCTCACGCAATTTAACGAATAATTGATACTCTAATTCAATCGCTTTATCTTCGGCACCTAAAATGATATCCTCTTTTTCTTTCAATTCATCTGTAATAAAACGCTCTGCATTGGATAATGTTTGTTTGCGATTGTAGCCATAATCGCTAGGTTCAAATCCTTGCAAATTAGCACGTGTGATTTCAATAAAATAACCAAAAACCTTATTAAAACTTATCTTAAGAGACTTGATACCTGTACGCTCACGTTCCTTAGCCTGTAATTCTGCTAACCAATTTTTACCGTTCTTAGAAGCTTCTAAGTATTCATCTAGTTGTTCATTGAAACCTGTCTTGAATAATCCACCATCTTTAACTGAAATTGGAGGTTCTTCTACTAAACTCTCTTCTAATAATTCTAAAAGATCATCTAACGGCTCAAGCTCACTAAATTGAGTAGTAGTTTGAGCATCTAATTCATTAAGTAATTCTTTAATATGTGGAATCTCTGATATTGAGTGCTTGAGCTGAATTAAATCTCTGGCATTCACGTTGCCATAACTGACTCTACCTACCAATCTTTCAATATCATAAACTTGATTTAAATAATTTCGTAAGGTATCTCTTTCGATAAAACGATTAATAAATTCTTCAACTATATTTAATCGATCATTAATTTGGTCTTTACTAATTAAAGGTCTATCTACCCATTGTTTTAATCTTCTAGCACCCATTGGTGTTTTTGTTTCATCCATCAACCAAAGTAAAGTACCCTTTTTAGATTTGAGTCTAATACTCTCTGTTAGTTCTAGATTACGTTTGGCATAGAAGTCCATCTTCATGAAATCAACAGCCGCATATTGTACAACTTCTTCTATATGAGATAAGTCTCTCTTTTGAGTATGATGAATATAATCTAGTAATAATTGTGCAGATTTATACATTAGATTATGAGTAAGCTTATTAGTCTCGTATTGTTCATTTGATAGAGTCTCACGTACTGTAATTGTTTCTGTAGTCATACTAATTTGGCGTTTGAGTTCTTCAGATAATGCTTCATTAACAACAATTTCATTAGGATTTATCGTCGTTATTTCATTTAATAACGTCGCTTCGTCTTGAAAATGGGTAGACTTAAATTCTCCAGTAGAAACATCACAATAACTAAGTGCTATTCCTTCATCTTTTACAAAACTAAGAATGTAGTTATTTTGTTTTTCATCTACGCCACCTTGTTCCATGACTGTACCAGGAGTGACAATTCTTACAACTTCTCTTTTAACCATGCCTTTTGTTTGTTTAGGGTCTTCCATCTGTTCACAAATCGCTACTTTATAACCATTATTAATTAAGGTTTCAATATAACTATCTGCTGAATGATACGGTACGCCACACATTGGGATTGGATTTTCTTTTTTAGCGTCTCTTTTAGTTAAGGTGATTTCAAGTACTCTTGAGGCTTCTTTGGCATCTTCAAAGAACATTTCATAGAAATCGCCGAGTCTAAAAAATAATAAACAATCATCATATTCTGATTTTATTTTTAAATATTGTTGCATCATCGGTGTTACATTCGCCATTTCTATTTTCACAACCCTTATTTATAAATATTTTTCTATTTTTAAAATTTTTTACGCACTGTTTTAACTCATACATTTTAACATATAAATATGTAACTCGCTTAATCAAAAAGTGAATAAAAAAGCACGCTCTATTATACGAATTAAACAGAGTTACCCCATTTATTTAATCCCTTAATAATAAAGCGTACATGATAATTAATTATTTCTTTTTAAATTTATCTAATAACCCGCGTCTTTTTAAAATAATAAGTATTATATAGCTAATTAGAGAACCAATTACACTTGAAACCATAAACGCTATCATTAATGGTTTTACAAAGAAGTCTTCCATTCCCATAAACCATGCTAAAGGTATACACATTAAACTTCCTATGACACCAGTTCCTAAAACTTCTCCAACTGATGCCATGAAAATATGTTTTCTATACATGTAGAATATACTAGACAAGAGAACTCCAATCATACTACCCGGGAAAGCAAAAGGACTACCTGTTCCAAAACTAATTCTTAAAATGGAAGAAATAAGCGCTTGAGCTAATCCATACCATGGTCCAACAAACACAGCGCATAAAACATTAATAAAATGTTGAACTGGCGCTGCTTTTATAGGTCCCAAAGGTATTACAATAAGACTACTTAATACAACGTTGATTGCGATTAAAAATGCGGTTATAGTCAAATTCCTTATTTTCATAGCATTTACTCCTCAATTAGCTTTTATTCCTTATGCTCTCGTTTGTTATGTTCATTAAGTCTATCTTCCATTGTTTTGATCATCATTTGTAATAAATCATTTGCATCGTATTGTGCAGAACGAAATTCTTCGACTATTGGTAAATTATTTATTTCATCTTCAATATGATGAATTTGATTTTCAGATTGTCGGAAGGCAGTATCTTTCCCATAATTTTGAAAGTTGACAGATTGTTTTTGTTGATTTTTTAGACTTTTCATCTTACTTTCAATTGTTTTATTATTATGGATTTGCTGTTCAATCGATTGGTAATCTTTAACAACATCTAGGTCATTAATGCGTTGCGCTAGTATATCTGCATGTTTTAAGATATCCTCTTTTGAATACATTGTTTAATGAACCACCATTGCCTTTTGATGTTCTTTCACAAATGTTCCATTTAATGAATATTGTTTTGCTTCATCGATTTTAACATCAACAAGTTTTCCAATCATTTCTTTAGGAGCTTTAAAGTTGACTAGTTTATTTTTATCAGTGTAACCAGCTAATACTGTGTCATCCTTTTTACTAGCTCCTTCACACAATACTGTAACGATTTTACCTTCATACTTACTCATAGCTTTTTGAGAGTATTCACCTACTTTTTTATTTAACCTTTGTAATCGTTCTTTTTTCACTTCAGTAGACACATTATCTTTCATTTTAGCAGCTGGTGTTCCATCTCTTTGAGAGTATAGATAAGTATAAGCATGTTCAAATTCTACTTCATCATATAACGATAGCGTTTCTTCAAATTGTTCTTCAGTTTCATTAGGATATCCTACAATAATATCTGTTGTTAACGCTATATTAGGAATTGCAGTTTTTATTCTATTTACTAAATCAAGATAGCTTTCACGAGTATATTTACGACCCATAATTTTTAAAACGGCATTGTTTCCTGATTGAACTGGTAGATGAATGTGAGGAACTATATTACCACCATTTGCTATAACTTCAATCATACGATCCGTAAAGTCCCAAGGGTGACTTGTTGTAAATCTTACTCTTGGTATATCAATCTTAGATATATCTTCTAGTAAATCACCAAGTCCATAATCTAGATCTTCAATATCTTTACCATAGGAATTTACATTTTGACCTAATAAAGTAATTTCTTGATAGCCTTCTCTTGCTAATTCTCTTACTTCATTAATAATATCTTCAGGGCGACGGCTACGTTCCTTACCTCTCGTGAAAGGTACGATACAATATGTACAGAATTTATCACATCCATACATAATATTAACCCAAGCTTTAATACTACCTTCTCTTACCTTAGGAAGATTTTCAATAACATCTCCCTCTTTAGACCAAACTTCTACTACCATTGCTTTAGATAAATACGCTTCTTCTAAAATTTCAGGTAAGTGATGGATGTTATGTGTACCAAATATCATGTCTACATTTTGATAAGATTTTAGAATTTTATTTACTACTGATTCTTCTTGAGACATACATCCACATACCCCGATTAGACAATCAGGACGTTCTTTTTTAAGATGTTTTAAATTTCCAATTTCACTAAAAACTTTGTTTTCCGCATTTTCCCGAATAGCACAAGTATTAATTAAAATTACATCTGCTTGATTAATATCAGTTGTCGCACTATAACCTAAAGCCTTTAATATCCCCGCCATAACTTCAGTATCATGTGCATTCATTTGACAACCATACGTTTTAATTAAAAAAGTACGACCGTTACCCATGTTTTTATACTTTTCATCAATATGAAAGTCTCTATTATATTGTACCTCTTGTTTCCCACGTTTTTTTGCTTCTTTTAAACTAGGTGGTTGATACACTTGTTCAAAGTATTTGCTATAGTCTTTTTCAGCTTTACGATCACGCTCAGCTAAAATGTTTATCGTACCAGCTTTTCTTTGTTCTTCATTCACTTTGAAAAATCCTTTCTATAAGCCCATAATCATTACTACATTATATTAAATTTAAAGTTAAAGTGCAAAAAGACGTTTTGTTTTATTTTTCAAAAATGACATATAAAAAGAGACAAATCAAACCTTTTAAGCTTAATTTGTCTCTAACCTATTATAAAAAATTTAAAATTAGTATATTATGTGATGCTTAGTTTATTCTTCATCATATTTGCCAGTTAATGTCTCAATATCAATTCCTTCAGGGACGTGATAAAATTTAACTTGGCTAATAATACTTGGACATTCTAATTCAACCATTCTCTCATTAAGTTTTTGAATTAGAATAAGACACTCACTCATTTCTCCTTGAACAGTTGTTTCCAATGGCCCTACTCTATAATGCATTCCTGATTCATCAATAATTTTAATTGCCTCATCAACATAAGGAATCACATCTTCATTGTTTGGAGTTCTAGGAATTATTTGTACACTCATTAAAGTATCTTGCACTACAATATCACTCCTTTTATTTATACAATCATATACTCATATTTTAACATTCATAAAGTAAGTATACGCTAAAGACTAAACTTGTTGTAGTGCTTTAATTGTTGCATCTGCAAAGTCGTACATTAAGTCACCCCAGTTATCTCGGTCTTCACGACTTTTACGTGAACTTTTGTTATTCACAAATAATTCTTTTCTAAGACTTGAAGTTAACTCGATTTGAACGCCAGCATTATTCTTAGTTAAATTAATAATATTTTCATCTTGCTTCCCAGCCATCGTATTCGGCGCTTCTTGTACCTTTATACCTACATCTGATAACGTATCACTTAATATATCAATAAGTTGCTGATCATTGCCTCCAAGATAAGCCACACTATCTTCGCCTTTACAACCATGCAATGCTATCGCTCTTTCACTTTTTTCAACAATTTTAATAGCTTGTGGGTCATCGTAATTTGTAGATGTAACATGCAATTCATTATTGCCTTTACTACGTAATCCCTTAAAAGAAAAATAATTATAATTTCCTTTATCAGCAATCACTTGTGCTAACTCAGTCGTAGCTGGTTCAATACCACCACCGTGAATCGCTAAGATTGATACATTACTATCTTTATCATCTGTTTCAATTTCCCAATCTTCATTTTCCACAGTTACGTTTTCTAATTCTTTCATTGATTTAAATCTATCCATGACTACCTCCAATAAGATTGTTTATTTTGCATATTCCCAAAATAAATAATTTAAAAAGTCATTTACGCAATTTAAATATTTTTAATCAAGAATTAAAATATAGATTTTCATCATAAAAAAACTGAGCACCCCATGAAGGCACTCAGATAACAAAAAATTATATAAATTGAGCTGTCAAATCATTAAACGTATCTTCTGAAATATGAACATCTTTTTTAGCTAGAGCCTCATCTTCAAGTTCATTAATTTGAGATTCGTATGAAGGCGTTTCAGTATCTTGATAGACAATACCTTTAACTAGCGATTCGTGCTCTAAAACTGTTCGCATAGCTAACTGTTTATCTGAATTATCATAATCGTCAATATCATCAATGCTAGTTAAATGCTCTTTAAACCAATCATAAGTGTTAACTTTGTTATATGTTACACAAGGTGAGAATACATTAACAAATGAAAATCCATCATGATTAATCGCATCCTCAATCATTTTAGTTAATGCTTTAATATCACTTGAAAAACCTTGTGCTACAAATGTAGCACCTGATGAAAGTGCTAATTCTAATGGGGCTACATTTTTCTCAATATTCCCTTTAGGTGTAGATTTAGTTACAAAACCTACTGCTGAAGAAGGTGAGGTCTGACCTTTAGTTAAACCGTAAATCTGATTATCCATGACAATGTATGTCATATTCATGTTTCTTCTTAATGCATGAATCGTATGCCCCATACCGATTGCATAACCGTCTCCATCGCCACCTGAAGCAATAACAGTTAAATCTTTGTTCGCCATTTTAACACCCTGTGCTAAAGGTAAGGCACGTCCATGTATAGCGTGAACACCATAAGAATTAATGTATCCTGATAATCTACCAGAACATCCAATACCTGTAATAATTGCAACTTCTTCAGGTTCCAAACCTACATTGGCAGCTGCTTTTTGTATGGCCGCTTGTACAGAGAAATCTCCACATCCTGGGCACCAATTTGGCTTAACATTATTTCTAAAATCTTTGAATGTAGCCAATTAAACCAACTCCTTAATTTCCTTGACTATCTCTAATCCTTTATCTTCAATTTCATGAGGTAAGAAAGGTGTACCATCATATTTAGTTTGGTTCACTAATTTTTCTTCTACTTTTGTGTTCATTTTTAAAATATTAGATAACTGACCTTGATAATTATGTTCAGCTACAATCACTTTAGATGCTTTATCGATTGCATGTTGAATCGTATCTTTAGGGAATGGATGTAACTGACGAATTTGTATAGTATTAACTTTAATACCTTGAGATTCCAAACGTTCTGCGCCTTCGTTAATAGCACCTTTGGTAGAAATAAAACCTATATATAATAAATCTGCCTCATCATATTTTTCATTAGATTCAATAGGTTTTTCTATAACTAGATTTTCTGTTTTACGCATACGTTTTTCCATTTGTGCTTGTCTATTAGAAGCCGCTTCACTAGGTTTACCTTCTTCATTATGTTCAACACCAGTGATGTGATGAATGCCACCTTTTACACCCGGAATAGGACGAGGTGAAATTCCATTACCTGTTAAGGCATATCTTCTAAAGTAGCCTTTATCATCTTCTTCACGTTCTATATCAGATTGAAGTAATTCGCCACGTTTAATTTGAATCTTATTATAATCTAATGACTTAACTGTTTGTTTACCTAAAGAAAGTTGTAGATCACTTAAAATAATGACAGGACATTGATATTCCTCTGCTATATTGAATGCCTCTACTGTAAGATAGAATGCATCTTCAGCATCAGTTGGAGCAACTACAATTTTTGGAATATCACCGTGTGTACCATATATCATTTGCATTAAATCTGATTGTTCTTGTTTAGTAGGTAAACCTGTTGAAGGTCCTCCACGTTGAGTGTTGATGACTACGAATGGTGTTTCAGTCATTCCTGATAAACCAATTGATTCCATCATCAATGATAAACCAGGACCTGCACTTGCTGTAAACCCTCTTACACCAGCATAGTTAGACCCTATAGCCATTGTAGCTGCAGCAATTTCATCTTCCGTTTGAACAACAGTGCCACCGACTTTAGGAAGATTAGCAATCATATACTCCATAATTTCAGATGCTGGAGTAATAGGATAAGCAGCCATAAATTTAGAACCTGCTGATATTGCTCCTAATCCAATTGCATCATTACCTATCATATACAAGTGAGGATCTTCATTAATTGCTTCTAATTCAAAGTCTCCCTGAATAGAACTTAGGTGTTCTTTCATTAAACGATAACCTTCGTTAAGCGCTTCGATATTCATATCAACTACTTTTTCTCCCTTTTTAGAGAACATGTTCGTAATTAATTCTTCAAAAGTAGTTGTGTCTAAATTCATAAGCGCTGAAGTAGCTCCAATAGCCACCATGTTTTTCATCAGTGCTGTCCCAAGTTCTTTAGCAGTGCTTGTAAACGGTAAATCTATAAGTTGCGCTTTACAGCCTTCTGGTTTCGTCGGTTTAGCCTTAGAATCCGCAATTATAATACTATCCTCTCTCATTTCATGATGATTTAACTCAATCGTTTCTTGATCAAATGCAATTAAGATATCTAAATCATCACTAATGGCATGAACAGGCGTAGTTGATACTCTTATTTTATTGTTAGTATGACCACCTTTAATTCGACTTGAAAAGTGTCTGTAACCATATAAAAAGTATCCCTTCCTATTCATTGCAGTAGCGAAGATTTCTCCAGTAGATTCGATACCTTCACCTTGTTGTCCGCCCACTTTCCATGATAGTTGTGATTTCATATCACATGCCTCCTGTGGATATAATTCATATTTAATAATAACAAAAGAAACCACCGTTTTACTATGTAAACAGTGGTACAAAATTAAATTCATACTAATGGACGATAACCTTTAAACACTATTAAGACAGGGGTTTATCCCTGAAAAGGATTGTCGTCATTTATTAATATTCTTTCAATTTGTGTTGTTTTACCTTCTTTATCTAAATCAATAATGACGCCAGATAAAACACTGCGCCCTTCATCTGGTACGACGTGTCTTTGAGGTAAACTTGTAATAAATCTATTAATCACTTCTTCGCGATTGATACCTAAAATTCCATCATAATATCCTGTCATACCCACATCAGTGATATAGCCAGTCCCGTTTGGTAAGACGCGATTATCAGAAGTCTGAATGTGAGTATGTGTTCCAACTACTGCACTCACTCTACCATCTAGATACCAACCCATAGCATTTTTCTCAGAAGTTGTTTCTGCATGAAAGTCGACGAAGATGTAAGGAGTGACTTTTCTTGCTTCTTCTATCAATTGATCCGCCTTTTTAAAGGGGTCATCAATATCTTGCATAAATGAACGTCCTTGTATGTTAATAATAGCTAATTTTATTTCATTAATTTGAATATAACGCATTCCAACTCCTGGCGCTTCTTCTGGAAAATTAGCCGGACGAACCATGCGATGTGCATCATCGATAAAGTCATAAATTTCTCTTTGACCATAAGTATGGTTACCCATAGTCATGAAATCTACGCCTTCTCTTAATAATTGTTTATAAATCTTCTCTGTTAACCCTTTGCCATGTGCTGCATTTTCAGCATTTACAATGGAGACTGTAGGGCGATAACTTTGTTTTATTTTTGGTAAATATGTAGAAATTGCTTTTCTACCGATTTTTCCAACGATATCTCCAATAAACAATATTCTCATAAATCGTTCATCCTCTCATAAATAGTTTAATAGATACCGTCATATAATTAAAGTATCCAGTACAAATTAATTATTCTGAATATTAAAAGACTTTTCTTTTTTGTATTTATTTAATATGTTAATATGAAGTTAACAAAATTCTAGGAGTTGTAAATCATACATGTCTATTAATATTGATCCTGAAAAATTTGCAGAATTAGTAGTAAACGCGAATCCAGCAAAATCTGATGAACCAGAAGATATTGCTAAAGAAAGCTTAACACTCTATATTAATGCTTACCGTTTAGCTGAAAAATATTCAAACATTGCTACTAATTGTTACGATACAGCTGAAATCATTAAAGAAATCAATGATGCAGACCTACAATTAAAATAATTTAAAAACTAATTATTAAAAAATAAGTTTTTAGGAATCAACATAATCAATTGATTATGTTGATTTTTATTTTATGCCAAACTCTTTCGTCATACTTGAATCTTCGTTTCAAGCATAAGAGCCACTAACCGATTTCTCGGTAAGTTTCATTGTCATACTTGAATCTTCGTTTCAAGCATAAGAGCCACTAACCGATGTCTCGGTAAGTTTCATTGTCATACTTGAATCTTTGATTCAAGCATAAGAGCCACTAACCGATTTACCGGTAAGTTTTTCGTCATACTTGAATCTTCGTTTCAAGCATAAGAGCCACTAACCGATGACTCGGTAAGTGGCTCTAAAATTATTTTGCATATTCTACTGCTCTAGTCTCTCGAACAACTGTCACTTTGATGTGACCAGGATATTGTAATTCTTCTTCGATTTGATCTTTGATATCTCTAGCCAATCTGTATGATTTTAAATCATCAATTTCTTCAGGTGAGACAACTACACGAATTTCTCTACCTGCTTGAATTGCAAATGCTTTTTCAACTCCATCATAGCTCTCAGATAAAGCTTCTAATCTTTCTAATCTTCTAATATAGTTTTCAAGTGTCTCTTTACGAGCACCCGGTCTCGCTGCTGATAAGGCATCTGCAGCCGCAACTAAAATAGAAATAATAGAAGTTGGCTCTACATCACCATGATGTGAGTGAATAGCATTAGTTACTGTTTCATTCTCACCATATTTCTTAGCTAATTCAACACCTATTTCTACGTGACTTCCCTCAACCTCATGGTCAATAGCTTTACCAACATCATGAAGTAAACCTGCACGCTTAGCAAGAGTAACGTCTTCGCCTAACTCTGCAGCTAACATACCTGAAAGGTGCGCCACTTCAATAGAATGTTTAAGCACATTTTGGCCATAACTAGTACGATAGTTTAATCGACCAAGTATTTTAACTAGATCAGGATGCATGTTATGAACATTAATTTCAAATGTAGCTTGTTCACCTGCATCTCTAATAATATCGTCAACTTCTTTTCTAGCTTTCTCAACCATATCTTCAATACGACCAGGATGAATACGACCATCTGAAACTAAGTTAACTAATGCTGTTCTAGCTATTTCTCGTCGAATTGGGTCAAAGCCTGATAAAATAACCGCTTCTGGAGTATCATCAATAATCAAGTCTATACCAGTAAGCGTTTCTAATGTACGAATATTTCGACCTTCTCTACCTATGATACGACCTTTCATTTCATCATTAGGTAAATTAACAACTGATACAGTTGATTCAGTTGTATGATCGGCTGCTAATCTCTGTACTGTAGTAGCAAGTAATTCTTTTGCTGTTTTATCTACTTTTTCTTTCGCTTCTTTTTCTTTTTCTTTAACAAGTATTGCAATATCTTGTGACAGTTCTTCTTCAACTCGTTGAAGTTGTTCATTTACAGCTTCTTCTTGAGTGAGACCGGAGATGCGTTCTAATTCTTGTTCATGCTTCATTATTAATGTTTGAACACTACTCTCTTTTGCATCTACTTGTTGTTGTCTTTCTTCAATTTTTGATTCTTTTTGTTCTAAAATCTCATCTTTTTTATCTAAAAGATCAGATTTTCGATCCAAGTTCTCTTCTTTTTGAAGAAGTCGGGTTTCTTGTCTTTGAAGTTCCCCACGTCTTTCACGCAGTTCACTTTCAGTTTGTTCTCTTAAAATTTGGTTCTCTTCTTTTGCCTCAAGTAACTTTTCTTTTTTAATATTGTCAGCTTCTTTATTAGCATAAGCGACAATATCTTCGGCAGTTTGTCTTGCTTGAACTTGTTTTTGGTGTAATAAATTTCGGGCAACGACATACCCTACAACAACGCCTAGAATTATCCCCAGCAAAATGAGTAGGAGGCTTAATAAATTCACATAAACACCTCCTTTATCTAGGGTTTGCTCTGTATATCAAAATCAATATGATTATATGAAATTATATAAGAATCATACACACTAATTGTACGTTTTTCGACAGAGAAGTGTCAAGGTATGAAATTCCTTATCCTACGTTTAAAATCCTTAGTTATTGTGAAAATTTAGTCTAAAAAAATGGATAGCAAAAAGCCATCCATTTTAAACTTACATATATGCTTTTGAATAAAAATTATTCTTCATCAAATAAAGTTTTAGGTGCTTCTTCTTCAGCGTCTGTTTCTTCAACGTCTCCATCGAATATACCTAATTTTTCTCGTAATTTACGATCAATTTCTTCTTTAATTTGAGGGTTTTCTTTTAAATAAGTTTTAACGTTTTCTTTACCTTGACCCATTCGATCACCATTATAAGAGTACCAAGCACCAGATTTATCAACGATGTCATTTTCAACACCTAAGTCAATTAATTCGCCTTCTTTAGAAATACCTTGACCGTACATAATATCTACTTCAGCTACTCTGAATGGAGGTGCTACTTTATTTTTAACAACTTTAATTTTAGTTCTGTTACCTACGATATCTTGGCCTTGTTTTAATTGTTCAGCTCTTCTTACTTCTAATCTTACAGAACTATAGAATTTTAATGCACGTCCACCTGGTGTAGTTTCTGGGTTACCAAACATCACACCAACTTTTTCACGAATTTGGTTAATAAAGATTGCAGTTGTGTTTGATTTAGAAATTGCACCGGATAATTTTCTTAAAGCTTGAGACATTAATCTTGCTTGTAAACCGACATGTGTATCTCCCATTTCACCTTCAATTTCAGCTTTAGGAGTTAATGCTGCCACTGAGTCAACCACGACGATGTCAACTGCACCACTTCGAACAAATGCTTCAGCAATTTCAAGTCCCTGTTCCCCATGATCAGGTTGAGATAAGTATAAGTTGTCAATATCTACGCCTAAAGCTTGAGCGTATACAGGATCAAGTGCATGTTCAGCATCAATGAATGCAGCTACTCCACCGTTTTTTTGAACCTCTGCAATTGCATGTAAAGCAACTGTTGTTTTACCTGAACTCTCAGGTCCATAAATTTCTATAATTCTTCCTTTAGGATAACCACCTACACCTAGGGCATTATCCACTGTTACAGAACCACTTGATGTGCTTGATACTTTACGACCTTTATTGTCGCCTAATTTCATAACAGCACCTTTACCAAATGATTTCTCCATATTTTTTATAACTGTATCTAAAGCTTTTTGACGTTCGTTATCCAAAGCGAGACCTCCTAATTACGAAAGTAATCTTTTTTAATATCTTATCTTTACTATACAAGCTATCCATTTAAAACACAAGCGTTTTACGAATATTTGTTCGTGTAATTCTAATAATAAGTGATGCAAAATCGAACAAACGTACTTATTTTTAAAACAGTAAAAGAATAATCATTGATTTTCAAACCATTTTAATAATTTAATCATCGCATAATTTTGACTTCTGCTTCTTAATAAATTTCTACTTTGAGTCATTTTAAAAGTATCGACGTTTAATACCTCTCCATCGTACATTGCTAAGTAGACGTCTTCATTTTCATGTAATAAAACAATACCCAAATCAGTTTGGTATAAATCTTTTACATATTGCGCTGCATTAAATAATTGGTCGTGGATACTATCTGTAGTGTCTATAAATAAACCATTGTGTGGTAACAATCCATTAAGTACATTATTTTGATCTACATTTTTAAGTCTTGTATATAAAGCACCATTTGTTACTCCATCATATATAGCAAACGTTTCATTTATTCTAGACATCACAGCCTCTTCAAGAGTAATGTCATCAGATCCATAGTAATAATCACCTATACGGTCGAGTATTTCCCTCTTGACGGGGGCAATAAGATTTTTGCAATCATTCTTTGAATCAGAATTGGCAGTAATTCTAATATAAACTTCATGTGTTCCAGCTAAAGGAGCTATAGTTGGATTAGTTTGATTTTCTATAAGATCCATGAGTATCGTCTCAACTTTAGATTCACCTATTCCGGCAAATCTTAATAACTCTGAAAAAATGACGCTATCGTCATCTAGTAAGTAAGGTAATAGCTCATTCTTTGCCATGGGCTTCATTTCACTAGGAGGCCCTGGTAAAAGCACAACCTTTTTATCATTCTTTTCAATTAACATTCCCGGCGCCATACCAGTTTTATTTGGTAATACTTTGCAACCATCAATAACCAATGCTTGTTGTTTATTATTAGGTGTCATTTCTTGTCCTTGCTCTTTAAAATAACTCTCAATATATTCTAGAGAAGCCTCGTCAGTAACTAATTCTTTACCTAAAACTTTAGCTACAGTATGTTTAGTTAAATCGTCTTTAGTAGGTCCTAACCCACCTGTTAACACAAGAGTATCAAAACGTTCTAATCCTTGACTGATAATGTATTCCAATCTTTCCGGATTATCTCCAATTACAGTATGCTCAACCACGTTTTTACCAATACTATTAAATAGTTTGGATAAATACTGACCATTCGTGTTTGCTATTTGACCTAAAAGTAATTCAGAACCTACAGCAATTATAGATACTTTCATCAACTTTCACCCCTTTGACCATCTTTTTTCGCAATAAATTCATTATATATTTTCTGATTTAATAAATCTAAAAAAAGAGTTCAAAAAAGACTAAACTTTATAATCATACTTTTATAAAGCCTAGTCTTGTAAATTCGTATGTTATTTAGATTGTTTAAATACATCTCTACCTTTGTAGAAATACTCAATGCCAGAAAGGATAGTGAAGAACACTCCTATATAAAGTAATGTCACACCGAGTGGAAAATGAATATAATGAACGAGTGGATCACCTAGTAGTATCCAAATAATCGCAACCATTGTGACTGCTGTTTTAATTTTACCTAGTTGACCCGCCGCACTTACAAATCCTTGTTCAATTTGTAATAAACGTAAGCCTGTAACCGCAAATTCACGTGCAATAATTATTATAGCTACAACTGAATTCGTAAAACCTAATTGCACCATTACAATAAGAGCACTCGCTACTAAAAGTTTATCAGCTAATGGATCTAAAAATTTACCCATATTTGTAACAAGTTGCCATTTACGTGCTAAATATCCATCTGCAAAGTCACTTAACGATGCAAGAATAAAAATAATTGCACTTATTAAAATTTCAATTCTAATGTGATACCCGCCTAAAAAAGATACCTTTCCAAATCCGAAATCTACTAACGCAAATAGTATGAAAACGGGTATCAATATAACTCTAAATACCGTAATCTGATTCGGTATATTCATAATAAATCCTCATTTCTTAAACTTTATTTATATAATTAACACTGCAAGAATCCAAAGTATTAAAGAAACTATTACTATAAAACCAATTAGCATTATCAATTGCATCGTTTCTTTTGACTTACTTCGATACGAGGGAGCTTCACCGTTCGAGAAAGCAGCAATTAATTCATCAATTTGATTCTGATTATTTGGTATTTCGTCACGATGAGCCTCAATAAGTTGATTAGGTTCAATGTTGACTACATTAGCATATTTACGGATAAATCCCTCTGTGTAATCCTTTTTGGCTAATAAATCAAAATCATTATTCTCTATATGTATCAGAGTTTGACGCTTAAGTTGTGTTCGTTGCTCAAGTTCATTTAAAGTCATACCTAATCTTTCACGTCTACCTTTTAATGCTTCACCAACAGTTTTCACACATAGCCCTCCTCAAACCTATTCAAAGAATCCAAATCCTCCACCAAATGGATCACCGAAATCTAAATTATTTTTACTTTGAATCGTCTGTTTTTTCATTTCATCATAATGTATTTCTTGATTTTCATTTTCTCTTAATTCAATGATATAGTCAAAGTCTTCCATACTATAATTACACGCTTCTACAAATAAATCTGGATGCTCAACTACTTTAATCGAAGGGAGTGTCATAACTTCTCTAACTAAATCTTGGTGCTTAGGATTAGATTCACGAGCCGTCACTGCTCCATCAATAATATAAACATGATTTGAATCATATTCACCTTTGATTAAAGAACTTCTTACTGTCTGCTTAATTAAAGTAGAACTAATAAACAGCCATCTTTTATGCGCACATACGCTTCCAGCCACGATTGATTCTGTCTTACCCACACGTGGCATACCTCGTATTCCTATTAACTTATGTCCTTCTTCTTTAAAAAGTTCAGCCAAAAAGTCTACAAGTAAACCTAAATCTTCTCTCTCAAATTTAAACGTTTTTTTATCATCCGCATCTTGTTCTATGTATCTACCATGTCTAACTGCAAGACGATCTCTAAGTTCTGGTATTCTTAATTTGGTAATGTCAATTTCATTAATTTCTTTAACTATTTGTTCAAAACGTTCAACTTTTTCTAGTTTATCAGTTTTGATAAGTAAACCCCTTTTGCCTTGATCAACACCATTAATTGTAACAATACTAATTCCTAACATACCTAATAAACTTGATATGTCCCCAAGTAATCCTGCACGATTAATTGTAATCTCATATTCAAGATACCATTCTTTTCTTTCTGCTACTGCCATGATTTAACCACCCCTTGTTTTCAATCACGCACTTGAAAGCTTTTTTCAAAGTATGATTTAAAAACATTATAACATCGATTAGGAAACGCGCACTTAGGAATTGTATTTATTTTCATATAAAATCAAAACCTAAATTACTTACAAAATACTTTAAATTTTTATAAATACCATGCTCCATTTACCTTTTGAACAGTACCTGTAATACTTCTAGACATGGGATGACACAAATACGCACAGACATGGGCCACCTCTTCAGGTTCAATCATTCTATTCTGAGGTAATTCTTGAAGTATTGAATCTCTTTCCTCTTCTGACCACACCTTGCTCATATTACCTGAAACAAATCCTGGAGTTATAGCATTTACGGTTACTGACGTAAGCGCAAGTTCTTGACTAAGCGCTTTAACGAAACCTATTTGAGCACTTTTCATAGCTGAGTAAATAGTTTCCATGCTTGCACCTGTTTCTCCCCAAATAGAAGAAATAACTACAATTCGGCCGTTTTCACTTCTTCTTAAAATATCTACAAAAAATTTGGATAAACGAATAAATTGTCTTAAGTGAAGAGCGTAACTTTTATCAATATCATCATCGCTCATATCTTGTAACATGCCATATAATGCTGTGCCGCTAGTATAAACGAGACAGTCTAATTCATTAATGTGTCCAAAATAATCCTCTAATTTTATATTTTGAGATAGATCACATTTGAGAAATTCTACATTTTGGTTATGATTAAATTTTTGTTTCAAGGCTTCTAATTTAGAAGAATGATAGTGAACAGTTACGTGATACCCTTCGTTTAAGAGTTGCTTGACAATCGCTGAACCTATAGTACCTGAACCACCAAGTACGAGTGCTTTCATTATGGTTTCATCTCCAAACGACTATCGACAAGTTGTTCAAAATTTAGAAATAGTTCAGATGTTTCATTAACACTTTCGAGTGTTATATTTTCAACAATTTCTAACATGTCAAAAACACTTACACCTTCAAAATATAATTTCGCATATTGATTAGCAATGTACTCAGGTGAATTTAAACTTGAAATAAACTCTCCGATAAATTGTTTTTTTAATAAGTCGAAAGCTTCTTGATCAACTAATTGTCCTCTGTACTTCTTCAATTCATTGAGTAATAATTCTTTTAATTCATCCGGTTGCTGTGTTGCACTGGTAATAATAGAAAAGCTATAGCTAGGTTCAAGCACAAATTGATATCCAAAAGTTTCATCAATTAAATCTTTATTTAATAAGTTTTGATAAAAATCCGTTTCTTCTCCAAAAATCAACTCATAGAAAAATGTCATTTCTAAATCTCTTTGTACATATTTTTCCGAGTTTTCTTTAAGTGGTTGATTTTTAAAACCTAACATTAACCTTGAAGATTGCAATTTCATCTGCTCTGTAACGTTGTGTTGATTCACTTCAATGGGTTCATCAATTTCTGCACGCTCAATCTTAGGTTGGTTGGTCTTATTTCGCTTTGCCTCATGTTGTTCTACTAAATCAATCATATTTTGAGGGTTTACGTCACCAACAATAAATAAAACCATATTTGATGGATGATAAAAAGTTTCATAACAAAGGTATAAATCATCCTTAGTGATATCGTAAATACTCTCCACACTACCAGCAATATCGACGCGAATAGGATGGTTTGAATACATCGCTCTCAAAGTATTGAACATTAATTTGTAACCAGGTTGTTCTTGGTACATTTTAATTTCTTCAGCAATGATACCCTTTTCCTTATTAACCGTTTCCTCAGTAAAATAAGGCGTTTCAACCATATCTAATAAACGCTTAATATTACTTTCAATATTGCTTGTAGCACTAAATAAATAACTTGTACGGTCAAAACTTGTAAATGCGTTAGCTTGAGCATTTTCCTCAGCAAAAGCTGTAAATAAATCTTCTTCTTCTTTTTCAAAAAGTTTATGTTCTAAAAAATGTGCTACACCATCTGGCACTTTTACAAATTGTTGGCTTCCAATAGATTTGAAATGATTATCCAAAGAACCAAATTGTGTCGTATAAGTCACAAATGTTTTTTGGAATCCTGGTTTAGGTATTATAAACAGCTTAAGCCCATTATCAAGTTCATGTTCATAGACTTTCTCATCTATCAATTCATAATTATGTACCTTCATTATTCACTTTGACCTCCTTTCGTTAAAACATAGATTGTATCTAGCATGGCTTCATTAGCTAATTTTATAACATCTTCTCTTGTGACAGCATTAATTGCAGTGATGAATTCTTCTTCAGATTGAGGTTTGTCTAATAACACCTGATTATGTAATAGTTCGATAATACTTTTAGGTCTGTCAGTAGATTCATGTCTATGAGAGATAATAATTTTCTTTGCCAATTCTAATTTATCATCATCAAAATTACCATCCTTTAATTTTTCAAATTCATCTAAAATAGTAACTTTGGCAATCTCATATTTAGAAGCCGAAACTCCACTAAGAACAAATAAAAATCCATTCTTTCCATCGATTTGTGAATGTATAGAATAGGCCAAACTTTGCTTTTCTCGAACTTCATTGAATAGCACTGAAGAAGGGTCGCCACCAAACATCATGTTTAAAACTACGAATGCATAATAGTTCTCTTTCCCAAAATAAGTTGGGAAACGATAACCAAGATTGAGTTTAGCTTGGTCCACTTCATCATTATCAATGATAAATTTAGATGATTTATTTGGATCTATATGCTCAGGTCGAGTATTACTTTCAAATTTGAATGGTTTAATATTAAAGTTTTCTTGTATTGTATCTATCACATTTTGTTTATCTACATTTCCAACTACGTAAATTGCACAATCATCGTTATGTAACATTGATTTATATGTATCATACAAGTTTTTAGCAGTAACATGAGGTATTTGTTCTACTTGACCTGTAGCTAAATATTTATAGGGTTCATTTTCAAACATATGATTCATTAATTTTAAAAATGAATATTGAGCTTTATTATCAATCATTGCTTCAAGCTTTTTAGTAAGCAAAGATTTTTCCTGTGCTACATAGTTCTCATTAAACTGTTCATCAATAATTAAAGGATTCCAAATAAGTTCTTTAAGCGTCTTAAGACCCTTCTCAAATAATGGAGTTGAGTCCTTTAAATAACGCTCATTAGCAATTTCTAAAGAAATTGTAATCACATGTTTATCCTTAAATTTAGATACAAAACTATTGATATATGCACCATATAATGATGATAAATGTCTATTTAACACTTTATCGTTAGGCCATTGTTGTGTAGCACGTACTAAGACTTTACTTAAAATTGAACGCGCCGTTATTGTTTTATAATCTAATGGCGCCATAAATTTAAAGGTCACCATGGTTGTTTTAAATTTTTTAGTTGGTAAAACGTTAATATGTATATTGGAATTGT
The DNA here is from genome assembly GCF_038008285.1 of Staphylococcus sp. FSL K6-0223. Lineage (NCBI taxonomy): Bacteria > Bacillati > Bacillota > Bacilli > Caryophanales > Staphylococcaceae > Staphylococcus > Staphylococcus sp. FSL K6-0223. Next base: position 543,608 of record NZ_JBBOYX010000002.1, read on the forward strand.
CTAATGTATTATTTTCCAAACGGCATACCTCCCATTCCTGTAAAAACATTTAATATTTACTTAGCTTTTATTTATTTTAAATTTAACCAAACTACTTTTAATATAGTTTAATGAATATAAAATAGGTTGATCTTGCTCATCATAATGAACAACCTTTAATAGCATTAAACCTTCATGTGGAGAAGCGTTTAACACTTCTGAAATATGAGGTTCATAACTAATTGCTTCTAAGTCCATTTCTGCATGTTTAACCTCATGTCCTGTTGATTCTTTAATAGCTCTTAACATAGAGCCACTACTTTTTTGATAGTCTGTACAAGTTAGATTTTGTTTAGCGATTTTATCTAAACAGTAAACTACTGGTATTTGATCAGCCGTTCTTAATCTTTCAATGATAGTCACAGGTTCTTTATCACTTATTTCTAATAATTCAGCATCAAGAATAGTTGCTGGTTGTTCATCAAAATTTAAATATTCTATACCTGCTTTATACCCAGCTTCTTCAATCATATTACTAATACTTACTAACTTATCTAATGGATAAAAGAAGGGAGGCTGTTTTTTAACACTAGTCCCCTCTTCAAAATTATCAGTTACAATTTGTTCGGTAATTAATTCACCAATCCCATCATAAACATCGTCCGTTTTCACGTTGAGTGCACGTGCAATTGATAAATTACTTGGTAGCTTACCAGTATTATCCAATTCTCCATTTTTTATTAACTTTAAAATGTATTGTTTAACTCTATAAATCGCATTCATTTCCGACATTTTTACACCTCATCATTATCTAAATCAACTAGAATTTGTCTTGGTTTACTTCCTTTTTGAGGACCGATGACTTGATTACGTTCTAAATCGTCCATTAATCGTGAAGCACGATTATAACCAATTCTAAATTGTCTTTGTAATAAAGATGTGCTCGCTTTTTGTTGTTCTATTACAAACAAGTAGGCTTCATCATATAAGGAATCTTCACTTTTCATCTCTGATTTATCAACTGGTGCGTCAGGTTCCATTTCTTTTACATAATTTGCTTTTTGTTGTTCTACAACGTAGTCCACTACATCTTGAACCTCCTTATCGCTCAAGAAGGCACCTTGGATACGTGTTTGAGTCGATTCACCATTACCAATATATAACATATCGCCTTTACCTAATAACTTATCGGCACCACCTGAACCTATAATAGTTCTAGAATCAGTTTGTGAACTTACTGCAAAAGCTATACGTGAAGGAATATTATTTTTAATGATACCAGTGATTACGTCTACTGAAGGTCTTTGAGTGGCTACTATTAAATGAATACCTGCAGCTCTAGCCATTTGAGTAATTCGTTGAATCGCATTTTCAACTTCTTTACCTGCGACCATCATTAAATCTGCTAACTCATCAACAATAACTACAATGTAAGGAAGTTCTGATTGTTTCTCTTCTAACTCTTCATTTTGTTTACGAATATACTGATTATATCCTTCGATATTTCTTGTTGAAGAATGTTGGAATAAATCATAACGACGTTCCATTTCTGCAACTACTTTATCAAGCGCTTGCGATGCCTTGTGTGGATTAGTTACTACCGGGATAAGTAGATGAGGTATGCCATTATATACGTTTAATTCTACCATTTTCGGATCAATTAACATAAGTTTTACCTCATGCGGCTTAGCATTAAGTAAAATGCTTGTGATTATTCCATTGATACATACTGATTTACCACTACCTGTAGAACCTGCTACAAGTAAATGAGGCATTTCATTGAGTTGTATAGATACAGGTTCTCCAGATATATCTCGTCCAATACCAACTTCTAATTTATGTTGAGATGGAAACTTCTCTTCTAAAACTTCTTTAAGTGATACTAATGAAATTTTGTCATTAGGAACTTCGATTCCTACTGCTGAACGTCCAGGAATAGGAGCTTCTATACGAACATCTTTCGCTGCTAATGCTAAAGCAATGTCATTATGTAAGTTAACGATTTTACTTACTTTAACACCTTGAGCTGGCTGAACTTCATATTGAGTTACCGCAGGACCAATTTTAATTTGGGTCACTTTCGCATTGACACCAAAATTCTTCATTGTAGATTCTAAGACCTGACCTTTTCTTTGAACTTCAGCTTTAGAAGTAGACTGTTGTTTAGCTGGTTGATTAAGTAATGATAAAGGTGGAACCACATACTCCACATTTGCTACTTCTCCAGCTTCAGAGATTGATCCTTCAGCGTTACTGCTATCATTGTCATTGTCTTCATTAGAACTTGAAACATTACCTTTGTTGTCACTCTGTTTAATATCTTGTGAGTTTGAAGTGATTCCACTACTATTAGCCTCATGATCAAAAATACGCTTTTTACGTGTCTTAGGTGCACTATTGCTTTTATCTTCTTGGTCACTGTGCCCGTAAATAGGTATGTCATTATTTTGTGGAACTTCAGGAAGATCACTAACATCTTTGACATTTTCTTGTTGCAATCTTTCTTGTTCTTTCTTTCTCTTTTTCTCTTCAGATCTCTCTGCTTTTAATTGAGCCCTCTCTTCTTTTCTAGCTTTACTCGTTTCTCTTTTGTCTCTAAATGATTCTGAAGCACTTTTACTAGATGATTTCATACTTTCAAATAGGCTTTTACTTACATCTCTATGTCTTAAGTTTGATAAAAGTATGATACTTGAAGCTATTAGTAGAACAGTAATAATTATAACGCCAGCTATTGATATAAGAGGTATTAATAATTTAAATAAGTAAAAACCTATTAAACCTCCTCCGAAGTTAGGAAAGTGTGTATGTTCATATGATTTATAAACATATGATAATACTGGCTCTCTTTCAGATGACACGCCTTTACTAAAATGGTAATAAAGTTGCGTTATACATAGCAAAGCAAATTGCAAAACAAGCGCACCAATACTTCGACGCGTTTTAGGAATTTTTTTAGAATATGTAATGAAGACTGTACCTAGAATCACTAAAATATAAGTCAGAAATCTACTCATACCGAATAGATAATTGAAGAAACTATCAATCATTTGACCAACTATGCCTAATTGAAAAGCTCCTAAAACGACAAGAATGATTATGACAATAGCAATGATGTAGCGTAAAGGGCTCTCATTTTGTTTTTTTCTTTTACTATTTTTACGCGTAGCATTACTTTTCCTTCTAGTCGTTGTTTTTTTCTTTGTTTGTGGCAAGATTTCACACCTTCTTTTTTAATCTTTCACAGTTATTTAATTACGGCCTAATAATAACTATTATGTATATATTTAATAAGATGAAAGAGGCAGGGACAATTAATTGTTTAAAGCCATCTCAATTATTCTTATATCCCAATTAGATATGTTTGAACAAAAATTAAGAAGACCTCGTTGCAGAGCATAATCATCTTAAATCCCTTAAATGATTTGCTATACACAATTGTCCCAACCTCTTCAAATGTTATTTATTAAGATTAAATCTCAGAAATTACTGGAATAATCATTGGACGACGTTTCGTGCTTTCAAATAATAATTTGCTAATTTGATCTCGCATATTTTGCTTAATTTCAGACCATTCTATACGTTTTTCTTGTAAACCTGCTTCTACAATTGTACGCACTTTTTCTTCGGCTTCATTTAATAATTCTTCACTTTCTCTAACATAAACGAACCCTCTTGATTGAATTTCAGGTCCTGCAGCGATACGTCTATTCTTAGGATCTAGCGTGACAACAGCAATGAAAATTCCATCTTCAGCTAATAAATGGCGGTCTCTTAAGACAATATTACCTACGTCTCCGACACCAATACCATCGATAAGTACATTACCTGAATTTACCTTTTCATTGAGTACCATATCTTTACCGTTGTAATTGATCACATCACCTTTTTCAACTAAGAAAATCTTTTCAGGTGCTACACCTGATTCTGCTGCTAATTTAGCGTGAGCAATTTGCATTTTAAATTCACCTTGCACTGGAATAAAGTATTCAGGTTTCATTATATTTAACATCATTTTTAATTCTTCCATACAACCATGACTTGAAGCATGGATTTTTTTATTGTTAGGGATGATGTGTGCCCCTGCACGTACAAGTTCATTTAAAGTATCAGCTATGATAACTTCCATATTAGCAGAAGCCGTGATTGCTAAGAATACTGAATCGCCTTCTTCAATATTCATAATTTTATGTTTCTTTTGAGCCATTTGGCTTAAAGCCTCTACAGGTTCGCCTTGCATACCAGTTGCAATAATAATAACTTCATTTTTAGGATAATTATCAACTTCATTGATAGGAATTAATAAATCCTTCGGAATATCAAAATATCCCATCTTACGAGCAATATTAAATGAACTTTCAAGTGAGCGACCTAAGAATGATACTTTTCGATTCAATTTACTAGCTATATTTAGAACTTGTTGTATGCGAATAAAATTTGATGCATAGCAAGAAACAATAAGTCTTCCTTTAACTTTAGTGAATGCGTCATACATGTGATGTTCAATGACATTTTCAGGAGTGTTATAGCCAGGTTTTTCTGCTTCTGTAGAATCACTAATTAAAGCAAATACACCTTCATCACCAATTTCAGCCATGCGCTTCATATCAGGTGCATATTGACCATGTAAACTTTGGTCGAATTTAAATTCTCCTGTATATACAATTGAACCATAAGAAGTATGAATGCAAATCCCCAAGCTATCTGGAATACTGTGTGTAGTATTAAAGAAGCTCACATTCACATTTTTAAATTTCATTACTGAATCATGAGATACTGTATAGTAGCGCACTTTTTTCTTAATATTACGGGCCTTCATATTTTCTTTAATAAGTGCAATCGTTAATTTAGAACCATAAACTGGCGCGTCAATTTGCTCTAAAATATAGCTAACTGCACCAATTGCGTGCTCATGACCATGTGAAAGGAAAATACCTTTTAATTTATCTTTGTTTTCAATTACGTACTGAATGTCAGGAATAACGATATCCACACCTAACATTTCATCTTCAGGGAACATTAATCCCGCATCTAACATAAACATTTCATCGTCTACTTCAACGATGTACATATTTTTAGCGATTTCGCCTACACCACCAAGTGGTATGATGCGAATATCTTTATTTTTTTTCTTTATTAAATTCAAAATGTTACCTCCTATAAATAATGACCCGTCCATATATAAACTCACCATTTATTATAAGTTAAAATATGCGTGATGTACACTATTATTGCACGGTTGAACCGCTTGAACATTTTGAATTATCATTTAAATTAAAATAACTAATTGAAATGAAACTTTTAAACTGATTTTATTTTTACAATAAAATAAAAAGATTGAGCATTCATTTAAGAATACTCAACCTTAATAGTTAAATCTAATCATCTAATAAAGCTTTATGAGATGCATTGACACGACCTTGTTTATCAATTTCTGTAATTTTAACTTCAATTGAATCGCCAATGTTTAATACATCTTCAACTTTATTGATTCGTTCTTTAGATATTTGTGAAATGTGAAGTAATGCGTCCTTTCCTGGGAATAATTCGACGAAAGCACCATATTTCTCAATACGTTTAACTTTAGCATTATAAACTTGACCTACTTCAGCTTCACGTGTAATATCCTCAATAATTTCTTTCGCACGATCAATCATAGCTTGATCTACAGCACCTATAAAGATTGTACCGTCTTGTTCGATATCTAATTTGACACCTGTTTCATCAATAATTTCGTTAATTTTTTTACCACCAGGTCCTATAACATCTCTGATTTTATCAGGATTAATATGCATAGTAACAACTTTCGGTGCATAAGCACTTAGTTCTTTTCGAGGATGATCAATTGTTTGTAGCATATGATCCATAATAGCTAATCGGCCTTGACGTGCTTGTTCAAGTGCTTCTTCAATAACTTCACGTGTCAATCCATCTATCTTAATATCCATTTGAATAGCAGTAATACCTTCTTTAGTACCAGCCACTTTGAAGTCCATATCACCAAGTGCGTCTTCCATACCTTGAATATCAGTTAAAATAGTATAGCTATCATCACGAGTCACAAGACCCATTGCAATACCCGCTACAGGAGCTTTAATAGGTACGCCGGCATCCATTAAAGCTAATGTTGATCCACAAATTGATGCTTGCGAAGAAGAACCATTTGATTCTAATACTTCACTTACTATACGAATTGTGTAAGGGAAATCAGCTGTGTCAGGAATAATATAACGTAAAGCTCTTTCACCTAGAGCACCATGACCAATTTCACGACGTCCTGGTGCACGAACAGGTCCTGTCTCACCTACTGAGAAGTTAGGGAAATTATAATGATGCATAAAGCGTTTTTCTACTTCTGGCCCTAAACCATCAATAAGTTGATAATCACCTAAAGCACCTAACGTTAACACGGATAACGCTTGTGTTTGACCACGTGTGAACAATCCAGAACCATGAGCTCTTGGAAGCAAGCCAACTTCTGAATCAAGTGGTCGTATTTCATCAACTTTTCGACCATCTGGACGAATTTTTTCATCTGCAATTAAACGTCTAACTTCTTCTTTCACTAAATCGTTTAAAATTGCGTACACTTCATTAATAAGCGCTTCGTTTTCTGGATCTTCTTTATCAATAAAATGTGCAACTACTTCTTCTTTTAGCGCATCTAGATTTTCATCACGCTGTTGTTTATCAAAAGTTAAAACTGTTTCTTTTAATCCTTTTTCTTCAGTTAAAGCTTTTACTTTTTCAACGAGTGCTTCATCACGTTCAACTGGAATAAATTCTTGTTTCTCAGGTTGAATATGATCGATGATTTCTTGTTGGAATGCAACTAAACGTTTGATTTCTTCATGTCCAAAGAAGATTGCCTCAAGCATTTCACTTTCTGTAATTTCGCTAGCTCCAGCTTCTACCATATTTACGGCATCTTTATGGCCAGCTACTTCTAAATCTAATCTAGAAACTTCCTTTTCATCAACTGAAGGGTTAATAACATAATTTCCATCAACATAACCTACGTTTACGCCTGCGATTGGTCCTTGGAAAGGAATATCTGAGACGCTTAAAGCCATTGAAGAACCAATCATTGCAGCCATTTCAGGTGAACAATCTGGATCAGCACTTAAGACGATATTCATAATCTGAACATCATGTCTGTATCCTTTAGGGAAAAGGGGACGAATAGGTCTATCGATTAAACGAGCTGTCAGCGTCGCTTCATCACCTGGTCGTCCTTCTCTTTTTTTAAATCCACCAGGAATTTTACCTGCTGCATACATTTTTTCTTCATAGTTCACTGTTAATGGGAAAAAGTCACCATCTCTAGGTTCCTTTGAAGCAGTAGCAGTTGATAACACAACTGTATCTCCATAACGTACTAACACAGCACCATTAGCTTGTTTAGCTAATTGCCCTGTCTCAATCGTTAAAGAGCGTCCAGCCCATTCAGTTTTGAAAACTTTCTTCTCTTGAGACATTATGAATCTCCTCTCTTCATTCTATTACTTACATCATATCATTTATTCACATATTTTTATATTTTTTATTATGTACGATAATAAAAAAAGGAAAGTACCATTCAACTGGTGCTTTCCTTTGACTGTAGACAAGCTCTTTCACTCATTGTCGTCTTATGCATGACTAGCTCATTTACTAATAGTAAAATCCCGCCGTAATACATTTTGACTCCTCGTTTGAAAAGTGCTTTCAAACAGTCATCTTAATTAAATTTATTTAGTAGTAAACTATAATAAAAGTATCATTCAACTGGTACTTTCGTAATTCTATATTAAGATTAACGACGGATACCTAATGATTTAATTAATTCACGGTAACGTTGAATATCTTTACTACGTAAGTAGTTTAATAAGTGTCTACGACGACCTACCATTTTTAATAATCCACGACGTGAATGGTGGTCTTTTTTGTGTTCACGTAAATGCTCGTTTAATGCAGCGATTTCTGCAGTTAAAACAGCGATTTGAACCTCTGGAGAACCAGTATCAATTTCGTGTACACGGTATTGTTTAATTAATTCATCTTTACGTTCTTGTGAAATTGCCATAATCAATTTCCTCCTTAATATAATTTAACTCCTTAATCTGAGTTAGGCGTCGGAGACTCGACCTACTAAGAAAAAGGTATTTTAGAAGTAAGCTATTTATCTTAGCTTTTCTTCCTCAACTTTAAATATTATACGATACATCATCACCGAAATCAACAGATAATAAATATTTTGCTTGGTCTTTATCTTCATTCATTTGTTCAACTAATGGATCTATACCTGAAAATTTAACTTCCGGTCTCAAGAAATAGTGCCAATACACAGTAACTCGTTCGCCATAAATATTTTCATCAAAATCAAAAATATTTACTTCTATAACCACTTCAGCTTTAGCAGGATCATGGAAAGTTGGTTTAACTCCTACATTGGCCACGCCTCTATATATTTTACTTTCTGGACCAATTTCCATACTAACAGCATATACACCTTTTTTTGGTAACACATAATCGTCGCTTGGTTGAACGTTTGCCGTTGGGAAGCCTATAGTTCTGCCTCGTTTCTCTCCTTGAACAACTGTTCCTTTAATTCTATAAAGATAACCAAGTTCTTCGTTTGCTTTTCTTAAATTGCCTTCAGTTAATGCTTCTCTTATAGCTGTAGTTGAAATCTTTTCAGAATCCAATTCTTGTTTACCTACGATTGTAGTTTTAAAATCATTAGATTCTTGTAAAACAGTCATGTTCCCTTTTCCGAATTTCCCAAAAGTAAAATCAAATCCAGCAATCACTTCTTTTACATTATTATTAATTACATATTCTTGAATAAATTCTTCAGAAGTGACGCTAGCGAAACGAGAAGAAAAATTAATAACTATGCAGTAGTCAACGTCATGATGTTCAATCATTTCTAATTTATCTGAAAGTGGTGTTAAATAAGTCGTACGTTTACGTTCGGGATTCAAAACAACAGATGGATGCGGGTCAAATGTCATTACAGCTTTCTTAAGATTATTTTCTTCCGCTTTTTGATTCAAAGCTTGAAACACCTTGTCATGACCTCGATGCATGCCATCAAAGAAACCAAACGCCATCGCAACATTTTCATTAATTAATTGATTTTTTTGAATGGGATGGGTAACTTCTATCACTTTCATAAATGTATTTCTCCTTTAGTTAAATACTTTTTTCGGTTTAATTTCATTTATCTTCTCAGGATGTACCATATAAATGGCTAATGCTTTTTTTGACATTTGATCAATAAAAACAAACTGTGACTCTATTTCTTGATCTAAGTCCATAACATTAAATTTTTGTCCATTTAAAATTCTTTTCTTAAATGCTTCATCATTTATTTCAATCTCTTGCAATCCTTTTAAGCCATATTCTATAGGAAATAGCTTATCTTGTAATGAATCATGCTCATGCATGTCCTTAATTTGTTTTAATTTAAAACTTTTGTCGATTTGAAAACCACCTGAGGAAACTCTTGTCAAACGTGACATATGCGCTGGATAACCTAATTTCTTACCAATATCAGTAGCTAAAGTTCTGATGTATGTGCCTTTACCGCAACTCACTTCAATTTCAAAATGACATTGGTTATTTTGAAAAGTTAAATTTGAAGTTCTATAAATATTTTTGATAAGAACATGTTTTACAGGTCTTTCGACTTCTTCATTATTACGGGCATACTCATAAAGTTTTTTTCCTTTAACTTTAACTGATGAATACATTGGTGGAATTTGTTCGATAACGCCTAAAAATTTCTCAAGCGTTTGATCAATATCCCGTTCTGTAACATCGTCTTTATTAATTCCTTTAACCTCTAATGTATCCCCAGTTTGATCTTCAGTTGTTGTGCTTACTCCTAGAGTAACTTTAGCTTTATATGTTTTTCCCATTTCCATCACATAATCGCTCACTCTAGTAGCATTACCAAGGCATATTGGCAGAACCCCATCCACTTCAGGGTCCAACGTACCTGTGTGTCCGATCTTCTTCATTTTTAATATTTTTCTAAGTTTAAAAACGACATCATGGCTCGTCAAACCTCTTTCTTTGAATACGGGTAATATACCGTTATACATGTTGTCACACCTTTAATTTATAGTTAATTTTACCTCAATCATTATAACATCTCTTTAGATATAATTGCCCACTATTTTTATATAAAAAAGTAGGTAAGCAGATACATTTAAATTTGTATGAATCTGCCTACCTACTATAATTGAGAATTTATTTATCTTCTTTGTGTAAATCTTGAATCATGCGTTCAATTTTATTTCCGTATTCTATTGATTCATCATATTCAAATGTTAAGTCAGGAATAATTCTTAAACGCATTCTTGAACCTAGCTCAGATTTAATGAAACCTTTAGCTTTTTCAAGTGCTTTAAATGTGTTGTCGACCTCTTTTTTACTACCTAATACTGTGAGATAAACTTTAGCGTGAGATAAGTCATTAGTTAGTTCAACGTCAGTAATAGTTAGGAATCCCACTCTTGGATCTTTTACTTTATTATTAACGATATCCATGATTTCTTGTTTCATTTGTTCTCCAACACGTTCAGCTCTCATATTACTCATCTTATTTCACCTCTTTATTTTATTTTTCTTTAAAATTAAATTTACTTTAGCAAGTAATATTTTATTAAATCATATTATTCTTAGCAATGTGCTTTATTAAAAATCTCCTCCCTATTTTACTAAATAGCGAGGAGATTTCATTAGTTCAAATATTTATTATCGTTGAATTTCAACCATTTCAAACGCTTCGATAATGTCGCCTTCTTTTAGGTCATTATATTTTTCAATAGTAATACCACACTCATAACCTTGAGCTACTTCTTTAGCATCATCTTTGAAACGTTTTAATGTATCTAATTCACCTTCGAATAATACAATACCGTCTCTAATTACTCGTACACCCGCATTACGTGTGATTTTACCTTCAGTCACGTAACTACCAGCAATTGTACCAACTTTAGACACCTTGAATGTTTGACGAACTTCAGCTTGACCAATCACTTGTTCTTCATATTCAGGGTCCAGTAAACCTTTCATAGCAGATTCAATTTCTTCAATTACGTTATAGATAACGCGGTGTAATCTCATATCAACATTTTCAGCTTCAGCAGCACGTTTTGCGCCAGCATCTGGTCGTACGTTAAAGCCAATGATGATACCATTAGAAGCATTTGCTAATGTTACGTCTGATTCATTAACTGCACCTACTGCAGTGTGGATAATACGTACATTTACGCCTTCTACATCAATTTTCATTAATGAAGCAGCTAATGCTTCTACTGAACCTTGAACGTCACCTTTAATAATTACATTTAAATCTTTCATTTCACCTTGTTTCATTTGTTCAAATAAGTTATCTAATGAAACATTTTTACTTTCTTGACGTTGTTGAATCACGCTTGCTTCATGACGCGCTTCACCTATACGACGTGCTTGTTTCTCATCACTAAATACTACAAATCGATCTCCAGCAAGTGGTACATCATTGATACCAGTGATTTCTACAGGTGTTGAAGGGCCTGCTGATTTAATACGTTTACCTAAGTCATTAACCATTGCTCGGATACGACCATACGTATTACCTACTACAATTGAATCACCAACGTTTAATGTACCGTTTTGTACTAATAAGGAAGCAGCTGGTCCACGTGATTTATCAAGTTCAGCTTCAATAACTGTACCTACTGCACGTTTGTCAGGATTAGCTTTAAGTTCTTGAACTTCTGCAACAAGTCCAATCATTTCTAGTAAATCCTCGATACCATCACCACTTAAAGCAGAAAGTGGTACAAAGATTGTGTCACCGCCCCAATCCTCTGGGATTAAACCATATTCCGTTAATTCTTGCATTACACGGTCAGGATTTGCAGTTGGTTTATCAATTTTGTTAACTGCCACAATTGTAGGGACATCTGCTTCTTTTGCGTGGTTGATTGCTTCAATTGTTTGTGGCATAACACCATCGTCAGCAGCTACTACAAGAATTGTAATATCTGTTACTTGAGCACCACGCGCACGCATAGTTGTAAATGCTGCGTGTCCAGGAGTATCTAAGAAAGTAATTTTCTTTCCATTATTTTCAATTTGGTAAGCACCAATATGTTGAGTGATACCTCCAGCTTCTCCTTCAGTAACTTTAGTATGACGAATAGAGTCTAATAATGTTGTTTTACCATGGTCAACGTGTCCCATAATTGTAACAACAGCTGGTCTTTCAATCGCATCAGGATCTTCAGTTTCATCATCGAAATAAATAGATAAATCTTCTTCATCAATAACTACTTCTTGTTCAATTTCCACACCATAATCATCTGCAATTAATTCTAATGTTTCTTCATCTAATGATTGGTTAATGTTAGCCATAATTCCTAATAAGAATAATTTTTTGATGATACCTGAAGATTCAACATTAAGTTTTTCAGCTAATTCACCAACAGTAATTCCTTCTTGATAAGTAATTTTTGAAGGCATTTCTTTAGGTTCTGCATCTTGATTTAGCTGTTTATTATTTTTGTTATTTTTATTGCTTTTATTATTTTTATTTTGTTGCTTGCCTTTATTGTTCTGACCATTTTTTTTGTTTTGATTCTTTTGTTGGTTATTGTTTTTTTGTTGATTACCTTTGTTATTTTGTTTATCTTTATTCGATTGATTGCCTTTATTATTTTGATTTTGTTTATTATTAGATTTTTGGTGATTATTTTGAGTATTTTGTTTGTCGTCTGTGTTTTGTTCTTTTTTGAACTTTTTATCTAAAGCTTTAATTTGGTCGTCTTCTAAAGCTTGCATATGGTTCGACACTTCAACGTTCATACTTTTTAACTCATCTATAATCTCTTTACTCTTTAGATTCAATTCTTTTGCATATTCGTAAATTCTTTTTTTACTCATATAATCACTCCTTACGATATTCATCTATCATTGATAATAACTTTTTAGCAAAACCATTATCTGTTACACCAATATTAACTCTCTCGCCTTTACCAAGTGCTCCCCCTAATTCAGCCCTCGTTCCAAAATTCCTTAATGGAACTTGATTGCTTTTGCACTTATCTTTCATAACTTTCAAAGTATTGTCAGACGCGTCGTTTGCTACGATTACGAGTTTAATCTTATTGGTTTTAATGTCGTTTAAAATAACAGATTCTCCACTTTTAACTTTTCCTGCTCTCATTGCTAAGCCCAGGAAATTAAATATTTGATCTTTAATCATTTAGGAATCTCTTCTCTATAAATTAAACGAATAATTTCTTTATATACCGGCTCTAGTGTTTCTTTAGAGGCGTTAAAGTACTTTTCAAGTAACTCTTTTTGTTGAGCCTTTTCAACTAGAGAAACATCTTTAGAAACATATGCTCCACGACCTTGTTTCTTACCAGTCGCATCTGCAAAGATTTCGCCTTCTTTATTGATGACTACTCGAATCATATCTTTCTTTGGATGCATTTCATTAGATATAATACATTTTCGCATTGGAATTTTTTTCTTTTTCATAAGTTAACACTCCAATCTATTCTTCTGTATTTTTATCTTCTTCAGCATCAGAGTCTTTTTCTTCATCAGTCTCTGCAGCTAATTCTGCTGTTGTTAAATTAGATTCTTCTAAATTAACGTCATCAAATTCAACAGCTTCATCACCAGTGTTTACGATTTCATCTGCAACTTCTTCAGATTCAATTACAGGGTAAACGCCTGCTTCACGTGCATCAGATTCAGATTTAATATCAATCTTCCAACCAGTTAATTTAGCTGCTAGACGCGCATTTTGACCACGTTTACCTATTGCTAGAGAAAGTTGGTAATCAGGTACAACTACTACTGTTGATTGATTTTCTTCGTCAACAATAACTTCTAGAACTTGTGATGGGCTTAAAGCATTTCTAACGAATACTTTCGGATCCTCATTCCATTGAACAATGTCTATTTTCTCTCCACCAAGTTCTTCAACAACAGCTTCAACACGTGCACCTTTAGAACCTACACATGCACCTACTGCGTCGATATCTGCATTATCAGAGTAAACACTGATTTTAGAACGGTCTCCTGCTTCACGTGCTACAGATTTAACAATGACAGTTCCATCATAAATTTCTGGAACTTCTTGTTCAAATAAACGTTTTAATAAACCAGGATGACTTCTTGAAACATAAATCTGAGGTCCTTTTGTTGTTTGTTCAACTTTGTTTACATAAACTTTAATACGTTCATTAGGGATGTAACTTTCGTTAGGGCTTCTTTCAGCTTCAGATAAAACAGCTTCAATTCTACCTAAATTTACGTAAACATAGCGATGATCGACACGGTCAATCACACCTGTTAAAATATCTTCTTCTTTATCAATAAATTCATCATATAGGATTTCTCTTTCAGCGTCTCTTAAACGTTGCATAACTGCTTGTTTAGCTGCTTGTGCGCCTACTCGTCCAAAGTCTTTAGGAGTAACATCTTCTTCATAGATATCACCAATTTCATAAGCTGGATTTTTTACCAATGCAGTGCTTAGATCTACTTCATCTCTATCATCGAAGACTTCCTCTACGACTTCTTTTCGAGCAATTACTCTAAACGAACCTTCGTCCATGTTCAATTCTACTCTTACATTTCTTGCACTGTCATAATTTTTCTTATATGCAGTGATTAGCGCAGCTTCAATAGCATCGATAAGTACTTCTCTAGGAATTTTCTTTTCCTTTTCTAAATATTCAGTAGCTAATAATAATTCATTACTTGACACAGTTTTTCCTCCTCATCACGTTAAATCATAACAGCGTGACGTGCTTTAGCGATTTTATTTCTTGGTATTTCAATTTCTTTGGTTTTTGATTTTTCTTTTACTTCCATAACTATATTGTCTTCATCTACAGATTTTAATATTCCCAACCACTCTTTATCACCTTCGATTGGTGCATAAAGTGAAACAAATATAGGTTGACTTACAGCATTTTGAAAATCTTTATCTTTTTTAATAGGTCGTTCTGCCCCTGGAGATGCTACATCAAGGTAATACATTTCCGGGATAGGGTCATTTTCATCCATTGCTTCACTAATTTTTTCTGAAGCTAAAGTACAATCATTAAGATCTACGCCACCTTCTTTATCGATGGACACTCTAAGAAAGCGATCTTTACCTTCTTTAACATATTCAATTTCAACAAGTTCAAATTTTAAATCATCTAATATAGGCTGAATTATAGTTTCTACTTGTTCAGTAATTTTACTCATACAGGCCTCCTTTTTTGGCAAATAGAAAAGAGCGGGTATATGCCCACTCTTCTGCCTGAGTTTAATCATTTTTTACACAATTAAAGTATATCATAACTCATGATACTAAACAAATTTCATAAGTTGTAGAAGGGATAGAGGTGCTATTATCATTCTATTGTTTAGCACCTAAATCCTGTATTTTGGTAATCTATTTGATATATAGCAATCATTTTCAAGGGGAAATTACATATCAAAAATAGATAATTGTGCTTTATCTGGTAAACCTGGTAAGGATCCCATCTCATCTAAGTAATCAATAACTTTTTGTGAAAGTCCTGCTTTCTTATTTAAATCTTCTTTGGATAAGAAAGGTCCTTCTTCACGTGCTTCAACAATCCGTTTGGCAACATTCTCACCTAGACCTGGTACTGCAACAAACGGAGGAATAAGCGTATCTTCTTCAATAACAAAGTCGAAAGCCTGACTTTTTTCGAGACTAATTGGTTGCATACGGAACCCTCGATGTGCCATTTCGTTCATAATTTCTAAAACTGTTAAAACATCTTTTTCTTTTTTGCCTAAGTCCATATAACGTGAGTACATATCTTTAACAGTGTTACGTATACTCGTTTTATCTTTAATCATTGTAATGAGATCAAAGTCAGAAGCCCTTATTGTGAAGTACGCTGCGTAATAATATAAAGGATGATGTACTTTAAAATAAGCAATTCTTACTGCCATTAGAACATATGCTGCAGCATGTGCCTTAGGGAACATGTATTTAATTTTTCGGCATGAATCTAAATACCAGTCAGGTACATCATTTTCTTTCATAGCTTCAACCATTTCATCGGTTAATCCACGGCCTTTACGTACAAACTCCATTGTTTTAAAGGCCATAGATGGTTCTAATCCTGCATACATAAGATAGACCATGATATCATCACGACAACCTATTACGCTTGATAAATCACAAATACCTTGCCGTATCAATTCTTGAGCATTACCAAGCCACACATCAGTACCATGTGATAATCCAGAAATTTGTACAAGTTCTGAGAAGGTTGTTGGTTTCGTATCTTCTAACATTTGTCTAACGAACCCAGTACCAAATTCAGGAACTCCAAATGTACCAGTTTTACATAGTATTTCATCTTCAGTAACGCCTAAACTTTCAGGTCCACTGAAAATCTGCATCGTATCCTTATCATCAACTGGAATAGTTTTAGGATCAATACCTGATAAGTCTTGAAGCATACGTATCATTGTTGGATCATCGTGACCAAGGATATCGAGTTTTAATACGTTATCATGAATGGAGTGGAAGTCAAAGTGAGTTGTCATCCAAGCTGCACTTTGATCATCTGCCGGAAACTGTATAGGTGTAAAATCATAAATATCCATATAATCAGGGACTACTATAATACCACCCGGATGTTGTCCAGTCGTACGTTTTACACCAGTACAACCTTTAACCAATCTATCAATCTCAGCTCCACGTTTATGAATACCTTGATCATTTAGGTATCCTTTTACAAAACCGAAAGCAGTTTTTTCAGCAACTGTACCAATTGTTCCTGCACGGAAAACCTTATCTTCTCCGAATAAAACTTTGGTATAGTTATGCGCATTTGGTTGATATTCCCCACTAAAGTTTAAATCAATATCGGGAACTTTATCTCCTTTGAAACCTAAGAATGTTTCGAAAGGAATATCTTGTCCCTCTTTTATGAGTTCATTGCCACATGTAGGACATTTTTTATCAGGAAGATCGAAACCTGAACCTACTGAACCATCATTGAAGAACTCACTTGTTTTACAATGTGAACATATATAATGAGGTGGTAAAGGATTGACTTCGGTTATTTCAGTCATAGTAGCTACGAAACTTGATCCTACTGAACCACGTGATCCTACTAAATAACCATCATCTAGTGATTTTTTAACTAATCTTTGTGAAATTAAGTAAATTACAGAGAAACCATTACCTATAATACTTTCTAATTCCTTTTCTAATCGATCTATAACGATTTGTGGTAAATCTTCCCCATATAACTTTTTAGCATTTGAGTAACTTAACTCACGGATCTCATCATTTGCACCTTCCATTCTGGGTGTAAATAATTTATCTTTAATCGGTACAACTCTTTCAATACGTTCTGCTAATTCATTCGTATTTTTAACTACGATTTCATAAGCTTTCTCTTCTCCTAGAAAATGAAACTCATCTAGCATTTCATCTGTAGTTCTAAAATGCGCTTCTGGTAATGTAGTACGATTTAAAGGATTACCCGGTTGTGACGCTATTAAAATTTTTCGTGCAATTGCATCATGTTCATATAAATAATGTGCATTTCCTGTCGCAATAACTGGAATATTTACACTATCTCCCGCTTCAATTAACCGTTGATAAATCTCTGTTAATGTTTCGTTATCTCGGATTAATTCTCTATCCATTAAGTCCTGATACAATGCAGGTGGTTGAACTTCTATAAAGTCATAGTACTTAGCAATTTTCTCAACTTGTGCTTGGTCTTTCTGCATAACAGCAGTAAATAATTCACCTTCATCACAAGCAGTACCAACTAATATACCTTCTCTATATTCATTTAAAAGAGATCGTGGAATTCTAGGCGTACGATAATAGTATTTAACTAAGGATGCACTCACAATTTTAAATAAATTTTTAAGTCCCTCTTGGTTTTGAACTATAAGTGTTACATGAGATGGACGTGCTCTTTTATATGCGTCTTCATTTGTTAGTTTTTTATTTATTTCATTGTGATTGAGAACGCCCAGTTCCGTCATTTGTTGAATCATTTTAATGAAAATATAAGCGGTTGCTTCTGTATCATAAATGGCTCTATGGTGTTGTGTAAGTTCGACGCCATACTTTTTAGCAAGGAAGTTTAAACCGTGTTTACCGTATTCTGTATTAATCGTACGTGAAAGTTCTAATGTATCGATCACTCCGTTAGTAGATGGTCCAAAGCCTAAGCGCTCATAACCAGTATCAATAAATCCCATATCAAATGAGGCATTGTGAGCTACAAATATCGCGTCTCCAACCCATTCTTTAAATTCAGTTAATACTTCTTCAATTTCGGGAGCATCAGTTAACATATCGTCTGTAATATGAGTTAAGTTAATGATAGTTTCAGATAAACGTTCATGAGGATTGCTAAAGCGCTCAAATTTATCAATAATTTCACCATTATGAACTTTGACAGCTGCCAACTCAATAATTTTATCGTATTGATTAGATAAACCAGTTGTTTCCACGTCAAATACCACATAAGTAGCATCTTTTAATACTCGATCAGTAGGTTTGTAAGCGATAGGCACACCGTCATCAACAAGCATGCCCTCCATTCCATAAATCATTTTGATACCGTGTTTCTCTGCAGCATTATGTGCGTCTGGAAATGCTTGAACGACATTATGATCAGTAACTGCAATAGCTGAATGACCCCACTCAGCAGCTTGTTCAACATAAGAACCAATATTTGGTATACCGTCCATTTGACTCATTGCAGTATGCAAGTGAAATTCTACACGTTTTTCATCAGCTTTGTCTTTTTTTGGTGCTTTTTTTATTTCTTCAATATCTGACATCATCATGACTAAATCACGCACAAATGTATCTTCTTCAATACGCCCTTGTGCTCTGACCCATTTTCCTACACTTAAAGCTTTAAAATGGTCTAGGTCATCTTTATTTTTACGAGTAAACATTTTTAAAACTAAAGAATCTGTATAGTCTGTCACTTTAAGCTCTACGATATGACGTCCACTTTTTAATTCTTTTAAATTTATATCGAAAATAACACCTTCAATTGCTACTTTGAATTCTTCTTCGATAATTGAATCAATAGAGCGAATGTTTTCAACTTGAATTGTTTTCCCAATTTGACACTTATCAACAGAACTTTCATTGTTATCTTGTTGTTTAGCCTTTTCAGCCTTCATTTTTTCTAATTTTTCAGTAGCTTCTCTAGCACTTTGTTCATCTTCTTGTTGAATATGAGCTTCTAATGAGGCTAAATCATCATCATGATTCGTAGTATCTGTTTCAAAGATAATCTTGTCTATATTAAAACCACATTTTTGAAAAGCTTTAACTAAACTTCCATTACATGCTTTGTCAAAATGGTTACGTTCAATATCATTGGATACTAAAACTTTGATTACATTACCAGACATAATCAATTTCTTTTGTTTTAATTGACCTTTAACTTTAGGTGATAATCTCGTTTGATCAATACAATGGGCAAAGTATTTTAATGCATGTTCGTCTTGGTTAGTTGTATCTTTAATTGAGAAATGGATGGTAACTGTGGCTATTTCTTTAAACTCTTCTTCAATTGCATGAGTAAATAATAGGTAATCTTCATGTGAAAGAAAACGTGGTAATGAGATTTGAAATTCCCATGTTCTATTCTTATTAGAAACATCAATTCGAGTCAGTTCACCCTCATTTAGAATATCAGTCTCTAATTGATTTGATATTTTAATTTGATCGGCAAGTACTTTGAATTTTTCTTGATTTGTCATTGCCAAAATAATAACCACCTTAAATTTTTAATACTTGTACTTTTATTTAAATTCTAATTATGTATGTGATAAGAACTACTATTGCTGCACACTCAAATCTTATAGCAAATTTGATTCATATTATACTACTCATTTGATTAATTTTCATGAGAAATTATTTGTATATTTAAAACAATAAAGAAGAGCAGGTTTGAATTTCAAACTCAAAATTCATTCCCCGCCCTACTTCAACTAGTTAACTTTCAAAATCTAAATCTATTTTAAATTGTCATATAAATCTTTTAAATAATTTTCTAAATCATTAACGTGAATCTCTTCACTTTCACCATTCAAGCGTTGTTTGACCTCAACAATACCCTCTTCAGCTCTTTTACCGACTACAACTCGCAATGGTAATCCAATTAAGTCAGCATCGTTAAATTTAACACCTGCGCGTTCTTTTCTATCATCATAAAGAATATCGAATTTACCATTTAATTGGTCATATAATTGATCTCCTAATTCACGTTGATCATCTTTTTTAGGGTTAATTGTTATTAGGTGTAAATCAAATGGTGTGACTGATTTCGGCCAAATAATACCATTGTCATCATTATTTTGTTCAACAATGGCGCTAAGAGTTCTCGAAATACCAATACCGTAGCATCCCATAATTAATGGTTGCGCTTTACCTTGATTATCAAGGAAAGTAGCGTTCATTGCTTCAGAGTATTTTGTACCCAACTTGAAGACTTGACCAACTTCAATACCTTCTGCAAATTGAGCTTTACCAGAACCATCACTTAACATTTCGCCTTCTAAAATAAATCTAAAATCACCATATTCATCAATGTTAAAATCTCTTTCTACATTAGCATTAACATAATGATAGCCATCTTCATTAGCACCTATAACAAGATTATTTAAATCTTTTACATAGTTATCTGCGTATATCTTAATTTCTTTATTATGAATTGGGCCTAAAGAACCAGGATTTGCACCAACTAAATTGACAATTTCATCTTGTGATGCCATTTCAACATTTTCAGTACCGAAATATGCTTTTAATTTAACATCGTTTAATTCATGGTGCCCTCTTATTAGAATCATAATAAATTCGCCATCTACTTTGAAAATCATTGTTTTAACAATTTCATCTAGTGGACGATTTAAGAAATCTGCGAGTTCTTGTGCTGTTTTGACATTTGGTGTTTCAATTTTTGATAGTTCAGCTGTTTCAGTATGTTTTTCTGAAGGATGATAAATAACTTCTGCTTTTTCAATATTAGCAGCATAGTCACTTTCGTTACTATAAACAATTGTATCTTCGCCAATTTCACTTAGTGCCATAAATTCATGAGTGTGATTACCACCAATCGCTCCTGAATCAGCGACTACAGGGCGTGCGTTAATCCCAACACGCTTGAAAATTTTACTATATGCATTGTACATATCTTGATATGTTGCATCTAAAGATTCTTCGTCAGCGTGGAAAGAATATGCATCTTTCATAATAAATTCTCTGCCGCGTAATAATCCAAAGCGGGGTCTCTTTTCATCACGGTATTTTGATTGAATTTGGAATAAGGTAAGAGGTAGACGTTTGTATGATTTTAGTTCGTCTCTAACTAGAGAAGTTACAACCTCTTCATGCGTAGGCCCCAATGCGAATTCTCTTCCATTTCTATCTTTGAGTCGCATTAACTCTGGACCATAAGCTCCCCAACGTCCAGATTCTTCCCATAATTCAGCTTGTTGTAAAGCGGGCATTAAAATTTCAACGGCATCAATACTTTCCATTTCTTCTCGTACGATGTTAGAAATGTTATTTAAAACTCTTGTTGCTAGTGGTAAATAACTATAGATTCCACTAGTACTTTGTTTGATTAAACCTGCTTTAAGTAATAAACGATGACTTAGTGCTTCAGCTTCTGCAGGAACTTCTCTCATCGTTGGTATAAATACTTTAGATTGTTTCATTCTCTATTTTCCTCCCTAATTATAAGAAATACCGTTGTATATCGTTCCAAGTTACGATAATCATAATAATAACAACAAATAATGCACCTGTTGCAATAATAGCTGTTTCAGCCTTTTTATTCACTGGCTTTCTGAAAATAGCCTCATATAATACAAATAAAATTCGACCACCATCTAACGCTGGAATAGGTAATAAGTTCATGATACCTAAGTTTACACTTAATAATGCTGTATAGCCTATTAGGTTGATAATACCAGACTTTACAACTGAGTCCACATTATGGTAAATACCTACTGGACCATTAAGCATGTCGAATGAAAAACCACCAGTAAAGATGCTAGCAATCATACCAACAACCGCTGAGAAGATGTATTTACCTTTATCAAAGAAATTATAAATTCCATAACTGATTGGTTTAAAGATACTGTGCTCCAACTTAGGTGCAAATCCGATTTGGTAACTTGTTTGCTTTTTGTTTTTGCTAATTTTGTTTTCTACCTTTTTGGGTTCAAGTTGCATTGTTTTTGAATGGTGATCTCTTTGTACTTTAATTGTTGTTTTAGAAGTTTTATTATCATCTAATACTTTTCTTATTTCACTAAAGTCTTTAATTTTATGATCACCGATTTCAACAATTTTATCACCTTTATGTAACCCAGCTTGATCTGCAGGTGAATGCTTTACTACTTCTCCAATTGTATTTGTAGGCGTACCTTGGTAATAAGCTAAACCTATAAATAACACTAATGCTAGAATAAAATTGAAGAGCGGGCCGGCAAAAAGTGTTAAAAATTTGGGTAATGGTTTCTTATGTGCAAACTGTCTATCTCTAGGGGCGATTTGTATAAGACTTCCATTTTCAACAAAATATGCCTTCTTAGCGATTGAGTAATGATGTCTTTCTTCATCATAAGATGTTATACCTTCTATATATAAATCATCTTTAAAGTCACATTTTTTAACTTCTATAGCTTCAATTTGTTGGAATTTATGTTGATCATCTAAAATAATATGCGTAATTTCATCTTTTTCATTTAATTTAATTTTTACGTTCATACCTGGTTGAACTGGTGGCTCTTCAAGTCCATCTCCAGCCATTCTTACATAACCGCCTACAGGTAATAAACGTATTGTGTATAATGTTTCATCTTTTCTAAAACTAAAAATTTTAGGCCCCATGCCAATCGCGAATTCAGGACACATGATACCTGCTCTTTTAGCAAAGAACATATGACCGTATTCATGTACAGTAACTAGTACACCAAATACGATGATAAATGAAACTATTGTTATTAAATAGCTCATACTCTACACCTCTATTGATATTATGTTTAATTTTCAAAAAATCTAAGTACTAGAATAAACAAATAATATAAAACATTATAATACGCTTAGATTCATTCTCGAATAAATATGTATAATTGTAGTTAACGATTTATACAGTGATAGTGTTCAAAAGGAGTTAAGAGACATTGCACTCTCTCCAATATCTCAATAACTCCTTTATTATAACATCTATTTTATTTTATAGACTGTACCACAAATTAAATTTGGATTAATAAAATATTTAATAGTGGTAAAACAAACATAAAACTATCAAATCTATCTAAAATACCACCGTGACCTGGTAAAATACGGCCTGAATCTTTGACACCAAAGTGTCGCTTAAATCCAGATTCAACTAAATCTCCTAATTGGCCAAACATACTTAAAATCACTGTAACTATTAATAACAGCCATATGTTTAGATGGAAATTCACGAAAAATTGCATAATTAAAGGTACGAGTAAACTACAAATGATTCCCCCAATAAAACCTTCAATCGTTTTATTAGGGCTAATCACAGGCCATAATTTATGTTTACCCATCAATCGACCGAAAATATATGCTCCAGTATCTGTTAACCAAACTATTAGAAAGGCAAATAATATGTAATGTAATCCCTCTGAACGTGTTTCATAGAAATACATAAATCCAATACCTACATATGCTACCGACATAAGACAAAAAGCTGCATCCATAAAACTAAATCTGTTCTTAGATAACACTGTATAACTTAGGACAATAAAACTCATAGCTATTAAGCTTTTAAGTTGTATAGTTTGTACCCATTCCCCAGCATCTTGAGGCAACATAATAATAATTAAGGCTAATGCACTAATAAATCCTGGTATAGATAAGAACTTAATCATGTTCATGTTTAATAGTTCTTTTAATGCAATTAAAGCTAATAAGTAAGCGAAAAGCATTAAAATCATGCCACCTTTTAGTAAGAATGGCAAGAATATTAATAAGGCAATAATTGCAGTTAATGTTCTTACTTTCATACTTTACTCCTCACTTAATCCCCCAAAGCGTCTTTGGCGCGATTGATAAATTTTTAAACATTCTTTTAATTCATTTTCATCGAAATCTGGCCATAACTTCTCATTAAAAATAAATTCACTGTATGAAGCTTGCCAAATTAAAAAGTTACTAATTCTTTGTTCTCCAGAAGTACGAATTAGTAATTCCGGATCAGGGTAATCGCGAGTCATTAAATGTTTGTTTAATAGATTTTCATCAATAGCTTCAGAACTTTGATGCGCAGATTGTAACTCTTCAAATATTTCTTTCATACTTTGAATAATTTCAGCACGTCCACCATAATTAATAGCGAAAATTAATGTTAATCCTGTATTATTCTTCGTCTTTTCTTTCGCTTGATTAATAGCTTCAATAGTTGATTGGGGTAAGCCTTCACCGAATCCAATTGTTTCAACTTTAACATTTTTTTCAATTAACTCTGGTAAAAATGTTTTAAGAAAATTAACAGGCAGATTCATAATATAATTAACTTCGCTTTCAGGTCTAGACCAATTCTCTGTGGAGAAAGCATAAAGTGTTAAATACTTAATACCAATATTACTCGCTTCTCGAGTAATTTTTTTGATTGTTTGCATGCCTTCATAATGTCCTTTTATTCTTGGCATTTTACGTTTTTTAGCCCATCGACCATTTCCATCCATAATGATGGCAACATGTTCAGGAATATTATGTAAATCTAAATCATTATTTAGATTATTTTCAGTCTTATTTTTATTTTTTAGCTTTTTAAACATGGTCTTTCCTCCGAGCCTGATCATCTCTGTTTTATTGTATAGGTTAATTAAACAATCATCTACCATTTTATCATACTCATTTATTCCATTGAATAAGCAAATAAAAAAACTGTACCAAAGTCCTACTTGGTACAGTTTAGACTATTAAAACATAAAGATTCATAAAGTATTAAAGAAGTATGACCTCAAGTCGAGCTCACTAATTCATTCTTAGACACTTTATAAATATCATGTGAAGAGTAGTTATAAATTTTAATCTACTCAGTGACAAGTCACATGATTAAACAGACATGATATCTTGTTCTTTATCGTCAACTAACTGATCTATTTCTTTAATAGAGTTATCAGTTGCTTTTTGAACGTCATCAGTTTGACTTCTTAAGTCATCCTCAGTAATGTCACCATTTTTCTCTTCTTTTTTAAGATGATCATTGATGTCACGGCGAATATTTCTAATTGAAACTTTTGCATCTTCACCAATTTTTTTAACGTTTTTCACTAGTTCTTTACGTCTTTCTTCTGTTAATGCAGGAACAGAAATTCGGATGACCTCACCGTCACTTGTTGGGTTAACGCCCAAGTTTGCTGCGATGATTGCTTTCTCAATATCATCTACTGAAGTTTTATCATATGGTGAAATTACTAATAAACGTGCTTCAGGAACATTGATACTTGCTAATTGTTGTACTGGTGTTGGTGCACCATAGTAATCAACTGTTACACCATTTAGTAAATTTGAATTAGCTCGACCAGCACTGATGTTAGCTAATTCACGTGATAAGTTGTCGATAGATTTTTGCATTCTAGCTTTAGTATCTTTAATAATGTCACTCATTTTTTACACCTCTAATTTATTTTGTAATCAGCGTACCGATTTTTTCTCCCATAACGGCGCGCTTAATATTTCCTTCTTCCATAATTGAGAATACATTTAATGGAATATTATTGTCCATGCAGAATGATGAAGCAGTAGAATCCATTACTTGTAAACCTTCTTGTAACATTTGAATATGTGTTAAATGTTCATATTTAACGGCATTTTCATCAACTTTAGGGTCAGCTGAATAAACACCATCTACATTATTTTTACCCATTAAGATTACATCTGCTTCAACTTCAGCTGCTCGTAAAGCTGCTGTAGTATCAGTTGAGAAGTAAGGGTTACCTATACCAGCTGCAAAGATAACTACGCGCTTCTTCTCTAGATGTCTGATTGCACGTCGACGAATATATGGTTCAGCAACTTGTTTCATTTCAATTGAAGTTAAAACACGTGTATCACAATCTAATTGTTCTAAACTATCTTGTAACGCTAAAGCATTCATTACAGTTGCTAACATGCCCATATAGTCAGCAGTGCCTCGATCCATTCCTAAATCGCTGCCTGTTTTACCTCTCCAAATGTTTCCGCCACCAACAATAACTGCAATTTCACAGTCCATTTTAGCAACTTCAGCAACTTGTTTCGCTACACTTTTGATGATAATTGGATTGATACCGAATCCCTTATCTCCAGCTAAAGCTTCTCCACTCAATTTCAAGACTACACGTTTATATTTAGAAGTTTGAGCCATTTTCTTATCCTCTCTATAGTAGAAATATGTAAAAATATATAAGTAAAGAAGACACGGATGGCTCCTTTCTATAGCTCTAAAACTATTAGAAAGGAAACTTAATAGGTGTCTTCTTTCTTGTTAAAATTATGACAGATTATTTCATTTGTCCTTTAACTTCATCAGCGAAGTTTTCTTCGCGTTTTTCCATACCTTCGCCTACTTCGTAACGAACGAAGTCAGTAAGTTGACCACCTTTTGATTTTAAGAATGCTTCAACTGTTTCATCTGGATTTTTAACGAAGTTTTGATCTACAGCACAAATTTCTTGTAAATATTTACGTAAACGACCTTCAACCATTTTTTCTACGATGTTTTCTGGTTTACCTTCGTTTAATGCTTGTTGTTTTAATACTTCTTTTTCGTGGTTGATTTCTTCTTCGCTTACTTGATCAGAAGAAACATATTTAGGGTTGATTGCAGCGATGTGCATAGCTACATCTTTTGCAGCTGATTCATCAGTTGTACCTTCAACAACAGTTAACACACCAATGCGTCCGCCCATGTGTAAGTAAGAACCGAAAGCGTCATTATCAGATTTAGTTCTAATAGCAAAACGACGGATACTTAATTTTTCACCAATTGTAGAGATAGCTTCTTTCATTCTTTCATCAACAGTTTTGCCACTTGATAATTTAGTTTCTAATAAAGCGTCAACTGTTTCAGCTTTACTATCAAGAATTTGGTTAGCAATTTCTTTAACTAATTCTTGGAATCCTTCGTTACGAGCAACGAAGTCAGTTTCTGAGTTGATTTCAACGATAGCTGCTTCATTTCCTTTAACTTCTACGTGTACAAGACCTTCAGCAGCGATACGGTCAGCCTTTTTAGCTGCTTTCGCGATACCTTTTTCACGTAAGTAGTCGATTGCTTTATCGATGTCACCATCAGTTTCAGTTAGCGCTTTTTTACAATCCATCATACCTGCGCCTGTTTTTTCACGTAATTCTTTAACAAGTTTTGCTGAAATTGCCATTAATTTCTCCTCCAATATATAATTGTATTTATGATATACCCAAATTTTACCATTATTTTAGGTGATATTTCCAATACTCTATTATGATTTGTTTTACTTTTAAAAAAAGGTGATAAGCATTAGTATCTTATCACCCATTTAAACTATATCTTAGTTTGATTCAACAGAAGTGTTTTCTTCAGTTGTTTCTGCTTGTTCAGATTCTTCTTTTTCATCTAAATTGATGTTTTGTTCTGCAGCTACTTCTTCATTAGATACACCTTGTTGACCTTCTAAGATAGCATCTGCCATTTTGCCTGTTAATAATTTAACGGCACGGATAGCATCATCGTTTGCTGGGATAACGTAATCAATTTCGTCTGGATCACAGTTAGTGTCAACAATACCTACGATAGGAATATTTAATTTACGTGCTTCAGCAATAGCGTTGCGCTCTTTACGAGGGTCAACAACGAATAATGCTTGAGGCATAGATTTCATATCACGAATACCGCCTAAGAATTTAATTAAACGGTCGTATTCTTTTTTAAGTTCAACAACTTCTTTTTTAGGTAATACTTCAAACAATCCATCTTCTTCCATTTTTTCAATTTCAGAAATACGTTTAATTCGTTTAGAGATTGTTTTGTAGTTAGTTAAGATTCCACCTAACCATCTTTGGTTAACGTAGAATTGTCCAGCACGTTCTGCTTCAGCTTTAACTGATTCTTGTGCTTGTTTTTTAGTACCTACGAATAAGACTTTACCGCCATCTTCTGATACTTGTTTAAGGAAGTTGTATGCTTCTTCAACTTTTTTCACTGTCTTTTGTAAGTCAATGATATAGATACCATTTCTTTCAGTGAAGATATATTTTTTCATTTTTGGGTTCCAACGGCGTGTTTGGTGACCGAAGTGAACACCGGCTTCAAGTAATTGTTTCATAGAAATTACTGCCATTTTAAAATTCCTCCTATTGGTTATTTACCTCCATAATTAACTCATATAAAGACAAATCCAAAGATTTGCACCCTCTATATTTACATTAATTATGTGTGTATTGGCTTAATAGCCGTCAATTAATATATCATAACTTGTCCAGAAACGCAATGCCTTTGTGTCTGAACAATGAATAATATTTATGATCACATATAAAAAGAGTATCGCTCATGATATAGCTGACACTCTTTTTTTATATTTGATGTTTTATTAATTATTTTGTTCTTTCTAATTCATCTAAGAATTTTTCTTTTTTAACTTTGATGAAAGTACCTTTCATACCTAGTGAACGTGATTCAATGACACCAGCACTTTCTAATTTACGTAATGCATTTACAATAACAGATCTAGTAATACCAACACGGTCAGCCACTTTAGAAGCGATAAGTAAACCTTCATTTCCGCCTAACTCTTCAAAGATATGTTCAATCGCTTCTTTTTCAGAATAAGATAGTGAATTGATAGCCATTGTGATTGCAGCTTTATCACGAGCCTCTTTTTCAACTTCGTTATGTTTCTCACGTAAGATTTCCATACCAATTACAGTTGCAGCGTATTCACCTAAAACTAGGTCGTTCTCATTAAAGTCATCTTGAACTCGACCTAAAACGAGTGTACCAAGTCGTTCTCCTCCACCCAAAATAGGGAAAATAGTTGTTCTACTGTTTACAAAAACGTCTTTGTTTTCAGGAGGAAACACTGTTAAAACATTATCAATGTCAATGTTAGATTGTGTTTGTTTAACATCCATAAGTTTTTCAGTATACTCACTAGGAATATGTCTTTCCTCTAACATATTGATAATTCGCTCACTCTTTAATAACTCGTTAAGACTCGACCCTAAAATTTTACCTCTTCTTGATACGATAAATACGTTTGTGACTGTAACGCTACTGATCGTTTGTGCAACATCTTTAAAGTCTACTGCAATGCCTTTATGTTTTTGTAATAACGTGTTTAATTCTCTAGTTTTAGATAATAAGCTCATAATTTTTCTCCTTCTATTTATATTATAAAATAAATGCACTTAAATCCTTATTCGTTGAGATAGTTTTTAGTTTATCATCAACATATTGTGGTGTTATGTCTACAACAGCATGTGGCATATTTGGTGCTTCGAATGATAAATCTTCAAGCATCTTTTCTAAAATTGTGTGTAATCTACGAGCACCAATATTATCAGTGTCTTGGTTGACTTGGTAAGCAATTTCAGCTAAACGTTTGACCGCTTCTTCAGTGAAGTTTACAGTCACTTCTTCAGTTTGAAGCAACGCTTCGTATTGCTTAATTAATGATAACTTAGGCTCTGTAAGAATTCTGACAAAGTCGTCAACAGTAAGACTTTCAAGTTCTACTCTGATTGGGAAACGACCTTGTAATTCTGGAATCAAATCACTAGGTTTTGAAACGTGAAACGCACCAGCGCCAATAAATAGCATGTGTTCAGTATTTACAGTACCATACTTAGTTTGAATCATGCTACCTTCAAGGATTGGTAAAATATCTCTTTGAACACCTTGGCGTGAAACATCTTGACCACTATTTTGATTATTTGTTGCTACTTTATCAATTTCATCTATAAAGATAATACCCATTTGTTCTGCAAGCTCTAGAGCCTCTTGGTTTGCTGTTTCTTGATCTATAAGTTCATCAGCATAATCATCAGCAAGTATTTTTCTTGCTGTTTCAACAGATACCTCTCGTTCAACTTTCTTTTTAGGCATCAATTGGTTCATCATGTCTTGCATTTGTTGATTTTGATTCGTTCCTAGCATGCCCATAGCTGCTGGATCTTGTTCTACTTTTATTCTTACTTTTTCTTGTTCAAGTTTACCTTCTTCTAATTGCTTCTTAATTTCTGAACGCTTAGTTTTTATCTCTTCAGTAGGTGGCTCTTCCTCTTCTTCATTATTTTGACCAAAGTTAGGAATTGCACCTCCGAAAAGATTTTCAAGAGGATTATTTCCTTGAGAAGCCTTCTTCTTCATACTTGGAACTAACAATTTAACAAGCTTATCATTCGCTTTAGCAATCGCTTCATCTTTGACGAGTGCTTTCTTTTCTTCTTTCACTAAACGAACAGCTACATCAACTAAGTCTCTTACCATACTTTCAACGTCTCGACCTACATAACCTACCTCAGTAAATTTAGTAGCCTCAACTTTAATGAAAGGTGCACCAACTATTTTAGCCATTCTTCTAGCTATTTCAGTTTTACCTACCCCAGTTGGTCCAATCATTAAAATATTTTTAGGTGCGATTTCTTGTTTAGCTTCTTCATCTAATAAACTTCTTCTATAGCGATTTCTTAATGCAATCGCTACTTTACGTTTTGCGTCATCTTGTCCAACAATGTATTCATTTAATTTAGATACGATATCTTTTGGAGTCAATTTAATTCCATTTGTATCCATATATAACATTCCTCCATCTTGTTACTTTGTAACTAAGATTCATTTCCTAATTCTTAAAAATAAAATCACATTATGCAATTCAACTACAATGTTTCAACGATAATATTATCATTAGTAAATACGCAGATGTCTGCAGCAACTTTCAAGCTCTCATAAGCCATTTCTTTAGCAGAAAGTTGTGAAGCATGTCTTTTAAGCGCTCGACCAGCACTTAAAGCATAATTGCCTCCAGACCCAATAGCGATAAGATCATCATCTGGCGCAATAACTTCGCCTGTACCACTTACAACAAGAATTGCATCTTTATTCATAACAATAAGCATTGCTTCTAATTGTCTTAACTGCTTATCTCCACGCCATTCTTGTGCTAATTCAACTGCCGCACGTTCTAAATTACCGCTAAATTGTTGTAGTTTTGTTTCAAACTTTTCGAAAAGCGTGAATGCATCAGCAACACTACCAGCAAATCCTGCTAAGACTTTCCCTTCATACAAACGTCTAACTTTTCTAGCAGTTTGTTTCATAATAACTTGTTGACCAAGAGTAACCTGTCCATCACCTGCCATTGCAGCTTCACCATTATGACGTACAGCGTAAATAGTTGTTGCATGTAAAGTATTACTCATAACTTACTCTCCTTTTTTTGCTCGAGGATGTGCATTTAAATAAACCTTGCGGAGTTGTTGATTTGAAACATGAGTATAGCGGCCTGTCGTTGATAAATTAACGTGACCTAAAAGAGATTGAACTGTCCTCAAATCAGCACCTTGATTTAATAAATGCGTTGCAAACGTATGTCTGAGTTTATGGGGATGTATATCTGTGACACCAGCAGTGCGTTTTACTACATCATTAAGAACATACCTCACACCACGTTCAGTAATAGGCGCACCATTCATATTAACTATAAGATATTCATGGTCATTAGTTTTTCTAGGTTGAAATTCGTTTAAATATCTTTCAATACTCTGCTTACAAAATTCACCAAAGGGAATGAAACGTTCTTTATTTCCTTTACCTAAAACTTTCACTCCAGGTAAATTCATATCTATATCTTTAATTTTGATATTAACTAATTCAGACACACGTATTCCTGTTGCATATAATAATTCAATAATAACCCTATCTCGCATGCCCTTTTTACTATCTTGCTCCACAGTTTGAAATAAAGCTTCCATTTCTTCTTCATAGAAGAATTGAGGAAGGTACTGTTCTTTCTTAGGGTGTACAAGTTGAACAAAGGGGTTAACTATTGATTCATCTTGAGTCATCCAATATTCATAAAAAGTACGTAAAGTAGAAATTTTTCTCGATACTGTCGTTCTTTTTAAATTATGTGAATATAAAAATGATAAATAATTTCGAGCATCTTTATATTCAAATGTAGCTAATTCTAAATGTTCACTAACTAAAAAGTCATTAAATTGAATCAAATCATCATGATAGGATTTCAAAGTATATTCTGAAAAATTTCTTTCTACCTTCAACATGTATAAAAATGTTTTTTGGATTTCATTCAATATAATTCCCCTCCATCATATTGCATTGTAGCATATGAATGATAGGGCATACAGTAATTTGGTAATCAATTCAAAATCTTTAGAGAATTAATGTCAAAAAGAATTTATAAATCCTTGAATTATTAAACCTATAATGCAAGATTTACATATTACTTATTCACCTCAAACAATCGAATCATTCCATAAAAAAACTAGGTAGTAATTATTTTACTACCTAGTTAAACTATTATGCTCATCAAAGTGTTTGTTTATAATTATCTAGATATTCGAGCGCTCTATTTGCTTGAGCTTCATATCTTTCTTTTTTATCTTTAATTCGCTTTTCTAATGATGGTAATAAGCCGAAATTAGCATTCATAGGTTGGAAGTTTTTCTCATTTTTAGCATGAGAAATATAATAGGCCATACTTCCTATCATCGTCTCTCTAGGGAAAATAACTTCTCCTTTACCAGCAAGTTTATGAGCGAGATTAATTCCCGCAACTAAACCGCTTGCCGCACTTTCTACATAACCTTCTACACCAGTCATTTGACCTGCAAAATAAAGATGCTCATGACCCTCAAGCTCGTATTTTTCATTTAAAACGTCAGGAGAGTTGATAAATGTATTACGGTGCATCACACCATATCTCACGATATCCACATTCTCTAATCCAGGAATAAGACGTATAACTTCTTTTTGCGCGCCCCATTTTAAATGTGTTTGGAACCCTACGATATTGTAAAGTGTTCCTGCTGCATCATCTTGTCTCAATTGTACAACTGCATATGGACGTTCACCTGTTTTAGGGTCCTCAAGTCCTACAGGTTTCATTGGACCAAATAGTAAAGTTTTACGACCTCTTTCAGCCATTACTTCAAAAGGCATACATCCTTCGAAATATTTTTCTTTTTCAAATTCATTGACGGGTGCTACTTCAGCTTCTAATACAGCATCATAAAATCTATTAAATTCTTCTTCTGTCATAGGACAATTAAGATAAGCAGCTTCACCTTTGTCATAACGAGATTTTAAGTAAACTTTGTTCATGTCTATTGTATCTTTTTCTACAATCGG
The DNA here is from genome assembly GCF_038008285.1 of Staphylococcus sp. FSL K6-0223. Lineage (NCBI taxonomy): Bacteria > Bacillati > Bacillota > Bacilli > Caryophanales > Staphylococcaceae > Staphylococcus > Staphylococcus sp. FSL K6-0223. The sequence continues at coordinate 576,994 of NZ_JBBOYX010000002.1, forward strand.
TGCCGCTGCATCATAAAAGTAAAGTTGATCTTTACCTGTAATATCAACTATTTCTTGAGCTAAGTGTTCTGTCGTTAGTGGACCTGTAGCTATAATTGTGTATCCTTCAGGAATATGATTAACTTCCTCATTTAATACTGTTATATTGGGATGATTACGAAGCGTATCAGTGATATAACCAGCAAAATCGTGTCTATCTACAGCTAGAGCTCCCCCAGCCGGGACACGTGCTTTATCAGCTGCTTGAATAATTAGAGAGTCCAGACGTCTCATTTCTTCTTTAAGCACACCAACTGCATTTGTCAGAGAATTACCTCTTAGTGAATTAGAACATACAAGTTCAGCAAATTTATCAGTGTGATGAGCTGGAGTTTGTTTCACTGGTCTCATTTCAATTAAATTAACTTTTACACCACGCTGAGCTAACTGATATGCCGCTTCAGAACCTGCCAATCCAGCTCCAACGACATTAACTGTTTGAGTCATCATTTTCCTCCTAATTTAATTTAATCTATTTTTGAACTTCTTCCTTGTAATCACAGTTAGAACAAACGACCTGGCTACTTCTACCTTTTTTCTTATCTACTAAGTAGTGGTTACATTTAGGACATTCTCTTCCTACTGGTTTATCCCAAGAAATGAAGTCACAATCAGGGTATTGAGAGCATCCGTAAAATATTCTATTCTTCTTGGATTTCCGTTCAACTACTTCACCCTCATTACATTTAGGACATGTTACTCCGATAGATTTAACTATAGCTTTAGTATTTCGACAATCAGGGAAATTAGAACAAGCCATAAACTTACCATATCTTCCCATTTTAATAACCATAGGTGAACCACAGACTTCACAATCTTCTCCAGCTGGTTCGTCTTTAATCTCTATTTTTTCCATTTCCTCTTCAGCACGTTCAACATCTTGCTTGAAACTATTATAAAAATCACCAACTACTTTACGCCAATTCGTATCTCCCTCAGCTATTTTATCTAATAAAGTTTCCATGTTAACAGTAAACTCTACATCAATAATTTCTGGGAAGTACTCTTGGACTTGTTCATAAACAATTTCGCCAAGTTCTGTTGGTACGAATCGTTTACTTTCTAATTTAACGTAGTTACGCTTTTGAATAGTATCTATAGTCGGAGCATAAGTTGAAGGTCTTCCTATTTTAAGTTCCTCTAGTGTCTTAACTAAACGTGCTTCTGTATAACGTGGAGGCGGTTGAGTAAAGTGTTGTGCAGGTTCAATTTGAGTTGCTGTAACTTTATCGCCTTCCTCTAATTTAGGAAGTTTATTTTCTTTATCATTTTCTTTATCATCTTTAGCTTCAACATATAGTGTCATGAAACCTTTGAATTTTATAGTCTGACCATTTGCTCTAAATTTAATATCATTTTGAGTAACATCGAGTGCAATAGTATCCAAAATTGCTGGAGCCATTTGGCTTGCCACAAAACGTTCCCAAATTAATTTATAAAGACGATGTTGATCTCTAGTTAAATAAGGTTTCATTTCATCTGGAGTTCTTAAAGTACTTGTAGGTCTAATCGCTTCATGGGCATCTTGGTCACCTTGTTTACCGGTTGCCTTACGTTTAGACACATATTCTTTACCATATTTATCAGTAATATAGTTATGAGCTTCTGACTTTGCAGAGTCCGATATACGAGTAGAATCTGTACGCATGTAAGTAATCAAACCGATAGTACCTTGACGTTTTAAATCAATACCTTCATATAGTTGCTGCGCTAACATCATAGTTTTACGAGCTTTGAAGTTTAACTTACGTGCAGCTTCTTGTTGAAGGGTTGAAGTAGTAAATGGGTTAGCTGGATTACGTGTTTTTTCTTTCTTATTTACATTCGTAATTTCAAATTGATCTCCATCAAGAGCTGTTGTAATTTTCTCAACGTCTTCTTTTGTATTTAATTTGTAAGGTTTATTTTTATAATGGAGGAACTTAGCATTAAATTTAGACTTTTTATATCTAAATTCCCCTTCAATAGTCCAATATTCTTCTGGTTTGAAATTACGTATTTCATTTTCTCGGTCGATAACTAAACGAAGAGCTACTGACTGAACACGTCCTGCAGATAAACCTTTTTTAACTTTCTTCCATAATACAGGAGAGATATTATAACCCACGAGTCTATCTAGAATACGACGTGCTTGCTGAGCATCAACTAAATCCATTTCAATACCTCTAGGGTGTTTGAAACTATCTTTTACCGCATCTTTTGTAATTTCATTGAATACTACTCTGTTTTCTTTTGAGTCTTCTAGTTCTAAAATTTTTGATAAATGCCAGGCAATCGCTTCACCTTCACGGTCGGGGTCACTAGCGAGAAAAACTTTTTTAGCTTTTTTAGCATATTTCTTTAAATCTTTAACAACCGGACCTTTACCGCGAATTGTAATATATTTTGGTTCATAGTTATCTTCAGTATCGACACCCATTTGACTTCTAGGCAAGTCACGTACGTGTCCCATTGAAGCGATAACTTTGTATCTTTTTCCTAAATATTTTTCAATGGTTTTAGCTTTTGCAGGCGACTCAACTATGACTAAATTATCTGCCAAAGTGATTTCCCCCTTGCAAATTGAATTACTAAAGATAAATGATAAACGCTTAATTTTGTGTTTGTCAACGTTTTAATTTTTAAATTCACATTTTGTTACAAATATTATTAATTTTGTCTCATAAAACTTTAACTAATTTAATACATGTCATTCACTATAAATAGAGGTATATTCAAAAGTATTTTAGAAAATGTAGTCTGAAAGAATACTACTTTCATCTAAAACGACTTGTGCCCCCTCTTGAAGTCTAAGTAAATTACTTTTGGTCATAGGATTAAACATTGATCCTGGTAAAACATATACATTCCGGTTTTGTTCTAAAGCGCAGTCTACTGTTATTTGACTACCGCTTATTTTCTCTGCTTCTGTAATTAATAGCCCCCGAGCGAGTCCACTAATCAATCTATTTCTTTCAGGAAATTTATATCTGGTTATGGGAGAATGAGGTGGATACTCACTTATAACTAGTCCTTTTCGTTCGATATTCTCTCTTGTCTTTAAAGATGACTTAGGATAATGATATGAATGGCCGAAGCCAAGAACGCCTATTGTTGGAAGTTTATTTTTTAGTGCGACTTGGTGAGCTATACTATCTGCACCATATGCTAATCCGGAAATAATCGTCATTTTTAGTGATTTAAATGATGGGAAAAGATATTCCAAAGCTTGAGTTGTATATAAGGTTGACTTTCTTGAGCCTATAACAGCTAAAGTATGAGGGCAATTAAATAGTTGTTTATTTCCTTTATAAAAAATTACATATGGAAAATCATAAATTTCTTTAAGTAATTGAGGATAATGTTTATCAAAGTAAGTTAAATATTTGAGGTTCATTTTAGTCATTTCTTGAAATATAACTTCTGTATTAAGTGATTTAAATAAGCTCAATTTTCTCCTGACTGTGGATGAGGTTTGTCTTTTAGCCCAATCCTCAATCATCTCATTTTGAATTAGTGCGTTTTCTGAAATTACTTTTGGATATTCTTTAATAAATTGATGAACTTGCGTTGTGGCGAAATTAGCCCAATAGAGCTTCAATAAAGTGTGTTGAATCACTATGCATTACTCCTTTAGAAGTATTATAGCTCAATTTAACCCAGTTGGTTATTACTATTCAAAGACATATAAGTGTTAAATTTAATGTGATTGTAAGGAGTAATTTTCCAAACTCATCATTCATTAAACGGTGACGAGTTTCTACTATTATATATATCACTTCCACTAAGACTATAAAAAAACTCGAACCTAATTAAAGGTTCGAGTCTAATAAAAATCTATCAATTATTTATCAACTGTTAATAATTCATCATAGATTCCAGCTTTTTTAGCTGCTTCGATTAAAGTTGTACCAATTTCTGATGGTGTATCTGCAGTTTCAACACCACAATCATTTAATGTTTTGATTTTTTCATCTGCAGTACCTTTACCACCAGAGATAATTGCACCAGCGTGTCCCATACGTTTTCCTGGAGGTGCAGTTTGACCACCAATAAATCCTACTACTGGTTTATTCATATTATCTTTAATCCATTGTGCAGCTTCTTCTTCAGCAGTACCACCGATTTCACCAATCATTACTACTGCTTTAGTTTCAGGATCTTCATTGAATTCTTTTAATACATCAATGAAGTTTGTACCATTAACTGGGTCACCACCGATACCAACAGCCGTTGTTTGACCGATGCCTTCTTCAGTTAATTGATGTACGGCTTCATAAGTTAAAGTACCTGAACGAGATACAACACCTACGTGACCTTTTTTATGGATGTAACCAGGCATAATTCCGATTTTACACTCATCTGCCGTAATAACACCTGGGCAGTTTGGTCCTACTAAACGTGTCTTACGTCCTTGTAAATAACGTTTAACTTTAACCATATCCACAACTGGAATATGTTCAGTAATACAGATAACCATATCTAATTCAGCTTCAGCTGCTTCTAAAATTGAATCTGCAGCAAATGGTGCTGGAACATATACAACTGATACGTTAGCGCCAGTTTCATTTTTAGCTTCTTCAACTGTATTATAAACAGGAACACCTTCTACAACTTGTCCACCTTTACCTGGTGTTACCCCTGCGACAATTTGTGTTCCATAATCAAGCATTTGTTTTGTATGGAAAAAGGCAGTAGACCCTGTGATACCTTGTACCATTACTTTCGTATTTTTATCAATAAATACACTCATCTTAGTGCTCCCATCCTTTCCTTACGCTTCTTTAACAAGTTTAACGATTTTTTGTGCACCTTCAGCCATAGTAGCTGCTGGTTCAATTGCTAAACCTGAGTCGTTTAAGATTTCTTTACCGCGCTCAACATTTGTACCTTCTAAACGTACTACTAATGGTAAAGTTAATTCTACTTCTTTAACTGCTGCTACGATACCTTCTGCGATAACGTCACATTTCATAATTCCACCAAAGATATTTACAAAGATACCTCTAACATTGTCATCACCTAAAATGATTTTGAAAGCTTCAGTAACTTTTTCTTTAGTAGCACCGCCACCAACATCTAAGAAGTTAGCTGGATTTCCACCAAAATGATTAATAGTATCCATTGTTGCCATAGCTAAACCTGCACCGTTAACCATACAACCGATATCACCGTCTAAAGCGATATATGATAAGTCATATTTAGATGCTTCGATTTCTTTAGGATCTTCTTCTTCTAAATCACGTAATTCAACGATATCTTTATGTCTAAATAATGCATTATCGTCGAAGTTTAATTTAGCGTCTAGAGCTAATACTTGTCCGTCACCAGTAGTTACTAGTGGATTAATTTCTACGATAGAGCAATCTTTTTCAATGAACACGTTATAAAGTGCTAATAAGAATTTAGTTGCTTTACCAATAGATTCTTTAGGAATATTAATGTTGAAAGCAATACGACGTGCTTGATAAGGAGATAAACCTACAACTGGGTCGATTGTTTCTTTAAAGATTTTTTCAGGTGTCTTAGCTGCCACTTCTTCAATCTCAGTACCACCCTCTTCAGACGCCATTAAAGTAACTTTGTCTGTTGCACGGTCAATTACGAAACCAACATAATATTCTTTCTGAATATCGCAACCTTGTTCGATATATAAGCGTTTAACTTCTTTACCTTCAGGTCCTGTTTGGTGAGTAACTAATTGTTTCCCTAATAATTCATTAGCGTAAGTTTCAACTTCAGAAAGTGATTTAGCAATTTTTACACCGCCTGCTTTACCTCTACCCCCAGCGTGTATTTGTGCTTTAACCACATATACATCTGAATCTAATTCTTTCGCTTTTTCCACCGCTTCTTCAGCAGTGAATGCTACTCGTCCTTCTGGAACGGCTACGCCCATAGAACGAAATATTTCTTTACCTTGATACTCGTGGATATTCATCTTCCATCCTCCTGTTTCTTAGGTTAAGTTCCCTTTTAATTATAAAAAATGAAAGCGCTATTGTAAACTGAAAGACCATATTTTTTGCAATTAAATTAAAATTCAAATTATTTTAACATCGACTTGATAGGTTCAAAGGATTTGCGATGTTCATTTATTACACCAAATGTGTCAATTGCCTCTAAATGCTGTTTAGTACCATATCCAACATTTTTTTCAAATCCGTAATTAGGATAATCATTAGCTAGTTCTTTCATATAATTATCACGATATTCTTTCGCCATAATACTAGCTGCAGCAATTGAAACACTTTTAGCATCTCCTTTTATAATTGATGTTTGAGGAATATCATTATCGAGTTTCATTGCATCAATAAGTAAATGTGTAGGTTGAATACTTAATTGATTAATCGCTCTTTGCATCGCTACCTGTGTAGCTTTATAAATATTCAAGTCATCAATTTCTTGTGGAGTTGCAATTCCATAAGCGTAACTCGTAACATTATTTTTCAATTCTTCATTTAAAATTAAGCGCTGTTTAGCTGGTACCTTTTTAGAGTCATTTAACCCAAGATAATGATGGCCTTTATTTAATATGACTGCACAAGCAACAACAGGACCAGCGAGTGGTCCTCGTCCTACCTCATCGATTCCACATATTAATGACTCGTTGTCATGATTCAATATTTCATTTTCATAGTGATTCATACTAATATAATTGTTTTCTAGTTCTTGTTGTTTGATTAAATACTTTTTACGTGATTCTATAGCTTTTTGAACTCCTTTTCGGGTATCTTCATTAGCTACATGCGCTTCAAGTTCTTCTATAGATTGAATTAATGCAAGTTGATCACGTATTTCTTTAATTGTTGATGTCATTTATAAGTCACTCTTCATTTCTTTTAAAATATCAAAACAATATGTCCCTATCTTAGCATTTCTCATATCATTAATGATTAATTCAATGACTGATTCATAATCTACTTCATTACCTTTTTGAAGAAGGCCTCTCCTACGACCAATCGCATCAAACCACTCTAAAATTTCTGCATCTTTGTCTACATCTATATTGTAATGTTGTCTGAGACCTTCTAAATCATGTTCAATCATGAAGTTTAAGCCATAAATTGCTACTTCATCTAAATGAACGATGCTATCCTTGATTGCACCAGTCAAACTTAATTTCTTACCGACTTCCTCGTCCTCAAATTTAGGCCATAATATTCCTGGTGTATCTAACAATTGAAGTGATTTCCCAACTTTAATCCACTGTTGTTGTTTAGTAACACCTGGTTTATTACCTGTTTCTGCAATACTACGTTTCGCCAATTTATTAATTAAAGTTGATTTCCCGACATTTGGAATACCAACAATCATTGCACGTATCGCTCTCGGTTTAAGCCCTTTCTCCTTTTCACGTTCAAATTTTTCTTTCGTAGCTTTTATTGCTTCAGCCTCTACATTTTTTAAATTTTTACCATGTTTAGCATCAACTGCTACCGGAAAGAACCCTTGTTCCTTAAAGAATCCCTCCCACTTTTCTAATTCTTTTAAGTTAGTCATGTCTTTTTTATTTAAAATAACCACTCGCGGTTTTTGTTTAATAACTTCATCGATCATAGGATTTCTAGAACTATATGGTATACGAGCATCAACTAACTCAAATACTACATCAACCTTTTTGAGTTGCTCACTCACTTCTCTTTTAGCTTTCGCCATATGTCCTGGATACCATTGTATCGCCATTAATATCACCTTACTTTCATATTCAATTTATAATAATCGTATAATTAATTCGACTTACTAATTATACTTTAATTCTGTTTATACAACCACTTTAAGTGTAACATGCTTATCTTTTATTTTTAAAAATGAATAACAACATTAAATAACTCAAAATTTAAGTTTGTGTAAACATCACATATCTTAAACAAAATCACTTTCATTCATTGACGCTATCGCCTACAATTTAAATAACTAATAAGAGAATTAGATAACAAGCATCAAGTTATTTAGGAGTAATTAATGAAAAGAGTTTTAAGTTATACCGTATTATTTATAGCGCTATCACTAATTGGACATAGTTATGTCGTATATCGTTTTTATCACGATGGTATTTTATCAACTGGTCCAAATGATGGCATGGAACAAATGGTTCCAATACAAATGTATCTTTACAATCAGTGGCATCAAGGGAATCTATTTTATGCGTCTAATTTTGGCTTAGGTGGGGATTTCTTCACTGATTTGAGTTATTATTTTTCAACAAATTTATTATTTATCATTAATGTTCTAATTATTTCGTTTGTAAAATTATTCATATCTTTGGATACTCATCAAGTGATGTTTTGGATGAATAACGCTTTAATCGTCTCAATTTTCAAGGGGGCGATTGCGCTTTATTGTACATTTTTATATGCTCAATACATTTCTAAAAATAAAATTTTGAGTATATTTACCGCATTTTTATTTGTAATCTCACCACTCTATTTCAGATTTACAGCTTATTGGCCATTTTTCAGTGATGTGTTTATTTGGTTACCTTTACTTTTATTGGCCATGGAAAAGTCAATTCAACAGCGTAAAAGTGGTCTGTTAATCTTAACTATTACATTAGTATTAATAAATAATTTCTATTTTGCTTACTATTTTTTAATTATTGCTAGTGTTTATGCATTAATTAGAATTATGTTTAGGCATCCTGATGATGATTCAACACGAATAAGAACCTTGTGCACTTTACTTATCCCAGCAGTATTAGCTTTAGGAAATAGCTTATTTATTTTCTTTCACGGCGTACAAAGTTTCGTAAACAATATACGGGTATCATTCTCTGGAAATGTTCCAACTTTTGAGCATCTGAATATTAATACAAACATATTCTTCGATAACTATCTTATCGTCATTTTATTTTTAACAATTCAAAGTATATTAACCTTTAAATTATATAGACACTACTATTATCGATTATTTGCACTAATGACCGTAGTACTCATCATATTTACTTTTATACCACTTATAGATCAAATTTTTAATGGATTTTCAGCACCTCAGAAGCGTTGGCATTTTATTTTAGCCTTTTCATCATCTTTATTAATCGGACTATATATAAAGTACTTTAGAACGGTGAGTGTTAAATCATATATCACTACAAGTTTGATCGCCCAACTCATTATTTATATTAGCGCCTATTGTTATCATCATTTCTTACCATGGTTAATACTTGTACCTGTAGTTTCAATTATTGGATTATTAATTTTATTTTTAAAAGAGAGAAAGGTTCGCATACAACTTACATATATTTATATTATTTCAATTGTTGCCTTAAGTATGATGGTGAGTTTTGTTTTTATAAAAAATCAAATTTACTTCCAAGACCATCAGGATCGTGCGAATACATTTTATGCGAATTCAAGTCTATATAGCTCTGATTTACAAAGAGCATTAGTTAAAGAAATGAAGAATAGTAAGAAGGATGACCAACGTATTGATTGGCGGGTTAACGAGCAGGACAATACGCCGATGTATCAAAACTTTAAAGGTTTGAGTCTTTATTCTAGTATCTTTCATCACAATATCTTGGATTTCTATTATGATGCTTTAAAAATTAATTTAGCAGAGGAATCACTTAGTCGTTATCAATCGACCAATGCTAGACAAAATATCGATAGTTTATTCTCAATTAAATATGTAATGTTAAAAAAATATCAAAATAATATACCTACTTACTTCAAAAAAGTGAAATCGAGCGGCCAATATGACATATATGAAAATCAGCTTAATTTACCTAGCGTTAAAGTGACTAATAACCTATATAATAGTCAAAGCTTAAAAACACCGATAGACCGTGAACATGCAATGCTTAAAGGAGCGATTGTAGATTCAAATGGCAAAGATTTCAATTCTCAAAGTAAGAATTTACTAAAACATGCACGTATAACAACTAAGAATATTAAAAGTAAAGGAAATAATCAGTTAGAAGTTAAAAATAATATAGGAACTGTTAACATTCATATACCTAAAAAAATCCGTAAGCAATATCAGGACTTTTATATATCTTTATATATTAAACGAGGTAATCCAGACAGTAATTACACTGTAAATGTTAATAATTACTTTAATAACCGTCTTTATAATAATTCAGTCTACAAAACTGGGATAAACACACAACTTTATCGGACCCAACCTGATAAAAATGGCAATATTTCTATTAAATTATCTCCAAATGGAGGTTTCAGATTTCAGTTACTCAATCTCAGTGGAGAAAATTATAAGACACTTAAAACTGCACATCATAATGCAAACTTTAATATGGATTACTATGATATTAAAAATGGTGTGAAAGTGAATCTCGGTCAACACTCTGAAGGTTTAGCTACCATAAATATTCCTTATCGAGCTGGTATGCGTGCTTATATTGACGGCCGTCAAGTTAACATCCATAAAGTAAATTATATGATGACTGGTGTTCCAGTAAACAAGAATGATCAAACTATAATTATTAAATATCAGCCCCCTTATTGGAAAACAATGATATTTATTTCATTTATAAGTATTATTTTTAGTATGATATATATAAGATATACGAATTCAATAAAAAGAAAGATGAGGATTCACCGTGATTAAAAAGTTTTGGCAAACACCTAAAAGGCGATTTCTATCCATCCTAATATTAAGCTGTATCCTTTCATTAATACTCTACTTTCCATTTATCTATCATTACATGACTAAAGGCGACGTTTTTAGTGGAAGTGGTGATGGTTTTAGGCAAATGATGCCTTTCCAAATGTATATGTATGAACATTTTGCTTCTTTTAAAGGGTTCTATGATGCCTCTTTTGGTTTGGGTGGAGATTATGTGAAATCATTAGCATATTACTACTCAATGTCACCACTTATGTGGATCAATTTTGCATGTATTTGGGGACTTGAACATACTATTCATATTAATCCACATGACATTAGCTTTTGGCCAACTAATCAACTTGTTATGGCATATGTGCGAACTGTAATTACTTTGATTTTTACTTTTTATTTGTTTATGTATCTGAAATTCAAACCCGCACCTATGTTTATTGCAACTATTTTGTATGGCATGTCTACCGTTATGACATATTATAATTTTACTTGGTCATTTTATGGTAACTTACTTATCATGCTACCTATGTCAATTTGGGCTATGGAAAGATTTTTTAGAGAGCGCAAGTTAGGATGGTTTATCTTTGCAATTACATTTACACTATTCACTAATTTCTATTTTAGTTATTATGAAGCGGTTGTATTAGGATTTTATTTTATTTATCGCCTCATTGCAGTACATCCGCAAGATATTGTTAATCGTTGGCAAAAATTTTACATATTAATTATCGCTACTTTATTAAGTGTTTTATCAAGTTTATTTGGTCTTTATACTGGTGTTTCTTCATTTTTAAATAATGATAGATCACAGAATCCTAAATTTGGAATTACCTTTTTAACCAATTTATTTGAAAAAAATTATAATATATTTACTGATGGATTTTATATAACAATTTCTATTATTGTAATTATTGCGCTATTTTCATTCAAGCTATATCAACATTATTATTATAAGTTATTCGCCATTGCAACTTGGTTACTACTCATTGGTTCTTTATCACAATGGTTTGATAGTGCATTCAATGGGTTCTCATTACCTCAAAGACGTTGGGTTTACTTTTTAGCGTTATCATCAGGCGCTTTAATTGCACTTTTCATACAACATTTAAGCGAATTATCTCTAAAGAATTATTTAATTATAGCTATACCTATATTTTTATATAGCTGTTTTTACATCACTTACACTGATCGCTCTGTAAATTGGATGTATATTGCAATTATAATAATGATAGTTATTGGCTTATTATTATACAGAAAATCACTTTTAAAAAGAAAATGGATAGCAATCGGGCTAGTTATTCTATTTTTAGTTGAACAAGTTATTATGGTAAATGATTCAAAAAAAATAACTATTGAACCATACCAAACTACGATGGACACTATTAACGATTCAAGTTATAGAAGTAAAGTATTAAACAATAAAATTAATCAATTGACTAGTGATAAACTAGATCCTTTGAAAAGATTAGATTATTTTTCATTTTACGCACTTAACTCACCATTTATATATCACTACAATGGTACATCTTTATATTCAAGCATTTTCAACGGTCAAATTTTAAAATACTATGATAAAACAATGCAAATCAACATGCCTGTAGATAAAAATAGTACATATCGCTATTTAGGTAATCGAGCGAATTTGATGGCTTTATGGAATGTACAAGATAGATTAAGACATCCCAATGACTTAAACATGCCTTATGGATTTAAAAAGAAAAATCTTATCAAAGATGGGAAAGATCAATGGATCCACTCAAAGAATACGATTTCTTATCCAAGCGCACACATTACGCATAAAGTCTATGATTCTAATAACTTAAAATCACCTCTAGATAGAGAACAAGCGATGCTTCAAGGTGTGGTATTCGATAATAATACGAAAAGTGTTAACACTACGTTTAGCCCAAATAAAAATCTATTAAATGATGCTCAACTACAATTAAAAGATTCACAATGGAAAAAGAAAAATCAGCTAAAGGTAGATAAAAATAATGGAGGCGTTCAACTCACATTACCTCATTCTTTAACTAAAAAGTATAAAGACATGTATCTCGAAATGGATGTTGAACTGCTCACTCCTGATAAGGAACATAGTATTGGCGTAAATGAATATAGTCAAAATCGAAATGCGTTGTCATATAAATATCGACGTGTGGTATCACCTGTAACAATGCGTGTGAAAGCTTCAGACAAACTTAATATTCATATGTCTGAAGGTACGTATAGATTTAAGATTAAAGGAATTTATGGGGAAAATTATCACACACTTAAAAAAGCTTCTAAACAATTACATTCAGTAGAAGTAAAAAAAGAGAGAAATGGTTATACGATTACTAAAAATAAAAACGATAACGGATATATCGTGTTACCTATAGCTTATGAAAATGGCATGCAAGCTAGAGCCAACGGTAAGCCTTTAGATGTAAAAAAAGGTAACGGAATTATGACTACAATTCCAGCTAAAGCTGGACAAACAACGATTAGATTGACTTACACACCGCCACATTTTTATTGGTTAATTATTTTAAGTATCATTGGAGTCATTTTAAGTATCATGTTTACTAAAAAAGTAAGAAAAAAATAAAGTTTAATCATTTTGATTTGCACTGCGTTAACTTATGTAGTGAATCCTAAAAGTTCTATGTTAGTTCAGTATGTTATTTTAAAGATTTGTTTCCAATGTTGTTTAGGAGACAAGTCTTTAAATTTTGACTTAATTCTAGTATTATTATAAAAATTATATAGCCAGTTACCTTTTTTAGACATACTTTGAAATATGTGATTCTCTTTGAACATATATACTTCTTTCTAGGTCATGCTACACATAGTCAAAGCGAACTCTCAGGCGATAAATAACGCTTGGACATTAATTTATAATTATTATTTAAAACAACAGTCAAAAACTAATATAGGACGTTTAAGAACTTAACTCAGACATATAGGCAATAATACAAAACCTAACTATACAATATGATAAAAGTAAAATGTATCACAAAATATCAAGATTGTAGTTTTGGTTTTGTTTGTAAAAATGAATAAACTATTGTCAAGATTTGTAATCTCTTTGCTGTCGTTTGTATTAGCATTAACTGTAGTTTCTCCATTTTCTTCTAAAGCTGAGGAAGGGCATAAATATAATCAAAAAGAAGTCGATGAATTAGCACAAGCATTACAGGTTACGTTTGAACAGTCTTCAATAAAGTCAGAAGGTAAAATTATAGGATATCAAAAATCTACCATTGTGAATAATTTGCAAAATAACAAATATAAATCAGAAATAATAAATGGGTTAAGTAAAAAAGGACTACTTTTGTCAGATCAAGATGCAAATCAATATAAACATAGCGGAACAGCATCAAGAGCCGCCGGTAATTATGGAGATGATGCGCTAAATGCAAGTCCAGCAGAACAAAAACATGCGAAGAAATGGCTGAAAGTACGTAATGGTTGCCTTTACAATAAAATTCCTGAAATATTAGGTGTGTCTGCTACGGGTACTTTAATTGACACAATGACTACAGGAAGTTGGCAAAAAGCAGCTAAAATAATATTGAAATTAGGCGGTAAAGGTACTGTAGTTGGATTAGCAGCTAGTTTGACATGGACTTATGGTGAATGTAGTAGATATGCCAATAGTAAAGTGAAATAGGATGTGGTTCTTTGAAAAAATACATATTATTCGCATTTCCATTGGCTTTTGTATGTCTGTACACAATATCTAAAGTAATTTGGAATAAAGGAATTATTGTAGACAACAATCCAATACATGCGATATATTTTTTATTATTTTACTATATTGTTGCAGGATTTATTATATTAATTCTGTTTTTAAGAGGAAAATGATTTCCTTTTAGTGAATGTTAAATTGTAATAATTAAATATAAGTTAGAATATTGCCCATCAACAGAGTTGTTGATGGGTTATTTTGTATAAATATGACATTCTTAAACATTCATTTAAATAGTCTTGAACTATTTTTAACTTGATTTTAAATTTGTAATATTTACTTATAAAATGTCCGCCCCTAATTTTAGATTTTCAGTCCAACTTTTAGGAGGCATATCATTCTTAAATACAATGGTGTGTTTTATTTATACGATTTTGTAAGTACTTAACATTCAAATGAAACAAAAAAGCTTTCAAACACCTTTGATTAAGATATTTGAAAGCTTTATCTTTATTACAAGTTACAAATAACTTGTGTTGAAAATGTCGAGTTTGCTGATTAACGAATTTCTTGGATTCTAGCAGCTTTACCACGTAAACTACGTAAGTAGTATAATTTAGCACGACGTACTTTACCGCGACGTTTAACTTCGATTTTTTCAATTTTTGGAGTGTGTAATGGGAATGTTCTTTCCACACCTACACCTGAAGAAATTTTACGAACTGTGAAAGTTTCAGAAATTCCTCCACCACGGCGTTTAATTACAACACCTTCGAAGACTTGGATACGTTCACGTGAACCCTCTACGATACGAACGTGTACACGTAAAGTGTCACCAGAACGGAAAGTAGGTAAGTCAGTACGTAATTGTGATTTAGTTACTGCTTCGATTAACTTATGATTACTCATTATAAATTCTCTCCTTCAACCTATGTTCTTGCCTAGACAAAAGTATAGCAGCGGATCATAGTGATTTTTAGTGTTTTTTCACACTTAAATTATGTTAGCATAACGCTACTTGTTTTTCAATTGCTTTTTGTACGTTTCTAAAATTTCTTTATCTTTTTGACTGAGCTCATAATTTTCTAAAAGATCCGGTCGTTTTTCGTAAGTGCGAATCAATTTTTGTTCATGTCTCCATTGTTCAATGTGAGCGTGATTTCCGGATAATAAGACATCCGGCACCTTCATTTCTTTATATTCTCTTGGTCTTGTATATTGAGGAAATTCTAATAATCCATCTGAAAATGAATCATCTTGATGGGAAGCTTCATTGCCTAACACTCCAGGAATTAAGCGCACAATTGCATCAGTAATAGTCATTGCAGGTAACTCTCCACCTGTAAGCACATAATCTCCCATAGAAATTTCATCAGTAACAAGATGCTCTCTGATTCGTTCATCATAGCCCTCATAATGACCACAAATAAATACAATATGTTGCGCTTTACTTAACTCTTGAGCTATCTCTTGAGTAAAAGTTTTACCTTGAGGACACATCAATATCACACGCGTATCGTCATCTCTTTTTAAATCTTCCATAGCATTAAAAACAGGCTCAGGTTTTAACACCATGCCTTGCCCACCGCCAAATGGGTAATCATCTACTTGATTATGTTTGTTGATTGAATAATCTCGAAAATTTATTGTATTTACATCAATAATTTCTTTATCTTGAGCGCGTTTCAAAATCGAATGATTCAGCACACCATCAAACATTTCTGGAAATAACGTTAAATAATCAATTTTCATTAATCTAACAATCCTTCCATAGGTGTAATTTTAATTGATCTACCTTCCACATCTATATCTTTAACCACATCTTCAATGTATGGAATAAGATACTCTTTATCTCCTTTAACAACCCACACATCATTGGCGCCAGTCTCAAAGATATTAATTACGCGACCGATAGGAGTATCTGTATCATCAAAAACTGTACATCCTATGATATCCGAATAATAAAACTCATGTTCATCCAACTCGATATCTTCATGATCACGTTCTTGATATAGATAATCACCTTTGAGATGTTCAATATCATTAATATTGTTTATTCCTTCAAATTTTAACATGTGAAACCCTTTATGTATGCGATAAGATGAAACAGTATATTCGATATCTTCATTATTGTGTTTAACAATTAAATTTTCACCTGGTTGAAATCGTGTTTCTGTAAAATCTGAATTCGACTTAACTTTAATTTCGCCTTTAATTCCATGTGTATTTACAATTTGTCCTACTTCTACTTCCATTCAACGCCCCTCCTAGTCTATCTATTTTTAACTTTCTTGAAAATGAATTATGTATATTTTATCACGTATGCGTGGTTATATAAAAAGTGATATAACAATCATTTCAAATTGTTTGGAAATTACGATGTAAGCATGATATATAAGAGAAACTTTAGAAAAAAGAGAATAAGTCATACCTCTTTTAAATGTGTTTAATTCTATCCAAAAGTTAAAAAAGTCTGAGACATTAATAATGTCTCAGACTTACAACAATTTAAGCTAATTATTTAGCATTTTTTTGTTCATCAAATTTTTTCAAGATACCTTCTCTTGATAAAATGTTGTGAACTGTATCTGTTGGTTTAGCACCATCGTGTAACCATTTTAAAGCTAACTCTTCATCAATTTTAACTTCTGGTGCATTAACATTTGCTGGATTGTAAGTACCTACTTGCTCGATGATACGACCATCACGTGGTGAACGTGCATCAGCAACTACGATACGATAGAATGGGTTTCTTTTAGAACCTAAACGTGTTAAACGAATTTTAACTGCCATTTAAATTACTCTCCTTTATGTGTTTTCATTTTATTTTCTACAAGAATAAATATTAACAGTTACACAAAAGTTTGTAAAGACTTTTTTCTTTACCAAATCTAGATTTATGAAATAAATCGTAGATTTGGTTATGCATGAGCTTTAGCTCAAGCGTTCCTTTACTGAATTTATGAAATAAATCGTAGATTTGGTTATGCATGAGCTTTAGCTCAGGCGTTCCTTTACTCAATTTATGAAATAAATCGTAGATTTGGTTATGCATGAGCTTTAGCTCAGGCGTTCCTTTACTCAATTTATGAAATAAATCGTAGATTTGGTTATGCATGAGCTTTAGCTCAGGCGTTCCTTTACTGAATTTATGAAATAAATCGCAGATTTGGTTATGCATGAGCTTTAGCTCAGGCGTTCCTTTACTCAATTTATGAAATAAATCGTAGATTTGGTTATGGGAGCGAGACAGAATTCATCATGAATTCGTCTTCTCGTCCCCGCACAATTGATTAGGGTATTATAAGCATAATTCCCAATCAATCACTGCGTATATGAGCTTTAGCTCAGGCGAACCTTTATATTTATTTAGTTAGTGGGACTTACACACTAGCTTTTAGCTAGGGTTTCCACAATAAATAAACATCGAACAATCATCAAAATTGTCCGATGTTTTAAAAATGTTTATTAAAATGGTAAATTCATACCTTTTAACATATTCTCCATTTGGCTTCGCTTACCTTTTTTACCTTTGCCGCCACCAGTAAATTGTTTCATCATTTTCTTCATATCATTGAACTGTTTCATAAGACGATTGACTTCTTGTAATGAACGACCAGAACCTTTAGCTATACGTTTCTTACGAGAAACATTTAGTGTTTCTGGGTTTGAACGTTCTTTAGGAGTCATAGACTGAATAATCGCTTTAATATGGTCAATTTGTTTGTCGCTCATATTAAGCTTATCCAATCCTTTCATTTTGTTCATTCCAGGAATCATTTTCATAATATCATCTAAAGGACCTAAGTTTTTAACTTGATCTAATTGTTCTAAGAAATCATCCAATGTAAATGAAGAGTCACGCATTTTCTTCTCTAAATCTTTAGCTTTTTCTTGGTCAACATCTTGTTGTGCTTTTTCAATTAAGCTTAACACGTCACCCATACCTAAGATACGAGAAGCCATACGTTCAGGATGAAATAGTTCTAAACCATCTAATTTCTCACTCATACCTACAAATTTAATAGGTTTCTGAGTCACCGAACGTATAGATAGTGCAGCACCACCACGTGTATCACCATCAAGTTTCGTTAAAGTTACACCTGATACATCTAGTTGATCGTCAAATGATTGCGCAACATTGACAGCATCTTGACCTGTCATTGCGTCAACAACTAGCATAATTTCATCTGGTTTAGAAATTTCTTTAACTTCTTGTAACTCATTCATTAACGCTTCATCAATGTGTAAACGTCCCGCTGTATCGATGATGACAAAATCTAAATGTTCTTCTTTAGCATGTTTCAATGCATTTTCAACAATTTGTTGAGGCTGAACTTGGTCACCTTCACTATATACAGGTATGTCAATTTGTTTACCAACAGTTTGTAATTGGTCAATCGCAGCTGGACGATAAATATCTCCTGCAACTAACATCGGCTTTTTATTATATTTTTTACGCATTAATAATGCTAATTTACCAGCAGTTGTAGTTTTACCGGCACCTTGTAAACCAACCATCATGACAACAGTAGGTGGTTTATTTGCCATTTTAATAGATGTGTTTTCTCCACCCATCAAGCTTGTAAGTTCTTCTTGAACAATCTTAATCACTTGTTGACCGGGTGTTAAAGATTGCATAACATCTGAACCTAAAGCACGGTCAGAAACAGTTTTAACGAACTCTTTAACAACTTTAAAGTTAACATCGGCTTCTAATAATGCTAATCGTACTTCTCGCATCATTGTTTTGATATCCGCTTCAGTAACTTTACCCTTACCACGCATTTTTTGCATCGTGGCTTGCAATCGATCGGATAATCCTTCAAATGCCATTACTAGTGCCCTCCTTTTTTTAATTATTACTACTCTAACTCTTCTAATTGAGCGATATATTCTTTTAGTAAATCTGGATTATTAAGAGATTGTTTCATTAAATCATAAATTTCTTGGCGTTTCTCAAATCTTCTATATAAACCTAGTTTAGTTTCATAATCTTCTACTAAATCGCCAGTTCTTCTTATATTATCATAAACTGCCTGTCTACTCACTTCAAATGTATCGGCGATTTCACTTAATGAATAATCTCGTAAATAAAATAATTCTAGATAGCTTTTCTGCTTTTGAGTTAATAATGATTGATAAAAATCAAACAAATAATTCATTCTAATTGTTTTAACTAAATCATCTTGGCCCATCTTGAGTACCTTCTTCAGTTTCATTCGATGATTCATCAATTAATTCATCAGGAATATCTTCATTTTGTTCGATCATATCAGCAAATAAACCGTATACGTAACTTTCAGGGTTAAATGGTTGTAAGTCATCAAGTTTTTCACCTAAGCCTACATATTTAACAGGGATATGCAATTCATTACGTATGGCAAGAACGATACCACCTTTAGCAGTACCATCTAATTTGGTTAATACAATACCTGAAACATTTGTCACGTCTTTAAATGAACGCGCTTGTGACAACGCATTTTGACCTGTTGTAGCATCTAAACATAGTAATGCTTCATGAGGTGCATCAGGGATTGCTCGACTAATTACACGTTTCATTTTATCAAGTTCTTGCATTAAGTTAGATTTATTTTGTAGACGACCTGCAGTATCACAAATTAAAATATCTACACCTTTATTTTTTGCGGCGTTAATTGCATCGTATACTACTGCTGCTGGATCAGAGCCTTCACTCTGACTTACAACTTCCACGCCTACACGGTCTCCCCAAACTTTTAATTGTTGGATTGCGCCAGCTCTGAATGTATCTCCAGCTGCAAGCATCACTTTTTTACCTTCTTGTTGATATCGATATGCTAACTTACCAATTGTAGTGGTCTTACCAACACCATTGACACCAACCATTAAGATAACGTTCAATCTACCATCTTCAAGATTCATTGCTTCTGAATGATCGTCTTCTTGGTGATAAATCTCGACAATTTTTTCAACAATAACTTCACGTAAATCTTCAGTTTCCTGAATATTGCGTCTTTGCGCTTCCGTGCGTAATTCATCTGTCAATTTCATTACTGTATTGAAACCAACGTCAGCCGTAATAAGCATTTCTTCAAGTGCTTCAAAGAAATCTTCGTCTACTTTTCTATAGCGTGCAATTAAATTATTTAACTGTTCTTGGAAATTTTGACGTGATTTTTCTAAACCAGCTTTAAATTTCGCACCAATTTTTTGGGCTTCAATTTCTTCAAAGTCCTCAATTGAGATTAAACCATCTTCGTCGAAATCAGCTTCACTTAATTTTTTTGGTTTTTTCTTAGGTTTAGGCTCTTCGATTGTATCAGTGACATTTGGTTCACCTGATTCACTTGATGCATCCGAATCACTTGTTTCGTCTGATTCCACATCTTCAGTTAATTCTTTTTGAATCTCATCTTCACTTTTACCTGAAAATTTATCTTTTAAGCGTTTAAAAAAACTCATGCTTGTTCCTCCTTCATAACCTCATCTATAGTATTTAGGTTAACGCTAACTAACTTAGAAACACCTGACTCTTGCATTGTGACTCCATATAAACGGTCAGAGAACTCCATCGTTCCTTTACGATGAGTAATAACTATAAATTGTGTTTGTTCTGATAGTTCATTTAAGTATTGAGCGTAGCGAATCACATTCGCTTCATCTAACGCTGCCTCTACCTCATCTAGTATAACAAATGGAGCAGAACGTACCTTAAGAATTGCAAATAATAATGCTATAGCACTTAATGCACGTTCACCACCGCTTAATAAAGAAAGATGTTGAAGCTTTTTACCAGGAGGTTGAACAATAATATCAACACCTGCTGATAAGTAATCATCCTCTGTTAAACGTAGTTCAGCTTGTCCGCCACCGAATAATTGTTTGAAGACAGTTGTAAAGTGGTCTTGTACCGCATGGAATGTTTCTTTAAAACGTCCTTCTACTTCACGATCCATTTCATTAATGATTTGTTCAAGTGTCTCTTTAGCTTCTCTTAAATCCGTGCGTTGCTCATTGAGGAAGGTATAACGTTCATTTAATTCCTCGAACTGTTCAATAGCATTTAAGTTTACTGGACCCAACTCATCTATAGACATCTTCGTAAGTTTGACTTTCTTACGTAGACTTTCAATAGGTTCATTAGATTCATAAAAAGCGCGTGCTCTCTCTACAGTTAACTGATATACATCATTCAGATGGTCTATTGCGTGATTAATCAACACATCTAATTTTGATTGTTTTGCTTTAATATCTTGATAATGATTTTCGATAGCTAAAATATCTTGATGACAAACTTGAAGCTGACTTTCATTATTCTCAATCGTTTCATTTAGATTGATACGTTGTTGTTTAAGTTCTTCATGTTGTTGATTAAGCTGATCACGTGCCTCTTCTTGTTCTTGAATTTGAGATTTCAAATCCTCAAATGCTTGTTCACCCATCATTTCGTCAGAATTAAACAGCCTTATTTTCTCTTCAACAGTCTTAATTTGTTGCTGCGTTGATTCTTCTTGTTTAACTAAACGTTCAATCTCGACTTTTTGAGATTTTATTCGCTCTTTCACCACTGCTAAATCGGATTGTTTTTGATGAAGTTGTTGTTGGGTTTTAGTTGTTGATTCTTTACCTTCTTTAGACAATTGAGTATAACGTTCAATTTCACTCTCTAATTCAGTCAATTGTTGTTGGATTTCAGATAAAAGCGCCTGTTTTTGCGTTAAAGTTTCTTTACTTTTATCACTTTGATAACCATCATTTTTCTCAAATTCAAATTCTTCATGTTCGTTCTTAAGATGCGTCTCTTGTGTTTTTAAACGATCTAACTCTAATTCATGATGATGCACTTTTTCTTTTAACGTATTATATTGTTGGCTCGCATCGAAATACTGCTCACTTAATTGTTCGGACTTGTCTTTTAATTCTTTAAAATGACGTTCAAAATCTGCAGTTTGGCGTTGATAATCCTCAAGTTGATGACGCATTTTTGATAGTTCATCCTTTTGAGAAAGAATACTTTTCGATTTTCGTGCACCACCGCCAGTCATTGAACCACCAGGATTAACTACATCTCCTTCTAAAGTTACAATTCGAGTACGATAACGTATAGCTCTAGCTAATTCATTAGCATGTTTTAAATCATTAACGATGATTGTATTTCCTAATAAATTTTCAATGACACTTTGGTACTTGGAAGAAACATTTACAGCATCTGACGCAATATTAATAAACCCTTCAGTTTGACGAGCTATCTCTTTAATATCTGACGCAATATGTCGTGGCTTAATAACATTTAAAGGTAAAAATGTCGCACGCCCTAAATTGCGTTGCTTTAAAAATTGAATCGCCTGTCTCCCATCTTTCTCATTATCAACGATGACATGTTGAAGTGATGCACCTAAAGCTGTTTCTATTGCTTGAGTCATTTGAGATGGAACATCAATCACTTCAGCTACTGCGCCATGAATTCCTCTCAATTCGTTATCTTTAGCTTTGAGAATGTGTTTAACCCCATTGAAGAAATACGTATAATCCTCCTCTTGAGTAGCTAAACTATCAATTCTAGATTTTAATTTTTCATTATATCTGTAGGCTTGATACAGCTTATCTTCATATTCAGATTGCTGTTTTTTAGATTTGGTTAAATCGTTTTCAATACGGTGAATGTGTTGTTCCGCTTCTGTTAAAGCCTTTTTAGAAATTTCATAACTTTTTTCAGTTTCATTAATATTATTTTGTATCTCTTTTAACTGATTAAATGCTTCAACAAGTCTCGAATCTAATCTAGATTTTTTTGCTTCGTTTTCATTAATCGTATGTTCAAGAAAACGTATATCATTATTAACGTCCGATTGTTCAGACATTAGCGTATAATAATTATTCTTAATTTCTTCAAGCTTTTCATCGTGTTGTTCATCAGATACGTACAGAAGTGACTCTAGATCTTGTACTTCTTTATTTAGATGTTTCTGTTTACCTTTAAGTTCATTTAACGTTTCTTCATTTTGTTGCTTTTCATGATCAATCGATTCAATTTGAGCATTCAAGTTCTCAAGTTCTTCTTCATATCTAGCATTTGTTTCTGATTGATTCTTTTTACGTTCTTCTAATACATTTAATTTCCCAGTGAGTTGTTCATATGTTTCTGTTGTTTTAACTAATTCATAGTTTAATTTTTCAATATCATAATCAACTTGCTGACGTTCGCCCTTGAACTTTTGCAACAATTGATTTACTTGAGCTTGTTGTGCTTCTTTATCTGCTTGCTGACTTTTCAACTCATTTAAACGTTGGTCTAATTTAGTGTTGTCTTCCGTATATTGATCGATGTCGTGTACCGTAACGATAACATCACTTTGTTCCATTTGTTTGGATAACTGTTGATATTCTTTAGCAATTGCTGCTTCTTCTTTAAGTGGTTCAACTCGACCTTCTAAATCATATAAGATATCTTCAACACGAGTTAGATTATCTTCAGTATGATCTAACTTGTTAATAGATTCAGCTTTCCGCTTTTTATATTTTAATACGCCAGCTGATTCTTCAATAATTTGTCGTCGGTCGATAGGTTTAGCGTTTAAAATTTCGTCAACTCTACCTTGTGAGATGATGCTGAATGCTTCTTTTCCTAAACCTGAATCTAAAAAGATTTCAATAATATCTTTTAAACGAGCACGATCGTTATTTAAGTAGTATTCACTTTCTCCACTACGGTATAGACGCCGAGTGACTACTAATTCATCTGAATCAATCTGCAATTTTTTAGAATGATTATCTAATTTGAGTTTTACTTCAGCATAGTTTTGAGCCTTTCTATGTTCTGCTCCTGAAAAGATAATATCTTCCATTTTAGAACCACGTAACGATTTAGCTGATTGTTCACCCAATACCCATTTAATTGCATCAGTAATATTACTTTTACCACTACCATTAGGACCAACAATAGCTGTCACACCTTTATCAAATTGGACATTGGTATGGTCGGCAAAAGACTTAAATCCTATGGCATCTATTGATTTTAAATAAACCATCTTATTCTCCTTATCACATTCATGTTGAGTTTATCAGCATGTCACAATACAATCTCATTATTACTATTTCTAATTAATTAATAATTATGTATGCGTATGCTTCTCTATAGATGTCACTCATCTACATTAAAATGACTCATTTTTCTTCATTGACTTATAAGCTTGCTCGGCTGCCTTTTGTTCGGATTCTTTCTTCGTCTTTCCTTTACCCTCTGCAACTGCATTATTTTCTAAAATAACTTCAGAAGTAAATAACCTATGGTGGGCAGGACCCTCTTCTTTAATAAGGCGATAGGTCACATCACCTTTATTTTGTCGATGTACGTATTCTTGAAACTGTGTTTTAAAGTCGACCACACCAACTAATTCATCATCTTCTACATATGGGAAAATGACTTTCTCAGCAAATTTCCATACAGTATCTAAACCTTGGTCTAAATATAGAGCACCAACAAATGCTTCAAAAGCATCAGATATTAATGATGGTCTAGTTCTACCGCCTGTTTTTTCTTCACCTTTACCCAATAAAATAAGTTCATTTAAATCAATTTTATTTGCAAATATTACAAGTGAGGGCTCACAAACAATTGTTGCACGCATCTTTGTCAGATTACCTTCTGGCAAATGAGGATGCTTATCAAACAAATAGCGTGAAACCGTCAATTCTAATACCGCATCACCTAAAAATTCTAAACGTTCATTATGATCAAGTCGATTCATATTAAAATCATTGATAAAACTCGAATGTGAGAACGCTTGTTGATACAAATCGATATTATTAAAATTAAAACCCCACTCATTCATTTTGTTGGTAAATTTTTGTTGAAATTCTTTGACCATCTCTCTCTTTTTATGGTTAGCCACTGCCTAACCTCCTAACTCTAAAATAAATAATTATACATCTTAATTTTACGTGAAAATAAAGTAAAACTAAAGAAAAAATCTGAGCCGACGTGAGTGACGACTCAGATGTAAGTTTATTATTTTTCTAAGCTATTGATGTACTTAACAGCATCACCAACAGTGTTGATTTTTTCAGCTTCTTCATCAGGAATTTCAGTACCAAATTCGTCTTCTAATTCCATTACTAATTCAGCGATATCAAGTGAGTCAGCGCCTAAATCATCTTTGAATGATGCGTCTTCAGTTACTTTGTCAGCATCAACACCTAAACGGTCAACGATGATATCTTTTACTTTATCGAAGTTTTCCACGTCGATTCACCTCCTTTAAAAGTGTCTATCCATAGACTACTATATTTTCCCATTTTACTTTCTAAAATACAAGTAGAATTTTTAGAAACACTTAGCACTTTAGTGCTTAGTGTTTCTTATGCATGAGCTTTAGCTCAGGCGTTCCTTAAATTAGCTTAGCACTTTAGTGCTTATATAGTATCACTTTCATTTTAATGATTAGTGATACTTACACAATGGCTTGTCCATTGTGATCATTAAAAAGTAATTGCTTTAATACTTCTTTCATTACAATCGCTTTCCGGTTGCATAAGTAACACTAACTTTCACTTCGTGAAAGAAGTGGAGTTGCACTTCATGACTTTCTTGAAACTTCTTTTATGCTCATTTCTCTTGTCATTAGTGCTTATTTTATGGATTACAACCACTTTACGGTTGCATAAGTAACACTAACTTTCACTTCGTGAAAGAAGTGGAGTTGCACTTCATGACTTTCTTGAAACTTCTTTTATTCTCATTTCTCTTGTCATTCGTGCTTATTTTGTGGATTACAACCGCTTTACGGTTGCATAAGTAACACTAACTTTCACTTCGTGAAAGAAGTGTTACTTTACATATACATACCACCATTAACATGAATTGTTTGACCAGTGATATATTTAGCTTTATCTGAAGCTAAGAATGCAACTGTATTAGCAATATCAGTATCTTCACCAAAGCGTGCTAACGGAATTTGCTCTAACATTTGATCTTTAAGTTCATCACTTAAAGCATCAGTCATATCAGAAACAATAAAGCCTGGAGCCACTGCATTAACAGTAATACCACGTGAAGCTAACTCGCGAGCAGATGATTTAGTTAAACCAACCACTCCTGCTTTAGTTGCTACATAGTTTGCTTGGCCAGGATTACCCACTGCACCAACAACACTTGATAAATTAATAATCGCGCCTCCGCGTTGACGTAACATTTGAGGCGTCACTTTTTGAATGCAATTAAATACACCTTTTAAATTTGTGTCAATCACATCGTCCCATTCTTGTTCTTTCATACGCATTAATAAATTGTCTCTAGTAATACCAGCGTTGTTCACTAATACATCAACAGAACCAAATTGACTTACAACTTCTTTAATCATAGCCTTCACTTCGTCGCCATTCGCCACATTAGCTTGAATAGCAAAGCTATCTACACCTTTAGCTTTGATTTCTTCAACAACAGCTTCTGCTTTATCTTTACTACCTGCATAATTGACAGCTACATTATAACCCTCTTCAGCTAATTGTAATGCGATGCTACGTCCAATACCACGTGAAGCACCTGTAACTAAAGCACTTTTACTCATTTTCATTCCATCCTTTCACATCTTCAAGTGTTTGAATTGAAGTAATTTTAACGTCTCTATTAATTTTCTTAATTAATCCTGATAATACTTTACCTGGACCAATTTCAATAAAGTGATCTACACCTTGTTCAATCAACCATTCTGTTGATTTTATAAACTGTACAGGTGAATACAATTGTTTTACCATATTATGTTTAATCACTTCCGCGTCCGTTTCACCTTGTGCGTTAAAGTTTTGGACAACAGGGAATTTGGCATCATGCCATTCAAATTCATTAATGTAAGAAGCGAAATCTTCTTCAATCACGCTCATCATAGATGAATGGAATGGTCCTGAAACTGCTAGAGGAAGTACACGTTTAGCGCCTAAAGTTTTTCCTTCTTCAACCAATTTATCAATTAAAGTTTTATGACCTGAAACAACAATTTGTCCTGGTGAATTAATGTTGGCAGGTTCAATTATTTCTTCTTCATTAGATAAATCTTTACAAATTTTATCAACTTCTTCGTAGTCCAATCCAAGTACAGCAGCCATACTACCTACACCATTAGGAAATGCTTGAGCCATAAGTTGTCCACGTTTACGAACAATCTTAACCGCATCTTCAAATGAAAGTACTCCACTAGCTACTAAACTTGAATATTCACCTAAACTATGTCCCATTGTGTAATCAGCATTTAAATTTTGTAACGCCTCTAACAGTGCCACACTATGAGTTAATAAAGCTGGCTGAGTATTCTCAGTTTCACCTAGTTTACCTTCTTCATCAGTAAACATTGTTTCTAATAAATCGAAATCAAGTGCTTCTTGTGCTTGATTTAAGATTTCAGTTGAACGTGTTTCTTCATTATATAAGTCACTTGCCATTCCAACTTTTTGAGCGCCTTGACCAGGAAAAATAATTGCCGTTTTACTCATTTTTACCACCCACCGTTTCTCTCATTGTTTGAACTATATTTTCTTCTCCAGCGATTTTAGCTTGTCTAATGGCTGAGTAAAATGCTTTAGCATTTGAACTACCATGTGCCTTTACAACAGTTCCATCTAAGCCTAAAAGTACTGAACCACCATATTCGGAGTAGTCCATTTTCTTAGAGAATGCGTCTAGGTCTTTCTTAAGGATAGCACCCGCAATTTTATTTTTAAAACTACTTAAAATAGTTTCTTTTAACATTTTACCAATTGATTTTGCTGTACCTTCTAGATTCTTTAATACCATATTTCCAGTATAACCATCGGTAACAACTACATCTGTATTACCATCCATTAACGTTTTAGCTTCAATGTTACCTTGGAAATTAAATGAATGATCATTTTCAAATAATTCGTAAGCTTTTTTAGTTAAAGAATTACCTTTAGCTGCTTCAGTGCCTATGTTTAAAAGTGACACTGAAGGATTCTTTATACCACGAATCTTTTGAGCATAGATATTACCTAATTGTGCGTATTGTAATAGATGTTCTGCCTTAGCATCCGCATTAGCTCCTACATCTAAAAAGACAAAGCCCTTTCCATCCATTGTTGGTAAGGTAACTACTAATGCAGGTCTTGAAACACCTTTTATACGACCAACAATAAACAATCCTGCTGACATTAATGCTCCAGTGTTTCCGGCTGAAACACATCCATGAGCTTCTCCAGATTTGACAGCTTCTGCCATCTTCACCATTGAGCTATCTTTCTTACGTTTAATTGCACGAACAGGTTCATCTTCCATTTCAATTTTTTCAGAACAATGTCTAAAATCAATACGATCATGATTTAAGTTGTATTGTTCTTTATCTCCAAAAAGAATTATCTCTAAATCTTTAAAATCTTCTACAGCCTTTTTAACTGCATCGAGTACGATACCTGGTGCATCATCTCCACCCATCATATCAACTGCAATTTTAACCATTGAATTCATCCTCACTTATATAAAACATTTTAAATTTCCCTTTAAAAACTAATTTATCTTTCACATATGAATTAACTTCTATAATATAGTGCTTACATGTTTTATCTATAACTTGAGCCTTTGCTCTTACCGTATCATTTAATTTCACTTTTTCGATAAATTCAACCTGACTTTCTTGTGTCAGTACTGTTGGATTATGTATTAATGCCACGCACAAAGAATTAGCCTGGGCAAAGAGAATATGTCCTCTAGCAATTTGAGTTTTAGCAAAGACAGTATCTTCAGTAATTTCTATTAAAGACTGTGCTTCGATATCAGGCTCAACTTGTATTAAATCTCCAATAATTTCATTAGCTTCAATCGATCTAATTTGGCCATAATTTTGTTCTGCCACTAACTTAATTCTTTTACGTAACTCAGGAATATTTAAATGCGTACGGTCTAAGCGAATTGTTTGAATACTCACTCCAAACTTTTCGCAAAGTTCATTATCAGTAATAAAGGGGTTAGCATCAATTGCATTTTGAATAGCTATTCTGCGTTCGTCTTTCTTTAGTTTCAAACTTTCACCCCTCATTTTAGTACCAAGTCTTAAATATTCCTAACATATCATAACACTTTCTGATTCAATTCCTCAACAAATAACTGCAACGGGGCTTTTAATTCATTAAGAATATCTATCACCGATTGCTAGAAATAAATTTATTAACTAATGTAATACAACATCAGTGGTCACAATGATGGAATTTAGTTTAAATATATAATCCCTACTTCCATGGCCGGTTGCATCTCTTTACGAAATGCTCTGTGTAGGGAACACCTCAATTTGCACTGTCTGTTGACTTTCGCTCTCGAAAGTCTCTGTGCTGGGGGCCCCTAATCAAAACTGGTGTGTAGGAGGTTGTTTTGGATGAAGTTTCTGAGTTGTGTATAGTGTTGTTGGAAGAATTGTCCTGATTGTATGAGTTCGGCTGCTTCGTCTCTTGCTACTTCTAACATGCGGTAGTCTTCTACTACGTTTGCCACGAGGAAATCTGGTAGTCCACTTTGTTTGACTCCAAAGAAATCTCCTGGACCTCGCATTTCTAAATCTCGCTCACTTAGTTCAAATCCATCTGTAGTTTGAGTCATAATTGTCATACGCTCTATACCTGTCTCTGTCTTAGGAGAAGCAATAAGTACACAATAACTTTGATGTTCACTTCTTCCCACACGTCCACGTAATTGATGTAGCGTAGATAAACCAAAACGATCTGCATCATAAATCATCATAAATGTAGCATTAGGAACATTAACGCCGACTTCAACTACAGTAGTTGAAACAAGTATATCAATGTCTTTATCACTGAATCTTTGCATCACTTCATCTTTTTCATCAGAGGTTAGTTTACCATGTAATAATCCAACTTTTTCAGCGCCATAATATTCTTGTAACGATTCGTATAGCGCAACCACATTTTGAACATCTTCTAAGTGCTCTGAACTCTCTATCAATGGACAGATGACATATGCTTGTCTACCTTTACGTAATTCGCTCGTCATTTGTGCTAAGACTTGCTCATACTGTTCATGTTTAGCCCAACTTGTGATGATAGGCTTTCTACCTTTAGGTAATTGCTTAATAGAAGAAACATCCATTTCTCCAAACACTGAAATCGCTAACGTTCGAGGTATTGGTGTTGCTGTCATAAATAAAACATTCGTCATAGCACCTTTTTCTCTCAACATTTGACGCTGATTAACACCAAAACGATGTTGTTCATCTGTAATCACTAAACCAACATTTTCAAAAACTACATCATCTTGAATAAGTGCATGTGTCCCTATTAAACAATCAATTGAGCCATTCTCCAACTGCTCTAACAGAATACGTCGTTTCTTACCCTTAACCGAGCCAGTTAAAAGTGCGACATTCATCGTATCTCCAAATAATTCAATTAAACTTTCAGCATGTTGCTCAGCCAATATCTCTGTAGGTACCATTAAAGCAGATTGGAAACCTGCTGTTTTCAATGCGTACATACAAATTGCCGCGACTACTGTTTTACCAGAACCTACATCTCCTTGAAGTAAACGATGCATTCGAATAGGTGCCTTTAAATCTCTAAATATTTCATTAACACTTGTTTTTTGCGCATCTGTGAGTTCGAAAGGCAAGCGATTGATAAATTGTTTAACTTTAGATATATCATATTCGATTTCAATCGCTTCATCTGATGACTTCTCTAAACGATTCAACCACTGCATGCGTAATTCAAACATAAAAAGTTCTGTAAATGCATATGTGCGACGTGCTTTTAAAAGACTTTGTTTATCCTTAGGGTGATGTAAAGTGCGTAGTGTATATTCTAATGTTTCTAATTTATACTTTTCTCTTAAATCGTCTGATAACCACTCATGTATCGTGACATCCTCTAATGCCTGTCTAATGTTATCTCGAATTTGTTTCTGTTTAATACCTTCTTTAATACGATACACAGGCTCTAACTGAACATCATCTTGAGTTGTTTGTTCATTAAAGAACATACGATTCCCATTAATTTCTTGCTTAGCACGATTCCACTTGCCTTTGACAGTCACGGTACCGTGTAATTCAATTTTCTTTTTCAGATAAGGCTGATTGAAGAAGACACACTTAACCGCAATGTTGTTCACCATTATATGAACGGTTAATTTAGACTTATTTCTACCAAAAAAAGCTACCGCCGGTGTCGAATATACTTCTCCTTGTACAGTAACTGTCGATTGATCTTCAGCCTGGTTTAGGTCAATCACAGTATTATCTTCATAACGTGTAGGTAAATAGAGTACAAGATCTTCTACAGTGTTTATATTTAATTCTTCTAATATAGTTAATCGTTTCGGACCAATTCCTTTAATTTTGTCTAAAGTGTAAGGACTTTCGATTAAATGTACTTTTGTCATGATCCATCACCTAAAACTTTATAATGTTTTTCTCCAATAGTCATTGTATATTTTATCATGTTCATCCTAA
Source organism: Staphylococcus sp. FSL K6-0223 (assembly GCF_038008285.1). Taxonomy (NCBI): domain Bacteria; kingdom Bacillati; phylum Bacillota; class Bacilli; order Caryophanales; family Staphylococcaceae; genus Staphylococcus; species Staphylococcus sp. FSL K6-0223. The sequence continues at coordinate 608,701 of NZ_JBBOYX010000002.1, forward strand.
TTATTTGATTCACACGCGTTATTTATTTTGAAAATGAATCCTAAATATTATTCTTAGTCAGCATACAAAAAGCTACTAACATTTTTGAAAATGTTAATAGCTTTCAAAGAATTATCTTTTTATTTATCTAACTTCGCAAGCATAGTTATCTTTATCTCGATCAAGTTTAGCTTGATAAGCAGGATGTCCTTTTTTTACACCGTGTGGATATTTCTTTCTTAAAGCAGTACAATTTTTAAAATATTCTTTCTTAGTGGTACTTTTAGCTTTGGATGGTGTCTTAGATTTTTTTGAATAATGATGTAAACTTGTTGTTTTAGCTGATGTCGGTTTTACTACTTTATGAGTTTTTTTAGTTGAAGTTAGAGAAGTTTTTACACTATTGGACTCACTCCAAATATTAAGTTTTTCAGCTTTAGCTCGAGCTTCACTTGCTCTGATTAATTGTTCATACGTATTGTTTGGCGGATAAACATATTTTACTCTTGCAAGACCTTGTCTTACAACCGCATTGTTAACCATTATCCCATCAGCATACACGTAAGCTAATAATCTTCCGTATTTGTCAGTTCTTTGTCCTTTATCAAACGCTACTTCAATTTTTTTAGCTTTAGTCATCATGTTTGTAGTAAATGCATTTGCTTCTGGACCATATTTTTGAACTGGTTTTCTAGGATCTTTCGTTTCTGGTGTATCAATAAGTAATAGTCTAAACGTTGAAACTTTACCTTTATAATTTAATTTCACTGTGTCGCCATCAATCACTTTAACTAAAGTTGCTTTTTCTTTATGTAATCCATTAGCTGCATGTGCCTGTTGTGCATTAAGCGTTTGCCCTAATGTTGAAAATACAATAGCCAATATAGCTATTAGTGAGAAGACACGTTTGAATTTTAAACTAGATGTTTGTGACATATATTTTCGAACAAATATAAAACTTAAACAAAAAGTAACTAGAATCGATAAGAGAATCATTGGTTCCATTTCACACCTCTTTTATTTGTAATATACATTTATTCTATAACATTTTTATTTAGAGTAGTGTATATTTTTTGTAAATAGTGTTTTTATTATTAATTTTTGTCATAACTTTTTAAGTTAAATAGAACACTTAAAATAAAATAATATTGTGTATCGTTGCGCTTCATTAAATTAGATTCTGTAAAACTCTCTTATCCATACCTATAATATTTAATTATATATTTATAAAAAATACGACAATGATTGTTTCACATTCAATCATTGTCGTGCTAAAAATTATTTAAAGTTTATTCTCTTATTTTCTAATATCTTTAATATGAGAAATTTGCTTCATTCTAGTTTCAGCAAAATGTTGAGAGGCTTCAAGTGGTGTTTCTTTGTGTTCACTTGAAATGTCGAAGATATGTTTTAAAATTTGATCTATATTTTCAATACTTTCTTTAGCTCTCTCTTCATTGTAGCCATTCAATTCATCTGCAGTATTAATAACTCCACCACTATTAACAATATAATCTGGTGCATATAGAATACCTTTTTCTTCTAACATTTTACTGTGTTTATCTTCATCTTTTAATTGATTGTTAGCAGAACCACACACAGCTTTTACTTTTAATTGTGGAATTGTATCATCATTTAAGACGCCACCTAATGCGCAAGGTGCAAAGATATCAGCATCTACTGAGAATATATCATCAGGTTCTACAAATTCCGCACCGAAATCATCAACAGCTCGTTGTGCATTGTCTTTATTAATATCAGTGACAATTAATTTCACACCATCTTCATTTAATAAACGACATAACTCATATGATACATGGCCTACACCTTGAACAGCCACTGTCTTACCTTCAAGTTTATCTCCATCAAATTTTTCTGCTACAGTGCGTTTCAATGCAATATAAATACCATAGGCAGTCATCGGACTTGGATTACCTGCTGAACCAAATGACTTACTAGTTCCACATACATATGGTGTTTCTTTATATATTAAATTCATTTCATGTTCAGAAGTACCAACATCTTCTGCAGTATAATAACGTCCATTTAATGTATTAACATAGCGACCTAATGCTCTGTAGAATGCCTCTTCATTCTGTTTGTCAGGTGCGCCCATAACTACAGTCTTTCCACCACCAAGATTTAATCCAGCAGCTGCATTTTTATATGTCATACCGCGTGCTAAGTTCATAGCATCTTCAATGGCCTCTTCTTCGGATTCATAATCATTTCTAACACGACATCCACCTAAAGCTGGTCCCAATGTAGTATCATGGATACAAATGATAGCCTTTAATCCTGTTACTTCATCTTGACAGAAGACAAGTTGTTCATAGTCTTTTTGCTCCATAGTTTCAAAAATCATTAAGAATACCCCTTTACTTAAATTTTTATCCACTATTCGCATACCCTGACTTATAGCTATTAATCTCAATATTAAACACGCACAATATTAGCTAAATTGGGAATTATATGAAAATTCTTATTATACTTTTTTAACTTAATTTTCCAAAACAAAATTCAACAAAAAAACAGTAATTCCTATCTCTTTAAAATAGAAATTACTGTTATATAAAAAGTATGAAATTGCTATTCAACTGCAAAGAAATACTGATAAATTGGTTGACCGCCTTCATGTTGTTCAACTTCTACATCTGGATAAGTTTCTTCAATCCATTCACTTAATTGTTCTGTGACTTCTTGATCAGATTCTTCCCCACTTATCATAGTTAAAATTTCACTATCGTCCGTAAGTAATTTGTCTAATAGACCTTTTACTGCTGTTAATTGATCAGCATCGCTTGTTACAATTTTGTCTTCTGCTAGACCCATAAATTCATCTTTTTTAATTTCAATACCATCGATTTTAGTATCACGTACTGCATAAGTCACTGAACCTGATTGAACTGCCTCAAGTGCTGTTTCCATATGATTCTTATTATCTTCAAGAGATGATTCTTCGTCATATTGGAATAAAGCAGTAATACCTTGAGGTATCGATTTAGTTGGAATCACTACAGTATCAACATCAACGATATTTGCTGCTTGTTCACTTGCCATTAAAATATTTTTGTTATTAGGTAAGATAATTGCACGTTTACATTGTGATTGCTCAATAACTTTGACAATGTCCTCTGTTGAAGGATTCATTGTCTGTCCTCCACTAATAATGTGTGTAGCACCCATAGATTTAAACAATTCAGAAATACCTTCACCCATAGAAATTGTAATCACAGCTGTTTCTACTGTATTAGGTTCATCTTTATTATCCTTTTGTTCTTGTCCGCTTTGTTCTTTGCGGATAACCTCTCTGTGTTGCTCTCTCATATTTTCAACTTTGAGTTTAATTAATTCGCCATACTGTTGACCATAATTAAATACATCGCCAGGATGTTCAGTGTGAACATGAACTTTTACAATTTCATCATCATTGATTACAAGTAATGAATCACCAAATTCACTCATATCATTTCTAAATTCTTGTTCTTCAAACGTTTTTTTATTTTTACCAAAACGAACCATCATTTCAGTACAATAACCATAGACAATATCTTCTGTATTGATAACACCGTGGAAATCATGATCATCATTGACAAGTGATTCGGTATCTAATTTGGGAGCTTGCGCTTCTACTTTTTCTCCTTTTAGACCTTTAAGAAATCCTTCATAAACGCATAATAATCCCTTACCACCACTGTCAACGACTCCTACTTCTTTAAGCACTGGCAATAAATTAGGTGTATTGTCTAATGATTCCTTGGCAGCTTGTATAGTATGTTCCATAAGTTCAATACAATCTTCTGTATCTTGAGCTTTATCGACTGATGCAGCTGCTGCATCTTTAGCTACAGTTAAAATTGTACCTTCAACTGGTTTCATTACAGCTCTATATGCAGTTTCTACTCCTGCTTGAAAACTCTCAGCTAATTGCTGTGCGTTGATTTCATCATTATTTTCAATGTTTTTACAAAAACCTCTAAATAATTGAGAAAGAATTACGCCCGAATTACCACGTGCCCCCATAAGTAATCCTTTAGAGAACGTCTTTCCTAATTCACCAATATTTTGAGATAAATTATTTTCTACTTCCTCACGACCAGAAGTAATTGTTAGATTCATGTTCGTCCCAGTATCTCCATCTGGTACAGGATATACATTTAATGAATCTACTAAATCTGCATTATTTGATAAATTTTGAGCCCCTTGTATAATCATATCGGCAAATAATTTACCATTTATTTTGCTAATCATTTCACGATGTCCTCCTAAACCTTTTTGCCTGTATCGTTTACACGTACACCTTGTACGAAAATATTAATAGAATTGACTTTTACATTAAGTGTTTTTTCAAGTGTATATTTAACTGTTGATTGAAGATTACTTGCTACTTCAGAAATTTTCACTCCGTAACTCACAATAATATACATATCTACATCTATCGTGCCATTTTCTTCTCTTACTTTAATGCCTTTAGCATAGTTATCATGTCCTAGAATTTCAGCAATACCGTCCCTTACTTGTTGTCTAGATGCCATACCAACTATGCCATAACTTTCAACGGCTTTACCACCTACTACAGATGCAATCACTTCATTTGAAATATCAATTTTGCCATAATCATTTGAAATTTCTAATGTCATTTTTGTTTCCTCCTGGAATTCTCATGGTTTATGTTAAAGGTGTTTAAGCTTTATCTTAATATTTTAAATTCTTTAATTCAAAATTTCTAAAAAATAGAGCAATTGTAAAAAATTAACAATTACTAATCGTTTCAATTTCGTTATCATTCTACCTAAATTATAATTTAATTGTATAATTTCAACTATTGCTTTACAGTATCATACTATATAACTCCACAGCTTACAATTATACCATAATAATGACAGATATAGCGTATTAGATTTTAATTAGCTTAAATATTTATTGCTCAATTACCCTTTATGTGTTATCTTAATAAAGTATGTAAGTAGTAATGTGTATTTATATTTATTAAAGGAGGTACTTTCATGGGTAAACAATGTTACGTAACAGGTCGTAAAGCTTCGACTGGTAATAATCGTTCACACGCTTTAAATGCGAACAAACGCAGATGGAACGCTAACCTTCAAAAAGTTAGAATTCTTGTAGACGGAAAACCAAAAAAAGTTTGGGTTTCTGCACGTGCTTTAAAATCTGGTAAAGTTACTAGAGTTTAATAAATATAATGCACAAAAAATGCCCTTATGTGGAGGAGCACATTTTTAGACCTTAAAGGCAATTTGCCTCTAAGGTCTTTTTTATTATTATAAAAATTTTAATCAGTACTTCTCATTTGTAAGACAGTGCCCTTTTCCACATTGACTTTTGCAACCTTTGTTGTAATTTCATTAGAAATAGTTAATGTTGACCCCAATTCTAAATGTTCATTGCTCAAATTATATTTAAACCCTTCTAAAGACAAACTTACTTCATCATTTAATGGAATAAATGAAATGTATGGATAGGTGCTATCTTGTTTAACTTGATGTTCACCTTCGTTGAGTAATGTAATTTCATTTTGAACATCTATAACTTGAAGATGAATATGACGCTCTAAATATTCAGGCTTTTGTAAAATTTGAAGTACACCCATAAAATGGTCTAATCTCCCACCAGTTGCTCCGTAAATAGTTATTGTAGAATATCCTTGTTGAACGGCTTTTTGTACGCCTAGAGCGAGATCAGTATCATCTTTTTCAGCTTTTACTGGATGAATATTTAATTGATCTTTTAATATATGACGTTCCTCTTCATTAACCGAGTCGAAATCTCCTACTGAAAATACAGGCTCTATACCATTTTCAACTAGTATCAATGCACCTCTATCAATACCGGCCCATTGTGATTGTTGTTCTAACTTAAATAATTGAGTGGGCAATAATCGATCCGAACATAATAAGTTAATTTTCATAATAAATTAGCCTTTCAATGCATTAGTGACCTTTGCATAATCATTTTGTTTAAAAAAGTAAGAACCTGTAACAAGCATTGTTGCTCCCTGCTCTACACAATATTTACTTGTTGAATCATTAATGCCACCATCAACTTCAATATCAAATGTAAGATTATTCTCATGTTTTATTTGGTTAAGTTGTTCGATTTTATTAATACATTGTTCAATAAATGATTGCCCACCAAATCCAGGATTAACTGTCATAACCAAAACATAATCTACAATACTTAACACAGGTAAAATGGACTCTACAGGTGTGCCTGGATTGATTACAACTCCAGCTTTCTTGTTAAGTAATTTAATTTCTTCAATTGCACGATGTATGTGAGGTGTAGCTTCAACATGCACTGAAATCATATCTGCGCCATGATCTGCAAATAATTGAATATAGTTTTCAGGCTGTTCGATCATCAAATGTACGTCAATTGGTAGGTTAGAATAACTGCGTACTGCATCTAAAAGTGGTATACCTATCGAAATATTAGGTACAAATTTCCCATCCATCACATCGAAGTGTAAGCCATCGACATTCGCTTTTTCTAAATGGTCTAATTCCTCTTTTAAATTTAAAAAATCAACGGATAAAAGTGAAGGTAAAACCTTAACCATTAATATCGTACCTTTCTATTAGAGATTTCATTAAATAACTGTAAATAATGCTCATATCTAAATTGAGCAATTTTCCCCTCATCAACTAAATGTTTAACATTACATTTAGGTTCTTTGATATGATTACAATTTCTAAATTTACAATCTTGTCCCGCGTCCTTAATATCAACGAAGTAATTTTTAAGTTCATCCTTTTCAATATGATCAAAATCAAGCGCACTAAATCCTGGCGTATCAGCAATAAACCCATGATTTCTCTCATATAATTCAACATGTCTCGTCGTATGCTTACCTCTATTCAATGATTTAGAGATATCATTTGTTTCAAGGTTTAACTCTGGGCGATAATGATTAAGAAAAGTAGTTTTACCTACACCTGATTGTCCACTTAAAACAATTAAACCATGATTCCACTCATCTACAATAGAGACCCTATCATCATTTTTACTAATAAACTGTGTAGGATATCCTATATCTTGATATAGGTCTAGCATAGCTTGAATATATTCTTGATTATCCTGTGTCGTTAAATCTTTCTTAGTAATTAATATACGAGGTTCTAAATCATAAGAATGTGCTACGACTAAGAAACGATCAAGTAATTGAGTTGAAAATTGAGGCTCAACAGCACTCATTACAATAACAAGCTCATCAATGTTACTGACAGGTGGTCGTTTGAGTTCATTGTCTCTGTCATGAACATGATGAATATAGCCTTCTTGTTCATTTTGAACTTCAAAATCGACGATATCTCCTACTACTGGAGAAAATTTTTTCTTTCTAAACAATCCTCGTGGCTTAGTGTCAAATCGAACACCATCAACATCTACTTGGTAGACACCACTAATTAATTTGACGATACGTCCAGTCTTCAAATCGACACCTCTCTAGATTTTTTTCTATTCATAGTATATCAAAATCGTTATAAATATAATACGTATAACTTCGTTTCTCAATAGTATATACTTTGATTAAAAATCGATAAAACTATCTTGTCACTTTTCTAAGCAAGTGATACGATTTTTACATCTGTGAAAAAGGAGGGATAGTCATGCCTAAGCAAAATATAGACAGGCACATTAATTTTTTATTATTAATTGGAATCATGTTGGTAGCAGCAAACTTACGAGCACCCATTACCTCTGTTGGCGTGGCGTTACCTTCAATTAAAGATACATTACATACAACTAATAGTGCGCTTAGTTTAATGACTGTAGTACCTTTAATAGCATTTGGAGTTGTATCATTTTTTGCTTCAAAAATAGGCAATACATTTGGATTAGAACGAACAATATTTGGAGCTTTAATCTTTATATTTATAGGTATTATATTACGGTCAATAATTGGATTGAGTTGGCTTTATATTGGCACAACACTCATTGGTATAGGTATTGCCTTTGGCAATGTATTAGCACCAGCCATAGTCAAAACATGATTTCCCTTTCATATTGGTATCATGACAGGGCTATATACCGTAGTAATGAATGTAGTTGGAAGTTTAAGTTCTTCAGTCATAAGTCCATTAACCTCACGTTATAACTATGCAATTGCATTAGGACTAATGTCTATTATTACATTATTCACAATTCTAATTTGGACTTTTCAACTGAAGCAACAACCACCTAAAGCTACCAACTCTGTTCATAGTCAAATCAACATTTGGAAGTCTCTATTGGCTTGGAGAGTAACCATTTTTATGGGAGCACAATCTCTGATCTTTTATACAATTATTAATTGGTTACCAGAATTACTCACGGATCATGGCATATCTATACAAACTTCAGGTATTTACGTATCAATATTACAAATCGCTATTATACCTTTAACTTTCATCACACCTATTGTTGCTACAAAAATGAAATCACAAGTACCCCTAACATTATTAACGAGCGTTCTATTCATGATAGGTGTACTTTGTTTAATATTCGTTGATTACAAATATGTATGGTTAGGCATCATACTCATAGGTGTAGCAAGTGGTCTAGCATTTGGATTAGCTAACACATTATTTGTTGTACGTACCGAAAGTGGACAAACAGCAGCGAAATTGTCTGGGATGGCACAGTCTATTGGTTACTTATTAGCTGCTATTGGCCCATTCTTATTTGGAATTTTCCACGATATCACGCATAACTGGACACTTTCACTAAGTGTGTTATTAGTTACTTCACTACTCATTCTTCTATTCGGAACGAAAGCAGGTAGTCAAACAACTATTGAACAAACGAAAGCGAAATAAATACAGAATAATACAAATGAGCCCCTTTCAAAAGTTGAAAGGGGCTCATTTCATATTTTATTATTAGTCATCGTAGCCAACATCTTTATCGGCAACAATTTTATTATCAACACGTACAGTGTATCCCGCAGTTTTACCTTTTTCTATTTTTAAAGGTATGCTTATTGTTTTATCCTTAGTAATTTTAAAAGTTTGAGATGCGGAATTTCCAGAGTTATCTTTGTCTCTTATAAAGACTTCTACTGTTTGGCTTTTACCTTTACTACCTGAGTAGGGCACTTTAACTGTTTCAGACGTTGATTTCACATCGCTATCATCACTGTCATCATCGTCCTCACCTGACTTGCCTTTTGAAACTGTTAAATTAATTACAGAACCTTCATCTACAGATTTATTTTTAGGTGATTGAGATATAATATTTCCTTTTTTAACTTTATCATCATTTTCTTGAGTAGCTTGTACTTTAAATCCTTTAGATTCCAACTCTTTTTTGGCTGATGAATAAGATTTATTTTCAAAATCACTAACATAAACTTGACGCACACCTAGTGACTCATAGATTTTAATGTGATGATCATTTAGAGCAACTTCACTATTTGCTTCAACACTTTGTTCTGAAATTAAACCTTTGTCTACTGAGTGACTATAAGCTTGTTCAACATCAATATCTTTTAAACCTAAATTTTTCAGCTTTTTAACTGCTTCATCTTTAGGCAGTCCTACAAGATTTGGCATTTTTACTTTTTGAGGACCTTTAGAAAGAATAATATCAATCGCTTCTCCTTCTTCTACCCGTTCACCTCTATTGGGTTCAGATTTGATGATTTGGTTTTCAGGATATTTATCACTATATTTCCTAGATATGTCACCCATGGTCAAATGATGATCCTTTAATATTTGCTCTGCTTCTTTTTCAGTTTTTCCTGATAAATCTGGCATTTCCTCATACTTACTACCAAAAACTCCCATACCTATAAAACCAACTAATCCCGCTAACAATAACGCAAATATTAAAGATAGGACAGTGATTTTCATCTTAGAGTGTTTCTTCTTAGGTGGTGGTGAATAGCGACCTTCTAACGATTGAAATTCTTGCTGACGTACAGGTTCGTTAACAATAGGGATTTGCATTGTTTTATTTAAATCATCATCGTTATGAGTATCATTTATCTTTTTATTGAGTTCATCTTTAGTAAGCGGAACTGTTTTAGTTTTATCTAATTCATATTTTTCCTCGTTCGCACGATTCTCATGTAAAGCACTCGTTAAGTCATCACACATTTCTTGAACGGTATGATAACGATTATGTTTATCTTTTTCAGTAGCGCGTAGCACAACATTACTTAATGCTTGTGGTACTTCTTCGCGTTTATCAGTAGTAATGTTTGGTATTGAATCTTGAATATGCTTAATGGCAATACTAACAGCAGTTTCTCCATTAAACGGAGGTTCACCTACTAACATTTCATATAGCACTATACCAATAGAGTAAATATCTGTACCTTCATCAGTTGATTCACCTTTTGCCTGTTCTGGTGAAAGATATTGTACTGTTCCGAGCACGTGATTCGTCTGTGTTAAGGATGTTTCACTTAGCGCTTTAGCTATACCAAAATCAAAGATTTTCAATGTTTTGTTTTTATCTATTAATACATTTTGTGGTTTAATGTCACGATGCACAATTCTCATATCATGTGCGTGTTTGATACCACTTAAAATTTGCTCGGTAAATTTTATTGCTGTTTCTACACTTAGAGGACCATGACTATGTATATATTCAGCTAATGTAGGGCCTTCAATATATTCCATTACTAGGTAGAAACATTCGTCTTCTTCATCTACATCAATCATACTCACTATATTTTCATGTGATAGCTGAGAAGAATTATGTACCTCTCGTTCAAAGCGTTTTAAGGTTTCTTCCTTTTCACGAGGTGGAATAGAAATAGCTTTTATTGCGACTTTACGATTAAGTATTGTATCTTCTGCTAAATATACAATACTCATTCCTCCGCCACCAAGTTTATCAATTACTTTGTAGCGGTCATTAACAATCTTTCCTATCATACTTTGTCACCTTCTATCGATGACAGTATGAAACTTACATTATCTTTGGAGTCATGGGACATCGCTAAGCGCATTAGACGTTCACAATGTGATTCAATTGTGTCATCTTGATTAAGCTCCTCCTGGATTTCGTAATCTCTAACATAATCTGTTAAGCCATCCGTATTTAATAACAAGAAGTCATAAAAGTTAGTTCTTTTAACAAATAAATCAGGTGACACGCGTTTGTCAGTCCCCATAACTTTAGTGATGATATTTCTTTGTGGATGATTAAAAGCTTCTTCTTTAGAAATTTGACCAGTGACAACGAGATGATTAACAAAGGAATGATCACTTGTAATTTGCTCTATTTGTCTTTGATTAATAACATAAGCGCGAGAATCTCCAACATTAGCTACCACAACTTGCTTGTCATAAACAATAGCGCACACGAGTGTTGTACCCATACCATGATAATCTGGATTTTCTTGAGCATAGTTATACAAATTAAAGTTGATATCTTTAATGTTTGAACGCAACCATGATTCAGCCTGATGGATTTCAATGAGGTTTTCATCTTCAAAACGTTTTTGAAGTTCATACGTAACGAATTGACTCGCTACTTCACCGGCTTTATGACCACCCATGCCATCGCATAAAACTAACAATTGTTGCTGAGTTTGGTTATAAAAAATACCGCCAGCGTCTTCATTCTTTTCTCTGTGTTGACCAGTATCCGTGAAAAATTGTGCGTTTAACATATGTCTTTACCTCGTTTCTACTTGTCGTTCCTTTGCTCTTAATTGACCACAAGCTGCATCAATGTCTGATCCTTGTTCACGTCTTATTGTAGCATTGATTCCTAATCTCTTTAATTCTTTTTCAAATTTAAAAATATCATCCTTTGGAGTTTTCACATAATTACGTTCAGGTACATGGTTGACTGGAATTAGATTAACATGGCAATTTAAATTTTTAATTAGATGTGCTAAATCTCTTGCATGTTCTAGTTGGTCATTCACTCCACCGAATAAACCATACTCAAATGTAACACGTCGATTAGTTTGTTCCTGATAATATTTAATTGCTTCCATTAATTTCTCAACATTATAAGCTCGGTTAATCGGCATTAAACGAGAGCGAATTTCGTCTTTAGCACCATGTAGACTAACTGCAAAATTGATTTGGATGTCTTCTTCAGCGAAATCATAAATTCTAGGAATAATACCAGAAGTGGACACTGTAATATGACGTGCCCCAATATTTAAGCTGTTATCATCGTTAACGATTCTTAAGAAATCCATCATCTCATCATAATTTTCAAAAGGTTCACCAATGCCCATGATTACGATTTGAGAGACGCGTTCATCTGTTTCATCTAAAGCTTTTTGAACTGTTAGTACTTGAGATACTATTTCGCCCGCTTCTAAGTTTCGCTTTAAGCCACCTAAAGTTGAAGCACAGAATGTACAACCGATACGACAACCCACTTGTGTTGTGACACAAACTGAATTACCGTATTCATGTCTCATCAATACAGTTTCAATTGTATAACCATCTTGTAATTCAAATAAAAATTTAATCGTTCCGTCTTTACTTTCTTGTTTAACTACTGTCGTCAACGTAGTCATCGCAAAATTATCTTTTAAAACTTGACGTAAATCTTTAGAGAGATTCGTCATTTCATCAATACTATCCACTCTTTTTTGATATAACCATTCAAAAATTTGTTTAGCTCTAAATTTTTGTTGCCCATGATCAATCAACCACTGCTGCATTTCATCGTAACGCAAAGAATAAATCGATTGTTTATCAAAATTAGGTAAGAACTTATTCTTTTTCTTTTTTTCTGCAGTAATCATTCTTAACTTTCCTTTCTTTTAATTTGAGTTATAAAGAATCCATCAGAGTCAAAATCTTGTGGTAATATCTGTAATGTCTTAACTTGCTTTCCAGTAACAGGGTGTTGGAAAGGCTCAAATTCAAACTCTTCGTTTTGTTTTAAAAATGTATAAATTACATTCTCATTTTCCATCTGTTCTATTGTACATGTTGAATACGTAATTGTACCACCAGGTTTAATATTATGTTTAATATTCTCTAATATTTGTAGTTGTAAATCAACAAGTGATTGAATACTATCTTGAGACTGAGTATATTTTATTTCAGGTTTATGTCTTAACACACCTAAACCACTACAAGGTGCATCGACTAAAATTTTATCGTACAGCCCATCATAAGGTTCAGTTGCATCATGTTGGAACGCATGAATATTATCTAGCTTTAATTTTTTAATATTATGCTTAATAAGATCAATTTTATGGGAATGTATATCTGTAGCATCAATTTGCCCTTCTGGAGATAATATTTCCGCCATATGACAAGCCTTTCCTCCAGGAGCACTACAAGCATCTAATACTTTATCATCTCTACCTAACTTCATGATATGAGCTACCATCATCGAACTCTTATCTTGAATGGAGACATAACCATCTTTAAACGCTCCTGAATTTACAATAGTTTGCCCGCTTACATGCAAACAAAAAGGTAAAATATCATCTTTTTCAACATTGAATCCTTCATTTTCCAATTTATTAATAATGTCATCTACAGAACCACGTGAAATATTCGCTCTAACTGTTGTCTTGACAGGAGCTAATAATGACTGAGCAATTTCTTCCGTCGTCACAAGACCATAATGCGTTACCCAGTGATTAACTAACCATTTAGGTAAACTATACTCTAAAGCAATTCGTTTCTTATCATCTTTTATTTCTTGAAAATGAGGCAATTCACTTCTCATCATTGAACGTAAAATACCGTTGACGATATTACCATTATGATGGCCACCTCTTTGCTTAGCAATATCAACTGCTTCATTAATAATCGCATGATCGGGAACTTTGTCGAGATAAACATATTGATAAATACTCATCCATAAAAGCTGGCGTACCCACCCTTTTATTTTAGTTTTAACAAAAGGTTTTAGAATATAATCCAATGTATATTTTCGTTTAATTGTTCCATAAACAAGCTCAGTAAATAAATTCCGATCAACATCAGCGATGATATTGGAAGATAAAACTTCATTAATTTTTAAATTACTATATGCGCCTTCATTTAATATATGTTGGATAGTTTCGAATGCATGGGCTCTTACAGAATTCATCATATCAATTGCTTCCCTACTAGTGACTCTTGAACGCCACTAAGATAATTAGCTACTAACATACGTTTTTTTCCAGCAAGTTGCATATCCGTTAATGCAATAGCATCATTAGAACCTGTTCCAATAATGATAGCTTTTTTAGTCGTTTCAATGATTTTACCAGGCTCACCATTCTTACCTGAGATAATGTGAGATGAATATAATTTAAGATTTTTGTCATCCATAGTGGTATATGCTACTGGCCATGGAGATAAGCCACGTATGTGATTATGAATATCTTGAGCGCTTTGATTCCACTTAATTCGTTCATCTTCTCTACTAATGTTAGAAGCAAATGTCGCTTCTGAGTCATCTTGAGGGATGCTGTCATTCGTTTCATTAATAATAGAAGGAAGTGTATCTTTAAGTAAATCCGCACCAAGGAAACTTAATTTATCATGCATTGTACCTACATTATCATCTTCCTCAATATTAATTGCTTTCTGAGAAATGATATTACCAGCGTCTAATTTTTTCACCATATACATTATCGTTATACCTGTCTTTTCTTCACCATCTATAATTGCTTGGTGAATGGGTGCTCCACCACGATATTTAGGTAGTAATGAAGCATGTACATTAATCGCTCCTAAACGTGGTGCGTTAAGTAGAGACTCAGGTAGTAACTGGCCAAATGCAGCGGTAACAATTAAATCAGCATCTAACGTTAATAATTCTTCAAGTTCTTCTGAATCTTTAAGTTTTTCAGGCTGATAAATATCAATGTTATGTTCAAGCGCTACTTTTTTAACTGGTGGTGGTGTCATGACTTTTTTACGACCAACTGGACGATCGGGTTGTGTCACTACTGCAATCACGTCATGTTCTGCAATTAACATTTCTAGTACTTTAGTTGAAAAGTCAGGTGTTCCCATAAATATAATTTTACTCATTTTCAAAATATGCCTCCACTTCATCTTCATTTAAAATACGATTCGCTTTATCTGTAAAAAGGATACCATTTAAATGATCTACCATATGTAATATCATTCGAGCTACATCATCATAAGCAGTCAATTCAACTTGATTTCCATTTACATCATTGCATTGTAAAACAATCATTTTACTTCTAGTTACTTCACCAAAAACATTAGGTAAAGAAACTGAACCTTCAAGGTCTGTAATTTCCTCATCAGAATAACTTTTTATGACTGGGTTGATTAATTGAAGAAGCCCTTCAAGTTCCATATCGATTAATGCAACACGTTGATTCACACCAATTTGTGGTGCACTAATTGCAGCAGCCTCTTCTTCATATAGAGTATCTTCCAAATCCTTTAACAATGATTTTAACTGGTCATCATATCGATTCACGGTCTTGCTTTCTTTTTTTAGTAACGGATGTGTAGACTTAACCAATTTCTTTACTGTCATGCTAACGGCTCCTCATTAAAATTCATCATATCATTATAACTTACTTAAATTGAAATTGCGACCTTTCTTGAAAGTGTGAATAATTATTTAAATTTCTTGCAACTTTAGTCTGAATTTGATTAAAGAGAAAGTAAAATAATTGATTTTATATTGTGACCTAATAAAATACTAAGTAAGGTAAGTTTAATAATAACTTAAATTTCTGACCGGAGGTGACCATCATGGAAGTAAATAAAGTGATATATATTTTATTAGCTGTTTTTCTAGGAAGCTTCGGCATCCACAAATTTTACGCTGGTAAGTCATTCCAGGGTATTATGCATCTTTTATTCTGTTGGACAGCCATTCCTCATATTTTAGCTATTATCAGTGCCATTTTAACTCTATTCAGACCAGCTGATGAAAATGGTAATGTTACAATGTAAATTTAGAAGTTTATAGCTGTTTCTAATATAAATTTTAAAAAAGGCAATTTCTGTAAAGTTAATACAGAAATTGCCATTTATATTTATCATGTTAGTACACTTTTTTAATATCACATCATCATTTGTGGGTTAATATCAATTTTAAGTGCTAATTTTTCTTTTACATACTGGTCATGATAGTAATCGTCTAAATATTGAAGTGCCTGATGTAATTGTGGTTCACTTTTATACTTTACTAATATTTGAAAACGGTATTCATTATTTATTCTAGATAATGCTGCAGGAGATGGCCCTAATACTAAAGCTTTCTCAGTTAAATGTTGCAATAATATTTGGTGAATGTGTTTTGACGCTTCCATCACTTTTTTCATATCTCTATGAGAAATTGTAAAATTGATTAAGAAATAATAAGGTGGGTATTTCCCTAGTTTACGAAAGTTCATTTCTTTTTGATAAAACGTGAGGTAATCGTTAAGTTTCACATCTTCAATAGCATAATGTTCCGGATTATATGTTTGTATGATGACCTGACCCTCTTTTTCATGGCGCCCAGCACGACCGGAAACTTGAGTCAATAATTGATACGTTCGTTCACTTGCCCGAAAATCAGGCAAATTAAGCATGGTGTCTGCATTCAACACTCCGACTAATGTGATATTAGGGTAATCTAAACCTTTTGCAATCATTTGTGTACCTAAGAGGATATCCCCTTTACCCGCTTCAAAGTCATTTAATAATCTTTCATGTGCACCTTTCTTAGAAGTTGTATCTACATCCATTCGTATAATTCTTGATTCTGGAAATTCTTTATATAATAATTCCTCTACACGTTGTGTTCCTGTACCTACTTGTCTAATATGATCACTTTCACAATTTGGGCATAAATTAGGTGGTGTTTCTTGATAACCACAATAATGACATTTTAGTTGATCACTCGTTTTGTGATATGTCAATGAAATATCACAGTTAGGGCATTGCGGAACGTACCCACAATCTCTACATAACATAAATGAAGCATATCCTCTTCTATTTAAGAAAAGTACGATTTGTTCTTTTTTATTTAAGCGTTGTTGTATAGCTTCTTTAAGCGCATTGGAGAACATAGAACGATTCCCTTCGCTTAATTCTTCACGCATGTCTACAATATCAATATGAGGTAGTCCTTGTTGATTCACTCTATTTGGTAATGATAATAATTCGTAAACATCTTTCTCCGCTCTTGCATATGTTTCTAAACTTGGTGTCGCACTTCCGAGTATGACAGGGCAATGATGATATTGACTACGCCACTGTGCAATATCTCTCGCATGATATCTTGGATAATCTTCTTGTTTATATGTAGATTCATGTTCTTCATCAATAATAATAATTCCTAAATTTTTAAAAGGTGCAAACACACTCGAACGTGCACCAACACTTACACGTGCACGACCGTCACGGATTTTTTGCCATTCATCATAACGTTCACCATTAGATAATCCTGAGTGAAGTACAGCAACATCATCTCCAAAACGACGTTTAAATCGTAAAACCATTTGAGGCGTAAGTGCAATTTCTGGTACAAGCATCATCGCCTCTTTACCTTTGTTTAAAACTGCTTCTATGGTTTGTAGGTAAACTTCAGTTTTACCTGAACCTGTTACACCATGTAGTAAAAATGTTCTAGATTCATCATGATCAATTTTATTTTTAACAGCTTCATAAGCTTGTTGTTGATCAGTGGTAAGTTGACGTTTTTCTTCTTGTTCAAATATACGATTCGCAAATGGATCACGGTTAACCTCAGCATCATATTTTTCAACGTAGCCCTTTTTAATTAGAGAATCTAAGCTAGACTTAGAGAACCCAATATCTTCTATCTCTTTTAAAAATATGGTACGATGCGATTCTTCTAATAAGAAAGCGTATAAATCATATTGTTTCGCATACTTTTCAAGTCGAGCTAGAACATCATCACCATTGAATTCTTCTTTTATAGCAATTGCTCTTTGTGTTTTCTTCTTAATATTTTGAGACAATAAAGTGACTTCTTGTACCAATCCCTCTTTCATTAGAGAAAGCATGTCGTCTAAATCATTATTATGTTGCGCGTCTTTGTAAAAATAATGACCATCTTTATTAAATTTCTTCAAAATTTTTTCAGATAAATCATTTCCCTTAATTATTTCAAAAGCTTTATTATATTTTGCTTTTATTGCACTTGGCAACATTGCTTCAAGTACAGATATACGTTTGGTGACATGATAATGACTCATCCACTCGCTTAATTGAACAAGCTCTGGAGTTAGCTCTGGTTGAATATCTTGAACTTCTTTAATAGCTTTAAGCTTGGAGATGTTAACATCTTCATCTGGCTTATCTTGAATATCCATCACGTAACCTTGAATAGTACGAGGCCCAAATGGAACAATTACACGCACACCAACCTGAACTACACTTTCTAAATGAGTTGGCACAATATAATCAAATTTAAAATCAACACTCTTGGATGGTATATCAACAATTACTTTTGCAATCATCATTGCCACCTAGTTTCTAATTCATCTAAAATTTGTTTAGCTAATTCTACTTTTTTACCCTTCTTAATACTAACCACATCTTTATTCTTAAAATGCATCATCAATTCATTATCATCAGAACTAAATCCTATAGATTGGTCACCTACATTATTCGAGATAATGACATCAGCATTCTTACGCGCTAATTTATCTTGCGCATATGCTTCAATATTTTGAGTTTCTGCAGCGAAGCCTACTAAGTATTGATGCTTTTTATTATCACCTAAATACTTTAAGATATCAGTAGTACGCTTGAAGGTAACAGATAAATCCCCTTCACGTTTCTTCATCTTATGTTCAAGCACTTCTGAAGGTGTATAGTCTGAAACAGCCGCCGCTTTAAAAACAATATCTTGTGCATCATATCTTTCTTTTACGGCATTAAACATATCCTCTGCACTTTGAACATGTATCACGTTTATACCCGTAGGATCAGTTAACTGAGTAGGGCCAGTAATGAGTGTCACTTCAGCTCCTTTATCTCTAAGAGCCTCAGCTAATGCAAAACCCATTTTACCTGAAGAACGATTTGTGACATATCTCACCGGATCAATCACTTCAACCGTAGGGCCTGCAGTTACTAAAGCTCTCTTTCCTGAAAATGAACTATCAGACGAAACTTTATCATTGTTGAAAAATTGGTTAATCACGGACACAATTTGCAATGGTTCTTCCATTCGGCCTTTCGCTACATAACCACAAGCTAAATAGCCATCTCCTGGTTCAATGAATTGATAGCCATCTCCTCTGAGAACTTCAATATTATGTTGAGTACGAGGATTCTCATACATGTGCACATTCATTGCTGGTGCAACAAACTTCGGTGTTTCAGTAGCAAGTAACGTTGATGTAATAATGTCGTCAGCGATGCCAACACTTAACTTCGCAATTGTATTAGCTGTAGCTGGCGCTATAATAATTGCATCAGCCCAGTCACCTAATGACACGTGTTGAATTTCTTCTGGTGTTTCTTCTTTAAAAGTATTGGTATAAACTGGATTTCTGCTAATTGCTTGAAATGAAAGTGGTGTAACAAACTCTTGTGCATGGTTAGAAAGCATTACCCTCACTTCATAACCCGCTTGTGTTAGCTTACTCGTTAAATCTATCGCTTTATATGCTGCAATGCCACCAGTTACAGCTAATAAAATGTGTTTCATTATATAATCTCCTTGATACTTTACTTAAAATATTCATTTAAAAGGTTAAAATGTTTAAGTTCTATGCTTAAGTAGAGCATGATACCTGTTCTTCAAATTTAATTTTATTATACACAAATAAGTTTAATAATTAAAAAAACACACCTTAATTTATTACGGATCACACGTCTCTAATATGTGTCCTTAATAAGGTGTGTCAAAATTATAGATTAAAGTAAAATTTTAACCTAAGAATTCTTCAGGAATGACTGGTTCAATTTTACCATCAGCAATTTCTTCTAATGCTCTACCAACTGGTTTAGCTGAATGATAATTTTCAATAAGTGCTGTTTCATGTTTTTCGTCTAACTCGCGCGCTCTTTTCGCGGCAGTAGTTGCGATAAGATATTTAGAATTAATTTTTGCAGTAAGTTGGTTTAACGGTGGATTTAACATTATTTTTTTGCCTCCAATAACATTTTTCTATATTTAGCTTCGATGCGCTCTCTTTTTAAATGTTCAGCTTCTACTATAGACTGAATTCGATTTTTAGCAAGTTCAACTTCATCATTTACGACTACATAGTCATATAGATTCATCATTTCAACTTCTTTACGTGCTTCGTTAACACGACTTTGAATTTTCTCATCTGATTCAGTGCCTCTGCCAACTAAGCGCTCTCTTAAGTCGTCAAGACTTGGTGGCGCAAGGAAGATAAACAATGCATCAGGAAATTTTTTTCTTACTTGTTTTGCGCCTTCAACTTCTATTTCCAAGAAAACATCGTAACCTTGATCCATAGTATCTTTAACATATTGAACTGGCGTACCATAATAATTGCCTACATATTCCGCATATTCAATAAATTGATCGTCCTTAATTAACTCTTCAAACTGCTCTTTCGTTTTGAAAAAGTAATCTACACCATCTACTTCACCTTCGCGCATGTTACGAGTAGTCATTGATATAGAGTACTTATATGAAGTAGTGGGATCATCAAAAATCTGTTTTCTAACAGTTCCTTTGCCAACACCAGAAGGACCTGAAAGAACAATTAGCAATCCTTTTTCATTATCCATGCCTTACGACCTCTCTAAGCTATTCTTCTATTATTTAAATATAATATCATACCAAACTAAAGAATGTATAGAGTCACTTAATAGTTAAAAACGATTTAGTGACTCTTAATGCATTAACTTTAGTTAATGTAATCCTTAAATTCTCATATTGATAAATAGTACGCCTTAATGCCTTCATATCAATTAAATTATTTTACTTCTATTATCACCATTTTATATTTTATAAAACTAAAACAATGACCGTATAAACAACGCATGTTAAAATATGATGAATGAAAATTTTTAAGGTGGCAGATAAATATGGCATATGATGGCTTATTCACTAAAAAGATGGTTGAATCACTTCAAAGTTTAGTTTCAGGCCGTATTCACAAAATCAATCAACCGGAAAACGATACTATTATTATGGTAGTACGACAAAACCGCAAAAATCATCAATTACTATTATCAATTCACCCTAGCTTTTCAAGGTTACAAATTACTGATAAAAAATATGATAACCCATTTAATCCACCTATGTTCGCACGTGTCTTTCGTAAGCATTTAGAAGGTGGCTTTATAGAAAATATACGCCAAATTGGCAATGACCGTCGCGTTGAAATTGATATAAAAAGTAAAGATGAAATCGGCGACACACTGCATCGTACAATTATATTAGAAATTATGGGTAAACACAGTAACCTTATTCTTGTAGATGAAAATCGTAAAATTATTGAAGGATTTAAGCATTTAACACCAAATACTAACCAATATCGTACGGTAATGCCTGGGTTTGAATATGAAGCTCCTCCAAGCCAAAATAAGTTAAATCCTTACGAAATTTCTGGACAAGAGGCTCTAAAATATATTGATTTTAATTCAGGTAAAATTTCAAAACAATTATTAAATTCATTTGAAGGGTTTAGCCCACTTATTACAAATGAAATAGTTAGTCGCCGACAATTTATGACGCAAGATACGCTACCTGAAGCATACGATGAAGTTATGGCTGAAACTCAATTATCTCCGACCCCTGTTTTTCATAAAAATCATGAGACAGGCAAGGAAGATTTTTATTTTATGAAATTAAATCAGTTTTATGATGATGTAGTAGAATATGATTCACTTAACGATTTACTTGATCGTTATTATGATGCTCGAGGAGAGCGAGAACGTGTTAAACAACGTGCAAATGATTTAGTAAGATTTGTACAACAACAGTTGCAAAAACAACAAAATAAATTAAGTAAGTTAATTGATGAATATGAGAGTGCTAAGGATAAAGAAACTCAACAACTTTATGGTGAATTAATCACTGCAAACATTTACAGAATTAAACAAGGTGATGAATCGGTAACAGCACTAAATTATTATACTGGCGAAGAGGTAACCATTCCGCTCAATCCAACCAAATCACCTTCAGTAAATGCTCAATACTACTATAAGCAGTATAATCGTCTAAAAACACGAGAACATGAATTAGATCATCAAATACAATTAACGAAAGAAAACATTGATTACTTTTCAAATATTGAACAACAATTAGAACATATTACTGTTGACGATATAGATGATATTCGTGACGAATTAGCTGACCAAGGTTTCATGAAACAGCGTAAAAATACTAAAAAGAAAAAGAATGCGCAAATTCAACTTCAAACGTATCGCTCAAGTGACGGAGATACGATCTTAGTCGGTAAAAATAATAAGCAGAATGACTACTTAACAAATAAAAAAGCACAAAAATCTCATATTTGGTTCCATACTAAAGATATACCAGGTTCTCATGTCGTTATCTTAAATGATAGCCCTAGTGATGAAACAATTAAAGAGGCTGCAATGTTAGCTGGTTACTTCTCTAAAGCAGGAAATTCTGGTCAAATTCCAGTGGATTATACAGAAATTAGAAATGTTCACAAACCTTCAGGTGCAAAACCTGGCTTTGTGACATATGATAATCAAAAAACATTATATGCAACACCTGACTATGATAAAATTCAACAAATGAAAGAATCTTAATAAAAAACTCCGTACGATAACCTTGATAAGTTACCGTACGGAGTTTTTAATATATTTTATTCTTATTCTGGTAAAGCGAGTTGGAAACTCACGCCAAACTTGTCTTGCACCCATGCAAATTCTCTAAAAGGTGGCATTTCAGTTTTAGGCATTAGAATAGCGCCTTCTTTTTTCAAACCACTAAATAAACGTTCCATTTCCATAGTATCCTTAACAGTGACATATAATGACATGGCAGGATTCATAGGTAATTCTTCACCATTATTAGCATCAATTGCCATAAATACTTGGCCATTTAAAGTAAAGATAGAGTGTTGTACTGATCCTGGAGTACCAGGGCCATCTTCATCATATTTAACCATCGTCAATATTTCACTATCCTCGAATAAACTTGTATATAACTTAATTGCTTCTTCAGCTTGGTCATTAAACATAAGAAATGTTGTTATTTTAGGTATTTCCACTTTATATCTCCCCTAGTTTTAAAAATTTAATTACTTTACCAATTTAAGTATCTCGTATATTATTTTAACATGATAACTCTTATATTGTAGAATATCGTGATACAGATGAAAAAACTATGTCTTCGTTTATTTGATGATTTATAAGATCGCTTACCCTAATCTTATTCTCACATAACAATATGAATATAATATTTTATATATAGGGAGGTTTACGGAAGATGTTAATTCACTACGGTTTACCCATTTTAATATTATTAATTGTTTTACTAATCGGTTGGTTGCTCACTAAAGTATTTATACGCTAATGAGAAAGAGCCAAAGTCTTGAAATTCCAAGTACTTTGGCTCTTAAAATTTTCATATTTAATTTTCGTCTATAATTGACCTTTATGACGTAAACTTTCTTTAGCTCTTTTAAATATATCACCAGAATGTGTAAACGCATTATCATTTACTGATTCTGAGAAATCTCGAACACTTTCGTCAATACTTTTTAAGTTTTTTGGGGTTCTATAATCATCTTGTCTTTTTAGAAAATCATTACAATGCTTCATCGTAATATAAAGATGATTATTTTTATCTCTTTGCGTCATTCACTTTCCCCCTTTATAAACTTATCTTATGACAAGTTGTCTCTCCAATCAACTAAAGTCTGAATATCATCTTCAGAAATTTTTCCTTCTTCCCTCGCAACTTCAATTAATTCATTATAATTACTTAAAGTATAAAACGGAATTCCTGCTTTGTGGAATGTATCATCTGCTTTTTTCAGACCATACGTGAAAATTGCTACCACACCAAGTACATCAGCACCAGCCTCTTTTAAAGCTTCTACAGCTGTTACTGAAGAACCACCAGTAGAGATCAAATCTTCAACAACTACAACTTTTTTACCTTCGCTTTTAGCGCCTTCAATTTGATTCTGTTTACCATGGCTTTTACTTTTAGAACGAACATAGTTCATTGGTAGTTCCATCTTTTCAGAAATATAAGCAGCATGAGGAATACCTGCAGTTGCAGTACCAGACACAATTTCTACCTCTGAAAAATGTTCATCTATTAAGCGTGCTAAACCATCTCTAATAGCATTACGCACTAACGGGTAACCTAGAGTGACACGATTATCACAATAGATTGGAGATTTAATCCCAGAACTCCAAGTATATAAATCATTCGGAGACAAGGAGACTGCCTCAATATCTAATAAAGCTTTTGCAATTTCTTTAGCCATTAACCTAACCAACTTTCTTTGATATTTTGATAGCTCTCTACAGGACGATCACTTTGTGTTATAGGTCTCCCTACTACTATATGTGTAGATCCTAAAGTTTGCGCTTCTTCGGGAGTAGTAATACGCTGTTGATCATTTTGAGCCGCGCCCTTAGGTCTAATTCCGGGAGTGACTTTCATAAATTCAGGACCTAATTCTTGAGAAATTAACTCAGCTTCAAGTGGTGAGCACACCACTCCGTCTAAACCAGATTTATGAGCAAGGCGAGCATAATTCAGTACCGCTTCATCAATAGTCGTATGAATATTTTGCTCTTCATGCAACTGTTGTTCAGTAGTAGAGGTAAGTTGCGTTACTGCAATGATTTTAGTATTTGGATTAATTTTACTTAAACCTTTTTTAGCCTCTTCCATCATTTTCACACCGCCAGCTGCGTGAACGTTAACTAAATCTACATCTAATCGCGCTAATCCTTCCATAGCTTTACTTACAGTATTAGGGATATCATGCAATTTTAAATCTAAAAAGATATCATGGCCTCTCTTTTTTAGAGATTGAATAAGTCCAGGACCTGTTTGGTAAAACAATTCCATACCAACCTTGACACACAATGGTTCATTAAATTGGTCTAAGAAGGTATTCACTTCTTCTGCAGATTTAAAATCTAATGCAATGATTGGTAAATTTCTCATTTAAATACTCCTTCAATCATTCATTCTTTGTATTACATATTTCTCATCGTGAAAGTCATACTTTCAATTACGTTAGTCAATGCACTTGCAGTATCAAGTGATGTCAGACATGGTACACCATTTTCAACAGTTGTACGGCGGATTTGGAATCCATCACGTTCAACCTCTTTACCTTTCGTCATCGTATTAATAACGATTTGTACTTCACCATTTTGAATACGAGTAAGTAAATCATCTTCGCCACCGATTTTACCTACAACTTCAACAGGTATTTGATTGTCTTCAAGTTTTTCAGCTGTACCTTTTGTTGCTAAAATTTTATAGCCAACTTCATTTAAGCGATGTGCTATTTTCACGATTTCATCTTTATCTTTATCACTTACTGTCATTAATACTGTTCCGTGATCTTTTACTTCTACACCGCTACCTGTAAGTCCTTTGTAAAGCGCCTTTTCAAGAGTAAGATCTTTACCCATAACTTCTCCAGTTGACTTCATTTCAGGTCCAAGCGTAATGTCTACGTTCTTCAATTTATTAAAGCTAAATACAGGAGCTTTAACGAAGACGCCCTCAGAGTATGGTTGAATTCCTTGATGATAACCTAAATCAGCTAATTTATGTCCCATAATAGAACGCATAGCAAGTTGTGCCATTTGAATGTCAGTAATTTTACTCAAGAATGGAACCGTTCGACTTGAACGTGGATTAACTTCTAACACATAAACACCATCATGAGCGATGACAAATTGTATGTTGATTAAGCCAATAATATTTAATCCTTTAGCTAATTTAATTGTATAATCTTCGAGCGTATCAATCTCTTCTTTAGTTAACGTTTGTGGTGGATATACAGCAATTGAGTCACCACTATGCACACCAGCACGTTCAATATGTTCCATAATACCAGGAATAATCACTGTATCTCCGTCACAGATAGCATCTACTTCGATTTCTTTACCTGTTAAATAACGGTCAACAAGTACTGGATGTTCTGGGCTTGCTTTAACTGCTTGTGTCATATAGTTTTCTAATTCTTGGTCATTATCTACAATTTCCATAGCACGGCCACCTAATACGTAAGATGGTCGAACAACAACTGGATAACCAATTTCACGCGCATTTTCGAGTGCCTCTTTAGGAGATGTAGATGTTTTACCTTGAGGTTGTGGCACTTCAATCTGACGTAGTAACGCCTCAAATTCTTTTCTATCTTCAGCGCGATTTAGATCTTCTAAAGAAGTTCCCATGATTTGAACACCATGTTTAGCAAGTTTGTCAGCTAAATTGATGGCAGTTTGTCCACCAAATTGAACAACAACACCTTTAGGTTGTTCTAAATTGATGATATTCATTACATCTTCTTCAGTTAATGGTTCAAAGTATAATTTATCTGATATTGAGAAGTCAGTAGATACAGTTTCAGGATTATTGTTTACAATAATAGCTTCGTAGCCTGCATCTTGAATTGCCCATACAGCATGTACAGTAGCATAATCGAATTCTACACCTTGACCAATGCGAATAGGACCTGAACCTAATACGAGAATTTTCTCTTTATCCGTTACAACAGATTCATTTTCAGATTCATACGTTCCATAATAATAAGGCGTTGTCGATTCAAATTCTGCTGCACATGTATCAACCATTTTATATACAGGTTTAATATCATTTTTCACTCGTAATTGGTAGACATCGTCTTCATTCATATCCCAACGATGAGCGATTACTTTATCGCTAAAGCCATAATCTTTAGCATATTTAAGATATTCCAAATCACCTTGATGTTCTTTTAATTCGTGTTCAATGTTGATGATGTTTTGGAATTTATTTAGGAAGAAATAATCAATTTTCGTCATTTTATGGATTTCTTCTAAAGTTGTACCTCGGCGAATAGCTTCTCCAATAAAGAATAGTCGTTCATCATCTTGGTGACCAATTCGTTCTTTAATGTAGTCTAAATCAAAGCTCTCACCATTTGGTAAACCTAAGTGATGCACACCATACTCAAGTGAACGAATCGCTTTAAGTAATGATTCTTCATAAGTACGTCCAATTGCCATGACTTCTCCAGTTGCTTTCATTTGTGTACCTAGTTCACGTTCACCTTTTTCAAATTTATCGAATGGGAAACGAGGAATTTTAGAAATAACATAGTCCAATGTTGGTTCAAAAGCTGCATAAGATGTTCCAGTAATAGGATTTAACATTTCATCTAAAGTTAAACCTACTGCAATTTTCGCTGCTAATTTAGCTATTGGATAACCTGTAGCTTTAGAAGCTAAAGCTGATGAACGAGACACTCGAGGATTCACTTCAATAATGTAATAATTGAGAGAATGTGGATCTAGAGCTAGTTGTACATTACAGCCACCTTCAATACCTAATGCTCTAATTACTTTTAATGACACATCACGTAACATTTGGTATTCAACATCTGACAACGTTTGACTTGGAGCTACGACAATGGAATCCCCTGTATGTATACCAACTGGATCGATATTTTCCATGTTACAAACAACAATGGCATTATCATTTTTATCACGCATGACTTCGTATTCAATTTCTTTATAACCTGCTATTGATTTTTCGATTAAACACTGTGTAGCTGGACTATAATGTAATCCATTACTTACAACTTCTTTTAAATCGTCATCGTTGTAGCAGATTCCACCACCAGTACCGCCCATAGTGAAGGCTGGTCTAACGATGAGTGGATAACCCACTTGTTCTTTAAATTCAAAGGCTTGTTCTACAGTATTAACAATGTCACTTTCAGGTACAGGGACATTTAAATCATTCATTAATGTTCTAAACATTTCTCGGTCTTCAGCTTGTTGAATAGATTCAAGCTCAGTTCCTAAAAGTTTCACATTATTCGCAGCAAGTACGCCACTATCGTGGAGTTGAATTGCCATATTTAAACCAGTTTGTCCACCTAGAGTAGGTAACAATGCATCTGGTTGCTCTTTACGAATAATACGAGCAATAAAATCATGAGTTAGCGGCTCAATATAGACTTTATCAGCAATTTCTTTATCAGTCATTATTGTCGCAGGGTTAGAGTTAACTAAGATGACTCTATATCCCTCTTCTTTAAGAGCCAGACATGCTTGCGTACCTGCATAATCAAATTCTGCAGCCTGACCTATAATAATTGGTCCTGAACCTACTACTAAAATTGTTTGAATATCGTCGCGTTTAGGCATTAAAATGACGCTCCTTTTCTTTGAACTCATTCATCATCGTTATAAACTCATCGAATAAATAGTTTGAATCGCTTGGGCCCGGTCTTGCTTCAGGATGATATTGTACTGAGAAAGCAGGTAATTGTTTATGTCTCAAACCTTCCACTGTCCCATCATTAAGCGCAATATGTGTCACCTCTAAATCAGTATTTTCAAGTGAATCACGATCTATAGCATAGCCATGATTTTGACTGGTGATATCTACTTTACCTGTTCTTAAATCCTTAACAGGATGATTAGCACCACGATGACCGAACTTCATTTTGAAAGAAGTGGCACCTTGTGATAAAGCAAAAAGTTGATGTCCTAAGCATATTCCGAAGAATGGTATTTTACCTAAGATACCTTTGATCATTTCGATAGCAACTTCAACTTCATCTGGGTCTCCAGGACCGTTAGATAACATCACTCCATCTGGTGACATGCCTAAAATTTCTTCTGCTGTTGTATTGTATGGTACAACTGTTACATTACAACCACGTGTATTTAGTTCACGAACAATGTTTTGTTTCTTACCAAAGTCGATTAAAACCACACTTAAATCTGAACCTGTTGATACGTATGGTGTTTTAGTAGAGACTGTTTGAACTTCATCTCTTGGTAATTCAGCAGTTTTTAAATGTTCTACAAGCGCTTGAATGTCATCTTTATTATCTGTAAATCCAGCTCTCAATACACCGTGTTGGCGAATCTTACGTGTGATACTTCTTGTATCCACGCCAGAAATACCTGGAATATGATATTGAACAAGTACTTCATGTAATGTTTTTTGGTGTCTAAAGTTACTAGGATGTGTGCTTGCCTCTTTCACTACTACACCATTCAATGTCGGTGTCAATGATTCAAAGTCATCACGGTTAATACCATAATTCCCAATTAATGGGTAAGTAAATGTAATGATTTGACCTGTATATGAGGGGTCAGAAATAGTTTCCTGATACCCCGTCATTGCAGTATTAAATACGATTTCGCCTATTGAAAGGTCATCTGAACCTAAGCGATATCCTTCATAATAAGAGCCATCTTCCAGTACAAGATAACGTTTTTCAAGCATCTATTTTTCCTCCTCAAATACTACTTCGCCTTTAACCATTGTTAAAATCGGATTACCATAAACTTTTTCACCGATAAATGGTGTATTATCCGCTTTAGATAAGAAGTCTTCACTTCTGATTTCTTTATCATTATTTAAATCTATAATTGTTAAATCAGCATAACTATCTTTATGCAATTTACCATAGTTTAAATTAAAGATTGTTGCAGGTTTAATAGTGAAATAATCCACTAACTGTTGAAGTGACCAATTACCTCTTCTTACAAAGTGAGTGTATAATAATGGGAAAGCTGTCTCACTACCCACGATACCAAACGGTGCTTGAGTCATTGGTTGATCTTTTTCTTCTTTTGCATGTGGCGCATGGTCAGTTGCTATACAATCAATCGTTCCATCTAATAAACCTTCTAATAATGCTTCTCTATCTTCTTTACTTCTTAATGGTGGGTTCATTTTATAGTTTGCATCATCGCCTGGTACATCATTTTCAGTTAAAAGTAAGTGATGTGGAGTTACTTCTGCAGTGACGTGAATGCCAGCTTTCTTAGCATCTCTAATCACACGTACACTTTCTTTAGTAGAAACGTGACATACATGATAATGACATCCTGTAGCTTCAGCTAATAAGACATCTCTAGCGATCTGCACTGATTCAGCAATGTTTGGTATACCTGGAATACCAAGTTCTTCACTACGTTTACCTTTATGCATTGCGCCACCATAAATCAAGCTATTATCTTCGCAATGTGCTACGATTGGTTTCTTAACGCGTGCTGCTTGTTTCATAGCCGCATACATCATACTAGCTTGTTGAACACCTACACCGTCATCTGTAAATGCGAATACCCCTTCTAGTGCTAACTCTTTGAAATCAACAAGTTCTTTTCCAGCTTGTCTTTTAGTAATAGATGCATAAGGTAACACACGTACTTTAGCTGTTTCTGAAATTCTTTGTCTTAATTCTCTAACATGTTCAACTGAATCTGGAACTGGTCTTGTATTAGGCATTGGGCATACAGTAGTGAATCCCCCTCTTGCAGCTGCTTTCGTACCAGTTTCAATTGTTTCTTTATGTTCCCCACCTGGCTCACGTAAATGCACGTGAACGTCAACAAATCCTGGTGCGATTAAATTTCCTTTAGCATCGATAACTTCAATATTAGGAGATGAAGAATTGATTTTACTACTAATTGTTTTAATACGTTTACCATCAATTAAAATCTCAGTATCTTTTAAAATTCCGTTTCTTAAGATCTTTCCATTTTTGATTAATTTCATTTTAAAATAACCCCTTCCTATTTTAAAAGCGCGCTGATAACTGCCATTCTTAAATACATCCCATTTTCCATTTGTTTGAAAATACGTGATTTGGGTGCTTCTACTAAATCACTTTTAATTTCGACTCCTCGATTGACTGGAGCAGGATGCATGACAATGGCTTCATCTTTTAATTTATCATATCTTGACTGAGTTAACCCATATTGTTGATGATATTCCTCTGCCGCAAAATTAGCTTCACCAGCAATGCCGTGTCTTTCGTGTTGAACTCTTAACAACATCACAATATCGACTTGATCAATCACATCATCTATATTAACGTATGGCGCCTCTAATGTCTCATCTACCCATTCTTCAGGACTAGAGAACATGACATTTGCACCTAATGCTCTTAAACTATGATAATTACTTCTAGCTACTCGAGAGTTTTTAATATCGCCGCAAATTAACACATTCAACCCATCAAATGACCCATACTCTTCGTAAATAGTCATTATATCTAGCAAACTTTGCGTAGGATGTTGACCACTTCCATCTCCTGCGTTTGCTATAGGTATATTAATGTTTTCTAATTCCTCGTAATAAGCATTTTGAGAGTGACGAATGACTAATAAATTAACTCCAATACTTTCTAATGTTTTACAAGTATCGTATAACGACTCGCCTTTTTTAACTGAAGAGGTACTCGTTTCAAAACTCACTTGTTTTAATCCTAATTTGAGTTCAGCTACTTCAAAACTACACTTTGTTCTTGTTGAATTTTCAAAGAATAAGTTCGTTACATACGTATCATTAAACTGCGGTAAAGCTCTTTCACCTGATTTATACTGGCTTGCAGTTGTAACTAAATCATATATTTCATCCGTTGATAGATGTTCCATAGATAATAAATTTTTCATATAGCGCCCTCCTAATGGATTAAATCTTAATTTTCTTCTTTTTTATCTTTTGGCAAAATTAAATTTAAAATAATTCCAGAAAGTGCGGATAATGCCATACCTTCAATTTGTAAATTAATTCCAATACCTTTTAAATTGATAAGTAAATTACCAATACCTACTACAAGTATTACTGATGCAATGACTAAGTTACGGTTACTTGAAAAATCTACATTGCTTTCAACTATCATACGCAATCCACTAGCAGCAATAATACCAAATAATAGTATCGAAACACCGCCCATGACAGGAGTAGGTATCGATGAAATTAACGCAGTAAATTTACCTATGAAAGCTAGAATGATAGCGATCACTGCTGCTCCACCAATGACGTAAATACTATATATTTTAGTAATCGCTAGTACGCCTATATTTTCACCATAGGTTGTACTTGGAGGCCCACCGATAATACTCGCAAACATTGTAGATACCCCATCTCCAATAATTGATTTATCCAAACCTGGATCTTTAAAGAAATTACGGCCTACAATTTTATTGATAACCATTTGATGGCCGATGTGTTCACTTACTGTGACGAACACAACGGGTATCATGACTAATACTAATCCTAAATGGAATGATGGTGTGTAATCTTTAAATGGTAAATATATGTGTGGAAAATCTAACCATTTGGCGTGGGCAATAGGTCCAAATTTTACTAAGCCCATGAAAATAGAAACAATATAACCAACTACAATACCAATTAATACAGGTATCAGTGATAAAAATCCTTTAAAGAAACCTTGTACTACGATTGTGACTATGAGTGTAATTAGAGCTACGAGTAAATAACTTAAGTTATAACCTTTCATATCTGAAGAATTCTCATACATAGCCATATTGACGGCTGTAGGTGCCAAACTTAATCCGATAACCATAATAACTGGTCCTACTACAACTGGTGGTAGTAAATGCATTAGCCAACCAGTTCCACTTAATCTAATAAGTAAACCTATAATGACGTACATCAACCCGCTCATAAACAGAGCCACTAACATGTCTCCTAAGCTATGGGTACTTAGACCAGTAATAATCGGTGTGATAAAGGCGAAACTTGAACCTAAATAAGCAGGTATTTTAGCCTTTGTGATTAATATGTAAATAAGTGTTCCAATACCTGAAGCAAGTAATGCTGCTGATATTGGTAAATGTGTCAAAAATGGTACAAGGACGGTTGAGCCAAACATTGCAAATAAATGTTGCAAACTTAAGAATGCCCATTGTGCTGGTTTAGGTTTGTCTCTAACATCAAGCACTGGCTTCACAGTGCGCTCAAACATTTGTTCATTTTCCATGTCATTCATTTCCTTTCATAAAAAAATCTCTTTACATCAGCGAATGCAAAGAGACTAATTGAAATGTAGTCGAATAAGGTTTTACACCTCAAAGATTACATTTCTAACGAAGTATTACATTAAACAATGGTAAAGGTATGATAAATCTTAAAGATTTACATCATCGCTTTATCGTTCGTCTATGGCTTAATTTGTTTACTCCACCTTTTTCAGTCTCTCGTACTGCTTTAAAAGGGATATTATTTTATTATGACTGCGTTCTGATGATCAATTTCATTTAAATAAACTGAAACGGATTCATCACGCGCAGTTGGTATATTTTTTCCTACAAAGTCTGCTCGGATAGGAAGTTCACGATGGCCTCTATCAACAAGTGTTGCAAGTCCAATTTTAACAGGTCGTGAGTGTAGCAATATAGCGTCTAATGAAGCTCTTACTGTACGACCAGTATATAAAACATCGTCAACGATAATCACCACTTTATCAGTAATGTCAACATCGATATCAAATGCTTTGATGTCTGATTGCTGGGTGACATTATCAATATCATCACGGAAATGTGTAATATCAATTGTGCCGGTTGGTACATTGCACTGCTCAATAGAATGAATCTTTTCTTGTATACGATTCGCTAAAAATGCACCTCGTGTCTTTATTCCTAAAAGTACTAAATTGTCAGTGCCTTTGTTATATTCCAAAATCTCATGTGCAATTCGAGTGATTGTACGCTGTATCGCGGCTTCATCTAAAATGATTCGTTCAGACATCGTTTCACCTCTTATAATAGAAAAACCTCATATCTTTAATAAAGACATGAGGTTAAGGCACACTTCAAGAAAATTAATTATACTCAGGTAATTAACTTTCAGGTATATATTTACAGTATTTCATCATTAAGAACGCGCATACATTCTTAAGCGAAATACATTGATATGCATGATTATTCCTATTATTCATGTCTTCGAAGCCTCTCTGGACTCGCAATTAAAGACGAAGTTTTTTATATTTAAACTGTTATTAGTCTAAAACTTTTTAATAAATAAGTCAATGATTTCTTTAAACTAAAAGTTAACAAAATCGCTCGTAATGTTTAACTTTGTAATGTGGTTTTTTAAGCATCTCTACGTCGAATATCTTCTAATAAATCTTTAAAATCATTAGGCAAATCAGTACTTCTTTCAATATACTCATGTGTTACTGGATGTTCAAAACCAATCACACCCGCATGCAATGCTTGACCACCAATATCTAATGTTCTCTTAGGTCCATATTTAGGGTCACCCACAAGCGGGTAGCCAATATATTTCATATGCACACGAATTTGGTGAGTTCGTCCAGTTTCCAATTCACATTCTATCAAAGTATAGTCTTTAAAATGCTCTATTACATTGAAATGCGTTACAGCTTCTTTACCATCATCAACTACAGCCATTGCTTGACGGTCATTTTTATTACGACCAATTGGAGCATCTACCGTACCATAATCATGCGGAATATTACCGTGAACTAACGCAGTGTATTTACGTTTAACACTTTTAGCCATTAGTTGTTCGACAAGACCTCGATGAGCGATGTCATTTTTAGCAACCATTAATAAACCAGAAGTATCTTTATCAATACGGTGAACAATACCAGGACGTATTTCACCGTTAATACCAGATAAATTTTTGATTTGATACATTAAGCCGTTCACAAGTGTGCCCGTATAATGACCTGGAGATGGATGTACTACCATACCTTTAGGTTTATAAACAATCGCCACATCATCATCCTCATAATAGATATCTAAATCTAAATCTTCTGGTTGAATGTCTGCTTCTACAACTTCCTTTTCAGTGACAATGATATGATCATTTAATTTAACTTTATAATTTGATTTAATCACTTTATCATTAACTTTAACTAAATCTTCTTTAATCCAATCTTGAAGTTGGCTACGAGACCAAGCATCATTCGACTCAGATAGAAATTTATCTATTCTTTGACCAACTTGTGTTTCATCTGTGATCTTAAATTCATGTGTTTCCAAAAGTATACCTCCTTAGTTCTTTTTAGTTGTATCCTTTAATAATGCGATAATTACGAAGATAACGCCTATAGTTAAACTTGAATCTGCAATATTAAAGATTGGGAAATCATAACCAAAGATGTTTGTATCTATAAAATCGACAACTTCACCATTAAATACGCGATCAATAAAGTTACCTAACGCACCAGCAAAGAGTAAGGTAATTGCAACTTGCATAAATAAATTATATTTAGCTTCTTTAATATAAAACAGCACGAGAACTACTAAAATAACTAATGTGATAATATAGAAAAATCCCATTTTACCACTTAAAATTCCCCAAGCAGCTCCATTATTTCTATGTGAAGTAATATTAAGAAAATGAGGAATTACTTCGTAGGAATCGCCAATTTTCATGGATGAAGCAATTATCCACTTTGAAATTTGGTCAAAAATTATAATTAAAAATGCTAAAAGAAGTGAGATTCCAATATAATATTTCTTTTTCATTCATGTGCCTCCATTCAGTTCAACGTCACTTTTGACAACACTTAACATTATATCCTACTCCAAGACATAAAAAAAGATTGCTGAGTATAAATCTAATTATTAGAAATGTTGAGCAATAATATCATACAAAAAGTTGAGACTTAATCGTGTCTCAACTTAATTTTAGTAAATATTTAGCTTACTCAATTATTCATCTTTTATTCGATTAAACCTGAAGTACAAGCCATCTGGTCCTTTTAAATTTAAATGCGTAGATTCAGGATAGTGAAAATCTATTAACGCTAAACCATATGTGTTTTCATTATCAACACGCTTGGTCCCTGATAACCACTGATTCATTGCTAAATGATTGTAATAATGATTTGAGGACAAAAATAATGAGAAATCGTCTATATAAGCTGACTCTTCTAAACCGAAATAATTAAGATAATATGATTTAATTTCTGAGATTCTAATAGTTTTAAGATGCAAATGACCTAATTTCGCTTCATTAGGTACACCTTGCCATTTTTCATTAGAAACTTCTTTTAACAATCGAGGTACGTTAATTGGTTTAATATCCAATTTCACTCTATTATCTTCATCGTATTTCCACATTTCAAAGTCATAATCGACGTAAAATTTAAGCGCATTACCTTCAGGATCTTCAACAAAGAGTGATGTTCCAACACTTTGTTCTCCTCCATTAACCGGTATCTCAAAATCACTTAATTGTACTAATAAATCGGCTAGAGAGGATAATTCTGGCAACTTAATTCCTATATGAAATAAGCCAGCTTCAGACATGAGTGGCTCTCTACCATTTTGAATTTCATTAAAAGTTATATATTGATTGTTTGCTCCAACCTTATATTGAACAGCCTTCATAGATTCATTAACAAAATTAAATCCTAAAACTTCCTCATAAAAGGCTCTTATAACTTCTATATCGCGTACATTTATTATTATTCCATTAACGAAATGTGCATCTTTACTATGAAACATCATTCTACCCTCTCAACAATGACTTGTACTCTGAATGGTTGTCTATATATAAGATTTCATTACTATAATTTTAACATTATGACTAAATATATTTAAGAATTCAAATTTCTAATTTATGATGTGAATTTAAAGAGAAATTTTAAATATATCAACATTTTCTCATTAAAGTCTTATAAATCTTACTTTAATTTTTCTAATCAATTTGTTTCTTAAAGTATAAAAGACCTAAGAAGACTTCTTTATAATAAAATCTTCTCAGGTCTATGATTAATGGTTACCAATCATTTAGAAATTAAACTAATGTTTTCACTACTTCTTGGCAACGTGGACATAGATGATCAAGTTCTCCAACAGAACCTAATTCATCGCTATAGTTCCAACATCTTTCACACTTTTCGCCTTCTGCGTGTTCGATGCGAATATCACCATATTTATATGTTTCACCATTTTCAACTGAATCAACAACTTCAACTTGAGAAACGATGAATAATTGTTGTAAATCATTAAACTCTTGTAAGAATTCAGCAGCTTTAAATGATTCATTATTGCCAATAACCACTTTAGCTTCTAATGATTTACCAATGACTTTTTCATTACGAGCTTGTTCTAAAGCACGGTTTACGTCGTCGCGTAGATCCATAAGAGTATTCCATTTATCTAATAATTCTCTATCTACTTCAACAACTTCTGGCATATCTGCTAAATGAACACTTTCCTCTTTAACGTGAGGTGTATGTGACCATACTTCTTCTGCAGTATGCACTAGGATTGGTGCTAATAATTTTGTCATATCTACTAAGATTTGATAAAGCACTGTTTGCATGCTGCGACGTTTATGAGAGTCTTTCTTCTCAATGTAAAGAATATCTTTACCATAGTCTAAATAGAAGTTACTTAATTCTACATTGATAAAGTTTTGAACTTCTTGATAAATGTTAAGGTAATCAAAATTCTCATAGTTGTTGATAGTACTAGCTGTGAATTCACGTAAACGATTAAGTAAATAACGATCTACGTCGAGTAATTCATTTTCAGGGATACGATCTGTCTCAGGGTTATAATCATTAATATTACCTAACATGAATCTGAGTGTATTTCTTATTTTACGATAAACATCAGAAGTTTGTTTTAAAATTTCATCTGAAATACGGACGTCTGCTAAATAATCAGTACTACTTACCCATAGACGTGCGATATCTGCACCTTTTTGCTTAACAACTTGGTCCGGAACAATGACGTTACCAAGCGATTTACTCATTTTTTTACCTTCACCATCCATAACGAAACCGTGTGAAAGTAGGAATTTATAAGGTGCTTGTCCACGAGTTGCTACAGCAGTAGTTATTGAAGAGTTAAACCAACCACGATACTGGTCACTTCCTTCAAAGTAAAGATCTGCAGGGAAACTTAACTCTGGTCTTGTTTCTAATACACCACGGTGAGATGAACCTGAATCGAACCAT
The DNA here is from genome assembly GCF_038008285.1 of Staphylococcus sp. FSL K6-0223. Classification (NCBI taxonomy): domain Bacteria; kingdom Bacillati; phylum Bacillota; class Bacilli; order Caryophanales; family Staphylococcaceae; genus Staphylococcus; species Staphylococcus sp. FSL K6-0223. The sequence goes on from NZ_JBBOYX010000002.1 coordinate 646,487, forward strand.
ACATCCATGATGTCTGTTTCTTTAGTAAATTCACCATTAGGACTTCCAGGATGTGTAAATCCTTCTGGTAATAAATCTTTCGCTTCACGTTCAAACCACACATTTGACCCATGTTCTGCGAATAAATCAGCGATATGATTAACTGTTTCTTTCGTCATGATGATGTCACCATTTTCAGCATAAAATACTGGTAATGGAACACCCCATACACGTTGACGAGAAATAACCCATTCGCCACGATCACGAATCATATTATAGATACGTGTTTTACCCCAATCTACTTTAAAGTTAGTCTCTTCAATCGCATCTAAGATATCTTGTCTTACTTTGTTAATTGAAGCAAACCATTGAGGTGTCGCTCTAAAGATAACTGGTTTTTTTGTACGCCAATCATGTGGGTAGCTATGTGTAATAAAGTCTAATTTGAGAAGTGCGTCCTTTTCAGTTAATAAGTCAGTGACAGCTTTATTCGCTTTGTCATAGAACATACCTTCAAATTGGCCGCCCTCTTCAGTAAATACACCCTTGTCATTTAGAGGACTGATGACAGGTAAGTCATATTTTTGTCCAACGATGTAGTCGTCTTCCCCGTGTCCAGGAGCAGTATGAACACATCCAGTACCTGCATCTGTTGTGACGTGATCTCCATTAATCACTAGTGACGTACGATCTAAGAATGGATGTTGCGCTTCAACATATTCTAACTCTTTACCCGTAAATTCTTTTTCAAGTTGTATTGTTTCTTTATCCCAACCTAAAGCATCAGCTACAGTCTCAGATAAGGCTTGAGCAACAATAAATTTCTGTCCTTCTACATTGTATTGGCCATACTTAAGTTCTGGATGAACAGTGATAGCTACGTTTGAAGGAATTGTCCAAGGTGTTGTAGTCCAGATAATAAACTTAGCATCTGAATCAACGACTCCTTTATCGTCTTTAACGTTAAATGCTACATAAATAGAGGCAGAACGTTTATCATGGTATTCAATTTCCGCTTCAGCTAATGAAGATTCACTTGAAGGTGACCAATAAACTGGTTTCTTACCTTTATAAATTAAACCTTTGTCTGCCATTTCACCAAATAAACGAATTTGTGCTGCTTCATATTCAGGCGTAAGTGTAATATAAGGATTATCAAAGTCACCACGAACACCTAGACGTTTGAAATCCTTCTTCTGAATATCTACTTGCTTAAGTGCAAATTCTTTACACTTTTCTCTAAATTCAGCAATTGACATTTTTTTACGGTCTACGCCTTTTTTAGTTAAAGCCTGTTCAATTGGTAAACCATGCGTATCCCAGCCTGGAACATATGGTGCATAGAATCCTTGCATTGTTTTATAACGGACGATAAAATCCTTAATAATTTTATTAAGTGCATGTCCCATATGTAAACTACCATTTGCATACGGTGGACCATCATGCAAGATATAAGATTGATTACCTTTATTTTTTTCTAATGCTTTTTTATATTGATCTTCTGCGTCCCATTTTTCTTGAATTTGAGGCTCTTTATTAGGTAAACCGCCTCTCATAGGAAAGTCAGTTTTGGGCATTAATAAAGTATCTTTAAAATTCATACTGTTCACTCCTTCTAATGATAAAAAGAACTCTAAGTTCAATTAAAAGGGACGGCTAAACCGCGGTACCACCCTATTTAACTCAACTTAGAGTTCTCTCATAAACATATTAAAATAAAAGCCAGTGATATAAGAAACAAACGATATGTTAGGCTCTCACCATTCCTAACTCGCTGGAAAATGTTTAGTGTTTCTTACGCGTCTGTCTTTTTATATCATATCAATAAATTGTCATTAAGAAAATGTATTTTTAACATAAATACATTTACAAGTTTAAAATTCTTCAATTGCGTCTCCATCTATTAATCATTTATCAATAGAATACTTATAAATTACTATGAGTTGTAGAAGTCTCTGATTGATTATTAGACGTACGTGAAGATTCAGAAGTAGAAGTTGTTCCACTATTATTCTCTGCTTGAGATTGGCTTTCCTTCATAGCGCGTTCTTCTGGTGTAAGATCATTATCATTTAAGTGATGAATATCTTCTAAAGTCACTTGTTCAGCATCTAAATCATAATTTAATAAGTAATCCCAATCTTCACTTTTAAGTAAATCTAATTGAGCTTCTACCAACATACGGAAACGAGATCTAAACACTTTAGATTGACGTTTCATGTCTTCAGTTTGGAATGATAAACGACGTGCTTTTTCAATCGCATCATTTACAATTTTATCAGCTTGAACTTGAGCTTTAGCAAGTGTAGCTTCGGCATCTTTATTAGCAGCTAATTTTGTTTCTTCTCCAACTTTTTGAGCTTGAATTAAAGCATCACTTACAGATTGATGCACATCTTGATAAGATTTGATATTAGTGTCTCTATCTTCAACTACTTTTTCAAGTTGCTTTTTATCTTCTTTAAGTCGTTCAATCTCAGTGCTTAATTGATCTAAATAATTAGCAACCTCAGTGGGTTCTAAACCATTCTTCACTCGACTAAACTCTTTATTTTTAATCTCACTTGGTGTGAAAGGCATGATATATCCTCCTTAATTCATCACTATTTAAATAATGTCTGATAGGTAATGTGTAGTTTATCTTTTTTAGTTCTTCCTCCAATTTGAGTGATTCGAGCTCTGCCAAATCCTTGGATAGAAAGTAGATCATTTTGTTCTAATTGAAAGTCAGGTGTATCAATTATAGTATGATTCACTTTGACTCTTTTCTTTTCTATTAATTGCTTTGCTATATTACGAGATTTATGAATCATGTCTTTTAATACAACGTCCAATCTCATTGCACTAACAGTCGTGCTTTGAATTTTCCAATTCTCTTTTGATTGTATCATATCTTTTATAGGAATAGAATTAAGTTTAACTGTGGCACCTTTAATCCTATTTAATTCAAGCATAATATAAGATTCCAAACGCTCTGTCAAAACAAATTGTATATCACCTGCAACTATAATATCCCCCAATTGTTCTCTCTCAATACCTAAAGACATTAAGGTGCCTAACACATGTTGATGTTGGATTGAAACGAATTTCTCAGGATAATCGATTCGTAATAGTGACAGCTCAAAATCTTCCACTTGTGCTTCATAATATGATGGAGCTACGATAGCACGTTTTCTCTCAGCGTAGGGACCCCCATAAAAGTCGACTTTTAACATTTCATAACTCCCCACGATGACTTCTAAGATGTATTGACCTCTCGGATCTAAAAAAGCAGTGAGCACAGGCGCATAGTGATTTTCAGCTTGATTACACTTATCTATTAATTGATCTATCAATTCTTGTTCTTCTCTTCTAAAATGTTGATATATATCGATGTGAGACACTCCTAACATTTTATTTTCACAACATTCAATTAAGATAACTTAATTTCACATGACAAAAACGAGGTCAAAGTTCAATTAATACTTTGCCTCGCTTAAAATACTCATATAAAATTCAAACTACTTCATTTTTATGATAAATGTGTAAGTATGATATTAAAAATTGTAACTAAACCTCTTTGAAATAATACTAATACTATAATAGCTGCTATAGAAGAAATATCTATGATGCCAATGGGAGGAATGATTTTCCTAAATGGTTCTAAAAAAGGTTCATAAATTTTACCAAGAAATTCCCCCACTTTAGATTCTCTAATGCTTGGAACCCAAGACGTGAAGAAATAAATAATCATTCCTATATAATAAATTTGAACCAAAAATAATATAAATCGGAATATAGTACTAAGTAGACCGATATCCATAATTAGACTCCTTATTCGTAATGTTGCTCCATGTTTTCGATATGATCAGTTATGCTTCCAGCAACTTCTACGTTATCAGGTGTACATAAGAATATATCAGTTCCTACACGCTGAATATCTCCACCAATTGCATATACTGTTCCACTTAAGAAGTCAATAATACGTTTAGCAGATACTTTATCAATGCGTTGTAAGTTCACTAAAGTAGCACGTCTATTTTTCAATTCATCCGCAATATCTTGTGTATCAGAAAACACACGTGGTTCAAATAAGCACATTTTAGAGCTTTCTTGTGTCGCATAATTTTGTGATGATTGATTCATAGTTACAACATTACGAGAATTACTCTTTGAATTATTATTCATACGATAATTCCTTTCTTCAGAAGTTGCACTTTTTCTTGTTGTGCTCTTTTGAGGCACAGATTTGATTGCATTTTGTTTGTTTACATTGTTTTGTGATTGCGTTGATGGTACATTGTTTTCATTTCGTGATTCAACATCACGTTCTTGAGCACGCTCACGTGTCTGAGATGTTTCACGTTCTTCTGGTGCTTCAACTTCTTCTTCATCTTCTACTACAAAAAATCCATTAAATAAATCCTTTAAAGCCAAGGGGCTCACTCCTCTTCTCCTACAAGTTTAGTCCCAATTCTGACAAAGGTTGCACCTTCTTCAACTGCTATCTGATAGTCATTACTCATTCCCATAGATAATTCTGTGCAAGGTGCATGTTCTAAATTGAATTGTTGAATTTCTTCTTTTTTATGTTTTAAATCATTGAAAATTGATTTTATGTACGCACTATCATCAGTTAGAGGTGCCATTGTCATTAAACCAATTACTTTGATGTTTTCATAAGCTTTTAGTTCATTTAAAAATTCATTAACTTCGTCTAATGCTATACCATGTTTAGATTCTTCCCCAGAAACATTAACTTGTAAAAAACAAGATACAACATGGTCTGCTCTCTTATTAATCTCCTTAGCTAAACTCAGGCGATCTAAAGCGTGAAAATAGTCAACTTCGTTAATTACTTCTTTAACTTTTCTAGATTGCAAAGAACCAATAAAGTGAAAAACAACATCATCAGGTAATGCTGCTTTTTTCTCTTTGAAGCCTTCTAATCTATTTTCGCCAAAGTGCCTAATACCTGCTTCATAAGCTTCTTTAGCTCGCTCTATTGTAACATACTTTGTCACTGCAATCACGTGAGGGTGTGCTGAATTAGAACTTTTTTCTAAATGTTCACTTATTTCTTGTTCAATTTGTTTTAAATTTTGTTTTACACTCACTAACGTTCCTCCTCACTTTACTTGCGTCCTATAAATGCTAACATACGTCCAGTCTGACCTTTTTCAATTCTATAAGAGAAAAATAAGTCTAAATTTTCAGAAGTAGCATACTCAGTAATATAGATATTATCTGATGGGACGCCTACTTCTTCAAGTAATAAAGCATTGGCTTTTTTTAAATCAATACCATGTTTGTTTGCTGCACGCGAGTCAATATATTTAGATGAGTCAATTGTTAATGTTTCAAATTTACCTTTGATATCATCATTGATTTCATAGGAATTAGATGTTGCTGGTCCAATAACCACTTGTAAATCATTTAAATCAAAGTCAATTTTTCTAACCATTTCTTTTACGATCTCACCATAGGTACCACGCCATCCAGCATGGGCAAGGCCCACATAACCATGCTTCTCACTATAAAAGTAAACAGGAACACAATCAGCATAACACATGGTTAATAATATATTGGAATCATAAGTAAAAATGCCATCTAACCCATATAAGTCATCAGTTAATTCTTCAATATTCATACCTCGATGTTCTTTAGTAATTTCTGTGACTTTATTTCCATGTGTCTGAATTGGGAAAACCCAATTATTTCTATCGAAGCCTATTTCATTTGCAAGAATTTCCTGATGTTGAGTAATATTAGCTTGATTATCATCCACGTATCTAGCCATGTTAAAAGCGTGTTTTGGATAATGACTCAGTCCATTCTCTCTAGTTGTGAAACCAAGCTTAATACTATGAGTAGGTTTTACATCATAATCTAAATAATGTTCTTTCTTTATAAACTTTTCAGTCATTATGTTTCACCACCATTTGAGAATGTTTAAAAGCAATTATTATAATTCATGACAATTAAGTATATTATAAAACTATTATATATCATACTTTCTACCATTTAAACTACAAGTTACAAGAATAAATAATTTAAATATATACTTAATATTGGTGTCATGAAAATTAATAAGTAATATTATGTAATTCATAAACTGTAATTTAAAAAGCCATCAGTACAAACTCTGATGGCTTTTTATCTAAATTATCATATATAATTAGCGTCTTGTTCTTCTAGAACGTCTTTCTTCTCTATTTCTAATAAAGCTAGGAATGTCGTCATCTTTTGTAGAGTGACTTCTTTCGCTTACGCCTTCTGAAGATTGAGAGCTAGTTGAAGTGTTTGTAGCAAATGAGTCTTCTTTAGGAGCAGCATGACTTTGGTTAGAAGAATTACTATTAACACTTGAACCGAAACCAGTACTTGTAGCTTTACGACCTTGAGATGACGGTTTATCTTCGAAACCTGTAGCAATCACTGTAACAACAATTTCGTCTTGAAGTTCAGGATTAATTACTGTACCGAAGATCATGTTTACATCTTCGTCAGCCGCATCTTGAACAATATCAGCAGCTTCTTGAGCTTCAAATAGTGAGAGTGATTCTCCACCAGTAATGTTCATAAGTACGCCTTGAGCACCAACAATTGAAGTTTCTAATAATGGTGATGAAATAGCTTTTTTAGCAGCTTCAACCGCTCTATTTTCACCAGAAGATACACCGATACCCATTAATGCTGAACCTTGGTTAGACATAATAGTTTTAACGTCGGCAAAGTCTAAGTTTACCTCACCTGATACAGCGATTAAATCTGAGATACCTTGTACACCTTGACGTAACACATTATCTGCTTCCTTGAATGCTTCCATCATAGGTGTAGATTTGTCTACGATATCTAATAAACGATCATTAGGAATAACAATTAATGTATCAACTGCAGCTTTCATTGCTTCAACGCCAGCGGCAGCTTGAGTTTGACGTTTACGTCCCTCAAAACCGAATGGGCGAGTTACAACGCCTACTGTTAAAGCGCCCATTTCTTTAGCGATTTTAGCAACTACTGGAGCAGCTCCTGTACCAGTACCGCCACCCATACCAGCAGTAACGAATACCATATCTGCACCTTGGATAGCATCTTCGATTTGTTCACGAGATTCTTCAGCAGCTTTTTTACCAATTTCAGGATTTGCACCTGCACCAAGACCTCGCGTTAACTTTTCACCAATTTGGATTTTTGATTCCGCTTTAGATAAGTTAAGCGCTTGTCCATCTGTATTGATAGCGATAAACTCAACGTTATTCATGCCGTGGTCAATCATACGATTAACAGCGTTGTTACCGCCGCCACCTACACCGATGACTTTCAATGTAGCTAAATGATTAAATCCTTGTTCAAATTCTAACATTTAAATTTCCTCCTAGTCTTAATGGCCAATAATCATTCAAATAGAGATTTCATTAGTTTTTTAAATTTACCTTCTTCTTTGTCCTTACCTTCTGATTGATGATAATCATCTTCGTGATGTTCTCTGCGGTCTTCATATGTTTCCTCACGAGGTGATTCAGGTTCTTCCTCATGATTCTCTTTTTTGTTTGATTTACGTTTAAACCAATCAAAACCGCTCGATTTAGATTCGTTATCTTTATCTTCAGATTCGATAACTTCCTCTTCAAATCCTTCATTATCTTGATAACTAATTGTAACATAATCTAATAACTCGTCAAAAGCGATACTACTAGAAATTGTCGAAATAGCAGAAGAGAACTCAGGTTTTCTAATACCCATTTGAGATGGAGTATGAATTCTTACTTTCTCACTTACCATGTCTTGCAGTAATTCTTTTACACCAAGTAAGTTAGCAGAACCACCTGTTACAATAAATCCGCCATTCACTTTAGTAAGTCCAAGTTCTTGTAACACATCGAACACTTCAAAGAATATATCCTCTACACGTTGTTCGATAAAATCGCTTAAATCTTTTTGAGTATATTGAACATGTTCTTCACTATCAATTTGATCTACTGAGAATACATCTTGTTCTGAAGCTGAATCATAGAAAGCATGTCCATATTGATGCTTAATCTTCTCAGCAGTATCATATGTAGTATTTAAGCCTTGTGCAATATCATCTGTAATATCACGACCAGCCATTTCAATTGAATCAGCGTCTACTAACTCTCCACGCTCATAAAAAGCAATTTGAGTTAAATCTTCGCCAATATCAATGACACAAGCGCCTAATTCTTTTTCTGTAGCGGTTAAAATTGAACCATAATTGTATGCATCAGAGTAAACATCTAATACATCTACGCCACATGCTTCAACACATTTAATCATATTAATTAAAATAGATTTTTGTATAGCTATAACGCCTGCATCAACTTTCAATGAATGTCTAGCAATTAATTCTTTAGGGTCAGAAACTTCATTGTCTTTATCAACTACGAATCGAATAGGAAAGACATTAATCACTTCTGTTTCTGTTACATCATTCTTATCACGAATTCCGTCTAAAACTGATTCAATGTGTGTTCCATTAATTTCAGTATCTTCATAAAATTCAATTTCATTTGATTCATCGTATACTTCGGTACCAATGATAGGTAACTTTAAGAATACTTCTTTTATATCTACACCAGAGGCAATTGAAGCCTTCTTAATTGTATCTTTGATTGCTTGTCTCGCAATATCAAAATCATCAATAAGACCATTCTTGATACCGCTAGTGTAGGTTTGTCCTGTACCTATCACATTTATTCCATTGTGAAATTTTTCGCCTACTATCGTTTTTACACTTGATGAACCTATATCTATACTTACATAGTAATGTTCCTCCATAGATAGGCACCTCCTGACAAATTACTATTAAAATACACTATGTTTAGTTTACAATACGTTGAATAGCTTGTGAACTATAAACACATAGTATTAACGAAATTTTTTAATTATTATCTTTTGATTGATTATTAATTTTATTTAAAACACTTTGAAGTTCTTCTTTAGCTTCACTTTCTTGTTGTGTAGATTTTGTTACATTCTGGTCGGATTCAGACTCAGCACCTGTTGCTCCACTATAAGGTATGAATGAAGCACCCACTGATAAATCAATATACCCATCAGTCTTAAGATTACCTGAATCATCTCTACTTAACGATTGTGACATTTGCGGGTAATATTTCATTTTATCGGCTATTGTAGTAATATCTCCGACAACTTGCATGTCATCTTTAGTGAAGATTTCAATTCTATTTTGTTTGTTCTTCTCTGGAGCATAACTAACTTCAGCAATTAAACTTCTTACTTCAGGTGACATTTCAGATAAAGCTTGAATGATTCTTGTTTTTTTATTTCCTTTAAAACCATCGATAATTGGTCCGTCATGTGAAACATCATCACTGTAATCTTTTAATTCTTTGCCATCTTCTATAATTGGAACGTAACTGTCTTTATTTTTTTCTAAACCAACAACTTGGTACTCAGTTACTTTTACATTTATGGTGTTAGGCAATTGTTTATGAATTTCAACATCCTTGATCAAAGGATTCTTCTTCAAATTGTTAATTGCTTTCCTCTTACTAAATGTGTACATTCTTGAATGAGATGTAACATTTAACTCTTTATTGATTTTACTTTTACTAACATTATTATTTCCTTTAATATTCACATTAGAAATCTTGCTTAAAGGAGTGAACATATAAAGTAAGAATATAACAATCAATAATACTAATACAGTAATAATGATATACTGTATTCTTTTTTGTCTTTTTCGGCGTAACGCTCTTTTTTCTTCTAATGTTAAAGGTTTCTGTTGTTCATTTTTATCTTTTTCTGTGTTGTGATCACTATTATTATTAATAAAAGGCATCTTATTTATAAAACCTTTTTTATCACTTTTCTCTTCATGAACGTTTTTATTCGCCTTACCACTCTCATCTTTACTAGATTCAGAAGCATCACTTTTGCTATCCGATAGAGATTGTTCTTTTATATCTTCGATGTCTTCATTTGTATCGTCTTCATTAATCTCTGTTTGAGAGTCTTTATGATGTTGTATTGCTTCATCACCGTGATTTAGACTATCTTTATTATGTTCATTTTCAGATTGAGTCTTTTTATCTTCATTAGTACTTTCCGTCTCTGGAGAATCATTCTCGAAAACATCATTTTCTTGTGTTTCCTCATTCGAATATTCATCGTTATTAACTCTGTCACCGAAACGTTTTCTTTTTCTATTACGAAAATCTTTATTTCTTCTAAAAAGACTCACATCATCTTTATCATTATTGTCTTTCTTAGATGTAGTAAAATCTTCAATGCGCGAAACTTTATCATTTTTGTTTTTATTATTTTCATCCATGAGCATTCACACTCCTTAATAAGATGGCAAGTGTGCTCGGAATCTCTCGATAAATTTCTCACCACGTTCTTCAAATGTTTTATATTGATCCCAACTTGCACAAGCTGGTGAAAGTAACACCACATCATTAGGTTCGATAATGTCTTGAATTTTATCAACTGCATCTTCAACGTTCGTTGCTCTAATTACATATTTACCTTGGCTATTACCTAGTTTAGCAAATTTTTCTTGTGTTTCTCCAAAAACAATCATTACACGGACATTATTCATATAAGGTATAAGTTCATCAAAGTCATTGCCTCTATCTAAACCACCACATAACCAAATAATCGGTTGTGTGAATGAATTTAAAGCGAATTGTGTAGCTAAAGTATTAGTTGCTTTGGAATCATTATAATATTTATTCGTACGGTGAGTACCAATGTATTGCAGTCTATGATCAATTCCTGAGAAAGTTGTCAGACTATCTACGATGGCTTTAACTGGTACGCCTGCCAAAATAGCAGCTAATACTGCAGCCAAAATGTTTTCTAAGTTGTGTTCGCCTGGTAAAACTAAATCTTTAACATTTATGATACGAACGCCATTAAATACGATAAATCCGTCTTTAATATATATTCCATTAACTTCTTGTTGTGTTGAAAAATAAAGTGTTTTTGATTTTAAATTCTCTGTTTCAATTAAATGTCTTTGATGATAGTTACAAATGAGATAATCATCTTCAGTTTGATTTTTATAAATTTGTTTTTTCGCATTTTGATAATTTTCTAAAGACTCATGATAATCTAGATGTGCTGAATATATGTTTGTAATGATTGCTATGTGAGGTTTGTATTCATCAATACCTAATAATTGGAAAGATGAAAGTTCTGTAATCAAATATTCATCAGCTTTAACTTCTTGAGCTACTTTAGAAGCAACATAACCTATGTTTCCTGATAGTCGACCTGTTAAGACACTTTTTTTAAACATATCCCCTATTAGAGATGTCACAGTCGTCTTACCATTTGTGCCAGTCACACCTATAATAGGTGCCTCAGAAATAAGGTAACTTAATTCGACCTCGGTTAAGATTTTTAAACCTCTGCGAACTGCCTCATCAATAATTGAAACAGTATAAGGGATACCCGGATTTTTGACGATAATAGGATTATTATCAAGTAGCGAAAGAGGATGTTCACCACTTATTACCTCTATCCCCATTGATTCAAGATCTTTTGCATGTGCGTCTTGGGAAAGGTCCTTTCCATCATTCACTTTGACGTTTGCACCCAATTTAGCTAATAATTTTGCAGCTTCATAACCACTTTTAGCTAAGCCAACTACTAGAACATTTTTATTTTCTAATCCTGTGTAATTCAGCACTCTAATGCACTCCAATCCATAAGCCTATTAATCCTGAAATTAAACCTACTGTCCAGAATACAGTTACTACTTTCCATTCTCCCCATCCACTTAATTCAAAATGATGGTGAATAGGACTCATTTTAAATATACGTTTCTTAGTTAATTTATAAGACGCTACTTGCATCATAACTGATAATGTTTCAATAACGAAAACTAATCCTACAAAGAAAAGCGACAATTCCTGATTTAACATAATTGAGATTGTAGCGAATATTCCTCCTAATGCAAGACTACCTGTGTCACCCATAAATACTTTTGCAGGGTTTAGGTTATAAGGTAAAAAGCCTATTAATGCAAACACCATAATGACACAGAACGTACCGATTGCTGGGGAATCTAATATAAAGCTCATTATTGCATAGATAGCAAATCCAATGATAGATAATCCTGTAGCTAAGCCATCCAGTCCATCAGTTAAGTTTACCGCATTTGAGAAACCAACCTGCCAAAAGATTATGAATATTACATACGCGAAGGAGAGTGGTAAATCAAAATGAGTAAACGGAATATGTAAATTTGTAGTGAAATTAACTAAATGAAAAACATCACCTAGCACAAAGAATATAACTGCAATTAAAATTTGAGCTAAGAATTTTTGTTTACTCGTTAAACCTTGGTTGTTTTTCTTAACTACTATAATATAATCATCAATAAATCCAATTAGTCCAAATCCAATAGTAACTAATAATAATAAAATAATAGGATTTGATTTATCGACAAATATGATTGCAATAATAGATGTAATAATAATACTTATTAAAAACGTGAGTCCACCCATAGTTGGTGTTCCTGTTTTTTTCATGTGGCTTTGAGGCCCTTCTTCTCTAATGCTTTGGCCAAATTTCATTCTTTTTAACGTAGGAATGAGCACTGGTACTAATATAAATGTTATGAGTAGTGCGATGATCGCATATATAAATAACATATGAATCTCCTTTTCTTCACTTTCTAATATATTCGTTAATTGTAAATAACCTTTAATAGTTTATCAGTTTTCGGTTTATTTTCATATAAATCTTTAAACATAAATAAATGAGGTTGGGACCATCTCTTAGTTAATCCCTAAAATGATCATCCCAACCTCTGTTGTCTGCTTAGTTCAATCAGCTGTCATCGCTGGAACTTGAATTATTTTTTGAATTGCTATTGGAGTCTTTTTTAGAGTCAGAACTTGAACTATCCTTTGATTCTGATTTAGAAGATGAGCTTGAATCTTGTTTAGAGTTTTTATCTTTAGACTTACTTTCATCTTTCGAATTTTTACTAGCTTCTGTTGCATTTGAATCATCTTCACTATCATCAGTTTTATCAGCAGATAGTGTCACTTCTACTTTATCTTTGTTTTTCAACGCTTGGCCTTTAGTAATACTTTGGTTAGTTACAAAACCATTACCTTTAGTGGAAACTTTAATATGTGTTAAGTCTTCAAATGCGAGTACATCTTCTTTTGTCCAACCTGTCATATCCGGCATAGTGATATCACCATCTGTAAGTAACATTACTTTACTATGAGGTAAAATCTTAGTCCCTGCTTTGACAGATTGAGATTTAATTTGCTTACCACTACCTATAATAACTGGTTTGAGCGACTGAGCATTCATACTATCTTCTGCTTTTTGTGTTTCTTGACCTTCAACGTTAGGTACCTTACTGTAATCAGCTTTAGATGCAGAATCACTTGATTTACCTACATTGAGATACTTGAGTGTGTTTTCCATAATAGGTTTAAATGCTTTACTTACACCCATCTCGTAAGCTTCTTCATCATTTTTCTGAGCTAAACTCATACCCGCGTAAACGATGACTTTAGGATTTTTCTTCGGCGCGTCACCTATAAAGCTTACAAAGTAAGGATTTTCACCTTTAACATATCCGCCACCATTTGAATCTGCTACTTGAGCGGTACCAGTTTTACCTTCGATGTCGTAACCTTTAACGCGATAGTTCATCGCATGACTTTGTTTACTATTTACAACTTTGTCTAACTCTTTTTCAACTTTATCAGCAGTATCTTTTGAAATTGGTTTTCCTGCGTACTCTTTTTTACCACTATAGAAGTTTTTCTTAGTGACAGGATTATCAATGCTATTTACAAACCAAGGTTTTAACATATTACCTTTATTGAAAAATGCTGATTGTGCTTGAATCATCTGTACAGGTGTAACAGTCGTAGATTGTCCAAACGCAGATGTTTTTTGTTGTAATTCATTAGCCCAAGCTACGTGGCCTGATGCTTCTCCATCAAACATTCCATCTGTTTTCTTACCAAAGCCAAAACGTTCATACCATGACTTCATCTTATCTGCTCCAACTAAATCTTGTAAATGCATCATTAGCGTGTTAGATGAATAGGTGAAGCCTAGAGTCATAGGTATATTGCCCCAACCTTCTTTATTCCAATCTGAGATCTCAGAACCCATAATGTCTCTGTGTCCAGATTTATATTTTTCATTAGGTTTAAATTTACCTTCTTGGATAGCAGCAGCTAATCCATAAGACTTAAACGTAGAACCTGGTTCATACGTATTTTGGTATAAATCGTTAGCCCACTTTTTACCAAAATCCTTACCTGTTTCAGGGTTAAAGGTAGGTCGTTGACTATAAGCGAGTATTTCACCTGTTTTAGCGTCCATTACAACTGCAAATAAATCTTTAGGCGCATATTTCTCTACCATGCCATCTAACGCTTCTTCAACAAAGACTTGAATATTAGAATCAAGCGTTAAATGAACATCGTCTCCTCGTTTAGGAGTTTGTTCTTTTTTAGTATTAGGAGCAATATAACCCCAAATATCCTGGATATATTTAAGCGTACCTTGCGTTCCATTTAAGTAGCTATTAAAGATTTTTTCAACACCTAAAGCACCATTAAGTTGTCCTGTGTCAGGGTCTTTTTGAGCCATACCAATTAAATGAGAGGCAAAGTTTCCATTAGGATAGAAACGTTCTGTCTCAGGATATAATGAAACCCCAGATAAATTCATTTTTTCAATTTTTTCTTTATCTTGATAAGTTAAGTTAGTTCCTTTTTGACCAAACTCAACTTGGAAAGCTTTCTTTTGATTGAGTCGTTTTTCAATATCAGAAGCTTTCATATCTATAACTTTAGATAATTGTTTAGCTGTTTTCTTCTTATCTACTACGTGACGTGGCTTTTTACTGTTTTGACTTGCCTTTTTATCGACAACTGCAACAACTTTATACCTTTCAACATCTTCTGCAAGAACCTTCCCATTGCGATCATAAATTTTACCACGCTCTGGTTGCTCAGAATTTTTTACTAAGTATTTTTCATTTGCCTTCATCACAAGATTCTGACCATTTGAATGACCAGTTACCATAATATATGAGAACCTTAAAACCAATATAAAAAAGAGCAGTCCGAATAAACCAACTAGAAGGACTGCCCCTATTTTATTTTTTTTAATTTTAATTTTTCGCTTCGCCATTACTACGCACTACCTTTACATTATCGTTCTGTAGGCTCATACCTTGTTTTTTAGCCTTATCGTAAATGCGTTCATATGAAGAATTTTTCTTGATTTCAGACTTTAATGCGCTGTTTTCACTAGATTGTTTTTCTATTTTTTGATCTAAATCTGCAATTTTTCCCCGCGTATCATACGCATCCATTTTTAAAGATAGCATATAAATACTAATCATGGCAATTACTGTAATAAGCGTTATGTATAAAACTTTTTCAAATCTAGTTAATTGTACGACTACTTTTCTTTTAACAGTCTGTTTTTCTGGACGAGATTGCGGTTGTCTTTGTGGAATACTGGTTTGAGTTGCTTCATCATAAGGTTGATAAATTTTTTCTACAGCCATTTCAATTACTCCTTATTTTAAAATTTCTGCAACACGTAGTTTTGCACTACGCGCACGATTGTTTTCGTCTAAATCTTCTTCAGTAGCAGTTATCGGTTTGCGATTTACACGTTTTAATTTCGGCGAGTAACCTTCAGGAATAATTGGTATCCCTCTCGGAACTTCTGGTCCTTTCTCATATTCTTGGAAAATTTGCTTACATAAGCGGTCCTCCAAAGAATGGAACGTGATGACCGAAATCCTTCCATTAACATTTACACTCTCAATTGCTTGTTCAATTGAATCTTCAAACGCGGATAATTCATCGTTTACAGCTATTCGAATTGCTTGAAAAACTCTTTTAGCAGGATGTCCCCCTTTACGTCTCGCCTTGGCAGGTATACCTTCTTTGATGATGTCAACGAGTTGTAAAGTCGTTTCTATTGGATGTTGTTCTCGATGAGCTTCTATTCTTCTTGCAATTTGTTTTGAAAACTTTTCTTCACCGTAACGATAAAAAATCTTTACCAATGCTTCATAAGACCATTCATTCACTACCTCATAAGCAGATAATGATTGAGTTTGATCCATCCGCATGTCTAATTTCGCATCGTGATGATAACTAAATCCTCTTTCAGGGACATCCAATTGCGGACTCGAAACACCGAGGTCGTAATAGATGCCGTCTACTTTTTCAATGTTTAAATCTTTTAAAATATTCGTTAATTCTCGAAAGTTGTTATGAACAAAAGTGACTTTATGTAAGTGTTCTTTCAAAACAACTTTTGCATTTTCTAAGGCTGTTAAATCTTGATCAATCGCAATAAGTCTACCTTCATCATTTAATTGATTAAGTAAATAAAGGGCGTGACCTGCACCACCAAGCGTACAGTCAACATACACACCATCTTCTTTAATATTTAAATAATCAATGGTTTCGTTTAACATGACGCTGACGTGATGAAACACTTGAATACCTCCATTTAAAAATCAAAATCTATCAAATCTTCAGCAATATCTTCGAAACTATCTTCTGATTCTTCATAGAAGTCATTCCAAGTTTCTCTGTCCCAAATCTCAATACGATTAGACACACCTATTACTGTACATTCTTTGGTCAAATTAGCGTATTTCCTCAAATTCTGAGGTATGTTGATACGCCCTTGCTTATCTAATTCTACTTCTACAGCACCAGAGAAGAACATACGCATAAATTTACGTGCGTCTTTTTTAGTCATAGGTAAGGTTTTCATCTTCTCTTCAATTTGTTGCCATTCTTCAAGTGTGTAACCAAATAAGCATTTATCAAGGCCTCTAGTGATAATAAAACGTTCATTTAAGTCATAACGAAACTTGGACGGTACTATCATACGTCCTTTTGTATCTAATTGATGATCGTATTCTCCCATGAACATTTTTTATCACCTCACCTTATTTATAATTTACCACATCTCCCCACTATCCTCCACTAATTATGCAAAATTAGTTCAATTTATTTGCTCAAACACAAAAAAACCCGTTTTATCAAAAAGATAAAACGGGTTCAAACGCCTTTATATCAAGGTTTTATAATTATATGATCAAAAGTGTAATGAAGTGGTGGGTAGGTGGAGGGATGGAACACATTTTTCCCAAAATCATTCATTATTTGTAATGGATTCCAAATTCTTTCCTGTAATCCACCCATTGGATGGAGCACTTCATTAATTTCTCTAAATTGGCGCATACTAATATCATTTTCTCTCTCTACATTTAATAAGTAGCGTTTTAACAAGTAATGATATTGTTCTTGGTGAATTTCATTATTCTTCTCTATCAATAATTCATTATCATGATTTCCTGCAACTTGAGATTTCAATCTTTCAGTTAGTTGTTGCTGTTTTACTTTCATTTGCTCTACTTCATCTATTAATTCTTGAGAGGCTTTTTCACGTACAAATTTCTGTCTATCTTGTTCTACTCCATATGAAATGATAGATTCAGTTTTCAGATTATATTGTTTCAATAATTTTTTAGTTCTATCATACATATAGCTTATTCTAAGTCTAGGTAAAACAATGGGCATTTCAACATTAAGTAAATTAAACACTTCTTTTAATTCTGCCCAGTACTTTATTTCGCTTGGTCCACCAATAAATGCAACAGTATTAAATAACCACTCTTCCATAACTGGACGAGTAACAACATTATTTGATATTCTCTCGGGCTCATTTTCAATAATGTTAAATAAATCTTCTTTTGAATATGACTTCTCCGATTTACTAGTAATAAATCTGCCATCTTTATATTTTAATAACTGTCTCATATTTTCATCATGAATAAATAAATGAGTATTAGTGTCTGTCTGAATCATTGGATTTAATCCTTGTGCTTCAATTTTGGATTGTGTATCTCGAAAAGCTTGATCCAATTTTTCACTTTTATCTAGTATATCTTTGAAAATAGGCTTTTCCATTTTCCTTAACTCTGTGAATTGAGCATCTAGGAATAATACCCCATATTCTTTGAAAATTTCATGTAGAAGTCCTTTGAAGATATCAGTCCAATTTTCGTAGCGTAAGATGATGTTACGACATAACTGATACACTTCATTGCTATGGGAAGTCTCTGTTAATTCTTTAAAAAACTGATTAAGCGACTCCAACAAAGCTTCTTTATCAGGAGTAAAACGAGTAACACTAGTTTCAGGTGGAGTCATCGTATGATATTTAATCTTATCGAGCGTTGCCTTCTTATGATTAAATACAAAAGTATGATTAACTTCATCAAAATCATGGTCTTCTCCAGCAATCCAAAAAACAGGTATAATTTTTTCATTATATTGATTTGTCAGTTGATTACTTAGAGTAATAATTGAAAAAATTTTATGAAAAGTGTAGAGAGGTCCTCCAAACAATCCCGCTTGCTGCCCTCCAATTACTACTTTAGCTCCCTCAGCTAAATCTTTAATATTCATAATTTGTGATTCTGACAAATCTAAATCACTCATATAAGATTTTATAACAGAAGAAAGTTGCTCTTCTCTACCATTATTTGGAGTATTAAGTCTTTTAGAGAAACTATCGCTTAAACTTGCATCATATTCATAAAACCTCGCAATTTGAGAATCGCCATTTTTTATTTTAGAGATAAACTGATCATCTTCATTTAACTTTATTACATTGCACTTCATGTTTTAACTCCTTCAGTATCACTATTACTCATATAGTATAAAGACTATACTCATTTATGACAATTTTACGGCTTAAATTTATTTATATATTCATTTTAAAACTGGAATTTTCTATAATTTTAAATAAATGAAAGTTAACATTAAAATAAGGTATAATAGAGAAAAGAAATTAAAGGGGAGAGAAAATATGAGCGAGGTAAAACATCTAGAGATAAATTATAAAACTGATGAGCTCTTTGAAGATTTTAGAGAGTTCGGCAATAAAGATCTCTATATGGTTGAAGAATTAAAAGGTCAAATGATCGATGCAAGTTCAGATTCACCTTTTTATGGCATTTTTGTAGGAGATAAATTAGCGGCAAGAATGGCTTTACTCGACAAAGGCGAAGTTGAAGAAACTTATTTCCCAGATTGTGATGATTACATTTTATTATGGAAATTAGAAGTTCTTGAAAAATATCAAGGTCGTGGCTATGCTAAAAAGCTTATCGATTTTGCTAAAGAAAATAATAAACCTATCAAAGCCATCGCTAGAAACAACTCAAAAGACTATTTCTTAAAACATGGTTTTGAGGATGTAGAAGCTAAAAACCCTGAAGGTCACGATGTATTAATTTGGAAGCCTTAACTTTATATAAAAAGCCATTAAATGTATGCTAAATACATTTAATGGCTTTTTTCTATTCAACAATATTAATTAGTTCTGACAAATTACTAATCTCGTAATGAGGTTGTATGTTAGAGTTATTTTCTTTTCCACGGTAATTAAACCAACATGTTTGAATATTAGCATTGAGGCCACCCATAACATCTGAGGTCAACGAATCTCCAACTATAATTGTTTCCTCTCTATTAATGTTTCCAATCTCATTAAAGATGTAATCAAAGAATTCTCGCATAGGTTTCTGGTAACCAGTCTGCTCTGAAATAAATATTCCATTAAATATATCATTAAAATTCGTCTGAGCAATGCGACGCTGTTGCGTGATTGTCACACCATTCGTAACAATATATAATGAATGTTTATCTTTCAACTGGTTAATAGTTTCAATCGTTTGATCGAAAAATTTAAGCGGCGCTTTAGCTAATTCATCTCTAAATATCTCATCCGCTTCTTTACCATCTACTTCTATGTAAAAATCATTAAAATAATTAATAAATCGATGAGATAAAACTTGTTCTTTCGTCAATTCATTTTGTTGAAAAGCTTCCCAGTGTGCTTGATTGACCTTTCTAAAATGTTGGAAATCTTGTTTAGTCGGAAAATGACGGTAATGTTTTGCCATATTATAAAATGCCTTTTCCTCTGCATCGTAAAAATCAACTATTGTATCATCGAAATCTAATAAGATATGTTTATATGTCACAATTTATCCCCGTTTCAAATTTTAATGAACAAACTTCTTATACTTTTTAATAATAACAAATAATCTGAAAATAAAAAAAGACCAGAGCGCTTGCCCTGGTCCATCTAATCATATATTAGAATCCGAATACTTTACCTAATAAACCGATTCCGTTTTCTGCGATTCCTACGATGCTTGTACCTAATTTTGCCCAGTCATGGTCTTGTCCTGCTTTTACTGTGTTTGCGATTGCTTCTGCTAATTTAGTCATTAAAATCTCTCCCTTTATTTATATATTTTAGATTTAAATATTATTAAATTCGCTAATTAACCACCGAAGATTTTACTTAATGCACCGATACCATTTTCAGCGATTCCTACGATGCTTGTACCTAATTTTGCCCAGTCGTGGTCTTGTCCTGCTTTTACTGTGTTTGCAATTGCTTCTGCTAATTTTTGCATTATAATCTCTCCCTTTATTTATATTTTAGATTTAAAATTTCATTAATGCGATAATTAACCACCAAAGATTTTAGTGATAGCGTTAATACCATTTTCAGCGATACCAACAATGCTTGTACCTAATTTTGCCCAATCGTGATCTTGTCCTGCTTTTACAGTGTTTGCGATTGCTTCTGCTAATTTTTGCATTATAATCTCTCCTTTTAGTAGTTTATTAAAAAATGAGTAATTTGATTAAATTAGAATCCGAATACTTTACCTAATAAGCTGATTCCATTTTCAGCGATACCTACGATGCTTGTACCTAATTTTGCCCAATCTTGGTCTTGTCCTGCTTTTACTGCGTTTGCGATTGCTTCTGCTAATTTAGTCATTATAGTCTCTCCTTTAGTTTATTTTATTTATAATTAAGTTCTTATTTATCGAAAATTAACCACCGAATACTTTAGTTAATGCACTTACACCGTTTTCTACGATATCAACGATGCTTGTACCTAATTTTGTCCAATCATGATCTTGTCCTGCTTTTACTGTGTTTGCGATTGCTTCTGCTAATTTTTGCATTATAATCTCTCCTTTATTATTAAAACGATATTAATAATCTGAATTATGCACCAATAAATTTAGAAATAACTTTTACACCATTGTCAACGATGTCAACAATGCTAGTTCCTAATTTTGTCCAATCTTGGTTGATTCCAGCATCGACTGTGTTTCTAATTGCGTCGAATAATTTTTCCATTACAAACACTCCTTCAGTAAAATGTGATAATGCGTGAGTTAATTAATTTAAAACGATGAATGAACTTGTGTTGTTTGTTTATCTATCGTTTTGTTACTTATACTATAAAGCGGATTTAGCACAATTTGTTTATATTTTCTTAAGTCGGTATTTAAAGGTCTAAACTGTGAAATGTAAACGTTTGCACAACAGTTTGGAATTCCTTAGTGTATTGTTTACAATTCAATTGTTAAAAATTCCTTGCATCTTTACAATAAATTAACATTCTAGTATAAAAAGCACTACTATAGTGAAAAATATAAACATTTTTTATAAGAGAACTATTGCTAAAACTCCCCCATTTAGATATAATAATTCTTGTGTTAAAAAATGTCCTGGTAGCTCAGCTGGATAGAGCAATGGCCTTCTAAGCCATCGGTCGGGGGTTCGAATCCCTCCCAGGACGCTAATAATATACTTTTAAGACGATGAGGGATACTACAAATGTAGTATCCCTCATTTTTCGTTAATAAAGATCCTTAACGTAAATCGGATAATTTAATTAGATTGATTACAAAAGATGCGTAGTTTAATTTCGCTATCTTTTAATTACTTAAATACCGCTCTTCTAAAAAGAAAATGCATAACAATCATTAAATCCGCTAAAATTTTCCATTACTTGTGCCTAACTGTATTTAAACAATGCTAAAGTGTCGTAATCTAAAAAATACCTGCCCTTTTACGGGCAGGTATCGTTTTCTAATGCTTATCTGTTCAAATATTTATCATAACTGTATCTATTATTTTATTTTCTCTATTTCTAAAATTTAGTTCAGCCTGTGAGCCGGTATCATTAATAATAAGTTCAGCAAATGTTTCTTCTATATTACTGCGTGATTAAGAGATACTACCTGGATTAATAACATGTACTCCAGCAATATTCTCATATTTAGCAACATGAGTATGTCCATAAAATGCAAATTGGCAAGATAGAGATTTTGCTTTTTCAGCAAGTTTCATACGCGTACGATTGACATCGTAAAAATGTCCATGTGTGTAAAATGCTTTCATACCCTCTTCTTCAATTATCTCTTCTTCAGGAAATTCAGGATAAAAATCACAATTGCCTTTAACACGATGATATAGACTTAATTCCGTATCATTATATTGAAACTCCGAATCACCTAGATGTAGAAAGGCACCAGCATCTTGATGCTTTTCAAACACGTGATACAAAATCCCTGATTCATTATGATTATCACTAATAATAATCCACTTACTCATTTTGACCACCTTCTAGATACGCTTTCAACAATTGAATCGCATTTCCTCTGTGACTTATCTCACTTTTCTCTTCGTCAGTAAGTTCTGCCATTGTTCTCTTTTTATCAGGCACAAAGAAGATTGGATCATAACCAAATCCATGAGTCCCTTGTCTTGCATGAGTAATTTCACCAGAAACTGTGCCTTTAAATGTTTTAGTTTCTTCACCTGGTGCACTCATACTAATCACACAAACAAATTGTGCTCGTCGATCAGATTCATTCTCTAAATTAGCCAATAGCTTATCAATATTAGCATCATCACTTTTATCTAGTCCTGCATATCTTGCTGAATAGACACCTGGTTCACCTTTGAGTGCGAACACTTCAAGTCCACTATCATCAGCAATCACACGCTTATTTAACACCTTGGCTGCAGCTTCTGATTTTAATTTAGCATTCTCTTCAAATGTAGTACCTGTTTCCTCAACATCGAAATTTGGTAAAAGTTCAGAAATACCTATGACATTATCTTCTTTGAAAATAACTTTAAAGTCATTAATTTTACCTTTGTTATTCGATGCAATGACAATATCTGACATAACTATACTTACTCCCTTCTCTTACTCACCTACTGTAATTTGTTCAACTTGTACATTCATTTTAAGCCATTCGGCAATAATATTTTTGATATGTGTGGTATCACCAGTCGCAAAGAATCGATGTTTTGGATGTTCTGTATAACTCGCATGTTCATTACTAAACGTTAATAACGCACTTACTTCACGTGCAGTTTCTAATCCTGAAGAAATTACAGTTTTTTCACCATCAAAATAATCATAAATAGGTTTGTATAATAGAGGATAATGCGTACAACCTAAAATTACAGTATCAGCATCACTGTTTCTCCATTGTTTTAATGTCTGATGAATAACAATACTTGTGATAGTTGGGTCATTATATCTCATTTGTTCAACTAACGGTACAAAACCTGGACATGCCACACCATAAACATTGACGTTAGGATTAATCTTTTTAATATGAGTACGATAAGCTTCTGATTTAATTGTACCTTCAGTTCCTAATACTAAAACATTTTGATTTTTAGTCGTCATAATCGCAGTTCGTGCACCTGGTTCAATAACTCCAATAACAGGAATAGGCAACAATGTTTGTAAATGCTCTAATGCAACAGCTGTTGCTGTATTACAAGCAATGACTAACATTTTTATATCAAATTCCATTAATTTTTGAGCAATTTCTGTAGTAAACTGTTTAACTTCATCCCCAGGTCTAGGTCCATAAGGGCATCGTCCAATATCACCAAGATAATATATCGTCTCATTTGGTAATTGTCTCATGATTTCTTTGGCTACCGTTAAACCTCCCACACCTGAGTCGATAACACCTATAGGTTTATTCATATATCTTCATCCTTATTTTTTCAGTTAACCTTTATTTTATCACAATGGACTTATACTGTTTATTATTACGAATCTAGTTTTACTTTCTATTTTGAAAATGATTTCTAAGAAGCATACTAATTTAAAAAGACACTCATATTGATGGGAAATTTTTTTAAAACAAAAAACGACTAAGACTTTAACGTCTTAGTCGTAATATAATCGATATTAATCTACTTTATGGTCAGAACCGAAGAATGATTTAAACATATGGAATGATGTTTCTCTGTTTAAAGCTGCAATAGAAGTTGTCAATGGAATACCTTTAGGACAAGCATTCACACAGTTTTGAGAGTTACCACATTCTTGTAAACCACCAGTGCTCATTAAAGCATCTAAACGTTCATCTTTAGTCATTGAACCAGTTGGATGTAAGTCGAATAAACGCACTTGAGAAATCGCTTGAGCCCCAACGAATTTGTTATTAGGCGTTACATTTGGACATACTTCCAAGCAAACACCACATGTCATACATTTAGATAATTCGTAAGCTGTTTGACGTTTTTTCTCTGGCATACGTGGTCCAGGACCTAAATCGTACGTACCATCAATTGGAATCCAAGCTTTCATTCGTTTTAAGTTGTCGAACATTCTTGAACGGTCAACTTGTAAGTCACGAATAACTGGGAACGTACTCATAGGTTCTAAACGGATAGGTTGTTCTAATTGGTCAACGATTGCTGAACAAGATTGTCTTGCGCGACCATTGATAACCATTGAACAAGCTCCGCATACTTCTTCAAGACAGTTCATATCCCAAGTGACTGGAGTCGTCTTCTCACCTTTAGCATTAACAGGGTTACGTCTAATCTCCATTAAACATGCGATAACATTTAAATTCTCTTTGTAAGGAATTTCAAAAGTTTCTTCATATGGTTTAGATTCGTTATTGTCCTGTCTTTTAATGATTAATTTAACTGTTTTTTGATTAGATTGTTGATTCTGTTCTTTTGTTTGTTGATTACCTTGAGTTTCTGGAGTTTCTTTTACTGATTGTTCAGCCATTATTTTTTACCTCCCTTAGACTTACTAGTGTAATCACGTTTACGTGGTGGAATTAAACTTACATCAACTGGCTCGTAAGTAAATTCTGGTTTTTCAGTTCTACCTCTATAATGAGCCATTGTAGTTTTTAACCATTCATCATCATTACGATCTGGGAATTCTGGTTTGTAGTGTGCACCACGAGATTCATTACGGTTGTAAGCCCCAATAGTAATAACACGTGCTAATACTAGCATATTCCATAATTGACGAGTGAAGAATACGGCTTGGTTACTCCAAGTTTGTGTATCTTCCATATCGATATCTTCATAACGTTTCATCAATTCTTGTATTTTCTTATCTGTTTCTAATAATTTATCATTTTCACGTACAACTGTTACGTTAGCTGTCATAATTTCACCTAACTCACGGTGAAGTTTATAAGCATTTTCAGTACCACGCATATTTAACAGCTTGTCAAAACGTTCTTGTTCTTCTTTAACACGTTTTTCATAAATACTGTCGTCTAACTCTGAATAAGAAGTTTCGATGTTTTGAACATATTTCACTGCGTTAGGACCTGCAACAGTACCACCATAAATTGCAGATAATAGAGAATTAGCTCCTAAACGGTTACCGCCATGTTGAGAGAAATCACACTCACCAGCAGCGAATAGACCTTTGATATTTGTCATTTGATCATAGTCTACATATAGTCCACCCATTGAGTAGTGTACAGCTGGGAAGATTTTCATTGGTACTTTACGAGGATCATCACCTGTGAATTTTTCATAGATCTCAATGATACCACCTAATTTAACGTCTAATTCATGTGGATCTTTATGAGATAAATCAAGGTATACCATGTTCTCGCCGTTTATACCTAATTTTTGGTTAATACATACATCAAAAATTTCACGCGTTGCGATATCACGAGGTACTAAGTTACCATAATCTGGGTATTTCTCTTCTAAGAAGTACCAAGG
Source organism: Staphylococcus sp. FSL K6-0223 (assembly GCF_038008285.1). Lineage (NCBI taxonomy): Bacteria > Bacillati > Bacillota > Bacilli > Caryophanales > Staphylococcaceae > Staphylococcus > Staphylococcus sp. FSL K6-0223. Next base: position 672,376 of record NZ_JBBOYX010000002.1, read on the forward strand.
TTTACCATCTTTATATGTCCAAATACGTCCACCTTCCCCACGAGCTGATTCACTCATAAGACGTAATTTGTCATCTCCAGGAATAGCTGTTGGATGGATTTGAATAAACTCACCATTAGCATAAATTGCACCTTCTTGATAAACAATTGATGCTGCAGATCCTGTATTAATCATTGAGTTTGTTGTTTTACCGAAGATGATACCAGGACCACCTGTAGCCATGATAACTGCATCTGATCCAAATGATTGAATTTCTGATGTTGTCATATTCTGAGCAACGATACCTCTTGCTGCATCTTCATCATCTTTAACGATACCTAGGAATTCCCAGCCTTCGTATTTAGTTACTAATCCATCTACTTCATAAGAACGAACTTGTTCATCTAAAGCGTATAATAATTGTTGTCCTGTTGTAGCACCGGCAAATGCAGTTCTGTGATATAACGTACCACCAAAACGTCTGAAGTCTAATAAACCTTCGTTTGTTCTACTAAACATTACGCCCATACGGTCTAATAAGTGTATAATTTTTGGTGCTGCTTCAGCCATCGCTTTTACTGGTGGTTGGTTAGCTAAGAAGTCTCCCCCATATACTGTGTCGTCAAAGTGAATCCACGGAGAATCTCCTTCACCTTTAGTATTAACCGCACCATTAATGCCCCCCTGGGCACAAACAGAGTGCGAACGTTTTACAGGTACTAATGAGAATAAATCTACATGTGCACCTTGTTCTGCCGCTTTAATTGTTGACATCAGACCGGCAAGTCCTCCACCGACAACAATAACTTTTTTCTCTGCCATAGAAATGTCACTCCCCTGATATTAAAAATCTAAGACTTAAGTTGAAATCATCGTTGTTACATAAATGCGATAATAGCTGATACACCGATATAAGAAACCACTAAGAATACAATTAAAGAAATCCAAGTGAATACGCGTTGAGATTTTTTAGATTGTAAAAAGCCCCACGTAACACAGAATGACCATAAACCATTTGCAAAGTGGAATACTACCGCAATGATACAAATGATATAGAAAATTGCCCATAATGGATTTTTTAACGTTTCATGCATCATGTCGTAATCTACTGCTTTACCGAAAAATGCTTTCTGTAAGCGTGTTTGCCATAAGTGCATCGCAATGAAAATGAAAGCTAAAATACCACTTACACGTTGGAAGAAAAACATCCAGTTTCTAAATAAAGAATAATGACCGATGTTTTCTTTTGCAGTAAATGCGATATGTAGTCCAAAAAGTCCATGGTATAGCAATGGAATATAAATAAGTAAAAATTCTACCACAATTAAGAATGGTAATGATTCCATGAAACCAGATGCTTTATTGAAAGCCTCTGCGCCTTGTGTTGCTTGATGGTTTACCAATAAGTGAACAATTAAGAATGCACCAATTGGGATAATACCTAATAACGAATGTAGTCGTCTAAGGTAAAATTCGTTTTTTGATTGAGCCAAAAGGAGTCCCCCCTGTGAAACAAATATTTAAATTTGCTAATCCCCAGAAAATTGTATGCAATATGCCCTGAAATTCCATATAAAAGACTAGCTTACATTTACTTCTTTATTTGGTACTTGTACGTGTAAACACTTTAATTAAATGAGAAATAAATCCACACAAGTATGGCTTAAAAAAGTAAAAGGCTAGTGATTATAAAGAATTCTTTAATAAAGATGTGACGACTCATAGTTGAAGTTACCAACACTTAATTGATAACATTTCTCATTTAGAAAACGCTTCCACACAACCTTAAAAAAATTAGCTTTTGTTAACCATATTGTAACATTTTTTATACTACTTTTGGGCATGAGAATAATTCTCATGCCCATTTTTTTGAAATTTATTTATTTTGTAGTGCTTTTTGTAGGTTTTTAGCAACTTTTTCAGGTAGGCCTGCACCTTTTAAATCATCTAAATTGGCTTCCTTCATTTTCTTAATTGACCCAAAAGTTCTTAAAAGTGTAGTTTTTCTCTTGGCGCCAATACCATCTATATCGTCTAAGACTGATTTAAGTCCTGTTTTTTGTCGAGTTTGTCTATGGAACGTTATCGCAAAACGATGTACCTCATCTTGAATTCTATGGAGTAAGTAAAATGCTTGGCTGTTTTTCTTCAACGGTACAATTTCAGCACTTGCTCCATAGAGTAATTCAGATGTTTGGTGTTTGTCGTTCTTTTGAAGTCCTGCAACTGGAATGTCTAAGCCTAATTCATTTTCAAGGACATCCATCACACCGTTCATATGACCTTTACCACCATCAACAATAATTAAATCTGGTAAGGGTAAGCCCTCATTTAAAACGCGCGTATAACGCCGACGTACTACTTCTCTCATCGATTTATAATCATCAGGCCCTTCTACGGTTTTAATTTTATATTTACGGTATCCTTTTTTATCTGGTTTACCATCTACAAAGGTCACCATTGCAGAAACAGGATCCACACCTTGAATATTGGAATTATCAAAAGCTTCTATTCTAATAGGAGTTTGAATTCCCATGCGTTTTCCTAACTCTTCTATAGCTTTAATAGTTCTAGATTCATCTCTTGCAATTAACTCGAATTTATTTTCAAGTTGCACTTCAGCATTATGATTAGCTAAATCAACCATTTCTTTTTTAGCCCCACGAGAAGGTTGAACAATCTTTGTATCTACAACTGAATGAATCATCTCTTTATCAAGGTTCTTTGGAACATGAACTTCCTTAGGTAAGATATGTTGATTTAAGCTATAGAATTGTCCTATGAAAGTATAAAACTCTTCTTCCTCTGATTGTTGTATCGGTATCATTGTTGCATCTCGTTTTATCATATTTCCTTGTCTAATGAAGAAAACTTGTACACACATCCACCCCTTAGAAACGTTATATCCAAAGACATCTCTAATTGTATTATCAGTAGACATAATTTTTTGTTTTTTCGTTAAGTTGTGAATATGTTGAATCATATCACGATACTCTTTCGCTTGTTCAAAGTCTAAATCTTCACTAGCTTTTGTCATTCTACTCTCTAAATTATGAATAATCGTTTTATCTTCACCATTTAGAAAATCCGTAATTTCTTTAGTCATTTGTGCATATTTATCTAAATCAACATCATAAACACACGGCCCCATACATTGGCCTATATGGTAGTATAAGCACAGTTTATCAGGCATATTATCACATTTTCTAAAAGGATAAATACGATCTAACAATTTCTTTGTTTCTTGAGCAGAATACGCATTAGGATAAGGACCGAAATATTTTCCAGTTCCCTTTTTCACAGTGCGTGTAACAATCAGTCTTGGATGTTTTTCTTTTGTGATTTTAATAAAAGGATAACTTTTGTCGTCTTTAAGTAAAATATTGTAACGCGGTTGATATTGTTTTATTAAATTTAATTCTAGTAATAAAGATTCAGTCTCACTTGAAGTCACAATGAATTCAAAGTTTCGTATCTCACTAACAAGGCGGGTCGTCTTAGCATCATGTGCACCAGTAAAGTAAGAACGTAGACGATTTCTTAATTTTTTTGCTTTACCTACATAAATCACTTGGTCATTTCTATCTTTCATTAAATAGCAACCAGGTTCTAACGGCACTACATTCAATTTTTCCTTAATTTTCTTTTGATAGTCCTCCAATTTTTTCCTCCTTTCTTTTAATTTTTATAATTACTATTTATAAACAAAATAAAGCTGGAGCATTTACATAATGAAATGCCCCAGTCTTAAGTCATATAATTCTTATAGATGTTTATCTAATACTTCTGCTAAGTTTTCTTTTGGTTGGAAACCTACAACTTTATCAACTGGTTGACCATCTTTAAACACGATTAAAGTTGGAATACTCATTACTTCGTATTTTGCAGCAGTTGATGGGTTTTCATCAACATCTAATTTTAAAATATCAGCTTTACCGTCATAATCTCCGGCTAACTCCTCTAGTACTGGAGCGATCATTTTACAAGGTCCGCACCAAGTAGCCCAGAAGTCTACTAATTTAACGCCAGATTCAATTTTAGTATCGAAATCAGAGTCAGTTACTTTTACGATTGCCATAAATGCCAATCCTCCTTAATTTTTAAATGATGAGCAAATTATAACAGACTTTAATAACAACTGCATTGCTATTGCTCAATTAAAGTATGATTATCTCATTTGCTTCATCACATCATTTTATTAACTAATAATACTGGGTTTATTGTACGTTATTTTCTCAAAAAATCAAATGCAGTGCTTGAATTAATCAATCATTAATCATTTGAGTTCTGCAACCGTTACGCCAAATCCACCTTCACTAGGCATACCACCTCTAAATTTGCTGACACTTTTATGTTTTTTTAAATGCTGTTGAACACCTTTTTGAAGCGCGCCTGTGCCTTTACCATGAATAATGTAAACTTGCTCATAATTACTTAAAACTGCTTGATCTAGATATTGATCTAATTCTATTAGTGCTTCCTCATAACGATATCCTCTTAAATCAAGTTCAGTCTTAATCGTTTGTCTATTTTGACGTGTAACCATTTTAGCTGGTTTTTCTTTTTTCTTCTTCGTTTTCTCTAAATCTTCAATAGGTAATTTCATTTTAATGATACCCATTTGCACAACTGCTTCATCTTCACCAACAAGTTCAAGCACCTCACCTTTTTGACCATATGAGAGCACTTTCACTTCATCACCAGCGTTAATTTTATCGTATTTTTTCTTCTGAACACTTTGTTTAATTGACTTCGCTTCATATTGGTCATCTAGTTGTTTTTTCTTATCAATTAATTCATGTTCTTTAACTTCTGCACCTTTGTTGTCACGTAAGTCTCTTAATTCTTTAAGAATTGTATCCGCTTCTTTAGTCGCAGATTTAACACGTTGATTCGCTTTTTCTTTTGCTTCATTCATCAATGATTGTTCATAGTTTTGATATTGTTGATATTGCTTCGCAAGGGCATCGTGAGTTTCTTGGGCTTCACGAACAAGTCGATCTAGTTCAATACGTTGTTCATCTACACGCTTAGAATTTCTTTCTAAAGATTCTATCATTGAGTTAATTTCTTGTTCATCTGTACCAATCATTGTTTTAGCTTTATTAATGATATTGAGGCTAAGTCCCAACTTTTTAGAAATATCGAATGCGTTTGAACGCCCAGGTACGCCCATGAGCAATTTATAGGTTGGGCTTAACGTATCAACATTGAACTCCACACTAGCATTCATGACACCTTCGCGATTATAACTATATGCTTTTAACTCTGGGTAATGTGTTGTTGCCATAACAAGTGATCCTAGGTTGCGAACGTAATCTAGGATACTCATTGCTAACGCTGCACCTTCACTAGGATCAGTCCCTGCGCCCAATTCATCAAATAATATTAAGCTATTTTTATCTGCTTCATGTAAGATTTCAACAATATTCTTCATATGAGATGAGAAAGTTGATAAAGACTGTTCAATTGATTGTTCATCGCCTATATCGCAGTATACATTTTCGAAAATACTTAATTGACTGCCATCAAGCGTTGGTATTAATAAACCAGATTGTGCCATGACAATAATAAGTCCAAGTGTCTTTAAAGTAACAGTCTTACCGCCTGTATTTGGCCCTGTAATAATTACCGTTTCAACATCATCAATAAATTCAATCGTATTTGAAACGACGGTTTGTTTATCTAATAATGGATGAAACGCGTTGGGAAGATAAACCGTTCTCTCTTTCTTAAAAGTAGGTTTCGTTCCCTTAATCGAACGTGCATAACGTGCTTTAGCAATTAAGAAATCAATTTGCCCCATCACTGATTCAGCTATAAGTATGGAATCGGCTTCTACAGCTACTTGACCGGTCAATTCAGTAAGAATACGTTCGCGTTCCACAGCCTCATCGTTACGCAAACGACTGATTTGATTATTCATCTCTACAACTGAACTGGGTTCAATATAAAGAGTTTGTCCAGAGGCTGATTGATCATGCACAATACCATTAAAATCTTGACGATATTCCGCTTTAACTGGAATTACGTTACGGTCATTTCTAACTGTGACAATGGCATCAGATAACTTCTTTTGATTGCTCTGACTTTTAACAATACGATCTAAATTCTGACGTATTCGTTGATTAGTACTAGAAATTTTGCTTCTAATACCTTGTAGTGCATAACTTGCATGGTCATATAAATCATAAGTATCACATTTATCTTTGATTTCTTGAAATAAATCAGTTAGTACCGGAAGCTGACTCATCTTTTCATCTAATATCGGGTACTTTACTTCTTCATCTTCTTCTAAGAGTTGGTTGTAAAACGTCTTAAATTGATTTTGAACTTGAATGAGTCGTTTAATTACATTCAATTCAGTCACATTTAGAACGCCACCAATATTCGCTCTATGAATAAGTGGTGATACCTTAGCTAAACCACTTAAACTTGGTAATCGATGTTTATTGTATATTTGAGAAATTTCATCAGTTTCATTGATTTGAAATTCAACAGTTTCAAATTCAGTTGCTGGTGTCATTGCATCTACTTTTTCACGACCTAAATCACTTATTGTTTCATCCGCAACAAAGGATTTAATCTTGTCGAATTCCAAAACATCTAATGTCTTTTGTCTCATGCAATCCCTCTATTTCTTTAATTTAATATTATTTTCAACGAGTGATTTAAACTCTTCTCGTGATAACGCATTGATCACTCTATTTTTTGTTACAAAACCTTTTTGAGCCGTAGCCACACCGTACTTCATAAACTCTAAATGATTCGTATGGTGTGCATCTGTATTAATTGTTAACTTAACGTTAGGATATTTACGTACAGTCTCAGCATTTAAATCTAAACGTTTAGGATTCGCGTTAATTTCTAATATCGTATTTGTTTCTTCAGCTAATTTCATTAATTTTTCTATATTAGGTTTATAACCAGGTCGTCGTCCAATGATTCGACCCGTCGGATGCGCAATATGACGCACGTATGGATTTTTACAAGCTACTTCTAAACGTTTCATAATCTCTTCTTCAGATTGATTGAAACTTTGATGGATAGCAGCTATCACATAATCAAGTTGTGCTAAGACTTCGTCATCATAATCAAGTGAACCATCTGGTAATATATCCATTTCTGTACCAGAATAAATATCAATTTCATCATATTCTTCATTTAACTTTTTGATTTCTTCATTTTGTCGTAAGAGACGCTCTACCTGTAAACCATTTGCAACTTTCAAACTTTGTGAGTGGTCTGTGATTACCATAAATTGATAACCTTTAGCAATATTTGCTTCTACCATTTCTCTAATTGAAAAAGCACCATCACTATACGTTGTATGCATATGAATATCACCATTAATATCCTCTAAAGAAATGATATCGCTTAAATCTTTATCAAATTCACTGCCATCTTCTCGCATTGCAGGTGCAATCCAATTTACGTCAAAATGGTGATAAATCTCTTCTTCACTTTGAAATTGCAGTAATGTACCATCAGCTTGTTCTATACCGTATTCACTTACTTTTTCATTACGTTCTTTAGCTAATTGTCGAATACGGATGTTATGGTCTTTAGAACCGGTAAAGTGTTGAAGCGTATGGTAGAAGGCTTTAGGCTCAATTAATCTAAAGTCTACACCTATCGTCTCATCATCATAAGATAACTCTAAAGATACTTTAGTATCCCCAACTGCTATTTCTTTTACTTTGTTAGGAATATCAAGCAATTGCTGTTGAACTTCTAGAGGTTGTTCCGTACTAATAATGAAGTCTAAATCTTTACTCATTTCTTTATAACGTCTAAAACTTCCAGCAGAAGAATAATTATCTACATGTTTAAGCTTTTTAATGAAATCAATAATTTCATTATTCAGACCTCTCATTTGATCAATCGGATAACTGTCTTTTTTGGCTCCTAGTGCTTTAACTGCTTCTAAAATATTCTGTTCAGTCTTCTTTGCGAAGCCACTTAGTTTACTGACTTCACCTTCTTCACAAGCTTTTTGTAAACTTTTTTTATCAATAATATGAAGTTCTTTATAAAGTTTAGCGATTTTCTTACTACCTAGTCCTTGAATTTTTAATAAAGGGACTAATCCTTCAGGTACTTCCTCTTGGAGGGCTTGTAACGTGCTAGACTCACCTTGATTTCTAAATTCGTTGATAACTTCGCCCACACCTTTACCGATACCCTTAAGCTCGGTAACATCCTCAATTTCATCTAAAGGACGCTCATCTATTTCCAAACTTTGAGCTGCTTTTCGATAGGCAGATACTTTAAACGTGTTTTCCCCTTTTAACTCCATATATGTTGCTATTTTTTCTAACAATTGAATTACATCTTTTTTAGTCATATACATCTCTCCATAAAAAGAAGACCAGGACACAACATTAAAGTTAGCTCTAGTCCTGACCTTATATAATTAGTTTATAAATTTAAAATAACCTGTGATACGTATGGTAAATTTAAAATTATCCTTTTACATATTAACGATTGTGCTATTTGATTTTGAATTAATGGCTCGGGATATAATGAAATAAAATATAGTCCAATTTGAATCACAATTAAGCTCATTATTAAACCTAGAATAATTCCTATAATTCGACTAACTAATTGATGTTTCTGATACGCTACTATATTATCAAATGTAACAATAATTAGATACAAAATAAGCTTAGCTAGCGTAGCTAAAATAATGAATGCAACAATATTTTCAAATCGTTGTTGCAATTGATTAAAATGAATTGCATAAGATGTGTCATATGCTACCGTTTTAGGAAATGGTACAAACACAATCAGCCTTTGCGCTATAGGCTTATAAAACTGAGATGCAATCCATAATGATACGATTGAAGAAATGAAATGTAGTGTCGACAACCACGTCCCCCTACGGAAACCAATCATCATAAAGTAGAAAATCAATATAATGACAACTAAATCAACAACCATCTAATCTTCACTTTGTTTAAATTGATTGATTTCTTGTTGTAATCGACGATTTTCTTCTTCTAGTAAAACTTTCTCATGCATAATATTTACCGCTGTTAAAATCGATTTACGAGTAGTATCTAAGCCTGCGGATTTTTGACCTAATTCTTGCATTTTCTCATCTACAAGATGTGCAACATAACGAATATGCTCAGGACTGTCATCGCCAATGATTGTGAAATGTTGATCGTTGATCGTAACATTTATTCTATTTTTAAATTCACTCATGTTTAATTGCTCCTGACCTAATATTTAAATGATTTTAACTTTCTATAATTTAAGACTTCAAGATTTTTTTCTTAATCTTGAAAGTAAATAGCTATATGATTTAACTTCAATTTTTACTTATCAACACACATTATACATGAGAGTAAAAAATTATGTAAGTAGCTATTATCAAACAATTTAAGACATCATATTATGTTAAATCATTTAATAGTTATATTGTTATATTCATCAATGAGATAGAAAATGAAATTTGATAGAATGTATGAGTACGAAATTAAAAGTGAGGTTACTTATTATGGGAAATGTCGTTCATAAATTAACTCAAAGTGAAATAGATCAATTATTATCACAAATTCAATTTGAAACAACTCAATTGCCACAAGGCATGAGAGCAAGAACTAAATACCAAAACACTACAATTAATATATATCATTCAGGAAAGGTCATGTTCCAAGGAAAGAATGCAGAATTAGTAGCTCAACGCATGTTACCTAATCAAGCTATATCTTCATCTTCTCAATCAAAAACATCTACCTCTAAACAGTCGTCAATTCAATATAATAAATATAATTGCATAGGTAGTGATGAAGCAGGTAGCGGTGATTACTTTGGTCCTTTAACCGTCTGTGCAGCATACGTCTCAGAGAAAAATGCACAAGTTTTAAAAACCTTAGGCGTGGATGATTCAAAAAAATTAACAGATGACAAAATTGTTGAACTAGCTGAACAGCTCATTACTTTTATCCCTCACTCACTACTAACTTTAAATAATGTGAAGTATAATGAGCGTCAGAAGATGGGCTGGTCACAAGTAAAAATGAAAGCCGTTTTACATAATGAAGCAATCAAAAATGTTGTTCAAAAAATTGACGTGGATCACTTAGATTATATCGTGATTGACCAATTTGCTAAACGGGAAGTATACCAGCATTATGCACTTTCCGAACTACCTTTTCCTAAAAAAACTCAATTTGAAACTAAGGGTGAATCAAAATCACTAGCTATTGCAGCAGCTAGTATTATCTCGCGATATGCTTTCGTAAAACATATGAACCAAATAACACAACAAATTAAAATGGAAGTTCCAAAAGGTGCAAGTAATAAAGTTGACTTATTCGCGGCTAAAATCATTCAAAAATCTGGCTTAAGCCAACTTGATGCTATATCTAAAAAACATTTTAAAAATCGAGATAAAGCACTAGCTTTAATCGAGAAAAAATATACTTAAATATACAAAGACCTATCCTCATTAAAAATTTCATTTTCAGGATAGGTCTTTTTTAGTTAATTATCTTATTGTAGCACCTTGCTGTTGTAAGGCTTCTAAAATTTTGTCGTGTACTGCTGTTACACGTTCGTCTGTAAGAGTATTTTCAGTATCTAAATAATTCAATCTAATAGCTACTGATTTTTTACCTTCTTCTAAGTGTTCACCTTCGTATACATCAAATACTAACGTATCATTTAAAATGTCTTCCCCATTATTATGAATAGTAGATATTAAATCTGAAGCAGGAACTTCATGATTCACTTCTAACGCTATATCTCTTGATACACCTGGGAATCTAGGTATTGGTTCATAATTAATATAACCAACAGACACTCTCATAATAGCGTCATAATTTAATTCAAATACATATGTGCGTTTTAAATCATTTTCTGCAGCAAGTGTTGGATGTAACTCACCAATAAAACCAATATCTTCTCCATTTAACGAAACTATAGCTGTTCTACCTGGGTGTAAACCTTGGATTTGACCTGCTCTATAATCAAATTTAATATTTAGTTTTTCAGCTACACGATCAACAACACCCTTAGCTAAATAGAAATCTACTGACTCTTTTTTACTTTGCCAAGCATGATTAACATATTGTCCCGTTAAAATACCGCTTAAATATTCGACTTCATCTGGTAACTCTCCTTCCCCATTACCGAAGAAGACACGACCAATTTCATACAATTTAACATCTGAGTTTTTACGCGCAACATTGTATGCCACAGCTTCAATAAGATGAGGTAAAAGACTTTGTCTTAAAGTAGAATGCGCTTCACTCATTGGCATCAATAATTCGATAGTAGGACGATCTTGTAAAGCAAAGTCCTTAGCGTGATCTTTAGATATTAATGAATAAGTGATAGCTTGATCAAGCCCAGCACCTTCAAGAGTTTCTTTTACAGTACGTGTTTTATATTGACGATCTGTTAGTGATCCACTTGTTACATCTTCAAATACAGGAAGCGTTGAAGGAATTTCGTCATAACCATATATACGTGCAACCTCTTCAATTAAATCTTCTTTAATTGAAATATCTTTACGACGAGATGGCACATTAACTGTTAATTGTCCATTTTGATTTTGGGTTTCAAACCCGAGTTGTTCAAAGATATTAACGATATCATCGTCACTTAAGTTAAATCCAATTGTTTGGTTTACCTTTTCAGCAGTAATATTGATTGGAGTAACCATTGCTCCTAAATCACCTGCTGCTACTCTATCTTTTAACACTGTACCTGAAGCATATCTTTCTAGTAAATAACAAGCTCTATCTACTGCTTCATCAACAAATTCAGTTGCAATACCTTTTTCAAAGCGGCTTGATGATTCACTTCTTAGGTTTAAACGACGAGAAGTATGACGAATAGATACTGGATCAAAGATTGCACCTTCGATAACTACATTACGTGTTTGATCAGTAACTTCTGAGAAGTCTCCACCCATAACGCCACCTAGAGCTATCGGCTCATTGCCGTTTGTAATAACGATATCTGAATCTAATAAGTCGCGCTCGGCGTTATCTAAAGTCGTCATTTTTTCATTTGAATTTGCTTGTCTTACTTCAATCTTTTGTGAACCAATTTGATTTTGGTCAAACATGTGAAGTGGCTGACCATACTCTAATAGAACATAGTTAGAAATATCTACCACATTATTAATAGGACGAATTCCCGCCTTCATCAAGCGTGCTTGCATCCATACTGGTGATGGCGCAATCGTTACATCATGAACGATTCTTGCACTGTAATAAGGTACTTTATCTTCATTTTGAACTGTAACAGATAATTCATCACTGGCTGATTTATCACTTTCTTGACTTGAAGTTTGAGGTTTTGTCATTTCAGTTTGGTATAAAGCAGCTACTTCATAAGCTGTGCCCACCATACTTAATGCGTCTGCACGGTTAGGAGTTAAGTCAAATTCCATCACCTGATCATTAAGATATAATGCTTCAAGCGCATCTGTACCTGGAGTCACTTCTGTTGGAAATACATAAATACCAGATTCAAACGCTTTAGGCGTAACGTGACTTGAAATACCTATTTCTTGTAAAGAACAAATCATACCTTCTGAACGTTCACCACGTAGCTTCGCACGTTTAATTTTAACGCCACCAGGTAGACGACCTCCAACTTTCGCAACAATGACATACTGACCTTCATCAACATTTGGAGCACCACATACGATTTGAACCGGCTCATCCTCGCCTAAATCAACTTGACAAATATTCAATTTATCGGCGTCTGGATGCGGTGCTTTTGACACAACATGACCAACCACTAAATTTTTTATATCTTTCGTATAATCGATAATGTCATCAACTTCAATACCTGTGCGTGTAATTCTTTCAGCTAAATCTTGAACAGGTTGATCAACATTGACATAATCTTTTAACCACTCATTTGAAATCAACATTATTGGTCACCTCTATCTTCTACTGCTTTAAATTGATCTAAGAATCTAACATCATTTGTATAGAAATGACGAATATCTTCAATACCATATTTCAACATTGCGATTCGATCTGGCCCCATTCCAAATGCGAATCCTGAATATTCATTAGAATCAAAGCCCGCCATTTCAAGAACGTTTGGATGTACCATTCCAGCGCCTAAAATTTCTATCCAACCTGTATGTTTGCAGACATTGCAACCTTCTCCTTTACATTTGAAACAAGAGACATCAACTTCGACTGATGGTTCTGTAAAAGGGAAATAACTTGGACGTAGACGAATTTCTCGTTCAGCACCGAATAATTTCTTGGCTACTAACTCTAAAGTACCTTTCAAATCACTCATTTTAATATTTTTATCAACGACTAATCCTTCAATTTGTGTAAATTGATGACTATGTGTCGCATCATCCGAGTCACGACGGTACACCTTACCTGGACAAATAATTTTAACTGGACCCTGTCCACCACGTTTCTCCATTGTTCGTGCTTGAACTGGTGACGTGTGCGTACGCATTAATATTTCTTCAGTAATATAGAAACTATCCTGCATATCTCGTGCAGGGTGAGACTTTGGTAAATTTAAAGCTTCAAAATTATAATAATCTTGTTCAACTTCATACCCATCTACAATCTCATAACCTAAACCGAGAAACAAATCCTCAATCTCCTCAACTGTTCGAGTAAGAGGATGTTTTGAACCCATCTCAATATGGCGACTAGGTAATGTCACATCAATCGTTTCCTCAGCAAGCTGTTGGTTTAATTTCTCTTCTTTTAATAACTTTTGTCTTTCATCTAATTCATTCTGAATTGTTTGACGCAATTCATTTACTTTTTGACCATATGCAGGTTTCTCTTCATTAGGTAAATCTTTCATATTTTTCATTAAACCACTTACTGAACCTTTTTTACCTAAATACTTAACCTTTACATCTTGCAATGCACGTTCATTATCTGCTTCATTAATATCAACGAGAGCTTGTTGTTTTAATTCCGCCATCGTATCATTTTGAGTCATGACCGAACTCCTCCTTTTAATGCCACTATTTTATTTTTTGAAAATGAAAACTCAAATACTTCAACATCAAAAAAGCTTTCACCCCATATCGAACTGGGACGAAAGCTTTCCGTGGTACCACCCAAATTTATGCCTAAGCATACACTTGTATATCTATTGATAACGGAATGACAATTCCGACTTAAATTTCTTTAAGTAACCAAAAAGATGAACAAAATTATTTCAAGTTGGAATAACTTTCAGTCACGGTTATTCTCCCTTTTCAACTTTCTAAATAATTTACGTCTTTTTATCGGTTGATCATTTAATTGTTTCAGTGATGTTTAAACGCTAATGAATACTTCATTTTTTAATAAATTCATCAACTATTATAGCCGAAATTTGAACAAAGGGTCAACCTTTCAACTGGTAGAGTAATATACTACCTGCAATAGCAACATTTAAACTTTCAGCTTTACCATAAATGGGTATGATAAGATTTTGTGTTGTTTGTTGTAATAATTCTTGGTTCACACCTTCACCTTCGTTGCCTAATAATAAAGCAAATCGTGATTGAGCCTCTATCTCTTTAAAGCTTACTGCATTTTCGAGTGCTGTTCCATACACTGGGCCATCATATTCATTAATGTAAGTTGTTAAATCCTTAATAACAATAGGAATATGGAATATACTACCCTGACTCGCTCTCATTACCTTATCTTGATATGGGTCTGCAGTACCCTTTTCCATTACAATTAAATCTATGCCAGCAGCATCTGCAGTGCGAATTAATGTACCCAAATTACCTGGATCTTGAATTCGATCAATTAATAATACTTGTTGCGCTTCCGTATTATTATATTGTGGCTTTTCAATCACCGCAAAGAAACCTTGAGGTGTTACAGTACCAGATAGAGCTTCAGCCACTTTCATATTAATTTCATATGTTTCATTCGCGTAATCAATTAGGTCCTCATCTGTTCTGTCAGGTTCTATTACAAATAATTGCTTTATTTCAATACCACTTTGATACGCTTCTTCGATAAGGTGTATTCCTTCTATTAAAGCTAGACCTGTCTTATCACGATCACGTTTCTTTTTTAACTTATTTGCATTTTTTATTTTATTATTTTGAGCAGACGTAATTTGTTCCATGATCATTTCTCCAACTCTTAAGTTAATGTATTCATATTGTAATCTAATATCAATTGATTTCAAAGTCCACTATAATTTTAAAATTTAATTACTACTATAAAAAAGAAGCAAGCGAAGGTTTGAAATTGACATAATTTGTTTCAATTATGTTTAGACAACAAACTCTCGACTTGCTTTAGTTTGTATCGAAATCAAGTGTTTTTAATTTCAATTAATCACACTTACTTCTTTTAATTACAGTACACATTATTTAAAGTATTGGTATCCAATATCATATTTCTTAACTACGTTTTCAAGAATTGGGCTTAATGCATCTGCTGATTGGTGACGAACATTTTTATGTGCTTTTTTAAACACATCTGATTGTAACCAATCAATAAAAGCTTGTTCAGATTCCCATAATGTTAAAATTTTTACTTCATCATAATCTGGTTGTTCTTTAGTATTTGTTACAAACATCCCTTTAAAGCCTTCAAGTGTTTCAATACCATGTCTTGTGTAGAACCTTTCTATTATATCTTGAGCTGTTCCTTTATCTAATTTTAATTTATTTTCAGCCATAAATTTCATGATGTTTTCCTCTTTTCTGTTAATTTATTTTGACTAACTTCGCCACGACAACAATTCTTCCTGATGTTTGGTTATAAGCGTCCTCGCAAGTAGACAAAGTAACTATCTTGTCTTGATTACTAATTTGAACTTTTGTTTGTATCTCCGATTTTTTCTTTGTATTATCTATAAAATGTTGAAATTCAGATGGTGTTTTAAAATCAGTTTGTATATAGTTATCTTTCGTAGTAGTGCGATATGCACTAAAGACTTGTAATAGATATTTTCCATATTTCGTGTCGTATTGAATATTTTGATGCTGATCAAAGTAACTTTGCTTTAAATACTTTTCTAGTACATCAAACATTGTATTATCACCCATGTGGTGACCATAAATAATAGTATTCGAATTAGGAGTTTTTACAGAATTTCGATAATCCATAAAAATACTTCCCTTACGTGTCTTTTCATGATCAAAATCTTCTCTTAAATAGTCATGATTGGTTTTACCTTGTAATACTGGATAATTTAATGATGTCCCTTTAAGTTGTATCCATCCAACAATATCTTTATTAATAGATTCTAATTTAGAAAATTGTGGTCGTACCTCTTTTTCTTTAGACAGGGACTCTGACTTAAATTGTTGTTGTAAATTTTTATACCTTTTAGCTGACGCTTTGTCTTCAAGATAAGTTTTAAACAACTGATAACTAAATATAAGGATTACTGCTATTAATACAATTTGAATAAGTCTAACGAATTTAATCATTTGAATCCCTCACCCTTTTTCTACAAACAATCATGCCACATTCACTGTCATTTATAATTTTAGCGTCAATTTGATACATTTCTTTTAAAATTGTTTCATTAATCACTTCTTGAGGCGCACCTTGCGCAATAACTCCTTTATCATTTAGGCAAATCACTTCATCACTATATTCTATTGCTTGATTAATATCATGAAGTACCATTATAAAAGTAATATGATAATGATCTTTTAAAGTACGAATAGTATCTAAAACTTGATATTGGTAATGAATATCTAAATAAGTGGTTGGCTCATCCAATAAGATGTAACGAGGTTCTTGCACTAATGCTGTTGCTAAAAATACTCTTTGTGCTTCACCTCCAGATAATGACGCCAATTTTTTATTCTGAAGATTTACTAAATTAAGTTGTTGAAGAATGTTTTGAACAATTGTTTCTTTTTTAACATCTATTTTCAACCAACTTTCATGACTATATCGTCCAAGTTCTATGTATTGTCTTACAGTGAATCCTTCCGGAACATTCATCTTTTGATGTACCGTAGCAAGTTTACGTGCAAATGCTTTCTTACTAAATTTTTTCAAATCTAACTCATCTAAATATATAACACCTTTTGAAGGCTTCAAATTTCGAGAAAGTAACTTTAACAAAGTGGATTTTCCACATCCATTCGGTCCGATAATAGAAGTAATTGCATTAGAGCTGAATGTTAATGAGAGATTTTTTATAATTTCCGAATCATTCTTATATTGAAAATGAAGCCCCTTAACTCGCATCATTAACAGCTCCCTTACAAATAAGATAGATTAAAATTGGACCACCTATAAGCATCATAATGACATTCGCTGGTATTTCGAGTGGTGGATGTAACGTTCTACCTAACAAATCAGTTGTAACAACAAACCATCCTCCTAAAATTATAGATAGTGGTATCACTTCTTTATAATTACTACCAATTAACTTACGTACAATATGTGGAATAATTAAGCCTACAAAAGCTAGTGGACCTACAATTGCAGAAGAAGCACTCGCTAGAAATACAGCTACTCCCCCAATGATTAATCTATATTTAGTAATGTGAAAGCCTAAATTATTAGCTTGTTTATCCTCTAAAGCTAATAAATTCACTTTAGATGTTAAAAGCATTGTTATTAATAAACCTATACTCGCTGATATTCCGACAATCTTAACATCATTCCATGTTTTCATAGTTAGTCCTTGAGGTATTTTCAGAAATGGATTCTGTGCAAATAAATCAAGTACTCCGGTTAGCATTGCATACATTGCTACACCGATTAATATCATACGTGTCGGTTGAAATTTGAATTTCACACTTAAGAGAAATAATAATAGAAAAGGTATCATTCCTCCTAGAAAACTAAGTAAAGGTATGACAAAAAATAATTGGGGTGTCACCAACAATAGAATCATACGCATGACAAGTGCTCCTGATGAAACACCGAGTAGTTGCGCCTCGGCTAAAGGGTTTTGCAAAACTGCTTGCAATAATGCTCCAGATACCGAAAGCATTGCACCAACACATAAAGCGATAATGATTCTAGGTAATCTTAAATCAATGATTGTGTCTACATTAGAAACATGACCAGTAGTAAATTGGGTTAATATATCTTTAAGAGAAATAGGTATCGTACCAACAATAAATGACACATATACAGTCACACATAGGAGGATAATTGAAATTAGAAAGAGTAATTTAGAGTAGTGTTGTAACATTATTTCCCCCATCACTTTTTATAAAATAGATTATATAACTGTGTCATAGCATCATCAGCGTCTACGTTTGCAGTGATACCAAATGGTACTTCCTCTAAATCATAAACTTGATTCGTTTTAACTGCTTTGAAATGCTTCCAAATATCATTTTGTTTAAATTCTTTTTGGAACATTTTCTTAACTTCATCTGGCATCCCGTGAGGAAGTCTTAATATAATATCGGGATTAACATTAATTAAATGTTCCGTGTTAGAAGAAATATACTGTTTAGAATGGTCTTGTATGACATTCTCTCCACCAGCGATTTTTACGAGATCTCCAATATATGATTTATCAGTGGCAACTAAATAACTGCCAGGTATCCCCATAAGTATCAGTACCTTAGGATGTTTCTTTTGTTTTGCAACTTTACTTTCAATATTCGCTTTCACGGAATTAAGGTGATGATTTAGTTCTTTAGCCTTCTTCGCCCTATTAAACTGTTTACCAAGTTCAGTAATAGATTTCTCCATGCCATCTAAACTATCATAATCATAGAAGTAACCTTTCATGTTTAATTGTTTATAAAAGGGCTTCATTTCATCTTTAATAGTAGATACACTCAAAACATGTGTAGGATTCACTTTTTTAACTGCCTCTACACTTGGTTCCATCGGTTGGCCGACTTCCGGAACATTTTTATATCGATCTGGTAAATTTTTATAAGATGTGGGCTTACCTACAATAGGTAAATCTAACTTATCTAATGTCATCGTTAAAGCGACGGTAGTAGGTACGATACGAATATCCTTCGATTCAGCTTTATGTTTCTTTTTATTGCTATCATCCGCCTCGCAACCACTGAGTAAAACGATAAATAATATGATAGTAAAAATTATTCGGGTTTTTCTCATTTTTTCGACTCACTCTTTCTTTTAACAAAATATGTTGCGATTAAAGCTAAAATTGCCAATAAAATAACAGAGCCAAGAAGATAGTATGTATTTCTATGATTAGGGAGTACATCCTCATTATGGTCTTTTTTTGCAACTTTCTTCTTATCAGCATCTCTATTGAAGCTTGGATTAGGTTTATCTTTTTCCTTTTTAAAAGGATTAAGTTGAGGCAATTGGCTATACCTAGAATTAGTATTTGTATTTAAACTAGCTGGAGTATTTAAATTAGTCCGATTTAATGAATATGAGCTCTGTTTATCTGTACTTGGTTTAATTGATAGATTGCTATTTGAATTAGAAAATTTATTTTGTTCTTCTCTATTGATAATCTGATTTGACGACATATCTTGTTGAGTTGATTGTTTTGACTCTTTTAGATGACTATTCTCATTTTTTATTTCATTAAATTGTCCTTCTTCTGTTTTTAAATCTTTTCTTAGGCTCTCTTTATCATCAAACTGATTAGACTTGTTATTCTGAGCGTCTTTGTGGTTAACCTTTTCATCATTCTTTTCGCTATGTTTCATAACGATATAAGTGGTATACGTATGGTCGTAATGTATCGATGGTATTTTAATGTGGATACGAGATTTTATTTCTTCTTTTATGTTAATAAGGGGTATTTGAATGGTTACCGTATCTTGTTCTTTATCCTCATTTACAATCTTCACTTTTAATTCTTTATCATGTTGGTAGAATTTATAACTTTCCCACCATTCTCTGTTTAATAAAGTCATTATAAAATATGTTTGATTACCGTCATTAACAATATAACCAGGATGTTTTACATACTCATCCATATGTGAAACATCCCTATTATTCTGTTTACGAACGTAAAATTCTATCGTTTGTTCTATCTTATTTCTAATTTGTTGATGATCACTATGGCGTTTCGCATGATTTTTATCTTTTTCAAAGCTTTTATTAATATAATAATCGGCTGATGATAGATTTTTATCATCAGCCTTTACTTGATAAGTATCATTATTTAAAGATATTCCTAAAGTAAACGCTATAACGAATAATTTCATCATTAAGCGACTACAATATTTCATTATTCATTACCTTTTTTTAATTTGAATGACAAAACTGAAATTGTAATTAATACAAATAGAGAAGCTATAGGAATTAAATATGTATATGTAGGGATTCCACCACTAGTTTGAGGATTTTCAGCAGTTGATTTATCTTGGACAATATTTGGTGATCCAGTCGCTCCACCATCTTTACCATCAAATTTAAAAGTAATATTGTAATGATGATCATATTTAAATGGCTTACCATTTACTGGCTCATTGATGTAAACTGCAATTGTTCCGTTTACTTTACCAGAAGCTTTGTTTACCACAAATTCAGATGTTCTCATAACTTTACTAGCATCTTTGCTAATGATTTTTTCTTTGCTACCATCAATAGTCATTCCAGTAATCCAATGACTATGGTTCACTGTGATTTGAAGTACTTTCTTCCCATCTTTTTCAATTAATTTTGCAGGCTTCTCAAAATAGTCATTTGCCATCGAAGTATCATTTGTATTATATTTTAAAACTTCAAAATTAATAGACTTACCTTCGGCTGCGTAACTTACATTAGGTCCCCAATTCACTAAAAATATTATTAAAACTAAAACAAAACTTAACGTTTTATAAGTCACTTTCATTTATACAACCTCCATAAGAGTGATAAAACTTGATAAATTACTCACCCTAATTCTTGTAAAAATAATAAATGAAAATAGTTATCAACGTCAATATAAAATTGATAATATTTTTAATTAGTTGTTTAAAGTTATAAAAATATGCTAATATATTGTTTGACCATTATCATTGGATAATGTTTTATTTCACTCTAATTCTATAACTTCTCAAAAGACAACTGAGACAACTACTTATCAAAGGAGAGAATAAGTTATGAACAAACCTAACAATTTTTCAAATGACAAACCCACTCAGAAAAATCACTATTCAATTAGAAAATTCACGGTTGGTACTGCTTCTATTATTGTAGGTTCATTCCTTTTCTTCGGACAGGCACATGCTGAAGAAGGCACGGGAGGTAATACTTGGCAAAGAGAAGCTGTAGGTACCGTTAACACAGCTGGTCAACCGAGCACTACAAGTCAAGACCAAAATAATCAAGCTGGTACAGGTACTCCTGCTGCTACACAAACAGGTCAAGATGGAGCTAAAACAAACACTGCCGACCACCAAGGTCAAGGCACTGCAGAAGCTACAGGAACTCAAACTAATCAAGCCGATGCTACACAAACAAACCCTAGTCCAAATACTACCGGACAAGATAACCAAGCTACTAGTACTCCACAAGGAACTCAAACTGCTGGCACAGGTCAAACTTCGCCAACTACAGCTACTGGAGATACTCAAGCTAAACCTCATCCTGAAACAGCAGATCAAGGTAATGGAGCCACTGTGACTTCTAGTCCTCAAAATGATGCAACTTCCCCAGCAGCTTCAACAAAACCAGAGGCAACGACTGGTCAAGATGCTACATCTAAACCAGGTACTACTGAAAACAATGGTACTGGTCAAGGTGCTCAAGCTGGTACTGTAGGTGCTGGAACACCTACTCCATCTCAACCTGAAACACAACCTAATACAGACACTACAGGTTCAGCTAAACCAAGTACTAGTACTACTGATCAAGAGAAACCTAATACAGAAAATCATGGAGAACAAACAGGTACTTCAGCTGGTAATGCTCAAAATGCTGCAGGTACTCCTGGCGAAACTAAACCTAATCAAGCTACACCTGCTCCAAACAATCAAGATACTCAACCAGGTAATACTAATAATGGTGCTACCACAACTCCACAACCTGGAACTACAGGACAAGATACTCAAGGTACTCAATCTAAACCTGGTACAACTGAAACAGGTACAGCTCAAAATACAGGAACTACAGATACACAAGCTAAACCTGAGGCTGGCAATCAAAATGCAGGAACTACTGTGACTCCACCTGCTGATAAAGATAATCAAGCTGGACAAGGTACTGCAGGCACTACAGGTACTCCTGCTCCTGAAACTAATAACGGTGCGACTGGTACTCCTGGAACTACTGCACCTGAAAATAACAACCAAGCTGGACAAGGTACTGCAGGTACTGCAGGAACTCCTGCTCCTGATACTAATAACGGTGCAACTGGTACTCCTGGAACTACTGCACCTGAAAATAACAACCAAGCTGGACAAGGTACTGCAGGCACTGCAGGAACTCCTGCTCCTGATACTAATAACGGTGCAACTGGTACTCCTGGTCAAACAACGCCAAATGGTCAGGATAATCAAGAAAAACCAAGCGCTCCTGGTACTGATCAACAAGGTCAAGACACACCTCAAACAGGTACTCCTGGTCAAGGTACTCAAACGGGTGAAAATGGTACAGGCACTACTGTAACGCCTTCTCCTAATCAAAACCAAGCTGGTAATGAAAACCAAACTAAACCAGGTACTGATAACAACGCTGGGGTTACTACTCCTGACCAAGGTACTGCACCTAAACCTGGCACTGATCAAAATCCTGGAACAGATACTCCAGATCAAAACAACCAAGCTGGACAAGGCACTACTGGTACTACAGGTACTCCTGCTCCTGATACTAATAACGGTGCGACTGGTACACCTGATCAAACAACACCAAGTGGTCAAGATAATCAAGAAAAACCAAGTACTCCTGGTAATGATCAACAAGGCCAAGACACACCTCAAACAGGTACTCCTGGTCAAGGTACTCAAACGGGTGAAAATGGTGCAGGCACTACTGTAACGCCTTCTCCTGATCAAAATACTGAAGTAAAACCTAATGACAATGGTGTCGCTAAACCTGATACTAACAATAATGCTGGTGCTACTACTCCTGACCAAGGTACTGACACTGATCAAAAACCTGGTACAAATACTCCTGATCAAAACAACCAAGCTGGACAAGGCACTACTGGTGCTACAGGAACTCCTGCTCCTGATACTAATAACGGTGCAACTGGTACTCCTGGTCAAACAACACCAAGTGGTCAAGATAATCAAGAAAAACCAAGTACTCCTGGTAATGAAAATCAAGAAAAACCAGATACTAATAATAATGATGGACAAGCTAAACCTACTACTCCGGAACAAAATGGACAATTAGGTGCTGGTGTTAAACCTGGTACAGCTAATCCTGATCAAAATACTGAAGTAACAACACCTAATGAAAACGGTAATCCTAAACCTGGTACAAATACTCCAGATCAAAACAATCAAGCTGGACAAGGCACTACTGGTGCTACAGGAACTCCTGCTCCTGATACTAATAACGGTTCAACTGGTACTCCTGGTCAAACAACACCAAGTGGTCAAAATAATCAAGAAAAACCAGATACTAATAATGATGGACAAGCTAAACCTACTACTCCGGAACAAAATGGACAATTAGGTGCTGGTGTTAAACCTGGTACAGCTAATCCTGATCAAAATACTGAAGTAACAACACCTAATGAAAACGGTAATCCTAAACCTGGTACAGTTACTCCTGATCAAAATAACGAGCCTACAGGTGCTCAAACTGGTGGAGACACTGGTGCTCAAACTGGTGGAGACACTGGACGAAATACTGGTGAAGACAAAGGTGGTCAAACTGGTGGAGACACTGGCAACACTGATAGTGATAACAAACAAACTGTTGTTAACGATGAGGTAAAAACTTCAAATGGTTCAAAAGATAAATCTGAATTACCGGAAACTGGATTAAGCAATGAATCAGACTACGCTACTACTGTATTCGGTACACTATCTTTAGCTGCATCATTATTACTATTAAGAAGACAAAGAAAAGAATCTAAATAGTTATAAATTTCATGGCGAGCTAATCTGATGAAGATTAGCTCGTTTTTTCATTTCAAAATATAATAATAAAATTATCGAAAATTTATTCACTTAATTTCATATTAGTGTATAATATCTTTGTGTTAATTGATAAATAATATCAATAAAAATTACATAGGAGTTGTTCACAACATGAAACATCAACATAAGAAAATCACACTCATTTTAAATAATTTCTTTTCAATTAGAAAGCTTAAATTTGGAGTAGCTTCAATCACATTAGGTTCAGCACTTATTATTGGTGCACACCATGAAGCTCAAGCCGCTGAAAGCAATAATAGTCAAGGTACTCAAAACTCTACAACTATTGACCAAACTAACAAAAATACGAATCAATCACCGCAACAAGCGCAGTCCAAACCAGCCGATACGGTTGCTACTCAAAATTCAAATACTCAAAATAACCAAGCTACTACGCAAAATGCGCCAACTACTAATACAAACAATAGTAATTCAAAGTCGAATGAACTTTCTCAAACTTTAAATTTCCAAGTTCAAAAAGATAAAACAAACGACGTTTCTCACATGGATCAATATGTACAGCATCCTGGTAAAGTAATAAAAAAAGATGATAAGTACTATTTCCAAATCACTTTAGACAACGCCTCATGGTGGAAGAGTTTTCGATTTTTCGATGAAAATGAAACTGAATTACCCACTACAGTTGTAGATGATAATACTGAGAAAGATACTAAAACAGTAAATATGGAAGTAACACCAGGTATGAATAATATTATTAGTAAAGTTCATATTGTAATACCTGCTTTAAAATATGATCATGAATATACAACGCATATTGAATTAGAAAGTGTCATCCCTACTATTGAGGACCCAGAACCAACGGCTACTCAAAATCAAGCTAAACAAAATGATACTATGAATGTAGAACAACCTGATGCTGGTAA
Organism: Staphylococcus sp. FSL K6-0223; assembly: GCF_038008285.1. Lineage (NCBI taxonomy): Bacteria > Bacillati > Bacillota > Bacilli > Caryophanales > Staphylococcaceae > Staphylococcus > Staphylococcus sp. FSL K6-0223. Next base: position 697,219 of record NZ_JBBOYX010000002.1, read on the forward strand.
TAATCAAGCTAAAAATGAAAAACCATCAGCTCCGGTAAACCATACTGATACTAATAATCAAAACACTAAAATTGATAGTCAAGACAAAAAAGATGACGCTTCTACAGATCAACAACCTGATGCTAATAAAAAACAAGACACGACTCAAAAGCCTTCAGCGCCTGTAAGTGATACTGTTACTAACAATCAGGATGCTAAAACTGATAATCAAGCTAAAAAAGATGACGCTTCTGAAGACCAACTACCAGTTGCTGAGAATAACCAAGATACTGCTCAAAAACCTTCAGCGCCTGTAAGTGATACTGTTACTAACAATAAAAATGATAAAACTGATAATCAAGCTAAAAAAGATGACGCTTCTAAAAATCAACAAACAGCTACTGACAAAAAACAAGATACTAAAAAACCGGAAGCTCAAGTAAGCGATACTACTAAAAAGCAAGAAGTAAAAACTAAGAAACAAGATAAAAAAGATGACACCCCTAAAGGTAAACAACCTGATGCTGCTAAACATTCTGAAAAACTCGATAAAATACATAAAGACTCCAACGACCCTAAACCTAAGAAAGACCAAAAGCATGATAAAGATTCTAAAGAAGCCAAAGGAAAAGATTCTGTAGTTAAAGACAATAGTAAATCTAAAACTTCAAAAGAATTACCAGAAACAGGTTCAAAACAAGAATCAAATAGTAACAGTCTAGTATTTAGTCTTATCGCCCTATTATCTTCATTATTCCTTCTTAAAAGAAAAAACAATAAAAATATCTAATGACTTACTACAAGTACATCATTATACGATGTACTTGTTTTTTATTATAAAATTAAATCAATAAAATATTTTTAAAATAGTATTCAAATTAAAAATAAATAGTGTATAATAACACTAAGCTAATTGATAAGATTTATCAATTAGAAATTTATTTTCAGGAGTTGTTAACACCATGAACAAACAACACAAGAATCATTTATTGAGGTATGCCAATTACTTTTCAATACGTAAATTAACCGTAGGAGTAGCTTCAATCACGTTAGGAACCGCCATCTTCTTAGGTACCAATCATGAAGCTCAAGCTGCTGAAGATACTACTTCCCAAGCTAGTACTAATTCGGCAGCTTCTTCTGGACAAAACACTAATACAGCTCACCCAACTGGGGCTTCTACCTCAAGTTCAACTAATCAAAGTGATCAAGCTCAACCGAAAAATACTACTCAAGCTTCATCTGACACACAGAGCACATCAACTTCTCAAAATAATTCAAATAATAATGCTAGTAATACAACTCAATCCGCTTCAAACACTAGCCAAAATGCACAAACTAAATTTCACTCTGCTGATAATTTAAAAGAAGCAATTAAAGATCCAGCAGTCGCAAATCAACCACATGATGAGGGGCCCAGACGCCCTATAGAATTTAGTTTAGAAGGTAGTAGTGAAAAAACTTTCTATATAGAAGCGAGCACAAAAAACCCGGCTGATGTCATATTTACAAGAGATGGCGCAAAAGTTGAATTTGAAGTTCAGACCGCAGATTCATTTGAAAAATTTGAAGTATATAATGGCGATACTAAATTACCCGTTAACCTTGTTTCATTTGATTCAGAAAAAGATTATGCATATGTAAGATTTCCAGTTACAGATGGAACTAAAGAAGTCAGAGTTCTTGCTACAGTAGTATGGGGTGGTGGTACCAACAAAGATTATTATGACGCAAGATTAGTATTTAAAAAGCCAATTCAGAATGATACATCCCAATTCCAAACCCAACAAGAATATGATACTGAGAAGTTATTAGAACCTTATAGAAAAGCTAAAACATTGGAAAGACAAGTTTATGAATTAGAAAAGATTCAAGATAAACTACCTGATAATTTAAAACAAGAATACAAGGAAAAACTTGCTAAAGCTAAAAGTGATTTAGAACAAGAAGTAACGTCCGCTAAACCTGAGTTTGAAAATGTAGAACCTACTCCCAAAACATTAACTGACGAAAAAAATGCTGATTTCGTAGTACTTGAAAGTACTGAAGATAATCCTTCAGTTATGGACGGCTTTGTTCAACATCCTTTTAAAACAGCGACTATTGATGGTAAAAAATACGTTGTAATGCAAACTAAAACTGACTCATATTGGAAAGATTTAAAAGTTGAAGGTAAACGTGTGGTGACTATTTCTCGTGATAAAACGAATGATACACGTACAATCATTTTCCCTTATGAAGATGGTAAAGATGTATACAATGCGATTGTAAAAGTTGTAGTTAAAAATATTGGTTATGATGGTCAATATCATGTAAGAATTCAAAATAATGAATTTGCGAAGAAACGTGTTTCAAGTGATTCAACGGAAAATAAATCAACTTCTACAGACACGAGTACTTCAAATGCATCACAAAACAGTGATTCATCTAAAAAAGTAACTGCTAAAGATTATCAAGCAACAACGTATAAAAATATTTATAAAGATGTTGTGTATGATAAAAATAAATTACATAAAGAATTACCAATTTTTGTAAGTGGACATTTTAGAAATGCAATTAATAATGAGGAATCATCTTTATACGAAGGTGCTTTAAATCCTAATGTAAAAATTGAAAAATTAAATGATTTATATAAATATACTGTTCACTTACATCCTGGAATTGCTGATGTCGGCGGAGAATTCTATGATTTTGAACTTTTCAGAGTAGAATATAAAGACCAACCATTAGAACTTAAAACAATTAATGAGAAGAATAAAATTAAGGAATTCACCGTAACCTCTAAAGATTTATTAGAGAAAATTCAACTCACAGGAACAACTAAATATCCTGAAAATATTAATAATCCTAATAAGAGTAGAGATCAAGCTCATGACGTAACACTTCAATTATACTATGATAGTGCGCGTCAATTTAATAATGACTTATGGAATGACCCTAAAGAGCGTCCATCTAAACCAGCTAAAACAACTAAACCGGCACCATCATCACAGAATCAACAAACTACTACTCAAGCTAACAATAATGACCAATCATCAGTTCCAGATCATGAAGTTGAAACAGCTAAAGTTCCAACTGCTTTCCCTGTAACTATCAAAGGAGATTTGAAATATCAAAAAGACAATGCCCAAGATTCAACATACGCTAATTTATTTGAAAAGGATGTAAAAGTAGAAAAAGTTGGAGACAAATATCAATATACTTTTAAAGTCAAAGAAGCAAATGGTAATTCACTTATCACTAAGAGAACTAAATATCAATTCTCTAAAATTACCCACAATGGTGAAAACGTAATATTAACTGATCAAGGTAATAAAGTTAAAGAAGCAGTTTTAACTACTGATAAATTACTAGATAAAATCCAACTCGTAACTAAAGTGGTATCTAAACTTGATAAAGAAGGAAATGACGTAGCAACAACATTAGTGCTTGATTTCCCTGTTATAGAGAAACCAAAAGCTGATTCTAACCAAACGAACAATCCTACAAATAATAATCCAAACAATAATAATGCAACGACTAACCCTGTAGAAACACCAACTACTAAACCTAATGAAACACCAACAGCTAAACCTATGAAAACTCAAAACACGACACCATCAGTAAAACCAATTACAACAGATTTTGAAAGTGCTATTACTACACCTACAGTATTGAAAGATGAAAAAGCCGTTGATTTTTCTATACTGAAAAAATTAAAAGATCAACCATCTGCAATAGAAAATTACGTTCAAAAACCTTTTAAAGTAGCTATAGATGAAAAAGGCAACAAACTTGTAGTTCTTACAATTAAAAATGATTCTTATTGGAAAGAATTTAAAGTTGAGGGCCAACGTGTAACAACAATAGCAAGAGATAAAGAACATGATACGCGTACTGTTGCGTTCCCTTATGTAGAGGGTCAAAAGGTTTATAACGCATTTGTAAGTATTGAAGTTCCTAAAATCGGCTATAAAGGAAATTATGATATTAGAATAATTAATGATGAACCTAATAAAGAATTCAAACCTATTCCAATTCCTAAAAAGGAAAAACCAAATCCTAAGCGTCCAACAAAACTTACAAAGACTTCTTTAAAAACTAAAACTTTAACAGTTACTAAAGATAGAAAATCTGACCAAACTCAAACAGTAACATTTACTAAAGATAGTAAGTCAAACAAATCTCAATCAACTGACAAATCTAAAACTTTACCTTATACTGGTTTAGATTCTTCTCAAACAACAATATGGGCAAGCTTATTAGCATTCTTAGGTAGTACGTTACTTATAAATAGAAAGAACCGTAAAAGTGACAAACATTAATAGCACTATCTTACAAAATATTAATCAATAATTTATCGTCGGCCTACAGCAATCCCCTACAATGCTGTAGGTCGATGTTTATAATAAATAAAAAATCCAGTAACCTTAGACAGATTACTGGATAAAAATAAATATATAAATTTATTATTTAGAAACGACTTCTTCACCGTTGTAAGAACCACAGTTTTTACATACGCGGTGAGATAATTTGTATTCGCCACAGCTTGGGCATTCAGTCATACCAGGTACTGAAATTTTGAAATGCGTACGGCGTTTATTTTTTCTTGTTTTAGACGTTCTTCTTTTTGGTACTGCCATGATTAATCCTCCTTAAGAATAGACACTTAATTAAAATGTCAGTTCAATTAATACTATTATACCATTAATTAAACTGCTATTGCTCTTTATCATATAATTGTTGTAATTTCTGAAGCCTTGGATCAACTTGCTTAGTTTCAGAATCATCTTCTTGTTCTTTTTGAACTTCAATTAATTGATCTTCATCAATGACTTCCCAGCCATTACCTTCTGTTAGCATTTGATCACTATTTTCAGAAAAGGCGCGCATAGGCTTTTCAATAATTACAAGTTCTTCAGCAATGTCTTTGATATTAATCATACCATCAGTGACAAGATGATAATGTTCATCTTCTTGATCGTCATCATCGGTATAATCATCGTAGCCTTCTAAGTCAAATACTTCTGAAGTAGTTACATCTAGAGGCACATCTACTGGCTCTAGCGTACGTGCACATGGCATAGTATATGTACCAGTAACATGCATATCTGCAATCACTTCATTAGATTTCACTGTTAATAGGCCTTCAACATTTATTTCTGATAGATCAATTAAATCTAATGACTCTTTCAAATGATCAAAATGAGCCTTTTGGTTAAACTCAAACGGCTTACCTTGATACTTTCTCAATTGTGTTATTGACCATTTCATATGGCTTCACCTCTAACAAGCACAAAATTTATTTTAACTTTCCCAACAAAAGTTGTCAAGATTTTTTCTTAACATATATTGTTCTGTTACAATACTAATGATGAATATTGAAAGGACGAAATGCAAATGAAAAGTGTTGGGCTCATAACTGAATATAATCCATTTCATAACGGACATTTTTATCACTCACAACAAACTCAACTTCACTCCAATTCAAATGTAACAATTGCGTTGATGAGTGGCAACTTTGTTATGCGTGGAGAACCTGCAATTTATAATAAATTTACTCGTGCTGAAATGGCCCTCACTGGCGTTGATTTAGTTGTGGAATTACCGTTAATAGCTAGTCTCTCTTCAGGAGATACATTTGCTGAAATGGCTATCAAAGTAGCTCATTATTTAGATATTGATGAAATTTCTTTTGGTAGTGAAAGCGCAGATATAGAAGAATTACAACAACTTGCGTCTACTATTTCAACTTTAGAAAGCCACCCAGATTTTAAAAGTAAACTCAAAGAAGGAAAGAGTTACCCTCGTATATTGAGTGAACTCACTAATCATCATAAACTTATTCAATCGCCGAACAACATGCTAGGTATAAGTTATCTTAAGGCAATTAAACGATTTGCACCACTTATGAAAGCAATGACAATTAAACGTGAAGGTTCACATCATCACAACTCTGAAATACAGCATCCTACCTTTGCAAGTGGAACATCTATTCGTCAGTCTTTAATAAAGAACGATAATGAGTGGAAGCGTGTGGTTCCTGAATCAGTACACGTTTTGTATCATAAACCTCATGCTTCAATCGAAGATACATTTCCTTTCATTAAGTATCAACTTATGGTGCAAGATACTGACGCTCTAGCGTCAATATACACTGTAAATGAAGGCTTTGAGAATCGTTTGAAATCTATAGTTCAAGAGAGTTACTCGTTTAAAGAACTAATGGAGAAGCTTAAAACGAAACGTTACACTTATACTCATATACAACGTGTGCTTATGAATGTATTAATCAATGTACGTGCTCATAATGTAAAAAAAGACATCCCCGCTGTTAGAATTTTAGGAATGAATGATACTGGTAGAAATTACTTAAAATATTTAAAAAATAAATTTCCTGAGCGTCAATTTATCACTAATATAAATAAAAAAAATGCACACTATTTCCAAAATGAAATTAAAGCTACACAAGTGTATAATCTTATCAGCAAACAATCTCAAACAGATTTTAACACGCCTATCATACGCAAATAAAAACCATTTCAACACATACCCTTACTGATTGAATTTCGTTCAGTAAAAATTGTTGAAATGGTTATTTTTTAAACATCAAATTTATCTTTTAATGCTTTCTCAACATTTGGTGGTACAAATGCTGAAATATCTGCTTTATAGGCTGCTACCTCTTTTACAATGCTTGAACTAATAAATGAATAATTCGTGCTTGTCATCATGTACATTGTTTCAATATTATTGTTTAACTTCTTATTCATGGAGGTTAAACGTAATTCATATTCAAAGTCACTGACTGCACGTAGACCTCTGATAATCGTTCTTGCTCCTACTTGATCACAGAAGTCGACTAACAAGCCATTAAAGTGATGAACTTCTACATTTGATAAATGTTGAACAGAATCTCTTATTAAATCGATTCGTTCTTCTAAATCAAATGTTCCACCTTTGCTGCTATTTTTTAAAACACATACATGAATTTCATCAAAGCGATCGGCGCTTCGCTCTATAATGTCTAAGTGTCCATATGTAATAGGATCGAAACTACCGGGAATAACTGCTCTCGTCTTACTCATTTTATTCTCCTTTTTCAAGTAACAAAGTATCTGTCAAACCGTAATGATAACGCTTAATCACTTGGAACGGCTCATATTTAATATCCTCATGATTACTAAACTCACAAACGATAATACCATTTTCTTTTAATAAATTAAACTCCGAAATTCGCTCAATTGCTTCATCAATTAACCCCTTTTTGTAAGGAGGATCTAAGAAAATGACATCAAATTGAATATCACGTTTAGCAAGTGCTTTTAACGCTCTATCGGCATTATTTTTATATACTTCAGCTTGAGGCATTAAATCCAATTGATTTAGATTAGCTTTGATGACTTTAACAGCCTTAAAGTTTTGATCTACAAAAATAACTTTTTCCATACCACGTGATAACGCTTCTATGCCCAATGCTCCGCTTCCTGCGAATAAATCTAATCCTAAACCTGAAACTTCATGCAAACTGTTAAAAATGCCTTCTTTTACTTTATCCATAGTAGGTCTTGTATTTCGTCCTTCAAGACTTTCTAACGCTTTACTTTTATGTTTACCTGCAATTACGCGCATCGCTCACACTTCCATTTCAATAAGTTATTTAATATAATTTGTTGTATTAAAGGAGACTGATTAATTTATGAAACAATCGTTTATCAAAATCGGTGAAGGTTTAACAGATTTATTTGAATTCACTACCCTTATCGAGTTCAATCACCCTCGTATCAATCGCATCATTTACTTTCATTCGCCACAATCTGAAAAACAACTATCTTCAGTAGCAATGATTATGAATCCGACATCTGGCAACCACTTTCAAGCTATGTATATCATGGTTAATGCTTTAAACTATCCATATCCAGATGGAAATAAGAAATTTGAAATTATTAATACTGAAGCTGAAAAGTATAATATTCCAATTGTAGGCATTGATGTTCAACCACCAGAAACTTACCCTGATATAGATTTATATTTTAACTATCTTATCAGCGTATTACGTCTACAACGCTGGATTCCACCATTACAATAAAACATGAGTGTTTATAGCACTTCATGTTTTTCCTTCTCATAAGTTTTCTTTAAAAACTTATATGGTGACCCATCAATATCTCTCACATATTTAAGCTGCATGAGTTTATGTACTACATAATCAGCATCTGCTTCATTGACGTACATCACCACATATTTTCTTTGTCTATTTGAATGAACAATATGTCCATATTTTCTTATTTGTCGTTCGTGCTTAATATGTTTTAAATAAATAATTAAACTTACTCTAGGAATTAAATTCATATCTTGCTCACTCCATTATTCATACATAAGTAATCATATCACGTCTATGTTTGTATTGAAATGACTATGATTGTTCTTGAAACACCCTAACCACTCTATGTAAGTTTATCCTTACGCCCACTATTTATGAAAATGAATATTATTATGATTATACGAGATGAAGATACTATACTTTTAATAATAAGAAAATATTTGTTAAGCTATGTCTAATAATAAAGAGGAGGCTCATAGATGAGTAATAATAAAAGATGGTTAGTCAAAGGTTCTTTAGCAACCGCTGGTATCTTAGGAAGTTTGTTTTACTTTAATAAAAATAAAGCACCTAAACAAGTTAAGTCTATTCCAGCATTTTTTTCAGGACAAGCACCCTATTTATTTGCCCATAGAGGCGGGATGGCAGTTCGTCCTGAACAAACTCAATTAGCATTCGACAATGCAGTAGAATATGGACTAGACGGTTTTGAAACAGATGTACGTTTAACTCAAGATGGTAAATTAATTGTCTTTCATGATGCGCTTGTCGACCGTACTACTAATGGTTCAGGTAAAGTCAGCGAACATACTTTAGAAGAATTGAAACGACTAGACGCAGGCTATCATTTTACAGATATTAATGGTGCTACGCCTTATCGCAATGATCCTCATGCCAAAATACTTTCATTTGAAGAATTATTAGAGATGTACCCAAACATGTATATCAATGTTGATTTAAAAGATGCACCTAATACGTATGAAGGTCGACTTGCTCCTGAGGTGATGTACAATACTATTGTTAAACATCAAGCGCAAGATCGTGTGCTCGTAACAAGTTTTCATAAAACTCAAATTCGACGCTTTGTTGAGTATAGCAATGATGAAATAGCCGTCGGTGCTAGTCAAGCTGAAGTAGCTGAAGGTTTCTTGAAATTTAATAGTATGCTTGGAAATACATTCACGCCTCAAGCTGATACATTTCAAATGCCAACTGAGTTTAAAGGTGTGCCGTTAACGTCTAAACGCTTTATCGACTGGCTAAATTTAAATAATATTGTTCCAGGTTTCTATGGTGTGAACAGCATTGATTTAATGACAGACCTTTATAATAAAGGCGTTCACACCTTAGTTACAGACCGCCCTGACTTAGCTAAACAATTTAAAGAAACCTTACTTAATAAGTAAAATACTGTTGCTTTAAGCTTATCGATACAGTAGAGATTTTATATAGAATGATATGCATCCTAAAGTTAGATTTTCAACTCATTGTATAAAAGCATTTCATTTCACATAGACGCATCATCACAAATCAAATCATAATTAAAAAACACTTTCGATGACATTTTTTATTCATCGAAAGTGTTTTTATTGCTAGATTAAATACTCTCTTCGCATCTTCTTTTTATCTATATTTATAATGAACAATTGCAAGATCCACCAGTTGCACACCCATTATGACCTGTTTGGAAGAATGGATCCCCCGCTTCAATTTTCACATTTTCCGAAACTGCGAATGCAATTTTTGTCAGTACTTCATCAATTAAATTCTGTAATGCGACTTCCTTTGTCTTATATTCCATGACAACAGATAACATTTCGTATGCACGCTTACGTTGACGTGTTTCCATCATAATTCTTTTATAGTCAGGGTGATATTTACCAAATCTCATGACATCATCATATTGATCTTTTGACTTTAAAAATGCTTGATAAAGTAAATGTGCTTCGTCGTCATTTTCTAAATTATCTTTAGCATATTGATAAGTTTGATATACGTCTGATTGAACAATCATATCAGATAAATTTTCTATCTCATCTAAAATGGATAATGTTTCTTCAGTAATCATATTCTCACCCTTTCGTATTTTACTTTTCCAAGAAAATTAATGAATAATAATCTTTCATAACCTCTCCGCCCATTTCGTCATACTTATTATTTAACATACGAGAGCGGTGGATATCTGAGTTCATCCAACTATGGATTAAAGTTGGTACATCATCAAAATCATACCCTACGTTCTGACTCGTTGATGTGTAGGACACATTGTTTTCATCGAGTTGTTGTGTCAATGCATTCTCAGTGAATTCGGCACTATCAGTACCCTTTTCAGTTGCTTCATACAAGTTAATTGAAGCTATATGTGCAATATCGTCATTAATTTTTAAAGGTTTTAACCCCTTTAACTCTCTCATTTGATTAGTGACTTCATAAAGTGTAATGAGTTGATTCGGGTTCTGTTCAAACGGTGTTGCTTTATCTTTAGAATCTGAACTGTCACCTTCATCGGTATTTAATTTATATGGTTGTAGTGCCGCTAATGTATTTGAATCTAAGAATCGAACTGCTAAGATTTTGTTTGATTCTTGGTCAGAATAAACTTGCGCGTAGACATTACCATATTTAATTAATGTTTGAGTTTTCATGTCTTCATCCGACATTTCAAATCGATACGTCTTACCATTAGATTGTATCGTTGGTTCCGGGTTAATGCTTGTATTTTCAAATAGATGTGAGGCACTCTCACCGATAGTTAACGGATCAACTTTGACGTCTTTTCCGGTTGCATAAACTGAAGTAATAATATCTTTCTTAGTACTTACGATATAATATTCATTATCTTTTTTGAATATGTAATTTTTATAACCATATTTAAATGGATATGTACGATCAGCTTGACCATAGTGTTTAGTCATAAATTTAATATCTTTACCAATCCAAGTACCAATGCCATGTTTAGGTTTAGGATTTTCAACATTCTTATTAGACTTTTGGAATTGTTCTGAATGATTACTTTTATTACTTTTATTTGGATTCTCTAATACATCAAATTTAAGACGTGGTGAGTAAAATAAATAAATTAAAAAAGTAATTAAAAAAATAACACCTACTACTTTGATAACTAACTTTTTCATTACTCACCCACCTCTACAGAATTAAGTTTATTGTACAAAAATAGTCTATTATTTATCAAGACAAGCGATTAAACCTTCAACGCTAATTTATAGTTTTCTAGTTTAGTATTGTAGCTAAAATTAAAAAAACTGATAAAACCTACAATGAAGTTTTATCAGTATAGTTGAATAGAAAGAACGAATAAATAAATTATAGTCCTAGAGTTGCTTTAATTAATGAGGTTGTTTCTCCGCCTGGGTAAAGTACATACAATAGAATGTACACCGCCACGCCAGTAATTGCTGTGAAGAACCAAATAATCGATGCAACCGGTCCAATCTTTCTATGAATATTAAATTTATCATTAAAAGCTAAAATAATTTGTACTAATCCTAATACACCGCCAATAGTAGCTAAGTTGATATGGAAAACTAAAAAGATGGTGTAGTAGATTTTCACTGAATCTGGACCACCAAAGGCAGTATTCCCTATGAAAATTGTTCTACTAGCATAAATAATAAAGAAAGTTAATGCAAAAACTGCTGCCCATAACATGACTTTTTTATGTTTATCAATTTGACGTTTCCAAATTAATCTCCATCCGATAGCCACTAAGATTGCACTAATGACGATACATGAAGTACTTATCGTGGGTAAAATGGGTACGCTCATAAGTTTCATCCTTACTTAAGTAAATTTAGATCATTTTAATTAATGAAACGACAACAACAAGTACGAAAAATACAACTAAGTAGTTCAATGAATAAATGAACATTTTTGTCGCCCATTTTGTTTGGTCAGAATCTTTCTTGAAGGTAGTCAATCCTAATGCTAACCATCCTAGATTAAGTAATGTAGCGATGACTACAAATGTTACACCTAAGCCAGACAATAAGAATGGTAAAGGTAATAAGAATACTAACCAAATGAACATGCTAATTCTAGTGCGTTTAAAACCTTTAACTGATGGTAACATCGGAATATTAGCTAATGAATATTCGTCACTTCTTTTAATAGCAAGTGCATAAAAGTGAACGGGTTGCCAACAAAAGACAACTAAAAATAGTGCAATGGCTGCTAAGCTAATATTGCCATCGATAGCTACCCAACCAATTAATGGTGGTACAGCACCAGGAAAACTTCCAACAACTGTATTCCAAGTTGTATGTCGTTTAGACCAAATTGAATAATAAGAAACATATCCTACAATACCTATTAAACCTAAAACGCCTGAAGGTACGTTCAATAGGAAAAGACTAGCTTCACCAATTAACATCATACCAAAGCTTAATATTAATAAGTTTCTATCTGAGATTCTATCGTTTACAGTCGGTCTACTTTGTTTACTAGGCATAATGCTATCAATATCTTGATCATAATAATTATTTAAAGCACATGCGCCCCCCATGATTAAAGTAGAGCCAACAATCATCAATAATATTTGAGGTATAGACGATAGGAAGGAATGGTTTGTCATTACAACTGCAAGCCATGCGCCTGCAAATGCAGGTATCAAGTTACCTTGAACGAGGCCCATTTTAATGATTTGTTGTAATTCTTTGAAGGTTACTCGGCCCGTATCCTGTGACAAAGTGTGTTCTTTGCTCATAGTTCCCCTCCTTGAATTTTTCATATAGTACAATGATATAGTATATTTTATTAAAAGACTAGGTTTTATAAAATTAAATTGTGACACTTTAGCGACATTATAAATCGTCGATTTTGTGACACAATTAAAAATGGTATTCTTGTTATAATGAGTTAAAAGTAAAAATATGTACATTAATTTAAAGTACTAAAATAACAAGTGTCAAAACAATTTATATTGTCTTTTTTGTCTTATAATCACAATATGTGATGCAATAAATAACGTTAAAATTTATGACAAAAGATGGCAAAAAAGTGCGTACTTTAATTAATGATGGGGTGTTTATCATTGTTTAGAAAGCAGAACCTTAAATGGTTAGGTGTTTTAGCTACGATTATTATGACCTTTGTTCAATTGGGTGGCGCCCTCGTAACTAAAACAGGATCAGAAGATGGTTGTGGATCATCATGGCCATTATGTAATGGTGCACTTCTTCCTCAAAATTTACCAATTCAGACGATTATTGAATTAAGTCACAGAGCTGTATCAGGTCTATCTCTTATCGTCGTGCTTTGGTTAGTCATTACAGCATGGAAGAATATTGGATATATTAAAGAAATCAAACCACTTTCAATCATTAGTGTTGCTTTCTTACTTGTCCAAGCACTAATAGGAGCCGCAGCCGTAATATGGCAACAGAATGCTTATGTTCTTGCATTACATTTCGGTATTTCTTTAATTAGTTTTTCATCAGTATTCGTAATGACTCTAATCATATTTTCTGTTGACCAAAAATATGAAGCTGATGAATTATTTATTAAGAAGCCACTGCGTACATTAACATGGCTAATGGCAATTATTGTGTACCTTACAATTTATACTGGTGCATTAGTAAGACATACTAAGTCGAGTCTTGCTTATGGTGCATGGCCAGTGCCATTTAATGATATTGTGCCACATAATGCGCATGATTGGGTACAATTCGCCCATAGAGGTATGGCATTTATCACATTTATGTGGATTATGTTCACATTTATTCATGCTATTAAAAATTATTCTGACAATCGCACAGTACGCTATGGTTATACTGCTGCATTTATTTTAGTTATTTTACAAGTTATTACAGGTGCGCTATCTGTTATAACAAATGTAAATTTAATTATTGCATTATTCCACGCATTATTTATCACATATTTATTCGGAATGATTGCCTATTTCATCTTATTGATGTTAAGAACAACACGTAGTATGAAATAGTATTACTATAAATTTTAACCTTCATTTCTAGGTTAAATGGAAAATACAACTTCATTTGCTACCCGCGCCCTTCAAGGATAATGAGTATAAGTTTACCTTGAAGGGCGCGTTCTATATACCCACACATATGTCATACATTATTGCCAGCGTATATAAAAGCCCGCCCGATTGTGTAAACTTTTAATCCTCACACAATCGGGCGGGTTTCGCATATTATGATAGCTTTTCTATTTCAATAAGTAGATCGCCGGTTGCAATGGCATCACCACTCACTACAGTAACTTGTTTAATTACACCATCAAATGGTGCTTGTATAGTAGTTTCCATCTTCATAGCTTCAGTAATCAACAATGGTTGATTTGCTTTAACTTCATCACCTACAGCAACTTTAACCTCAGTGACAGATCCAGGCATTTGAGCTCCTATATGGCTAGGATTAGTTTTATCAGCTTTAGGTTTCACATTAGCATTTGTCTTCACATTTTCGTCTTTAATATAAATTCGACGTGCTTGACCATTCATAGCATAATAAATTGTACGATTACCATTTTCATCAGGTTCACTAATTGTTTCGAGTTTAATTATTAATCGTTTACCCGTATCAATTTCTATTTCAACGGTTTCACCATTACGCATACCAAACAAGAATGTCGGTGTATCAAGTAATGATAGATCACCATATTGCTCTTTTGTTTGAATATATTGGTTATACACTTTCGGATATAGGACATAGCTTATAACATCTTGTTCAGTCACTTCACCCTGTTGCTTTTCAGCTAACTCTTCACGAATCTCGTCAAAGTCAACAGGCTCTAAATATTCTCCAGGTCTCTCAGTAAGTGGTTGTTGGCCTTTGAGAATAACTTCTTGTAATTTTCGATTAAACCCATTTACTGGCTGACCAATTTCACCTTTAAAGAATGAAACCACTGATTCAGGAAAATCAAGTTTATACCCATCGCTAAGTACTGATGATTCATCTAAATCATTCTGCACCATGTAGAGCGCCATATCTCCCACTACTTTAGAAGATGGTGTTACCTTAACTATATCACCAAATAAGAAATTCACTCTACGATACATATCTTTTACTTCGTCAAAGCGCCCACCTAATCCTAAACTTTTAGCTTGTTGACTTAAATTAGAGTACTGACCTCCAGGCATTTCGTGTTGATATATTTCAGTGTTAGGTGATTTAATATCACTTTCAAAGTCAGCATAGTAAGGACGAACAGTAGCCCAGTAATGACTTAATTCTTCTAAACCTTCAATATCAGTTCTTAAGTTGCGTGGGAAACCATTGAGTGCATAATATAAAGAATTCGCACTAGGCTGACTTGTCAATCCACTCATTGAAGCAACAGCTGTATCTATGATATCTACACCTGCGTCAATAGCTTGTTTATAAGTTAGCAAACCATTTCCACTTGTATCATGTGTATGGAGATGAATTGGTAAATTAATTGCTGCACGTAATTCACCGATTAATTCATTTGCTGCTTTTGGTTTCAGCAGTCCAGCCATGTCTTTAATTGCTAAAATATGGAATCCTTCTCTTTCTAATTCTTTAGCCATTTTCACGTAGTAATCTAATGTATAGATATTAGAACGTTCGACATTTAAAATATCGCCTGTGTAACAAATTGCACCTTCAGATATTTTACCTGCTTCTTGCACGGCTTCATTAGCAATTTTCATTTGATCGACCCAGTTTAATGAATCGAAGATACGGAAGACATCTACACCTGCGTTAGCACTTTCATGTACAAATTTCTTAATTACATTATCAGGATAATTTTTGTAACCAACGGCGTTAGATGCACGTAATAACATTTGGAACAAGACATTAGGTATTGCTTTACGCAATCTTTCTAAACGTTCCCAAGGATTCTCTTTTAAAAAATTATATGCCACATCAAAGGTTGCGCCACCCCACATTTCTAATGAAAAGCTATCTTTAAATACTTCAGCAGTTTTAGACGCAATATTCATCATGTCTTTCGTTCTTACACGAGTAGCTAATAATGACTGATGTGCATCTCTGAAAGTGGTATCTGTAATGAGTACGTCTTCCTGTGCTCGTACCCAATCAGCAAGCCCCCTAGGTCCTTGGTCATCTAAAATTTGTTTCGTTCCAGATAATTGATTAACACGATCTTGAGATACTCTCGGAATTGATGTTGATTCGTAATCTGGTTTAGGGCGTTGTTCCACATTAGGGAAGCCATTTATAGTTACATTCCCAATATATTCTAGTGTCTTAGTACCCCTATCAAGTGTAGGTGCAATATTGAATAATTCTGGTGTTTCTTCTATAAATTTAGTTGTATAATCTCCACTTCTAAATTTATCATTTCGCATCACGTTGATTAAAAACGGAATGTTGGTTTTAACTCCACGTATACGCATTTCTCGTAGTGAACGTTCCATTTTTTCTTCAGCTTGTTTATAAGAAAACGCATGTGTAGATAATTTAACCAATAGAGAATCATAATATGGTGAGATTTCAGCTCCTTGGAAACCATCGCCAGCATCCAATCTAACTCCAAATCCACCGCTCGAACGGTATGCGATGATTGTTCCTGAATCTGGCATAAAATCATTCAATGGGTCTTCAGTAGTAATACGACATTGAATCGCATATCCAAGCGTTTGAATATCTTGTTGTTTTGGCATAGCAATTCTATCACCAAAAAGTGACTCGCCATCAGCCACTAAAATTTGAGTTTTAACAATATCTATACCTGTGATCATCTCAGTAATTGTATGTTCAACTTGTACACGTGGATTGACTTCAATAAAGAAGAATTCATCACCTGAGACTAAAAATTCAACTGTTCCAGCATTTACGTATTTAATATTCTCCATCAACTGAATAGCTGCTTCACAAATACGTTCTCTTAAACTGTTTGATAATCCTACTGAAGGCGCAACTTCAACAACTTTCTGATGGCGTCGTTGTACTGAACAATCTCTTTCATACAAATGTATAATATTACCTAGTTCATCACCAATAACTTGTACTTCAATATGTTTAGGATTATCAATATATCTTTCAATATAAACTTCGCTATTGCCAAAAGACTTTTCAGCTTCTGATTTAGCACGGTGGAAAGCATCTTCAAGTTCACTTTCTTCCCGTACAATACGCATACCTTTACCGCCTCCACCACTAGTCGCTTTAATCATTAGTGGAAAGCCAGCTTCTTCTGCGAATTGTTTGGCTGCTTCAAAACTTTCAATAGGCCCATCTGTACCTGGAATAACAGGCAAATCGGCTTTAATAGCAGTTGTTCTCGCTTTGACCTTATCTCCAAACATATCTAAATGTTCAAGATGGGGACCTATAAATTTAATATTTTCTTCCGCACATCGACGTGCGAACTGTTCATTTTCACTTAGAAAACCATATCCAGGGTGAATCGCATCTACACCTGCACGTTTCGCTACCTCGATGATGCGTTCAATGTTTAAATAACTTTCAGCAGGTCCCAAATCACTACCAACTAAGTAAGATTCGTCTGCCTTATATCTATGTAATGAACTTTTATCTTCATTAGAATATATTGCTACTGTATTGATATTTAACTCTGCTGCTGCTCTAAAAATCCTGATGGCAATTTCACCACGGTTAGCAACAAGTAACTTCTTTATATGTTTCAAAAGCGAAGACACCCCTCGTATTTTTTGAATTTTCTAACTAATTAGATAATAAGATTTTATCTTAAATGATTGAATAATTCTATAGTAATTTACAAAGTTAAAGATAATTTAATTTTTTGTAACACTTTACAATGCAACAAAATGATCATGAAATTTCTCTACACTATCAAATCTATAACTTCAGATAATCTTATTATTATCGATAACATAATTTTATCATTAATAGTACATATGTGCTAGTTTAGAATAAATGCTTTACATTATTTTAATTTTTAAAATAATAAAAAAGACAATCTATAGTAGCTTGATCTCAACTTCTTGAAAATCATTTAACTATAGATTGTCTTTAATAACTTATTTAATTATAACGGCGTTTCATATCGATTTTACGTTGCTTTTGGCGTTTATCATCTTGTTTGATTTGTTTAGCAGTAATTAATAAAAGACCCATGGCAATACTTAAACTAATCATTGCTGAACCACCAAAACTAATAAATGGTAACGGTACACCTGTTAATGGGATTGTAGCTGAAATACCACCGATATTAACAAATGTTTGGCTTCCTATATAACTTGCGATACCGACGCAAACTAATTTGTAAAAATAAGAATTTGTTTTATTAGCTAATTGGAATGCTCGATATACAATGAAATATTCTAAAATAATTACTAATAAGCCACCCACTAAACCTAACTCTTCGCATATCACCGCAAAGATAAAATCAGTATGAGGTTCTGGCAAGTAACCCAATTTCATTATACTGTTACCTAATCCACGTCCAAATAATCCACCATTACCTATCGCCATTAAGGAATTAGAAATATGATACCCTGTTCCTGATTCTTGTCCAAATGGATTTGTCAACGTACTAAAACGTGCTTCTAAATAACTAGGAACCATATGTAGTATCAACATAAACGATGCAATAATAACAAATCCTAAAGCTACTAATAATCCCCACTTCAACATATTCTGAACACCAATACCAGAATAGAAAATAATTGAGAAGAAGATGATTAGTATTAACATCGTTTGCCCAACGTCCTTTTGGAAAAGAACAAGAACCAAACACGTTACTACGAATAGAATTGGACCTAAGATTAACTTGATGTTCTGTCTTACTGCAGGCATTTTCTTTTCAATCATAAATGGTATGT
This sequence comes from Staphylococcus sp. FSL K6-0223, assembly GCF_038008285.1. NCBI lineage: Bacteria > Bacillati > Bacillota > Bacilli > Caryophanales > Staphylococcaceae > Staphylococcus > Staphylococcus sp. FSL K6-0223. The sequence goes on from NZ_JBBOYX010000002.1 coordinate 716,061, forward strand.
AAAGAATGATGGCAATTTTTAGTAACTCTGATGCTTGTAGATTCATAAAACCTAAATTAATCCAACTCTTGGAACCATTGATATTTTTACCAATAACTAAAGTCAGTAATAGTAGTACGAAAATACCAATCATCATTCCTTTTTGAACATTAGGCTTCTTTAGGACTTTTACATTCATAATAAATGCCATAAAAAAGACTATAGCGAAACTCATAATAACGTATAAAAGTTGTCTGTTATAGAAGTAAGTTCCTGCAACGGCTACACCACCAGTTAAAGTACCTTTAGTTGCAGCTACCATACTTGCGCTGTATACCATTACTAATCCAATCAAACACAGGAGTACGTATGTAATTAATAATGGATAATCGATAAATTTAGAAGTTTTTCCAATATACCGCATTATATTTTTAAAATTATTCATATACTAGATCATCCAATTCTAAATTTTTAAAGTTAATTACTTCGTTGACTTAGTTCATTTATCTTCACTTTTTAAAAAGCTGTCTTACCTATTATATACTTGAACCCTTCAATTAAACAAATATTATTAGGTTAAGCATCAACTTATTTTATAGCATAAGCATGAAACAAAAATGACTGAGAAAGATATCACGTTCAGATATCATCTCAGTCACTCATACGATGACGTATATGTACGATTAAGTCTATACGTTGTCGTAAATATATATGTTATTAACGCATTCATATTGACACTTTAAATACGTGCGTTATGCTAAATCTATTGGAAGTAAAACATTAAACATTTGTGAAAGCTTCATGTAATTTAGAAAGTTCTTTTTCTAATCTTAACATTAATTGCTTACCATCTTCTTTATCAACTAAACCAAGTTGAACAGCGAAATCAACCTCTTTTTGAAGGCCAAACATTTGAGTATCTAACACTTCTTCATAAAGCGGACAAGAAGGTAAAGTTAAGTTATCCATCTGAACTTTAATAAGATGTAAGATTCTATCAGCATCTTTATTCAACTGGTCATATGCCGCATTATTTAATTTCGATTGGTTAGCCATGACATACTCCCCCTATCATTTCAATTAATATCTTCACATTAGAAGTTTATCTTAATAGGTATTAAAAAGCAAGTGAATTTAAATTAAGTCACTATGATTTTATGTTAAAATAATTAAAGATAAAAAATGAGGGAGTGGGCATATATGATCCAAATTAAGGGCGCAGTTAAGTTTCCTATCTCTTTGGATAGTACAACTTGGATTTTCGATGACAGAAAAGTGAGTATCGATGATTTAGAACGTGGGGTTTTCGACGGTACTAGACCTGTTAACTTCGAAGATAACACTGAATGGAATCGAGCTATTTTAGAAGGACAAACCAATCCACCTACACTTGATTCAGAAATTAAATATAAAAAGCGTTCAGTTTTAGAGGGATCTTTCGTCATTAATATGACACCATTTTTCAAAAATGCTGAACCACACGATAAAGCAACAGCAATAAAACTTTATAATGATAATGATGCTATCGAAATACCAATTGAATTATTACCTTACTTATTCTTCCAATTCGCGAAAGATGGCAAACGATTATATAGCGACAATGCCGTTGATAGCTTTGTTTATGTGCCAGAGGATGGGTATACATATGAATTCAAATATGTAACTCATATAGAGGTGATTTAATGTGCTAGAAGTTCAATGTATCATTTGTGATACAAAAGTGTTTATTGATGAACAAACAGTTGAGGCTAAACGCTTAAGAAACAATCCTATTCGCACCTTTATGTGCGATGATTGTAAAAGTCGTTTAGATACACCTAAACAACGCAAACCACAAGTGATGGAAGACATTTCTAAAACAGAAAATCATTCAATCGATAAAGATGAATTATAAAAAAGGTGCGGTTTAAGTTACCCATAACTTAAGCCGCACCTTTTATCTATATTATTGATCTTCTTGCATCATTTGTTTAACGCGTTTTGCTTCTTTTTCACGTGCTGATTTGTTTAAGATTTTCTTTCTTAATCTAATATTTTCTGGTGTAACTTCAACTAATTCATCGTCATTGATAAATTGTAATGCTTCTTCTAAAGTTAAAATTCTAGGACGATTCATCGTTTGAGTTTGATCTTTCGTAGCAGAGCGTACGTTAGTTTGATGCTTCGCTTTCGTAATATTAACTGTTAAGTCATTTTCACGGTTATGTTCACCAACTATCATACCTTCATAAACTTCTGTACCTGGTTCCATGAAGTTTACACCACGGTCTTCTAAGTTAATAATTGCATATGATGTAGCTTGACCTTGGTCCATTGAGATTAAAGCACCGTTACGACGCCCACCTATTTGAGCTTTAACACGAGGTCTAAATTCTTCGAAAGTATGGTTAATAATACCATAACCACGTGTCATAGACATAAATTCTGTAGTATAACCAATCATACCACGTGCTGGTACCATAAAGATAAGACGCGTAAGACCATTATCAGTAGTCATCATATCTAACATTTCACCTTTACGTGCACCTAGAGATTCAATTACTGCACCAGCGTTTTCAGAAGGTACCTCACATTGTACACGTTCAAATGGTTCGCTTAACACGCCGTCGATTTCTCTTAAAATAACTTGAGGTTTAGAAACTTGTAATTCAAAACCTTCACGTCTCATATTTTCAATTAAGATTGAAAGGTGTAACTCACCGCGTCCAGCTACAATCCAAGCATCTGGTTGGTCTGTTGGAGTAACTTTTAATGAAACGTCTGTTTCAAGTTGTTGCTCTAATCTTTCTTGAATTTGACGTGCAGTGACATAGTCACCTTCTCGACCAGCAAATGGTGAATTATTTACTCGGAAAGTCATTTCAAGTGTTGGTTCGTCAATACGTAACACAGGTAACGCTTCTTGATGATCATGAGGTGTCACAGTTTCACCAACATTGATATCTTCCATTCCTGACACAGCGATTAAGTCTCCAGCTTGTGCTTCTTCAATTTCTTCACGTTTTAAACCAAAGTAACCAAATATTTTAGTTACTCGGAAATTCTTGATTGAGCCATCTAACTTAATTAATGATACGTTATCTCCAACACGCATTTTACCTCTAAATACGCGACCAACTCCAATACGTCCAACATAGTCATTATAATCTAATAATGCGACTTGGAATTGTAACGGTTCATCTTGATTATCAATTGGAGCGGGAACATAATCAATTATTGTTTCAAATAATGATTGCATGTTTTCATCTTGGTTATCTGATTCAAGGCTTGCTGTACCGTTTACTGCTGAAGCATAAACAACTGGAAAATCTAACTGTTCATCATTTGCTTCTAATTCGATAAATAAGTCTAATACTTCATCTACTACGCCTTCAGGACGTGCAGCTGGTTTATCAATTTTATTTACAACTACTACTGGTTTTAAATTTTGTTCTAATGCTTTTTTAAGAACAAAACGAGTTTGTGGCATTGTACCTTCATATGCATCAACTACAAGAACAACACCATCAACCATTTTCATAATACGTTCAACTTCCCCACCGAAATCGGCATGGCCAGGTGTGTCTAAGATATTAATACGTGTGCCTTTATAATCAATTGCTGTATTTTTAGCAAGAATCGTAATACCACGTTCTCTTTCTAAATCGTTTGAATCCATTGCACGTTCGTCTACATGTTCATTTTCTCTGAAAATACCAGACTGTTTAAGCAACTCATCTACTAAAGTTGTTTTACCATGGTCAACGTGCGCAATAATCGCTATATTACGAACATCTTCTCTTAAATTAGTCATTTTATAAATTTCCTTTCTTGAGTAAACTCCCACTTTTAATTACAACTGTTTTATTATATCATATATTAGTGAAAAGATAAGTAAAAGGTGGGGTATGGGATGCAACAAAAAAAATCAAAAGGCATCTTCTGGATATTCTCTATTTTAGCAGTCATTTTCTTAGTATCTTTTAGTTTTGCATTAGGTGCTGCTAATGTTCCATGGATGATTTTAACATTTATATTACTCATTGCAACATTTGGCGTTGGTTTCACTGTTAAAAAGAAATACAGAGAAAACAACTGGCTGTAACATAGACATCTAACATTATAATGTTAGATCAACAAGTTAAAGCAGAGACGATTCAATGTCGTCTCTGCTTTTATTTTTCTCGTTTTCTACCAAATCGCTGTTCATGATGTTTAGCAATCGTCTCTTCAAATTCACTTAAATAGTTATTAAGTATCTCTCGATGAAGTTTTGCGTTAGCCATTAAAATAGAATTAGGGTGGTTCATTTCAAGTCTGTCCCCTAATAAGTTACTACCTACGCCTCCCACTTCATTCAATATCATTAAGCCTCCAGCAAAATCCCATGGTTGTAATCTTGGTGTAAGGTACGCAGCGAGTTGACCTTTAGCCACACTTATAATTTCTAATGCAGCACTACCATAAGCTCTTGCACTTCTAGCGTCCTCTACTATTGGCGCAAACACTTTGCCCATTATTGGTTTAGTTAACCAGTTAGGATTTATACCAATGATACTTGTTTTAAGTTCGAAATCTTCTAGTGGCTTTAATTGATGGCTATTTTCAAAGGCACCTTCACCAACTTTAGTGTGGTATAGAACGTCTCTCATTACATCATATACGAACCCAGCGAATGGTTTACCATCATGGTAAATACCAATTGATATCGCAAAATTTTCTTTTTGATGAACGAAGTTTAGCGTACCGTCTATGGGATCTATGACCCAAATGATGCCTTGTGTATCCTTTAAATTATGTCCGTGCCCTTCTTCACCTATAACTCGGTGTTCAGGATAATTGTGATGAATCGTTTCGTAAAGATAATTTTCAGTAGCCTTATCAACATTCGTGACTAAATCATTCGGATTAGATTTCATTTCTATATCCAAATCATCTTTCATCATATGACGAACTTTATTACCAGCCTCTAGTATTATTCCCTTTGCAAAATCATATAATGCCATCGTATCATCTCCTATTACTTACCATTATACATGATGTCATCTTCAAAATTATATTAATACACATAGATTTACCTTATTTTAAACAATTCAAACGCTTAATTAACAAGCTTATACTTTAGGTTAGAAATCCTTAACTATGCTACAATATATGTAATCAATTATTAGGAGGCATAATATGACTCAATATACATTTGCTCCAAAAGATTTCAAAGCTTTCGATGTCGAAGGTCTAGACAATCGTATGGAAGCACTCAATGAATATGTTAGACCTCAATTAAATAATTTAGGAACATACTTTGCAGATTATTTTAGTACTCAAACTGGCGAAGAGTTCTACCCTCATGTAGCTAAACATGCGCGTCGTAGTGTTAATCCACCTAAAGATACGTGGGTAGCATTTGCTCCTAATAAACGTGGATATAAGATGTTACCACATTTTCAAATTGGATTATTTAGAGACCAATTATTTGTAATGTTCGGCGTAATGCATGAGGCTAAAAATAAAGCCAATCAGATGAAAGTCTTTAAAAAGCATTTCGATAAAATTAAAGACTTACCTGAAGACTATAGTGTTTGCTTAGATCATATGAAACCTGAAAAGACACTTATTAATGATATGAGCGATGACGATCTTCATAAAGCTATTGATCGCGCAATTAATGTTAAGAAAGGTGAATTTTTTATAGCACGAGAAATTCAGCCTTCTGATCAAAGATTAAAAAGTGATAAAGCCTTTCTACAGTTTATTGAAGAAACATTTGATGCGTTTTTAAGATTTTATCAATAATACATCTTCATTTTTAAGCTTGAATGGAATGATTACAATTCTATTCAGGCTTTTTTATAGTCGCACAATATTTTTAGGTTGACCTAACTTTTTGTTTAGGTTAATATATTTTCATAAGATTTTAGGAGTGATATGATTGAAGTTAAAAGACGACAACTATGAACAACAACGAAGTTTAGACGAAATAAATAATACTATTCATTTTGACCATAAAAGTAGTGCAAGTCAGAAGTTTTTAGCATTTTTAGGCCCTGGTTTACTCGTGGCAGTAGGTTATATGGACCCCGGCAACTGGATTACATCCATGCAAGGTGGCGCACAATATGGCTATACCTTGCTATTCGTGATTTTAATCTCAAGTTTAGCAGCAATGTTATTACAAAGTATGACGGTTAGATTAGGAATAGCAACCGGTAAAGATCTTGCGCAAATGACACGTCATTTTTTAAGTAAACCTGTAGCTATCATATTTTGGATTATCGCTGAATTAGCCATCATAGCTACTGACATCGCAGAAGTTATTGGTAGTGCTATCGCGTTAGACTTAATTTTTGGTATTCCATTAATTGTCGGCGCCTTAATTACCGTATTCGACGTTTTCTTATTGTTATTTATTATGCGCTTCGGTTTCAGAAAAATTGAAGCCATCGTTGGAACATTGATATTTACTGTATTAGCGATATTTGTATTTGAAGTTTTTATATCTTCTCCACAATTAACTGATATATTGAATGGCTTTGTACCACATAAAGAAATTGTTACTAATCAAGGCATTTTATATATTGCTTTAGGTATTATTGGAGCGACAATCATGCCTCACAATTTATATCTACATTCTTCAATTGTTCAATCACGTAAATATGATCGACATGACAATGAAGAGAAAGCTCAAGCAATTAAGTACGCTACAATTGATTCAAACCTTCAATTATCTATAGCTTTTGTAGTTAATTGTTTATTATTAACTTTAGGTGCAGCTCTATTTTTTGGAACTAAAACAAATGATTTAGGTGGTTTCTACGATTTATATCATGCCTTAAAAACTGAACCCGTATTAGGCGCAACTTTAGGCAGCGTGATGAGTACACTATTTGCAGTAGCTTTATTAGCTTCTGGACAAAATTCTACTATTACAGGTACTTTGGCTGGTCAAATTGTGATGGAAGGATTTTTACGATTATCAATTCCTAACTGGTTACGTCGTTTGATTACTCGAGCGCTTGCAGTCATCCCAGTTATCATTTGTTTAATTATTTTTAAAGGCAACTCTGAAAAAATTGAACAACTTCTTGTATTTTCACAAGTATTTCTAAGTATCGCATTACCTTTCTCATTAATACCGCTTCAACTTGCTACAAGTAATAAAAAATTAATGGGACCTTTTATTAATAAAACGTGGGTTAATATTATTTCATGGACGCTAATTGTCATTCTAAGTGGATTAAATGTTTACTTAATCATTCAAACGTTCCAAGAATTATAAAATTCTTATACAATATATTCATAAAAAAGCACAAAGATGATTCAATTAAAAATCATCTTTGTGCTTTTTTAGTAGATTAAGTATGTCGAATAATGTCCTTTTTTAAATAATCTACTTTAAAAAGATTTTAAATTGTAAAATTTCTACCCTTTTTAATCCTAATAAATGTATGGATCATCTTTCTTGTGATTTTTTAGTTCTTTGTCTGGATCCCACTCTTTATTATGTGATTGTTTGTTTTCATGGTAATTATCTTTAAATTGTTCTCTATTATGAGATTGATTATAATGTGCCTGATTGTTGCGGTCTTTCTTTTTACTAAACAACATAATAGCAGCAATAATCCATAAAATCATTGCAATGAAATTCATAGTTATTAAACCTGTTACTGCAGCAGCTATAAGTAAGGCCCCTGCTAAATTTTTACGCCCTTTGATTGTTAAGGCTCCAAATATCCCTAATATTGTAGAGAATGCTAAAAATCCAATTGAAATCATCATTGAGGCTAACAAAATATCAGAGGATACATTTTGATTATTGCCATACATTTGTTTCATTATATCTTTATATTGTTGTTGATTTTGACCACTTTTCATTACTAAAAGTGATAAACAAGTTAATAATAAATATATAATACTTAAACCATTAGCTATCCATGCTAAGATAGTTTCTGTTTTTCTATTCATATTAGGCTACACTCCTCTTAGTTACATTCTAAAACAATAATACTAAAAATTAGAACTTATAGCGAACACATATAAAAAAGTGATTGACTTTTCATTTTAAGTCAATCACTTATATTGTGTTATTTATTTTCCGTGTCGTCTTTGTGTTCAACTTGGTTCTCTTGATTATCTTCTTGAGGTTGTTCACCTTGGAACATTTGACGACGTTCCTCATAATTCATTCTTCGTTGATTGACTGCACTAGGTTGATTCTTTCTTCTTTCTTTCATGCGTTTATTATAAGCTTTTTTCTTTTCTCTTTTCTTCGCACGAATTTCAGCTTTTTCTTTTTTGCGTTGAGCCTTAAGTTCTCTAGGATCAACTTGAGGTTCTTGTGGCTCTTGGTTGTAAGCATAGCCATCCTCATAACCGTAACTATCATCTTCATTTTGATAATAATCTTCTTGGAATTGTTCATCACGCTTAGCTTTTTTAGATTTCTTATTATATTTCGCCTGTCTAGACATAATCGTCGGTTCTTCTTCTTCCTGCTGAGTGGACTTGTATTCACTCTCTACAGCACGTTTTGGAAATTGAGCATATTTATCATCTGTCTCATCATAAACATGACTCTCTGACTCATCATTCATATAAGCATCATGTTGTTGAGGTTCATATTGGTGCTCTGCTTCATAGGCTTCTCTTTGTTGACGTTCTTTTCTGCGTTTACGACGTGTGTTTCTATATTCTTTATTATCACGTGGTTGTTCGTAATCATCGTAATAACCGTGATTGTACCCATCTTCGTAATAGTCATTATGAGAGGTAGACTGTGGTCTACGATTATCATAGTATTCATAATTATCATAGTATGGTTGTCCATACTCATCATTATAGTATGCTGGTACGGTTTCTACCCGATTTTTTCTAGCAAACATCATGATAGCGACGATAAAGAATAAAATTGGAATAATTAATGTGACAACTAATAATACCAATGGAATCGTAACTACAGCTGCTAATAGAAATAAGAAACCTGAAAGTATTCTAATATTCATTGAAATTAAAGCTAAGAATGAAATCAATAAACAAATGATGAAGTAAACAATGATAGCCCAAACACCATTTTGTAACCAAATAACAAATTGAGTTGTACTTAAATCATTGTTACCTAAAATTTGTTGAACCAACTCATTATTATTTAATGAATTTTCTAAATTAGCAATCGATGTATCATTACTAAATGATACAAGTGCAATAAACATCGTTACAATCGTCAATATGAGTAAAAATACCCAACTAAACCAACCTAGTACTTTTTCAGTTAGCCGACCGACTGGACGCTTAATTTGTGTGTATTGCTCTCCTGACATCCGCTACAACTCCTTACTTTACTATCAAATCATTATATAAGAAATATGAGTAAATAACTACTATTTATCATCAATCTATTTTAAGTTCATTTTAAAATTTAAAAAGCTTTCGTTATATTCGCTAAGTGTTTTCTGGCCTAAATCCTTATAAACTTCCAAACGATTTTGTTCTTTTTTTGTTGGGTAAAATCTATGGTCTTCTCTAACTTCTTTAGGTAGCTTATCTCTAGCTGCTTTATTAGGCGTTGCATAGCCTACCCACTCTGTATTCTTTTTATTATTTTTCTCATCTAATAAGAAGTTCATAAATTTATATGCGCCTTCTTTATTCTGAGCAGTTTTAGGAATAACCATGTTATCAAACCAAAGATTAGATCCCTCTTTGGGAATGACATAGTTATACTTATTACTACCTTGAACTAAAGGTGCTGCCACACCACTCCAAACTACAGCGATGTTACCTTCATGTTGTTGAAGCATCATTGTTATCTCATCACCAACGACACCTCTTACTTGTGGAACTAATTTTTTTAAATCCACTTCAGCTCTTTTAATATGAGAAGAATGGTTATCATTCAAACTATAACCTAATTTGTTTAATCCCATTCCCATCATTTCTCGAGCACCGTCTACTAATAAAATATCATTTTTATACTTAGATTGATACAAATCACTCCAACTATTGAAATTTTCATGAGGATATTTATCTTTATTATATAAAATACCCACTGTACCAAAGAAATAAGGTAATGAATATTTATTATGAGGATCATAAGACATATTCATATAATCAGAATCAAGATTTTTGATGTTGGGTATTTTAGTATGATCTAAAGGAACTAACAAATTGGAACGCTTAAGCTTTTGTACGGTGTACTCACTTGGAAATGCCACATCATAATGTGTACCCCCATTACGAATTTTGGCCTCCATGGCTTCATTTGAATCAAACGTTTCATATACAACTTGTATGCCTGTTTGTTTTTCGAACTTTTTAATCAAACTAGGATCAATGTATTCTCCCCAGTTATAAACATAAATCTTTTCTTGCGTTTGGGTGTTCTCTTTAGATTTAAACCAATGACTCATAACTAAACATAAAATACCAATAATTACTGCAGAAAAGATAAGTTGTAGAAATCGTTTCATTCACTTACACCCCGTTTCACCGTCTTTTGACGTTTAACAAAGTGTTGTATTAAATAATATCCTATGATACCTAATAAAATAACTATAAATAATATAGTCGATATAGCATTAATTTCCATACTTATACCTTTTCTAGCCATTGCATAAACTTCCACAGATAAGACACTAAATCCGTTTCCTGTTACGAAAAAGCTAACTGTAAAGTCATCTAAAGAATATGTTAAAGCCATGAAAAATCCACCAATAATTGAAGGCATGATATTAGGTATAATGACGCTACTCAATAATTGCGATTCATTAGCTCCTAAATCTCTAGCTGCGTTCAACATGTTATCGTTCATTTCATAAAGTTGTGGTAACACAATAATCACTACGATAGGTATACAAAATGCGATATGTGATGCTAATACAGTAAAGAACCCTAAACCTAAACCAGTAAAATGTCCAATTGCGGTAAACATAATTAAAAATGATGCACCAATAACTACATCCGATGAGACCATGAGTACATTATTCAAAGTCAATAATGTTACTTTGAATTTTTTATTGCGTAAATAATATAAAGCAATTGCGCCAAACGTACCAATTATCGTAGACACTGATGCAGCTAATAGGGCGACCGCAACCGTGTTAAATATTACAGATATTAATCGATCATCTTGGAAGAGAGTACGATAATGTTCTAACGTGAAATGCTCAAAATGAATCATATTTCCAGCTGAGTTAAATGAATATATCATCAAGAAAAATATCGGTATATAAAGTATTGCTATTAAAATACCTATGTACATCTTTCCATACCATTTCACGTCGTTCACCCCTTCCCATTAGATGACTTAGATTTAGTTAAGATTAAAATAAAGGCCATAAATATAATTAGGAATAACGCAATTGTAGAGCCCATACCGTAATTTTGAATTGTTAGAAATTGCTCTTCAATCGATGTACCTATATTAATAACTTTATTACCTGCAATCAATCGCGTAATCATGAATAGTGATAACGCAGGTATAAAAGTCACTTGAATCCCCGTCATTACTCCCTCTTTAGTTAAAGGAATGATGACCTTTCTGAAAGTAATTAACGGACTAGCACCTAAATCACTAGAAGCTTGTAATAAGTTATTAGGTATTGCTTTCATACTATTGAATATAGGTAAAATCATAAAAGGGATATAAATATAACTTGCAACCAATAAAAACGCTCCACTTGTGAAAAGCATATTAAATACTGGTAAGTGAAAGACATGTAGTGCTTGATTTATAATACCATCATGACTTAATAACCCTATAAAAGCATAGGTCTTCAGAAGTAAATTAATCCACGTTGGAATAATCATTACCATTAGTAATATATTCTGAAATCTAGATTGAGCAATAAAGTATGCTGCTGGATAACTGATCAATAAAGTAATGAGAGTGATTAGAAATGCATACCATATGGAATCCGCAAACATTTTAAAATAGCGCAACGAAAAAATTTGTTCATAATTTGTAAAACTAAAATGACCATGCACGTCTGTGAATGAGAAATAAACAAGTAAAATTACAGGTATAATAATAAAAATAACCATCCATAATAAATATGGAACAAGTAGTAATTTATTGATATTACGCATGGTCTACATCCTCATAACTCTCTATACGTTTATCAAATTCTTCCTCAGTTTCACCAGGTACCATAATATGAATTGCTTCTGGTTCAAAGAATAGACCTACTTCACTTCCAACTTCAGCTTTCTTAGTAGATTGAATAACCCATTCGTAGCCTTTTCTATCAATACAACAAATTTCGTAATGTACACCTCTAAATAGCATTGAATCTACAGTTGCTTTAAAAAGTCCTTGTTCTTTATCAATGAGTGATATGTCTTCTGGTCTAATTACAACTTCTACTTTTTTATTTTCAGGTATCCCCATATCTACACATTCAAAGTTTTGACCATAAATATTTACCACGAAATCTTTAACCATTCTTCCTTCAACGATATTTGATTCACCAATAAAATCAGCGACATAACGATTAACTGGTTCATCATATATATCAATAGGCGTACCAAACTGTTGAATTTTCCCATCTTTCATAACAAAGATATAATCACTTAATGCTAAAGCCTCTTCTTGATCATGGGTCACAAATATGAAAGTGATTCCTAAACGAGATTGAAGTTCACGTAGCTCATATTGCATTTCCGTACGCAATTTTAAATCTAATGCAGATAATGATTCATCAAGTAAAAGTATTTCAGGTTCGTTTACTATCGCTCGAGCAATCGCTACACGTTGTTTTTGCCCCCCACTCATGCCTTCAATTTGTCGTTGTTCATAACCTTGTAACTTCACTAGTTTTAAAGCTTCTATGACCTTTTCATCTATCTCAGACTTGCTTAATTTTTTTAATTTTAAGCCATAGGCAATATTGTCATAAACGTTAAGATGTGGAAAGAGCGCATAATCTTGGAATACTGTATTTACTTTACGTTTATTGGGGGGTAACTTTCCGATAGGTTTATTTTGGTATATCACTTCTCCACTGTCAGGATACTCGAACCCAGCAATCAACTTTAATATTGTCGTTTTTCCACAGCCAGAAGGTCCTAATAATGTATAAAAATAACCTAATTCAATATCTAAATCAATTTCATCTAAAATTTGTACATCATCAAAGCCTTTACTTACAGATTTGAATGAAAGTAACGGATTCATAAACATTCCTCCCTATAAATATGAAGCTGTGGCAACAATTAATATTTTCACTTCTTCATGAGTTTCATTGTATAAGCGATGTTTATCTCTCGCCTTAAAATAAAGTACATCTTCAGTACTCGCTTTATAAGTTTGATTACCAAGTAGCAATGACACTTCACCTTCTAAGCAGTATATAAACGTGTCTGACTCAGATGGTTTAAAATTTTTATAGGATGCTCCAGGTTTCAATGTAAGGATCAATGGTTCCATTTCAAATTCATTTGAATCTGTAACTAGCCAATTTAGAATATAACCTCGATCGTATTCATCATATGTAATTTGATCTTTCTTTTTATATAACACTTTCTCACTTGGGCGCTCTTGAAAAAAGTCACTAGCTGATGTCCCAAGAACTTCTAAAATGTTTAAAAACGTCTCTATACTTGGAGACGCATGTTGACTCTCAATCTGAGAGATATACCCTTTTGACAAATCCGTACGTTCGGCAAGTTCTTCCTGAGTAAAATTTTTAATACGTCTTAAATTTCTTAATTTATATCCTATATCCATATTTTTAACCACCTAAAAAAGCTACATTAAGTTTACTAATATCAAACATTTTGTTTAGTGCTTTATAAAAGTAACAGAATATAGCTTTGTAAGCAATAGTTTTATTCAATTGTTTTAGAAAACAAGTAAGTATAAATTTTTAGATAATAAGTGTATCTGAAATCAATTAAGAATCTTTACCAAATCTCTGCTGTTCAGGATATTTATTTACCTCTTGAACAACTTTATAACTATTATATCCGCTTTTATTTTCAAATTCTTTAAAGATTTGTTTTTCTTCAGCTTTGCCAGGTACAATGTCTTTAAATTTTTTATAAGCTTTTTTTACATCTTCACCTTTAACAGAAGATTCATAGTAATTTTCAATTTTATTAAAAAACTGAATGACTTGCATCATTTCTTCATTCGTCCAATCTAAATCTAAAGGATATTGATATTCCATTGTCTTAATAACCTCCTGTAATAATTATGTAAGTACAGTGTATCGGAGCCATTTTTATAAAACAACCGATACAAATAATAATTAAAAAAAGCTGAGACCCGCACATGACGAGTCTCAGCAGTATATAATGATTAATCTTTAACTATTGTGATTAAGGTTTAATAATTACATAGTATGGATTGGATAACCAATTGCTTTTTCAGCAGCTTCCATTGACATTTCACCTAAAGTTGGGTGAGCATGAACAGTTAATGCGATATCTTCTGCATTCATACCTGATTCAATTGCTAAACCTAATTCAGAGATGATATCAGATGCGCCAGTACCAACAACTTGAGCACCAATTAAAGTATCATCTTCTTTAAGTGTAATTAATTTAACAAAACCATTAGTATCATCTAATGATAACGCACGTCCATTAGCTGCATATGGGAATTTAGAAGCTTTAATTGATAAACCTTCTTCTTTCGCTTGAGCCTCAGTGTAACCAACTTGAGCTAATTCTGGTTCAGTGAAGCATACTGCAGGCATACCAATGTAATCAACTTCAGCAGCTTGACCATCAATTGCTTCAGCAGCTACTTTAGCTTCGTAACTTGCTTTATGTGCAAGTGGTAAACCAGGAACGATATCACCAATTGCAAAGATATTCTCAATAGAAGTACGGCTTTGTTTATCTACTTCTAATAAACCACGATCTGCGAATTTAAGACCTAATTCCTCTAAGCCTAATTCATCAGTGTTTGGACGACGTCCTACAGTAACTAATACGTAGTCAGCTTCAATAGTTTGTTCTTCACCATTAGCTTCATACGTAACTTTAACGCCATTGTCAGTTTCTTCAGCAGATTTAGCCATAGCTTCAGTGACAATTTCGATACCTTTTTCTTTCATGCCTTTTTTAACTGGTTGAGTCATTTGTTTTTCGAATCCACCTAAGATGTCTTTAGCACCTTCAAGGATTGTTACTTCTGAACCGAAGTTAGCAAATGCTGTACCTAATTCAGAGCCGATATAACCGCCACCAACAACAACAAGTTTACCAGGAACTTCTTGTAAATTTAAAGCGCCAGTTGAATCGATAACACGCTCACCAAATTCAAAATTAGGAATTTCAATTGGTCTAGAACCAGTTGCGATAATAGCATGTTTGAAATTGTAAGTTTGAGCACTTTTTTCGTCCATAACGCGAAGGCTATTATTATCAACAAAGTATGCTTCACCTTTAACGATTTCAACTTTGTTACCTTTTAATAATCCTTCAACACCACCAGTTAATTTATTTACTACTGATGATTTGAATTCTTGGACTTTCTCGTAGTTTAAAGACACGCTCTCAGCAATAACCCCTAAGTTTTCTGAATGTTGCGCTTCAACAAAACGATGAGACGCGTGTAATAATGCTTTAGATGGAATACAACCAACGTTTAAGCACACGCCACCTAAATTACCTTTCTCAACGATTGTTACTTTTTGTCCTAATTGCGCTGCACGAATTGCTGCAACGTATCCGCCAGGACCTGCTCCGATTACAATAGTATCTGTTTCAATTGGGAAATCTCCAACTACCATGTTTTTACCCCTCCATTAATAATAGTTCTGGATTATTTAATAAACGTTTAATGTGATTCATAGCATTTTGACCAGTTGCGCCATCAATTTGTCTGTGGTCAAAGCTTAGTGATAACGCTAATACTGGAGCTGCTATAATTTCTCCATCCTTAACAATAGGTTTTTGAGCAATACGGCCAATTCCTAAGATGGCTACTTCTGGGTGATTGATAACTGGAGTGAACCATTGTCCACCAGCTGAACCGATATTACTGATTGTACAAGTTGCACCTTTCATTTCATCTGAAGTCAATTTACCGTCACGAGCTTTAACTGCAAGTTCATTGATTTCATCTGAAATTTCGAAGATTGATTTACGATCCGCATGTTTAACAACAGGAACTAATAAACCTTTATCTGTGTCAGCTGCGATACCGATATTCCAATAATGTTTGTGTACAACTTCGCCAGCTTCTTCATTAAATGAAGTGTTAAGTGCTGGATATTTTTTAAGTGCAGAAACTAAAGCCTTAACAACATATGGTAAGAACGTTAGTTTAGTACCTTGTTCAGCTGCAATTTCTTTGAATTTTTTACGGTGATCCCATAATTCTTGTACATCAATTTCATCCATTAATGTAACATGAGGTGCTGTATGTTTTGAGTTAACCATTGCTTTAGCAATTGCTTTACGCATAGCAGGGATTTTCTCAGTTGTTTCTGGGAAGTCACCTTCTGGTACTGATTGACTAGCTGAAGCACTAGTTTCTTCACTACCTGTAGATGATGCAGCTGCACTTTCGTTAGAAGCTGAATCCGTGCTTCCACTATTTAAGTATGCGTCTACGTCTTCTTTAGTAATACGTCCGTTTTTACCAGAGCCTGTAACAGCTTTAATGTTTACACCATTTTCACGAGCGTATTTACGTACAGAAGGCATAGCCTTAACTGTTTTATTCTCATCAACTTCTGCTTCTTGAGTAGAAGCTGTTGAAGCTTCCTGAGTTTGTGATGATGAAGTTGATTCTTTTTCAGCTGGTGCTTCTTCTTGTTTCTCTTCTTGTTTAGAAGAGTCATCACTATGGCTACCTTTAAATTGCATTTCTTCAGCATCAGGAGCATCAATTTTTACAATAACGTCACCAACTACTGCAACAGTTCCTTCATCTACTAAAACTTCTTCAACAGTTCCGCTAACAGGCGATGGGATTTCTACTACAGATTTGTCGTTTTGCACTTCTGCTAAGACATCATCTTCTTCGATGGTATCTCCAGCTTTAACAAACCATTTTACAATTTCACCTTCGTGGATACCTTCCCCGATATCGGGTAATCTAAATTCAAATGCCACGTTCTTGTCCTCCTAAGATTTTACTTAATCAAATCATTTCAAATACTTATATACTAAAGTTGCAAGTTAAGGAAGCCCTTACAACCTAGTTTACACTTATTCATTACTCATTGCTATAGTTAGCTACTTAATTTATTAATGAGTTTAAATTAGAACTCTAATGTAGCTTTAGCTTGTTCAACGATGTCATTTTTGTTTGGTAACCAAACATTCTCAGCTTGAGTGAATGGATATACAGTATCAGCTGCAGCTACACGAGCGATAGGTGCTTCTAATGAAAGAATTGCACGCTCAGCTAATTCTGCAGCAACCTGTGCACCTACACCAGCTTGGCGTTGTGCTTCTTGAACAACTACTGCACGACCAGTTTTTTCTACTGATGCAACTAATGTATCAATGTCAATTGGTTGAACTGTACGTAAGTCGATGACTTCGACAGAGTATCCATCTTTTTCAAGCTCTTCAGCTGCTTTGATAGATTCTTGAACCATAGCACCGTACGCAATTAGAGATATATCATTACCTTCTTTTTTAACATTAGCTTTACCAATGTCAATTGTATATTCTTCTTCCGGTACCTCTTCACGGAAAGAACGATACAATTTCATATGTTCTAAGTAGACAACAGGGTCATTACTTTGAATTGCTGAAATTAATAAGCCTTTCGCATCATATGGCCCAGATGGAATAATCACTTTTAAACCAGGTGATTGTGCTAAGATACCTTCTAAATTATCGGCGTGTAATTCTGGAGTGTGTACTCCACCACCAAATGGTGCACGAATAGTAACTGGTGCTGGTTTAGACCCGCCAGAACGGAAACGTGTACGAGCAATTTGACCTGCAACTTCGTCAAATACTTCAAATACGAATCCTAAGAATTGGATTTCCATAACTGGGCGATAACCTGTTACAGCTAATCCTAACGCTAAACCACCAATACCAGATTCCGCTAATGGTGTGTCAAATACTCGATCTTCACCAAATTCTTTTTGTAAACCTTCAGTAACACGGAATACACCGCCGTTAACACCAACGTCTTCACCGAAAACTAAAACGTCTTCGTCTCTTTTAAGTTCACTTTTAAGCGCGTTGTTAATCGCTTGAACCATTGTCATTTGTGCCATGGCTTACTTCGACTCCTTCTCTTTGTAAATTTCATATTGTTCTGATAAATTTTGAGGCATATCTTCATACATAATATCCATTAGAGAAGTAACAGTTTGTTTGTCTGTATTGTCAGCCTCTTTAATAGCTGTTTTAATTTCAGATTTAGCACGTTCAATGACTTCATTTTCTTTATCTTCATTCCAAAGACCTTTTGCTTCTAAATATTTTCTAAAACGTACTAATGGGTCTTTTTTCTCCCACTCTGCGTCTTCATCTGAGGTTCTGTAACGAGTTGGATCATCACCAGCCATTGTATGTGGTCCATAACGATAAGTTAATGTTTCAATTACTGTTGGACCTTCACCTGCAACAGCTCTTTCACGCGCTTCTAATGTAGCTTGATATACAGCTAAAGCATCCATACCATCTACTTGAATACCTGGTACACCTACTGCGATAGCTTTTTGAGCTAATGTTGTTGCAGCAGTTTGTTTACTACGTGGTGTTGAAATAGCGTAATTATTATTTTGAATTACAAAAATAGCAGGCGCTTTATACGCTGATGCAAAGTTGATACCTTCATAGAAGTCACCTTGTGAAGAACCACCATCACCAGTATAAGTAATTGCTACTGCGTTTTTACCACGTTTTTTAAGACCGAATGCTACTCCAGCTGTTTGTACATATTGAGCACCGATAATAATTTGTGGACTTAGTGCATTAACGCCTTCAGGGAATTGGTTACCTTTGAAGTGTCCTCTAGAGAATAAGAAAGCTTCTGTAAGTGGTAAACCATGCCAAATAATTTGAGGAACATCACGATAACCAGGTAGGATGAAGTCTTCTTTTTCTAAAGCATATTGTGAAGCAAGTTGAGATGCTTCTTGACCTGCTGTAGGTGCATAGAAACCTAAACGTCCTTGTCTGTTTAATGAGATAGAACGTTGGTCAAGAATACGCGTCCATACCATTCTTTCCATTAATTCTACTAATTGTTCATCTGTTAAATCAGGTACTAAGTCTTCATTTACGACATTACCATCCTCATCCAAAATTTGAACCATTTCAAATTTCGATTGAGTTTCATTTAATACTTTAACTGCATCGAATTGGGCTTGTAACTTAGGAGCCATTCAATTCACCATACCTTTCCCATGTAAATAGAAATTCATTTTATCCTCCCTAATTGTATCACAAATGATTTTTCCTGTTAAACGATTTCATAAAGTTCTGTTTCAATAGAAAAAGATACAGTTGCACGGTCTGTTATAGTACTTTCCGCACAACTGTATCAGTCTGATAATTTATTTCAATTGATCTACGTCTTGTTTCTCTTGAGTAACCTTTCTCATCGCTTTTGAGTAGGTATTGAATTTTTTATTCATATCTTTATATGCTTTTGATAAATCTTTAGATTTACTGTCTACTTCTGATTGTGTAGCACCATCTTGGTTCAAGAATGTAAACAGTTCTTTTTCTTTGTTTAAAGCTTTTTTGTAAGCCTTTGCATATGCATCATGTGCTTCGTATTTTTCTTTGAGTGCATCATTAAGTTGAGTTACTTCTTTTTTCTTAGCCGAGTTATCAATATGATTCATATACTGTTTAGCTTTTTTAAATTCTTTTTCAGAATTATTCAATGCTTGTTCTTCGTTTTTAAATTCTTTTTGACGCTTCTCTACATTTTTTACGATATCTTCTGCAGCTTGTTTTCTTGTATTCTGATCTTTACCATTTACTTTTTTAAATAATTTTTGTTTCTTTTCTTCTAAATCATTTATTTTTTTACTAGTACTATTTACTGATTTTTCTTGGTCAAAAGCTTTTTGAACTTGGTTGTCATATTTTTTAATTTCTTTTTTGTCAGTTGTACATCCAGCTAATAACACTGTTGATGTTAGGACAATTGCGACAGTTTTACCGAACTTCATTAACTGTTACCTCCTCATAGTTGTTCGCTTGTAATATTAAATAATTATTGTTCATAAATCAATATACACTAATAAAACGATTCATTGAAGCTAAATGGAATAGTCTAAAGTGTCTGTTCCTCCTATATTATAAAACCTTCATTCAAAATCAAATACCTATTAATGTACTAATCTCTATAGTATCTGATATATTATTACTTAAGGAAGGTGTATGACATGTTAACTATGAAAGATATTATTAGAGACGGTCATCCAACGCTTCGTGAGAAGGCTAAAGAATTAAGTTTCCCTCTTTCTGAAGAAGATAAAGAAACTTTACGCTCTATGCGAGAGTTTTTAATTAATAGTCAAGATGAAGAAACTGCAAAACGTTATGGATTACGTTCTGGCGTTGGTTTGGCAGCTCCACAAATTGATGTGGCTAAAAGAATGATAGCAGTTTATTTACCAGACGATGGTAATGGAAAATCTTATGATTATATGCTCGTCAATCCTAAAGTTATGAGCTACAGTGTGCAGGAAGCTTATCTACCAACTGGCGAAGGTTGTTTGAGTGTTGACGAAAACATTCCAGGATTAGTACACCGTCATAATAGAGTGACAATTAAAGCTCAAGATATAGACGGTAATGAAGTTAAACTAAGATTAAAAGGCTATCCAGCAATTGTGTTTCAACACGAAATTGATCATTTAAATGGCGTTATGTTTTATGATTATATTGACGCTAATGAACCACTTAAACCTCACGAAGATGCAGTCGAAGTTTAAGTAAAATTATTAAACTTATATACACTTTATCAAGTTGATAACTTATCACGCTTGATGAAGTGTATTTTTTATTTTTCAAAATAAAAATATTTCTATATATAATAATACGTATGACTCAATAATTAGTAAGATAAAACTGCTTTATTTATTCAAATACATCATGTAAAATATAAGTTAACTGAAATCTTAGTATATCAATACTAATTTCTAATTAGGAACGACACTATTACCCTAGAAAACATACTGGGCAGTGAAATTAAACGAACACATATATTAAAGTTTAGATTGAGCTGGTATGTTTCTAAATAAAATATTAGAACACTAGATTATTGAAGACTTAATTGTACGCATGAATATTCTTTAATAACCCGAGTATTAATGACTAGGGTCGTAAATAAATTATGGAAATTATTCTAGGAGGAAATATATAAAATGGCAGTATTTAAAGTATTTTATCAACATAATAAAGACGAAGTCATCGTTCGTGAGAACACTCAAACAATTTATGTTGAAGGACAAACTGAAGAACAAGTTCGACGTTATTTGAAAGATCGTAATTATAATATTGAGTTTATTACTAAATTAGAGGGCGCACATTTAGACTATGAGAAAGAACACTCAACTCACTTCAATGTGGAGAATGCTGAATAATGAAGCAATTACATTCTAATGAAGTAGGTGTGTATGCACTTGGTGGTT
The DNA here is from genome assembly GCF_038008285.1 of Staphylococcus sp. FSL K6-0223. Lineage (NCBI taxonomy): Bacteria > Bacillati > Bacillota > Bacilli > Caryophanales > Staphylococcaceae > Staphylococcus > Staphylococcus sp. FSL K6-0223. Next base: position 737,591 of record NZ_JBBOYX010000002.1, read on the forward strand.
TAGGTGAAGTTGGTAAAAATACCTACGCCATCGAGTACAAGAATGAAATTGTTATCATTGATGCAGGTATTAAATTCCCAGATGATAACTTACTAGGAATAGATTATGTTATTCCTGACTACACTTACTTAGAACAGAACCAAGACAAAATTGTAGGTCTGTTTATTACTCATGGACACGAAGACCATATAGGTGGTGTGCCCTTCCTATTAAAACAAATTAATGTACCTATTTACGGTGGTCCATTAGCATTAGGTCTCATACGCAATAAATTAGAAGAACATCATTTACTTAGAACCACTGAATTACATGAAATTGATGAGAGTAGTGTAATAAAATCTAAGCATTTTGAAATATCATTCTATTTAACTACTCATAGTATTCCTGAAGCATACGGAGTTATCGTTGATACACCAGAAGGTAAAATTGTTCATACTGGTGACTTTAAGTTTGATTTCACTCCAGTTGGAGAGCCAGCTAATATAGCTAAAATGGCTAAACTTGGAGAAGAAGGCGTACTATGTTTATTATCTGACTCAACAAATTCACTAGTACCTGATTTTACGCTTAGCGAACGTGAAGTTGGACAAAACGTTGATAAGATTTTTAGAAATTGCAAGGGCCGTATCATTTTCGCTACCTTCGCATCTAATATTTATCGTGTACAACAAGCAGTTGAAGCAGCGATAAAATATAATCGTAAAATCGTTACTTTTGGTCGTTCAATGGAAAATAACATAAAAATTGGTATGGAGCTTGGATATATTAAAGCACCACCTGAAACATTTGTTGAACCTAATAAAATTAACAATATACCTAAACACGAATTGTTAATTCTTTGTACTGGTTCACAAGGTGAACCAATGGCTGCATTATCAAGAATTGCAAATGGTACACATAAACAAATCAAAATTATACCTGAAGATACTGTTGTATTCAGTTCATCTCCTATTCCAGGTAACACTAAAAGTATCAATCGCACTATAAATGCTTTATATAAAGCTGGTGCGGATGTCATTCACAGTAAGATTTCAAATATTCACACGTCAGGTCATGGTTCACAAGGTGACCAACAATTGATGCTACGTTTAATTCAACCTAAGTATTTCTTACCGATTCATGGTGAATATCGTATGTTGAAAGCACATGGTCAAACGGGTGTTGAATGTGGTGTAGATGAGGATAATGTATTCATTTTCGATATCGGTGATGTCTTAGCTTTAACACATGATTCAGCTCGTAAAGCTGGAAGAATCCCATCAGGTAATGTGTTAGTAGACGGTAGCGGTATTGGAGATATCGGAAATGTAGTTATTAGAGATCGTAAACTACTTTCTGAAGAAGGTTTAGTCATTGTTGTTGTAAGTATCGATTTTAATACTAATAAGTTATTATCAGGACCTGATATCATTTCACGTGGCTTTGTTTATATGCGCGAATCCGGTCAACTTATTTATGACGCACAACGTAAAATTAAAACAGACGTGATATCTAAATTAAATGGTAACAAAGATATTCAATGGCATCAGATTAAATCATCAATTATTGAAACACTTCAACCTTATCTATATGAAAAGACAGCTCGTAGACCGATGATTTTACCAGTAATTATGAAAGTGAATGAAGATAAAGGTAACAATAAACCTTCTAATAAGAAAAATAACAAACAAGATAAAAATGAGTCTAAATAACATTTTTAACTTATAAAATTTATCTGTTTAAATATTTAAGGCAAGGACACATGTCCTTGCCTTTTATTTATTTCTCTTTCTAACAGTAGTTCCTATTACAATCATTAGAAATGAAATAAACATAATTAAATAAATAAGTCTGTAACCAATTGGGCTTTTGATGACATTATCATTATTAATTTAGATAATGTCTATAATCATGAGTGTGATAATACTAAGTATATATAGCTTGTTTTTAATTAACTTTTTTTCTCCTTTAGTTTTCACTCTAGTTGTTGCATGAATATATAATTTTACGATGTCTTTTTGTCTAATATGCGTTGATATTCTTTATATTTATATGGGTTTTTTACTTTTTCACCATTTATGTATACTAAAGGAACTTTCTTAACTTTTTTCTTTTTAGCAACTTTTTTATCATCATTAGCCATTTCCCATGCTTTACTATCTTTTTCTTTATACATTTTCTTAACTTTTTTTATTTCTTCATCATTCAAGTTAAGTTTATCTATTTGCTTATCTAATAATCTATTAGTAATCCAAGTTTTATGGCTATTTTTAGGTTGTTCGTTAAAAATTAAGTGATTAAATTTTAAATACTCTTTATCAGATATGAGTTTGACTGCTAATGCTGCTCGTCCAGCTTTCATAGAGTCTTTGCCTAAGAAACCGAGATTAACAAAATTAACTTCCGCTTTGTCTTTTTTTATATAATCTTTTTTCAATTTAGGAACGATAGTATTTTCAATTTTTTTACAATAGGCACATTTGTAATCACCATAAATTGTTATGCATTTAGTGCGGTTTGAATGATTATTAAATGAGCCATTTTTTATGTTCGAACAACTACATAATAACAAAACAATTACTAACAATGATGTGCATTTTAAAACAAATTTACACATATCCACTCTCCTTATTAATTTTTTCAAATTTAATGTTAACATCATTGTTTTAAAATTTTTGTTATCTTCCCTAATTGATATATTCTATTTCTCAAGTGTTTACGCAAAACTTAATAAATTATAGATTTAATCAATCACAATATTTCATATTTTATTTTGTTTTTAAATTGATTGAAGCTTTATTATTTTTTTATGTTTAGATTAGCATGAAATCGTATGATGGGTATAACCGACTCAATTAAATAATTCTATACAAAAAAGCTTATAAATGAATTTTAACTCAATTCATTTATAAGCTAAAAGAAAAAACGTATATCTTAATTTATCGTCACCGATTATTTGGCTATATTTTTCTCGAAACGACCTAAATCATTATCATGACCAATCATGATTAAAATATCACCAATCTCTATACTAAGATTCGGATCTGGGGAAACGATAAATTCTTTCGCTCGTTTAATTGCAATGATATTTATACCATATTGTGCTCGGATGTCTAAATTAATTATAGTCTGTCCAGCCATTTTTTCAGTCGCTTTAAGCTCTACAATTGAATGCTCATCAGCAAGTTCTAAATAATCTAATACACTCGCACTTGCTACATTATGCGCTATACGTCTACCCATATCACGTTCTGGGTGAACGACAGTGTCTGCACCTATTTTATTTAATATTTTAGCATGGTAATCGTTTTGTGCTTTTGCAGTTACCTTTTTAACACCTAACTCTTTTAAAATTAAAGTAGTTAACGTACTTGATTGAATGTTTTCACCAATGGCCACAATGACATGATCAAAGTTACGTATACCTAAACTTTTCATGACCGCTTCATCAGTCGTATCAGCTACAACTGCATGTGTTGCGATATCACTGTATTCATTGACACGATTTTCATCATTATCAATTGCCATGACATCCATATCTAAAGCGTTAAGTTCTCTAACAATACTGCCACCAAAACGACCTAGTCCAATAACGACGTATTCTTTATCCATATGCGTCCTCCATTAAATAAAAGAGAAAAAGAGAGTTTGATGATAAAATATATCAACATATCTCCCCTTATACTCAAAGGTTATATTATTTCTTTCCTTCTACGTACTCTTTATCAAAAACAAATAATCTTAATAATAATATTAACGATGGAATTAATAAAAGTAAACCTAAAATAAAGGCTATAACTAATGCTAATCCCATTTCTGGGTTAACATGAGAACTTGTGATTTTCACAAATGGATGTAATAAAAATGGCAATTTACTCATACCATAGCCAAAGAATGCAAAGAACATCTGTAATATGACCATGACAAAAGCTAATCCATGATTTTTCTTAAGAATCGTTAATACACCTGCAATTAAAAAGAAGATAAAACTGATTACAAACATCCACCAATAGTTAAATACAGCATTATTAAAATGATCTGCATTTTGTATTCTTAAAGATAAAAATACAAACAGTGAAATAACAATCATAGGCGGGCCCCAGAAAATATGCCATTGTCTTGTTAAGTGGTATGCAGGTTTATCTTTTGCTTTACTAGCATAAAATGTTAAGAAACCTGAAGAAATATATAGAACCGAAATGATAGCCAAGAATACCACAGACCAGGCAAATGGACTCAATAGTAATTGTACCCAGTTCAAATCTATATGAGACCCATGTTCCCTAATATATCCACCTTCCGAGATAGTTAGTGCAGTAGCTAATGATGCTGGAATAAGTAATCCTGTAAAACCATAGAGCACTATCCATGGTAACTTCGTATCTTGTCCGTAATTTTCAAAAGCATAAAAACTACTTCTAATGGAGATAAGAATTAATGCTATTGAACCTGGAACTAATAAAACGGTTCCCAAATACTTTGCAGAATCAGGGAAGAACCCAATAAATCCAACGAAGAAAAAGACAAAGAAAACATTTGTAACTTCCCACACTGGATTAAGATAACGATGAATTAAGTGATTGATCTTCTTCTCTTCACCAGTAATTCTAGAATGTAAAGCGAAAAATCCAGCACCAAAGTCAATTGATGCTACGATGATGTAACAAAATAAAAATATCCATAATACTGTTATCCCAATATATGCGTAAATCATTTTGTTCCACCTCTTTCTTCAATCACTTTGTCTACATCTTGATAAGCAGGTTTATTTCGATACATACGAATAAGTACATAAGCTGCTGTTACCATAAGCACGAGATACAATATACCGAAGAGAATCGTAACTAACGTGATACCACCTGCTTGTGTAGCAGCTTGAGACACACGCATATAACCTCTAATGATCCAAGGTTGACGACCCATTTCAGTTAAGAACCAACCAAATTCTATTGCAAGTAATGAGGCTGGGCCAGTTAAAAGTATTGCATATAGCATAGCTTTATTAACTTTAAATTTACGTAATTTCTTGAAGAATAAAATTAACATATATAGTCCTGAAATAATGAAACAGAACACACCCATAGAAACCATTAAATCAAAGAAATAATGAACAATCATAGGTGGTAAATCATTTTTAGGAAAATCAGTTAATCCTTTAACTTTTGTTTTGAAACTGTCATCTGCTAAGAAACTAAGTAATCCCGGAATCTCAATAGCACCAGTTACTTCATGTGTCTTCTCATTGAGCACACCAAAGAATACTAAGTTAGCATGTGATTGAGTATCATAATGCCACTCATAAGCAGCTAGTTTTTCTGGTTGCACTTTGTGCAAGAATTTAGCGGAAAGATCTCCAGCTACCATTGATAATATCGTTGATAAGAAACCAACTATCATTGTCATTTTCAATGCTTTTTTATGATAAGTTTTATCTTCAGAATGTTTATTACGTAATAATTTAAACGCCGCTATTGCAGCCAATATAAATGCCATCGTCATACCAGCAGTAGCTACTACATGGAATGCTCTGACAATAAATGAGGAGTTAAACATTGCCTCTAATGGTTGTACATTAACCATGCGTCCATTTTTCATTTCAAAACCTGCTGGTGTATTCATAAATGAGTTAACTGATGTAATAAAAAACGCCGAGAATGAACCGCCAATAATTACAGGTAATGAAATAATAAAATGCGTCCATTTATTTTTAAATCTATCCCAAGTATACAGATAAATACTTAAGAAGATTGCTTCAAAGAAGAAAGCGAAAGTTTCCATAAATAAAGGTAAAGCAATAACATGCCCACCCATTTTCATAAATGTTGGCCACACAAGCGAAAGTTGTAAGCCTATAATAGTACCTGTCACGACTCCAACGGCTACTGTAATTGTGTACCCTTTTGACCATCTTTTCGCTAATGCAATGTAGTTTGCATCATTCTTTCTAATACCGATAAATTCTGCAATCGCAAACATTAAAGGCATACCTACGCCGATTGTGGCAAATATAATATGCACTGCTAATGTCATACCAGTGAGAAATCGGCTAATTTCAACTGAATCCATATATAAATCACCTTTTTTATCTATTTTTATTAATAATTGGAGTCACAAGTGTCTAAAATTATAAAACCTCATGACTTTGAACAAAATTAAATTGCTTTAAATTTATATGTACATTTTTTGACAAGACACATAATGTTCACATGTTTGAAATTCTCAACATTTTTCTATATAGTATTTTGAGAATTACTAATGAAAGGACGACCTATATGACTTCGAACATTGTCATTTATACCCAAGATGATTGTCCACCATGCACTTTCGTGAAAAATTATTTATCAGAGCAAGGCGTTGATTTTATTGAAAAGAATATTAAAAATAATCAATATCGTAATGAAATGATTGATTATGATGCATTTGCAACGCCTTTTATCTTATTAAATAATGAACCAATGTATAGTGTAGATATGGACAAAATAAATTCTACATTGAATTTAGATAGTTAAAATTAGTCATAAAAATCACTCAACATTATCTTTTCTAGGATATTGAGTGATTTTTTAATAAGTGAAGCCAGCTTATTTCAATTACAGATTAAAAAGAGAGTAAATGCAATGTTGCATTCACTCTCTCATGCTGTATTATTAAGCTATATTATTTTGCTTTATTGTTAACTAATTCCATAACTTCTTCTTGTGTAGCACATTCAATAGCGCGATTAGCTAATTCAGCCATTTCATTTTTACTTAAACCATTAATTTGTCTTCTAGCTTTAAGAATAGAAGTTGCACTCATTGAGAACTCATCTAATCCTAAACCTAGTAATAATGGAATAGCTGTTTCATCTCCGGCCATTTCACCACACATACCAGTCCATTTACCTTCTTTATGAGAAGCCTCTATTACTTGCTTAACAAGACGTAAAATAGAAGGATTATATGGTTGATATAAATAAGATACACGTTCTGACATACGATCAGCAGCTAGTGTGTATTGAATTAAGTCATTAGTACCGATACTAAAGAAGTCTACTTCCTTCGCAAATACATCTGCTAATGCAGCAGTTGCTGGAATTTCAACCATGATACCTAATTCGATATCGTCAGATATCTCATAACCTTCATTTTCAAGGTTTTTCTTTTCTTCTAAAAGAATCGCTTTAGCATCACGGAATTCTTTGATAGTAGCAACCATTGGGAACATGATATTTAATTTACCGTAAGCAGATGCACGTAATAATGCACGTAATTGCGGTCTAAAAATATCTTGTTGAGCTAAACATAAACGAATTGCTCTATAACCTAAGAATGGATTCATTTCTTCAGGTAAATTTAAGTAAGGAAGCTCTTTATCTCCACCGATATCTAAAGTACGTACAACAACACGTTTACCATCCATTGTTTCTAGTACTTGTTTGTAGGCTTCAAATTGTTCTTCCTCAGTTGGCATTTGGTCTCTTCCCATATAAAGGAATTCTGTACGGTATAAACCTATACCTTGAGCACCGTTTTCAATAACTCCTGGTAAATCATTTGGCGTACCAATATTCGCTGCTAATTCAGCATGCACACCATCAACAGTTACCGTATCCGCGTCACGTAATTTTTGTAGTTCCTTCTTATCTTCAAAGAAACGTTCACGTTTGTTTTGATAAGCGATTAATTCGTCTTCAGTTGGATCGATAATTACATCACCTGTAATTCCATCTACAACAATCATATCACCTTGTTTAACTTGCTGAGTGATAGTTTGCGTACCTACAACTGCTGCAATTTCAAGTGAACGACTCATTATTGCAGAGTGGCTCGTTCTACCACCGATGTTAGTTACAAAGCCTTGGACGAATTCCTTGTTTAATTGTGCAGTATCTGAAGGTGTTAAATCGTTACCAATTATAACAACGCTTTCATCAATCATACTTGGGTTTGGTAATTCTACACCTAGAATGTGCGCTAAAACACGTTTAGAAACGTCTCTAATATCTGCTGCACGTTCTTTCATGTATTCATTATCCATAGATTCGAAAATAGTAACAAATTGAGTTGTCACATCGTTTAATGCTGTAGCCGCATTAACTTTATCATTTCTAATTTTATCTTGGATAGGTTGAATTAATTCTGGATCATCTAGAACTAATAAATGAGCATCAAAAATAGCTGCTTTATCAGCGCCTAATTGAACTTCTGCATTATTTCTAATCTTAGTTAATTCAACTTTAGATGCTTCGATAGCTTTATTGAATTTATTAACTTCGCCTTCTACATCAGTGACCTGTTCGTTACTGTCAAAAGATAAATCTGGCTCTACTAATAAGTAAGCTTTTGCGATTGCTACACCATCAGAGGCAGCAATCCCTTTAATTAAGTTAGACATAATTATTTAGTTAATCCTTCTTTTGATAAGACATCACTGATAGATTCAATAGCATCAGTTTCATCGCTACCGTCAGCATAAATAGTGATTTCAGCATCTTTACCTACACCTAAACTCATAACACCCATGATTGATTTTAAGTTAACTTTTTTACCGTTATATTCTAATTGAATATCTGAATCAAATTTTGATGCAGTTTGAACTAGCATTGTAGCAGGGCGAGCGTGAATCCCTGTTTCGTCGATAATTACATATGATTTTTGTTCCATAGTTATATTCTCCTTCGTATAGTTAGAATCTTCAATATTATTACAATCTAACATATATTTTATACAATAACTTTACCAAAACCGATTGTTAAATTCAATTCGTTTAAAACCGGTTTCAATATCATTATTTACGTTACATTAGAAATTATATCACTTACTATAGGTTATTGATAACTTTTTCACATTTTTCAACGTGATCTTTACCAAGTTTATTCATAAAGTAGTAACTAATTGAAGCTGAAACAGCTTGACCGATCACTGGGAACCATTTTGTTTGTTTAGCAGCTGCTCGTTTCGCTACATCTTTAATAACAACTTTTAAGAGTGCTTCTGAAACTTTTCTTCCTACAAATTGACTCCCTTGAATCGCTGCTGCAGACATCACTCTCTCTCTTACATCATCCCCTAACGAATTCACTTCTTTATGATCTAAACCATAAATTTTGTTAACATCCTCAATAATGTCTCTCATTAATTTAATATCTACACCGAAGTCTAATCCTGGGATAGGTACAATACTTGCGCCTGATGAAAGTATTGATTTCTTTTTAACTAACGTTAACGCCTGTTCTCGGCGACGCGCTAATTCTTCTTTAGTCTTAGGTAAATTATTTTTTTCTTTAATTTCTTCTATATTTAAAAGTTCATTGCCCACTTTATTAGTGATATCATTTGTGAATTTACTTCTAATACCCAAATTCATACATCCTTTCTTAGTATTGTTTCAATAAAATCTTATACCCAATATTTAAAAATTTAATGCTTAATATCTATAAATACAGCTTTTAAATATTTTGAAGGTTTGTAATGTGGATGAGTCTTGAAATCTTTAGGAAGTCCCATGACCTCTCTTATTTCAAACTCTACCCCCTCTTCATCTAATGTCTTTTTAATCACATTTTTGAACGCTTTTAAAGAAAATGCACTTGAATTTGTACATAATAGCAGTGAACCCTCTGGAGCTAATACACTTAAGGCGCCTTTAACGAGTGAACCATAGTCTTTTTGAACTGAGAATGTCTTTTTCTTATTGCGTGCAAAACTTGGAGGATCAATGACTACCGTTTCATACTGAAGACCATGACGTGCCGCGTAATTATAATAGTCAAACGTATCCATCACATAAATGTATTGAGATTTAGGATCAATACCATTTAAACCAAAGTTTTCTTCCGTTAAGCCTCTTGAACGATTTGCTAAGTCAACACTTGTAGTTGAGCGTGCATTATGAGCTGCTATAACTGAAAACGCTCCTGTATAACTAAATAAATTTAATACATCTCTATCTTCGGAAAATTGGTCTCTTAATTTTTTACGTACTTCCTTTTGATCTAAAAAGATACCAGTCATTAAACCATCTTCTAAATCTACATTATAAAATGTGAAATTTTCTTCAATAGTAATTGGAAACTCAGGGGCTTCACCATCAACAAATCCACCTGTGTATGTTGTATCCTTAAATCTCATTTTTTCATATATAGACGTATAACCAAATACTGTTTTAATTGCTTCTATGATAAGATATCTAAATTTATAAATGCCTTTGGAATACCATTGAATTAATAAATGACTATCATAATTATCAATTGTGAGACCTCCTACGCCGTCACCCTCAGCATTAAAAAGTCTAAAAGCATTTGTACCATCAATGTTGAAATAATATTCTCTTTCCTCTAATGCACTTTCAAATAATTTTACGAAGAATTGAGTGTTAATGTCCTCATTTTCATCATAACTTAATACCCAACCTAATCCTTTATGTTGACGGCCAACATAACCAGTTGCGATATACTGTTGTTGATCAGTCACAATTTTAACTAAATCCCCTTCTTTAAGGTGGTCATGTTGGTAAATATCTTCCTCATCAATTAAAGGATATTGATTAAGATATTTAGTTTCTTTACCTCTATTCAATGTTGCTATTTTCATTTTTTACTTTTACCTCACTTTCTATTCTCTTTTTTCAAAAATTAATACGTAAGCACAATTTCAAAATCATTTTAACAAATATCAGTCTTTAATTATATGTAAAAAAGCCACTGCTATTGAATAAACAATAACAATGACTTTTAATAATCAATTATGGTTTCTCTCTTAACTGTAATGAATAAGCAACAATCATTGCAATTAACATTAACAGTAAAATTGGTGTGATGAAAATTGATAACAATAGACCGTGAATCATAATATTGATAAATTCAGTTAAGAATTTAAAGAATAAAATACTACCCATGAAGAGCTGTAAGTAATAAAATTTATTTCTTAAATAATAAGTTAAAGTTGTAGCAATAAAGATGATGATTATGAATAGTAATAATATGAGTGTGACCCACTCTACTACATATTGCGTTTGAGAAAGTTCCCATTCTCCTGATAAGAATAGGGCGTTGCGGTTATTAAATTCAAGAAATGTAAAGAATAAAATAACAGCACCACAGAACAACTCAACATACATTGGTTTAATCCATTTTGGCTTTCTCATCCAATTAGGAATATCATCTTCTTGAATATCTACAATATTTTTAACTTTTTCCTTAAATTTATCTCTTTTAGCTCTTATTTTATCTAAATCTACACTTCTTCTAGTCTTACGTGCATATTCTGTTGTCTTATCTTGTAGTTGTTTTAAGTGAACTTTAGTTTGATTAGATACGTTTCCTTTATTAGTTCTAGAAAGTTCAGGTTCTTCCTCGCCTAACTCTTCTTTAGTTAATGGTAATGATCGTCTTAAGAATAAGAAATTCCATATAGACATCTGTCCTAATAACCACATAATAATGAAGAATGTGTTCACACTTAAAATATCTATAGATTCAATTTCATTCGCATCTATACGTCCGTATAAAGAAATTTGTGTAATCAAATAACTAATACCATATGTCACGATAATCCACATATAATGACTTTTACGATTATTTTTATTTAATTCATCTTTATAAACAATGTATCCGATGTGAACGATGAACGGTATAATAAACACAATTGCGAAGAAACCATAAACTTGAGTCATTAATATTAGTGTAATAATAAAATACATAATACCAATAACTAAGAAGAAAATGGATATGTCATAGTCATATTTAATAGTTCTGAATAAAGTATGACCTAAAAGCATAACTAAGATACCAAACAAAATAATAATAATGGCACTTATAACTGGGAAACTACCTATAAACCTACTCATCACTTTTATAATTTCAGCGAAGAATGCATTAAGAAATTCCCATACATTATGTACATGAGTATTAACTTTTTTATCACCATTAAATTGTTTAATCAATGGCAAGTTAATTAGAATGATGAGACCTGTGAAAAGTGAAACGATACCGATAATGTAGCTAAATATGATCTCGGTGTGTTTCCTAAGAAAAGACATACTGTTCACCTCAAACGTTATTATATATGAAGATTTTCTAATTGTCTTTAAATTAACCATGAAATACGTCTATAGACCTATTAGGGTTTATCTATAGAATAACGGGGTAAAGTTGTTGTGTAAACAATTATTCCTATTTAAGGGGTGGAAATACTATGGGAAAAGAAGAATTCGAAAAGAAATCTGCTGAAAAAGCTAAAGAGGCAGAAGAAAAACTAAAAGAACAAAATGAAGAAAAAACTGATGATATTGAACAAACGAAAAAAGATGTACAAGATACATTAGATTAATTACTATAAATATTTGCCATTGAAAAGCTCTCAAAGTTTATACTTTGAGAGTTTTTTATAAAGAACTTTATTAACTTATTTATCCATATCTTTAAACAACCTTGACAATACAATAGAAAAATCATACATTTAATTTAAATTAAAATATCGACGCACTAGGGGTGTATATTTACTGAGATGAGGAAATCCTCAAACCCTTCGAACCTGATCTAGCTAGATACTAGCGTAGGAAAGTGTAGTTAACTATAGAATCTGATGAACTTACTTCATTAAGATATATCTTCTGACGCACAACTTTCCTAGGGAGGGTTGTGCGTTTTTTTAGGAGGAGACACAATGTCAAAAGGTTTAAAACTATCAGAAATACTTGTAACTGTATTAATATCTGTAGTCTTCGCAATCATCTATAACTTATGGTGGTTCTTCTACAATATTACACAAGTTGCAGGTATTCACCTAGAGCAGCTTACATATGGTGTTTGGTTTATGGCAGCAGTAGTTTGCTACTTAATAATTCCAAAACCAGGTATCGCAATCTTAGCTGAACTAGCTGCAGGGGCTGGCGAAACAATTGTCATGGGTAAATTTGATATACCTACAATTATCTATGCTTTATTACAAGGTGTAGCATGCGAAATTATCTTCGCAATTTTTAAATATCAATCTCGTTCTGCGGCAGTAGCAATGCTTGCTGGTTTGGTCACTGCACTCGCCACTTTCCCAGTAGATTATTTTTACGGTTACTTAAATGAAGTCGCGGGATGGAACTTATTCTTATTCATTCTATTCCGATCAATTAGCGGAATTGTTATCACAGGATTAGTGTCCTATTGGCTTGTTAGAGCACTTGATAAAACGGGAGTTACTAAACTCTTTAGACCAGCTTCTAAACATGACTACGATAACCTATAAGGGGATTTTTTAATTGTTAAAAGTAAAAAATTTACGTTTGAAATACCCTAACGGGGATAGAAAAATTTTTGATAACTTAAATATAGAGATTAATGATAAGGAAAAAGTGCTTTTACTCGGCCCATCAGGGTCGGGTAAAAGCACATTACTTAATGTACTAAGTGGTATTGTTCCTAATTTAATTGAACTACCAATGAAATATGATGAATTACATGTCGATCAACAAAGTGGTGTCATTTTCCAAAATCCTGATACACAATTCTGTATGCCTAAAGTATATGAAGAGTTAGCTTTTGTGTTAGAGAACCGCAAAATCCCTCGTAGTGAAATGGATAATGAAATTAAAAAAGCACTTGAATCTGTAAATCTTAACGTTTCTGACCAAACTTATGTAAATCAACTAAGCGGAGGTATGAAGCAGAAGTTAGCTATCGTAGAAACCATTTTACAAAGAGCGGAAACCTTATTCTTAGATGAACCAACTGCTATGTTAGATGTTCAAGCAACTGAGGATTTATGGAAGAAATTAATAGAATTGTGGGATGAACAAACAGTATTAATCGTCGAACATAAGGTTGAACATATTTGGCAACATGTCGATCGCGTACTATTAATGAATTATGAAGGAAAAATCATAGCTGATGATACTCCTCAACACATTCTTAATGACTACGAACATTTATTAACTGAGTATGGCGTGTGGCATCCTAAAGCCTGGAATTATGCGCCACGTCCTATTAAACTAGATATTCAACCTTCCAATAGTTTATTTGAATTTCAACAAGGCCAAATCGTACGTGGTAGACAAACGCTCTTCTCTGTTGATGACTTTGAATTACATAAAGGAGAATGGCTAACTATAACAGGAAAAAATGGTGCTGGTAAAACATCTTTGCTCGAATCAATACTTCAATTAATAAAATATAAAGGTCGAATGACTTATAATAATGAAGAACTGAAAAAGATTAAACAAGCAGCAAAACACATGTATCTCGTGTATCAAAATCCAGAATTACAATTTATTACGAATTCAGTTTATGATGAAGTTTACATTCATTATAACCATTTAGACCCTGAAAATGCTGAACAAGAAACTATTCAATTGCTTAAATTACTTCATCTAGATCAAGTGAAAAATCATCACCCTTTTGAAATATCAACGGGACAAAAACGCCGATTAAGCGTAGCAACTGCCCTTAGTTCAAAGGCAGAAATTGTATTGTTAGATGAACCTACATTTGGTTTAGATAGTCATAATACGTTCCAACTCATTAAACTTTTTCAAGAACGCGTTAAACAAGGGCAAACAATAGTTATGGTCACACATGATTCGGAAATCATTCGTCGATATCCAACACGTCGTTTACATGTTGAAGATGGAATACTTAAAGAGATTGAAGGTGAGCACGTTGTTTGAAAGATGGAAGAAACGTCACACCTTTGTTGATGATGTAAATATTATAACGAAATTAATACTAGGAATCGCACTTTTTTTCTTTATTATCTTCATTCATAATTTCGATTTTATGATTTATATCGTGTTACTCATGTTTATTTTCTTACTATTATTTAATGGTACAGAATTTAAAATTACAGGTATATTCATACTAGTTACCACCCTATTCGCCTTACTATCCTCATTATTTATGATACTTTATGGTGATGGTGAGCATATGTTAGTTAAATTTGGAATCGTTCAAATTAGTGAAGAAAGTATAGTACGAGGCTTACATCTCTCTTTAAGAACAATCACAGTATCAATGTTCGGGATTCTTATAGCATTAACATCTCAAATAGTTATGATTTTTTATAGTTTAATGCAACATCTAAAAATTAAACCCAAAATTGCCTATGCCTTTATGGCAGCAATACGAATGGTTCCTTTAATTATAAGTTCATTAATCCAATTGAGACGCTCATTAAAAATGAGATACCAAATGATTGATGCCTCAAATTATAAAGGACTAAAAAGATTAAATCATTTAGTTATTCCATTATTGAGTCAAAACATACGACGTGCACATCAACTCTCAGTTGCTATGGAATCTAAAGGTTTTAAAGATGGCCCTAGAACGTATTACTACGAGACACCTTTCTCATATAAAGATGTAGTATTTATTGTGTGTGTGTTAATGATTATTGGTCTATCTTTCATACTATCAGGCTATTTACCATTAACTGGCATTCATGATGTACGTTTTGGAAAATTAGGATAAAAATGTTACTAGATTTATTAAAGTTTAATCAATTAAATGATAGACATAAAAAAGGAGATGCAACATTTATTGTGCATCTCCTTTTTTACTATTTTATTGCTTTATTGCCTATATCATTACGATAGAAAAGATTATCGCTTTTGATTTTTTCAGCGTTGTTATATGCAGCAGCTTGTGCATCCTTAACCGTAGATCCTTCACCAATGGCTAGGATCACACGACCACCAACATTAACAAAATGGTCTCCCTCTTTCTTTAAACCACTAACAAAATAATGAGAATCTGGGTCGAAACCACTAACTTTATATCCTTTATCATATGATCCTGGATACCCTTTAGATGCTAACATGACTCCTACAACTGCTTCATCTTTCCATTTAAAATGAATTGGTTGATGTTGTTCTAAATCAATAATATGTTGCATTAAATCACTTTCTAAACGCGTGAGTAACACCTGTGCTTCTGGATCACCAAATCTTGCATTGAACTCTATCACTTTAGGACCCTCTTTTGTTAAAATAGCACCAATATAGAGCAAGCCAAAGAAATGATACCCTTCTTTACTCATCGCTTGAGCAATAGGTTGAGCAATGCGCTCATTGGTTTGATGAAATACATCCTCACTAATATGCGGAACAGGACAATATGCCCCCATGCCTCCAGTATTAGGGCCTTCATCATTATCATAAGCACGTTTATGATCCTGAGCGATACAATCAAAAGGAACTGCATAATCACCATTAACAAATGTCATTAATGAAAACTCTTCACCCTCTAAAAAGCTTTCAAAAACCACTTGCCCTTGCTCTTTAGTGTAAAGCGTTTCTACACCTTCGATAGCTTCATCTCGGGTTTTGGCAATTATTACTCCCTTCCCAGCTGCTAAACCATCCTTCTTAATAACTACCGGCAATTCACACGTTTTAACATACGTTAGCGCGTCAGATCGATTCGTTACTTCTTTATAATCTGCAGTAGGAATGTCATACTTCTCCATAAGTTGTTTCGCAAAGAGCTTCGAACCCTCAATTTGAGCAGCAGCTTGCCCTGGGCCAAACACTTTTATTCCTTGTTGTCTAAGTAAATCTCCTAGGCCATCAATTAATGGTTGTTCAGGACCAATGACCACCCAGTCAATGTTATTATTTATAGCGAAATCTATTATCTCTTGATGACTTGACTCGGCTATTTCATTATGAATTTCCGCAACGTTAACCATTGCTTCATTACCTGGTATAGCATAGACCTTTTCAACGAGTGAGGATTGATTAATTTTAGAAGCTAACACGTGTTCACGTCCACCTGCTCCGATAACTAAAACTTTCATAAGTTTACTCCTTTCTTTAAGTAAAACTTAGTGCTTAAAGTGACGCATTCCAGTCATAACCATTGTGATACCATATTTATTAGCCATATCAATAGATTCTTGATCTTTAATAGAGCCACCAGGTTGAATAATGGCTTTAATACCATGTTCTGCCGCATATTCTACTGTATCCCCCATTGGGAAGAAACCATCAGAAATTAGCGCAACATTATCATTAATTTCAATTGCTCTCTCGATAGCAATTTTAGCTGAACCTACGCGATTCATTTGCCCTGCACCTATACCAACAGTTTGTTTATCATTACTTAGAATCACAGCGTTACTCTTTACAGAACTTACAACTTTCCATCCTAATAACATTGCTTCCCACTGTGATTCAGTTGGACGTACTTCAGTAGCAACAGTCATGTCTTCACGAGTGACATCCTTATTATCTTTATCTTGCACTAAATAACCACCAGAAACAGAAACAAATTCTTGTTCAGCGTTATCAATGGTCATATCTATTTCAAGTAAACGTATATTTTTCTTTTGAGTTAAAATTTCAAGTGCTTCTTCAGTAAATTTAGGAGCAATAACTACTTCTAAAAAGATTGAATGTAATGTTTCTGCTAATTTAGCATCTACAGTACGGTTCAATGCAATAATTCCACCGAAAATGGATTGATTATCAGCATCATATGCATTTTTAAATGCATCTTCAATAGTTTCTCCAACACCTACGCCACAAGGATTCATATGTTTAACTGCTACTGCTGTAGGTTCTTCAAATTTTTTAACCAAACTTAAAGCCGCATCCGCATCTTTAATGTTATTAAAGCTTAACTGTTTACCATGTAATTGTTTTGCACCAGCAATTGTGTGTTTACTATTTGATGTTCTTACAAAGTATGCAGATTGTTGAGGGTTCTCACCATATCTAAGTGTTTCTTTATCACCTTTAAAGAAACTTACAATGGCATGATCATATTGATTTGTATGTTCAAATACTTTAATCATTAAGGATTTTTTATAATCTTCATCTAATTGATTATTTTTAATTCTATCAATGACTTCATTGTAATCTGAAGGATGTACTATTGTTGTTACATGTTTAAAGTTTTTAGCTGCAGCACGCAACATCGTTGGTCCGCCAATATCAATATTTTCAATAGCATCTGCTTCAGTAACATCTGGATTTTCTACTGTTTTTTGGAAAGGATATAAGTTGACGACAACCATATCGATAAGGTCGATATGTTGTTCATTCAATTGATCGAGATGTTCTTGTTTATCACGATCTGCTAGGATACCCCCATGAACAGCTGGATGTAATGTTTTTACTCGACCATCCATTATTTCAGGAAATTGAGTTAATTCAGATACTGACTTTACAGCTATACCCGCATCTTCTAGCGCACGTTTAGTGCCACCTGTAGAATATAATTCATAATCTAATGAAGTTAATGATTTAGCGAATTCTACAATTCCACTTTTATTTGAAACACTTAAAATTGCTTTTTTCATTGCTTAGATACTCCTCTATTTAATGATTTTAGCGATAACTCTAGGATAAAGTTCATATTCTAAATTTTTGACTCTCTCTTCTAAATCTTCTTTCGTGTCGTCCGTTCTAATATCACATTGTTGTTGTTCAATAATTTCTCCCGTATCCATGCCACTATCTACATAATGCACGGTTGAACCTGTTACTGTATCTCCACTATCAAATGCTTGGCCTATTGCATCTAACCCCTTATATTTAGGCAATAGTGAAGGATGTATATTTAACATTCGTCCTTCAAAGGCTTGAAGTAAATCTTGACCAACCAATCTCATGTAACCTGCTAAAACTATCCATTGAACCCCTTCATCGGATAAATGTTTAAGCAACTGTTGTTCATAAGATGACTTTGAAGCAAAGTCTTTAGGTTGGTTAACATGAACAGGTATATTTAATTTTCTAGCTCGTTCTATACACTGAGCATTAGCTTTATCAGTATATAGTGCAGTCACTTCTATGTTCTGCAAATCGCCATCTTTAACACGTTTAACGATATTTTCAAAGTTACTACCTGAACCTGAGGCGAAAATCGCTATTTTAATCACGATTCTACCCCCATTAAATGAAGTGGCGTATCAGCGTCTTCAATCACTTCACCAATTTCATAAGCTTTCACATCAAGCTCTTGTAAAGCCGCTAAAGCTGTTGATACATCTTTTTTATCTACTATAACGGTATAGCCTATACCCATATTGAAGATATTATACATTTCATCTGTACTAATGTTCCCTTGTTGCTGTAACCAATTAAAAACGTCTAATGTTGGGAACGAAGTTGTATCTATTCTAGCCGACAACCCTTTAGGTAAAGCTCTTGGTATATTTTCATAGAATCCGCCACCAGTAATATGATTCATTGCTTTAATATCCACATGTTTTTTCAATTCTAGAATTGGTTTTACATATAATTCAGTGGGTGCTAAAAATGTTTCTAAGTAAGTCTTTCCATTAAAGTTATCATGTAAATTGATGCCAGATTCTTTAATAAGCTTTCTAACTAAACTATAGCCATTAGAATGAATACCATTCGATGCTAAACCTATAATTGCTTGTCCTGCTTCTACTTTAGAACCATCTATGTACTCATCTTTTTCAACAGCGCCCACTGCAAAACCTGCAATATCGTACTCACCTTCGTGATACATTTCACCCATCTCAGCAGTTTCTCCACCAATTAATGCGGTATTCGTTTGCTCACACCCATCACTCACACCTTTGACGATTTGTTCAATAATTGATGGAACTACCTTATTTGTAGCAATGTAGTCTAAGAAATATAGAGGTTCTGCTCCAGTCGTTAAAATATCATTCACACACATCGCTACAGCATCAATACCAATCGTATCGTGCTTGCCATGATCAATAGCAAGTTTTAATTTCGTACCTACACCATCTGTACCAGAAACGAGTACGGGTGCTTTCATATTAAGTTGAGATAAATCAAAAGTAGCACCAAAACCTCCAAGTCCACCTAAGACTTCTTTACGCATTGTACGTTCAACATGACTTGATATTCTCTCTACCGCTTCATAACCTGCATGAATATTTACACCTGATTGTTCATACGCTTTAGACATGTAAGTTTCCCTCACTATCAAAATAATGTTTATTATTAGCTATATAAGCTTTCTGACGATCGCTTAAATGTGATTTGTAATTCTTTTCATAATCGTAAAGACCTGCTGGATAATCTCCTGTGAAACTTTCAACACATAATCCACGATACGGTGCATCATAATTCAAACCAATTGAGTCAATAAGTCCATCAACACTTAGATATGCTAGTGAATCAGCACCAATGTAATCTTTAATTTCTTCTGGTGATTTACTTGCTGAAATTAACTCTGCAGTAGTCGACACATCAATACCATAGAAACTAGGGAACATGAACTCTGGAGAAGCGATTCTCACATGCACTTCATCAGCTCCTGAATCTTTAAGCATTTTCACAATTCTTTTACACGTAGTGCCACGCACGATTGAATCATCTACAAGAATAATTTTCTTACCTTCGACAATATCTTTAACTGCCGATAATTTAACACGTACGCCCTGTTCACGTAATTCTTGTGTCGGTTGAATAAATGTACGTGCAACATATTGGTTTTTAACGAGACCCATCTCATAAGGAAGGCCAATTTGTTCAGCATAACCACTCGCTGCAGACAGTGAAGAATTAGGTACTCCAATAACCATATCAGCTTTTGCAGGGCTTTCTTCAGCGAGTCTTTTACCAGATGCTTTTCTCACAGCGTGAACATTTTTTCCAGCTATTGTAGAATCTGGTCTTGCAAAATAAATATATTCCATAGCCGAAATAGCTGTATTTACATGACGTGTATAATTTTTGACAACAATTCCATCATCGTTGATAATGACATACTCTCCAGCATGGATATCTTGTACAAACTCTGCACCCAGAACATCAATAGCGCAAGTCTCGCTAGCTAAGATATATGCACCATTTTCCATTCTACCGACTACAAGTGGACGAATCGCATTAGGGTCAACTGCACCATAGAGTGCATCTTCAGTAAGTATCGCAAATGTGAAACCACCTTTAATTTGGCGTAAGCTTTCTTTAAGTGCTTCTTCAAAGGTTGGTGCTTTACTGCGACGAATTAAGTGCATGATGACTTCAGTATCAGATGATGAATGGAATATTGCACCATGCTTTTCTAAATTTTGACGTAAAGATTCAGCATTAATTAAATTACCGTTATGACAAATACCGACACTCATGTCATAAAAGTGATATAAAAAGGGTTGTATATTTTCAATCCCTTTATTACCAGATGTTGCATATCGTACATGACCAATTGCATGTGGATACCCTTTTAAATTTTCCATATTAGTATCTTTAATTGCTTCAGTCAGTAAACCTAGTCCTCTTTCTCCTTTAAGTGTTTGATCATCCGAAACTACAATCCCTGCACCTTCTTGACCACGATGTTGTAAACTATGAAGACCCATGTAAGTTAATTGTGCTGCTTCAGGATGATTCCAGATTCCAAATACGCCACATTCCTCATTTAATCCTGAGTTGCTAAACATTGAGCGATTGCTCCTTCCCATGTATGTTTAATGTCTGAAACCTTTTCCGAAATTGTAACTTCTGAATTAGAGACCTTAAATGTGCCATCACTTGTTAATTGACCAATCTCTATAGCTTGATTCATATTTAGAGTCTGACCGTCTTTAACTGAGATAATATAACGACCTTGAGTTTCACTAAATAATTGTGCATTAGTCATATCAAGTTGTGCATGAAGTCCAAGATTATAGTATGCACTTATTTTAGCTAGGGTAAGAAGTAAACCACCTTTACCTACTGTTTGAACATGAGAAGCCACGCCGTTACGAATTGCCTGTTTAATGGATTCACCCTTCTCAACTTCATCGCTTAAATCAATCTCTTCAAATTCATGGTTCACAGAACCGTATAATAACTTTTCGATTTGACTTCCACCGAAATCATTACGCGTATCGCCAACTAAATAAAGTTTTTCTCCAGCTTTGGGATGGAAATCGTTTAAATAATTAATATCTTCAATAAGACCGACCATTCCTACAACTGGCGTTGGGAAAATAGACGTACCACGCGTTTCGTTATAAAGCGAAACGTTACCTGATACAACAGGTGTATTTAAAACTTCACACGCTTCAGACATGCCTTTAGTTGAATCAATTAATTGTTGGTAAATTTCTTTCTTTTCCGGTGAACCATAATTTAAGCAATCTGTCATTGCAAGTGGCGTCGCACCAACCGCAATTAAATTACGATATGCCTCTGCAACAACCATCTTTCCACCCTCATATGGTTGATTAAAAACATAACGTGCTTCACCATCAATTGTTGAAGCGATTGCCTTATTAGTTCCTTCTACTCGTACAACTGAAGATTGAAGACCCGGCTTCACTATCGTGTTTGCTCCAACTTGTTGATCGTATTGCTCATATAAATAACGTTTTGAAGCAATCGTTGGATGCTTTAATAATTTTGAAAATACATCTTCTACATCAATGTTGCTATAATCATTTTTAGACGTATTGTATTCTTTGTCTTCACCTTCAAGTATATAAACTGGTGCTTCGTCAGAAAGTGGTTGAACTGGGATATCTGCAAATATCTCATCTTCATAAGTTAATACGAATCGATCTGTATCAGTAACTTCACCAATCACTGCACTATCAAGTTCATGTTTATCAAATAAGTCTAAGAATTTTTGTTCAGTACCTTTCTCAACTACAAGTAGCATTCTTTCTTGTGTTTCAGAAAGCATCATTTCATATGGTGAAATATTAGGTTCTCGAGTAGGAACTTGGTCAAGTTTTAAATGAAGACCACTTCCACCTTTAGCAGCCATTTCAGATGAAGAAGATGTTAAACCTGCTGCCCCCATATCTTGAATTCCTACCAGTTCATCGAACGTAATAGCTTCAAGTGTTGCTTCCATGAGCTTCTTACCTACAAATGGATCACCGATTTGAACTGAAGGTCGTTTACTTTCACTTTCTTCAGTTAGTTCTTCAGAAGCGAATGTGGCACCGTGAATACCATCGCGACCAGTTTTCAGACCAACATAAATAACTGAGTTACCAACGCCTTTAGCAGTACCTTTTTGGACCATGTCATGGTCGATGACACCTACACACATTGCATTTACAAGTGGATTGCCATCATATCGATCATCAAATTCAATTTCACCAGCTGTAGTCGGAATACCGATACAATTTCCGTAACCACCAATCCCGCTCACAACTCCTTTTAAAAGTCGTTGATTTTGTTTGACTGATAGTTCACCGAAACGTAGACTATTTAACAAGTTAATAGGTCTCGCTCCTATTGAGACGATATCTCTAATAATTCCACCTACACCTGTTGCAGCGCCTTGATAAGGTTCTATAGCTGATGGATGATTGTGTGATTCCACCTTAAATACGACTGCTTGATTATCTCCAATATCCACTACACCTGCCCCTTCACCAGGGCCCATTAAGACATGCTCACCAGTAGTCGGAAACTGTTTCAAGAATGGTTTAGAATGTTTATATGAACAATGTTCACTCCACATTACCGAAAAGATTCCTACCTCAGTAAAGTTGGGTTCTCTACCAAGAATTTCAACTACTTTATCGTATTCTTTATCACTAAGTCCCATATCTTGATAAAGCTTTTCAAGTTTAATTTCTTCAACACTTGGTTCGATAAATTTAGACATGTTGTTCCCTCCAACTTTTAACCATTGATTCAAACAATTTCACTCCACTGTCAGTGCCTAGTAGTGTTTCTAATGCGCGTTCAGGATGGGGCATCATTCCACATACATTTCCTTCTCTATTAACAATGCCTGCGATATCTTCATAAGAACCATTAGGATTATCAATATACTTAAGGATAATTTGATTATTTTGTTCAAGTTCATTAAAGATATCTTCTGTACAATAGTAATGCCCCTCACCATGAGCAACAGGATAAACGACTTCTTGATTAGCTTCATATAAATGAGTAAATGGAGTTTGATTATTAACAATTTTTAAAGTTTCATTTCTACTTATGAAAAGATGAGAATCATTATGAAGCAACGCACCAGGAAGTAATCCAATTTCTGTTAATATTTGGAAACCATTACATACTCCAAGTACTGGTTTTCCTTCTTTTGCAAGACGTTTAACCTCATTAATAATAGGAGCCACACTTGCCATTGCTCCAGATCTTAAATAATCACCAAATGAAAAGCCACCAGGGATCAGAACCCCATCAAATCCTTCGAGGCTCGTTTCACGATAATCGACGTAAGCAGCATCAACGCCAGATTTAATTGCGGCATTAAACATGTCTCTATCACAGTTAGAGCCAGGGAATACGAGAACTGCGAATTTCATCTTATGCATTCTCCTTTTCTTCAATCACTTTATAGCTATATTCTTCTATCACTGTGTTAGCGAATAACTTTTCACTTAATGTCGTAATGATATTATCAACCGCTTCATCTGTTGCTTCATCAACCGTCATGTATAGAACTTTACCTACGCGTATGTCATTCACTTGTGTATAACCTAAATCATGTACAGCTCTGTTTAAAGCTTGTCCTTGAGTATCTAATACTTGTGGTTGTAAAGTGATGTGCAATTCGATTGTTTTCATTATTTAAGATCCTCCAATTTATTCAAGAATGTTTGATACGTCTCAATGAGTGAGCCAGTATCATTTCTATAAACGTCTTTATCAAAGTTTGTATCTGAAAATTTGTCCCATATACGACATGTATCAGGAGAAATTTCATCAGCTAGTAAAATTTCGCCATCATGTGTTTTACCAAATTCAACTTTAAAATCGACAAGTCTTAGCTCCATTTCTTCCATAAGTTGAACCAATACTTTATTAATTTCTTTTGCCATATGTTTTAACTTGTCTATCTCATCATCTTTAGCAATATGAAGTAGTTTTACATGATCATCAGTAATTAAAGGATCGTTAAGGTCATCATTCTTATAGAAAAATTCGACTAATGGTTCTTCAAACACGTGCCCTTTTTCAAATCCTAATCGCTTAGTAATAGAACCAGTGGCGATGTTTCTCACTACGACTTCTAATGGGATAATGTCTACTTGTTGTACTAATTGTTCTGTCTCTGAAAGTTGCTTAATGAAGTGGTTATTGATGTCGTTACGAGTTAAATAATCAAATATAATTGATGTGATTTGATTATTTAACTTTCCTTTGCCGGCCATTGTGTCTTTTTTGGCTCCGTTGCCTGCGGTTACTTCATCTTTGTATTCTACTCGCAATTGATATTCTGTATCGGTTGTATAAACGCGTTTTGCTTTTCCTTCATATAATAATGACACTTATTTGTCTCTCCCTTCGAACTTCATTAACATGTATTGTTCAGTTTGATTCACATCATCAGTAAGTAATGTCATATGCCCCATTTTTCTATCAGGTTTGCGTTGTGATTTACCATAGATATGAACGTGCCATTCAGGATGATTTGCAAATTCATTTTCAAGCAAATCTAAGTCGCGTCCGAGTAAATTCATCATTACTGCTGGTTTCAAGACTTCAATTTGTTGTGGGAGTCTCTGTCCTGTTACTGCTAAAATATGGGTATCAAATTGAGAAAAGTCACATGCTTCTATTGAATAATGTCCAGAATTATGAGGGCGTGGTGCTATTTCATTAACGTAAAGATTATTTTCTTTATCTATAAAAAATTCAACAGTAAATGTACCTACAAAATGAATTGCATTGGTTATCTTATCCACTTCTTTACGCGCTTCATTTTCTTTATTGGATCTAGCAGGTACGACTGTTTTAAATAAGATTTGATTTCTATGTTCATTTTCTTGTAATGGAAAATAAGTTGTTTGTTGCTCATTTCCGATAGTTACTGTAAGAGAAACTTCCTTATCAATATCAAGGTATTGTTCCGCTACACACTCTTGATTAGAAATTAAATCAATCGCTTCATCTAAATTTGACTCACTTTTGACTAGGATTTGTCCTTTCCCATCATATCCACCAAAGCGAGTTTTAACGATGAATGGATACCCTAGTTCCTTAGAAGCTTGATATAAATCTTGTTTATTTTTTATTTGTAGAAAAGGAACGATTTGAGTTCCAGCATCTTTTAATGTTTGCTTTTCAGTAAGACGATCTTGAAGTAACTGAATTGCTTGATAGCCTTGAGGTATATTGTAGTTTTCTGTAAGTTGTTTAAGTTGTTGAGAAGAAATATTTTCAAATTCATAAGTGATGACGTCTGAACTTTCACCTAGTTCTTTTAATGCTTGTTCATCGTCATAATTAGCATGAATAAATTGATGTGCAACATAGCGACATGGACTGTCTTCGTTTGGATCAAGGACAATAACCTTATAGCCCATTTTTTGTGCGGACTGTGCCATCATTTTCCCTAATTGTCCTCCACCAATAATTCCGATTGTTGAACCGAATTTCAGTTTATTGAAGCTCATTTTGCATTGCCTCCACTTTATTCACTAATGTTTTTTCATAATTTTCCAAATTCTTATGAACTGTGTTATCAGTCATACCAATCATTCTAGCTGCTAATATTCCAGCGTTTTTTGCACCTGATTTACCTATAGCCGTAGTTGCTACCGGTATTCCACCAGGCATTTGTACTATAGATAATAAAGAATCTAACCCTTTTAAACTTTTTGACTCTATTGGCACACCTATGACAGGTAAAGTAGTCATTGACGCTACCATACCAGGTAAATGTGCTGCTCCACCGGCTCCAGCAATAATAATGTCATAGCCATTTTGCTTTGCTTGACTAGCGAATTCAAACATAAGTTGTGGCGTACGATGAGCAGAAACCACTTTTTTATCGTACGGAATATTAAATTCATCTAACATCAAGCAACTCTCTTTCATAATCTCCCAGTCTGAAGAACTACCCATAATGACTGCTACTCTCACGTTTTACACCCTTTCAAAAGTTTGGATTGTGATAAGAATTAGTTGTATATTACAGATATAGCATAACAATCATAGGATAGTTTTTCAATCAAAAATCGAACTTTAATTATATTTTTAAATTTAATTTACGTCTTTTGACTATCAATTACTTTATAATTAATGTTAAAGTTAAGATATTAAAGAAATTAAAGGAGGAGTTTTAAGTGGTTGCTAAAGTATTAGATGGAAAACAAATAGCTAAGGAATATCGTCAAGGATTACAAGAACAAGTTGAATCTTTAAAAGAACGTGGTTTCACTCCAAAATTATCAGTTATTCTAGTTGGTAATGATGGCGCAAGTCAAAGTTATGTAAAATCTAAAAAGAAAGCTGCTGAAAAAATAGGAATGATTTCCGAAATTGTACATTTAGATGAATCAACATCAGAAGAAGACGTTCTAAAAGAGTTAGAAAGACTTAACAACGATGATTCTGTGAGTGGAATTCTTGTTCAAGTTCCTCTACCGGAACAAGTGAGTGAACAAAAAGTTTTAGAATCTATTAATCCTGATAAAGACGT
Organism: Staphylococcus sp. FSL K6-0223; assembly: GCF_038008285.1. Classification (NCBI taxonomy): domain Bacteria; kingdom Bacillati; phylum Bacillota; class Bacilli; order Caryophanales; family Staphylococcaceae; genus Staphylococcus; species Staphylococcus sp. FSL K6-0223. The sequence continues at coordinate 764,886 of NZ_JBBOYX010000002.1, forward strand.
AGATGGTTTCCATCCTTCAAATATTGGTAAACTCTATATTGATGAGCAAACATTTGTACCTTGTACACCATTAGGAATTATGGAAATTTTAAAACATGCGGATATTAATCTAGAAGGTAAACATGCTGTTGTAATAGGCAGAAGTCATATTGTTGGTCAACCTGTTTCAAAACTATTATTACAAAAGAATGCAACTGTAACTATTTTACATTCACGATCAAAAGATATGAGTAAACACTTAAAAGATGCAGACGTTATCGTCAGTGCAGTAGGTAAACCTGGCCTTGTAACTAAAGACGTGGTTAAAGAAGGTGCAGTAATTATTGATGTTGGTAATACACCTGATGAAAATGGCAAATTAAAAGGCGATGTAGAATATGAAGAAGTAAAAGAAATCGCCGGAGCAATTACACCTGTTCCAGGTGGTGTAGGACCATTAACAATTACTATGGTACTAAATAATACACTTATAGCAGAAAAAATGCGCAGAGGAATTGAATAAAGCTCTACGCTCTATAACTTTCCATTCTTTAAATAAAAAAATTAACCATCTTAGTAATCATTTAAATACTGAGATGGTTTCTTCATTATATTATACAGTTACACTTAATTTAGGAATGAATGTTTCGTAATGAATTTTATTTGTATCTACATTCATTTCTTTTAATGCTTTTATAATTGATTGTAAGAAGTGAGTACCTCCACAAATATAAATTTCTGTTTCTTCATTAATATAGTCTTTAAGTTTATCTTCATCTAGATAGCCTTCTGAGTTTTTATCATGTAGGTGATAATCAACAGATTCTTTAGTGGTTGCAATTTCATTAATTAATGTTTCAAACGGTGCATCGTTAACATCATTAGTAACCTGAATAAATTGAGCTTTAGACCCATTTGTAACTGCTTCATTAAACATTGGTACTAACGGGGTAACTCCTATTCCAGATCCTAAGAATAATTGTTCGTTATTCAAGTTTTCTACTTTAAATGGACCTACTGGTGCAGATAAATTAATTGAATCACCTTCTACTAACTCATCATGTAATATAGTAGATACCTCTCCTTCATGCTCAGTTGTCACATCTCGTTTAACTGCAAATGTTAAATGTTGTTTGTCACCTTTTACTATTGAATAATGACGTTTTGCACGATACGGCATCTTTTCGCTACTTACATCTACGGTAATGTATTGACCTGGAACAAATTGACTTAAATCATGTTTATCTGAAACAACTGTGAAAGACTTAATATCTGAAGAAATATGTTTAATTTCTTCTATTTTAAATGGTTGGAAACCGTCCCAAGCCATTTGACTATAAATATCCTTTTCAACTGAAATAAATACATCAGCGATATCTTGATAGGCTTTCTTCCATGTTTTAATAATTTCATGATCATCATCTAATCCCACTACTTCTTTTATAGCTGCAATCAGATTTTCACCAACAATATCATATCCAGCAGGTGGTACTTGTAATGCACAGTGTTTATAAGCGATTTCTTTAACTACTGGCATAATATTTTCCAAATGCTCAATGTTAACTGCCGCAGCTAAAACACTTTGTGCAAGTGCAGTTGATTGAAGACCTTTTTGTTGGTTCGTTTGATTAAACATATTTTTTAATTCAGGATGTTGTTTAAACATTCTTTTATAGAAATGTGATGTAATTATTTCACCTTTATCCTGTAATACAGGAACAGTTTCTTTAATGATACTTTTTTCTTTTTCCGTTAACATTATTTCCACTCCCACATAAGGTCTCAAAAGGCCTATTGATTTATTGCAAATTAATTCTATTCCTATTTTTCTAAAAAATAAATAAAATGCTAAAACCTTCACAAAACTTTCAATTTACATAATCTTTAATGAAATTTACTTAAAATATATTTAATTTTTATTAAAACTGGGGTATATTAAGACCATAGTATGATGTATAAATCTTAAATATAAAGTATATTAGATTTAAATCATAGATGACTATCAGACGGAGGTTAAGTTATGAATAAATTACTACAGTCATTATCAGCGCTTGGTGTTTCAGCTACCTTAGTAACGCCTAATTTAAATGCAGAAGCGACTACTAATACCGAACCTCAACTACGAGGGGTCAATGACATTGTAATTGAAAAAGGCCAAGATTATAATTTATTAAATGGTATAAGCGCATATGATAAAGAAGATGGTGACTTAACTCATAAAATCAAAGTCGACGGTCAGGTAGATACATCTAAAGTTGGAAAATATGAAGTTAAATATATAGTAACTGACTCTGATGGAGCAGAAAAAACATCTACGAGATATATTGAAGTAAAATAGAATCTTTCCTATTTAAAGTTGAGAATTTTCTCAACTTTTTTATTTGCAAAATCCCCCTCAACCCTTCAATTGATAACACTTCTCAATACATAAGTTGTATTACATGCAATTTTGTTAAATTTGTCTAATTTCACAAAATGTACACATAATTTTAACAAATCTTAAAATCCCCGTCATACCTTATATCAATGCTTATTCTTTACATATAACAACAAATTTTTTTTTACAGGTACTTGTAAATATTGTGTAATAAACTAAAATTAGTGGTAAGCCCTACATTTGTAGTATTAGGAGGTCAAAAAAAGTGTCAAAATTTAAGTCTTTGCTTCTATTATTTGGCACACTAATTTTACTTAGTGGCTGTTCAAATATAGAAGTTTTTAATGCAAAAGGGCCAGTAGCAAGTAGTCAGAAGTTCTTGATCATCTACTCAATCATCTTCATGCTTGTTATTGTTGTCGTTGTGCTTGCCATGTTTGCATTCTTTATTTATAAGTACAGTTATAATAAGAATGAAGTATCAGGCAAGATGCACCACAATTCTTTAATAGAAACAATTTGGTTTGTGGTACCTATCCTAATCGTTATTGCTTTAGCTGTACCAACAGTTAAAACATTATATGATTATGAGAAACCACCTCAAAAAGACAAAGACCCACTTGTGGTTTACGCAGTAAGCGCTGGTTACAAATGGTTCTTTGCTTACCCAGATCAACACATCGAGACTGTTAATACATTAACAATTCCTAAAGATCGTCCAGTCGTATTCAAGCTTCAAGCTATGGATACTATGACAAGTTTCTGGATTCCACAATTAGGTGGTCAGAAATATGCTATGACTGGTATGACAATGAATTGGACTTTAACAGCAGATCAATTAGGTACCTTCAGAGGTCGTAACTCTAACTTCAATGGTGACGGATTTGCTCGTCAAACATTTAAAGTTCACTCTGTAAGCCAAAATGATTTCGATAAATGGGTTAAAGAAGCTAAAGGTAAGAAAACATTAAATCAAGATACATTTGATAAACAAATCTTACCAAGCACACCTAATAAAGAATTAACATTCAATGGTACTCATATGGCGTTTGTTGACCCAGCAGCTGATCCAGAATATATCTTCTACGCTTATAAACGTTATAATTTCGTTCAGAAAGATCCTAACTTCACTGAAGAAAAAGATCTTTATAAAGATGTAAAAGATAAACCTGTTAAACCAGCTCGTAAGGTCAAAGTGACAAACGCGAACTATGAACGTCATGGTATGAAACCTATTATTCTCGGCAACAATGAAAAATATGACAGTGAGTTCAAAAAAGAAGAGGACCATAACTCTAAAGAAATGGAAAAAATTTCTAAAGGAGCAAAAGACGAAAATGCGTCTAAACTTCAAAAAAAAGAACATGATGATCATGGAGGTGGACATTAATGAATTTTCCATGGGATGAATTACTCGTTAAAGGTAACTGGATGATTATCATGGCGCAAATTGCTGCCCCATTCTTAGTTATCGGACTTATCGCAGTAATTAGCTATTTTAAATTATGGAAATATCTATACAAAGAATGGTTCACATCCGTAGACCATAAAAAAATCGGTGTAATGTATTTAATCTGTGCCGTATTAATGTTCGTACGTGGTGGTATTGACGCGTTATTAATTCGTACTCAATTAACTATTCCAGATAATAAATTCTTGGAAGCAAACCACTATGATGAAATTTTCAGTACGCACGGTGTAATCATGATTATTTTCATGGCGATGCCTTTCATCTTTGGTTTATGGAATATCGTCGTTCCATTACAAATCGGTGCACGTGATGTTGCCTTCCCTGTAATGAACAACGTTAGTTTCTGGCTATTCTTTGCTGGTATGATTTTATTCAACCTATCATTTATCGTAGGTGGATCTCCAGCTGCAGGTTGGACTAACTATGCACCACTTGCTGGTGAATTTAGTCCTGGACCAGGAGTCAACTACTATTTAGTTGCAATACAAATTTCTGGTCTTGGTACATTAATGACTGGTATTAACTTCTTTGTAACAATACTTAGATGTAAAACTCCTACAATGAAGTTCATGCAAATGCCAATGTTTACTGTAACAACATTTATTACTACGCTTATCGTCATTTTAGCTTTCCCTGTTTTAACAGTTGCGTTAGCATTAATGACTACAGATAGAGTGTTCGGTACACACTTCTTTACAGTAGCAGATGGCGGTATGCCGATGTTATGGGCAAACTTCTTCTGGGTATGGGGGCACCCTGAGGTATACATCGTTATCTTGCCAGCATTCGGTATTTATTCAGAAATTATCCCAACTTTCGCACGTAAACGCCTATTCGGTCACCAAAGCATGGTTTGGGCGACTGCAGGTATCGCGTTCTTAAGTTTCTTAGTTTGGGTTCACCATTTCTTCACAATGGGTAATGGTGCGTTAATCAACTCATTCTTCTCAATTTCAACAATGTTAATCGGTGTGCCTACCGGAGTTAAATTATTTAACTGGTTACTAACATTGTATAAAGGTAGAATTACATTCGAGTCACCTATGTTATTCTCACTAGCATTCATACCTAACTTCCTATTAGGTGGGGTTACAGGTGTAATGTTAGCGATGGCATCTGCTGACTATCAATATCACAACACTTATTTCTTAGTAGCCCACTTCCACTATACATTGGTTACTGGTGTAGTATTTGCCTGCTTAGCTGGTTTAATCTTCTGGTATCCAAAAATGATGGGTTACAAATTAAACGAAACATTAAACAAATGGTGCTTCTGGTTATTCATGATCGGATTTAACGTTTGTTTCTTACCTCAATTCGTACTCGGATTAGATGGTATGCCACGTCGTTTATACACTTACATGCCTTCTGATGGTTGGTGGTTATTAAACTTCATCTCAACTATCGGTGCATTATTAATGGGAATTGGTTTCCTATTCTTAGTTGCAAGTATCGTCTATGCTCATATCAAAGCACCACGTGAAGCAACTGGTGATAACTGGGATGGACTTGGTCGTACTTTAGAGTGGTCAACAGCTTCAGCTATTCCACCTAAATACAACTTTGCAATCACTCCAGATTGGAATGACTACGATACTTTTGTTGATATGAAAGAACATGGTCGTCATTACTTAGACAACCATAATTACAAAGATATTCATATGCCTAACGATACTCCAGTAGGTTTCTGGATGGGTATCTTCTTTACAATCGGTGGTTTCTTCTTAATCTTTGAAACACTCGTTCCTGCAATTATCTGCTTAGCAGGTATCTTTGGAACTATGATTTGGAGAAGTTTCCAAATTGATCATGGTTACCACATCCATGCTTCTGAAGTTGCAGAAACTGAAAAACGTTTAAGAGAAGCTCGTATTAAAGAAAGGGAGGCTGTAAGTCATGAGTCATGATACTAATACAATCGATTCACGTAGTCATGAAGGCGAATTAAATAAACTTGGCTTCTGGATTTTCCTTACAGCTGAATTCGCGTTATTCGGTACCCTATTCGCAACGTTATTAACTTTGCAACACGGTGGCGATTACGCTCACAAAATGACTACAGAGTTATTTGAATTGCCTCTTGTACTAATTATGACATTCTCATTATTATTAAGTTCTTACACTTGTGGTATTGCAATTTACTACATGCGTAAAGAGAAACAGAACTTAATGATGATTTGGATGATTATCACTGTATTATTAGGGCTTGTATTCGTAGGTTTTGAAATTTACGAATTCGCACACTATGCACAAGAAGGAGTAAATCCTACTATCGGTTCCTTCTGGTCTAGTTTCTTCATCCTATTAGGTACGCACGGATGTCACGTATCAGTAGGTATTGTTTGGATCATTTGTTTATTAATCCAAATCGGAACTCGCGGTTTAGATTCATACAATGCTCCTAAATTATTTATAGTAAGTTTATACTGGCACTTCTTAGATGTTGTTTGGATCTTCATCTTCACTGCCGTATATATGATAGGGATGGTGTATAGCGGATGAATACAATCGTAAAACATACTGTCGGTTTCATTGCTTCAATCGTTTTAACGCTTTTAGCAGTTTTCGTAACACTATACACATCAATGACATTCCATGCTAAGGTAACAATTATCTTTGGTTTTGCTTTTATCCAAGCTGCAGTTCAATTATTAATGTTCATGCACTTAACTGAAGGTAAAGATGGTCGAGTTCAATCATTCAAAGTTATCTTCGCAATCATCATTACCCTAGCTATCGTTATTGGTACGTATTGGGTAATGCAAGGTGGTCACTCTCACCACTTATAAAACTGAGGTAAAGATTATCAAGCTCATGGCTTAGTTAATCAACACGCAAGCTAGCATATATATGTTAGCTTGCTTTTTTTATTGTCGAAATTATGATGATACAATGATACGCTTAATGGGAAGTTCATTTTTAGGAGGCGAATTAATATAATGGTAACCCCAATAATTATTGATACTGATCCTGGTATAGATGATGCTGCAGCAATCAGTTTGGGTTTATGTCATCCAGAATTTGATGTAAAAATGATTACTACTGTGAATGGGAATGTAGGTATTGAGAAGACTACCGCAAATGCTTTAAAGCTTAAACATTTCTTTAATAGTGATGTGCCTGTTCATAGAGGTGCATCAAAACCCTTATTAAACGAAATTGTCGACGCTGCACCAGTTCATGGAGAATCTGGTATGGATGGCTATGACTTTCCCCCAATTGCGCAAAAGGATTTGGCATCTACCCACGCTGTTGAAGCTATGAAAGAAACAATTTTAAAGAGCGAGAATCCTATGACTATCATTGCAATTGGTCCATTGACTAATATAGCAATACTCCTTTCTACATATCCTGAAGTAACTGATTACATTAAAGAAATTGTTCTTATGGGTGGTAGTACAGGAAGAGGAAACGTCACGCCTTTAGCAGAATTTAATATTTATTGTGATCCTGAAGCTGCGCAAGTGGTATTTAACTCTGGATTGCCTCTGACAATGATAGGATTAGACTTAGCTAGAGAAGCCATATTTACGCATGATTACGTTAAAAGCTTTAAAAATCAAAATGAAACAGGACAAATGTTACATGATTTATTTCAACACTATCGAAGCGAAGACTTCGAATATGGCGTTAAAATTTATGATGTGTTTACTATTTTATATTTATTGCAACCTCAAGCATTTAATGTCAAAGAAGCAGATGTTCAAATAGAATTAGCTGGTCATCACACTAAAGGAGCAACTGTTGTAGATTTCGAATCTCAATATCCTAATTGTACAGTTGTACTCTCACCTGTAGATAAAGATTACGAAGATTTATTCCTTAACGCACTGAGCTATTGTAAATAGTAAGGTATTTATATTGAACTATATATTAAAAAAATCAGACTGAGATAATATTTAATTTCTCAGTCTGATTTAATATATTGGCTAAAAATATCTTTATTGAATATGCGTGGTTTTTATTCTAATCATCCTTTAAGGTGAATATCTAATGAATTGTATGCTGTTTATCTTGAACTTTAACACCTGGTGTATTATAAGGTTTCTTTTGATTAAGAATATTATAGAAAATATGTCTCATTTTATCTTCATTAGGCACGAAGCCGTTAGTATTTTTAATATTAGTACCTAATATAGCAACATAACGGTCATTAAAGTATACAGTAAATGTTTGACCGAAGAACACGCCATTCACTCTATTAAGATATGGCGTAACATAGAAGCCATATCGATATTCTTCAGGATACTCTTCAGTACCTAATTCATGTAACATTGGATTTGTCACATTAGAGCTAAATAATTTATCTTGTTGTAACTTATTAATAAGTTTACCCATATCGTAAGGTGCCATATATAGGTTCCCTGCACCAAAATATTGATCTAGTACATTAGGACGTAAGAACGAAAATGAATCATTCTTAAATTTATAACCTTTAGCCATTTCATTTTGTAATGGCTTCTCATCGTAAAAAGCAGAATGCTTTAGATGAAATTTATTACCAAGACGTTCGTAATAATTTTGTACGTATGGTTTCCCTGTTACCTTCTCAATCACTTTAGCTAGGACTAAATAGTTTGCATCATTATAACTATGTTTATGATAAACTTTATCATCAATTCCACGTTTCTGAATAGATAATACTGCTTGATCTAAGTTTTTAATGTTTGTTGAAGCTTCGTATTTGTATAATCCACTTTTATGTAACATTAAATCTTTAATTGTTATTTCTTTATCTGTTTTAAACCAAGGTAAATATTTCGTTACAGGTGCATTTAAATCCACCTTATGTTCTAGCTCTAATTGTTTAAGCATTAATCCCGTTGTGAATTTTTGAGAAGAACCAATAAGATACATTGTATTAGCAGTATTTTTCTTACCTTTTTCAATGTCTTTATAACCATATCCTTTATTCATTTTCAATTTACCATTATCAAATATAGCTACTGTACCATTGAAATGTGTTTCTTTTAAATACTTATCAATTTGGCCATACATTGGTTCTTTTTTATCAACTATTGTTTTTAACTTCTCAGGCGCTTTAACTGACTTATCTCTTTTTTCAATATAATTAGTGTTATCGCTTTGATTCTTTAATACTTGCGTTTCTACTTCATGATGTTTACTCCATTTAAATCCTAATACTCCAACTAATACAATCAGTGTAACTAGTACGATTATAAAAAAGATTATTTTAAATTTATTAAGTTTCATTTTTTCTTGTTAGCCTCACACATTCATGTCTTTAATATTCAATATAAGTCTCTTGGAATTCTTTAATTAAACTATCAATGTTATTTACGTTTAGTGAAAAATATATCTTAATTTTAGGCTCTGTACCCGATGGCCTAATAGCTATAAAACCTTCATCAAATATTAGACGTATTAAGTTTGCATTAGGTAAGTAAGTGGCTTTTTCTTTCCCACTTTCTATATACTTAATTGTTCCTAATTGATAATCCTCAATTGCTTTTACATCTAACCCACACACTTGATGTATTTCTTTATTTCTAAATGAATTTATAATTGTTTCTATTTTACGCTGTCCATCCGCACCTTCAAATACAGGACTTAAATTAACATTTTGATAATGACCGACTGTACGATATATATCATCAAGTGTATCTTTTAAAGTAATATTATTTTCGTAAAGTAGATTTTTAAATTTGATGATTAAAGGTACGATTTGAAGAGCATCTTTATCTCTTACAAATGGTTCAACCATATAGCCATTACTTTCTTCAAATGCTAACAATAGTTTTTCATTAGTATGGCTCTTATCATTTAAAATTTCCGAAATATACTTAAATCCTGTAAGCACATTATAAACATTAACATTTAAAACATCCGCCAATTTTTCACTTAGTTCACTAGTTACTATGGACTTAACAATATATAAATCTTCATATGAAGCATCAATTAGGTCTTGATACCTTAATTTCATTAATATAAGTCCTAATTCATTACCATTGAAAAATTTATATTCTCCATTATCTAAACGTTCTACTATCCCTAATCTATCTGCGTCAGGATCAGTAGCAATAATGAGTTGTGCATCACTTTCTTCAGCTAGCTTCTTCCCTACTTCAAATGCGGATTCGTCCTCAGGGTTAGGACTATTTAGTGTAGGAAATGTTCCGTCTGGAATAGATTGTGATTGAGCAATAACATAATTATCATAATTGAGTTTGTCCAAAATGTCAGAAACTATAGGCAAACTTGTTCCATGTAGACTAGTTAGTACTGTTTTAGCATTCTTTTTTTCAATGTTTCCCGTAGCCCTAATAACTTCATTTATGTAATTATTTCTAACATCTTTGCTTGCAAAATTAATTTGATCTTTAGTTACTAACTTATCAAAGCTACCGATTTCTATATCTAATGGATTTTCAATTTCGTCTATATAACTACTTAAAATTTCAGAGTCATTAGGTAATAGTTGCCCACCATATTCATTATAAACTTTAATACCATTATAATTTTTGGGATTGTGGCTTGCTGTTATCATTACCCCACCATCTGCCCCGTAATATCTTATAGCATGAGAGAGTTCAGGTGTAGATTTATAGCTTTCTGCAGTGATAACTTTAACTCCGTTATCAGCTAATATTGTAGATAATTCTTTAGAGAAAGCTTCTGAAAGTAATCTAGAATCGTAAAAGACAACAATAGTTGCTTCATTAGAATTTGCTTTTATAAATTTTGCTAAGCCTAAAGCTACTTTTCTTACCGTGAAAGCGTTCATTCTACCAGGACCAATGCCAAACTTCCCTCTAATTCCAGCAGTCCCAAAAGATAACTGTGTTGTTAACCCTTCTTCTATTTCTCTTTCGTTCTGTTGCTCATAAAACGATTGAATTAAACTTTCATCCAAACGTTTTATCCATTCTTGTTTCATTAGTAATCTCCTTTCTTATAAACAATCAATGTAAAGGAAAGTAGCACGTCGAATCTATGGTGAAAATTTGATAATTGAAATTGTATTTGATAATTGTTTTAACAAATTTTATATATTTGATTAGCTATGCATTATTATAACTTACTGACATAGATAAATCACTTTAATTAGATAATACGCTTATTTAAAAATAATTCTATAGTACTTTAGTACCATAAAGGGTTTAACAGAAATTTATTTCCAAACTTATAGAAAAAAATTAATGTAAATTTAGTTTTAAGATTGTAAAATTAATGTGAAGATATGAGTTGTAATTTTGCTTATAAAGTAATACAATTTAAGGCTATAGTGCATAAATACAAAAGTAAAAACGTATCTCATAACTATATACAAATTTCAGCACATAAATATAAATTTTAATAATAAAATAGGAGCACTTACGATGAACAAATTTTTAAAGTATTTTTTAATATTATTAACATTCGTTCTTGTCGTCGTTCCAATCATATTTGCTACTCAATTATATAAAAGTTCAGAATCTGCTTTTGAAAAGTCTCAAGATCAACATAATGCGCAACGTCAATCCACTTTAAGAGATTCAAAAGTAAATCCTGAAAAGCAACCTATTTCTATTTTATTTTTAGGAATAGATGATAATGAAGGCAGAGAAAAGAACGGACAAAGTATTGAACACTCTAGATCAGATGCAATGATTTTATCAACATTTAATCAAAAGAAACATCAAATTAGAATGTTAAGTATTCCACGCGATACAATTAGTTATATACCAAAAGTAGGCTATTATGATAAAATCACTCACGCTCATGCTTACGGTGGTCCTATAGCTGCTATGGACTCTGTTGAAGCGACAATGAATGTACCAGTAGATTACTATGTTCGAATTAATATGAAAGCATTTGTTGAAGCTGTTGATGAATTAGGCGGTATTTATTATGATGTGCCTTATAATTTAAATGAACCAAATAGTGACGATACCGGCAGAATAAAAATTAAAAAAGGCTATCAAAAATTAAATGGTGACCAAGCTTTAGCTGTAGCTCGAACAAGACATCATGATTCAGATTTAAAACGTGGTCAAAGACAAATGGACTTAATAAAAATTCTTTTCCAAAAAGCCCAAAGTTTAGATTCAATTGATAAATTAGATAATGTAGTTGAAATCGTCGGTAAAAATGCTAAACATAATCTTACTAAAAAGGAAATTCAATCATTAGCTAAGATGTATCTTACAGGCAACACAGATATAAAAACATCCCAACTTGAAGGTAAAGACGATTATTTAGATGGTATTTATTACTATAATCCAAGTGTTAAAAGTATAATGAAATATTCAAATATCTTGCGCTCTGATTTAGGCTTATCTAAAATAACAGATAAAGACGACTTTTTAGATCATAGAGTTATCAAACATTATGGTTCACTCGTCCCATTAACAGAGTTAAGTGATAGTTTATTACGTCAAAATCAAAAAGACACAACAAACGATGATGACAATAATAACAACGATACAATGAATGATAACTCAAATAACGAAGCAACATTCAACAATAACGATCAAAATGATGGTCAAGAAGATACAGGTAATAATAATCAAACAACTGATGACAACAATTACCAAAATCAATATCAACAAAATAATGAGCAAAATAACACATTAAATGATGATGCTAATATGAATGTTCAATAACTATTTATTAATCATGTTTACATCGCAGTTATTTAATTAGGAGAGGAGCTTATACAATGAGTCGCAAAACATATGAAAAGGTCGCTAATATTAATGGCATGTTTAATATGTTGGAACAACAAATTGTTCATAGTAAAGACATGGCCCTATTTCGTAATGAATTCTTCTATGTCAATCATGAGCATAGAGAAAACTACGAAGCATTACTTGTTTACTATAAAAACAGTTTCGATAATCCAGTCGTCGACGGCGCTTGTTATATTGTCGCCCTTCCTGAGATTTTCAATAAAGTAGATGTATTCGAATCTGACTTACCTTTCACATGGGTTTATGATGAAAATGGTATAACTGAAACTATGAAAAGTATTAGCGTACCTTTACAATACCTAATCGCTGCTGCACTTGAAGTGACAGACGTTAACTTGTTTAAACCATCTGGCTTTACGATGGGCATGAATAACTGGAATATAGCGCAATTAAGAATTTTTTGGCAATATTGCGCCATTGTACGAAAAGAAGCTCTATAAATGAAACATTCAGAGTGTTTTAATATAACTCTAACTTTCCGCTAACATTGCTTTTAACTATGTTAGCGGTTTTTTTATAAATAATTTTTCGATTCATAGATGTACCATCTCTACTAGAATGAAAATTTTAATAAAAATCTGTTCAATTTGTGATTTAATTACATGATTTTGGGAATTATTAGAGATACTGGAGGTTTTAAATGTTTAAGAAAGTTATTAATGAAGAAATGTTGAATGATTGTTTTATGATAAGAAAAAAAGTTTTCGTCAAAGAACAACATGTCCCTGAGGAGAATGAAATAGATAATTATGAAGAAATATCATATCACATAATTGGTTATACAAAAGATGGTGATCCATTTGCTACCGCTAGAATTAGACCTATTAAAGAAAAGTTAGGAAAAGTGGAACGTGTAGCTATCATTAAAGAACATAGAGGATTGGGTTACGGTAAACTATTAATGAACTCTATTGAAGAATTAGCTAATGATTTAAACTTTGACGAATTAACTATGCATGCACAAACACATGCGCAAACTTTTTACGAAAAAATCGGTTATAAAGCATTCGGGAATACTTTTATTGAAGAAAATATTGAACACATCAGAATGAATAAAGCAATATAACAACTTTTTATATTCAATTTTCAACTTTGCACAAACTTAAAAATGTAATATTTAATATGCATTTTACACTAATGAAAATAAATAGAAAACGCGTAATTAATGCTTTAACTGTATAAATACTAAAATAATTATCAGTTAGTCATAGGTTAAAGTTTGATTACAAAACTGTTAAAAGTAATACAGATATTACAACTAATATTATAATTGGTACAAAATAAAATATATTATGAGGAGTAAATAAAAATATGACGAAGAAATTCAATTACAAATTACCGTCAATGGTTGCATTAATGTTATTTGGAACTGCCTTCACTGCTCACCACGCACTCGCCGCAGAAAACACTCAAGATCAAACAAACAATAAAAACGTATTGGATGACCAAGCTACTCTTAAACAAGCTGAACAAGTTAAAGAGAAAGTCTCTCAACCAGCACAAAATGTTTCAGGAACTCAAACTTATCAAGATCCTACGAAAGTTCAATCAAATGATGATACCACTTCAAATACATACGATGCCTCACTAGATGAATTAAACGGTTCTTCAAGTAAAACTTCTCAAGATCAATCGAACAATTCAGCTCAAACTGACCAACAAACTCAAGATGCTAGCGTAACAACTTCAAATAAAGAAGATGCTAGCACACAAGATGATGATAAGGAAGCTTCACAATCTGAACAACATGAACAAGATGCAACTAGTCCTTCTACTAAAGAAGATTTAAAATCAGATAATAATGAAGATGTTTCACAACCTGAACAACAAAATCATGAATCTAGCTTGGACAAAAATGAAGTTACTTCACAATCTGAAGAAGTAGCTCACCCATCAAATACTGAAGATTCAAAATCAAATGAGAGTCAACAAGTAGACAACCCATCTACAAACGAGCAATATGCATCTCAAACACAAAGTAATGACAATAAAGAGTTAGATACTACTCAATCATCATTAAACAAAACTAATGAACAGGAAAATAGTGAGACTTCTATTTCTAATTCAAGTCATTCTAATCATCAAACAACTAAAAATTCTAATAGTCAACAACCAACTGATGAAGAAACTAATCAATCAAGCGCTAAAGTAAGTAGCACTAATCAATCAGGGTATAATTTTGACTATGACGAAGATGATGAGACTGAAGATACAGATGCATCTAATGTTCAAGCTTCAACATCTAATGAAGCAGATTCTCATACAACTCGAACTAATAATGATAAGCAGCCTCAAATCGCGTCATTAACTGCTCAAGCTAAAGAGGACAATAGTTCAGAGCCTAAAGCTGAATCTAATAAATCTAAAAATAATGAATCAACTAATAAAGCTACAACAACTAGTGTGAAATCAACTAACAGTACCGCTACTACTAGTTCAAACAAATCAACTAATGAAAAAGCTACTTCTAATAATGATAAAAAAGTGACTACATTTAGTTCAGTAGCTAAACCTAGAATGATGTATTCAGTAAATAAGAAAACGACATCTAAAGCCACTTCTTCTTTACCTAAATACACACCTCAAGTTAATTCTTCAATCAATGATTATATTCGTAAGAACAATTTTAAAGCACCTCAAATTGAAGAAAACTATACTTCATATTTCCCTAAATATGGTTATAGATATGGTGTAGGTCGTCCTGAGGGAATCGTAGTACATGACACTGCAAATGAGAACTCTACAATTGATGGCGAAATTAATTTTATGAAGAATAATTATGAATCAGCATTTGTACATGCATTTGTTGACGGCAATAGAATTGTTGAAACTGCGCCAACTGATTATTTATCTTGGGGCGCAGGTCCAGCTGGTAACGAGCGTTTTATTAATGTTGAAATTGTTCATACACATGATTACGCTTCATTTGCGCGCTCTATGAATAACTACGCAGACTATGCTGCAACTCAACTTGTTTATTATGGTTTAAAACCAGATAGCGCTGAGAATGATGGTCAAGGTACAGTATGGACTCACTATGCAATTAGCCGATGGTTAGGTGGTACAGACCATGCAGACCCTCATCAATATTTCAGTAATCATAATTACAGTTATGCTGAACTTTATGATCTAATTAATGAAAAATACTTAATTAAAACTGGACAAGTTGCACCTTGGGGTACTACTTCTTCAAGTTCAACTAAACCATCAGGTGGTTCAAGTTCATCAAGTAGCGATAAATTAACTGTATCTGCAAATAGCGGTGTTGCTCAAATCAAACCTAGCAACAGTGGATTATATACTACAGTCTACGATTCTAAAGGACATTCTACTGATCAAGCTCAAAAAACTTTATCTGTAACTAAATCTGCAACTTTAGGTAATAATAAATTTTATCTTGTTGAAGATTATAATAGCGGTAAAAAGTATGGTTGGGTTAAACAAAGCGATGTCGTTTACAACACAGCGAAATCACCTGTTAAAGTAAACCAAACTTTCAATGTGAAAGCAGGTTCAACACTTTACACTGTACCATGGGGTACACCAAGCCAAGTAGCTAGTAAAGTTTCAGGTTCTGGTAACCAAACATTTAAAGCTACAAAACAACAACAAATTGATAAAGCTATTTATTTATACGGTACAGTAAATGGTAAATCTGGTTGGATTAGTAAGTATTATTTAACTACTCCATCATCAAGTAGCAATTCAACTAAACCATCAAGTGGTTCAAGTTCTTCATCAACTAGTAATAATAAATTAACTGTATCTGCAAATAGCGGTGTTGCTCAAATTAAATCTAAAAATAATGGCGTTTATACAACTGTTTATGATAGTAAAGGTAAAAAAACAGACCAAGTACAACGTACTTTAGCTGTTACAAAATCAGCTACTTTAGGTAATGATAAATTCTACCTAGTTGAAGACTATAACACTGGTAAAAAATATGGTTGGGTTAAACAAAGTGATGTAGTGTATAACACAGCGAAATCACCTGTTAAAGTGAACGCAACTTATACTATTAAACCTGGCGTTAAATTATATACGGTACCTTGGGGTACATTTAATCAAGAAGCTAGTAAAGTTTCAGGTTCTGGCAACCAAACATTCAAAGCTACGAAACAACAACAAATCGACAAAGCTACTTATTTATATGGAACGGTCAATGGTAAATCTGGTTGGGTAAGTAAATATTATTTAACTGCACCAACTCAATCTAAAGTTGCAACGAGCAGTAAAGTCACAACTGCGAATAGAGCTGCTTCAACTCAATCAACATCTAAAGCAACTCAAAGTGCAACAACTCAAACTATAAATAAAGTAGCACAGATTAAAGCTAATAATTCAGGTATCAGAACATCTGTTTATGATAAAACAGCTAAAAGCGGCGCTAAATATGCTAACCGTACCTTTGTTATTAGCAAACAACGTACTGAAGGTAACAACACTTATGTTTTACTTCAAGACAGTACTCAAAATACACCATTAGGTTGGGTAAACATTAAAGATGTTACAAGCCAAAACTTAGGTAAACAAACAAAATCTACTGGTAAATATAAAGTTAATTCAGAAAACAACGGATTATATTCTATTGCTTGGGGCACGAAGAACCAACAACTTCTTTCATCAAAAATGATTTCTAATAAAGCGTTTAAAGCTTCTAAATCGGTATATGTTGGAAAAGAATTATTCTTATATGGAACGGTTGATAACAGAACGGGTTGGATAGCAGCTAAAGACTTAACTCAAAATAGTACTGATGCTCAAGCTACTCCATATCATTACACGTTTGTTGTAAATAATAATAAGGGTTACTACTATAATGATGTTGCAAATAACGCCCATTATTCACTCAACTCTTATTACAATCAACCATTCTTTGTATCGAAACAAATGAAAGTCGACGGTGTAACTTGGTATTATGGTCAATTAACAAATGGTAAATATGTATGGATTAAATCAACTGACTTGTCTAAAGAGTCAATCAGATACGTTAAAACTGGTATGACTTTAACAAAAGCAGCAAATATTCAAAATAATTCATACTATAACCCTCAAGTTCAAAGAACAGCAGGAAAATGGGAAGATGCTAATTATGATGAAATTAAAAACGCTATGGATCCGATTAGATTAGCTAAAGACGATGAGTATAAATATCAATTCTTACTTTTAGACCAACCACAATATTTACCAGTTTCAGCACTTAATAAATTGCTAGAAGGTAAAGGTGTTCTAGAAGGACAAGGCGCGTCATTTAGCCAAGCTGCTAAAAAGTATGGTATTAATGAGATTTATTTAATATCTCACGCTTTAATAGAAACTGGTAATGGTACTTCTGTTTTAGCTAAAGGTGGAGACATTGTTAACGGTAAATTCACTGATAAATCAACTAAAAAATATCACAATGTATTTGGTATAGGCGCATATGATGATAATCCTTTAATAGAAGGCATTAAATATGCTAAAGAAGCTGGTTGGGATTCAGTTTCCAAAGCTATTGTTGGCGGAGCTAAATTTATCGGCCAATCTTATGTCAAAGCAGGACAAAATACGCTTTATAAAATGCGTTGGAATCCTGCACATCCAGGTACACATCAATACGCTACAGATATTAACTGGGCTAATTTAAACGCTCAAGTTATCAAAGGTTTCTACGATAAAATGGGTGAAGTTGGTAAATACTTTGAAATCCCACAATACAATAAATAATCAGTAATTCAAATTAGGGCATCTCTTAAGTAAAATAACTTAGAGGTGCCCTTTTTCCATTTTCAACTCATTTTGAACTTACGTTTCGTTATGACTAAAAAAATAAGCAACTTATATCAGTAATAAAATATTACTTATAAGTTACTTACCTTTTTAGTCAAATATTTGTTTAGATGTATATTGCACTTTAAAGCAAAAATTAAAATAATTACTAAACTAAATATAAATATGTCTACTGTTCAGTTTATCTAATAATTGATTAAGACTTTCTATTTCTTTAGGTGTTAAACATTGGCATCTCGCTTCGATTAATTCACATCTTGCTGTATTAATTTGTTGAATAAGTGCGCGAGCCTCATCAGTCAATATTAACTCTTTACAACGTAAGTCTTCATGAGACTGTTGGCTTGTAATATAACCTTTGAGCACTAGCTTTTTAATCCATCTTGAGACGATAGATTGCTCTCGGCTGATCTTCATAGTTAAATCATACTGTGATAAGCGATCATAATTATATAAAATACGTAATAATTCTAACTGTTCAGCGGTTATATCTGTACGTTGACCGAAACGTCTGTTTACTAAATTTAAATCATTATTTGTGAGTGTGATAAGTTTTTCAAGTTGTTTATACATGTTGTTCTACTCCACTATTTAAGGTTGTTAATATTATATGCTTTATTTATAAAATATACAATACTATTATACACTTTGCACAAATTCGTTGCATATCTACCTAAAAGTATACTAAATTATAATAAGTCTATTCAGAGAGAAAAAGGAGACGCTTTATGACAGCTATCAAAGATAGGGATTATTTTTTCGATAATGCCCGTGCATTTTTAATATTTCTAGTTGTCTTTGGACATCTTTTACAACCTTATACTTCCGAAGATAAATTTTTATCAGCATTATACCTACTCATTTATAGTTTTCATATGCCTACATTCTTATTTATTTCGGGATATTTTGCGAAAAATCTTGATAAACCACACTACCTAGAGAAGATCGCTAAAAAATTACTAGTACCTTATATCATTTTTTTCGCATTCTTTTCAATATATTATTACTTAACTGGCAAGGAAGACGCTATACAGTTAGATCCATTTAACCCGGTCTTTGCCCTATGGTTCTTACTCACGCTATTCTTCTTCCATGTTGTATTAGTTATCGTGCGTAGATACAATCCATATATTGTTTTATCTGTTGCTATATTAGTTTCTGTGCTTGCAGGATTTTCGGGTAATATAGATAGTTATATGAGTATTTCTAGAACAATCGTCTTCTTTCCTATCTTCTATATAGGACATTTAGTCACTAAAGAACAAACAATGAAATTAAGAAATAAAAAATGGGTACCCTTATCAATCATTATACTTATTGGTTTCTTTATAGGGTATGTTCTGCACCCTATTAATGGCGATTGGTTACTTGGCAGTTCACCTTATATATCACTTGAAAACCATGGTGGTGATATGTATAGTCCATTTAAACGATTAATACACTACATCATTATTCTAATAACTATGAGTGCATTCTTAAATCTGACATCACAGAAGAAGCGTTTCTACACATATATTGGACGTAGAACGATGTTTGTATATTTGTTACATGGTATTGTCATTGGTATATTAAGAGGCTTTGCTATTTATCCATTTAAAGATACAGTTTCGATATTCACATATTTATTCTTAATCGTTACTTCACTGATTATCGTGTTCGTATTATCATCAAGATTTGTGTGTAAATGGACTAATCCAGTCATCAACTTGCGCAAACCAGCGGATTTCAAAGACTAACAATTTCATTATAATTCATAGATGTATTTTTATACCGAAATGTAGTACTTAAAATATGTTATGATAGTAATAATTTGAAAGAATTATGAGACTATTTTAACAATTCAAATACTACATTTTGGTATTTTTTTAGAGGTGTTTTTCGAAAATGAAGTTATCATTAAATACAAATTCAAAATTTTTAAGAGCGCCAAGTATACGTCAATTTTCAAACAGAATGAAACACATTGATGATTGTGTGAACTTAACTATTGGACAACCAGATTTTCCAATGCCTGACGTTGTTAAAGAAGCTTACATCAGTGCAATTAGAGAAGATAAGACAAGTTATTCGCACAATAAAGGCCTACCTGAAACACGACAAGCAATAAGTAACTATTTCAAGAATAAATATGGGTTCGAATATAGTGAAGAAGAAATTATTATTACTAATGGAGCTAGTGAAGCGCTAGATACATCATTGAGAAGTATTATTGAACCCGGCGATGAAATTTTAATTCCAGGGCCAGTATACGCAGGATATATACCACTTATTGAAACATTGGGTGGCATTCCTATTTACATGGATACCACACAATCAGAATTTAAAGTGACACCGGAACTCATTAATAAACATATCACAGAGAATACCAAAGCTATTCTACTTAACTACCCTACTAACCCTACAGGCGTTATACTTGAACGCTCAGAGGTAAAAGCCATAGTAAATACACTTGTAGATAAAAACCTTTTTATTATTAGCGATGAAATCTACGCTGAAAATACATTTAAAGGCGCTCATACATCCTTCGCGGAATTCGAAGAAATTCGAGATCAATTGTTACTCATTGGAGGCCTAAGTAAATCGCATTCAGCTACAGGTATTCGTATAGGTTTCCTCATTGGTCCAGAATACTTAATTGAAAAGTTAACGTTTATGCACGCATATAATTGTATTTGTGCCAATGTTCCCGCTCAAATTGCTTGTATCGCTGCTTTAAATGAAGGATTAGAGGCACCACAATATATGAACGATGCTTACATTAAACGTCGTGATTATTTAAAAAATAAACTTGAATCACTTGGTTTTGAATTAACAGCTCAACCGGAAGGCGCATTTTATATTTTTCCAAGTATAAAGAAATTCACCGAAAATGATTTCGATTTTTGCGTAGATGTACTTGAACAAGCACATGTCGCAATGGTTCCTGGCTCATCGTTCACAGATATGGGTAAAGGATATATTAGAATTTCATATGCTTATGAGATGGATATGCTCAAAGAAGGAATGCGTCGTCTAGAGAACTATTTAAACCAAAATTATCCTGATAAGATGAAATAAAATACTTGTAGGGTAATCATTTCTCAACTAAAAAAGATAACTATGAATATAAAAATCCACTTGATCGACATCAATCAATCAAGTGGATTTATCTATATTCTCACTAAACGCTTATGGGAATTTAGGGAATTGGTCGAAGTCAGGATCACGTTTTTCCTTGAAAGCATCGCGTCCTTCTTTCGCTTCATCAGTTGTGTAGTAAAGTAGTGTTGCGTCTCCAGCCATTTGTTGTAAACCAGCTAAGCCATCTGTATCGGCATTCATTGCTGCTTTTAAGAAACGTAAAGCAGTTGGAGAATGTTTCATCATGTCTTTACACCATTGAACTGTTTCGTCTTCAACTTTATCTAAAGGTACTACCGTATTAACTAAGCCCATATCTAGAGCTTCTTGAGCATTGTATTGACGACATAAGTACCAAATTTCTCTCGCTTTTTTATGACCAACGATACGTGCTAAGTAACCAGAACCATAACCAGCATCGAATGAACCTACTTTAGGTCCAGTTTGACCAAAGATTGCATTGTCTGCAGCGATTGTTAAATCACAAACTACATTTAATACGTTACCGCCACCAATGGCATAGCCTCTAACCATTGCGATAACAGGTTTTGGAATAACGCGAATTAAACGTTGTAAATCTAGCACATTTAAACGAGGAATCTCATCGTCACCTACGTAACCACCGTGACCACGTTTCTTTTGATCTCCGCCTGAACAGAACGCTTTGTCGCCTTCACCAGTTAAGATAATAACTGAAATATTTTGATCATCACGCGCACGTGAAAATGCATCAATCATTTCAGCTACTGTTTTAGGTGTAAACGCATTACGTACTTCAGGACGATTAATCGTTACCTTAGCAATCCCTTCGAAAAATTCATATTTTATTTCATCATATTCTCTAAGTGTTTCCCACTGTCTAGTCATTTTGCTCCTCCTTTAAAAAACCTAATATTATTGTATCAAATTCCGTACTATCTTCCACATGAATTGTATGCCCAACATCTGAAACTTGTACAGTTCGACTATTAGGTATCTCTTCTTTTAATTTCTGTCCTATTTGAACAAACTTTTCATCTTTTTCACCTGTCAAAATTAACGTACGAACACGAAGCGACGACACTTGTGGCCAAAGATTCGGCATATTGCCCGTACCATAATCCCGAAGCGCTTTAGCCAACCTCACAGGATTCTGGCTCATTCGATTCGCCCTAATAGCCTTCCGTACCTCAGCATCCAATTCATACTGCGACCGGAAAAGCGGCAACTTCTCCCAATCATTCACGAAGATTTCCAATCCAGCAATTTCAAGCACCTTCGCACGAGCCGCATCCACTTGAACACGTTCCACTTTATCCGCTTCCGATTGAATCCCCGCTGAAGTACTTTCTAAGAGCAACCCACGCAGCGCTACACTGCCATTTAAAGCATAGTATAGCGCTACGCGGCCGCCCATAGAATAACCAAGAAGGTACACGTCATACATGCTATATTGACTCA
Organism: Staphylococcus sp. FSL K6-0223; assembly: GCF_038008285.1. Taxonomy (NCBI): domain Bacteria; kingdom Bacillati; phylum Bacillota; class Bacilli; order Caryophanales; family Staphylococcaceae; genus Staphylococcus; species Staphylococcus sp. FSL K6-0223. The sequence goes on from NZ_JBBOYX010000002.1 coordinate 787,735, forward strand.
GTACCTCATCAAGCGCATGAGCAATATACGGGAAATCCCAAGTATCACTCATGTCCGAAGTATCCTCACCATGTCCGGGTAAATCAATGGTTAATACATTTACATGTTGACGAAGTTGCTCAATATGACTGTCATACGTTGTCGAATCACTAATAAAGCCATGCAACATCACAAGCAATTGTTTGCTATCATTTTGAGATTTAAAAAAATTATAATGTAACATTAACGATATCACTCAACTTCTTATATAAAATTTGATGTTGTTGCAAATTATCCTCTCGACTCGTTAAAACTTCATATATATGAGAACCCATCGCTGATAATTCCATATATTTAAAGTCTGTTAAGTTTTCAAAGCGTTCAAAAGTAAAATCATATAATAATGCAGTGTGCTCGAAATCTAAACCTGTTGGTGTACCGAATAGTCTTTCGAAATATTCACTAGCTGAATCTTTTTGAGGTAAATAAGAAAAGATGCCACCACCATCATTATTCACAAGCACAATATTAATATGAATATCATTTAACTTCGCCATTAATAAACCATTCATATCATGATAAAAAGATAAATCTCCAATTAAAAGTGTCACATTTTTATGAACTGCCATACCTATCGCAGTTGATACCACTCCATCTATACCGTTTGCACCACGATTAGCAAAAACTTCCGCTTCGGTTTCAAACATTAAATTATCAACATCTCGAATAGGCATGCTATTTCCAACGAAAAGCGCATCTTCATTTGATAATTTATGAATAAGTTCGCCCACATAAGCAGCTTCGTCAGATGCATGGTTCAAGTAATCTTTAATTTCAATGCGGGATTGTCTTTCTAATGATTGCCACAATTCTAGCCAATCTTTACGTTGAACATTCTCTTCCTCTATTAAAGATCTAAAGAAATCGTTCGCTGAAATTTCATAAGAAATATCCGGTGGTGTTGGAAAGACATCAATTTTGTCGTTATTTTGTACTAATATTTGATAAGCTGGTGTGCGTTTAAGCCATTGATTTAACTTTTTAGAAATGACGGGCTTGCCCACTCGAATAACAAAATCTACATCTAAATCTAAACCTGCACGATAAAGTAAATCATACGTGGTAATCACATTAGGATGATTATATTTACGTAATTGGCTTAGTGGATCAGCCAAAATAGGCAAGTCATAAATTGTAGAATACGTCAGAATTTGGTCGACCTCTTGATGTTGCAAGTCACCTACGATAATAAGGCCTTTTTTCTTCTGTAATGTTGCACTAATATCATGAACAGCAATACTCTTCTGGTAATGCGGTAATGTTTTATTCTCAGATGTGAGTAAATCAACACGATCCATATCAGGTGTCAATGGCTCTCTAAATGGCATGTTGAAATGAATCGGACCACGATGCGGCCCATATAGATATTGGCTCGCAATTTGCATCTGATAATGTATCGTATCTAGCAATTGCTCACTACCATCTGCGATAGGTAAATCAAATTGGAAATTGACATAATTACTAAACATATTCACTTGATTAATCGCTTGAGGTGCGCCTACACTACGTAATTCATGTGGTCTATCGCTCGTCAATACGATTAAAGGCAATCTACTAATTTGGCTTTCAGCGATTGCTGGTGTATAGTTCGCTGCTGCTGTTCCTGATGTACACAATATCGCAACTGGTTTTTTACTTCCTTTAATAAGTCCTAATGCGAAGAATGCTGCGCTTCGTTCATCAGGATGTATCCAGGTTTTAATTTTCGGATGTGCCTCTAATGCAAGGGCTAGCGGCGTTGATCGTGATCCTGGACTAATTACCACTTCACGTACGCCATATGCATATAATTCAGATGCGAACGTGAAAACTTGTTGCGTCAATGCATCGCTATGATTTGTCATAATTATCTACTCCTAATGCATTCATCATTGGTGAAAATTTGACTGCTGTTTCAGCGACTTCGCTATCAGGATCAGAATTCTTAACTATACCGCAACCTGCGAATAATGTAGCTTGGTCTCCTTTGATTAACATCGAACGAATCGCAACAATAAATTCGCAATCATCATAAACGTCAATGAAACCTACTGGAGAACCATAAAGTCCTCGAGTTCCAAATTCTTTATTCTCAATAAATTCTAATGCCTCATCCTTTGGATAACCACCTAGAGCTGGTGTAGGATGTAAGCAATCAATTAAACCAATGTATGATTTTTCGTTTAAATGCCCTTTGATCTCTGTATATAAATGATATAAATGATCGTTTTTTAAAATATTAGGTGTTTCATTGTACTCTACATCTTGTACGAAAGGCTTAATATCATTCAAGATACTTTCCACTACAAATTGATGTTCACCTAAGTTTTTCTTATCTTTTAAGAAAGCTTTAATATTCGCTTCGTCTTCTACTTCGTTGTGAGAACGTTTAATTGTTCCCGCGACAGCCTTTGTCGATAGTACACCATCCTGAACTTTAATGAGTTGTTCAGGCGTTTGTGAAAAGAATATAGATTGATTAGATTCTAATAAGAACATATAGCTATTCTTTTCATTTTTTAAAGCTTGATTTAAAACGTAAGGAATATTAATATCTTTATTAAATTTTATTAAACGTCTACGCGCGAGTACAATTTTTTTAGTTTCATCAATTGTTTCTATCGCTTCTTCAACGAGTTCTCGCCAATCGTCTTTGTAGATGTCTTCCACACGTGTAACATCTCCAAGACTATCTTCTGTTTCATTAACTTCTGTATTTTCAAAATATGAAACTACTTCTTTAAAAGTTTCAATATTAAAATCTTGGCGTTCAGTAGTATAAGTGATGAATGTGCGGTCCCCTTCAATAGATATCAATACTTTAGGTAATACAAAGTGATTTAACCCGTACTCTCGCCACTCATCGTCTGATTTATGACTTGAAAATTGAAATCCACCACATAATCTTAGGTGATGTTGACTTGTATTAGGATGTATTAATTCGATCTCATTTTTTAAATTTTCCCATTCCTTAAAGATAGACTGCTTATTTTCAAAGTTATTTTTAAACCTTTGAACTGCATGATATCCAAAATATGAAGAATGATTGTCATTTAAGCGCATATAAAAGCGATCGCCAGCATCCTGTTCTGTTAAATAAAATAAAGTACTTGGATCAATTGTTCTATTTAATTCAGTTTCAACAGACACCCAGTCCTTGGTGCTCGCATACAATTTATCGACAATGTCTTCTTCTTTAACATTCACAGCCATTCTTTTCACTTCTTTCTCCTTCGAATTTTACTCATTAGTATATTGTATCATTTTTGAATTCATGTGTTATCATTCTTGCTTAAACTAAACATGCAATTTTTCACGTCAATTGACCTTTATCTACGATTCCTTTAAAATGTTTATGTTAAAACTATATAAATAAGAGGTTATGCATATTATGGCAGATCAATATCAACAATATTCAACTGTTAAGAAATACTGGCAATTGATGAGACCTCATACTTTAACCGCAGCAGTCATCCCAGTTTTAGTCGGAACAGCTACTGCAAAGCTTTATCTACTAGGTAGTGAAGACCATTTGAAATTCAGTTTATTCCTAGCCATGCTTCTTGCATGTTTATTAATACAAGCTGCAACAAACATGTTTAATGAATATTATGATTTCAAAAAAGGTCTTGATGATCATAACTCTGTAGGTATTGGTGGCGCTATCGTGCGTAATGGTATGAGTCCAAAACTTGTCATGAACATAGCGATTGCATTTTATATTATCGCAGCATTATTAGGTATCTTTTTAGCTATACAAAGTTCATTCTGGATTATTCCAGTCGGCATCGTTTGTATGGCAATTGGTTATCTTTACACTGGTGGACCTATTCCAATCTCATGGACACCATTTGGCGAACTATTTTCCGGCTTATTCATGGGAATGATTATTATAGTGTTATCATTCTTTATTCAAACAGGAAATGTTCAAGGTTATGCTTTCTGGATTAGTATTCCAATCGTTATTACAATTGGACTTATTAATATGGCAAACAATATCCGTGACCGTGTTAAAGATAAAGAAAGTGGCAGAAAAACTTTACCTATTTTACTAGGTAAACGTGCCTCTGTGATTTTCATGGCAGCCATGTATATAGTTGCTTATGTATTCGTTATTTTCACAGCATTATTCAAAGCACCAGGATCACTATTTTACTTATTAGTGTTATTATCATTCCCTATGCCAATTAAAGCTGTAAGACGTTTTAATAAGAACGATACACCAGCTACTATGATGCCAGCTATGGCAGCTACAGGTAAGACCAACACAATATTTGGTCTTTTATATGCATTAGGAATATATATTAGCGCACTTTTAGGTGGGCTTTAATTTAATACTTTTGAAAATGAACTCGGCAATGAAATTACATTTCAATGTCGAGTTTTTAATTTAATGTCATATGATGATACTGATGCCCATACAAATCAATATCTCCATTTTGTTTAAATCCTAATTTAGTATAGAGTTTTAAAGCGCCCTCATTCTCATAATCACAATTCAAACTCCATTTCGCATTTTTATCAGTCTCAATTAAATGTTTTAACAATTGCGTAGCGATGCCTTGACCTCTGTATTCAGGAAAAGTAGCCACCGCTTCAATATAGAATTCATCATTGTAAGCTTCTTGTTGAGGTAATGGTGTACCTAGTTCACGAATATCCTCTTCAAGCGGTAAATTCAACCATTGTCGCTCTAAATCTAGCTCCTTTTCACCTGGATAAGCTATAATACAACCAGCCACGACACCTTCTTTTTCATATACCCAAATATGCTCATAATACGTACGATATTTAACATTTACAATGCTTAATTCTATCGCCTCAATTACACGTTTTTTAGTAAACGTTTGAGTCAGCTCTAACTCCATATCTTGCCATATGATATAGCATAATTTAGCAATTTGCCTATTATCACTTGGACGCGCTCTTCTAATCATCATTCATTCCCCTTTTTAAATAGGTTGCAATATTATTATATATAATCTCTGTGATTTAATAAAATTATTACTAACTGGGCATCAAGTTGATGAGTAAATTCAATGTTGGATGTTTAAAAATTCTTAAAATTACTTTTAATAAGCTATAATCAAGGGTAAATACGTATAATAAATCAATCATAAAGGGAGAATAATTATGGATATCATTAGAAGAGTTTTTAGAATTTTAATCACAGGCTATATTGTTAAAGCCATTAGAAACCTCATATCTGGAAAATCAGGAAAATCTAACAATGGCAATGACAATGAGAATAAAGAAAAATAAATACTAAGAAGTTTATTAATGGGAACATTACATTTGTTTGAGAAACACTATATTTTAAATATGTCGAACTAATCACGTACGGTTAGTTCGACTTTTTATTAAATAAAAACTTCTATTAATAATTAAAAGATATTCATTATAGTAATGTAATAAAAATGTCGAAATCTTTATTTAAAATTTTATGGAATATTGTAGTGAAAACCCTTACAATATATAATGTGAAATTCAGATAAAAAACTAAGGTAAAATAATCCATAAAATCAAATTAATAATTCTAAAAAGTAGTCATTATGATTAATAATCAGAATTTTCTAAATATAATGTTTTATCTCCTTTTTATAGCAAGAATGATTAAAATTACTTTAAATGATTGAGGTGAAATATATGCTAAAAGAAAAAGATAGAGAAAGTAAGTGCTATAGAGTCATATTAAATATTTTACAATATATTAAAGGAGTGAGTAGTTATAAGTGTTTAATATCCAAATTTTACCTTCTATAAATGAAATAGAAAAAGAAAAAATACTAGACATTAATGACTGCATTGTTATTAATTCAAAGAAGTCCAAACCCGATTTGCTTATCATTTGGGAAACTAGTAACGAATATAATCAGATGATAGAAAATAAAGTGAGTTCAATACCTATCATAGTAATCACTAAAAATAATAACAAAGACCGAAAGTATTACTTTTATGAAAAAGGTGTAGCTTTATATGTCATCCTCAATGACGAAGACCATTATTTCATAGAGTGTCTCATTATTAACGAAATAAAAAAGCACTTACACTACCTTCGACCTCAGCTGCTCATCGATTTTGAAAAGCAATTATTTATTTTTAAGGACAAAAAATATGCACTCTCCCACATTGAATTGCAAATTCTAAATTATCTATACCAAAATGTGAACCAATACGTCTCCAGCAAAGATCTAAAAATTCAAGTTTGGGATACCTTAGAATATGTAGATTCTAATACTATAAATGTTTACATTCACAGATTAAGATACCATCTTCAAAATTGCGATAATTTGGAAATTATAAATAAAAGATCTACAGGCTACAAATTAGTTATCAAAGATAGATAATTAAATTCATAGTCAGTACAAACACGAAACAATCCTCAAAGTATTATAAATTCTATTACTTTGAGGATTTAATATTATACTACGATTAAAATCTTAATTGTTTACTATTGGTTAACGCTCTAACGAGACGAAATTATTAGCTAATTAAAAACATATTTTTCCAACTTTTTTCTAAATAATTACTATGAGTGGCTTGATAATCTAATAATGATAAAAGAATACCTATCTGTCCTTCTAATAACCCCACCTTATTTTTATAACGTGTTTGATTATTTTCTAATTCGATATCATAAAACATAAACTGATTTTCAGAAGAATAATGTGACAATATCTTTTCCTGGATTAATTCTAGATAACTATTAACTTCTTGTATATTAAAGTATCTATTTACATTATTTAGAATAGTTAAATGAGAAGATAGACCATGACAAAACGTTGGACTCAATAAATTATCATTATTCAATCTAATAATTTTAATTATTAAATTTTTAGCTTTCTCAATGAGATCTTCATTATTTAAAGCTAAACCTAATAGCCAAATTGTATTCATTATCCCAGTATCCCCGTAACACCAGCCATTTCTGATAGAGTATGAAGGATAATACTTTTCTGCTAAATCATAGCGATCAAGCCAACTTTGATTATATTGAAATTCAGTCTTAAATAAATATTCCGTAATATCCGAAAGTAAACTTGAATGATTATCAATTTCCACTCCTTTTATTTTACTAAGCGCTAACAACGAGAATGGACCTAATATGCCATGTGCTAAACCTAAATTTATATTTCCTAAAGAAAACCTTTCTTTATCTAAATTTAAAAATTGATTATCCTTAGAAACAATCCAGTGTCTTTTTGAATAATGTATATCTTTAAAATGATTCATTATTTCTAACAAACTAGAAATAACCTTGGGATTTGCATCTACTCTGTTTAACAAATACCTACCAATACCCGCTAAACCTCTTACCACATCATATTCTCTAGGATTAGCTTCTGTATTTATACACGTCATTTTTCTATTGATAAACTCGATTAAATAATCATCTAGTGTCTGCAAAATATTTCGATAATGTAAATGACCATCAGATACCACATCAATTGAAAATGCTATACCTGATATACCACTAAACAAAGAATAACCTTCTATTCCTCTTTCTAATTCTTTGCCTATCCTCAACACATATTTATGTATTAATTCATCAAAGTTAACGTGGTATAAATTTTGAAATTCATTTAAAAACAATATCACTCCAGGATAACCATGGGACAATGTATAAGAACTCCAACAATCACTCTTATTCTCAATTATTGCTGTAGCATTTTCATAGTGTGATAAAAATTCAACTTCTTTTTTCATCATTGCTTCGACTTTATTCATTGATAATATCACCACACCAGTATTTCTTTGTCTTCTCTATTTCATTAAAAATAGAAAGTACAAATTTCTCTTTATCTCGATTAACGCCAAATACTCTATTACATCTCATATGAATCAAACTGCCAATAATATGTGCTCTAGGAGTAGATAAACCTTTACTTAAAGCGACTTTTAATTTTTCAATTTCTTTATAATTGTTATATAAAATTTGATGAAGTTTGGGTAGCTTTTCATGTAAATAGCAATAATTATCTCTAGGGTTAGTAAGTTTAAACATCTCATTTTTATATTCTCTTATCTCATTATTACGATATAAATTTTCAACATTGTTATGTCTAATTTCATCAATTTCTTCTTGGCTTATATCTAATTCATTTATTAAAAAAATAATAGTTATTGCTACAATAAATTCCTTAGGATAATTAAATGTTTGATCAATGATATGAATTGCCAACCAACTATCATACATAAAATAATCCTCAATGATCTCAATTGTTTCAATACCACCATATCTGTTGATTTCAGGTTGATATTCTACAATAGCATAAGTAGATAATTCAGATTCTTTAAGCCACTTTTGTTTAAGTTGCATTATCTCATGATATAAATGTATTGAATCATTTGATTTACTTAATAAACGAAGCTTAATGAAATGATCATTTTCTCTATATTTAATGAAAAAGAAACTTTCTAAGTGACTATTATCAAAAAGTTCTCTTAAACACGGTAATATATATTGAATTAAAAATTCATTTTGATAGCTTTCATCAATATACAAATGTATTGAAAGCCATTCCCTTTTAGTTTCCAATCGCTTATAAATGTTTTTAGGAATCGTTATTCTTTTTTCATTAGATTTAGCTTTTCTATATATTGGCGTCACAATTTCTATCACTCTATCATTGTTAGACTTAGATATAAAATCCTCTAAAAGACAAACTCTACCTTGCTTTTCAATTTCTTTTTTTAATATAGATATATGCGCATCATTAGACAAATTAATCGTTAACCTATTATCGCCAAAAGCCATATTGACATCATTAGGGATATTATAAAATTGTTGGATCTTATGAAATTGTTCAATCCAATTTTCTTTTTCACTACTAGAAAACATATCATTATTTAATTTCCATGTTGCGGGCTTTAAAATTACATTTTTATATCTAATTCTAGGACAATAATTAAATCCTTCAATTCCATCGTCTTTAATAGGTTGGATAAATTTTGTATTACCTAAGGACACCTCTCTGAGAAACCTATATAAATTAGAACATAAAACATAATTCAACATAGAATGAGTAATAAATAAGATTCTTGAATTTAAAGTTTTAGAAAATAAATATAATTTATCAAAAGTACTTCCAACATATAAATCGTCTAATGTAATTGAACTACATGGCATATCTAGGTCAAGTTCTTTAAATTTTGTAGTACCAGAATGATTAATATTTAAATTTCTGGCATATATAGGAATTTCATTTATATGAATAACTTCAGTGCTATTTTCATTACTATATTCAATATATTGTTCATATATTTCGTTATCTAATTGCTTACGTATGTCTCTATCAATTTCCTGAGAAAATCGCCCCATCGTCGCGCCAGCATTGAAAGAAGATACAATAGGACTAATCACCAAAAATTCATCATATCCATTTATAATATTTCCATAATAAAACTCACTATATATTTCTGAAGATAAAGGCGCTCTCTCGATAGGAATAGTGTCTTTCTTTTCTAAGTCTAAGAAATCATTTTCAGTGATTTCTATCTCTTCATTATGAGAAAGTGCGTAATAATATTTTTCTTTCAAAAAAGGACTATTATTTTTTATAGATTTATCTTCTTTAGCGCAATAACCCATACCATTGATATCAGAAAGTAATTCCTTTAAATTTACAATTTGTTCTAAACCATATTTTTCTAAAAAACTATAATGAAAATCATGATTAGTGCTAATACCCAAATCATCTGGAGAAAGTAACCATAGTAGATATGCAGCTTCACTAATATTTCTAGCAATTTTCTTACTTAAATAATTATTTTTAGTTTGAATTTTAGTATCAATTTGAATATACTCTTTAGCTTTAAATAAATTACTCATCAACTCTCGAATTCTTAAAAAGGTTTTCTTACCTTTTCCAATTTCCATAATTTGGTACTTCATCATTTCAAAATGTATAAGTTGAAGTGATCTAATAAAATCATTATCAAAGTCTCTATAAAAGCATAATAAATAATCTAACGGGTTTTCTTTTTTTAAAGCAGTTCTTAAGCTAGTAAATATTATTTCTTTGTCTAATAGATTTTGTATAAAACTTTTTATTTCCTGCTCGTCATTAATTAAAAATTTTTCTGAAATTAATTTTATTAGATCTTTAAATGTTAAATCCTCTTGCAAGCTTTGTTTAATGAATTTAAGCAAATCATTATTTTTGATTGAGACTAGTTCTTTATTATTTTCCTGAATGAGACATGTTTGATTATCCAAATATATACGCTGGTCGGTAATGTAATTTCTTTCATTCCAAATAACATAACTATCTTGATAATAATCATAATTACTTTCTAAAAAATGAATTAATTTGCTTAACCAAGACCCATCTATTTTTACGCTTTTATAATAGTAATTAACATCTTCTTGTATTTGTATATTTGTTTTTTCAGCAAGTTGTCCCAATGATACGCCACTTAACAATCCATATGGCGTGCCCCTCGTACTCATTCTAATAAGATATTTTAAAAAGCTCTCTTTAGCATTACGCGCTTTCTTCTTCTCACTATCAAATGAGATATTAGTTAAGCTTTGATATAAATGATATGTCGTAGTCAAAATGGTTTCTTCAATAATTTTGTTTTGAAAAAAAGAGGAATAATCTATTTCATCATTTTTTAAATAAGTATTATAAATAGAAACAGGAAGTAAAGGAGCTCTAATAATGTAATAGCTAGACGTATTAAAAATACTTTTCATTTATTCACCTCTAAAAATAAAGCAGAGCCCTTTATAAGGAACTCTGCTCAAACATTGCACTTAAATCAACACTTTTTACTAGAGAATTACAAGTTTTTACCGTTTAGCGCATCCATCCGTACACCATATTAAACTTGTATTAGGTGGACCTGATTCTGAATTATTCATGTCTCTCGCATTTACTTTAACGTCAAGATCAAAAAGTTCTTTCTTTTCTTTAACAACTTTCATTCGAATCACTCCTTAATTTTTTTAAAAGAATATTTAAATTCTTTTCAATTACATATTAATACGAGTTTAAAAATATTTCTATATTTTATCATTATTATTACATATGTGTAATAATATAATAGTTTAAATTAGTACTAACTTTATTAAATAATGAGAATACAGTGTTATCACATATACTTACACTCTAAAGTAAAATTTACATATTAAAAAGCCATGACTGTATAGTCATAGCTCCACTTAAATCTAAGTTATTCAATTATACTTCCTAGTCTTATAGTAAACGAATACTATAATTTTTATAAAAAATACACACTTTTTTAGGAAATACCATATTCTTTAACCTCATAGTAGTCACTAATAAAACAGTGACATTTAACAAAAACAAATATAATTAATAAATAATGATGACTTCTTAATAAGAATAAATTTATTATACAAATTAGCTTTATCTTCTTTATATACAAAAATAAAAGCATTTTTATGCCTTGTAAACAATCCAGCTAACAGATTGAATTAATTAGCAAGCTTAACTAGTTTGAATTGTTTACTATTATATATTTTTAATTACTATTAGCAACTCTACCCCTCTATACTAAAACTCAAAACCAAAACTTGTTTAAATCTACTTTATTTTAAGTATTATTCGTACACTTTGAATTATATTTCAATTCACTATTAAACAAATTTTACGCAATACTTTAATTCAATATTTTAGAATTTTATTATCGAACTTTTGTTTAATATTATATATAATATGCTTATAGGCTTTAAGTAGGTTTTAAAATAAGAATTAACATTAGTGATCAACTATAAAATGCTACTCATGAATTTATTGCTACATATATAATTGACTATATGATGTTTTTAAAGCGATAAAATTTCATAGATTAAAAAGCAAATGAAATAGCGATAAATAAAGAGAACGCTAACTTACTAATAAATTAACCATTAGTATAAGTGCGTTCTCTTTTTTATATAAAAATTATGCATAATTTAAACTTTTAATAGGAGTTGATGTTTAAAAACAAATAACAGATATACAATTTCTAAAACTAAATAAGGAGTGAGAATTATGCATCAATATAAGGAGCTGATTGATGATATTAATGTTAAATATATAGAGATGCCTAATAAATTAGAATGTTTAATCTCGGGTAATGATTTATACATTAATGAACGCTTATCATCATCTGCTAACATTAGAGAAACATCTGATTCTTATTATTTAAAAAGCAATGAATTAACTTCATTAATCCCTTTAAATCAAATAGAACATGCAGTTACTACACACAACTGCACTACCCTTCTTAAACTTAGTAAGTTTTTTAAACTTCCTACTACTTTTATTTTTCTAAACCTTTATTTCTACTCTATTAAATATTCTAATTTACCTTTTCTCAATATATTACAAATCAAAATTTTAACAACTCATCAAATAGATACATAGGAGGATATTTTAATGCAACAAGAATCAACATCATGGTATAAACAAGAATGGTTTATTGTTTTAACTTTAATATTTATTTTCCCACTTGGTTTATTTGTAATGTGGCGATATAGTAAATGGCCTTCTATTACAAAATCAATCATAACAGTGGCAATAGTAGTTATAGCGTTATCTAGTATAACTTATGTTGGTAACCTCAAAACAAATAATTATGAAAAACAACCTACCGTAAAGACAGATAATGAAACAGAAGATACAGCCAATAATACAGAAAACATAAATTATGATGATAGTAGTACAGATAAAGAAATAAACGATAAGTATCAAAAGGATGACAATACAACAAATAAAGAAAACGATGCCACATCTGTTGAAGGTACACGTTTAGAAAAAGCTGCACTAGAAAAAGCAAAAACATATTCTAAAGATTTGCATATGTCAAAACAAGGAATATATGATCAATTAACATCGGAATATGGAGAAAAGTTTAATAAAGAAGATGCACAATTTGCTATAGATCATCTTGATGCCAATTATGAAAAAAACGCACTAGAAAAAGCAAAATCTTATGCTAAAGATATGCACATGTCTGATGATGCAATTTACGATATATTAGTATCCGAATATGGTGAGAAGTTTACCGACTCTGAAGCAAAATATGCTATTGATCATTTAGATAATTAAGTATTGAGGGCGGTTAAATATCCGCCCTATTTTTAACAACATGAAAAATAAACAACGAGAGAGGAACAATTAAAAATGATTATATAAAAAGTTAACGGATTATGGTCTTATGATTTTAGATGTCAAAATAAGAGATACCGTAAAAGAGGTTGCAAAACTAAAAATTGCTTTTCGGGTCTAAACGACCATCAATTTCCAAAAGAGATTTATAGTTATATAGTTTTGTGATTTTCTCAGTGTTTTCAACAGTATTAGCTAGTTTTTTAAAAAACTTACTCTCCCCATTTTTTTCTAGTTCATTTATTAAAATAGATTTTCTTTTATTCATAATTTTTTCATCAAGATTCAATTTTTATGAAAGTATTTAAGAGAACTTCTATCTGTGGTTTTGGTATCTATCAATAACGCCTTATCTTTTATATATCTCAATATATAGTTATTAATTTTTTTTGTAAATGTTTTTCATTTTCCTTAATAATTTTAGAAGAATTAGACCTTAAAGGGAGTAAAATGATTTTATTATTAATATCAATTGAATAAAAATAAGGTCTTGAACCTTCATTTTTTCTAATAATTTCGTAATCTTTTAAGTTCAAAATTTCTTTAAATTTTTTATTATAAAAATTATTGTTTAGGATGTAAAACTTCATGGTGTGCCTCGATTTTGTTCAAATAAAATTAAAAGAGCCGTGACCTTTTATGGCATGGCTCCTTATACTATGATATTCAATTATCGCCTAGCCTCATAGTAGGCTGGCTACTGTATTCAATGTATTTTGTTTTATAAGTTCCACGCATTGTCGTCGACCTATAAAAATATTATAACATTTTTGTATTATAAATAAATTTATAATTCCATTGTTTGTAAATCTTTTTTATTCTTTTTAGGCTTAGATGATTCTGTATATTCATTTTTCTCAGAAACAATTACATTTGAATAGGCTTTAGTTTGAAGTCTTTCTTTATTATTAAAATGGTTTTCAACTAATACATCGTTCCAATCTTTACAATCTTCACTTTGGGGTTGTTCAGACACAATATTAATTTCTTTACCTGAGCGATTTGAAATTAATCCTTGGAAATTTTTAACAAATTTACATTACTCTGCATCAACTCATAATTTGACATTTTTTTAGTTCATACATGTTTTCTAATTCGTTTAATAATGTTTCTTTTTCTTCAGTGGTTAGATCATTTTGATTCAAGATTAATTGTCTAACCTTGGACAAATTTTCACTTTCAGTATTACTCATCCCTCACTAAAGCCTTATTAATAATTTATCTTTAATGAGATTACACATTGTGGTTACCTATTAACTAAAGGCGTTTCAATCCAATATATTTCAAAAAGATTTGGTCATGCTAATATACATACAACACTCAAGATATATTCAAATTTAATTAAAGAATTTGAGAACAAAGAAGATAAAGAAGTAGTTAAATATTTAAATGAGATTTTCTTGTGACTAAATCAGAAAATGTTGTGACTAAAATAAAGCTTAATTATCATACTCATAGTCACAATTTGACTAAAAATTTTTAAACGGATAAAAACTATTAAGAAGTATAAATTTAACAAAACACATTCAAACCATTGATACAAAAGGATTTATAAGAAGGCAAAAAAATAACGCTTATAATGGATTTATACCATTATAAGCGTCTGTACGGAAACGGAGGGATTCGAACCCTCGCGCCGCTCTCGCGACCTACACCCTTAGCAGGGGCGCCTCTTCAGCCAACTTGAGTACGTTTCCATATGGCTCCGCAGGTAGGATTCGAACCTACGACCGATCGGTTAACAGCCGATAGCTCTACCACTGAGCTACTGCGGATTAATTTAATTTATCTCTATCAAGCACAAATATTATTATATCAATCCTGTTCAGTTTTTCAAGAGAAATCTTAAAAAAATATACGGAACATTTACACTAATTTAATATTAACGCCCCGCATATTTTAAAATTAAACAAACAATTTTAATCTTAATTTGTGTAGTTAAAAATATTAAAATGGTGTCTACTTATCATCTAAAAGAGAATACCTTGAGAGAGCTTCAAATATATTTAACGATGATTGATTATAATCAATGGGTTGTTCTGGATTATTTGATTTCATACGTGCATGTTTATCTACCATATAATAATAAATAATCGCATTTGTATATTGATGCCATAAGCTATGATATGAAACGTTTAATATAAATGATTCACCATTAGCAAATATCACTTTACTTTTACGATTTTTAAGTTCTTTGATGCTGTCGATATAATGCATGTTTATCCAGATGTTTTCGTCTTGTCGATCAGAATGTGTTGGAAAAAAATAAGTTGGAAATAAAGGGGTAAGTAAAATAGGTGGTTTACTAGAGATACCTGTAATTCTATTAGTTTCAGATTTTTTACTAAGGTAGCTATTACCATAGAATTTGCAGGACCTCTCGATAATTCTTTGAACTTTAAATGGACTCTCCTTTCGTGATTTATCAAATCTTATAATTTCTGCACCTGAAGTTTGCTGATATTCATCATACCTTGGTCGAATTAACATGTCACCTTTTCTAATAACATAGATTGATTCACTAAAATTAGTCATTCGATTACCTCACTTCACAAAAAAATAAATTATTGTTACTATTTTCTTTTAATAATAATAACTTAATTTTATTTTATACGAGCCTTAAATTAAGTCAAGTTCTACTTTTATTTTCTTTTTACACATATTTCTTTTAAAATGTCAGAATATTCATTGATTTCAAAAATTAAAAACTGTATAATACTCATATATCAATAAATAGGAAAGGTAGTGATTTTCATGAATCATAATACAAATGTAAAATACACTACACTTGAAGACTTTGTAACAACAGTTAATGATTTAGGTGTAGAACTTGTAATTGATGAAGCATTAAGAGAAGCTAGGAAGAAAAAACTTGAGACTCTTATCGACGAAGCACTTGTTAATAAGAATGAGAAAGATTTCAAACAGTACACAGATGAATATAAAAAATTGGAGGCTTTTCTCAGTGAATAAATTAGATTCGAGTCACTCATTATAAAAGGTCTATTCCCTACTTTAATTTAAGTTTAGAGAATAGACCTTTTTTATTTTATTTAAGACATTAATCTTATAATTTCATATTTATCAATATCACCAAAATAATGGTATAGATCATAATTGGATAATGCTTCCTCAATATGCTCGAAGTCATGTAAACAACCTTCAAGTGCATATTCAAGTTCGGTTACATCGCCTTCTCCAAAGAAGTCTCCAAATATTTTCGCATGTTCAATACGTCCTTTTTTAACATCAAATTTAATTTGTATAAATCCCTTTTCAAATTTTTCTTCACGCTCAAAATTATATTTAGGATTTTTACCATAATTCCATTCCCAAGTACGGTATTTTTCGTTGCTTAACTGTTTGATTTTAGTCCAATCGTCATCAGTTAATACATATTCTTCTACTTCATTTTCCCCAAAAATAGTCTTTAGAATAATTTGCTTAAATTCATTAATATTTAGTGGTTCTTCTAAAAATTCATCAATGTTAGCCACACGTTTTCTTACAGATTTAACGCCTTTAGATTTAATTTTAGCAGGATTAACTTTTAACGCATTTTGAACTTCATCAAGTTCACAATTTAACATCAGAGTGCCGTGACTAAACATTCTATTTTTAACCTTTACCATTGCATTCCCTGAAATTTTAACTTCACCAACTTGGATATCATTACGGCCCGTCATTTCAGCATTAACTCCTAAAGATTGTAAAGCTTGCACAATCGGCATTGTAAACTTTTTAAAGTTGTGAAAACTATTGCCATCATCATCAGTAATAAAGCTAAAGTTCAAATTACCTGTATCGTGATACACCGCACCACCTCCAGATATACGACGCACAACATCAATACTGTTCTTATCAATATATTCTTTATTAACTTCCTCAATTGTATTCTGATTCTTGCCTACAATGATTGAAGGTCTGTTAATATAAAATAAAAAGTAACTTTCTTCAGCTGGAAGATTTTTAAGAACGTACTCCTCCATTGCTAAATTGAGCGTGGGATCAGTAATATTATTATTACTAATAAACTTCATAACATTCCTCTCCTTAAAGTATCTTTCTATATGCCCTTACCCTAGTTATGAATGATTTATATTAAAAATTCCAATTATTTACTCATTTATGTCTTACTTTTCATATTTATATATAACAATCTTAGTTTTTTAAGGATATTAGTTTATTTGTTATGTAAATTTTAGTACAATATTATCTAGCTATGATTTAAGGGAGGAGTCATTATGACTGTTGCAGAAGTAGGTAATATTGTAGAATTTTATGACGGTTTAAGAGGCCGTGTAGAGAAAATTAATGACAATTCTGTTATTGTAGACTTAACAATTATGGAAAACTTTAATGAATTAGATTTACCTGAGAAAACTGTCATTAATCATAAGCGATATAAAATCGTTGAACAAGAAGGTTAATTATAATGAAAAATGTTTCTAAAGCTTTAATTTGGTTTATTATAAGCTTCATCGTCTTTCACGCAATTTTATTTGTGATGTGGGGTGAACACCAAGAGTACTGGTACTTATACACTGGCATTATGCTAATAGCAGGAATAAGTTATGTTTTTTATCAAAGAGACATTGCATCTAAACGATTATTAACTTCAATTGGAATTGGTATAATTACAAGTATTGTACTTATAATCGTACAACTCATTTTATCACTTATTTCATCAGAATTATCGTACGCATCATTAATCAAAGAATTATCAAGAACAGGCGTTTATTTCAAATGGCAAATGCTCATTACGTTAATATTCGTAATTCCGTGTCATGAGTTATATATGAGAACTGTTTTACAAAAAGAATTAATTCGTTTCAACTTACCTAAATGGGTAAGCATATTAATAGTTGCAATCTGTTCAAGTTCACTATTTATCTACCTTGATAATTGGTGGATTGTATTCTTTATCTTTGTAACTCAAATCATTTTATCATTAAGTTATGAATATACTAGACGAATAGCAACTACTTCAATAGCACAAATTGTTGCTATAATATTGTTATTAATATTTCATGGATAAAAAGCATTTCTTAACCCTTCTCTTGCGGGTTAAGAAATGCTTTTTTTGTTGAAGTAATTTTATTAATCATAACGTTGTTATATATTGAGAGACAAATTAGAGATTAACTTTAAAATTATTCATTACTTTAACATTGTAATCTGCATTTTTCAGATTATTTCTAATCAGTCCCCCCATTGTTTCATCATGAGTTTCATGAACAATCGCATCTTTCAAGTAATCTTTGTAATTTCTATAACAATAATCTGTCATGGTGATTCGATACATTTGATTCTCATCTATATTATCTATTTTGACTCTGTGGTATGGTTGTTGTTTCATATCGACTGTATAATTAATACCTTGCCAGAATGTAAACAACGTTTCATCAATAATTGTTAAACTTAATTTTCCTTGTTCGAATTCTATATGGGAATAGCTATACTCTAGAATATCTTTTATGTTTTTCCCTCTTACCGTTAGATCAACAGGTTTGTCTGGATGTGGATATGCCTCATATAAATCCCTATTGCGAATAACTCCACCTAGTCCTTCCTCTCCGTTTGTAGGTAGGTGCACACATGAGATTTTATAATCATACGCAGCTTTGATACCATCATGAAGTAATTGAGCAAATGGATGTGGCTGACAAATAATGTCTTCAATACTATCAATAGTTAGATTAAATTTGTTATTAGATATAATTTCATCTGCCCAGTACTCGACAGCTTTACGATCATAATGCGTCTCATTTAGTAAATCTTGATCTTCATTATAGTCATTTAAATCTATCACTTTTGATTTGATATTCTCTATTTCATATGAACTCGTTCGCTTTTTAAAATGAATTGATAAATGTACTAACTCTTCAGCATTTTGACCTGCTTGTACATAAACTGTTTCATGATCTTTACCAACAATAGTTTGATGTTGATGAGCTGTAATAATTAAGTCTATAACACCCAATTCTTCCATAATTTTTTCAGCTTCGTTCGCATTTCTTTCGTTTCGTTTACTCTTATTACTTATTTTATTAAGACCACCATGATAAATAACTATAAGAAAATCTGGCTCCTCAACTTCATGAATATATCTAATCCAACGCTTAGCTGAGAGAAGCGTCTTTTCAATACTGACATCATCTTCCATTTCAGCATATTCATTTTTCATTAAACCATCAGCTGTTAATCCGACAATAGCTATCTTTAAATCATCATAGTTTTTAATTGTATATGGTGTTGAAAAATATGGCTCACGCGTCACTGTGTACTCTATATTTGCTGATAACCAAGGAAAACGGGCTAACGCAACTGAACGCGTTAAGAATGACAAACCAAATTTAAATTCATTAGGGCTTATCCCACTAGCATCGTATTGCATAGCATTCATTAATTTAATCATAGGGTGACGCTTATAAGGAGCTACTACCGCATAATAAAATGCTGCTAATGACCCTGCTAAGCTACCTCCACTATCAAGTAAAATAACATGCTTATTTTGTTTACGAGCATCTTTGACATATGTGCCTGCTCTGTAGATATTTGATCCATAGTCCCCGTTTAAGAAGTGACTATGCATATCTGAGGTTGCAATCACATCTACAGTAATATTTTCATTTTTTTCCATCTAGCCACTCCTCTCATTAAAGTAAGTTTAACATGTAAATATCTTGTAGTGTAATTAATATAAAAGTAATTCAAATAATTCCTTTGGAAAACAAAACACAATAAATAATAAAAACTTATCTAAACATAAAAACACTCCTGATAAATAGTATTCATTTACCAGAAGTATTTTATAAAAATTATCCTATTTGAATCCGTTCTTTAGGATAGCTAAATTTATCAGGTTCTTTACGTCCAGCTAAAATAATAATAAATGATATCAAGCCGACTCGTCCGATAAACATTAGAATCATTAGTACAATTTTAGTTAAATTACTAATATTATCAGTTGCACCTAAACTTAAGCCACACGTACCGAATGCTGACATTACCTCAAAAAAGATTTGTATAAATGTCAATTTACCTTGTTCAGTAGCAGCAATAATAATCATACTTACAAAAGTTAGAATTGATGCCATTGTAAATACCGCAAAGGAACGTTGAATATCCATAATATGAATTTCTCTATTAAAGGCTTTGATACCTGTTTTATCAGCAGTATTATTAAAATTAATAATAAAAAGAATAAGAATAGCAAAAGTCGTTGTACGGATACCTCCACCAACCGAACTTGGAGAGGACCCAATAAACATTAATATGCTCATTATAATATTTGTGGCATCACTGAAATGTGACACATCAATTGTTTGTAAACCAGCACTACGTGTAGTCGCAGACTGGAATAATGAATCAAATAGAGCCTGATACCAACTCAATCCCTTGAAGGCATGGTTATGTTCTAATAACAATATAGATAGTACACCGAATACAAATAAAAATAGATATGTAGACGTTGTTATTTTAGTGAATAATGAGAATCTAAAATTAGTTACTCTATTTTTTATGTATGCTTTAAGTTCGAGAAGAACCGGAAATCCAATCGAACCTAAAACAATTAGAAACATAACTATTGTTTGAACAAAATAATCTTTTGCATATGGCACAAGAGATTCTCCCGTTATATCTAAACCACCATTTGTTGTAGCAGAAACCGATACAAACACACCTTGCATAAAAGCGTGTTTTAAATCAGGATTATCTCGATAAAAGTAAAATGCTAATAATAATGCGCCTACAAGTTCAATTACAAATATTGTTCTTACAATCTCTAAAATCAATTTTACAGTACCACTCATCGTGTCTTTATTATTATCTAACATGATAAGTTGTCGTTCTCTTATACCAATGTGCTTACCCAACACTACCCAGAGTAATGTACCGATAGCCATGACACCTATTCCACCGATATTTAAAATAATCAAAATGATTATTTGTCCAAAGGTAGAATAAGTATCGACTATATTTACTGGTGTTAATCCTGTCACACTAATTCCAGAAACCGCAACAAACAATGTATCTATAGGATTAACATCAACTCCATGTTTATGTACAAAAGGTAAATTTAATAATAGAAATGCAACCACAATGGCAAAGAGATAATAAAGAACAATCCCTTGTTGAGGACTTGATTTCTTAAGTAATTGACTTAATATAGACATAAATTTCACCTCAACGTTTATTTCAGTTTAATTTGAATAGTTTTTTCTGTACCATTTCTATAGATTTTAGCTGTTAAAGTTTTTAAATCATCTCTATGGCTAAAAATAATTTGTCTATAGCGTAAATTATCTTCAACGGTTTTACCATCTAATTCTACTATTACATCATCTTTTTTCAACCCTGATTTTTCACCTAAGCTATTTTCTTTAACATCATTAACAAGCACACCATTGTTAACACTTGATGGAAGGTTGGCTTCCTCTCGTTCTTCACTTGAAATATCTGCTACATTTTTTATTTTTATACCAGTGTTAGGGTATTGCACTTTTCCATTGTCTTCTAATTGTTGTGCTATTTTACGTACATCATTAATCGGAATTGCAAAGGCCATACCCTCTACATTTTCCATATCTATCTTCAACGAAATAATACCTATAAGTCTACCATCTTTATCTACTACTGCTCCTCCAGAGTTACCTGGATTAACTGGGGCATCAACTTGAAATGCTTTCATCAACACATCATAACTGTTGTCTTTGTCTATATCCACAGGTACATGACGATCTAAACCTGAGATAATCCCTTTAGAAACACTGCCTTTAAAATCTACTCCTAAAGGATTACCAACTACTAATATTGATTCTCCTAATACTAAGTTATTTGAATCACCTAAAGTTATTGGTTTCATACTTTCATCTGATAACTTAGCTTTTACAACAGCAATATCAGACCATTTGTCTTTGCCAACCACTTTTCCTTCTACAGACTTATTATTATTGTATGTAACTTTCTGTTTATCTTTATCTCCGACTACGTGAGCATTCGTTAAAATATAAATAGAGTCGCCTACTTTTTTGTAGACGACACCCGAACCAATTTCATTATCTGAACCTGATTTACTTTTAGGAATAGTAGTATTATTAGATACATTGTTTTGAACAGTTACTACTGATTTGACAGAGTTATTAGCGTTTTTCATTGTAGTTGTATAATTCTTGTCATTTCCATTAAAAGCACTATCATTAGTATGATCATTTTTATTAACTGTTGTAAATATAGCATTTAATATAAGTAATAATAAGATAATACCTATGATAATTAAAAGTTTTGGCCAGTGTTCTTTAAAGAAAGCAATTATTGCGTTCTTGATGTATTCAAAATTATCATTTTTATTACTCGTTTTTAGAGAATCTTTCTTTGAATATTTATCATTACCTTTGTCATCATCATTTTCCTTATCATCTGAATGATGATTTATAGATGAATATGGCTTTTCTTTGTTTTGTTCAGAATCTAAATGACGCTTATCATTATTTTTTCTCTTATCTGTTATATCATTAGAAGTTTCTATCTGATTATTGTTCTCATAATCACTATCTTTAGTGCTAACCTCTTTTTTATCGGATGTTTCATTTATACTAGACTCTTCTGGTTGAACGATGTCATCATTTTCTTTAGCGGTTTTGTCTTCACCCTCTAAGTCCTTCGGTTGGTTAGTGATAGAATATGGCACTCTTGTTTCTTTATGATTATGATTTACTTGTTTATCTTCAACTTCACTTCGTGGTCTATCCTCTGAAGTTAAATGTGTTTGAGTGTGATCACTTAATTCTTTAGAATTAGAAGATTTTTTGCTCATTGAAGAAGGTTTTAATGCATCTGTTTGATTGGTCTCTTCATGTCTATTTTTTTGCCTTTGATTTGCTATTTCGTGTTGTTGTTGAATTTCTTCTTGAGTTAATTTCTCAATTCTTGCTTTACGTAAATTATCTTTAACGCGTTCTTCGTTAACCTTGGATTGTTGTTTTTCTTTAGCAACTTGCTGTTTTAGAGCTTCTCGTTCACGTTTAATACGTTCTTCTCTTTCTTCATTATGAAAATATTCACGTCGCTTTCGACGATACTGACTACGGGGTATGACTTGTTTTTTATCATTATCCAATTGATGACCCACTCCTATATTCACTTATATTAGTTAAATATGTAAAAATTATTAAATTTTAGTTATTTCTAAGGTTTTCAATACAGTATTATCGAGTTTGATTATAGTTTAAATTTTAATATTTTAACTATAAAACTGCAATGTTCAATATAACAAAGTTAAAAATAAACTCCACTCAAAAGGTTAGATGAGTGGAGCAATGTTTAAATAATAAACTATTTATTCTTCTTTTTGTTTTTAATGACAGAAGTAAACCATCCTATAATCACTAGTAAAATAAGCACTGCCCAGAAAATGGATTGCCATAAAGCACCATGAGGGAATTCTTCTGGTAAAACGCCAATATCAGGATGCGCAAGAACCATTACAACTAATTTAATACCAACCCAACCAACGATGGCAAAGGCTGCTCCCTCTAAACCTGGATATTTATTTAATAATTCAACGAACCAATTTGCAGCAAATCTCATAAGAATGACACCAATCATGCCACCTAAGAACATTACTATAAATTGACCTAAGTCCATTCCACCGAAGTGAATCCCCATCTTAGGTAATGTCACTGCTATAGCTAAAGCAGCTAACATTGAATCAATAGCAAAGGCAATATCCGCAAATTCTACTTTGAAAACTGTGCCCCAAAATGCTTTAGGCCCAACTTTCTTTTCATTTCCTAAATCATCATAGTGATGATCATCACCTGAGTCTTTATGATGCTCTTCTTCTGATTTATGGAAGAAATCCCACAAATTCTTGATAGACATATAGATTAAATAGATTGCACCTGCAGCTTGAATCCACCAGAAGTTCGCAATAATACTAATTAAGAATAAGGCTATAAATCTAAATATAAATGCTCCTAATAAACCATAAAACAATGCCTTCTTACGTTGTTCTGGTGGTAAGTGTTTTACCATTACAGCCATAACTATTGCGTTATCAGCTGCTAATAAACCTTCTAAGAACACAAGCACTAAGAGTACCCATAAATAAGGTAAAATCAAACTTGGATCCATAGTGGACAACTCCTTTATTAAAAAATACAAATAAAGAGACCTATGCTAAATAATAGCAAAGGTCTCACTAAGCAATTGTATTGCCCACTTTACCGGAAGACTTACCTTCGTAATGACGATAAAGTGTTAAATAGTAGTTGCTAATAATTAAAGTTCTACTATCCTCTAGTTACTCCCCTCTGACAAAGTTGTCATAGGTATTCATTTGTTAATAATAGTATACATAGATTGTACAAGTAACACAATCTAAATCGTATCTACTTCGTTTAATATGTTCTTAAAGAATACCCCGTTGTCAATAAAGTTAAACTCAAAACTTATAATAAACTATATAACTTAATATCAGGGAATTTCTCTTCAAACCAACGAGTAGCAAATTCATTTTCAAATAAGAAGACAAAGTTGTCATAGCGGTCTTTCACTAATATAGACCGTGAAGTGTTCATATTATCTTTAATATCTTCTTCATTTTCTATCCAACGCGCGATTTTTCTTCCGACTGGTTCCATTACTACATCAACATTGTATTCATTCTTCATACGGTGCTCGAACACTTCAAATTGTAATTGACCTACAGCACCAAGAATAATTTGATTGGTGTGTAGCGTTTTATAATATTGGATTGCACCTTCTTGTACAAGTTGTTCAATACCTTTATGAAAATGCTTTTGTTTCATTACATTTTTAGCTGAAACTTTCATAAAGATTTCAGGCGTAAATTGAGGTAAATCTTGGAAACTATATTTTTGCTTAGCACCGACAAGTGTGTCCCCTATTTGATAATTACCTGTATCGTATAAACCAATAATATCACCAGCTACAGCGTGGTTAACAGTTTCTTTATCATCCGCCATGAATGAAGTAGAACGTGTTATTTTTTGTTTCTTACTTGTTCTCTGTAATGTTACATCCATACCACGTTCAAAGGCACCACTAACAACACGCATAAACGCAATTCGGTCTCTGTGTTTAGGATCCATATTCGCTTGTATTTTGAAAATAAATCCTGAGAAGTCTGTATCAAATGGACTTACTTCAACATCTTCATTTGTTTGACGAGCGTTAGGCATCGGTGCGTGGTCAACATAAGCGTTTAAGAAGTTTTGAACACCAAAGTTAGCTAAAGCTGAACCAAAGAAAACTGGTGTGAGCTCACCGTTTAGTAACGCATCATTATCAAATTCTTCGCCCGCTTCTTCAACAAGCATCATTTCTTCAATAGCTTGTTCAAAGGCACTATCATTTTTAATATCATGATCTTCTTCTAATTCGTAATCATCATTGAGATGTAATAAATTTTCTTCATCTCTAAATGGCTCAATAGTTTTAGTCGCTCTATCTATAATACCGAAGAAATTTTGACCCATACCCACAGGCCAGTTCATTGGATACGTTTCAATATTTAATGTTTCTTCAATTTCATCTAACAATTCAAATGGTTCTTTACCAACTCGGTCAAGTTTATTGATGAACGTAAATATAGGAATACCTCTCATTTTACATACTTTGAAAAGTTTTAAAGTTTGAGGTTCAATACCTTTTGCGCAGTCAATGACCATGACAGCACTATCTACTGCCATAAGAGTACGGTACGTATCTTCAGAGAAGTCTTCGTGTCCTGGTGTATCTAAAATGTTAATTTTATAATCATCATAATCAAATTGCATAACTGAACTAGTTACAGATATACCACGTTCTTGTTCAACTTTCATCCAGTCACTTGTAGCGAATTTCCCTGTTTTCTTACCTTTAACAGTACCAGCTTCTCTAATCGCTCCACTGAAGTATAATAATTTTTCAGTTAAGGTAGTTTTACCAGCATCCGGATGCGAGATGATGGCAAATGTTTTTCTTGACTCTACTTCTTCCTTTAAATTCATTCATCATTCTCCTTTTATTTTGTTGCTATCCAATCACAAATGTCACGTGCGAGTGCATCGGCTTCATTTTCAGTATAAAAATTAAAAAATTGCATTAACAATTCTTCATGTAACTCATTAATAGTTAAGTCGAGGGGCAGTTCTACAGACCAAAATAAGTCAGGAATCGCTATCAACATAACGTCTCTATCGCTATTTTGATAGAAATAAATATTTATTATTAGTTCATTATACTGAAGTTGCTTAATCTTCAACAGGTCCACCGCCGAATTTCTTATAAGCAGCTTCTAATCCAATCAAATCATCTCTATGAGGAACCTTCACATGGCCTGGCATAATTTGATAAGGTTCTCTTCCTTTAGATGCCAATACTACTGTATCTCCAGGTTCAGCAACATCTATTGCATGTTTAATGCCTTCAGCGCGATCATCAAATTCGACATAATTATCATGAGTTGCACCTTTAGCTAACTCAGCTGTAAGCATTTTAGGATCGTCATTTGCAGGATTATCAGGAGTAAAGATAACATAATCTGCACGACATGCTACGCTACCCATCTCAGGTGTTTTAGTCATGTCTCTTTCTCCAGCCATACCAACTAAGAAAATCAATTTCTGTTTAACAAAAGGTTTCACAGCGTCAATCAATTTATTCATACCATCTGCTGTATGAGCGTAATCAATAATTAAATCAATTGGTAATGAAGGATCAAGTACCTCTAATCGTCCTTCTACGGGTTCAAGAGAAGTTACCGCATTAATAATTTCTTCCATAGATGCGCCTTTACTCCAAACTGCAATGATAGCAGCCATAATATTAGAGATATTGAATCGACCTACATATGGTGATTTAACTCGATAATCTCCAAATGGTGTACTTAAATCAAACTCCACACCCTGTAACGATTCATTAATATTCTTAGCCATAAATTGAGCTTCGTTATCTATGCCATATGTAAACACTTCATAAGGTGTCACACTTGCTAAATAATGAGAGAAATCATCGTCATTATTAAGTACGACGTATTTTTCTTTAGCTAAATCTTCACCAAGTTGGCTAAATAATAATGACTTCGCGTGGCCGTATGCTTCCATAGTGCCGTGAAAATCTAAGTGATCTTGTGTTAGATTTGAGAAAATCGCAACATCAAATTCTACACCTCTTAACCGACCAAGTGATAAACCATGACTCGAAACTTCCATTGTCATAGCTTCGGCATCAGCATCAACTGCTTCTTTAATCTTTTTAGTTAATGAAACTGTTTCAGGCGTTGTGTTGGCACCTTTAGTTTTTGTTTCATTGATTTGGAATCCATTGGTACCTAAATAGGCACTATTTTTATTTAATTTTCTATAAATGAGATGAATCATTGTTGCAATTGATGTTTTTCCATTAGTCCCCGTGACACCATATGTAGTCAACTGATGACTTGGAAAATCAAATAACGTATGTGCTAGTAAACTAGCTACTCTTAATGTATCTGGAACAACAACTTGAGTCACTTCCCCATCAAGTTCAAGTTCCCTGTTTACCACTACAATACTACAACCTTGTTCAATTACATTTTGACAAAATTTATGACTATCTACCGTATATCCTTTAGATGCTACGAAAATACTTCCTTCTTTAGCTGTACGTGAATCAGTAGTAATATCATCTACATTTTTATCTAGTGTTCCAATTACATTTTTTACTCTTATTTTCTCGAACAACGCACTCGCATTCAAAATGTATCGCTCCTTTTTTTACAATAATTCTATTATACACATTTTACTAGTGTTGATAAATTTATTCTTATTTATTGAGGTTCGTTATTAAAATAAAGTCCCTCTATATTTAATAGGAGGTAAAAATTTAATTAAAAATATTCTTCAATGTAAAATTAAGTCAATTTTTATTAAGCTTAAGTAAAAATATCTTAAAAATATTTCTATAGCCCCAATCATCCCAATACATTTCCCTTAATTAATGCTAGTATGAAAGTAGATTAAGAAAATATAAAGTTTTTAATAAGTTTATTTTGTGTTAGTACGAAGTTTAGATTGAGTAATTAAAAATTTATTTTGAAGATGAGTGTGGTATAATGCATAAATAAAAATTTAAATTACTTAGTTTACATAGTTAATTCATGAATTTGAAATGTGTTGCACACTGTATTTATCATGCTAAGAAGCGACAACTTCATGTCGCTTAATTCCTTTTATAATGTATGAAAATACGTTACACTTATTATAAATTTTAAAAATTAATGGAGGGTGGCTATAAATGGTTACTCAAAATAAAAAGATATTGATTATTACTGGATCATTTGGTAACGGTCATATGCAAGTCACACAAAGTATTGTCAACCAATTGAATGAAATGAATTTAGATCATTTATCAGTAATACAACATGATTTATTTATGGAAGCTCACCCAATTATGACTTCTATTTGTAAAAAATGGTATATCAATAGCTTTAAATATTTTAGAAATATGTATAAACGTTTTTATTATAGCCGCCCTAACGAGCTTGATAAATGTTTTTATAAATATTACGGATTAAATAAATTAATCAACTTACTCATAAAAGAGAAACCAGATTTAATACTTTTAACATTCCCTACACCTGTAATGTCAGTACTTACTGAGCAATTTAATATTAATATTCCAATTGCAACTGTTATGACAGATTATCGCATGCATAAAAATTGGATTACCCCAGATTCTCAAAGATATTACGTTGCTACAGAGGATACTAAAGATGATTTCGTTGAAGCAGGCGTGCCAGCTTCTCATATAAAAGTAACTGGAATCCCTATTGCTGATAAGTTTGAAGACTCCATTGATAAAGAAGCTTGGTTGTCTAAGCATCATTTAGATCCAAACAAACCAACTATCTTAATGTCAGCAGGTGCATTTGGAGTTTCTAAAGGTTTCGATTATATGATTAATGAAATCTTAGAAAAAAGTCCTCACTCTCAAATAGTGATGATATGCGGACGTAGTAAAGAACTGAAACGCTCTTTAAAAGCAAAATTCAAACATAATCCAAACGTTTTAATTTTGGGTTATACCAACTATATGAATGAATGGATGGCTTCAAGTCAATTAATGATTACTAAACCAGGTGGGATTACAATTTCTGAAGGACTCACACGTTGTATCCCAATGATTTTCTTAAATCCAGCACCTGGTCAAGAACTTGAAAATGCTCATTATTTCGAAGATAAAGGGTTCGGTAAAATTGCTGACACACCAAATGAAGCCATCGATATCGTATCTCATTTAACAAACCATGAAGACAGACTAGAAGCTATGACAAATCAAATGCGATTATCAAAAGTAAGTTATTCTACTCAGAAGCTATGTAGAGATTTATTAGATTTAATTGGTCACTCATCTCAACCAGAAGAAATCTACGGAAAGGTTCCTTTATATGCAAGATTCTTCGTTAAATAATTACTCCAATAACAAAAATTTTGTTATTATGTTAGTTATTTTATTCTTAATGGAATTTGCACGAGGCATGTACATACTTAGCTATATTAACTTCTTGCCAACAGTGACGTCGATTGCAATCGCAATTACTTCATTTGCATTTTCTATACATTTTATAGCTGATGCAGCAACAAATTTTGTTATCGGATTTTTACTTAAGAAATTTGGTGCAAAGATTGTCTTAACTGCAGGCTTTTTACTCGCATTTGTAAGTTTGTTTCTAGTCATCTGGTTCCCAGCATCACCATTCGTAATCATATTTAGTTCTATTATGCTAGGAATAGCCGTTAGTCCTATATGGGTCATCATGTTATCAAGTGTTGAAGAGAATAATCGTGGTAAGCAAATGGGGTATGTATACTTCTCATGGTTACTAGGTTTATTAGTCGGCATGGTCGTAATGAACTTGTTAATCAAAGTACACCCTACTCACTTTGCTTTCATGATGTCTCTCGTAGTTCTTATCGCATGGGTATTATATTACTTTGTTAATATACAATTAACGAATTATAATACGAAACCTGTCTCAGAACAGCTTAAACAAATCGTTGATGTTACAAAACGACATCTCGTATTATTTCCTGGGATATTACTACAAGGTGCAGCAATTTCAGCATTAGTGCCTATACTTCCTAAATACGCTACAAAAGTAATCAAAGTTTCTACCGTTGAATACACTATTGCAATCATTATAGGTGGTATTGGTTGTGCATTTTCAATGTTGTTCTTATCAAAGATTATTGATAATAATAGCCGTGGATTTATGTATACCATTATCTTTGGTGGTTTCATATTATATACGTTATTAATATTTGCTTTATCATTGTTAACTAATATCTACTTAGTTTGGGTAATAGGTCTCTTTATTGGATTAATGTATGGAATACTTTTACCTGCGTGGAATACTTTTATGGCTGGTCATATTAATCCCGAAGAACAAGAAGAAACTTGGGGCGTATTTAATAGTGTTCAAGGGTTTGGATCTATGATTGGACCATTAGTTGGTGGATTAATCACTCAATTTACAAATAATTTAAATAATACATTTTACTTCTCAGCTATGATTTTCCTATCTTTAGCTGTATTCTATGGTTATTACTTTATAAGTAGTAGACAAAAAAGGAAATAAAGTATTTCGAAGCCTATTGATGAATTTTCATTGATAGGCTTTTTTTTGGCTTAATGTACTTCTTTTTTTCATTTGAGATAAAACATAAAAATCCGCTACAAAAAAGGATGAATCGACACCCCTGTACAATTCATCCAATCATTTATATTAATTATCCTAACTCAAATGTTTCTACTACTGTCCATTTATCGTCTTCTTCACTATATTGTAATAAAGAAAGTTCGTTAATTGTCTCTTTATGGTCTACCCCTGCTAATTTTACTTGACCATAGATATCTTCAAATTCTTGACTTGATAAGCCTTGTGCAATTGTAAAGTGCGGAACAAATGGATGTTCAGCCTTACCATAAAACTCGTCAGTATTGAATTGATCAAAAAGTTTTTCTAAAGAGTCAGTTTTAGCTACTTTGAAGTAAATAACATTAGTTGTTGGTGCAAAACTTGAAGCTTTCGTTGCATGAACATCAACTGGTTGAATGTCACTAATACGTTTTTTCACTTCTTCTTTAATAGAATCTAATTCATTATCATCAATTTCAAATTGAGATTTAATTGTTATATGAGGCATGATTTGTGCATAATGCGTATCATAGCGTTTACGATAAGCATTCACCTCTTCTTGGAATGACTTAGACGGAACTAATGCTAATCCTAGAATCATTTAAATTCCTCCTTTGTTTAACATATTTCCATTATATCAAAATTTTTTGAAAACCGTTACTTTTAAAGTGAAAACAATTACATTTCTGAAATATCTATATTTAGTAAGATTTATATTTATAGCCCTTCACTAATAGAGTATAAATATTAGGGAGAACGCTTAATCTGGAATGACATCACTTAAGAAATATTCAAGAATATCTCCTAATAATGGTTTCCATGATTTCCAACTATGCCCACCCTCGAACTCGGTATAGTAATAATCAATACCATAATCTTTAATAAGGTCAGCTAATTCACGGTTAGGCGTAAGAAAATTAGCACGTTTACCATTTGTAGGTAATGTGAAGTCTTCCTCTTCTAAGCCAATTGCGTGCCATAGTGTAAGTTGATTTCTATTATCACAATTAACTACTTTTTGTTTTACATTATCATCATACATTGGGCTTAGCATTGCTGCCTGACTAAATATAGTTGGATATGTTAGAGCAGTCATTAAAGCGATACTACCAGCCAAACTATCTCCAATTAACAATCGAGCATTACCTACTTTATAAGTTGGAAAAGTAGAATCAATAAAAGGTAATATTTCTTTACCAATTGCTTGAACTGTCAAATGTGAACGACTGCCTGATGGATGAAACTCTTCTCGTCGTTTATCAACATCTTCATAATGAAACCCGACGATAATTGCTCTTTGAATAGAATTATCCTTTCTCAACTGTTCGTATGTACGTTGAATTCTACCGAATCTTAAGAAATCTAATCCATCAAAGCATATAATAACTTGATACTTAAACAACTCAGTATATTCTTCAGGTAAATAAATGGAGAGTGTTACATCTCTATCTAGAATGTCACTGTGTATTACTTTTTTATTTATTTTTCCAGCGTTAAACTCTGTCATATGCGTATGCCCCCTCATAGTAGTATTATCATTGTATCAAGACTTGCAACACATTTAAATTCTCTAAAATGATTTTAAGCAGAATCCTCAGTATCTTATTACTAATTTTCAAGATATGGAGAACCTTTTAAAAAAATTAAGCGAAAGCTGTTTCATAGCGTCTTTAACTATGATTTATAAAGTATTTTCCCTTTTTTAAGATATAGTTTTAAGATATACTTATTAAGAATAAATAAAAGTATTACTATAGGAGGAAAGAGGTTTATGTTAAATAAAGTTTGGTTTAGAACCGGCATATTTATTATCATGCTGTTCATACTCATCAAACTATTTATGGAAGTACATGAAGTATTTACACCTATTGCGACGATTATCGGCTCTGTATTCCTTCCATTCCTAATCAGTGGTTTTCTATTTTACATATGTTTACCTTTTCAAAATATTTTGGAAAGATGGGGATTTCCACGTTGGGCTAGTATTTTAACGATATTTATCGGGTTAATTGCAATTATAGCAATTGTGGTATCATTTATCGCACCGATTATTATTTCGAATATTAATAATTTAATTAAACAGACACCAGCGTTACAAAAAGAAGCTGAACATATTATTAATTTCTCTTTAAAACAAATGGACAAATTACCTGATGATGTGACTCATCGTATTAATAAGGCTGTTAGATCTGTAGGTGATGGCGCAACATCAGTTTTATCTAACTCAGTCACTTACATTACATCATTCATTTCAACAGTTTTCTTATTAATCATGGTACCTTTCTTCTTAATTTATATGTTGAAAGATCATGAGAAATTTATTCCAGCTATAGGGAAATTTTTTAAAGGTGAACGAAAAGTATTCATCGTAGATTTATTAAAAGATTTAAACTTCACTTTAAAATCATATATTCAAGGTCAAGTAACAGTCAGTGTGATTCTAGGTATTATTCTTTACATCGGTTATACAATCATAGGATTACCATACACACCATTACTTGTATTATTTGCAGGTGTGGCAAATTTAATTCCTTTCCTAGGTCCATGGCTTTCATTCACACCCGCGGCTATTCTTGGCATCATTGAAGGCCCAACAACATTTATATGGGTTTGTGTTGTTACATTAATAGCACAACAACTTGAAGGAAACGTAATTACTCCTAATGTTATGGGTAAATCATTAAGTATTCACCCACTTACAATTATTGTTGTTATCTTAGCTGCAGGAGATTTAGGTGGATTTACATTAATTCTAATAGCTGTTCCATTATATGCAGTAATTAAAACATTAGTTAGCAACATCTTTAAATATCGTCAAAGAATTATTGATAAAGCTAACAGTGACGTTAAAGATATTAAATAAACAGTTTCAACATCGCTTACTTTTTTCGAGTAAGTGATGTTTTTTTATTGAAAACGTCTAAACCCACTAATGCAATATCACTAACACTTCAATTTAACAACGGCATACTTAATGTATCGTTAATAAGCAATAATAAAAAGCGATTGAGTCAATTACTCAACCGCTTAAAATAATATGCATTGTTATTTAATTGCGTGGAATCCACTGTCAACATGGATATTTTCACCAGTTACACCACTTGATAAATCACTTAATAAGTAAGCTGCTGTTTTACCTACTTCTTCTTGATCAACGTTTCGTTTTAATGGTGCACGTTCTTCAATCTCTTTAAGGATTGTATTAAAGCCACCTACACCTTTCGCACTTAAAGTACGAATTGGTCCTGCAGAAATAGCATTCACACGAATATTATCTTCACCTAAATCAAGTGCTAAATATTTAACATTTGCTTCTAAGCTTGCTTTAGCAACACCCATGACGTTGTAGTTTTGAACAGCAAACTCACCACCAAGATAAGTTGTTGCAACGATACTTCCACCTTCTGGCATAAGCTTTTTAGCTTCATGCGCAACGATTGTTAAAGAATAAGAACTAATATCTTGTGCAAGTAAGAAGCCATCACGTGAAGTTTCATTGAAGCGTCCTCTTAAGTCTTCCATATTAGCAAACGCAATTGAATGATAAACCCCGTCAATATTTCCTACTTCTTCGCCTATTTTAGCGAAACCGTTAATAACATCTTCATCACTTTGTACGTCAATTTGATATAAATAATGTTCAGATTGATTTAATTGTTCTAATAATTTTTCTAATTCTTTACGGCTGCGATCTTTACGATATGTAAATACTAACTTTGCACCTAATTTGTCTAATACCTTAGCTACACCAAATCCGATACTACGTTTGTTTGCAATACCCATGATGACATATGTTTTGTTCTCTAAATTTAACATTACAGTATAACTCCTTAATAAAAATCAATTCTTTTTTCAACGGTTATAAAATTGTTTCTTAAATAACCCTTCTACCATAATTAGTTTAACACTTTTAGTACCTGATAATAAAGTATTTTAGACCTTGATTAATGTTTAGACAATACTGTTTATTCTTTGATAAAACAATCATAAAAATATTGAAAATCGAGAAGTTTGTAACTCAATTTCTACACTTCTAATAACGCAATAAATTATCGAAACTGGATTAATAACAATTAAGCCTATAATTGGATTGGTTTAAAATCCAATTATAGGCGTTAATACTAATATTTGTTTTCTAACTTCCACCTTAAAGATATTTAAAGCTGTAGTTTTAATAATAGAATTCTAATTCTTGTTTAAGTTCATCAACGTATTCTTTCGAACCAGTCACAATAAGACGATCTTTATAACGTAGTTGTGTATCACCATGAGGTACTAATGATTCATTATTACGTACTATTCGTACGAATATGATGTCGCCTCCAAACGGGAAATTACGCAGTTGTATATTTTCATAATGATGATTTAACATTTGAATTTCGTAAAGAGATGTTTCTACATTGCTTAAAAGGTTTAGCATATTTGGAGTTTCTATCAAACCTTTTAGTAAAATTTTATTACTTAGATAATTACTAAACACCTCAATGCCTTGCGCTTTAATTTCCGCGTCTTCATTAGAGCTTTCTAATCTACAAATCACACGGTCGACACCGTATTTCTTTGCCATTAATGCTACATTCCTATTAATTTCATCATCATTAGTTGCGCATACTACGATGTCTTTTTCGAATAAACCTAAACGAGCTAATAAATTCTCTTCATAATCGGCAATTTCTACCATTGTAATTTCGTCAGATAATTTTCTGCTATCACTTAAATCCTTACGGTAATATAACGAAATATTATACAACTGTGATGTTAAATTTTGAGCAATCGGAATAGTTAACTGATTCTTACCAATTAAACTCACTTCAATTCGACGATTAACCTCATTGGGTATTGGGAACAACTTTTTAAAAACGATAGGCACAAATACACAAGTAATGACCGCACTTAAAATTAATATACCTGAGGTCTCAGCTGAAATCGTTTTAAGTTGTTCTGCGATTTTCGCAGCCGCTATGACTAAAGATAAAGTTGAAGTTAATAAAAATGCTGAAGCAATCGTCGTTTTAGTATCAAACCAACGTTTTATAAATAAAACTGGGATAAGCTTTGACACTACAAAAGCTATGATGAGCACTGGAATAATTAAGAGCAGAGATGGTTCTTTAATTAAAGATGGTATATTGAGATCTACACCCACCATGATAAAGAATATTGGAATAAAGAATCCATATCCAAATGAATCTAATTTTTCCACCATTTCTTCATCGGGATTTAATAGTGAGACAACAACACCGGCTAGGAATGCACCTAGAATATACTCTGCACCTACACCTTCAGCAAGTGCTACTAATAAAATTATTAATGCAAAAACTGCACGAATCCCAATTTGAGTTGTACCATCCATTAACTTTTGTAAAAATGACATGCGTTTAAATACGCCACCGAGTATGTAGAAAATAATTGTAAATACTATGAGTATGCCAGTTAACCATATCGTACTGCCACCATGGCCATTAATAGCGCCATAAACAGTTAATAAAAGCATCGTTACAAGATCAGCTAAAACTGCAACTAAAAGTATAAATTGACCTATTGTTGTACGCATGATATTCATTTCTTTAAGTGTAGGTACGACAACGCCTAAAGAAATAGTTGATATAATGATGACCATTAATAATACATCATCTACTAAACCTAACCATTTAAAAGCGTAAGCCAAGATGATAGAAATCAACATGATAAAACCAAATACAGTCAAAGCTAAATTTAAATGACTTGGTAAATTCTTTTCTTGTTTATTCTTTCCTTGTCTAGAACGTGAATCTTTTTTAAATGCTTTAAAATCAATTTCCAATCCACTTAAAAACATTAAAAATATAAAGCCTAAAGTAGATAATATGTTTAATACAGAATCTCTTTCCACAATATTAAGGAAAGAATGACCTATGATAATACCCATTAAGATTTCTGCCACTACAACAGGCAGAAAATTAATGTTAAGTCGGTTAACGATAATAGGAGTTAAAAATGCAGCAACAACTACGATAACTAATGATAAAAACTCCATGCGACCTCCTAAGTTAAATATGACATAAATGATGTTGCTAAACCGAAGTAAATTAACATACTTACAATATCATTTATAGTAGTAATGAAAGGACCACTTGCAACTGCTGGGTCTATTTTAAATTTATTCATGATTAATGGAATCATAGAGCCAACTAATGTTCCGACAGTCATTGCACATGTAAGACTGCCTCCAACTATTAGTGCTAATAAAGGTTGTCTATATATAACTACAATAATTAAGAATAGTACCACTGAACAAACTAAACCAGATAGAAATCCACTTCCAGCTTCTCTTAAAGCTATTTTAAATTTACTTTGTTCATTAATTTCACCAGTAGAAATATTACGTACAGAAACGGCTAAGGATTGAGTACCTGAATTACCAGACATACCACTAATAATTGGAATAAACGCAGCTAATAAAGCGACTTGAGATAATGTATCTTCAAAACTTCCTAAAATAGTAGCAGTAATCATTCCTAAGAAAGTTAAGACAATTAGCCAAGGAAGTCGTTTACTGGCTGTTTTGATAACTGAATCACTTGTAGAATCGATATCAGATACACCGGCTAAACGAGAGTAGTCTTCACTTGCCTCTTCATCCATTACGTCTAAAATATCATCAATAGTAATGATACCTAATAGGTGGTTCTGATAATCAACAACTGGCACTGCAATAAAATCATAATCTCTTATGACCTGAGCAACATCTTCTTGGTCATCAGCCACATTCACACTAATGACACGTTCGCTCATCACATCTTCGATATAAGAATCATTTTCAGCGGTTATCAAATCTCTTAAAGAGAAAACCCCTACCAGTTGTCCCGCTTCATTAACAGCGAAAATAACATAAATCGTTTCAGCATCAGGTGCTTGTTCTTTTACATGCATTAACGCTTCTTTCACTGGTGTTGTGGATTTTAATGAGATATATTCCGTTGTCATGATACCGCCAGCTGTATCTTCTTCGTAATGTAATAAAGCTTTTATTTCATTAGCTTCATCTTTATCCATTAATGTTAGTAAGCTAGCGACTTTAGATTTTGATAATTTATTTAAAATATCAACTGAGTTATCATAAGACATTTCCTCTAATACATGACTTGCATAATTGGCATTAATTTTATCGAAAAGTTCTTCGTAATCTTCGTCATCAATATCTAATTGATCAAAGAAATTAGCAACTTCTTTAGGTGATAAGAACTCAAATATTTTTTGTCTATTATTATCATCAGTGTCTTCAAAGTATTCACTTTGATCGTAATTATGCATTGCTAAAAATTCATCTCTAAATTGGTCGATGTCATTTCCATCTAATAATCTATTTAATAATTCTTCATCATATACGTCTTCGCGCACTTTATCTTTAATCTCTGTGTCGTTAGACAATATTCACACCTCCAAAGCATATTTATTATAGCACGTTAAATAATTGAATTAATTGTTTGTAATCAACATTTATTGTGATTTTATTATGTTTTATGGGATGAACGAACTTAAGTGAACAACATTGTAAACTTTGCCCCTCAACTAGACGATGTATGCCACCATATAAATCATCTCCTACTATTGGGTGACCCATAAATTGGAAATGAACTCTGATTTGATGGGTTCGTCCTGTATGAAGTTTCACTTTACATAAACTCAAGTTATTATTTTGAGCGATAGTGTAATAACTAGTCTTAGCATATTTTCCTTTATCGGAGACCTTTCTTGTAATAATACTTTCGTTGTCTCTAGCAATTGGTGCTTCTATAACACCTTCAGATTGAGTACGACCATAAGCTAAACATATATATTCTTTTTCAAATTTCACCTTTGAAAATAAATGATGAATGTGTCCAAACTTGGCAAATAAGACGAGCCCTGATGTATTACGATCTAATCTAGTGACAATGTGCGGATTTGTCTGCTCATCTTTATTCATCAAATAAGCTAATACTTGCTCTACTAAACTCTCATGAGGATGTTCCCTAGAAGGTGCACAGTTTTGTAATTGAGGTTTATTAACTATAAGTATAAATTCATCTTCGTATACGATATCTAAAGGTTTTGGATAAGGTAACAAATTTGAACTCGGTGTTTCAATTGGCATATGAACTTCAAAGTAATCTCCGATAGCCATCTCTTTTCTAACTGTTACAGAACGTCCATTTACAGATAAAGCGCCATTATGTTTAATGGCGCTAATAGTCTTTTTAGAGTAATCATTTCTTTGTAAGAAAGATTTAACAGTTTCTGATTTCTCGATAACATATTTGAAAATCATCTTTCATCATCACTTGATATGAATGAATCATGAACTCTTTTCCAAAAAGGAAATGGTCGAAATCTAGCAAACCTTACTTTTTCATTTGCTACTCTAAATTGAATGGCATTTACATTTTTATGTTTAATACTTACGTGATCAATAGTTGTCCTAATCGTGTCATGATTAACAGGCGTAATTAAACAAGTATGATGTTTAGGTAGAACTAAAGGAGATCCTACTGTTCTAAACACCCTATTATTTATAGAAGCTATTTCAGCAATTTGCATTGCTTCTAATGATGGATGTATAAGCGCTCCACCTAAGGCTTTATTGTAAGCAGTTGAACCGGACGGTGTTGATATACATAATCCATCTCCCCTAAATCGCTCAAAATGTTTACCACGTATATTAACGTCCACAACTAATGTTGAACCATTTTCTGTTTTCATTGTAGCTTCATTTAAAGCAAGATATCGTGTTTCATATCCATTGTCGTTATACCTCACAATTAGTTCTAATAATGGATATTCTATCACTTGAAATTCAGTATTATTTATTTCAATAATCAACTTCTCAACTTCATGAGGTAACCAGTCTGCATAAAAACCTAAATGACCGGTGTGAATCCCTACAAAGGCGACTTTTGATAACATATGACTATATTGATGAAATGCCTGTAGTAACGTTCCATCACCACCAACAGATATGACAATTTCAGGATTTTCACTATCCTCTACCATTTGAAAATCCTTCATATGATTAATCATTTTATGCTTTAATGCATTCGATTTCGAATCACCTTTAGTTAGGATTGTATAACGCATCATCTACACCTCATTAGTCATTTTCATGTTTCTTCGCACGTTTCTGAGTATAATACTTCTGTGCCTCTTGAATTTCATCTTTTATTTCAGACATTTCTTCATCTAATAAATATGCTGCTTCTGCTGCTCTTTCCAAACGATGTTGTATTTCATCAGGATAGTCTCCATCGTATTTATAACGAAGAGTATGTTCTATTGTAGCCCAGAAATTCATAGCTAATGTTCTTATTTGAATCTCAGCTAGAATATGTTTTTGTCCGTTTAATGTTTCAATAGGATATTTAATAATTACATGATAGGAACGATAGCCACTTTCTTTAGTATTACGGATATAATCTCGTTCTTCTACGACTTTGAAGTCTCTTCGTTGCCTTAATATATTAACAACAATATCAATATCATCCACGAACTGGCACATCATTCTTAATCCAGCAATGTCATACATTTCTTCATGTAAGCGGTCGAACGGAATACCTCTTTTATTTGCCTTATCGATAACACTTGATATAGGTTTAACTCTTCCTGTAACAAACTCGATAGGTGACGTGTGTTCACCTACTTCATATTGCTTACGCAAACCTTTAAGTTTTACCTTTAATTCATCTACCGCTTGTTTATAAGGTGTTAAAAATTGATCCCACTGGTTCATTTTGTTTCACTCCGCTTCACTCTAGTTCGAAAGTTTTTTCAACAGCTGAAACAAACTCCTTACCATAGTTATTATTTCCTTCAATATTTTCTAATATGTAATCTAGTTCTTCTTGGAAATGTTTCAATTCTAAATCGTTATTGATGATAATCTTCTTATCTCTATTTTCATGTAACAGTGACCATGTCTCTTGCACAAAGATTAGATAAGAATACGATTCACCGTCATCTAATAGATATGCGAATCCATAATTATCACTATCAACAAGCATTTGTCCAACTTCCTCTAGACCATCTGTTGGGTCCTCTGAGAAGCAATAAATGCCATCATCTTTAACTTTAATTTCATTTATATAAATACGCATGCCTGTCTTCCTCCTTATTCCATACTAGTTTAACATAATATACGCTTACAAAACACGCCACAACTTGCATTGAAATCTTAGATTAAATTACAGATTTTCATTTTCTTTCAAGTAATTTATATATTCCGAAGTCTACATACGTTATAAGTTAATTTTCAGAGTTAAAACGACTTCACAAAATTTTTCACAAACTTAAATGTGCTATTAAATTACTTTAATTTATAGAAGAAATTCGTCATAATTGTAAATGCTTTAAATATGAACAAAAGTAAATGATTGAGGTGTTTACAATGGCAACAAATAATGAAATTGAGTTCAAACAAATCTTAACCAAAGATTTGTACGATAAAATTTTTAACACTTATTTTAAAAATGAAAAACCATTTAGCCAAACTAATTATTATATTGATACTATAGATTTTAAACTTAAAGATCATCGTTCAGCATTACGTATCAGAGTTAAAGATAATACATATGAAATGACTTTGAAGGTACCTGCTGAAGTTGGATT
The DNA here is from genome assembly GCF_038008285.1 of Staphylococcus sp. FSL K6-0223. NCBI lineage: Bacteria > Bacillati > Bacillota > Bacilli > Caryophanales > Staphylococcaceae > Staphylococcus > Staphylococcus sp. FSL K6-0223. The sequence continues at coordinate 829,186 of NZ_JBBOYX010000002.1, forward strand.
AATAGAGTATAACCACACAACTGATATTAAACCAAAGATGAATGATTCAATATCAAACTCCAAACTACCAGATGATATAAGAAATATTATTGAAGGACAATTTAATGTTTTAGACGAAGAATTAGTTATTTTAGGGGATTTAACAACATATAGAATAGAAACTCAATATCAAAACGAATTACTTGTATTAGATAAAAGTGAATACCTAAATAAAGTTGACTACGAACTTGAATATGAAGTTAGTTCGTACGATGAAGGTTATGAAAAGTTTAAACAATTACTTCAGGAATTCGATATAAAACATAAAAAACCTTTAAATAAAGTACAAAGATTCTTTGAAGAAAAGAAAAAAGCAAGTGATAAATAGCAATATGTTCCGAAAAGGCAAATTACTTTCAAATGTAAAAATTCATGTTATATTAGATATATATTAATGGAACACGGTGATATTATGTCTAAAACACCTTATGAGTTAGTAGGTCAAGACGCTCTGTATCAAATGATTGACTATTTCTATTATCTAGTCGAAAGAGATAATCGTATTAATTATTTATTTCCAGGGGACTTTAATGAAACAAGCCGAAAGCAGAAACAGTTTTTAACTCAATTTCTTGGAGGCCCTGACTTATATACTCAAGAACATGGACACCCCATGTTAAAAAGAAGACATATGGAATTTACAATTACTGAATATGAGCGAGATGCATGGTTAGAAAATATGTATACTGCGATTCAATATGCAAATTTCCCTGCAGGTGTTGGTGAGTATTTATTTGAAAGATTACGCTTAACTGCAAACCACATGGTAAATTCCGAAAAATAATTGTAGGTGAAAATACATGGCTGAAGAATTAAGAATATTGGATAACAAGAGTCGTGAAGATGCTAATCTATCACCTGTAAGTAAAATAGAAATTTATTCTTTTTTTGATCCTTTTAGCAAAGAATGTTTTAAGCTATCAGCTATATTATCAAAATTAAGAATTGAATATAATCAATATATCCGAGTAAGACACATTTTAAACCCTTCCTTGAAAGTTTTAACTAAGTGTCAGGCTCAAAGTACATCGGATTTCGATAACATTGCTCTGGCATATAAAGCAGCTGAATTACAAGGACGCTTGAGGGCTGAAAGATTTATTCATTTAATGCAAAATGAAATCATACCTAAACGCGATATCATTACCGAAGATATGATTTGCGATTGTATTAATAATGCAGGTATTGATTATCAAGTATTTAAGGAAGATTTACAGAAGAGCAAGCTTACTGACAGCCTAAAGGTAGATCTTCATATTGCTAGAGAAATGGACATTGAGCAAGCGCCCTCTCTTGTTTTCTTTAGTGAAGACGTCCAAGAAGAAGGTTTAAAAGTTGAAGGTTTATACCCATATCATATCTATACTTACATCATAAACGAATTAATGGGAAAACCTATTGAGAAGAATCTCCCACCTAAATTAGAAGTGTACATTCAAAAGAAACAATTAGTAACGATGGAAGAACTTTTAACTATTTACGAGTGGCCAGAAAAGTTACTTAATAAAGAATTAAAAAAACTTTCCTTACAACAAAAAGTTGAGAAATTACAATATCCAGAAGGCGATTTTTGGAAATCAAAAATGCCTTAATAATTTAATGCAAAAAGACGGCTAGTAAAATAAAACTAGCCGTCTTTTAGTATTTATATTGAAAATCATCTTATACTCTTTTATGTATAGGAACTGCATAATTTACACATCAGAAAATAGTATTTTAAAATTAAATATAAAAAAACGCCGTGTCTGATTACACGACGCTAAACAAAGGGGATGGGAGAAATTTTTCACTTCAAACAAAGGGGTATGTTTGTTATGTGATTAATTTCATGTTCATAATATAACACGGTGCATACCCCTTTTCAACCTTTGTTTAATTATATACATAAATTGTCACAATCTGTTCAAATTGAAAGCGAATACACTCGTACTAAGCTTTCATAAGTTTTTCAAATGCATCTAATTTTTGTTCAAATACTTCACACGCTTCTTCAATAGGTTTAGGTGTAGTCATATCTACGCCTGCATTTTTTAGAATTTCTATTGGATAGTTTGAGCTACCTTTTTTCAAGAATTCATTAATATATCTTTCTACAGCTGGTTTACCTTCTGATAAAATTTGATGACTTAAACTTTGTGCTGCACTATAACCTGTAGCGTATTGATATACATAATAATTCATATAGAAGTGTGGTATACGTGACCATTCTTTACTAATATCTTCATCTGTTTCAACAGCATCTCCGAAGTATTGCTTATTAAGCTTCGCATACTCTTCATTCATTCGGTTAGGTGTTAATGGTTCGCCCGCCTCTTCGATTTGGTGAATTTTATGTTCAAATTCAGCAAACATAGTTTGACGGAATAAAGTAGCTCTAAAGCGTTCTAATTCTTGATTTAACAATAACAATCGACGCTGGTCGTCTAAATGTTTATCCATATAGTCACTTAAAAGCGCTTCGTTACATGTAGATGCGACTTCTGCAACGAATATCGTATAATCACTTAAGTTTGAAGGTTGATTTTGACGACTGAAATAACTATGAGCTGAATGACCAAATTCATGTACTAAAGTGTATAAATCAGAAACAGTATCTGACCAATTTAATAAAATGAAAGGATTTGTAAGATGTGCTCCTGAAGAATAACCTCCAGAGCGTTTACCTTTATTTTCATAGACGTCAACCCATCGATTGTCTAAACCTTCTTTAACAACGTTTAAATATTCTTCGCCCATTGGTTCGAGTGCTTTTAACATCCACGATTTAGCTTCTTTGTATGGCATATCAAATTTCACATCTTTAACTAGAGGTGTGTAGAGATCATACATTTTTAAATCTTCAATGCCTAATAACTCTTTTCTTAATTTAGTGTATCTGTGAAGTAATGGAAGATACTTATGCACTGTTTTGACTAAATTATCATATACAGCCTCTGGGATATGATTGTTACTTAAAGCACGCTCACGAGCTGAATTATAATGATGCGTTCGAGCATTAAATACATTTTTCTTCACTTCTCCTGCTAGTGTTGCACCTAATGTATTGTTATGTGAACCGTAAGCTTTATATACATTTCTAAATGCTGATTCTCTTAATTTACGATCATCAGACTCTAAATATTTTATAAAAGTACCTTGCGTTAACGGATGTGCTTCCCCATCTTTATCAATGGCATCCTCAAATTCTAAGTCTGCGTTACTAAACATTCCATAAACATTTGAAGGTGTAGATAAAGCATCTTGTGCTTCTGTTAATAGTTTCTCTGTGTCTGCATCTAGAATGTGTGGACGTTTCTCGTTAATTAATTTTAAGTCGAACTCATATTGTTTTAATTTATCAAATGAGGAAACAAATTGTTCAATAGTAGACTGATCTAACTGTAAAATTTCAGGCACTAAAAAGCTCCATGCAGAACTGTATTTAATTACTAATTGATGTGCACGCGCTTCTAGACCAGTATATTTATCATTAGCAGTATCTTGGTCTTGCTTTAAATGAGCATAGACATAGACTTTTTCAAGTTTAGTTCCTAATTCATCTTCAAGTGCTAAGGCATTATATAAAGTTTCAGCACTATCACCTAAATGTCCTTTGAATTGTTCTTCCTTACCTAACTCATTCTCTACTTCCTTGAACGCCTCCTCAAAAGCCTCGTCGTTTTCGAAAATCGTCGTTAAGTCCCATGTATACTCAGGATATTTACGTTCCTGCTCTTCTCTTGTTAATTGTTGACTCATAAAGTAAACCTCCTTGATTATATCAATAATATAATTTTCTCATTTTAAGATTGGTTTTGCACGCTTAAACATCTGTTATAATACATTTTCTCGAAGTCATTTAACAAATCTTTTAATATAGTCAACTTATGATACTTATAGTATGAGAAATATCTGAATTTAATGATAGACATTAATAAGTCACAACTTTGATGTCTGTCATATTTACGTCTTAATAATAGATAATTGAGTTGCCATTCAACTGGGTGTGTTTCAATATATATTTGATTTGGAAATATAAAACCTGTATTTATACATACTTCATTATCATTCATTTGTAGCTGATATATTGCACTTAGAGTTGGTTCAAGAACCGAATTTTTCCTTCTACACTGTAGAATATAATTATTGATTGTTCTTTTAGATAATTTATAGATTTGTGCTTGTTCTGATTGATATGTATTGAAAAGTTGTTTAATTTGTATGGTATGTTTTTTGCAAATAAATTTTTTTCCAGCGATATTTTGAAGGTGCGTGTAAACTATGAGTCTTGATTTTGTGAAGTCCCAGGTTATTAGGGTACGATGAATAGGATTAATAAAAGTAGTTTGAAATTGTGTAAGTTCAATAAAATCCCCTCTTTTTTTCACATCATTGATTATCCAATAAACCTTTAAGCCTATACTTTTTAAACCAAGGGTTCTTTCAATTATTTCAGTCGTACTAATTGTGGAACACTGAATTTCGATGGCGTGTCTTTGGTTAATCACTAAATCAGGATATTGCTTGATACATTTAAAAAAGGGTTCAATATCAACATCATAATTTATTGCTTCAAATTTTTGTGCTAATAGCATTTTTAATTGGTAATGATTATACGTTTCAGCTTTATAACAAAGTCTAGTACTTTTAACTTTATGTGCAAAATGAGGTATAACTTTAACTCCATGTCGTAATATAACTTCCCCTAGACAATAAGGACACCGATATATTTGATTTCTCTTCGCATTTTTCGCTAAAACTCGCTCATTCATTCTATTCATTGCTATTAACATTTCATCACCTCATATATAACAACGAGGAGAACAAAATTTTTACTTTAAAAATTTATAAAAAAACAAGGCACCTTAATTTGGTACCTTGTGAGATAAATCGTGTTATTCTTCTGAGTCTGTAAAATATCTACGAACTTGAGAAGTAACATTATGACTCATGATAATTTTGGCATAGTCATTTAAGTATACTTCCGTTTTATCTGTTGGATAAGCAAACTCTAATAATTGACTATAGCTATCATTAATAGTTTCTTGGCTTACAGAGTCATCAAAATGAACTGAATAATAGTAGTGATTATCAATCATATATAATAAATCTTCATATTCAGTAGTATTTTGGTTATTATGATATGCATAATTAATAACATGTTCTAAATCATCAAATTTAACAATTACAGTTCTTACGTTAGCACGTTTATGAGTTCGTTGATTATTTGCCTGTTGTTCAGCTTTTTTCTGTTGTTGACGTTGCTCAAATAATTCTTCTAAATTATCTTCACCATCTAAGGTTTGTGCTAATAATTCATTCACTTGATCATCAAATTGATCATTTGTATCTTCATCTGACATGTTCATTGCGTCTTCATTTTTAGATTTAGAGATGGTCACTTCCACGCCTTTTTCAAAAGCATGTACTTGAATCCATAATGGACCTTCTACCACGAAATCTTCTTCTTCATTAATTTCATCCATCATTGACCAGAAGAATTCTTCACCGCGTTTACGGTTAGTCCATAAGTCTTCACGATTAAATCCTCGTGCTTCAATGTCGCTATATGTTATAAACAATTTAACTGTTGTGTCATCAACGCGTTCTATTCTCATATCATCTCACTCCTTACAGTCGATGAATAGTAACCATATTGTATTAGAACGGAACGTAAATTACAATCTATTTGTTTGATTAAATTTAACTAATTTTAATCGGTAATCTATATTAACATATTCCCTATTTATTTAACAAAAAACTACTACTTTAGAAGGTACTATAACATGCAAAAAACAACACTATTAACAATGAATAGTGTTGTTCTTAATCTTTAAGTAAAGTGATAATATCACATAGTTATGTTAGTTATTAATCAACTAAACGTTGTGCTTCTTGTAATTGGAACGTACGAACTTTTCTTGGTAAGAAACGTCTAATTTCATCTTCGTTATATCCAACTTGCAAGCGTTTGTCGTCTAAGATAATAGGACGACGTAATAATCCTGGGTTATCTTGAATAATAGAATATAAATCTTGTAAAGGTAAAGAATCAATATCTACATTCAATTTTTGATATGTTTTAGAACGAGTTGAAATAATTTCATCTGTTCCGTCTTCAGTCATTTTTAAAATTTGTTTAATTTCATCAATTGTTAAATGTTCAGAAAAAATGTTACGCTCCGTATATGGAATGTCATGTTCTTGTAACCATGCTTTCGCTTTACGGCAAGATGTGCAACTTGGTGAAGTAAATAATGTTACCATACATCTCACTCTCCTATAGAATGAATTAAATTCATTATTTTAATATTATTATCGATTTAAGAAATTGAATTTTTAAGCTTTCTTAATCTTACACTTAATAGTATAACTATCTAAGATTAAAATTAAATGAGAAAATCCTAATTTTTCTGAGAAATCTTGAAATTCATCAAATTTTTTAATTCGCTTTTAGTATATACCCAGTTATATTATTATTTTAACACAACTTACATTTTAACGAAATACTGTTATAATGTTATCTAAACAATATTAATTAGAAAGTAGGCATCTAATATGGAAACTTTATTTTCAGGAATTCAACCGAGTGGTATTCCTACTATCGGCAACTACATAGGTGCGTTAAAACAATTTGTAGATGTACAAGATGACTATGATTGTTTTTTCTGTATTGTTGACCAACATGCCATAACGGTACCACAAGATCGTTTGAAATTACGTAAACAAATTCGTCAATTAGCAGCAATATATTTAGCTACAGGAATTGACTCAGATAAATCTACTTTATTTATTCAATCTGAAGTCCCTGCACACGTACAAGCTGGTTGGATGCTTACAACAATTGCTTCTATTGGTGAACTTGAACGTATGACACAATTTAAAGATAAAGCACAAAAACGGGTTGATGGTGTACCAGCAGGATTATTAACATATCCACCTCTTATGGCTGCAGATATAGTAATTTATAACACTAACATTGTTCCAGTTGGCGATGATCAAAAGCAACATATGGAACTTACCCGTAATTTAGTAGATCGTTTTAATAGTCGTTATAATGATGTCTTAGTAAAACCAGAAATTCGCATGCCTAAAGTTGGAGGACGTGTGATGAGTTTACAAGACCCAACTAAAAAAATGAGTAAAAGTGATGATAATCAGAAAAACTTTATTTCACTACTCGATGAGCCAAATGTGGCAGCAAAAAAAATTAAAAGTGCCGTAACAGATTCTGATGGCATTATTAAATTCGATCGTGAAAATAAACCAGGTGTTTCAAATCTTTTATCTATATATTCAGGTCTAACTGATGAACCTATTAAAGATATTGAAGTTAGATACGAAGGTGAAGGTTATGGCAAATTTAAAGGTGATTTAGCAGAGATCGTTAAAGACTTCTTGATTAATTTCCAAGAGAAATATGAGAACTTTTACAATTCTGATGATTTAGATGACATCTTGGATAAAGGGCGAGACAAAGCTCATAAAGCTTCATTTAAAACATTGAAAAAAATGGAAAAAGCCATGGGATTAGGACGTAAAAGATAATATAAAAATGAAAACAATAGCGTTTCTGGACTAACTATCCAGAAACGCTATTGTTTTAAATCAACTTAATTTTTCTTGCCTGTTTCTCTATCAATAGATTTATCAATATAGACATTTTTTAATGTAGTGTCAGGACCAACCACATGATAAATTAAACCTTTTACTTGAGGGTTAGTTAAATGCGCCTCGCCTTTTTGATAAATTGGAGCAATAGGTGCATCATGGAGTAATAATTCTTCCATACCTTTCATAGATGCGTTTCTTTTGTTTATATTTTTTAATAATTTATCATTCACATTATTAAATGAAGTATCATAAGATGAATCATTCCACCCAGTATTATTTTGAGGATTATCTTTAGTCATTGTTCCTAAATATGAAGTTGGATCTGAATAGTCCGCTCCCCATCCACTAAGTGATGCTTCATAATTCATCTTTGTTTCTAATGCTATTCTTTGTTTAAAAGGCAATTGCTTTATTTTTAATGTTATCCCAGGAAGATTTTTTTCAACTTGAGATTTTATATACTCTGCAGATATTTTTGCATCAGGAGTATCTTCAGTATTCATTGTAAAAGTAAATGTTTTTAATTTTAATTCTCTTTTTGCTTTTTCCCAATTTTCTTTAGCTAGTTTAGGATTGTATTCTAGAGGTGAATTAATAGTTGAAGCGTAATCTTTATCACCTTCTACTTTAGCCACTCCTTTTGCAGTTAATGTATTCGAAGGTAAAGAACCATCATTTTTAACTGCATCAACATAACCTTGTTTATTTACTGACCTTGCTATTGCTAAACGTAAATTCTTATTACTAAATTCTTTTACTTTCTTTTGATTTAATTTAATGTAGAAGTTTCCTGAAGTTATTCTTTTTTTCAAAGCTGGTGAGTCTCTATACTTATTGACCTGATCAGCAGTTATCAAAGTATCATCTATAGAACCTGTCTCATAGAGAGAGGCTCCTACCTGTTTATCTTTCAATACTTTGTAGTTAACTTTCTCCAACTTAACATTTTTCTTATCCCAATAATTATTATTTTTTGATAATAAAATTTTATCTTCATGTTTCCATTTATCAACTTTAAACGGACCATTAAACACAGTTTTTTCTACTTTGGTTCCGTATTTTTCACCATATTTTTCAGAAATTTTTTCATCCTGAGGATAGAACGTACTTAATGTTAGAAGTTCATTAATGTATGGTATAGGTCTATTTAATTGTATTTCTAGTTTATGTTTGTTAATGGCTTTTATACCTAAAGACTCAACTGGCTTTTTACCAGCATTAATGTCGTCAGCGTTTTTAATATCCGTCATGATATAAGCATATTCAGATCCTGTTTTAGGATTAACTACTTTTCTCCATGCATAAACAAAATCATTAGCTGTTACATCATCGCCATTACTCCATTTAGCATTTTCCTTTAAATCAAAGATTAAAGTTTTTCCATCTTTAGATTTTTTAGGCATACTTTTAGCAATGGCCAAAGTTGCTTTATCATTTTTATCTAATGAAAATAACCCTTCAAAAGCTTGCTCTGCAATATCGTTGGATACAGAATCAGTAATCATTGCAGTATCGAGTGTTGTCATGTCTTGTGGTATAACTTTTCTAAAGACTTGTCCTTCATCAGAGTACATGCCCTTATTTTGAGAACATGAACTTAAAGTCAAAATTGATATAATTAGAATTATCGTTGCTCTAAAATATTTATTCAATTCCATCAGCCTCTCTTAATCTACTTTGATATTTTCGTAGATGCCTGTATTTCTCTTGCTCGCTTTTCAGTAGTAAGTATGAAATGCTGCGAGTTAATCTCGTACAAAGATTTTTCAATTTCTTGATCAGTATCTTCATAAATATTATTGATACGTGTTTTTTCGTAATTAGGATCTAATTTGGGTATTGAATTAAATAATGATTTAGTATACTCGTGCAATGGATTCATAAATATTTCATCACAAGAACCAATTTCAACTATTTCCCCTGAATGCATTACTGCAACTCTATCGGAGATATACTTAACCATAGATAAATCATGTGCAATAAATAAAATTGTTAATCCTTCTTCTTCTTGTAATTTTAATAGTAGGTTTATTATTTGCGCTTGGATAGAAACATCTAATGCAGATATTGGTTCATCGGCAATTATAAATTCTGGTTCAACTGCTAACGCTCTAGCAATACCTATCCTTTGCCTTTGTCCACCAGAAAATTCATGTGGATATCTATTAGCATGCTCTTTATTTAATCCCACTTTAGCTAATAATTCATATACTCTTTGTTCTCTTTCAATTTTATTTTTTGCTAATTTATGTATATCTATGCCCTCAGCTATAATGTCCATTATTTTCATTCTCGGATTAAGTGAGGCATAAGGATCTTGAAATATCATTTGAATACGCTTATTTACTTTCAAAAAGTCTTTTTTTCTTTTTAAATTATGTATTTCTTGTTTATCAAATATTACTTCGCCATCATCATTATTGATTAAATTTATTATAATTTTACCTAATGTAGACTTTCCACATCCTGATTCCCCTACTATTCCAAATGTCTCACCTTTAAAAATTTCAAATGAAACATTATTTAAAGCTTTCTTTTTATTTATTTTTTTTAAATTATAAGTTTTACTTATGTTTTTAATTTCACATAGAACTCTTTTATTCTCCACCAGCTGACACCTCACTCAATAACCGTGGCATTTTGTAATTTAGTGGCATTTTTCTTCTTTTTCTTTTAACAACAATAGGAGGATCTACCTCTGCTGCTCTTTCATCTAACAACCAAGATTTAACGTTATGTGTTGGAGATATAGCATATAAAGGTGGTTCTTTTTTAAAATCAATCTCCATAGCATAATCACTTCTTCTCGAAAAAGCGTCCCCTTTAGGCGGGTTAAGCAAATCGGGAGGTGTACCAGGTATTGAAAGTAAGGTTTCATTATCTTTTGAATCTAAATCAGGCATTGATGATAATAATCCCCAAGTATATGGATGCCGTGAATCATAAAATATTTCCTCAACACTGCCAGTTTCAACAATTTCCCCTGCATACATTACAGCTACTCTATCAGCTATATTTGCTACAACACCTAAATCATGAGTTATAAATATAATAGATGTATTAATCTTCTTTTGTATTTCCTTCATCAAGTCTAGAATTTGAATTTGAGTAGTAACATCAAGGGCTGTAGTTGGTTCATCAGCAATCAATAACTTTGGTTCACATGCTAAAGCGATAGCGATAACAACCCTTTGTCGTTGACCACCAGAAAACTGATGTGGATATGAATTAAAAATTTCTTCGCTTTTATCTATTCCTACTAAATTTAATAACTCCAAAGCCCTATTTTTCGCATCTTTTTTATTCAGCTTCTTATGATATATTAGGGGTTCCATGATTTGTTTTCCTATTTTCATAGTAGGATTAAGTGAAGTCATAGGATCTTGAAAAATCATCGAGATTTCTTTCCCTCGTATTTTACTTAATTCTTTATTATTTTTAATAGCTAAATTATCTCCTAAAAATAAAATTTCACCTTTTTTTATTTTCCCTATATTTGTATCAAATAATTTAGTAATTGCCTTAGTAACTACTGATTTTCCAGAACCTGACTCACCTACAATGGCCAATGTTTCTCCCTCTAAAACATGAAAATCTACATTTCTAACTGCTTGTATTTCACCATCTTCAATAAAAAAAGAGACTTTTAAATTTTTAACATCTAGTATTTTGTTAACCATCAACTCATACCTCCTTACTTACGCATTTTGGGATCAAATGCATCACGCAATCCATCACTAAATAAATAAAAGAATAAAATTAATAAACTCAATATTGTTGCAGGTATAAATAGTTCATGTGGGTGAATTAGTAACATTGCTCTACCATCGTTCACTAGTGAACCAAGAGAAGTTTTAGGTGCTGGCACACCTATTCCAATAAAACTCAAAAAAGCTTCAAAAAATATTGCATTTGGAATGGTAAACATAGAGGTAACTATTACTGCTCCAAGAGTATTCGGTAATATATGTTTAAAAATAATTCTTAAATTTGAAGCACCCAATGCTTTCGATGCTAATACGTACTCTTGATTTCTTAACTTTATAAATTCTCCACGAACTACTCTACTCATACCTAACCAACCAGTAACGGTCATTGCTAAAATAATAGTCCAAATAGAAGGTTCAAATATTAATACAAACAATATCACTATTATCAAAGTAGGAATTGAAGCTAAAATCTCAATAATTCTTTGCATAACCATATCTATCTTGCCACCATAATAACCTGATATAGCACCATACATAACACCTACACATATGTCTAAAATTGCTGCTACTATACCAATAAATAAAGATACTTGAGTACCTTTCCAAGTGCGAGCCCATAAGTCTCTTCCTAATTGATCAGTACCGAACCAAAATTTTTCATTAACATTTCCTTTTTTATATGTATTGTCTCCATTAAAATCAATACCATCGAATGGAAGAAATTTCACTTTATCTAAAACCGGCATCTTAGCTGGAAGATTTCTATATTGAATATTTTGATCTGCATAATCATACTTACTTATTGAAGGACCTATCAAAGCTAAAAGAATAATTATTATAAGTCCTACTAATCCTACTATAGCTAGTTTATTTCTTTTCATTTGTGTCCAAGCGTCTTGCCAAAAATTTTTAGATTTTCTAGTTATTATATTATCTTCTACTGTTTTTTTATTTTTGAAGGTAAAGTCTTTATCACTAAAATTATTTATTAAATTACTTTTACTCATCTATTTACCTCCTTTAACTCTAATCCTTGGATCAATTATTCCGTACAAAATATCAACTACAAATATAGATACTATGAAGAATGAACTAAATAATATGGTAATTGCCATAATTAAAGAGAAATCATTAGTAGCTATAGATCTTACGAATTGATCACCTAATCCTGGTACACCAAAAATATTTTCAATTGTTAATGTTCCAGTCATTATGCTAGCAGTCATAGGAACTATGACAGTAATTACCGGTATTAATGCATTTCTCAAAGCATGTACAAAGATAATTTTATATTGAGGCACTCCTTTAGCATAAGCTAAAAGAATATAATCAGAATTAAGTACTTCAATCATTTCAGATCTGATATACCTTGAAACAGTAGCCATAACGATAGCTGATAGAGACAAAGATGGTAAAACTATTGTAGGTAGTCCTTCCCACCCAGCAACTGGAAACCATCTTAATTGAACTGAAAAAACGTTTTGCAAAAGTACTGCTAAAACAAATGAAGGAACTGAGACAGCGATTACTGAAACAGTAGTCGCTAAATAATCTATCCATGTATTTTGTTTTATCGCTGCTATTACACCAAGAAATAAACCTAGTAAAATACCAATTATCACTGCAATCAATCCCATTTCTAATGATGGAATTAACCTAGGGCTTATTAGATCCCAAACCGGCTGATTGTGATATTGAAAAGAATTCCCGAAGTCTCCACTTACTACATTTTTCAAATAGTTTAGATATTGAACACCAACTGGGTCATTTAATCCATATTTTTCCGCTAATATTTGCTTTTGTTCAGGAGATAATTTTGCATCATTGAAAGGTGAACCAGGCATCAATTTCATTAAGAAAAAAGTTATGCTGATAATTATGAATAAAGAAACAAACATATATCCCAAACGTTTTAAAAAATACGATTTCAATTTTACCACTCCTTTTTTCAGAATATTATGTATATTATAAATAGCAACTTATATTATACGCAATATTTTTCTGATATATTTTTTAATTTTACTAATTCTTATGTGGTTTTTAACAAATTCTGAAATTTCTCCTAAAAAAACGATCCTGTTTTTAACTATACAGCACCGCTTTTAGGATAATTATTTTTTTATTCTTTGCATTTTTTCTAAGAATAGATTAATCGATATAAAATCTTTTAGGGTAATGTCTATCCTACTCGGTGATAAACAATCCTTAAAATTTAATACTACATTTCGAAATTCTATCGTTAAGGTAAAAAATGTATATTATACACAATGGAGGTGTGCGTCTATGTTTTTTAAATCAGTACGAATAGGAATTGCAATGACACCATTATTATCACTTGTCATTTGGTTATTCACCAAACATAAACTTTTAGATTTCATTAATATTATATTTTATGTATCCTTAATCATTTTTATAATCGTTTTTGCTTTACTCATCGTTCAAGAAGGAATTTTCGATACAACCAGTTATGGTTTTCGTCGTTTAAAATTTCAACTTTCTTCATCTAAGAAAAACCAAACCATAAAAGATGATGAGTTTTTTAACCCTAAACACGCTAAAAAGGACCACTACATGATTTCTTCATGGGTGATCCCTATATTGATTATTAATCTCTTATATTTAGTTTTAGCTATTGTTATTTCTTTTTCCATATAAAAAATCTTCAAGTGAGCCATCTATAAACTCACTTGAAGATTTTTATTTATATACAATTAGTCTTGAAATTTCTTAAATACTAATACAGCATTATGTCCACCGAAGCCTAAACTATTACTCATAGCGTAAGTAATATCTAAGTCTTCAGCTTTATTAGGAACGAAATCTAAATCGCATTCTTCATCTGGTGTGACCGCGTGAATGGTAGGTGCGACTTTAGAGTCTCTAATTGATAGTGCTGAGAAGATGGCTTCAATACCACCTGTTGCACCTAATAAGTGACCAGTCATTGATTTTGTTGAACTTACTTTTAGAGATTTTGCAGCTTCTCCAAATGTATTTTGGATAGCTTTAACTTCATATAAATCGCCTACAGGCGTACTCGTACCATGCGCGTTTAAGTATTGAACGTCTTTTGCTTCAATACCTGCATCGTCTAAGGCAGCTTGCATAGCTCTTGAACCACCTTCACCTTCTGGAGCTGGTGCTGTGATATGATATGCATCTCCAGTAGAACCATAACCAACGATTTCAGCATAAATTTCAGCTCCACGCGCTTTAGCAGAATCTAATGATTCAATAACCACGATACCTGCACCTTCACCCATGACAAAACCATCACGGCCTTCTTGGAATGGGCGACAAGCTGTTTCTTTATCATCATTTGTAGATAAAGCTCGACTTGCGCTAAACCCAGCAATTGCCATGTGAGTAATTGGAGCTTCAGTACCACCTGTAATCATCGCATCAGCGTCACCACGCTGGATGATTTTAAATGCTTCACCAATTGAATTTGTACCAGTTGCACAAGCTGTAACCGTAGCACCATTTGGACCTTTAGCACCTAAGTCTATTGAAACTTGTCCAGTTGCCATGTCAGGAATTAACATTGGTACAAAGAACGGGCTTACACGACGTGGGCCTCTTTCAACAAGTGTAGTATGCGCAGTTTCAAATGTTTCCATGCCACCAATACCTGAACCAATCCAAACACCAATTCTATTAGCTGTTTGATCATTGATATCTAACTTCGCATCTTGTACCGCTTCTCTCGCAGCAACAACGGCATATTGTGTGAAACGATCCATACGACGTGCTTCTTTTTTATCAATATGATCTTCAATATTAAAGTCCTTTAGCTCACCTGCTAGATGAACATTATAATTTTCGGTATCTAAACGTGTAATTTTATCGATACCATTTACTCCTTTTAATGCGTTTGCCCATGTTGTTTTAGCATCGTTACCGATTGGAGATAAGGCTCCGATACCCGTTATAACAACTCTATTATTTTTACTCATACGTTATCCTCCTATTTTCCCCATTTGATAACGATTGCGCCCCATGTTAAGCCTCCGCCGAAGCCAACTAAGACTAAAGTATCGTCATCTTTAATTTTTCCGTTTTGTAACTCTTGATTGATACTTAAAGGTATAGAAGCAGCTGAAGTATTACCATATTTATTCACCGAAACACTCATTTTCTCTTTTTCTATACCCAATCTCTCTCTCGCAGATTCCATAATGCGAATATTTGCTTGATGAGGGATAAATAAATCAATGTCATCTGACGTTAAACCTGCTTTATCTACTACACGTGTTGATGCATCACCCATGATTCTTACAGCAAATTTAAATACTTCTCTGCCATTCATTTTTAATTTACCAGTTTCTTTGTCTAAATATAAATATTTTCCACCGCTACCATCAGAACCCATTTCATAACTGATGATTCCACGGCCTTCAGAAACTTCACCCATCACTACTGCACCAGCACCATCACCAAATAAGACAGCAGTTGAACGGTCAGTTAAATCCGTTATTTTGGATAGTTTGTCAGCACCTACAACTAATATATTTTTATAATCACCAGATTGAATATATTGTTTAGCAGTAATCATTGAATACATAAATCCAGAACAAGCAGCAAGTTGATCCATAGTTGCTACTTTGCCAGTTCCTAAACGTTCTTGTAGTATATTAGCTACGCTTGGAAACGGCATATCGCCTGTTGCAGTTGCTACAATAATCATGTCTATATCTTCTGGTTGAATACCAGCATCTTCAATTGCTTTTACACTCGCATTGTACGCTAAGTCAGATGTGTCTTGATCTTCATCTGCCCAGTGTCTTTCTTTAATACCAGTCATTTTAGAAATCCATTCATCTGAAGTTTCTAAAAATTGTTCAAAATAGGCATTGTCTACAATGTTTTCCGGAGCATAAGCACCGAAACCTTTAATACCCACGTTCATGGTCGTACACCTTCTTAAATAATTTTTTAATACCAGGTATTAATTTAACACATTTTTGTTTTCAAACTCAAGTAGATTCATTTTTATACCTCTTTTCAAAAGTAGCGTTTTAGGCATATCTATGACCTCAAAACCTTTAAATAGCTTAAGTGATTAATAACAACAATTTGCTCATAATAATTATATGATATCCTTAATCCTAAAAAGGTTAAAATTATAGGACTTAATCCTTGATTACTACTATACAAACTTAAATATTTCACTTAAAATAGAGTTATCGATTTTATAAGCGGAGGTTATAGGCAATGAAATACCTCATGACATTTATTTGGGCAGTATTGTTGCTTGAAATGGTTAACTTCGTATTGAATAGCCTTAACAGTGGTCCAGCGCTTAATGTAATTAATCCAATCATTATGGCTGTTGTATTCACAATTTTTATCGCTATTTTAGGTGCGGTTATGAAACCAAGCAAAGGTTCAGATCAATACGATTCATAGTAATATTTATAAAAAGACGAGATACGATGACTTAATTGTTCATACGTATTCTCGTCTTTTTTTTACCAAAATGAAGTTTTATTATTGTTTATGAGGAAGATGCCCTATCCCTTAAACTTTTCTACCTACTAAATTAATTTTTGCTTTATCTAATAATTTAGAATCAACTTGATGTAATAATTCATTTAACATAGAAGGTATTTTTTAAATTAAGCTTTTCACTTAAAGCATAAACTACAAGTTCATAGTAATGATCTTTGTCTGGAGGCGTAGGCCCTACATAATGATTTTCAATATCTGAAAAGTCTTCAGCTAATAAACCTGTTGCAAAGCTGTTCTTACCTTGTACAAAGTCACCTTTAATTCTAGAAAGGTCTTCAACAATATCTATTGTATCGCTATTTACACTCACGTTAGCAACTGCCCAATGAATCCACGGGAAGCCACATACTGGAATAGCATCATAATCTATTAATGTCCAAGCAATATATTTTGTACCGAATGGTAAATCTTCTACAGTAAATGGAAAAGATTTAATTGGGTTATTATGTATTAGTTGAGTAGGTTGTGCACCTGCAGCATAGTCATAAGGTATAATGTTGTTGTTAAAATTAGTGTTGATTTTCATGTTGTCTTCTCCTTAGTAATAAAATTATTATTATATAAATGATATAAAGCATCAATATATACAATAGAACGTATTAAATGGATCCTAGAGAATATAAATAACCACCTAATATAAAAAAAGATGTATTTATAATGAAGTATAAGTTTTCAGCATTATTTAAAACTTGCTTTAAATAAGAAGTATTTGATATTCCTTTTATAGTTTGAGGTCGGGTTAATCCTGAAGATATACCTAAAAATACCATACTTATTAAAATTAATTTTATTTGACCAGTAAAAAAATAACACTAAAAACGCTAATAAAGATATCTCCGAAAGATATTTAAAGTTTAAATATTCTATTAAATATCTAGAAGCTAAGTACCCAGATATAGTATAGCAAGATAATATATAAACGATTTCAACTTATTAATTAATAAATCAGAACATATTGTTCCTCCTGTCTCTTATACTTATATTTATTATAGAAAGAAAACCAAATATTTGGAGAATTTTATTGATACATTTAAATCATTTATAAAGAAAGAGCAACTTTAAAAAATAAATCCAAGAAAGTGACTTGCACACACTTTCTTGGATCTTTGTTTGATTCATTCTATTTAATTAAATTCTTTCTGGTTTTTCAATGTCAAATTGTAATTCATTGTCAGAATTTAAATCTACTTTAATTGTTGTACCTTCAGGTAGGCTTTCTTTAATCATCATGCGGGCAAGTGGTGTTTCGATTTGTCTTTGAACAAAGCGTTTTAATGGTCTAGCACCGAATTGTGGTTCATAAGCCTCTTCACCTAGCCATTTTTTAGCTTTATCAGATACTTCAATTGAGATTCGTTGCTCTAATAATCTAATGTTTAATTGAGTTAAGATTTTATCGACAATCATACTCATATCACTAACTGATAATGGTTTAAATAATACAATATCATCCATACGGTTTAAGATTTCAGGTTTGAAATAAGCATGTAAACTATCCATTACCGCTTTCTCAGTACTTTCGCTAATTTCTCCAGCGTCTTTAACGTTTTCAAGTAACACTTGTGATCCAATATTACTTGTCATGATGATAATTGTATTTTTGAAATCAACACTGCGTCCTTTAGAGTCAGTAAGTCGACCTTCATCTAATATTTGAAGTAGCACATTGAAGACATCGCTGTGCGCTTTTTCTACTTCATCTAATAAAATAACTGAATAAGGATTTCGTCTAACTGCTTCAGTTAATTGTCCGCCTTCATCATGACCAACATAGCCTGGAGGGGCACCAATCAAACGAGAGACTGCATGTTTTTCCATATATTCACTCATATCAATTCGAATCATGTGTTTTTCAGAATCAAATAGTGAAGCAGCAAGTGATTTAGCTAATTCAGTTTTACCTACACCTGTTGGTCCTAAGAATAAGAAGCTACCAATAGGTCTATTTGGATCTTTGATACCTGCACGTGCTCTAACTACTGCATCAGAAACCAAGTCTACTGCTTTGTCTTGGCCAACGACACGTTCGTGTAAGATGTCACTTAAGCTAAGAAGTTTTTCACGTTCAGTTTCTACAAGTTTAGATACTGGAATACCTGTCCATTGGCTTACAATATCTCCAATTTCTTCATCTGATACAACTTCACGAATCATTCTTTCGCTATCCTCACCTGTCTCGTCTTGGTAAGCCTCTTCGAATTCTTTTAATTCTTTTTCTAATTGAGGAATTGTACCATATTGTAGTTCCGCAGCTTTCTCAAGGTCGCCTTTAGTTTGAGCATCTTCTAATGCTTGTCGGCTACGGTCTAATTCTGCACGTTTTTCTTGTACTTTTGCAATTTTTTCTTTTTCTTGTTCTACACGAGATTGTAAAGATGCTTGTTTTTCTTTTTCATTAGATAACTCTTCTTGTAACTCCTCTAAACGGTGTTTACTTGCGTTGTCAGATTCGTTTTTTAAAGCACTTTCTTCAATTTCTAATTGCATTACACGACGGTTGACTTGGTCTAATTCAGTTGGGTTAGATCCCATTTCAGTACGAATTGTAGCGCAAGCTTGATCGACTAAGTCAATTGCTTTATCAGGTAAGAATCTATCAGTTATATATCTATCGGATAATTCTGCAGCTGCAACTAGAGCGCGGTCTTGAATACGCACACCATGATAAACTTCATAGCGTTCTTTCAAACCACGTAAAATGGATATAGTATCTTCTACATCAGGTTCACTCACACCAACTTTTTGGAATCGACGTTCTAAAGCGGAATCTTTCTCAATATATTCTCGATACTCATTAAGTGTAGTTGCTCCAATACAATGCAATTCACCACGTGCTAACATTGGTTTAAGCATATTTCCAGCGTCCATTGCGCCATCAGTTTTACCAGCGCCTACTAACATGTGAATTTCGTCAATAAAGAGAATAATTCGACCTTCTGATTCTTTTACTTCTTTAAGCACAGCTTTAAGTCGTTCTTCGAATTCCCCTCTATATTTCGCTCCAGCTACTAAGGCACTTAAATCTAATTCGAAAATGGTTTTATCTAACAATGATTCAGGAACGTCTTTTTTAACTATACGTTGTGCTAGACCTTCAACTATAGCTGTTTTACCTACACCGGGCTCACCAATAAGTACGGGATTGTTTTTAGTTTTACGACTTAAAATACGGATAGAGTTACGTATTTCTTCATCTCTACCAATAACAGGATCCATTTTTCCTTGGCGAACTTCTTCTACTAAGTCGCGACCATATTTTTCTAAAGCTTCGTAATTTACTTCAGGATTTTGAGATGTCACATGATTTCCTCCTCTAATTTTAGTAATGATTTCTTTAATAACTTCAGTTTTATTTCCAACATATTGTTGAGTCGTTTCATCAATATCCATAGCAGCACGCAATAAATGTTCCATAGAAATAAATTCATCATCATATTCTTTCATATAAGTTTCAGCTTTATTTAGTAAATCATTCGCTTTTTGACTTATATACTGACCATATTGAACATTATCGCCTTGTACTGTTGGATAATTTTTTAATTTATTTTCATAAGCTTTCGATAATTGATCAACATCAACATTTGCTCTTTCTAATACGCTTTTAAACAAACTTTCATTTTCTTCTAAAGCAGCTTTTAATAAAGCTTCGATTTCAATATTTTGTAATTCATATTCTTTGCTTGCTTCAACGGCTTTTTGTAAAGCTCCTTGAACAGCGTAAGTCATTTGATTAATATCCAATTGTTATCACCTCTATTATTTAGAGTAGGTCAAAATTGATTTTTGACTTTGACTTTCTTTGACCTTAACTATATTATAGTCCCTCTTTAATCGATATTCAACAATTTGCGCTTATTTTTTGACCTTTTTCTCCATTAATTTTGAAAATGATTTCTTTAATATCTAATAACTTTATACCTCAAATTATAAAAAAGAAACTAGCCTAACGTTAGCTGATTAACGTCAAACTAGTTTCTTAATACGAGCTATTTCTTTTTCATATTTTTTAGAATTTCATCAGTGAGTGCTTCAACACCACTATTTTCAAGGTGAATACCATCAGGAGCAAAATACTCTGTATGCCCCTCTGACCGTTGATACCAATCAACAAGTTTTACATTTTTATGTTTTTTAGCAGCATCAGCCATTAATTCATTTACATGGCCTTCATATGAACGAGGTACTCTAGTGTTCACGAGATACACTTGAGCTTTACCAAATTTTTCGATTAAATTATCAAGTTGATCTTCAGTAAAATCACCATTTGTACCTAATTCAAGGACAACTTGATCTGAAGGCTGATTATAATGTTTATAATTACTATCTACTAAAGGTAATGCTTGATATAAATTTCTTCCTACTTTACCGTCAATATTTGCTTTAGGAACTCTAGATTTAAATTGCTCACCTATATCTACCATGACCGAGTCACCAATTAGCAATGGTTTAATATTAGAATATACTTCATCCTCTTTACCCTCTTCAGTTCTTCCGTCAGCAGTAAGTTTAATGTCATCGATAGGTAACATACGGATAAGATATTTATCATTTTCGCTAGTGTTAAATGTTTGCGCTTTATCATTAATGTTATCTTTACCTAATTTATCAAACGCACCTGCAAGTATTAAAATAAGTGGCAAAGCTAATACAATCGTAATAATTGTTCTAATAAACTGAGGCTTGAAACGTTTGTTTATAGCAAATGCTTTGAAACCTTGCTTTCTAAATGGTGTTTCGACGTATCGATAAGATAACTCAGCTAACGCTACCGTTAAAATGATATCAAGTAGATAGACATATATTGGTATTTGACCATCTATATAGTGACTATGGATAAAACTAATCACTGCAAAATGCCATAAATACAAGCTATATGAACGTTTGCCTATATAAACAAAAATTGGATTACCTAATACTTTAGAAACTAAAGTTGCAGGATGGACTACACTTGCTATAATAAGCAAGGTCATCGTTGAAATAATATAAAATCCACCGTTATAAATCCAATCACTATCATCTTTAACGGTAAGGAATAGAATGAATAAAAATATTAACCCGACTATTCCAGCAGTATCAATTGTTGCTCTTAATGCTTTAGGTGGTTGAGTCTTGAGTTTAAATGGTGGCCACATAAATGCAAGAAGTACACCTAATAAAAGCGTTTGTAATCTGGTATCTGTACCAAAATAGACACGTGAGTGATTCATATGTGGCTGTGAGATAATTACCATCAATAAAAGTGATACTAATGATATAATCCAAAATATTACTGCCACATTTCTATATTTCTTAATCGTAAGCAATAATAATATCAATATCGCAGGAAAGAACAAATAGAATTGTTCTTCAATAGCCAGTGACCACAGATGTTTTAATGGCATAAATGAAAATTGTTCAAAGTAATTAACATCTTTAGCAATATACCACCAGTTTGAAACATAGAATATCGCTGCAACAATATCATGTTTAACTCTTACAATATTATCCGGTTCAAGTATCAGTGTTGCAAGTCCAACAACAATTAGCAATGCTAAAACTGCGGGTAACAATCTCTTTATACGTCTAATCCAGAAATTTTTGAGATTAATTATTCCAGTTTCTTCGTATTCTTTTAATAATAAACTAGTAATTAAATAACCAGAAATTACGAAGAATGTATCCACTCCTAAAAAACCGCCAGTAAGCCATTTTTTATTTAAGTGATATATTATAATTCCAATAACAGCAATTGCTCGCAAACCATCAAGTCCAGGCATATAACGCATTTTTTTACCGCGTTGATGACCTTTCTTTAATTCTTTTTCCATTGTTAACATTCATTCCCTATAAGTAGTTAATTCGTTAGACAGTTAAATTGAGCTTTTTATAATTTCCCATGATAAAACAAATGCTTTTCAGTTCATCTAATACACTTCTTATTCAATTTTCCATACATATTAAATATTGAAAATTACTGTTTCATTCTTATTAACTTAATAAATTTATGTCAAATACCTCACATTTTCATTAAACATGCACTATATAACGCGCAAATCTAAACTCTTTTATGCAAGAATTTTCATTTCCCGAAATGTAGTAAGTCTTATGTATTGTAATATATTTGTAACATTAATTCAATTTAAATAGTAATGTCAATTTATTAAAAATTTCTTAACTCACTTTAATCTTAAATAGCGCTATCATAAAAAATTTTATATGTTTAAACAAAAAAGAATAGCTACACACATTTTAAAAGTAAAAATGTGTAACTATTCCTAGTCATTTATTAGTTATCCAACACCGAGAGCAATCTTAGCATAACGAGACATCATGTCTTTATTCCAAGGCGGATTCCAAACAATGTTTACTTCTGTATCAGAAATCTCAGGAATTTCTGCTAATACACCTTTAATTTGTTCAATAATTTGTGGTCCTAAAGGACAGCCCATAGAAGTTAAAGTCATTTCAACTGTGCATAGACCTTCATCGTCTACATCAACTTTATATACTAAACCTAAATTGACAATATCAATGCCTAATTCAGGGTCGATTACCATTTCAAGAGCCCCTAGGATACTATCTTTTAATGCTTCCTCCATTAGTATCACCTCTTTAAAATTATCTTTATACTAATATATCAAATATCCGACAAAACGCCAATAAAATGCTATGATACTGTTACATGAACAATTGATACACAAGGAGTCTTATATGCAACCTTATTTAATTTGTCTAGATTTAGATGGAACATTATTAAATGACAACAAAGAAATCTCATCCTATACAAAACAAGTTTTAACTGAACTACAACAACGTGGCCATCATATTATGATTGCTACTGGTCGTCCATATAGAGCGAGTCAAATCTATTATCATGAATTAAATATGAATACACCGGTTGTCAATTTCAATGGCGCTTACGTCCATCATCCTAAAGCTAACGATTTTACTACAATACATGAAGTTTTAGATGTAGAAATTTCAAAAAATATAATAACTGCCCTTCAACAATCTCATGTTACAAATATCATAGCTGAAGTAAACGATTATGTATTCATTAATAATCATGATCCACGCCTATTTGAAGGATTTTCAATGGGGAATCCTAAAATACAAACAGGTAATTTATTAGAGCAACTAACAGAACCTCCAACTTCTTTACTTGTTGAAGCAGAAGAAGATAATATTCCTAAAATAAAGGATATGTTAACTCATTTCTACGCTGAGAATATTGAACATCGTCGTTGGGGTGCACCATTTCCTGTTATAGAAATCGTTAAACGTGGTATTAATAAAGCACGAGGCATCAAATGCGTTAAACAGTATCTTAATGTCGCAGATGAACGAGTGATTGCTTTCGGTGATGAAGATAATGATATAGAAATGATTAAATATGCATCACATGGTATTGCAATGAATAACGGTTTACAGGAATTAAAAGATGTCGCAAATGATACGACATATAGTAATAACGAAGATGGTATAGGTCGCTATTTAAATGAGTTCTTTGATTTAAATATTCGTTATTATTAATAAAGATAAGTATTAAAGGGGATGACATGGATGATGTATCCCTTTTTATTTTTTTAATTTTTTATAAAAGGAGTTCACAATTTGAATAAAATAATCATTATTGGTGCTGTTGCAGGCGGTGCAACTTGCGCTAGTCAGATTCGTCGTTTAGATAAAGAAAGCGAGATTATTGTATTTGAGAAAGATAGAGATATGAGCTTTGCTAACTGTGCCCTACCTTATTATATTGGTCAGCTTGTTACTGAAAGGGAAAAAGTATTAGCTTATACACCAGAATCATTTTATGATAAAAAGCAAATTAAAGTTAAAACCTATCATGAAGTAACTGAAATTAATGATAAGCATCAAACAGTCACTGTTGTGAATAGACAAACCGGAGAAACATTTGAAGAATCATATGACACGCTTATTTTAAGTCCTGGTGCTGGGGCTAATAATCTAGGATTTGATAGCAATATTTCATTTAATTTAAGAAATTTAGAAGATACTGATGCAATTGATCAGTTTATCTCTAATAACCATGCTAAAAACGCGTTGGTAGTCGGTGCTGGTTATATATCACTAGAAGTATTAGAGAACTTATATACCCGTGGGCTCGACGTCACATTAATTCATCGTTCAGAGCAAATTAATAAACTAATGGATCAAGATATGAATCACCCTATTATCGATGAATTAGAAAAAAGAAATATCTCTTACAGATTTGACGAAGAAATCCATCAAATTAAAGGTAATGAAGTTACTTTTACATCTGGGATAACTGAAAAATACGACCTTATTATTGAAGGCGTAGGAACACATCCGCATTCGAACTTTATTAAATCTTCTAATATTCACTTAGATGATCATGGCTTCATACCAGTAAATGATAAATTTCAAACAAATATACCCAATATTTACGCTTTAGGTGATGTTATAACTTCATTTTATCGACATGTTGATTTACAAGCTCAAGTACCATTGGCATGGGGAGCACACAGAGGGGCTAGCATTATTGCAGAACAATTAGCTGGAGATAAATCAATTACATTTAAAGGGTATTTAGGATCTAATATTGTTAAATTCTTTGATTATACATTCGCAAGTGTGGGTGTTAAACCAAATGAACTTTCTCATTTTGATTATGAAATGGTAGAAGTTAAACAAGGAGCTCATGCTGGTTATTACCCAGGAAATACTCCCCTACATTTAAGAGTATATTATGACAAAACTTCACGTAAACTTTTACGCGCCGCTGCAGTTGGACAAGAAGGCGTAGATAAAAGAATTGATGTCTTGTCTATAGCAATGATGAACCATATGACAGTTGATGAATTAACAGAATTTGAAGTTGCTTATGCTCCACCATATAGTCACCCAAAAGATTTAATTAATATGATTGGTTACAAAGCTAGATAAAGCACATTTACATCGCTCATAACCTTGCTCTATCTAATAAAGTAATATTTAAAATCTATAATGTAACCAAAAGAACATAAAAAAACTGCGTACTATACAATGACGTATAGACGCAGTTTCTTGTTTTAATTACTTTAACCTAAACCAAACATTTTAGTTAATGGGCCCCATGGCAAGATAATGCCAATAGCCATTGTTATAATAATTAGCGCGATTGTAATCCAAAAGAATTTATGTCCTTCTTCTTTTTTCTTTCTTTTAGCAATGGTTACTTCCATTAAAGCAATAACCGCTAAACCACATAGCATTTTCAAAGTAAGTAACATATGGTTTCCGCCATCGCCATGAGCTGCTGCGATAAATTCTTTAATTAATTCCCAGAAACCAGTAAATAATGTGAGTAACATAAATAGTCTTAATGCCATATGTAATGGTTTAAAGTAAGGTGAAGGACCTTGTATTTTTGAAAAGTTTAAATAAGTTGCGATAAATAATACTATTGCTAATACCCAACTTAAGATATGGACATGTAACATGCTTGTGTCCCCCCATATATTTATTTTCTCAACTATCATAACATATTTAGAAATTATAAATGTAGCAGCACTTTTAAATTTTATAACTCTATTATTTTGTATGTAGTAAGACATATAAATGATGAGTTAACTCAAATCTAAAAAGCTGTCGATAAAAGTAATTTTATCGACAGCCTATCTATATACAACAAGCTTTTAAAATTTAGTAGTAATTAATTATTTTTCTGAAATGTAAGTCGTTAACGTACCAATGTTATCAATTGTAACTTTAACTTCATCACCAGGTTGCAAGAATTGTGGCGGTTCCATACCTGCTCCTACGCCTGCTGGTGTACCTGTCGCGATAATATCACCAGGGTGTAGTGCTACATATTTAGAAATTTCTTCAATTAACTCATCAATTTTAAGAATCATTTGTCCAGTGTTACCATCTTGACGGATATCGTTGTTCACTTTAGTTACGATGTTAACATTTTCAGGGGTTGGTAATTCATCTTTAGTGACGATATAAGGTCCCATTGGACAGCCACCAGTTAAACTTTTAGATAAGAATGCTTGGTCATGCGCATTTTGAGCTGTGCGGTCAGTTATATCATTAATAATTGTATAACCATAGATATAATCTAAAGCTAAACCTTTAGGAATCTTCTCACCTGATTTACCAATGACAATACCAAGTTCACCTTCGTAATCTAATTGGTCTGTAATATCTTTATGATTAGGAATTGTTGATTCATCACCAGTTAAAGATGAAGCAGCTTTAGTAAATACATATAAACGTTCAACTTCATGATTTAATTCGCTCGCATGATCTTGGTAATTACGCCCAAATGCAATAACATTATTTGGAGGTGTAACTGGAGGTAAAAACTCTACATCATTAAACGAAATTTTAAACTCTGTTTCTCTACCGCTATCTTCAGCAGCCACAACTGCTTTACGTACTTGTTCTTGAAAATCTAAAGTCTGGTTTTGTTGTAATCCTTGTAGTAATGTTTTGGGATGAAAATCTTCTTCACCAAATTCAGCAAAAACCATTGGTAAATCCCAAACAGCATCTTCACGTTTAACTTTTACCCCGTATGAAGTTCTGTCATTGTGTTTGAATGATAAAAATTTCATTCATAATCAACTCCTCATCTATATCTTATTACATATTATAACTATATCTAAGTTCAAATAACAAACATATAAATAAGAAAATTAAGAAATTTCTTAATAGGATATTTGATATCAATAAATAAAAACGCTACGTCATCATAAGCCTTACACTTATGACTGACATAGCGAATATTTATTCTAACTAATTGAAACACATTTTTATTCATCTATCTTTAACATACCAAATTTAAAGAAATATAGATAACCTTGAACCGGCTGTTTGAGTATAGTTTCTAACGTATTACGGTAATACTCCATTTGGATTTGATATTTCTGTTTGAGTTGTTGACCAATCTCATCATCAGTCATTCCTTTTCGTCGATTAAATGCATCTGTTTTATAATCAACGAAATAGTATTTTCCATCCTTTTGGAAAATTAAATCAATCATACCTTGGATAATTGAAACATCTTGATTATCTTCAGGTAATTGATCGACCTTAGCTTGATTAACTACAAACGGCAATTCAGTATATACTTTGTCTGCTTGTGCAATTTGCAAATACAATGAACTTTCAATAAATCTCATAATATCATCATATTTAATATCAGCTTTGGCATCCTCTTCAATGATATTAAGTTGAATCAGCTTATCAACATATGAATCTAGCTCTTCTCTTGTTAATCTTGTTTCATTAAAAGGAAGATGTTGCATGACTGTGTGCATTAACGTACCAATTTCATTGGCTTTACGTTTCTTATTTTCACTTAAAAATCTTGGTCGTTCATATGTTGCTACGCCGATACGGTATTGTCTAACTCTATCATAATTTGTGTCACTTTCCTCAGTTTCAAGTTGACGTTTAAGTTCAGATACTGACTGCTTTGAAGGTTTCAAAGTATCTTCTTGATAAGGATATCTATAAGCTAATTGATGGTGAATCTTAGCTTTTACGTCATCATTTCCACTGTTAATGTCGTCAATATCGTTAACTGTTCGACGTTCATTTTCAGGCGTGACCTCTTCTGTAGATACATCTTCGTAGTGATCAATTGTAATCGTTACACGTGGTTTCACTTCAGAATTAAGTGTTTCAATATCTCGTTCGAATTTCTGATCATCAGGTAAAGATGCTGATTGATGTTTGGATAAAATACTGTAAATAAATTTAAATGAATTTTTAGCCGTCAAGCGCTCATTCACTGCAATAAGATCTGCAGATATAGGTAATTGTTCAAGTTCTGTCAATTCTTGTTCTTTTTTGACTCTACCTATTAAAATTAATTGTTCTTTAGCACGAGTTAATGCTACATAAATAAGACGCATTTCTTCAGAAATATGTTCTTTTCTATTAATAGCGCGATAGGCTGCTGAGGATAATGATGGATAAACCATTTCTTTATCAGTATCATAATAATCCATTCCCAATCCGTATTGTTGGTTTAGAATTACAGGCTGAGTCAGGTCTTTTTCATTGTATTTTTTAGAAAGTCCTGAATAAATAACGAACGGAAACTCTAATCCTTTACTACTATGAATGGTCATCATTCTAACAACATTATCATTTGGTCCAACTATATTTTCTTCACCGAAATCTCTTCCTCTATCAATCAATTCATCAATAAATCGAATAAATTGGAATAAACCTCTAAAGCTAGAGTTCTCAAACTCGATAGCCTTATTAATTAAGCCATAAAGGTTTGCACGTCGACCTTTACCACCAATAAGACCACTAAAGTACTGTATTACGAAATGGTCGTTATAAAATTTATCTATTAGCTGATAAACAGGTTGATTTTGACTATAATCTTGATAATTTTTTATATCTTTTATAAATCTTTGTAGTTTATGAACTAAATGAGTTTTAGAATTATCATCCTCAATATAATTTTGAATCGATTGATAAAAATAAATATCGTTAGGACTAACTACTCTAATTTCTGCTAATTCATCTTCAGTAAATTGATAAATAACTGAACGCATGAGCCCTACTAAATAAATATCTTGTAAAGGATTATCAACAGTTTTTAAAAATGATAAAACAAGTTGTACTTCAGTTTGTTCAAAATATCCTTTTTTACTTTTCACATGGAATGGAATATCACTATTTTTAAAAGCTTGTTGCAAATTACGCGCATTATCAGTATTTCTCTCAAGTATTACAATATCTTTGAATGTTGCACTTCTATATGTTCCAGTCTTCATATCAAATACTTGTTCATTTGCAATTATATCTTTTACTTGTTCTACGATGTAATTGGCTTCTTGCTCACTTCCTGTCAATTCACTCGTTTCTTTACCCGCTTCAATTAATGCACGAAGTTGTACAGGTTTATCAGTTTGATCGTATGGTGCTCCATAATATAATTGAGCCGCATCATCATATATTATTTCTCCTACGTTATCGTCCATCATATGTTTGAATAAATAATTTGTGGTAGACAGTACCTCTTGTCTAGAACGGAAGTTTTGAGATAGGTCGATGACCATACCTGTACCTTCCCCTTCACTAGTGAACCGATTATATTTTTCAATAAATAGACTTGGATCAGCTTGTCTAAATTTATAGATTGATTGCTTAACATCACCTACCATAAATAGGTTTCCGTTGTACTCTTCACCTGTTTTAATACAAGATAAAATCTTTTCTTGAACACGGTTTGTATCTTGATACTCATCCACTAGGATTTCTTCAAAATGTTCTTGATACGTTTTTGCGATATGTGAAGGCGTACCATCATCATTAGTGAGTATTTGCAAGGCAAAATGCTCATAATCTGCAAAGTCCAATAAATTACGACTTCGTTTTTGCTTGCTAAATTCCTCTATCACATCTTTTACGATTTGAGCTAAATAGGCTACTCTGGGAGCCAATTTCTGCATATCTAACTTCAAATCTTCAGCACTTCTTGAAAAATAATCATTTTTTACGTCACTAACTAGACTTTTGTATTTATCGTAATGTTTCTTAGCGTCATCTAACGCTTCTTCCATACCTTCATTTGCTTCTTTAATCTTTTTGGTAATTGAAGGGAAACGGCTCACAAATTCATGTGAGACTAATAATTCAGAATTAATCATGTCACCTTCGATCACTTTAGAAACAAAGCGGTGTTCATCTTCCACTACCTCTAATTGCTTTTCCACATTGTCGAGCATTGAGAACAAATTAAAACTTTTTATAATCTCTTCATAAGCAGCTTTAAGAAATATCATTGCCAAATCATTAAGTAATTTCAGCAATTGATCTTGTTGGCTTTCATTTTTATAAGGTTGAGATAACTGATCTAACCATTCGAATGGATTAGGATTCGCAATACTAAAGAAGTACAAACGTTTAATAATATTTCTAAATTGGTCATCATTTCTATCTGAGGATAATTGCTCAGTTAACTCGATAAAATCTGAGTCTAAAATGTCATAATGACGTTCAAGAACATCGTCAATTGTTTGATCTAATAATAAGACATTCTCAGCTTCACTACTTGTTCTAAAATTAGGATCAATATCTAAAACATCGTAATGTTGTTGAATTAATTTTAAACAAAAACTGTGTAATGTGGAAATTTGAGCCTGATGAATTTTAACACGTTGATTTTTTAAATGTTCATTTTCAGGTTCTGCAAGAGAAGCTTCTTGAATACGTTGATCTACGCGATGCTTCATTTCACGCGCACTCAAATTTGTAAATGTTACAACTAGTAAACGATCAACGTCCATATTATCTCGGAGAATACGTTGAATAATACGTTCAACTAATACGGCAGTTTTACCTGAACCAGCGGCAGCAGCGACGAGTACATCTTGACCTTTAGCGTATATACTACGCCACTGTGCGTCAGTCCAAATTACGTCATTAGGTTTAGTTGGTATCATCACTGGTCACCACCTTCGTCAATCATATTTTGGATTAATTCTATAGGTTTAATAGACTCGTCTACAGTTCTATAGCGTTTACTATCTATCATACTATCCACATGACATACTGACTGATAACTACAGAATTGACATGGTAAAGTATTTTTATATTTTAAAGGGGCTACCTCTGTATGGCCATCCATAATGTGAGTAGCCGTATCGATAAAGTTATTTTTGTTGTGCTGAATAAATTGACGAATAACGTTTTCATTCGCTACACGACTCGTATTCTTACTTATGGCACCTTTAGTAGTTAAACCAATTGGGGCGATATCTGAATTAAAGCTTGGTTCCAAACGCTTATCTAAAGCATCTATTACTTCCTCATCACTATTTACAAGACCACTCATTTTGAAACTTTTAATTAGTTCTTTATTTAATTTATCTTCATCAATTTTAGACCAGTTATCAAATTTAATACGTGGTTCATGGACATGGAAATAAAGTAATCCACCAGGTTTAACGATATCAGTAAGTTCTAATCTATCTTTATTTTGTAAGACGATGTCCATGTAAGTCATCATTTGCATTTGCAAACCATAGTACACCTTCGTTAAATCTAAAGTCGCACTACCAGTTGAAGATTTATAATCAATGATATTTACATAACTGTGATCGCCTTTAGTATACGTATCAATCCGATCGATTTGACCTCTTATGTTAATTGGGATTCCCTGTTTAGTATGTAGAGGTTGCGCAACTAATTCATCTTTATTTCTAGGTGATTTTCGGAATCCTGTCTCAAACCTTTGCGGTATAAATTTTGAAAAGCCTGTTTGATACTTTAATGCATTTAAAGTTGTTTCTACTATAGAACCTATTCTTCTAGATAAATACTTATAGTAGGCTGTTGAATTCAATAAGTTGAATTGAACTTTAGGCAGTATCAACTCTAATGCTTCTTCAGTTAGCGCTTTAATCTTCTTACGATCTAAGTTTTTAAAGTCACCTTCTACACGGTCAGAAATATGTTTGAGCACTGAATGGAATATATCTCCTAAATCAAAGTTTTGTAATTCATATTTCGAACGTTCATTTAACCTTAAACCATGGGAGGCATAATGCTTAAATGGACATTGTTGATAGCCTTCAAAACGTGACACACTTGCATTAATAGTTGTTCCATACAATTGCTTTGTGAGTGTCTCATTTAATTGTACTGTTTCATTATCATAAGTTAGAGAAGTGATAAGATAATCCAATCCATCATTTAATTGCTCATCATCTCGAATCACTTGGTATGCATCTAGCCATCTTATATCCACGTCCTCATGGTCTAACCATGTACGCAATGCATCAAATAATTCAATTTTAGTTTGATGCACATGTTGCATAAGACTTATTGGTTGTTCTTCATGTTCTTGTTGAATATTAACTATATCTAAATGATGATATAAATCTTTAATTTGTGATAAAAATGGACTTATTTCTTTTTCATCGCCTGAATTTCCCATCAAACTATATGAAAAAGTTACTTTTTCTCGTGCGCGTGTCATAGCAATATAACAAACAAATGCTTCATCCATTTGTAAAATATCTGATGTCGGACTTAGTTCAATTTGTGCATTTTGTTCAAAATATTTCTTTTCTTCATCTGTAATCAAGCTAGATGAAGATACCGGTTGAGGTAATGAACCATCATTCATACCTACCATGTATATATGTCGTTTATTATCGACCTTAGCCAAATCCATTGTACCGATACTTACCTGATCTAAGGTCTGTGGTATCATGACAAATTCTAGTTGCTCTAATCCTATATCAAACACTTCAAGAAATTGTTTCAAAGTCATCTCTTGAGTATCAAAAACTGTTACCAAATCATCTAAAATTTGAATAAATCCGTTCCAAATTTGATCGATTTCCTCCGCTTGTTGATGCTTACCTTCTACATCTAACTCATCTCTCTCAGTCATGAGTTGGTTTGGCAGCTCAAAATATTCCATACTTTCGTAAAAAGCAGTCGCGAAATCTCTCACAGTGGTAGCGTCACTCATCGCTTTTTCAAAGTAAAGAACTTTATCAATGACATTATTCTTTAAACGAACTACCTCTTCGTAAGTTTCTTTTTCTTGAGGGGTTAGAGCATGAGATTTACGTCCCATTTTATTAAATTGGTCAACATGAAATACTTCCTCATCCAACCAACGTTTACCATATACACCGCGCTCTAATGCGAAATTCTCCAATAAATCTATTAAGTAGCTACTATTCTTAAATTGTGAAGTTAGTACATTTGTTTTAAATAAACGCAACATTGCGTTAATATTCCAATTTGACTGTATGACCTCTATTAAAGAACGAATCATTTCCATAATTGGATGGTGTGACATTGACTTTTTAGTATCGATATTAAAGGGAATGTCGTATAAAGAAAAAATAGATTCGAATAAATATGCATATGATTCGTCACGATATAAGATAGCAATGTCTTGAAATCTCAAATGATGATCACGAACATCTTTAATAATTCGTCTTGCTAATTCATTTACTTCTTCACGCATATTTGAAGATTCAAGTATTTCCACATGATTTGAATGAGATTGAGGTGTCATTTGCAAAGCATCAAAATCACTTTCTAAATGTTTGAGATCATCATTTTCAAATCGAAACTTTTGTTGAAATAAGGTTTTATTTAAGTGAATATTTAATTGATTCGCAATGTCTTCAAGATGTGTTAAAACTTCTGATGGCTTTCTAAATAGACTGAATGGGTCTTGATTACCATCTGTTGTTAGTAGAACTGTGACACTCTTAGCATGTTGTACTAAAGCTTCAATAATCCTATATTCAAGTGTTGAGAAGTTGTAGAAACCATCGATAAATATTTCTGCTCGTTTGAGCCACTCAGATTTAGACATTTGGTCAATAAAACGTTCTAAACTATCCTCAGTAGTTATAAATTCACCGCTCATGCGAGATTCTAATTCTTTATAAATTAGAGTAATATCTTCTAGTTTATGTTGCGTTCTTGTTTGTAATTGATGTTCTGTAATAAATTGATCTAAATGATCCGGTGTAACACTATATTTTTTAAAATCTTGAATCAGTTCAGCAAGTTTTTCACTAAAGCCATAATATTTAGATTGAGAACGGTATAATTTGAGTTCTGAATCATATTGTTGAACGATATGATAAATCATCATTTGCATAGCAGCTTTAGATAATTTCTGTTCTGTATATCCTCCCACTTCTTGAAAAATACGATGACTTAATCTTTCAAAGTGAAGGACTTCTGTTCTCAAACTTCCATTAAGTTCTGAATCATTTACAAAAGCTTGTTCTAATTGAAATGTACTCTGAGTTGGAGCGATTAATACGATGGGATCGCCTAAAGGATCATGTTTCATTTCGTTCTTTATATAATTTAACATCGAAGCTGATTTGACCGTACCAGCTCTACCGATATATGTATTTAATTCCATAACATTCCCTCACTCCTTTATCCTTTATATTATCACATCAAAGTTAGGTTCTAATATTAATAAAAAATGGAGACGTCTATAATTTTTAATTATAGACATCCCCATTATTAAAATCATTTTGTATACTTTTTAATTTTTAGTATTTTCCGGATTAAAATTTGATTTAAATTCGTTAAACGGCCAGAATCTAAATGATACTTTACCAACAATTTGATCTTTATCAATTAAACCAAATGAGCGACTATCCTTACTTACTTCACGATTATCACCTAAAACTAAGTATTTGTCTTTAGGTATTACATTTGTTTTAGGATTAGCATTTGGTAAGTCTTTAACTTTAAATGTTCCTGTAATATATTCGGTTTGTTTTCGCTTTTCATTATAATTTAAATATGGTTCTTTTTGTTTCTTTCCATTGATGTATAAAGTGTCATTTTTATACTGAACACTATCGCCTGGCGTTCCAATAACACGTTTTACATAGTCATCCTTTTTATTAGCGTGGAAAACAATGACGTTACCTTTTTTCACGCCACCAATTTTATAACCAATAATATTTACCATTACACGTTGACTATCTTTAAGTGTAGGATCCATTGAATCACCTTTAATAGTGTACGGCTTAGCAATAAATTTCCCAATTACAAATATAAGTGCTAGCGCTACGGCGATGGCGACAATCCATTCTACTATTTCTTTTTTCAATTTTCACACCTCTTCTAATTTCTAAAAATCATAGGCAAATTCTTTAAAAGGGTAATATTTTAAACTCACATCGCCAATGATATCTTTTTTATCAATTAAACCATAGCGTCTTGAGTCTGATTTTTTATCATCATTATCATTTAATACAAAATATGAACCAGGTGGTACAGTATCTCCATCTGAATCTTTAATATCTCGTAATGCAATATTATTTATTTGTCTATTTTTACCATATTGTTGATTGACGCGTCTATCATCTCTATATAAGTTATGATTTTTAATTTCAATTGATTCTCCAGGTTTACCAACAATTCTACTGAAATGGAATTTATTGTCACGACTATACATGATAACATCCCCATCTTTAAGTAAATCGAAAGTCACCTTTATTTTATTAACAATTACTCTATCATCCTTCTTCATAGTTGGAGACATATCATGATTTGGTATAACCGCCCCAACAACAATAAATGTTTGAATGAATAGTACAATAATAATTGCAAAAATTAAGGAAATCAAATATTTAATCGTGCGTTGCACATTGTCACTCCTTAGTAGAACCCATAAAATATTTTTCCACTTTTTTACTAATAAACCAAAGTGCAACGAGTAATAATAACATTATTAATGCGCGAATAGGATTAGTAAAAATAGTAGTTACTTCTCTTCCCATTACTCCTAAAATAGTAATTGAAATAAGTTTTGAAATAGTTAAAACAATAAAATAATACTTTACCTTAATATGAGATAAACTTGCTACTAAATTAATCAATGTATTAGGTGTAAATGGAAAACATAGTAAAATAAATAAAGGTATTAAACCTTGTCTATCTATAAAACTTATAAGTCTTTGTACAGATTTTCTTTTCTTCACCTTTTTCATTTTTTCAGTATTAATTAATTTCTTACACACTAAAAATACAGTAAATGTACCAGTTACGATGCCTAACCAACTGATGATAATTCCCGGAATTGACCCATAAGCGTGCATTAATAACACAAC
Organism: Staphylococcus sp. FSL K6-0223; assembly: GCF_038008285.1. NCBI lineage: Bacteria > Bacillati > Bacillota > Bacilli > Caryophanales > Staphylococcaceae > Staphylococcus > Staphylococcus sp. FSL K6-0223. The sequence goes on from NZ_JBBOYX010000002.1 coordinate 865,637, forward strand.
ATAGAGTGTCAAAGGTAACACAGGTACAATTGCTCTTAAATAGAGCATAATGAACCCAGGAATGTATCCGAATTGCCGAAATATGTCAAACCATTCTTCTAATTGATGAAACGACAAAACATCAAATCCTTTCTAGGGTTAATATTACTTTATTATTATAGTGGTATTTTACGCTTTTTGAAACAACTAAATTTTGTTCACAACATAAATCAAATTTTAGTGATAAATACTCTTTTTGGTATTTATATGAAAATTAATTATAAAATCTCAAACAGAGTATGAAAAAAGCCAAGAACTTAAGAAATATTCTCAAGCCTTGGCTATAAAATTACTATATTCAAATGATAACTTACAATCGAAAAATTATAAGCGATCTTCTAATTCTTTTTTCTTATCTTCATATCCTGGTTTACCTAGTAATGCAAACATATTTTGTTTATAAGCTTCTACACCAGGTTGGTTGAATGGATTAACTCCTAATTGATAACCACTCATTGCACATGCAAGTTCAAAGAAATACACGACATAGCCGAATGTTTCTTCGTCTAGTTGAGGTATGTTAACTACGATATTAGGAACACCACCATCAGTGTGCGCTAATAGTGTTCCTTCAAAAGCTTTCGTATTAACTTCATCAATTGTTTTACCAGCTAAATAATTTAATCCATCTAAATCTTCACTATCTTGTTCAATAGTAATATCATGTTTAGGATGATTAACTTTCACAACTGTTTCAAATAAGAAACGACGACCCTCTTGTACGTATTGTCCTAAAGAGTGCAAGTCTGTTGTGTAATTGGCACTTGAAGGATAGATACCTTTGAAATCTTTACCTTCAGATTCACCATATAATTGTTTCCACCATTCATTAAAATATTGCATAGAAGGCTCATAGTTTATCAACATTTCTGTTGTGTAACCTTTGCTATATAAAATATTGCGAATAGTTGCGTATTGATATGCAATATTTTGTTCTAAATCTTCAGATGATAATTCTTCACGTGCTTTAGCTGCACCAATCATAATTGATTCGATATTAATACCAGCTGTTGCGATTGGTAATAAACCTACTGCAGTTAAAACTGAATATCTTCCACCTACATCGTCAGGTACTACAAAAGTTTCGTATCCTTCATTATCTGCTAATTGTTTTAAAGCACCTTTTGATTTATCTGTAGTCGCAAAAATTCGTTTTTTCGCTTCATCTTTTCCATATTTATTTTCGACTAATTGTTTAAATAATCTAAATGCAACTGCTGGTTCAGTAGTTGTTCCTGATTTAGAGATTACATTTACTGAAAAGTCTTTATCAGCTAAATAATTTACTAATTCTTGAGTATAACTTGATGATAAATGATTACCTACAAATACAATCTCTGGATATTCATTACTTGTTCTGAATGATGAAGTTAGCATTTCAATAGCTGCTCTCGCACCTAGATATGAACCACCGATTCCAATTACAACAAGTACATCAGAATTAGACTTAATACGTTTTGATGCTTCCACTATTCTTGAAAATTCTTCTTTGTCATAATCTACTGGTAAGTCTAACCAACCTAAAAAGTCATTACCTGCACCAGTACCTTTATGAATTGTATGATGTATCGTTTTAACGATTTCTTTTTGTTGTTCTAATTCATGTTTGTCGAAAAATTCTAAGGTTTTACCATAATCTAATTGAATATGAGTCATCTTATTGCCTCCTATGATGTGTACTATTTTAATTCTACTAAGTTTAAATGAGCTATTCAATTCCAAAGACTATCTCAATGACTGAAAAATGATTGTTCTGTGAATTTTTAAGTTAAATTACAAGTTATTTATAGTTTTTATCAGTAATTTCTTTATTAATCTTATATTCATTTTACAGAATTTTTAAATATATTAAAAATACCATTATCACAAAGTTTAATAATTGATATACCCATTACATCACCATCACATTTTGAATATTTATGTAATAAAATGGTTTTATTTTCATCTGCAATCTGCTATGATGTATCCATATTAAAATTCTGAAAATTTATTAGAGGTGTAAACTTATGAAAGAAAAAATTGTTTTAGCCTATTCTGGCGGTTTAGATACAAGCGTTGCAGTGCAATGGTTAATTGATAAAGGATACGACGTCGTAGCATGTTGCTTAGACGTAGGAGAAGGTAAAGATCTTGATGTTGTATATCAAAAAGCATTAGATATGGGAGCTATTGAATGTCACATTATAGATGCAACAAAAGAATTTAGTGAAGATTATGTAAGTTATGCAATTAAAGGAAATTTAATGTATGAAAATGCATATCCCCTAGTTTCTGCACTTTCTCGTCCATTAATTGCTAAAAAGCTAGTGGAAATCGCTGAGAAAACTAATTCTATTGGAATTGCACATGGATGTACTGGTAAAGGAAATGATCAAGTACGTTTTGAAGTGGCTATTAAAGCATTAAACCCTAATTTAAAAGCGTTTGCACCTGTACGTGAGTGGGCTTGGAGTAGAGAAGAAGAAATTGATTACGCAATCAAACATAACATTCCAGTTTCAATCAATCACGTTTCTCCCTACTCTATCGACCAAAATCTATGGGGAAGAGCTAATGAATGTGGTATTTTAGAAGATCCTTATGCTGCTCCACCTGAGGATGCATTTGACTTAACTACACCTCTAGAACAGACACCTGATAAAGCAGATGAGATTATTATTTCATTTAAAAAAGGACTTCCAGTTCAAATTGACGGTAAAGATTATCAACTCGATGACCTTATTCTTTACTTAAATGAGTTAGCTGGTAAACATGGTATTGGAAGAATTGACCACGTTGAAAATAGAATGGTGGGTATTAAATCTAGAGAGATTTATGAGACTCCTGGTGCTGAAGTATTACTCAAAGCTCACAAGGCGCTAGAAACAATTACTTTAACAAAAGATGTTGCTCACTTTAAACCAGTTATTGAAAAGCAATTTTCAGAACAAATCTATAATGGACAATGGTTCTCACCTCTTACAGATAGTTTGAAACTCTTTATTGATAGTACGCAACAATATGTAGAAGGTGACGTAAGAGTTAAATTATTTAAAGGCAACTCAATAGTGAACGGTAGAAAATCACCATTTACTTTATATGATGAGAAACTTGCTACTTACACTAAAGAAGATGCATTCAATCAAGAAGCGGCAGTAGGATTTATTGACATCTATGGATTACCAACACAAGTAAATGCAATGTTACATGGAGGTTATAGTGATGAGCAGTAAAGCTTGGGGAGGTAGATTTGAAGCTCAACCAGAAGATTGGGTTGATGACTTTAATGCTTCAATCGAATTTGATAAAAATTTAATTAATCAAGATATTCAAGGTAGTATTGCACATGCCACAATGCTTGCGAATCAACATATCATTACACAGGATGAAGCTCAGTCTATCATTCAAGGACTAAAAAATATTCAAAAGGATTTTAATGAAGGCAATATTGAATTCAAAGCATCATTAGAAGATATACATCTAAATATTGAGCATGAGTTGATTCAACGTATTGGGGAAACTGGTGGTAAATTGCATACAGGACGTAGTAGAAATGATCAGGTTGCTACAGATATGCATTTATATACAAAAGAAGAAGTTCAAAATATTATCGAATTAATCAAATCATTTCAACATGAAATAATTAAACTTGCTGAAGAACATGTAGATACGATAATGCCAGGATATACGCATCTCCAACGTGCACAACCTATTTCTTTTGCACATCATGTAATGACTTACTTCTGGATGTTAGAGCGTGATAAAGGACGCTTCAATGATAGTCTGAAACGTATCGATATATCACCACTAGGCGCTGCTGCTTTAAGTGGTACAACTCACCCAATAGATAGACATGAAACACAAGCCCTTTTAGATTTTGCTAATATTTATGAAAATAGTCTCGATGCAGTGAGCGACCGTGATTACATTATCGAAACGTTGCATAATATTTCATTAACTATGGTTCATCTATCTCGTTTTGCTGAAGAAATTATTTTCTGGTCTACGGATGAAGCTAAATTTATAACACTATCAGATGCTTTTTCAACTGGATCATCTATTATGCCTCAAAAGAAGAACCCAGACATGGCAGAATTAATTAGAGGGAAAGTTGGACGAACGACAGGTCACTTAATGAGTATGCTAGTTACGCTTAAAGGTTTGCCTCTAGCTTACAACAAAGATTTACAAGAAGATAAAGAAGGTTTATTCGATGCAATTCATACGGTCAAAGGTTCTCTACGTATCTTTGAAGGTATGATAGCTTCAATGACTGTTAATACTGATCGATTAAGTGAAACTGTAAAAAAAGATTTTTCAAATGCCACTGAGCTTGCAGATTATTTAGTAAGTAAAGGGGTTCCTTTTAGAACTGCACATGAAATTGTTGGTAAAATCGTGCTAAATTGTATTCACAAAGGTATTTATCTTCTTGATGTACCACTATCAGAGTATCAAGCACAACATTCTAGCATTAATGAAGATATTTATGACTATTTAAATCCTGAAAATTGTTTAAAACGTCGTAAAAGTTACGGCTCAACAGGACAAGATTCCGTTAAACATCAATTGAATGTAGCAAAATCATTATTAGCTTAATATCTTTGAAATATGATTGAATGTTGTTATGATACCTTCGAAATTTGTTAAATATTAATTAAGTTTTTTAATAATATTTGAAGTTAGTAAATTTTATATAAAATTTCTCACATTCTCTTTTTCATCCTTTTAAAATGGTGTAATTTATATTTATCACATCAATTTGAAAGGATGTTTTTATGTTCAAATCTAAAAGAATAGTTTTGACGAGTTTGGTCGTGCTATTTATAGGTATCATTTGTATTACTACATCTAACTTCCTTAATACTAGAGGAGTTAAAGCCAATCAAAGTCAAACACAACAAACAACTAATACAACTCAAGATAATCATTTTAAACGTCAACCTGAATCTGATTCAGTAAGTGGAAAGACAAACGATTCACATCCTCACTGGGCTACTAATCCTACAGGAGAAAAATATACAACTATAGCTCATAGAGGTGCAAGTGGTTATGCACCTGAACATACTTTTCAATCTTATGATAAAAGTCATAATGAATTAGGCGCCTCTTACATAGAAATTGATTTACAACGTACGAAAGATGGTCATTTAGTTGCCATGCATGATGAAACGGTAAATCGTACTACAAATGGCCATGGACGCGTAGATCATTATACTTTAAAACAATTAAAACAGCTTGATGCTGGAAGTTGGTTTAACAAAGCAAATCCTAAATATGCCAACAAGAATTATAAAAATGCAAAAGTACCTACGTTAGATGAAATTTTAGATAGATATGGCAAAAATGCCAACTATTATATTGAAACAAAATCACCGAATGTTTATCCAGGAATGGAAAAACAATTACTTAATACTCTAAATCAACATGGTATGTTAACAAATAGTTCATTAAAAAATGGACATGTGATGTTGCAATCATTTTCCGGAGATAGCTTACAAAAATTACATCAAATGAATCCGAATGTACCTTTAATTAAACTAATGAATAAATTCGAATTAACAAACGCTTCAGAACAAGATTTAAAAGCGATTAAATCATATGCAGTGGGTGTCGGTCCAGAATACACGGACTTGAATATAAAAAATACTAGACACTTAAAAGATTTAGGTTTCCTAGTACACCCGTATACAGTAAATAAAGTTAATGATATGAGACGTTTAAATCAGTATGGTGTAGATGGCGTCTTCACTAACTATACTGATTTATATAAAGCAGTTTCAAAACAACAATAATAATCTCTTATTAAAAAAGACTTTGTGAGATAGTTAAACTATGTCACAAGGTCTTTTAATATGTCGTTAAAACCCTCACTAAGATTTATCATCAGTTTTATCAGTGCTTCTTGTTTAAACTGAAATATATAGATTTATTTATATTTTTCGGAAGTTCTCAACTGGTTCTTAACTTTAAAAAACCTACAACTCATTACAAGTTGCAGGTTTGCCTATCACTTTCTTTATATAGTTGTAAATATTAAGCCCAACCACGATAACGAGCAGCTTCTGCTGTACGTTTAATACCTACAATATACGCGGCAAGTCTCATATCAATTTTTCTGTTTTGAGCTAATTCATAAATTGTATCAAATGCAGTGACTAATTTTTCACGTAATTTTTCATTAACTTCTTCTTCTGTCCAGTAGTAACCTTGGTTATTTTGAACCCACTCGAAATAAGATACTGTCACTCCCCCAGCACTTGCTAATACGTCTGGAACAAGTAAAATACCTCTTTCAGTTAAAATACGTGTAGCTTCTGGAGTTGTTGGACCATTAGCCGCCTCAACAACAATGTCAGCTTTAATATCATGCGCATTATCTTCTGTAATTTGATTAGAGATTGCAGCAGGTACTAAAATATCACAATCTAATTCAAATAATTCTTGGTTAGAGATTGTTTCTTCAAATAAGTTAGTGACTGTACCGAAACTATCACGACGATCTAATAGATAATCTATATCTAAACCATTAGGGTCATGTAATGCACCATAAGCATCACTAATACCAACTACTTTGGCACCTAAGTCATATAAAAATTTAGCTAAGAAACTACCAGCATTACCAAAACCTTGAATAACTACTCTTGCGTCTTTAACATTCATACCTCTACGTTTGGCTGCTTGTTCAATTGCAATAACTACACCTAAAGCTGTTGAACGGTCTCGACCTTCTGAACCACCTAAAACGATAGGTTTACCAGTGATGAAACCTGGTGAGTTAAATTTATCTAGTGCACTATACTCATCCATCATCCATGCCATGATCTGTGAGTTAGTAAATACGTCTGGTGCTGGAATATCCTTATTTGGTCCAACGAATTGAGAAATAGCTCTTACATACCCACGAGATAATCGTTCAACCTCATGAATACTCATTTGACGTGGGTCACAAACGATACCACCTTTACCACCACCATACGGTAAGTTAACGATACCGCATTTTAACGTCATCCACATTGATAACGCTTTAACTTCTTCTTCATCAACTTCTGGGTGGAAACGTACCCCACCTTTAGTAGGTCCAACGGCGTCATTATGCTGTGCACGATATCCAGTAAAAGTTTTAACAGTACCATCATCCATGCGAACTGGAATGCGAACTTGTAAAAATCTTAATGGTTCTTTAATAAGATCGTACATTCCATCGTCAAATCCCAATTTGTGTAATGCTTCTTTAATAATCCCTTGAGTGGAAGTCACTAAATTATTATTCTCAGTCATGATCCTATTCGCCTCTTTTTAACTAATGATTTCGCTTTCAAATTTTATTGTAACACAAGTATACGCTTTTTAAAGGGTTTACAAAGCGAATGTTACAAGTTTTTGAACTTACTCAAATACACTTCTAATTTTATCTAATGCTAGGTCTAATTCCTCTTTAGTGATAACTAATGGTGGTGCAAATCTAATTACTGTATCATGCGTTTCTTTACATAATAAACCTTTTTCTTTTAAGGCTTCACAATATGGTCTAGCACTTTCATTAAGCTCTATACCAATGAATAAACCTCTTCCACGAACTTCCTTAATTGAAGGATGTTCAATTTTTTGAAGCTCACCCTTGAAGTATTCACCTAGTTCTAATGAACGGCCCGGCAAGTCTTCATCTATAATTACATCTAATGCTGCAATAGAAACTGCACAAGCAAGCGGATTACCTCCAAATGTTGAACCGTGTGAACCTGGTGTAAATACATCTAGCACCTCATTATCTGCCAAAACTACAGAAATTGGTAATACGCCTCCGCCTAAAGCCTTTCCTAAAATGTAGACATCTGGTTTAACATTATCCCAATCTGTAGCAAATAGTTTACCAGAACGACCTAGACCTGCTTGGATTTCATCTGCAATAAATAAAATATTGTGTTCATCACATAATTCTCTAATCTCTCTAAGATAACCTTCTGGTGGTACATTAATACCAGCTTCCCCTTGAATAGGCTCAACTAAAATCGCTGCAGTGTTCTCATTAATTGCCTCTTTCAACTTATCAACATCACCAAAATCAACTTTATGGAAACCATCTAGTAAAGGACCATAACCGCGTTGATATTCAGCTTCTGATGAAAGTGATACTGGAGCCATTGTACGACCATGGAAGTTACCATTAAACGCTATGATTTCGGCTTGGTTAGGTTCAATCCCTTTAACATCATAAGCCCAACGTCGAGCTGCTTTTAATGCAGTTTCGACTGCTTCAGCACCAGTATTCATAGGTAATGCTTTATCTTTACCAGCCAATTTGCAAATTTTCTCATACCATTCCCCTAAGTTATCACTATGAAATGCGCGAGAAACTAAAGTCACTTTATCTGCTTGTTCTTTCAACGCTTGAATAATTTTAGGATGACGGTGTCCCTGATTTACCGCAGAATAAGCTGAAAGCATGTCCATATATTGATTTCCTTCTGGATCTTTAACCCATACACCTTCCGCTTCCGAAATAACGATTGGAAGTGGTACATAGTTATGTGCACCATAGTGGTTAGTCAATTCAATAATTTGTTCAGATTTAGTCATAATATCTCCCCTTTGTTATCAAAATTATGAAACTTATTAACAATATCATAACTGATTTCTAACGGCTCTCAAGCTTTATTTTATTGAAAATGAAAAACCCTCTAAAAACTTTTGCGTCGGCTATTTCATATCAATAATTAAACACATGAAAAGTGAACACCAACATCTTTGAAATCCCTTACAAATATAATGACACAATATTGCTACAATTTACAAGCAAAATTTACAATATTTCCACAACTTTTAATTTATAACTTACAACCTTTTAGAATAAAAAAAAATAAACCAAGTCCCTCTATTAAGTTGGAACTTGGTTTAGTATTGAAATGTTTATTTATCTTTACGAGGCAATGGATAGAATCCTTCATCAAATTGTTTCCATAAATTTGGTGGTAACTCATGACGATCTTCTCTATTCGGATCATATTCACTAATAATTTCATCTTCTTGTCCATTTTTAATTTTGCCGACAAAGTCATAATCAAGAAGAATTTCACGACCTAACGCAACAAGTTCTACACCGACATTGTCAATGGCATTTAACGCATCTTCAGGTGTAAATATTGAGCCAATACCAATAAGAGGCATACGACCATTAATCCAATGATGAATCAGTTTAAGACGATTTTCACCTTTGTATTTACCATCTCGTGTTTCAGAATTAACGTCCATGAGAGAAATATGAATATAATCTAACGGTTGATTCGCAATTTGATTAATAAGTTGTTCAGTAATTTCCATTGATATACCTGGAGATTCTGCTTCTTCAGGTGACAATCTATAACCCACTATGAAGTCATCATTAGCATATTCTTTTTTAGCTTTAACAACTTCTTCTATAACTGACATTGGGAATTTAAGATTATCTGCCCAAACATCGTTTCTTCTATTATAATAAGGTGACACAAATTGGTGGATAAGGTAATGATTCGCGCCATGGATTTCTACACCATCAAAACCTGCCTCAATCACTCTTCTTGTTGCTTCTCCAAAATCTTTAATCGTTTGTTCTATTTCGTCAGAAGTCATCTCACGCGCTTCGTGAGGTTCTTGCTGACCAAAACTCTTGAGTGTAATAGGACTAGGTGCGACAACATCACCTTGTGGTGTTAGATTAGGTAAAGCTTGAGCACCACCATGGTGAATTTGTACTATTGCTTTCGCACCATTTTTCTTCATTGCTTTTGCAAGTTCTTTTAGGCCTTCAATGTCAGAATCATGAGCTACTGAGGGCTGTCCTGGGAAAGCTTTCCCAACATCATTAACATTACTTGCTGCATTAATAGCAAGTCCTACATCTTTAGAACGTTTTTCAATATATGGAATTTCCACATCAGAAATCGTTCCATCATCATTGGATGAAATATGAGTTAATGGAGCTAAAACAAAACGATTTCTCAATTCTACACCATTAGGTAACACGAGTGGTTCGAATAAAGATTTATATTTATTATTCATGTGTTAATACTCTCCTTGTTTTTATGTTGTCACGACTATATCATGCAAGTTTTAAATATCTCTAATTTTTTGCTTGCACGTGCATTTTTATCGAAACTTTACCTTTAGAAAGGTAATTAGTTGAGATTACGCAGATTTCTTAAATCTGTTTTCCTTAGTATCACTTTTTATTTTTTCAAAGATAGAACGTATTTAAATTTATAAATTAAAAATTGCTTTTAAGACAAAAAGAAAACGATAATCCTACGACTATATATCGTAAAGATTATCGTTATGATGCGATGAATTACTCTTAGTGAGTTCATCACATATTGGCACGAATGTACAGTCATTCAGTCGTTACGAATGGCACGTTTAGACTGTTTGATCCAGACCGGTAAGCGTTCTTCAAGTGTTTGAAACCCATACTTTTCCGTCTCTCTTATTTCATCTAAGACTGACTGTTTTTCTTTTTTACGTTCATAATTTTTAAAGTAATCATTATCTTTTAAAGACAAGTTTAATTTTCCTTCATCATCGATGGATAAAATTTTAGCTTTTACAATTTGTCCCTCAGATAGAAATTTCTTCAAGTTATGGACATAGTCATCCATGATTTCAGAGATATGGATTAGTCCTTCAGTATGGTCAGGGGTCTCAACAAATGCGCCATACGGTTGAATACCAGTCACACGTACCTTGATATGTTGACCTACTTTATAGTGATTATTCAACGTGATAACCCCTTATTTCGATTTTTCTTAACACACATATCATAGCATAAATCATTTTTATGGACTAACTAAAACGATAATAAATTTCAATTATTCTAAAAATTGTTGTGTAACGCGTACCTTTTTAATCTATTTTAAAGCTACAAAAAAAGCTTTAAGTCATATACATCAACCAGACATATAATGACTTAAAGCTTTAATTCATTTTACAAATTTCAACGTTTAATTTTATTCTTCAACGTCGATAGATTCGATAACCACGTCATAAACTGGTTTATCTTGAGCGCCTACTTTAATATTAGCGATATCTTCTAAAGTAGATTCCCCATCAATCAATTGACCAAATACTGTGTGTTTTTGGTCTAACCAAGGTGTACCACCCTTTTCACCATAAGCTTCAACTATAGGTTGAGGCCAGCCACCATCAAGTAATTGATTTAGCATATTTTCAGGAACTTCTTTCATTTGGACTACAAAGAATTGAGAACCATTAGTATTTGGTCCAGCGTTTGCCATTGAAAGTGCACCGTATAAATTGAAAGCTTCTAAAGAGAATTCATCTTCAAATGCTCCACCATAGATACTTTCACCGCCCATACCAGTAGCAGTTGGGTCGCCACCTTGAACCATAAAATCATTGATTACTCTATGGAATGTCACGCCATCATAATATCCGTTCTTAGAATGTGTCACAAAATTTTCAACTGTTTTAGGGGCAATGTTTGGGAAAAGTTTAAAAGTCATATCTCCCTTATTTGTATGCATAACGACTTTAATTTCATTATCTTGAATCTCTGTATTTAACTGAGGATAGTTCGCCATTTAAATTCTCCATTCATGTTATGATATAAGCATATCTTAACACATTTGAAAGGAAGGAATATAGCATGTTATATCGATTTTCTCACAAGACTGGTAGTTATGGTGTAACTATTAGAGAAGAGAATGACGATCAGGTTTTAGTACAAGTTGAACAAGTCATTAAACACCCTAAACAAGGTGATTTACATAATCCTAACGAAACTAAAGGTGTCTTCTTTCATGAGCGTAAGGCTTTAAGCCACTTTGAAAAACGATATGCAAAACGTTCACAGCTACGAGAATTCAATGTAGAAGAAATGAATTACGAGGATTCACTTCAACAAGCTATTACAGATTTAGAACATCAATTAAAGGATGATGATTCTGAACATGCACGTCTCTCACTTAAAAATTTAAATGAACTTAAAGAGGATTATTCAATTCAATATAAAAGAGAATTTGTCTAAAATTCTTTTAAAAATGTCGTGAACGTTTACAAAACTTAAATTTTTTCTGTGAAATTTAACGTGTTTCTTCTTATTTAACAGTCCCTCAAAAACAATGCCTTCAAGCGATTAAGAGGTTTTTCAGACTAAGAGCATTCATGTATAATGTAAGTCATAAATATTTTTTTAAAGGAGGACAACATAATGAGTTTGTTACATATTGCGGTACTATTACCGTTAATATTCGCACTCATTATTCCTATCCTGTATCGGTTCGTTAAACGTATACACTTAGGATGGTTTGTATTACCTGTTCCAATAGTCTTATTTATCTATTTCTTATCTATGATTTCTATTACGAAGTCAGGTAATACAGTAATGAAAACCTTAAATTGGATGCCACATTTTGGAATGAATTTTAATCTATTTGTGGATGGCCTTGGATTACTCTTTAGCCTCCTTATAACAGGCATAGGTAGCTTGGTTGTTTTATATTCCATTGGCTACTTAAGTAAATCTGAGCAACTTGGGAATTTTTATTGTTATTTATTACTATTTATGGGTGCAATGCTAGGAGTTGTACTTTCAGATAATTTAATTATTTTATATTTATTTTGGGAGTTAACTTCATTTTCAAGTTTTTTACTTATCTCATTTTGGAGAGAGAAAAAAGCATCAATTTATGGTGCGCAAAAATCACTAATTATTACAGTTCTAGGCGGATTAAGCTTGTTAGGAGGAATTATCCTATTATCGTTAGCCGCCCATACATCCAGCATTCAAACGATGATTGAAAAAGCAAGTGACATACAAAATAGTCCTTTCTTTATCTTGGCAATGGTATTAGTCATGATTGGCGCGTTTACTAAATCTGCTCAAGTACCATTTTACATTTGGCTACCTGATGCAATGGAAGCACCTACACCAGTAAGTGCTTACCTTCATTCAGCCACAATGGTTAAAGCTGGACTGTATTTAATAGCAAGAATGACGCCCATCTTTGCTATATCTGAAGGTTGGGTATGGACAATCACTTTAGTAGGATTAGTCACACTTTTTTGGGCTTCGTTAAATGCCACAAAACAACAAGATTTAAAAGGCATTTTGGCATTTTCAACTGTATCTCAACTTGGAATGATTATGTCCATGCTAGGTATAGGTGCAGTGAGCTATCACTACAATGGTGCTGATAGCCAAGTTTATGTTGCAGGTTTCATTGCTGCTATTTTCCATTTAATCAACCATGCAACATTTAAAGGGGCATTATTCATGATTACTGGTGGTGTTGATCACTCTACAGGTACTCGAGATGTAAGAAAATTAGGTGGATTACTTACAATCATGCCTATATCATTTACTATCACAGTTATTACTGCATTAAGTATGGCTGGAGTTCCACCATTTAACGGCTTCTTATCAAAAGAAAAATTTTTAGAAGCAATGATTGATGTGACACATGCGCATTTAATGAGCCTCAGTACTTTAGGCTTTATATTCCCAATCATAGCGATTGTAGGTAGTATTTTCACTTTCGTGTATTCAATTAAATTTATTATGCATATATTCTTTGGTAAATATAAGCGTGAAAGTTTACCACAATCTGCACATGAATCATCAATTTTAATGCTTTTATCTCCAATTATTTTAACTCTTTTAGTTATTGTATTTGGACTTTTCCCAAGCATTTTAACGCAATCTATTATCGAGCCTGCAACTCAATCAGTGAGTCAATCTACAGGAATAACTGCCGAGTTCCATCTTTTCCATGGAATTACACCAGCATTTATTTCAACAATAGCTATATATATTATAGGTATATTACTTATCATTACATTTAGCTATTGGGTGCGATTATTAGAAGCTCAACCTAATCAACTTAAATTTAATCATTGGTACGATACTATGGGACGCAGGATTCCAGGTTATTCTGAAAATATGACCAATAGCTATGTTACTAGTTTCTCTAGAAATAACTTAGTCATTATATTCGGTATTTTAATACTACTTACAGTAGTGACTTTAATCAGCGTTCCATTTAGTATTAATTTTAAAAATGTAAGTCAATTCAGAATTTTTGAAGGTGGCATTGTACTATTCTTACTCGTTGCCTCACTTTTAATTATATTTGCTAAATCACGACTCTTTAGCATTATTATGCTAAGTGCTGTAGGTTATGCAATTTCAGTATTATTTATATTCTTTAAAGCACCTGACCTAGCTTTAACTCAGTTTGTTGTTGAATCTATTTCTACAGCTTTATTCTTATTATGTTTCTATCATTTGCCAAATTTAAATCGTTATAATGAGTCGCCAGCGTTCAAAATTAACAATGCAATGATTTCTGCTGGTGTTGGTTTAGTAGTCATTATTCTAGGTTTAATCGGATATGGAAACAGACATTTTTCTTCAATTACAAAATACTACCAAGACCATGTATATGATTTAGCTCATGGTAAAAATATGGTAAACGTTATACTTGTCGACTTCCGTGGCATGGATACTTTATTTGAGTCATCCGTACTAGGTATAGCTGGTTTAGGTGTTTATACGATGATTAAACTTCGACTTAAACAAAGAAATAAATCAAGCGAGGTGAATGACCATGAATAGACAAAAAAATAACTTAATGTTTCAATACGCTGCTGTCGTCATTTTCTTCATGGTCATCGTCTTCGGTTTCTCATTATTCCTAGCAGGTCACTATACGCCCGGGGGCGGTTTCGTCGGAGGTTTATTGTTTGCGAGTGCGCTATTAGTCATTACAATCGCATTCGATGTAAAAACAATGCGTAAAATTTTTCCTCTGGACTTCAAAGTTTTAATTGGCATAGGCCTACTGTTTTGCGTAGGTACACCCATTGCAAGCTGGTTTATGTCTAAAAACTTTTTCACACATGTCACTTTTGATATACCGCTCCCCCTACTAGAACCCATGCATATGACAACGGCAATGTTCTTTGATTTTGGGGTACTTTGTGCAGTAGTAGGAACTGTAATGACTATTATTATTTCGATTGGAGAGAACGAATAGTGGAAATTATCATGATATTTGTTAGTGGTATTCTCACAGCAATAAGTGTCTATCTCGTTTTGTCTAAAAGTTTGATACGAATTATTATGGGGACTACTTTACTAACACACGCAGCAAATTTATTTTTAATTACTATGGGTGGATTGAAACATGGTACTGTTCCTATCTATGAAAAAGGAACATCCAGCTATGTTGATCCTATACCTCAAGCACTAATCCTTACTGCAATAGTTATCGCATTTGCTACAACAGCATTCTTCCTAGTACTTGCATTTAGAACTTATAAGGAACTTGGAACAGATAATGTTGAGCGTATGAAAGGAGCACCTGAAGATGACAGAGAGTAACCTGCTCGTTTTAACACTTGTGATACCTATTTTGACTGCAATCTTGCTTATCTTTATCGGAAAGCGTCCGCTAATTAAACGTTACGTGGCACTTGCTGGATCAATATTGACATTGATTGTAGCTCTTTTTAATTTAAAAAATGTATTACATTCAGGACCTTTAAAAGTAGAATTAGGTTCGTGGAAAGCGCCATATAGCATTGTCTTTGTATTAGATGTTTTTAGTGCTTTACTTATTATCACAAGTATTATTATAACGATTATAGTAATTTTATATTCCTATCGTTCTATAGGCATTGAAAGAGAACGATATTATTACTACTTTTCAATTATGTTTATGTTAATCGGTATTATCGGCGCTTTCACTACTGGTGATATCTTTAATATGTTTGTGTTCTTTGAAGTCTTCCTAATGTCTTCTTATTGTTTACTAGTCGTTGGAACGACAAAAATTCAACTTCAAGAAACGATTAAATACGTTTTAGTTAATGTTGTTTCTTCTTCATTCTTTGTTATGGGTGTAGCGATACTTTATTCAGTAGTTGGAACACTTAACTTGGCGCATATTAGTGAAAGATTATCTAGTTTATCAGTTCATGATAGTGGCTTAGTCAATATCGTATTCATCTTATTTATCTTTGTCTTTGCAACTAAAGCTGGCGTCTTCCCTATGTACGTATGGTTGCCAGGCGCGTATTACGCACCACCTGTAGCCATTATCACATTCTTTGGAGCCCTGCTTACTAAAGTGGGCGTCTACGCTATAGCTAGAACGCTCAGCTTATTCTTTAATAGTACGGTTAGCTTTTCACACTACGTCATTCTATTCTTAGCTTTACTTACAATTATCTTCGGATGTGTAGGTGCCGTAGCTTATTATGATACTAAAAAAATCATTCTATATAACATTATGATTGCAGTTGGTGTCATCTTAGTCGGTGTATCTATGATGAATGAAAGTGGCATGATGGGTGCTATTTACTACACTATTCACGATATGCTAGTGAAAGCTTCACTATTCTTACTTATAGGCGTTATGTATAAGATAACTAAGTCAACAGACTTGCGACATTTCGGTGGTCTAATCAAGAGCTATCCTGTATTAGGATGGACATTCTTTATTGCTGCACTTAGTCTAGCAGGCATACCACCATTGAGTGGTTTCTATGGGAAGTTTTATATTGTACAGGCCACTTTTGAAAAGGGATTCTACCTAAGCGGTATCATTGTCTTATTATCAAGCTTAATCGTTCTATATTCAGTCATACGTATCTTTCTCAAAGGTTTCTTCGGTGAAGCAAAAGGTTATGATATGACACGCAAAGTGAACGTCAATTACTTAACAACTATCGCCGTTATTTCAACTATTATTACAGTATTATTCGGCTTGTCCGCTGACTTACTGTTCCCTATAGTTAAAGAAGGTTCTGAAACTTTCACTGATCCAAATATCTATATTCACAGCGTTTTAGGAGGTAAGTAATATGGCCGCACAATTTATCGTCAATTTATTAGTAGCTATCATTTGGTTATTTGTAACGGATAGTTACACGTTAAATAACTTTGTTTTAGGATTTCTATTTGGTCTTATACTTGTTTACCTCCTACATCGGGTAATGCCAGGTCGCTTTTATTTAGTAAGGATTTATCGCATTATTGTATTAATTTTTACATTTTTAAGTGAACTGATTAAAGCGAATTTCGATGTTCTGAAAATCATCCTCAAACCAAATATCACGAATAAACCAGGTTTTTTCGTGTATGAAACAGATCTTAAGACAGACTGGCAAATTGTCTTACTTTCAAATCTTATTACGTTAACCCCAGGAACTGTGGTATTAGGCATTAGTGATGATCGTAGGAAAATATACATTCATGCGATTGACTTTAGTACTAAAGAGGAAGAAGTTGAAAGTATAAAAACTTCATTAGAAAAGGTAGTAAGAAAGGTTGGTGAAAATGAATGACACATAATATTTTCATTATTATTGCATTAATTATTGTTGTAGCTTCAATGTTAGCCATGTTAGTACGTGTCATTCTGGGCCCTTCTTTAGCCGATCGTGTTGTTGCACTTGATGCTATTGGACTACAGTTGATGGCTGTGATTGCCCTATTTAGTATTTTATTAAATATTAAATACATGCTTGTAGTTATTTTAATGGTAGGTATACTAGCTTTCTTAGGTACTGCAGTTTTTTCTAAATTTATGGATGAAGGTAAGGTGATTAAACATGATAACAACGATCATCATTAGTATTGCCGTAATCTTTGTCATGTTAGGTGCTTTGATTAGTGCCTTTGCAGCGATAGGCTTAATCAGACTAAAAGATGTTTACTCACGTGCCCATGCTGCTGGTAAAGCAGCAACACTTGGGGCGATGTTTCTACTCTTTGGTGCCTTCCTGTATTTCATCGGCACTGAAGGCTACGTCAATATGCAATTAATCATCGGCATTATCTTCGTTTTCATAACTGGTCCACTTTCTAGTCACATGATTATGAAAGCAGCCTACAATATTCAAACACCTTACAGTAAAGATACAAAAGTTGATGAAATTAAAGAAGATATGAATGATACAAAATTATAGTTCTAAAACTCTAAGGAAATAATAAAACATATTTCCTTAGAGTTTTTTTATACGACATAATACATCAATAGTCTTTTGTCTATATGCATAAAATGTGATATGATTTAAATCGTAATTATTTCGATTTAAAATTAAGAAAGTTAAGGGAGTGCTTTACATGCATTGGACTATTATTGGTGGCGGAATTCAAGGTACAACTGTAGCAATTAAACTAAGAAATGAAGGAATAAGTAGCAATCAACTAACTATTATTGATCCTTATCCTTCCCTATGTGAACAATTCAACGAGTATACCAAACGTATTAGTATGCCTTTCTTAAGATCGCCATTTGTGCATCATATACATCCCCAACCTTTTCATTTAAAACAATATGCTAAATTAAATCAATATACTTCGGCATATTACGGCCCATATAAGCGTCCTCAAAGAGATATGTTTATGCATCATATTCATGATTTAGTACATCAATACGATTTAAATAAAAGTCATATTCAAAGCATTGCTTCTAAAATTATGAGTAATCAACAAGGTAAATGGCAAATTGAATTACATAACGGGGAGTCAATCCTTACCGATTGCGTAGTTATAGCAAATGGATGTAATCATCAACCATTTATACCTTCGCAATTTATTAATAAACCTAAAGTAACTCATATATTTGATAAGAATTATGATCAAACAATTGAAGAAAAGGCTAATCATATAGTTGGTTCAGGGATTTCAGCAGCACATTTAACGTTAAAATTACTTAATCATCAAGATAATAATAATAAATTACATTTATGGCTTAATAAAAACATTGAAATACACGATTTTGATGCAGATCCTGGGTGGTTGGGCCCAAAACGCATGAATCACTTGCTAGCAATATCTTCACCAGAAGCGCGTTTAAACGTCATTAATGAAGAACGTCATAAGGGCTCAATGCCCATGGAGTTATTTTTACGATTGAAGAAACAAGAACAAGCGGATCGGTTAATGATTCACCATTCACCTATAGATGAAATAAATAATAAGACTATCACTTCCAATGGTTGTCATTATAAATATCATCATATTTTACTTGCCACTGGCTTTGTTAATAAAATCTGTAATCAACCTTTGATTCAACATCTTATCTATGATGAACAAGCCCCATTAAATTCGTGTGGCTATCCTTCATTAAGTGATGAACTTGAATGGCTACCTCAATTGTTTGTTGTGGGGGGACTTGCTGATTTAGAATTGGGACCCTTTGCGAGAAATATCATGGGTGGAAAAGAAGGTGCTGAGAGAATTAGTAAAGCATTACATCGTTTAAATAAAAAGATATCATAAACTAAAAAAAATGCTCCCTCTAATGTAGACTAAATCGTCTTTGAACCATTAAAAGGAGCATTTTTTTATTTGATTGATTTGATAGCAATAGTGCCACGCATAATACTAATTAATTGATTCGAGTCATTTTTGATTTCAACATTCCATACTTGTGTTGTACGACCTTGATGTATGATCTTAGCAATTGCTGTGACACGTCCCTCTTTTGTTGAATGTATGTGGTTAGCATTCATTTCTAAGCCAAGAGGAATATATTGAGTTGTATCTATTAAATTAGCAGCACCCAAAGAACATGCTGTTTCACCTAAGGCGAGACTTGCACCCCCGTGTAAATATCCGAATGGTTGTTTAACCTTGTCTGTAACAGGCATTGAAATTATTACAACACCTTCATCCTCTTCTTCAACATGCATTTCAAATGTCTCCAAAAGATTGGTCACGCTTTACACACCTCATTTCAAGTTTTATAGTACCATAGCTGCAATCGTACCAAAAATAATTAGAGGTATATTATAAAACAAGAAGTTCGGAATACACGTATCTCGTATATGATCGTGCTGTCCATCGATATTGAGTCCTGCCGTTGGGCCTAAAGTAGAATCACTCGCTGGTGAACCTGAATCACCAAGAGCACTTGCCGTACCAATTAAGGCGATAAGCGCCATAGTATCAAGACCAATAGATGCGCCGAATGGTATAAATAATGATGCGATAATTGGTATCGTTGCAAATGATGAACCGATACCCAAAGTAACAATAAGACCAATAATATACATGACAATAATACTAATTAATTTATGATCACCAGTGATACTTGTTAAATCTTTAACCAATGTATCAATATCACCCGTTGCATTCATAACCCCTGCAAAGCCGTTAGCTGTCAGTATTACTACGCCAATATACGCCATGATTTTAATACCATCAACAAACTGTTCATCTAGTTCGTACCACTTATAAACTCTAGAAATAAAGAAGACGAGCACACCTGCAAGCGCACCAAAAATCATTGAATCTGTAAAAGTTTGGACAATAAATGTCGCTAAAATCGCAATGATTGTCACGATTAAAACATAAGGCTTTAATTCAGTGACTGTTTCACGTTCATCAACATTACGTTGTACGTAGTTTCTTGGTTTACGATACACGATAAACCCTAATATAAGTCCTACAATATATCCCATTGAAGGAATTAACATCGCCTTCCAAATCATACTGAATTCAATTGGGTGATGCGCTTTTTGGAAACCACTTTGAATGATTTGATGGAAGATTTGACCAAAGCCATATGGAAGTAAAACGTACGGCCAACATAAACCAAATCCGATTACTAAACCAATGAGTCGTCTATCAATTTTTAAATCATTGAATAAACTAATTAATGGAGGAATAACTATTGGAATAAAAGCTATATGTACTGGAATAAGGTTTTGGCTCATTATACTCATTGCTAATAATGCAAGAATAATAATAACTTTTACTTTTATACGTGAAAGTCTGCTATTTTCAGAATGGATGCCTTCAATAATTTTTCCAACGAGATAATCAGTAATCCCGCTATAAGAAATGAGTGCTGCAAAACCACCTAGTAAAGCGTAGCTTAAAGCAACCTCTGCTCCATCGGTAATATTCTTCCCAAAAACACTGATGACTTTCTCTACACTCATACCAGAAATTAAACCACCTATAAGTGCACTTATAAATAAACTAATGACTACATTGAGTCTACATAAACATAAGACGATCATTAATATAACTGCTATAACAACTGCATTGATCATGTCGCTCCCCATCCTTTACCACTCTATCGAACTAAAGTATTTATGTTTTAAATAGTACCAAGACACAAATTTAATGTCAATATAAAATATGATGCAAAATATTTTATTGTTGTAGTCTTAATTATCCTACTCGTAATCAATGACTGGATTAAAAGTGTGCTAGATTCAAGCTTCTTTTAACCCAAGTCATTTATGTCAAGAGATGATAAGTGATGAAATATTTGTTAAAAACATTCTTTAATTAAAGTCAATTGTGGAAAACCTCAGAACTACTAATTACATACTATTATGCTTTCACACATAATGAACATCATCTTTACAATTATAAGGGTGTTACTGGTATTGTTGTTTCAACCATTCTACTACTGTAGGAATCATATAGCCTGTTGGCCCTTTTGGACCTTTAAAAGTTGATTTATTAATCGTAGCTGGTCCTGCAATATCAAAATGGATATGGGGTGTCTGACCACTAAAATGCGTAATAAATGCTGCTGCAAATAATGCTTTACCTTGTCCATTCGTATGATTGACTAAGTCTGCTATGTCTGAATTTCTAATTAACTGCTTTTCAGTATCTGTGATAGGTAATTCAAACACTTTTTCATCTACTGATTTAGCTATATCTAACAGACTGTTGATTTCATTTTTAGCGTGAGATTGAAAAGCAGCTGCTTTATCCTCTCCAAGTGCCACAATTGCTGCACCAGTTAAAGTGGCGAAATCCATAATAAGTTGTGGTTGAAATTGCGTAGCATATGTAACGGCATCACCTAGCACCATACGTCCTTCAGCATCACTATTTAACATTTCAACAGTTTCGCCGCTGAGTGAGGTAAAAACATCATCTGGTTTCATAGACTTTTCATTAATCATATTCTCAGCTGAAGCAATAACTCCCACTACATTAACTGGCAATTTTAATCTCTCGATAATATCTATCATTCCAACAACGTTTGCGGCCCCACACATATCGAATTTCATCGTCTGCATACCGATTTTAGATTTAATGCTATATCCACCTGAGTCATATGTAATACCTTTACCTACTAAAGCAATGGGTGCATCATTCGACTTTCCGCCATTGTAAGTTATTGTTATTAAACGAGGACCATTCACCGAACCTTTTCCGACTGCATGTAAAAGCCCAAAGCCCTCTGATACAATTGTTTCCGCATCTTTAATATCTACTGATATCTTTTTATCTTTAAAATGACCCTCAATTTCTTCAGCAAAATATTGTGGTGTTAATATGTTAGGAGGCATTTGACTTAGCTCACGTGCTAAATTAATAGACATTCCTAGTTGTTGACCTTCATTAATATCAGAAGCAATCTCATCATGTTCAGTTTGTAAATAAATAGATGGTTGATAAGGCGCTTTTTTATCTGATTTATAATTATCAAATTGATAAATGGATTGTTCACTCTGCAATCCGAGAGTTTTAGCCACCTCTACTACGTCATTATGTTTAGACATAAATGTATCTATAAGAACTTCAGCTTCATTAATATGTTCTTGTTTTAAATACTGAAACGTATATCCCCAAACTTTTAATAATCGCTGATAAGAAAGCTCTTTAAGATTACCTAATCCCACTGTTAACAAGCGTTTTGGCTGATCATTTATGTAAAGCAAAGTGGAAGATATCTTTCCAACCGAGCTTCCAATAATATGATGTTGCTTCAACGTCTCAAGTTGTTCAATAATTGATTGATTCTTATATTTAATGTCTCTTAATTGATTAATGTGTTCTGGTAATCCCACGATGAGCGTTTCAATATATGTGTTAGATTTTTCATTGATGTAAATGTTCATAAAATACCTCCATTTATGTATATCGTATTATAGGTTTCCTATTAAAAAACCCTCCTGCTTAATAAACAGAAGGATGAAATACATTTATATATAATTAGCTTAGTTTAGAATTTACCTTTTTTGAATGCTAAGCCGATACCACCGAGTTTGAATACGGCACGTGTATCAATAACTTTTTTCATTAATGCAGCTTTTTTACCAGTAATATCTCTACCGTAAACGATACCTACACCATCATGAGCACCTAATGAGCATACTGTACCACGATTTACGTATTGGAAGTCTTCTTTAGATTCACCATTTAAGATATGTTTGATATTTTTGGCAACATGTTCACCTTGTTGCATAGCAATTTGTGCAGTTGTTGGTAATGGACGTTCTTCACCAGCTGGAATGAATGCTGAACAATCACCAATAACAAAAATATCATCGTGACCTTCGATAGTTAAATCTTGCTTATTAATGATACGACCACGTTTAACACCTTCAAATGATTCTTCCATTAACTTACTACCGCGTACACCAGCAGTCCATACTGAAGTACCAGCTTCTAATTGTTGTTTTTCTCCATCTACTTCTACAACGAAACCTTTTTCGTTACAAGCAACAATTGGAGTAGCAATTTTGAATTCTACACCACGGTCTTCTAAGTAATTAACCGCGTAGTTTACAAGTTCATCAGAGAACATTGGTAACATTTTTGGTGCCGCTTCAACGCAAGTTAATTTAACTTTACTTTGATCGATACCATATTTACTGCATAATTCTGGAATTCTATCTGTTAATTCACCTAAGAATTCAATTCCAGTGAAGCCAGCCCCACCTACTAAGATTGATAAATCTTTATCATCTTTTTCTTTAGAAGCTGCGTAATTAGCAAATTTATCTTCAATGTGACGAGATAATTTACGAGAAGTTAATACGTTCTCGATTTGGAAAGCATAGTCTTTCATACCTTCAATGCCAAATGTTTCACTTACGAAACCTAAAGCTACTACTAAGATATCGTAGTCATATACTCCCTTGTCAGTTTCGACGCGTTTAGCATTGCGGTCAATTTTTGTTACTTCAGCAACTACGAAGTTAACTTTATCTTGTTTTACAGCACTTTCAACTGGATATAATAAATCTTCATAATTGATTGTACCAGCAGAAGCTTCATGTAACCAAGTTGATTCATAGTGATATTCATTCTTATTAATTAAAGTAATTTCTGCTTCGTCTGCAGAAATTTCTTTTTGTAATTTAGTAACTGTTTGTAAACCAGCATAACCGGCACCTAAAACTAGCACTTTCTTACGATCTTGAGCCATCTCTAATTCACCTAAGCTTTCATAATATTTTAACCAAAATGAAGATAAAGGCTATAAACTTATGACAAGGTAAATTGCCCTATCGTTATAGACTTCGTCGACATCTTAAATTATTACGTCTTTTATCAAGGTTAAATCTTTAGTTGTTCACACAAAAGACAATTTTTAATCCAATTCTAATTTTATAGCTTTTACGCTACATTTTCAAGCTACAACAGAGTTAGATTGTGAAGATTTTAATTTAACTAACGTCGTTCTCACAAATGCCATAGAAACGTTGTAAAACCTCCAAATAATATAATAAAAATAGGCACCCTGTTTCCAGGATTGCCTAAAATCTTTTAACATCATTTAATACTATTCTTTGGTTTGACTTATTTAGCATTGTTCAGGGTTACCTGATACTTTAGCCGTTTTGAATGAGCTTCCACAACCACAGGATGCTATTGCATTTGGGTTATCTATTTGGAAGCCACCGCCCATAAGTGATTGTTTGAAATCAATTGTTGTACCATTTAAAACTGGTGCATCATATTTATCAACAAGTACTTTAAGTCCAAAATATTCTAATACTTCATCGTTCTCACCAGGGGCTTCTTCGGCAGACATTCCATATGTGAGCCCTGTACAACCGCCACCATTCACTTTAATTTTTAAATAGCCATCTGCCATATCATTACTTTCTAACATATCTTTTACTTCATATGCAGCTGCTTCAGTTAAGATTACTGTTGGCATACAATTTACCTCCCAATTTCTCAAAGAAATTTTATAATTTCTACATCATTTTATTGCTAATTTATGTTATATATTAAAACATATTTGTAATATCGTTTTCTTCAATGTGTTTATAAATATTGTTTAATAAATCGTCTGGCGAATCACCTTCAACAATATCACCATCGACAAGTACATACAACCCACTAGAGCACATGCCACAATTTTGCAAGCATCCGTATTCTAATACATCTACGTCTGGATCATTTTCCAATTTTTCATAGACGATATCTCCGCCCTTTGCCATGTTCGACACACAAAATTCTACTAACGGAAACATAAGACACCTTCTTACTATTTTATTAGTCTTAACATTATAACAAAGATACTAATCATATGCCTATCGGTCAGCTTGATGATTTCCATCATGTATGGTATACCCTTATTTCTAAAAATTAAATTGTATTCTACATTTGTTTGTAGTCATTTTGAAAAACCGATATAATGATGACATATACATATTTACTTTCAATTCAGGGGTTAAGAAAGTAAATCGTTAACTATCTATAGTGTAAACGGGCACATTTTAAAAGATAGTCTCAAAGGATCTCAATAATTTTTCAAAAATTAAACAAATTGAATAAAGGGGTATAAAAAATGAAAAACTTAGTTTTACTAGGCGGGGGTTATGGTAATATGCGAATTATGTCACGTATCTTACCAAATTCAATTCCCGAGGGGTATCAAGTGACGTTAGTCGATCGAATGCCTTTCCATGGATTAAAACCTGAATTCTATGCACTAGCAGCAGGTACAAAATCAGACAAAGACGTACGTATGCAATTTCCAGATAATAAACAAATTAATACAGTATATGGTGAAATCAATGATATTGATTTAGAGGAACAAATCATTTCTGTAGGCAATTCTAAAATCGACTACGACGAACTCATTATAGGGCTTGGTTGTGAAGATAAATACCATAATGTTCCTGGCGCTGAAGAATATACACATAGCATTCAAACATTATCTAAATCACGTGAAACCTTTCATAGTATCAGTGAATTACCTACCGGTGCGCGTGTAGGAATTGTAGGAGCTGGACTTAGTGGTATCGAATTAGCAAGTGAATTACGTGAAAGTCGTTCAGATTTAGAGATTCTTCTATACGATAGAGGCCCTCGTATTTTAAGAAATTTCCCTGAAAAGCTAAGTAAATACATATCAAAGTGGTTTTCTAAACACGACGTTACTGTAGTACCAAATTCAGTTATTGATCGTGTTGAACCCGGTAAGATATATAATAACGGTCAACCTGAAGATATTGATTTAGTAGTTTGGACAGCAGGAATACAACCTGTTGAAGTTGTACGTAACTTACCAATCGATTTAAGCAATACAGGTCGTGTCATTCTTAATCAATATCATCAAGTTCCAACTTATAAAAATGTGTATGTAGTAGGAGATTGTGCTGATCTTCCTCATGCACCTAGTGCACAATTAGCCGAGCTACAAGGTGATCAAATTGCCGATGTACTCAAAAAACAATGGAATAATGAATCACTACCAGATAAGATGCCTGAAATTAAAATCCAAGGCTTCTTAGGTTCTCTTGGAGATAAACAAGGTTTCGCATATATAATGGATCGTACAGTCACTGGTCGTTTAGCTTCAATTTTAAAATCTGGTGTGCTTTGGCTTTATAAATATCATAATGGTTAAATCACTTATTAAAGGCAAGTTCTACTCATTTAAGAACTTGCCTTTATTTCTGTATTAAACTACGCTTCAAAATGCTTTTCTATAAAGCGTACAACTGGTTTCATTTGAATGTAACCGTCAGCAACATACTCATCGTTCATCGTCACTAATGGATAAAACAATTCGTCTTCTTGAATTCTTTCAATAAACTGTTCGTCATGATCTGTTAAATTCTCTGTATCTCGATTAATATCAATATATGTGAATTCAAAATGATGCTCTGGAAACTTCCGTTTTAGCAAAGGTTGAAGCCATTCATATGTATCTGTCGATGTTGGTGCGTTAACACAACTTGCACAAATTACATCAGCTCCATAAACCACAACACTTATTTTAGTCATTAAAAATCCCCCATCTTGTTTTATAGATTTTTACTACTGAATCTATTATAATGAATTAATAATGATTATGAAATAAATGACTTGAAAGGAGACATGTCACATGCCTACTGAGAACGCAACGATGTTCGATCAAGTAGCTGAAGTCATTGAACGCTTACGTCCATTTTTACTACGCGACGGCGGTGACTGTACACTTGTTGACGTCGAAGATGGTATTGTTAAATTACAATTACACGGTGCTTGTGGTACATGCCCAAGTTCTACAATCACTTTAAAGGCCGGAATTGAACGTGCACTACATGAAGAAGTTCCTGGTGTTATCGAGGTAGAACAAGTATTCTAATCGAATATATGAGTATAGATTGAGTCTGGGATGTTATTCTCAAATTAACAGCAGTAAGATAATTTCTAATAAAAATTATCTTACTGCTTCTTTTATATTTTATACTCTTCATTAACATATAGTTTTGATTTACTTTTAAAAATTTGACAACATTTATATTTAAAAAGCCAGAAACTACTTATTTGTAGTCTCTGGCTTGATTATTATAAATTATTCATCATGATGCTTCTTTTCGTGATGATCATGGGCTTTGTGGTCTTTTTTTGGTGGCTGATTCTTGGAGTAATCAACTTTATGATTTTTAGGATCTTTACCATCCATATGTTTAGCAATTTGTTGGTCTACATAAACCCAACCTTTCCATCCAATATGAACAGCATCACTAATTACATATTTCTCATAATCTTTATTTGTCATATCATAAATTTTACCACCATTATCTACTACAGTAGAATGGATTTTTTTATAAATAGACTCACGTCTATCTTTATCTATACCGATATGATCATACCATCTACCATTTGAAGGAATACTTACGTACTGTACATCTGCACCTGCTTCATGCAGTGTTTGCACTAATAATTGTAAGTCTTGGAATTCTGGAGAATCAATATTAAATTCATAATCACGTTTTATTTTACGTTTATTCTCTTTAATTAACTTCCAGTATGGGTCTCTAATATCAAATTTGTTAGTTTTAGTATTAGCTTTCCCAATATCTATAGCCTTATCTTTCATCTCATTCCAAGATGCATCTTCTTCAGTAGCAGGTTTAACATTTGCTAGTGGAGGCTTTTTAAATGAGAATAGAGATTTAATTGCTTCAATTTTTATAAGTTGGTTTTCTTTAAATGCAGAAATATAGTTACCTGAAACTTCCCCTGGATGTTTCGCTTGCTCTCTTAAATATGATTTATTGTGAGCATGCGGGAATTGTAATAATCGTTGAGCATAACGTTTCTTTAAGTCAGCAGGCATATTTTTTTGATTGAACATCTGGTTGATTTGAGTTTGTGACATACGAGCATCAAAGTTTTGATTTGTTAAACCGTGATTAGTAAACCATTGAGGAGAAATAATAAATGTTAATTTCTTCCCTTTAAGATTATCGTATTGTGATGCCAATTCAACAGCATTAATCAAATCCGTTGATCCTCCAGTCCCGAGTAAAAACGTTTGTTTGCTTGAATTGTGTTTATTCAATGCAATACCTGGATTAAAAGGATCATCTTTACCAAGTTCACTTGAACCATATATTGGATAATACTTATCTGACTCAAATAGTTTATTTTGAATGAGCGTGCCTTTTAATACTTGATCTGTTAAAGAAATTCTATTATCAGCTAGCGTTTTATCCGTTACTAAGCCCGTAAACCAGCTTGCTGGCAATAGGACGAAGATAACGAATATCACACCACTAATTAAGATAGGTAAGAAAGGTTTAAATTTCATCGTAACTCTTCTAAAGCTTCTACAATTTTATTAGGAGTTGCCCACTCATCTCTATCAAAATCCATAATAGATACTTCAATATCTAATTTATTTTGAATTTCTAAAAGTAAACCTACAGTTTGGAAAGAATCAATAATACCTTCTTCAAAAATTTCTACATCTGGGTTTTCTTTTACAATATCATTTTCAGCTACTTCTGCTAATAAGTCTAAAACTTGATCTCTAAATTCCATAATTAATTACTCCTTTATTAAATAAATTTACCTGAGAAAATTAAGAATCCAAATGTTACAAAATGGAAAGTAATGATAATACTCAATGCTGTAGTAAATCCATTTTGCCAACGTGGTGGATGTTTTTTACGCCAGCGTTCATAATAACCATATCCTATGAACAATGCCGCATGGTATAAACCATAAACAATGTAATATACTTCAAGACCATGCCATATGCCCATAATAAAGAAGTTTAAGAAGAATGCCATATTAGACATTGCAAATTGACTTTTTAATAACTTCTTACGAGACATATAGAATAATGATCTCATGTAAATGCAATCTCTAAACCAGAACGATAAAGTCATATGCCATCTGTTCCAGAAATCTTTAATATTTTTAGCTTTAAATGGTTGATTAAAGTTCGGTGGTGTTTTAATTCCATATAAATAACTTACTGCAATCGCAAACAAGCTATATCCTGCAAAGTCAAAGAATAAGTATAAGCTGTATGCATACATATAAAGCCACATATGTGTGAAACCGTGTAAGTTCATTTGCAATGGATTAACTGCATACACTTGAATAAAGTACGCAATAATATATTTATACAAGAAGCCTAACATAATCATGTGGATGGCTTTAAGAACAAGCTCTCTATACTCTCCACCTGTAGGCACCTTCTTATCGTCTTTAACAAAACGTTTATAACGATCAATTGGTCCAGAAGAAATTGTTGGGAAGAATGAAATAAATTGAATTAACTTCCAAACTTTGATCTCTTTAATTGAACCATCTCTAATTTCCATAATAAGTTGAACACTTTTAAATGTTACGTAGGATATACCTAAGAATCCGACAAATTCGATTAATTTACTTTCATGAAAATGAATCTGATGTCCGCCTAACCATGAACTTTGAAGAATCTTCACAATCGCTAATGGTAGGATAGATAACACCATGACAGTAGTAAATTTAGCAAATGTATTATTCTTTTGACGAGACTTATAATAGAACATGATTAATGCGACTTGCCAAATTACATAAATAATAAAACTCAACAATTGTACACTTAAATACTTCTGACCAAGAAGATTGTGTTTATCTGAAGAAAAGATAAGTACAATCATAATGGCGGTACTTATGCCGTTATAAATATAACTACGCTTACCTAAAAATCCGAGTATTATAACTGGTATAAGCACAATAAAAGCAATTAAGAAGAAGGTAAACGTTCCATATGGAATCATCCGTTAACTACCTCTGCAATCTTCTTACGATCTAATTTACCATTTGAAGTAAGTGGTAATTGTTCCATCCATTCGAACTTTCTCGGAATCATATACTCTGGTAAGCGTGATTTAAGTTCGTGTTTGATATTCGTTGTCATTTCTAAGTTGTCTTCAACTTTATCATAAGGTACAACAGCACCGATAAGATGTACAACTTTACCATTTTTATAGACTGGTACGACAATTGCTTCTCTTACATATTGTGATTGACGTAATTGCGTTTCAATTTCTTCTAATTCCATTCGATAACCGTTTAACTTAATTTGGAAATCGATACGTCCTTGAATAAACCATAATCCATCTTCTTCTTTAGCCTTATCTCCAGTGTGATAAGTTCTAGTACCATCTTCAAAGTTGAAAACCGCTGTAGTCTTCTCCTCATTCTTAAGATAACCTAAACTCACACTTTGTCCTTCAATAACAAGCTCACCTTCATCAGTAGTTGATAATGTTGTACCTGGTCGTGATACGCCTACTGGTAGAGGATTATATTGCTCTAATACCTCTTGAGTGATTTGAATACTTGTTACAGCCACTGTAGCTTCTGTAGGTCCATACGTGTTATAAATTGTGGCACTTGGATATCTACTTACTAAAGCTTTAGCTGTTCTATGAGGTAGAATTTCCCCGCAGAAGAAGAAATGATTTAAACTATTATATTGCTTCTCATTAAGATTTGGTAATAATAAACACATTTCGATAAATGAAGGAGTAGATACCCAAACATTAATTGATGTGTTCATTAACATCTCATTTAACAGTTTAGGTTTTTTAATCATATCTTTATCCACTAAATTAAGAGTACCACCGGACGTTAAGCATGGATATATCGCCATGACGGATAAATCAAATGAGAATGGTGCTTGGTTTAGCCATTCTTGACCTTGTCCAGCCCCATTCAGCGATACCATCCACTCGGCAAATTCAACGAGACTTGCATATTCGATTTGAACCCCTTTAGGTTCTCCTGTCGAACCAGATGTAAAGATAGTATACACAACATCGTTATATTTCATTTGACCATCAAAAATAACAGGATCTTGTGAGTCTTGAATATCTTTAATAGAAATTTCTTTTCCGATAGATTGCTCTAAAGTTTCATCTGAAGTGTTAAAAATAAATTCTGGTTGAACTTTTTCGATAATCATTTTTACACGTTCTTCTGGTACTGACGTATCGATAGGTACATAACCACAACCCGCTTTAATTGCTCCTAACATCCCGACAATCATATACGGAGACATGTGTCCATATAATACCATTGGTTTTTTACCATCTTGTAATTGATGTGCTAACTTACTTGAAGCTTCATCTAATTCTTTATAAGTTAAGACATCTTCTATATGTCTAACAGCTATCTTTTCTGGCTGTTCTTTAGCGAAATGGTTTAACGTATTAATAATTTCTGCCATCATTACTCTCCCTCATTAAAATTCATTATAAATGAAGTTATTATGTGTATCGCCACTACCATATATTAAGTATAAAGCTATAAATATAGCTAAATATAATAATGTAAGTAAGTAAGGCTTCATTTTTTCAAAATACTTATTAGGTTCTTTACTTTTAGTTTTCATATAGCACCTCTTAAACTTAGATTGTTTGATACGTATATAAACAATCATCTTACATATAAAAATATATTCGTCAAAATTTAAAGCTTTCTCGAATCGTTAACATAAAAATACAATGCTACTTCTATATTTTTGTTTTACAATTCATTATAGTCACAATTGAATTATAATTCAATTCTATTTTTTATAATTATTGCATGTTTCACTTTGATATCAAGACTTTGTAAAACATTTTTTCGTCACGCATTGGGAAAGACTTAAGTTCCTCTTTTTATTAGAACATCATTATTTTAAGACTAAAACATCTAATAAACAATTACATACCGACTAACAAAATTGTTAGATTAAATCACTAAAAACTCACGCAACCTCAAAAGGATAATTATCCCTAGATTGCGTGAGTTTAAAAAACCTTTTTAGTTATTAACTTTTACCGGAGTGATAGGTAGTTGATGATTTAAAACAGCTAAAATATTATTAACACAAAGTTGTACCATTCGATCTCTTGTGAGACGTGATGCGCTTCCAATATGAGGTACTATCACCGCGTTATCAAGTTTCAATAGAGGATGATTCACATCAATAGGTTCTTGACGCAATACATCAATTCCACAACCTAAAATAGTATGATTTCGTAGCGCTTCAACCAATGCAGTTTCATCAACAATGGCACCTCGTCCAATATTAATGAAAATGGCATCATTCTTCATCAAATTGAATGCTTTTGAATCAAATTGATTCTCAGTTTGTGGTGTTAACGGTGCTGTACAAATGACAAAGTCACTTTCTTTTAATAAAGATTCAAATGAAACGTACGTCGCATCTAATTCTTTTTCAGCTTCTGGATTCTGAGTACGATTGTGATATAAAATACGAGTATTAAAACCTTTTAAACGACGCGCAAACGCTCTACCAATATCACCCATACCATATATACCTACTGTCGAACCGTGAACATCTTTTCCGGAAAGTAAATAAGGCCCCCAGCTTTGCCATTGACCCTCTTGCACATATCTTTCCGCTTCAATAATGCGTCTAGCAACGGTTAACATAAGTGTAAAACCTAATTCAGCAGTCGTTTCAGTTAATACATCAGGTGTGTTAGTTACAGTAATGTCATGATCATTCGCTCTGACGACATCTATGTTGTCATAACCTACAGCCATATTTGCAATAATTTTAAGGTCAGACGCTTCTGTCAATACTTCGTCGTCTACGCTTTCACTTAAAGTAATAAAACAGGCAGTAGCGTCTTTAACTTCACTTAAAAATGTTTCTCTAGGCATTGGTGTTAATTCTTTATCCCACATGACAACATCGCCGATTTGTTCTAATTGTTCAATAAATTTTTGAGGAATCTTTCGAGTAATTAGTATTTTGTTCATCCATTCACCCCAGTTTATTTTACATCTATTATTTAATGCTTACCTTAGAAAATTATTACACAGTACTATGGGTTACTTTTCAAGTTCAGTGATAGCAACATTTAAATCTGCGAAAGAATGTGTGGGTGGTACTTCTTTAGTTTGAATTTCTTCGTAAGTAGTTACGCCTGTTTGAACGTGAATCGTATCAATGCCTACATTAATACCTGACATAATATCTGTATCATACAAGTCTCCTACCATGGCTACATCCTCTTTATTTAAACCTAGTATTTCTAGAGCTTTATCCATAATTATCGTTTCAGGTTTACCAATAAATTGTGGTTGTACCCCAGTAGAAACACTAACAACACTTGTAATAGCGCCATTTCCAGGTAAGAACCCTCTTTCCTTAGGAATGGAGACGTCAGGATTAGTAGAGAGGAATTTAGCACCATTCCTAACTCCTAATGTGGCTACTGCAAGTTTTTCATATGTAACTTCTTCATCTAAACCAATCACCACATAATCTACATGTTCATCAGCTTTTACAGATAATCCTGCTTCAGTTAAAGCTGTTTTCAAGCCATTACCACCAAGCATGTAAACTGATGCATTTGTATGTTCTTCTGAAATAAAGTCAGCAGTAGCAAGTGCTGAAGTCACAATTTCCTCAGGTTTCGCATCAATTTTCATTTCACGAAGTTTATCTACAACTTGGTCCGGTGTCTTCGTTGAGTTATTTGTAACATATAAATGTGGTATTTCATTGCGATTCAAATAATCTATAAATTGTGCCGCTCCATCGATTTCATCTGTACCTTTGTACATCGTACCATCTAAATCGATTAAATAGGCTTTATAATTCTTCACTATTGGTTCTCCCCTTTTCCAAATGCAGTAATTGGAACGTTCTCACTTTCAAGAAATTGTATAACCTCTTTGATAAATTCCTTATAATATGGCAATGCTTTATCAAATAAAGGCATGATTTCTTTTACTTTTAATTCTGTATAATTGTGTGCAAATTGTTTTCTGACATCTACAGTGTCATTAATATGGGTTTGAGTTTCCTTAGAAATTACATTTTCTAATTCTAGAATATCAATCACGTCTTTATAGTTACCTGGATCTCTTAAAATAAACCCATCTATAATCATATTTCCAATATCTACTGATGATTCGATTAACATTTGAGCAATACGTTCATACGAATAATGATTTTCTTTATTTTTATCATAATCCTCTGTCAAACCTTGTAAATAGGTCAATTTCTGTGTCAATTTTTCTTTATCTACGAAATACATTCGTTCGTCACCTCTTCATACATCTATCATGCATATCATATCATAATTTTGCAGTCGTCTTCATTTGTCGTTATACTTAGACGTAACACTTTTTGGAAAATAAAGGAGCGCATAACGCATGATTGATATGTACTTATATGATGACGAAGAACAAAGCCAAGTTCAGTTCGTAGGGTTTGTTGGAGAACACAGTCGTTATGATTTAATGCTCGTTCAAACTGACAGACACTATGGGAAAACACTCGTATTAAATATGCAAACAAATAAATTCGGAATTATAGGAACAGATGATATTGAAGAAGAAGGCTATATTGCACATATACTTGGTGTCACAGAAGAAGAAGGCGATGAAATTATTGAATACTTGAACGAAGTGATTCATTAAATATATCTGTTAACAAGAACGTAATCATACCACTACAACAATGAGCAAAAATGATATATATCTACTTATAAATCATAAAGGCCCATTAAATCGAGATATAGTGCTCGACTTAATGGGCCTTTATCTATCTTCAGTATCATGTGTCTTCTCAGTATCTTGAATTGTAGGTTGTATTTTAACATCATGAAGTTTATCTATAAGATCCGCTTCATCCTCTACTTCGTCTACTAGTTCATTTTCGGGTATATGTCGTACTACAAAATATGGGCAACCAAAATTACAGTATTCTAGTATGTAATCTTGAATACTTGAAAACCGTTTACTTATCTCAGCTTTCTTATTGCTATCTTTATAAAAACCTTTTAAACGTAATTGATCATAACCAAAATCACCAACTACATAATCATACTTATTTAAAATATCTGAGTATCTCGCTGCAAATGTTTCCTCATTGAAACAATCTCTATATTCTTCAATTAATTCAAAGTATTGTTCTTCTACTTTAATCATCGTTTCACCTAATCTAATTAATATAAAAACTTAGGTTGATGACGAACCAACCTAAGTTTCAGAATATATATTACATCTTATTTACTTAATTGTTCTTCACCTTGGCGTTGTCTTTCTTTAGCTGCTTCGTTAACTTGTTCATCTGCGTGATATGAACTACGTACAAGTGGACCTGCTTGGCAATGTTTGAAGCCTTTATCCATAGCAACTTTTCTCATTTTACCAAATTCTAAAGGTGTATAATATTTCTCAACTTTAAGATGTTTACGAGAAGGTTGTAAGTATTGTCCTATTGTAAGGATGTCTACATCATTTGCACGTAAATCATCCATTGTTTCATAAATTTCTTCCATTGTTTCCCCTAAGCCGACCATAAGACTAGATTTCGTTGGAATATCAGGTTGTAGTTCTTTAGAACGACGGAGAAATTCTAACGTACGATCGTACGTAGCACGGGCACGTACTCTAGGCGTTAAGCGACGAACTGTTTCAATATTATGATTTAAAATGTCTGGTCTTGAAGCCATTAAGGTTTCAAGCGCTTCATAATCTCCACCCATATCCGATGGTAAAATCTCAATCGTTGTAAATGGGTTTCTTTCTCTAACTTTACGCACTGTTTCAGCGTAGACATTTGAGCCTTGGTCTCTTAAATCGTCACGAGCAACTGCAGTAATAACCACATGTTTTAAGTTCATTAACTCTACTGATTCAGCGACACGTTCTGGTTCATTTAAATCTAACTCGTTCGGCAAACCAGTTTTAACCGCACAGAATCGACAAGCTCTTGTACAAACAGCCCCTAGAATCATAAACGTAGCTGTACGTCTAGCTCCCCAACATTCGTGTATGTTTGGACACTTTGCTTCTTCACAAACTGTGTGTAAATTTTTCTCACGCATCATCTTTTTGAGACCAGTATAGTTTTCGTTCGTGTTAAGCTTAATCTTCAACCAATCTGGTTTACGCAAAATTTCTTCATTTTTAGTCGCCATAACAACGCATACCCTCCTGTTTAATATCTCTTCGTTTATTATAACGAAATTAACAATAAATTAAAATCTAATATACGTTAAATTTAAAATCTAAGCAACTTTTCCTTGAAAATGTCTCTTAAAAATTCTGGCATGATATAATCTGTTGGCAAGCCTTTTAAAATCGGGAAATATCTACCAAATGTATACATATCGACAGTACCTAACGTGTATTGATGATCTGTTTGAATTTCTTCCCCATTTATGAAGTATCTATTTTCAGATTCTATGAATCCTAGATTATAAAGAATATAACCACCGAAAATGTCACCTCTAAAACCTAAGCCTTGAGCATGTTCATGCATGTATTCCTGTTTTTGGCTCTTTTGAATGACTTTAATTAATTCGTCACCGGTTAAACGAACCCTCACTAAGTTAATCGGATGCGGTAACATACGATGAATATCATATTCCGTGACTTTATCAGCCTCTATACTATTCACAATTAACCCAGCATTCACTAATGCACAATCTGCATGCGTAAATTCATAAACACTCTCTGCTAATAAGTAAGAAGTTTCGGTAATGACATCCGTTTTTTTCAGTAATTTAACATGATGGTCAATGACAGGCTCACTTAATAAAGCTTTACCTTCCTCTTCAAAGTGCGTTTCAACTTGTGGTAACGCATCGAGAGGATGTAATTTCGCTTTTTTATCAGAGACTTTACCATGTTCGATGGTTAGGTTGACTTCTCCTAAGAAATGACCATATTTCCCAGCTGCGGCCATAAGTACGCCATTGTTAAATTCACCATTTTCAAAGTAATGGTGTGTATGACTCCCGAAAATGACATCAATTTCAGGAATTTCTTGGCATAATTTCTCATCAAAGAAAACGCCCACATGGCTCATAACAATTAAAATATCAAATTGACCCTTATGAGCTTCAATTTCATCTTTAATTGCCGCTAATGGATCAGTCACAACCCAATCCAGTGCTCTGTAAAAAGGCGTGAATGGTGCTGTTGCAGCCACAAATAATATACGACTACCTTCAATTTCTTTAATATATGAAGACGTTATATGATTAGGTAAATATCCTTTCTCATCAAACACATTTGCACATATGACTTTAAAATTCGCGTCAGTGTATAAATTTTGTAGTGCTTCATGAGAAATCGTCATACCTTCGTTATTACCAATCGTCGCAATATCACAATGTGCTTGATTAAGTAATTCAATATTCTTTTTACCAATCGTTGCTTCTGTGACAGGGGCTGATAAATCGACATGATCACCAATATCTAAATAAAGGGAGGGATGTTGAAGTTGTGGTCGATGGCTAGCCATATAAGATTGAATACGGGCATATTCATTTAAGTGACTGTGAATATCGTTTGTATGATAAATTGTTAATTCCATGACACGTCCCCCTCTCAAATTAATCAATCAATTATACTTATTAGTTACTTTAGCATTTAACATCTCTATCTGAAAGTAGAAGTGCTTAGAGTATTACAAGAGAGATTTAATTATTAAATAAGCGCCTAATAATAACATGACCGTTCTTAGTAGCATGACTACTGTATCTGATTTAAGTGAACGATTCACTTTAACTCCTATTTGCGCTCCAATAATACTAGAAATAATCAATGCCACTGAATAACCCCAAGCGACATGACCTTGTACAATGTGTCCAATAGAACTCATTACACTTGAAAAGAAAATCATCATCATACTTGTTCCTACAGCAACATGTGGTGGAAATCTAAATACAATGAGCATTAATGGAGTCATTAGAGCTCCTCCACCTATACCAAATAAACCGGTAAGTATACCTATAAATAAAGTTGCGACAAATGCAAAGAATGGTGGCACACTGTAATGATAGGTTTTACCCTCTGCATCAACATATGTACGTTCATATTGTGGTTTATCAAATATTTTGAAAGGTTTAATTTTATGACGCACCATAAGCAATATTGCTACACAAATCATAAAAATACCAAAGTATAAGTTAAATGAATCTAAAGTTAAAAATTGACTTAAAAATGAACCTATGAGCGATCCTGGTAATAAGCCAAAAAGAAAAATAGAACCGTTTTTTATATCAACTTGTTTCGTTTTTAAATAACCTAATGAAGATGATAATCCTGTAACGATAAGGATAACTGAAGATGTACCAATAGCAATCTGTGGAGTGATGCCATGAAGTATATGATGATTCACTCCTAAATATACAAGCGTCGGCACAATAATTATGCCGCCTCCTATACCTACAATTGACCCTAAGATTGCTGAGAGTCCACCTATTAAAACAAGTAAAATAATAGTTAATAACATGATATTCGCCTCTTAAAATAATTTTAATTGTTGTGGAGCTAAACCTTCATAATCAATGCCTAGTATACCTTGATATGTTTTAGCATTTTGAGCTGCATGTCCACCTGAATTATTATTAAAAATTACATAAACTTTTTTAGCTTTTTGATTTAGTATTTTAACCTTTTGTGCTAAATCTTCAAGTTCTTCTTCATTATAATCATACAAATATCTAACATCTCGCCATTCTTGATCTGTCATATCTTTTTTCGTCCATCCATGACGATTACGGCCATGATAACGTACAAAAGCTACTTGGTTTGTAATTCTGTTAACGAGAGGAATACTACCTTCTTTTACTTGAGGTTCATCAACAACAGAATGTATAATTTGATGATCTGTTAAAAATGATAAAGTTTGCTCTTTAAAACGATCATCGAACCAAGATTGATGTCGGAACTCCACGCACATAGGAACTTCCTCTAATTGCTTTCTTACATATAAAATGTAGTTAATATTTTGAGCGTTGCAATCAAACCATGGTGGAAATTGAACTAGGACCATCGCAAGTTTATTATGCTCTTTAAGAGGCTCAAGCATCTCTTTAAATTGTTCAAATAATTCACTACGTGTTTCCGCATATTCTTTATAATCTGCATGAAGGGTTAATGCTTGATGTATTTTTACAATAAATTGAAAACGTTTAGGCGTTTCATTTATCCATTTCATTATGTTTCGTTCTGGTTGAATTGCATAATATGAGGCATCTAATTCCACTATGGGAAAATGACTAGCGTAAGTCTTTAACTTGTCACTTTTGCGGTCTAAATCCTCATATAATGTATCATGGTCTCCCCAACCAGTAAGACCTATTTCTATCATTTTTATCACT
Organism: Staphylococcus sp. FSL K6-0223; assembly: GCF_038008285.1. Taxonomy (NCBI): domain Bacteria; kingdom Bacillati; phylum Bacillota; class Bacilli; order Caryophanales; family Staphylococcaceae; genus Staphylococcus; species Staphylococcus sp. FSL K6-0223. The sequence goes on from NZ_JBBOYX010000002.1 coordinate 905,300, forward strand.
ATCAACATGATACCACACTATAATAGAGTGGTTCACTCGAACAAGCTAAAATTTACATATTCTTTATTATTATAAAAATCGATGATTTCCAAATAAAAAGAGAAGGATACTCCGTTATTATCAACGGATGCTTTCCCTCTCTTAATTGAACTATATCTATATAAGTTGTAATTTCTTATTCACTTGCGATATGACTCTATCCATTATCATTGCAGCATGCATTTTCTCAGCAAGACGTGGAGATTGTCCACTCCACATATGTGTAAGTTCTCTATTACCATCTTGAGCTGCAGCTTTTCTGATACTATTAGTCAGTTGATTTTGAATTGGATAATCAGGAATTTCGCCATCAAACTGTTTCATTTCATCAATAAACTCATTATGAATCCCTCGTGCATACTTACCACTAAATACTTTAGTAACTACAGTGTCTGTTTCCTTGCTTCCTAGAATAGCATTTTTTAATAAATCACTCGCAGCACTTTCATCAGAAATCAGGAATGCTGTACCCATTTGCACACCTTGTGCGCCAAGCATCATGCTCGCAAGCAATCCTCTACCGTCCATAATTCCGCCTGCAGCTACAACCGGTACCGTCACATTATCTACCACTTGAGGTACAAGCGACATTGTTCCTATCATAGGCTCATCATCGCCATGATTTAAAAATGAACCCCTGTGTCCACCTGCTTCACTGCCTTGTGCGACAATGATATCCATTCCTGAACGCTCATTTTCAATTGCTTCATCAACACTTGTAGCTGTACCGACTAAAGTGACATTTGCTTCTTTAAGTTTTTGAATTGTTTCTTCATCAGGAATACCGAATGTGAAACAACATACAGGCACACGATACTTAATAATTAAATCAATCGCTTGTTTAAACTGTATATCCTCTGTGACGTTGACAACAGGTTCCTCTAAATTAAATGCACGTCTATATGGTTTCAACCAAGCATTCATATGATTAATTTGGTCTGGTAGATAACGATTTTTACTAGGAACAAAGAGATTCACGCCAAAAGGTTTATCAGTCAATCGTTGCACTTCTAAAATTTCATTTTCCAACTTTTCAGCATTAAAATAACCTGCACCAATTGTGCCTAAACCACCACGTTCACTAATAGTTGAGACTAGGTGAGGCGTCGTACTACCAGCCATTCCTGCTTGAATGATAGGATATTGTATGCCCAATACTTTCGTCATTCCATTTTCATTCCACATTATGTTTCACCCTTCTTAATAAAGTTATCGGCCTTTCATACTTTGAGGAAGTCTTTGATTTTTTAATTTTTCTTCTTCTTCTTGATCCATTTCATCCTCAATTTCCATGCCCAGTAATTCTTCAATTAAGTCTTCATGTGACACGATCGCATCGGTACCACCATATTCATCCAACACAATCGCTAAATGCTTACGCGTCACAGTCATTTTACGAAGCACCCATTCCGCTCGATTGTGCTCGTTTACAAATAGTGGGCTCGATGCATAATTCGTAATTTTATCGTCTTTATGCTTACTCCATGCTAATAAATATTTTGAATGAAATACACCGATAATATCATCAATATCTTCATCATACACCGGATACCTTGTATAAGGTTCATTCATAACTGTTTCATATGCTTCATCATAAGTGACTTCTTTTGAAAATGCCACTACCTTCACGCGTGGTGTTGTATCTACATCAGTTATCTTTAATTTTTCAAAGTCCATCACATTTTGTAAACGTGCATTTTCAACTTCATTAAATGCACCTTCTCGTCCTGCAATATTTAATAATGTACGTATTTCTTCTTTTGAAAAACGCTTTTCCACAGGTTTTCCTCGAGAAAACAAATGATTAATACCTTCTGTCATTTTATTCAATACGAATGTGATAGGCTTTAAAATAATAACTAAAATATTGATAATTGGATAAACCAAACGTGAAATTTGATCTGGAAATGTCGCAGCAATTGATTTCGGAATAACCTCTGAAATTAAAATAATTAATATAATTATAATTACAGAAGCAACGACAATATTGACTCCCTTTCGAATAGCTAAAATAGCTACTAGAATAGGTAAAATAATATTTGCTACGTTATTTACTATAAGAATAGTCGTAATAAATTCATTGGGTTTATCTAATAATTTTGAAAGTCCTTTAGCTTTTCTGTCACCATTCTTCGCAGCAGTTTGAAACTTAGTACGATTAGCAGCAGTTAATGCCGTTTCACTTCCAGAGAAGAAAAACGAAACTAAAAATAAAATGATAATCGAGACAATCATGATGTATTCTCCTTATAAAATAATCATTGTGAACTTTTATACACTATTTCCCAAGAAATAAACATTCGAAACGATAAACCACTATGACAATAAATGAATCAAATAAATAACCTGCCAACAACTCTGATATAAGGTTGATGACAGGTTTAATATTCTAAATTATTAAATTCGTAACTTTAGTGTATAATTAGCCGATTGAACCTTCCATTTCGAATTTGATTAATCTGTTCATTTCTACTGCATATTCCATTGGTAATTCTTTAGTGAATGGTTCAATGAAGCCCATAACAATCATTTCAGTGGCTTCTTCTTCAGAAATACCACGACTCATAAGATAGAATAATTGTTCTTCTGACACTTTAGACACTTTAGCTTCGTGTTCTAATGAAATATTGTCATTAAATACTTCATTATATGGAATTGTATCAGACGTAGATTCATTATCTAAGATTAACGTATCACATTCAATATTTGAACGTGCACCTTTAGCTTTGCGTCCGAAGTGAACGATACCACGATAAATAACTTTACCACCATTTTTAGAGATGGATTTAGAAACGATAGTTGAAGATGTATTAGGAGCTTTATGAATCATTTTAGCACCGGCATCTTGAACTTGACCTTTACCAGCGAAAGCAATTGATAATGTACTACCTTTAGCACCTTCACCTAGTAATACACAGTTAGGGTATTTCATTGTTAACTTAGAACCTAAGTTACCGTCTACCCATTCCATGTTACCATTTTCATGAACAAAAGTACGTTTAGTAACTAAGTTATAGACATTGTTTGCCCAGTTTTGAATAGTTGTGTAACGAACATGCGCATCTTTATGCACTATAATCTCAACAACAGCCGAATGTAATGAGCTTGTTGAATAAACTGGTGCAGTACAACCTTCAACATAGTTTACTGATGCACCTTCATCCGCAATAATTAAAGTACGCTCAAATTGACCCATATTTTCTGAGTTAATACGGAAGTATGCTTGTAAAGGTGTATCTAATTTAACGTTTTTCGGTACATAGATAAATGATCCACCTGACCATACTGCTGAATTTAATGCCGCGAATTTATTATCTGCAGCAGGTACAACAGATGCAAAGTATTCTCTGAATAAATCTTCATTTTCGCGTAATGCACTATCAGTATCTTTGAAGATAATTCCTTTTTCTTCTAATTCTTTCTCCATGTTGTGATAAACAACTTCTGATTCATATTGTGCAGATACACCAGCTAAATATTTTTGTTCAGCTTCAGGAATACCTAATTTGTCAAACGTACGTTTAATTTCTTCAGGGACTTCATCCCAAGAACGTTCTGTATGCTCTGATGGTTTAACATAATAAGTAATATCATCAAAGTCTAATTCTGATAAGTCTCCGCCCCATTGTGGCATAGGCATTTTATAGAATAATTTCAATGCTTTAAGACGGAAATCTAACATCCATTGCGGTTCTTCTTTCATCTTAGAAATTTCAGTAACGATATTTTCTGTTAAACCTCGCTCTGATCTAAAAATGGACACATCCTCATCGTGGAAACCATATTTATAATCTCCAACATCAGGTGCTTTTTTAGCCATTTTAATCACTCCTTGAATTGATAATTAATAAACAACGTGCGCATGAGATTTTTAATTTATATAGTTAAAAGTGTAATACTTAAAAATGACTATTCTTTAAAGTTGTAATATATATTATAACAACATACTGTAGTCATCTAAAGACTACATAGTTGCTATAATTTAAGTTTACCCGATTCATTTTAAAACACACTGAAGAAGATATTAATAATTAATTATTCTTCTTCAGTTGTGCCTTCTGCTTTACCTTCTTTTTCAACTGTACCTTTCTCTAAAGCTTTCCAAGCAAGAGTTGCACATTTGATACGTGCTGGGAATTGAGATACACCTTGTAATGCTTCAATGTCACCCATCTCTTCCGTAATTTCATAATCTTCACCGAGCATCATCTTAGTGAATTCTTGGCTCATTTGCATAGCTTCAGCAAGAGAATGACCTTTTACCGCTTCTGTCATCATTGATGCACTTGACATAGAAATTGAGCAACCTTCTCCTTCGAACTTTGCATCATTAATTATACCGTCTTGAATATCAAATGTTAGACGAATACGGTCACCACATGTAGGGTTATTCATATCCACTGTCATTGAGCCGTTATCTAAAACACCTTTATTTCTAGGGTTCTTATAATGATCCATAATTACAGATCGATATAGTTGATCTAAATTATTAAAATTCATAAGAGAAAAACTCCTTCGTTTGTTTCAATGCTTGAACTAATTGATCAATATCCTCTTTAGTGTTGTAAACATAGAAACTTGCTCGTGCAGTTGAGGATACATTAAGCCATTTCATTAGTGGTTGTGCACAGTGATGTCCAGCTCGAACAGCCACACCTTCAGTATCAACTGCTGTCGCAACATCATGAGGGTGAATATCCGAAAGATTGAAAGTAATCACACCTGCTCGACGATCTTTAGGTGGTCCATAAATTTCTAAACCTTCAATTGCAGACATTTGCTCGTATGCATACTCAGTCAGCTCTTTCTCATGCTTGTGTATAGCATCAAAGCCAAGATCTTCAATGTAACGAATCGCTTCACCTAAACCAATAGCTTGTGCAATAAGAGGTGTTCCAGCTTCAAATTTCGTTGGTAAATCAGCCCAAGTAGCATCGTATTTACTAACAAAATCAATCATATCTCCACCGAATTCTACAGGTTCCATATCTTTAAGTAATTGACGTTTACCATATAAAACACCAATACCTGTAGGTCCTAACATCTTATGTCCACTAAAACTATAAAAATCAGCATCAATATCTTGCATATCCAAGGCCATATGTGGTGCAGCTTGAGCGCCATCAACACTAATAATAGCACCATGTTCATGTGCGATCTCTGCAATCGTTTTAACATCATTAATTGTACCTAAGACGTTTGATACATGTGCAATAGCTACAATCTTAGTTTTTTCATTTATTGTTTCTTTAATGTCATCTACTCTAAGTTCGCCTTCATCAGTCATTGGGATAAATTTTAGTGATGCATTTTTACGCTTGGCTAATTGTTGCCATGGAACAATATTCGCGTGATGTTCCATCTCAGTCACAACTATTTCATCGCCTTCTTCGACGTTAGCGTCACCATAACTACGTGCAACAATATTGATTGATGCAGTTGTCCCTCTAGTGAAAATAATTTCTTCAAAATATTTAGCATTAATAAATCGACGAACAGTTTCACGAGCACTTTCATAGCCATCTGTTGCTAGTGATCCTAAAGTGTGAACACCACGGTGGACGTTAGAGTTATAACGTCTATAATAATCATCTAATACATTTAACACTTGAACAGGCGTTTGACTTGTAGCAGTTGAATCAAGATACGCTAAGCGCTTTCCGTTAACTTGTTGTTCAAGAATCGGGAAATCTTTAATGACATTGTTTACATTAAAAGCTTTTTCGGCCACTATATTCACGACCTTTCTATAATTAAAAATCTCGTTTTATTGGGTTAATAATTTTTGAAAATTTAAATTAAAGATTTATTTAGAAACTTTACGTTCAATAACTTCTCTTAATTGACGTTTAACGTCTTCAATTGGTAATTCACGAACTACTGGGTCTAAGAAACCATGTATAACTAAACGTTCAGCTTCAGTTCTTGAAATACCGCGGCTCATTAAGTAATAAAGTTGCTCAGGATCAACTCGACCTACTGACGCAGCGTGACCTGCTTCAACATCGTCTTCATCAATTAATAAGATAGGGTTAGCGTCACCACGTGCATTTTCAGATAGCATTAGTACACGAGATTCTTGATTAGCGATAGATTTAGTACCGCCGTGTTTAATATAACCAATACCATTAAATACTGAAGATGCATTTTCTGTCATTACGCCATGTTTTAAGATATAACCGTCAGTTTCTTTACCATACTGAACAATTTTAGATGTTAAATTAATTTTTTGGTCACCTGTACCAACTACAACTGATTTCAATTCACTAGTTGAACGATCACCAATTAAGTTAGTAGTATTATCAATAATTTGACTACCTTCATTCATTAAACCTAATGCCCAATTAATAGAGGCATCTGCTTCAGTTGTACCGCGACGAATAATGTGACCGGTAAAACCTTTATCCAAGTAATCTACAGAGCCATAAGTGACATTAGAATTAGCTCCTGCAATCACTTCTGAAACAATATTAATTTGATTATCTTCACCATTTGCATTAGATAAATAATTCTCTACATAAGTTACTTCTGCACTTTCTTCAGTAACAAGAATAACGTGATTATAGAAACTTGCATTATCGTCGTCATGAAGTACAACGTATTGAATTGGATGTTCAACTACAACATTCTTAGGTACATATACAAATATACCACCATTCATTAATGCAGTGTGTAGCGCTGTTAAACGATGTTCATCAATATCTACAGCTTTAGTCATGAAGTATTTTTGAACTAATTCACTGTGATTCACCAATGCTTCTGATAAACCTTCAATAATGACACCATCTTTTTTAGCTTGGTCTGACACTTGACTATAAGCTAAATCGTTATTGTGTTGAATTACTAAATTTTCAGAGTTTTCAACATCGATAATTTGTTTTACTGATTCTGGTAATTCGCTGAGGTTTTCATATGCACTGCCTTTTGTTTCATGTTGTTTAAATGTATCAAAATTCCATTTTCGTAATTTTGTTTTATCAGGTTTTGGCATTTCTAAAGTTTCTGTTAATTTCAACGCTTTTTTACGTAATTCTGTCATCCAAGAAGGTTCATTGTGCGCTTTTGAATAATCAACAAGTTGTTCTTCAGAAATGTTCAAAGTTTCAGTTGTCATAACTTTCTTTGCCTCCTACTTGATGAAATATAATTTGCTTAGTATGTTCATTTTCATCTTTAAAAGTGAACATCTCATTGTAAAAAGTCCTATTGACGACTATTCAGCTGCACCAAATTCTTCTTTAACCCATTCATAACCTTCTTCTTCAAGGCGTTTAGCTAGCTCTGGGCCACCAGATTTTACTACTTTACCACCATACATAACATGCACTTTATCAGGTGTGATGTAGTTTAATAAACGTTGATAGTGCGTAATCATTAATGCACCAAAGTCTTCACCACGCATTTGATTAATTCCTTTAGATACAACTTTTAAAGCATCGATATCTAAACCAGAATCAATTTCATCTAGAATAGCGAATTTCGGTTCTAACATCATTAATTGTAGAATTTCGTTACGTTTTTTCTCCCCACCAGAGAAACCTTCGTTTAAGTAACGTTGAGCCATATCTTGATCAATATCTAAGAAATCCATCTCTTTATCCAATTTCTTGATAAATTGCATTAAATTAATTTCTTGTCCTTCTTCACGTTTAGCATTAATAGCAGAACGCATGAAATCAGCATTTGTAACACCAGTGATTTCTGAAGGATATTGCATTGCTAGGAATAAACCTGCTTTAGCTCTTTCATCAACTTCTAATTCTAAAATATTAACGCCGTCTAATAATACTTCCCCTTGTGTCACTTCATAACTTGGGTGTCCCATGATTGCAGATGATAATGTTGATTTACCAGTGCCGTTAGGACCCATAATTGCGTGTATTTCTCCTGTATTTACAGTTAAGTTTACACCTTTTAAAATTTCTTTATCCTCAATAGACACATGTAGGTCTTTGATTTCTAATGTTGATGACATTTATATTCCCTCCGTAAAATATAAAGTTTTCTTAACTAGTTTATAATAATTTTAATCTGTAGTCAAAAAGACTTAGTGAATTTCAATTCTCTTTATTATAACGCACTTAAGCACTAATATAAACTTTTTAAACCGTTTATTTAGATTAATTCTTTAAATAAAATTATTTTTATTTAACTCGTAAAATTTCATTAAATGATAAAGATAAGCTCAATTTCTCAATAGCCAATTTTTAGACAAAATAAAAGGTTTGTTTCCCTAAAATTTGAATTTTGTGATATTATGCAGTTTAACCTTTAAATCTTAAATGAAAGGAGCCATTCATGAACAACTTTAAATGGACGAATATTCTTAAAGGTTTTGGCATGGGTACAAGTGATTTAATTCCTGGTGTAAGTGGTGGAACAATAGCTTTACTGCTAGGTATCTATGATGATTTTATTAGTTCTGTAAGCGGACTGTTCTCGAAACGTTTTTGGCCGAGTTTTAAATTTTTACTTCCTATTTTATTAGGAATGGGTTTAGCCATCGCTTTATTAAGCAACTTATTCAACTATTTATTAAGCTATCACGAAATTCCAACTATGTTCTTTTTCACAGGATTGATTATTGGAATCATTCCATATTTACTAAAAACTTCTAACTTTAAGCAAATGTTTAAAACCAAACACTATCTAATGATTTTAATTGGAATTATTATTTTGGTCATCATTACACTTCTTAATAATGGTGATAAACATTCTGGCGAAACATTAACTTTATCTTTCGGTCTTATTATTAAATATTTTATAGCTGGTATGTTCGCCTCAAGTGCAATGTTATTACCCGGAATCTCTGGATCTTTTATGTTATTAGTATTTGGTGCCTATGGGACGGTAATGTTTTCAATCTCTGAGCTAGTGAACTTAAATTTCACAGCATTACCTATTTTAATCATCATTGGATTAGGTATTTTGACAGGATTCATGCTGTCTAGTCGTATGATTCAGTACTTCCTACACCATCACACAACGATGACGTTCGCATTGATTATTGGATTTGTAATTGGTTCAATTTATGCAGTTTTCCCAGGCTTTCCTGAAAATGGCCTAGTTTGGATAATCTCATTTTTAACAATAATTATAGGCTTTATTGTTAGTTTTACCTTAGGACTAATTACAGCAAAATCAGATAATCAATAAATTTTAATATTTTTAACACAATAAAGCCCGCACGTACGATTCTGTACCTGAGGGCTTTTTAAAAGTAACGAGACAAATTTATTTGTCGCCTTTAAATTTATCAATTACATCGTTAGCTTTTTCTTTAGCGTTATCAACAACTTCTTTAGCTTTACCTGAAGTTTTATCTTCTTTGCCTTCTTGTTCTAAATTTTTATTATCTGTAGCGTTACCTACTGTTTCTTTAATATTACCTTTAGCTTGTTCAAATTTATTATCTTCAGCCATTGTAATTTCCTCCTTATGACTTTATCTTTATAATTTATACCCTCTAAAATCTAGAATAAACATCAATATAATGATAATCGCTTAATTTTTTATTTTAAAAGATTGCTTTATACAGTGATTTTCATATACTAAAATTACCAAAAGCTTTTTAAGGAGTGTAGTTATGAAATTCGTCAATATTACATCTATGACTGAAGGTGGACTTAATAAGAAAGTTAATCGTTTTTTAGAACAAAATCCAAATATAGAAGTCTTAAAATTTGATTATCAAATGGGATACGGTGGTCTCGGTGTAGGTATTCTTTATAGAGTAGTATAAAATTTAAATAAAAAGATCACTCTCTTAACATATGCGTTAAGAAAGTGATCTTTTGTTTTACTTAGCTGGTACGACTGCACCATCATATTTTTTATCGATATAATCTCTGATTTCTTTAGATTGAAGAACTTCCATTAAAGCTTTAATTTTCTTATCATCTTTATGTCCTTTTTTAACTGCAATTAAGTTAGCATAAGGATTATCTTTGGCTTTTTCTAAGGCGATTGAGTCTTTTTTAGGACTTAATTTTTGGTCAATTGCGTAGTTAGAATTGATGATAACTGCATCAGCTTTTTGATTTTGGTAAATTTTTGGTAAGTATTCGGCTGATTGTTTGTTATTAAATTTGATATCTTTTTTATTCTCTTCGATATCACTAAATTTAGCGTCTTCAATCTTAACGCCTTTTTTAAGTTTAATTAAGCCTTCATCCACGAAAAATTTTAAGAAACGTCCTTGTTCAGCAGGATTATTTGAAACGTAGACCGTTGCACCTTTAGGTAAATCTTTCAAACTTTTATATTTTTTAGAGTAAACTGCCATAGGTTCTAATTCTACATCTCCAGCAGATTCAATTTTGTATCCTTTTTCTTTACTTTCAGTTTTCAAATATGGTGTATGTTGGAAGAAGTTTGCGTCGATTTCACCTTTATCTAATAATTTATTAGGTGTAGTGTAATCGTTAATTGTTTTAATCTTTAAGTCATAACCTTTTTTCTCAAGTAATGGTTTAGCTTTTTCTAAAATTTCAGCGTGAGGGGCTGGAGAAGCACCTACTGTGATTGTTTTCTCTTTGTCACCACCGCCACCACAAGCAGCTAAAGCAACTGTTAATGCCAAAACTAAAATAATACCTAAAATTTTTTTCATTGAACGTTTTCCCCTTTTCTTTAGCGTTTATCAATTTTATTTGTAAGCCAATCCCCAAGGAATTGAATTATAAATACAATAATTAAAATGAATACAGTTGAAACTAATATGACATCATTTTGATTCCTAGTAAATCCTGTTAAGTATGCTAAGTTACCTAAACCACCTGCCCCGATTACACCTGCTATGGCAGTTGAACCAACTAAAGCAATAGCGGTTACAGTAATACCTGAGACTAAAGCTGGCATCGCTTCAGGAAGTAGTACTTTGCGTACAACAGTCCATGTGTTAGCTCCCATTGACCAAGCCGCTTCAATTACACCTTTATCAATTTCTTTAAATGCAATTTCTACTAAACGAGCATAGAATGGAGCTGCACCAATTATAAGTGCAGGTAATGCTCCTGTCGGTCCACTAATAGTACCTAAGATGACACTCGTAAATGGTATGAGTAATAAAATTAAAATAATGAACGGAATGGCTCTAAATAAGTTCACTATAAATGAGACAATTGTATAGAATATTCGAGCTGCTGGTGAATGACTCTTCGCAGATAGGAAAAGTAACACACCTAAAATCAAACCAAATATAAAGGCGAAAATAGTAGAAACAATTGTCATATACAGCGTTTCTAAAATAGCTTGCCATACATCTGGCCATTGAACATTAGGCATTGTAAACATTTCATGAAAAATTTCGCCATAAGACTTACCCATGTCTCAACACCTCCACATTCACATGTTGCTCATGAAGATCATTTTTAAAATGTTCAAAGCTATCATTATTAATGTGTGGAATATGAATCACTAAGAATCCTATAGACCCATTTCTAGTATTCTTGATGTCAGCTTCTAGAATATTAACGTCAATATTATGTGTTTTCGTGATATACGAAACAATAGGTTCAGTTGCATTATCACCAGTAAAGTTCAATCTCACTATGTAAGAATCACTCGCTAATGGTTCTAATTCATCTAAAGAATCTTCAAAATCATCATTTAAATCGTCTTTAACAAAGCGTTTTGTAACCGCGTGTTGAGGATTCTCAAACACTTCACTTACTTTACCTTGCTCTATTACTTTACCGCTTTCCATTACAGCAACTTCATCACATATACGTCTAATTACGTGCATTTCATGAGTAATTAAAACGATAGTAAGATTTTGCTGTTCTCTTACTTTAAGTAATAGGTCCAAAATTTCGTCAGTTGTTTGAGGGTCTAAAGCACTCGTAGCTTCATCACAAAGTAAAACATCAGGATCATTTGCTAATGCTCTAGCAATACCTACTCTTTGTTTTTGTCCCCCAGATAACTCTGATGGATAAGCACTTTCTCGTCCTTTCAAACCTACCAATTCTACTAATTCGAGTGCTTTTTGCTTCGCTTTACCACTTGGGACTCCTGCGATTTCAAGCGGAAATGTGATATTTTTTAAAACGGTTCTTGACCATAATAAGTTGAAATGTTGGAAAATCATACTTACTTTTTGTCGTTTTTTTCGTAGCTCTGATTTAGATAATTTACTAATATTGTCCCCGTCAATTATTACATCTCCTGAAGTTGGAGATTCCAAGTTGTTGAACATTTTAATTAGTGTACTTTTACCAGCACCAGAGAAACCAATAACGCCAAAAATTGAGCCTGATTCAATATTTAAATCAACGTGATCAACTGCAAGAACATCTTTGTTCTTAGTATGATATCGTTTAACTATTTGATTTAACTCAATCACGTTAATAGCCTCCTTAAATTGCATATATAAATTAAAAAATGCTTTCTCAACTTATAGAGAGTTGAGAAAGCATTCTAAAAATCTTCTTTCTCTCATCTTCTAAAGTTGAACTTTATGTGAATTGGCACCATTTCTATATCAGACGGTTGCCGGGCTTCATAGGGCACATCCCTCCACCTCTCTCGATAAGAGTTGTCGCATCATTTAATTTGTATTAATCCTACCATCGTACTAGAGTTTCGTCAATAATTATTTTAAATTTTCTAACAAATAAGGAACTGATTGAAATGCATAGATTCTATTTTCTTCTTTGTCCTTATTCATTACCAATAGAACAGGAACTGACATTATTTCTTTTTCTTTACTAAAATCCGGATGAAAATTTAAATCTACCTTCTTAATAGGCAGCTGTAATATATCATTAGCAATATCTAACATTCTTTCTGAGACTTTACATGTCCCACACATAGGTGTATATCCAAATATAAGATGTTTATCTTCATTATAGTTTTCTGTTATATCTTCGAGATCGATTGTACTACTCATTAACTAAAACTAACCTTTCAGTGTTTAAATTAGGCATTAGATTCTTCTCTTTTCGCACTGCGAATCCGTATCTATTTAAAACATTAGCTAAATAGTTTTTAGGACATTTAGCTACTTCACAATATGTTTTATCAACATATATATGTTCACTTTCGCTTAAATATCGCTTAAACCATTTTCTAATTTTTTCTCCTTCATCATCAGAATCTGCAAGAACATAAACTTGTTTGCCATAAAGTGATTCTATCATATCATCGATTTTATCTATACTCATGGTCCCATGGGTACAAATAATACTTACTGGTTCTGCAATAACTTGTTGCACGCGTTTTTTATCCGACTTACCTTCAACAATGATAACTTTATTCACAATAGTCATGTCAATCCACCTTCTAAGAGTCGATAGTTAACTGTCACTTACATCATTCACAGAATCCTCAAAAACTAAACATTTTTAGAAACACTTAGCACTTTAGTGCTTAGTGTTTCTTATGCATGAGCTTTAGCTCAGGCGTTCCTCTTTTCCACTTAGAATTTTAGTGCTAAGTGTTTCTAAGATAATCTAAAAAAACTCCTTGATTATATTAATCGAGGAGTTTAAACATACTATTCACCAATCATCTCAGAATATTGCTCTGCTGATAATAATTGATCTAATTGACTTTGATCACTAATCTCTACTTTTACCATCCATGCTTTTTCATATGGTGATTCGTTAACAAATTCAGGACTATCTTCTAATTCGTCGTTAACTTCGACGATTTTACCTGAGATAGGCGCATATAATTCTGATACAGTTTTAACTGATTCAACACTACCAAAAGTATCGCCTTCATTTAAATCTTCATCTGTTTCAGGTAATTCAACAAATACGATATCACCTAATTCATTTTGAGCATATTCTGTGATACCAATAGTAGCTACATTATCTTCTACTTTAACCCATTCATGTTCTTTAGAATATTTAAATTCGCTCGGTACTGCCACGAGAATCCCCTCCTAATTATTAATTACATTTTAATGATGCCACACTGATATTGTTCAATCAACTAATATCTAAAAGATTTAATATGATAAAATTCGTGTTTATTTATGTAAAATAACATATTCGCATCATTTCAGTTTTTAATGTTCACTTTTAAAATAAATATTTAAATACTATAACCAAGTATCTTTATACTGATCTTCTTTAAATCCTAAAGTGATTTTTTCTCCAGAGATAGCTAATGGACGTTTTACCAACATTCCATCAGATGCTAATAAATCTAATTTTTCATCATCTGACATGTCTTTAAGTTTATCTTTCAAATTAAGTTCACGATATTTAGCGCCATGAGTGTTAAATAATTTATTTACTTCAACACCTGTTTTTTCAATGATATCTTCAAATTCTTTCTTAGTAGGTGTGTGTTGTACGATATCAATAGGTTCATAGCTCACACCATATTCATTTAAATATTTAGCGGCTTTCTTACAAGTCGTACAATTTGAATATTGATAAAATTTAATCATTCGTTTGTTACCTCCTTCTCTTTATTAAGACAAATATATCATTTTCTTTAGGAAAACGCTCTACTTTTTAAGCTAATATTTTTATAAAAAAGATATCATTGGTTATAATAAATTTACTAATAGTGAAAAGGAGCATATAACTATGCAAGGTATTCATAAAACAGAAGACTTTAATTCTACAATCAATAGTAAAGAACCAGTTATTATCAAATTTGAAGCAGATTGGTGTCCAGATTGTAAAGCAATGGATATGTGGATTGACCCTATTACAGAAAAATATAATAACTATCATTGGTATGTAGTAGATCGTGATGAGTTAGAAGATGTTACTACTGAAAATGATGTTATGGGTATACCAAGCATCTTAATTTTCCAAAATGGCGAAAAATTAGCGCATTTACATTCGGCTAATGCGAAATCACCAGAACAAGTCGAATCTTTCCTAGATGAAAACTTGAATCAATAAAAATAAAATTAGAGCTTTCTCTACAAATTTAAAGTAGAGAAAGCTCTTTTTTAGGTACTTTGAAAAATTAAAATAATTACTCAAACTTAGTGATTAAATTTTTATTTTTACGTTTAGCTTTAGTTGGTTCAACTTCTAAATCCGTTAGATACATGAACCCAGCTAAAATTTCATCATCTTGAATATCTAAAGCTCTACGTACTTTAGGTTCAAAAATATAGTGAGGTGTTTTCCAACATGTGCCAATTCCCGCTTCGTAAAGTAACAACATTAAATTTTGAGCAAATGCTCCAAATGCAAAGTAATTTTCTCTGTTTTGTCTTTGTCTAGGATCATTTTTCAAAATGAGTAATAATAAACCACCTAAATTTGTTACAGCATTATAATGATCTTCTCTTTTTTCGGGATGATCTGGAAATGCAAATCGAGTAATGTCATGACTAAAATCACCTAATTTGTCTTTTGAAACATGAACGACACTCCAAGGTTCACGCATTCCATGATTTGGAGCGTCGGTAGCTTTTTCGATAGCATCATATAATGCCTTATCGTCAATCACCATATCATGTTTAAATTTTTTAATACTTCTTCTATTAGATATAGCTTCTTGTAATTCCACTTTAATTCGCTCCTTCTACGTTCGTTGATAACAATTATCAATTATAAGTCACAAAACCGTTAAATTCAACTTATTCGTTTATCATTGATAAAATTCAAGCTGTTGTTTCAGAGCTTTAACATGAATTTGACCAGGAGCTTGTGGCTCACCCAAGCAACCGTATGAAATTGATCCCCCAAACACCCCTTGTGCAACACGACTTACTAATCCAAGATGAGACATAGATATTCCGATAACTTTATAAGGTGTATTATCAGAAGTCACACTCATCGCCTCTAATAAATGTAGTACATCTTCTTTATTGTTTGGCATTACTGCAAGTTTTAAATATTGTGGTGCTAATTTTTGCATTTTGTAATATATAAATTTAATCTCTTCTAATGATGGTGTTTCTTCAAAATTATGATGCGATAACACTACGTTTAAATTCTTTTCTTGAGCATCAGTGATTAATCGAGCATATTGGTCTGTATTAATAGCTCCACTCCATTCAATATCAAGTAATTCAAATTGGGCATATTCAATCAATAGCTTAAGAATATCTATATAAGTTGTTTCTTCAACATTTCCTTTACCGCCTTGACTAGAGGTACGATAAGTCACTAAAATCTTAAAATCTAAATTCAATCCTTTTAATTGTTGAATCACAGTATCAACATTTTTAATAACAAAGTTCTCCCACTGATCTATTCGTAGTTCTACGATATCTATATAGTCTTTATATTTTATTAATTCATCTAAGCACAATTGCGTTATTGTTTCTTCTGGCGAAATGGTTACTGCAACATCTACTTGCGTCATGATATCCCTCTATTCATAAGAATAATAATAAGATTATTTTATATTAATTTATTCATAACTTACAAATGATGATTGGGAGATTGATTTTTATTTCAAGAATTTAATCATGATTTAAAAAATCTAGCACTGGGTATGGTAAAAATATATAAAGATTTAGGAGGTAATAATAATGGCAGTTCAATATGAAACTAAAGCTACAAACGTTGGTGGACGTAAAGGACATGTACACACTGACGATAACGCAATAAATGTTGATGTATTACCACCACAACAAGCTGATGGAAATGCTACAAATCCTGAACAATTATTTGCAGCAGGTTACGCTTCATGCTTTAATGGTGCTTTTGATCTTATTTTAAAACAAAACAAAGTACGTGATGCTGAACCAGAAGTTACTCTAACAGTACGTTTAGAGGACGATCCAAACGCTGAGAGTCCTAAATTGAGTGTAGATATTGATGCAAAAGTTAAAAATGTTTTATCTCAAGAAGATGCTGAAAAATATTTACAAGATGCACATGAGTTCTGTCCATATTCAAAAGCAACTCGCGGTAACATTGATGTAAATCTAAACGTAGAAGTTATTGATTAATCATTTTAGTCATTTCAATTAAATATCTAAGTGTTACTTATAGCTACCAACCTTTGTAAAAGAAGTGTTGGTAGCTTTTTTCTTTCTAAACAGTACATTTCTAACAGAAATTTTCAAACTTAAGTTTATTAAAATTTTTTATTAAGATTTAGTAAACATAATTGTATGATTACAATATCTGATAAAATAGTATGTAGTTAAACCCTTTTAAGATATGGATATAGATGAAATTTCAAAATAATATTTTTATAATTTGAATTTCCACATAATTAAATTATCACAAATGCTTTTTGTTAATATAAAACGATTATTGCGTATTTTTAATAATTCTTTTATTATGTATTTGATAAGTATCTTAGTCTAAAGATATTAAATATGTTTTTATTTTCTTTGAACCTGGAGGTCAACATGAAAAATATCCGTGTATTAAATACTGATGATTTAGAATCTTATAAAGAATTAATGTCAAACGGCTATCATAATTATGCTTGGGATCAATATTATTTAGAACATGTTACTGAAGAATGTCTAAACTCTATTCTCTCGGAAGAAACAAAGTATTTAAACGTTTTCGGCGCATTTGATAATAATCATCTTGTTGCAACATGTACGTTAAAGCAAATAAAATTTGTTGGAAAGCGTCATAAAGCCGTTTTAGAGAATAATTTTGTTAAAGATAATGATGAAATTATTAATAGAGAGCTCATTAATCACATAATTGAATTCGCTAAAACGCAAGGTATTGAAATGTTGATGACCACAATCGCTTCAAATAACATAAGCGCTAAAATATTTTTCAGTTCTCTCGGGTTTGAAAATTTAGCCTTTGAAAAAAATGCTAGTAAAATTGGGGATGAATATTTAGATGAGAATTGGCTCATTTACTATACTTCTGACATTCCATCAAATTCTTAAGAAAGTTTATTTAAAACATGCGTAAATGGGGTATGGAAGATACCCTATCTGCGGGCGTATGTTTCCGCTATGATTTAGTTTTTATAAATATACATAAGTCTTAGACATTATTATTTTTAAAAGTTATAATTAGCTTAAATTATCTGAATTTTCAATCTTTAAAGGCTGGTGATCCCCTTTATGAGTGAAGCAGTAATACACGGTTTTCTCTTAGCTATAGGGTTAATCTTACCCTTAGGCGCACAAAATGTTTTCGTTTTTAATCAAGGAGCAAATCAATCTAAGCTAATTAAAGCCTTCCCAGCAGTTATTACAGCAGGAATATGTGATTCTATACTAATTAGCTTAGCGGTTATCGGTGTTTCTTTAGTATTAATGTCACTACCTCTTTTACAAATCGTGATCTACATTATTGGACTTATTTTTCTGCTTTATATGGCATGGACACTTTGGAATGAAACGCCTGATCCTATTAAACAAGAAGGTGGACTATCTACAACAAAACAAATAAGTTTTGCTTTATCTGTCTCTTTATTAAATCCACATGCAATTATGGATACTATTGGCGTTATAGGTACAAGTGCGTCAGCTTACGAAGGAAATAACAAATTCGCTTTTACTTTAACATGTATATTTGTTTCATGGATTTGGTTTATTTTCTTAGCTTTAGTAGGTAAATCGGTTGGAACAATCGATAAATCAGGTAAACTATTAGTTGTGATAAACAAGTTATCTAGCATTATCATTATAGCTGTTGCAATTTTAATCATTAAAAAATTGTGTCAACTTCTTTTTTAGTACAAATAAGCTCAAGCCCATAATATAGCTATTTAAGGACTTGAGCTTATTATTTTTAGTTTGTAGGTTCAATGATTTCTATGAATTTAAATTGATTATCATCATATTCAAATTTTAAGATATGACAATTACCGATGTCATAAGTGCTACCCTCTTGATTACCTAACACCTTTCTAACAAATAAACCAATCGTACTACCATGGCTTACTGCCAAAGCTGTTTGATTAGTTTGATTAGCAACGACATCCTCAAGTGTTTCATAAACTCTGGATTCAACCTCAGATTTTGATTCACCACCAAAGGGTACTACATAATCACCATATAAATTCTCAGGCTTTTTAATTGCCTTTAATAACTCAATACTCTCTCCTTCAAATAAACCAAAACCCCATTCTTTAATACCTTTTAATCTTTTATAATTTTGGTTAGGTACTGCATTTTCAAGAGTTTCACAGGCACGCTCTTGTGATGACGAAACTAATGTATCAAATGTAATATGATGCTTTTCAAAATAATCTTTAGCAGACTGAGCTTGCCTAACCCCTAATGTTGTTAATGGCGAATCACTCGCACCTTGAATTCTTCCTTTTAAATTGAAAACTGTTTGACCATGTCTCATTAAATAAAATGTTTTAGTCATAATAAACACCTCTTCACTACAATGACTTACTTTTACTATTTAGCATTCTATACAATTTCTATTTCAATATTCATTTAATCACTATGAAAATGAGATGTAAACGACTTCTAATAATATACAAATTTGCTTATCTGCATATTAAATTGTTTTAAATTTGTGAGTATGGGTATAACTTAACATCAGATTTACATTTACTAAAGGAGTGTCTATTATGGATAGTCATAATCAATGCAATTATGTAAATCCTAATTCAGTTTCGTTAGACTGGGAATGTTTAATTATTAGTAAAACTGATATGTTATTAGATGGCGTTCCAAAAGAATTGATTAATGCATGGTTAGACAAAGATCTTATTGAACCTTTTTCTATAAGAAATAACGAAGTTAATTTCAAGACTAAAGATGTATGGGAAGCGCTTAATACTCATAATTGGTATTACTCAAATTAATTTATATAAACTAATTGCTCTATTCGTACTTTCAATTAACTGATGGTCTCTATAGTGATCAAGCACGTATGCACGAATGGCTTTATTGTTTTTTTCTTCACGGGGAAAATGAATATCATCTAAAATATAATTTGCTAAACTACCTAAAGGTGTATCATCATTTATAAAACCTAAAATAAAATCATAAAAAGTCATTCCACCTCAACCCCTTTTCCACTTATTAATAGCTAAGTTATATAGTATTACTCTTTATCATACCAAATTACTCGAGATTGTCTATGTGCAAAATTTTACTTTTGCACTTTTTTTAATATGCTCTTTTAAAATTCTTCACATATAATTACATTTAAAATATTTCATAATCTTTATTGGTTTCTTATTTAGTAATCATTTACTGTTAAATACAATTAACTTTTCATGACCTAAATGAGTCCAAAACTCTCACAAAATACTTCATCATTTACAAATTTAGTAAACTTTCTAATTCATTTGTTTTACAATATCTTATGAGTATGAGTAAATTAAAATGTAAATTGTATATAATTAAAAGTAATTGATTTACCTGTGAGTAATTAATGATATTATAGTATGTAAAAGACTTTATGCTATACGTGTCTAATGAGGTGGCCACCTGTGAAAATATTTAGTATAAATGTGATTAATATTTTATTGACCATATTATTTATAGCCTTTAATGTGCTTATAACTTATAACGCAAATGTTGATAATCAATTATGGTTGATACCAGGATTATGTATTTGTGGCGTCGCTTTATTCACTAGTCTAATAATAGCTATTATTTACACTGATTTGCTAAGCGAAATTATATTTTTCATAAATATAGTATTAGCACTTTACTATATTTATCCTATTTTTTACGACTTCTTGTAATTAAGTAACACTGAGATAAGGAGGGAATCATTGTGAGTTTGCATTTTCAAATATTGTTATGGCTAGCAATTATATTTATAGTCGCTGGAGCTATTATTTTAACAATTATGCTTAAGACTAAGAAAGAAGAAAGAAAAGAATCTTATTTAGGATTTACTGTAATATTCTTGATTTTTGGATTTGCTATGCTTATATACACACTCATTTTCGGGTTGTAACCTTTTGTAGTAGAGCGATATTAATTGCAATTCATCTGTGAGTTCAGTTAACTCATGCTAATATTGATTTTTAGCTAAGTCATTAATTTTGACTTAGCTTTTTTATTTTTGAAAATGAAGTTTATTTTACATATAGAGTCATTTAATATAATAATTAATTTAGTATATTTAATGAAGGAGTTTTCACTATAAATGAAAACTAAATATAAACTTACCATTCTATTTATAACTTTGGTTATAGTACTTTTAATTTTATTTTCAATCAACGTCTTCAATAAAGATAAAGAATCTTATGAAAGCATAGACACTAAAGATTTTAAACTTAAACCGGGCGACATTATCATTACTAAAGGTCCTGTATTATTCGGGTTCTTCGGCCATTCAAGTATAGCCATAGATGAAGATACTGTGCTTCAAATTGAAGGCCCTGGTGATCAACCTATAACTGAATCATTTGAATCATATCAACGGCGTTTCGGTACTGGAAAAGACGATTGGATAAAAGTGTATCGTAGTGTAAAACCAAATGCTGGACAAAAAGCAGCAAATTGGGTAAAACGTAATTACGAAAATAGTGATAGCCGATATCTCGTTACGCTAAATTTGAAAAGTCAAAAATTCACTTATTGCACTAAAATAATTTATCAAGCTTACAAATACGGTGTAGATAAAAATGCTGTAAGTGATCATGGATTATACATCATTTCACCATATGCATTAAAAGATAATTTTACACATGACTATCGTTTAAAGTTAGTTAAAAATATTAAAAATTAAACCCTCCAGACAATAGTTAAGGTAAATGAATAACCTATTGTTTAAGGAGGGTTTTCTCAAATTAAACTTCTTTAAAATAGTTAACGAATTGCTCATTTCTATCTAAAAGGTCTAAATAAGAAATAGAGCTAAATGGGATAATTCGTGTGCAATTCTTAAGCGGATAGATGATAATCTCATTTTCATAATCGACGTGAATATCATTCTCCAATACGATTTTCTTATTTCCAACGACCACGGCTACTGCTTTAAAACTATCATCATTCAAATATCTTCTTAATAATTCTTTATCCATAACAACATCACATCCCTTTATTATAAAATAGCACATTATTGTTAAGGGAGTGTGAAAACAATCTAATTATTTAATTAATTCATAATATTTTTAGAAAATATCGCTCTAGTTTGGATATTACTTAGAACTTTCACTAAAGATGCTTTCTCATCTTAAATAAATAAAATGGCGATTGATTGATTTCTCCTACAATCGAAAAACCGAATTTCTGATAGACGCTTAGAGCTTTCTTATTATCTTGAACTACTGTTAATGAAATTTTGTCAAAACCATCATTGATAGCAAGACGTTCAGCAAATTTTAATAATTTCGTACCAACGCCCTTACCTCTAGCTTTCGGGAGAGTTGCAAGCATACTCACATGAAATTCATCTTTCTCTCCTTCATCCATTGTAATTAGAGAATATATCTTTTTGAAATTGGATAAAATAATTTTTAATGATTTCAATTTTTTCATTTTGATGATTTCAAGCACAGTTTGAAACATTGATTTTTCTAATTTGACTAATGAGGTACAAGTTATGGCACCTAAAACTTGTCCCTCTTCTTTTGCTACATAAGAAATATCATGACTAAATCGGTTACCCTTCTTTTGCCATAATTGCTGTAACTGTTTATTTAATCGTTCATTCGATGTCTCACCTAAAATAACTTGTGCCATTTCATCAATAGCTAAATGAGTTAATCTTCCTCCTTCCTTGTCACTTGATTGAGCACTTTTAATCTGAATGTCCTCCACTTTATCACCTTCGTAAATTATTTTTAAAATAAAAAATACATTGAATTAACAATAATTGTTTACCCTATTAAAGTAAGTTCAATTATTTTTATATAGAAAATAAAAGATGAAATACTTGTTTATTTAATAAAATCATTGTTATCATTTATGAGTTAAATTATTGAAAACAAAGGAGATATAATGAGCAATAAAGGCAGTCTATATTCCATACTTTATTATTTAGCTATAGCGTTAATTGTCATCACTATCATAGTAGTGGTTTTGATTTTCTATAACACTAGAAAATCAGCTTCTAAACCTTCAAGCGATCGCTATAGTGATTTTGAAGAATTAAAAAAGAATACCACTAAAAACAAGGATTGGAGAATTGTGACGAAACATAGAAAGGATAATAATATTTTACTTACAGCCATTCACGGTGGTGGAATAGAACCAGGTACAACAGAGCTTGCAAGACGTGTGTCGAACGTGGGTAAATATAACTTTTATTCTTTTGAAGGTTTACGTAAACATAATAATGATCAACTTCACGTGACTTCAACGAATTACGATGAACCGAGATTAATCAAAATGTTAGAAAAATCGAATGAGACAATTTCAATTCATGGTTCTTCTGGAGATGACCCTATCGTGTACATAGGTGGAAAAGATACTAAAATGGCAAAAGCGATTGCGAAGGCATTACGTAAGAAAGATTTTACCGTTAAAGAGAGTCCGAAAGAGATTAATGCGCAATCTGATGATAATTTTGTAAATAAAAATGATACAGATTCAGGAGTACAACTCGAATTGACCACTGCACAGCGCGAGGAGTTTTTCAAACATCATAAATTAGATAAAACAACGCGAGGTAATCCTAAAAAATATACTAGAGATTTTTATAAGTTTGCGAACGCTGTAGAAAAAGGTATAAAAAAAGCAAAATAAACTCAAATGACCTTCTACCTACATATAAAAATTTTTATTAAAAATCATTTTTTTCAGCGTTTCTACAAGTACGTATCTAGGGTATAAAGTGATATGTATTTTGTGTGGAGGGATTAATATATGGATGAATTAACTAAAGAACAAAAATATACAGTCGCAAAGTTTTATAAATTATATATGGAACGTTCAAATGAAGGATTATCTGAAGAGCAATCTAATGACTTTAAAGATTCTATAACTACTCAAGATGATTATTTCTGTGACCGTGAATATGATGATTTTATTCATAACTGTAAAGTACTTATAGAAGAGGGCTATCTTGAAGGTGATATTAAAGATCAAACGATTTATAATATTAAATTAACTACCAAAGCTTTTACTGAAATTGAAAAAAGCTTTGGTTAGTATTTTTAGTAAGGTGATTTTTAATGGATAATTGGAAAATTGATAATCATTCAAATCGCAAATTTTTAATTCAAAAAAATGAGGGTGAATTATCAATTGTAGAACCATTAGATAATGGTGCATTTAAAATACTTGCTGAAATTAACTTATCTAATGAAAATGATGTGAATATTTATGACAGTCATTTATATGTTTCAGTAAGCCTAGAACAAGAAGAAATTTGTATATTTGATAACAACAATACGTAATCTTTAAAAATTGCGATAATTCTATATTTAATGAATTATCAATTTATGTTAACAGAACTTTAATAATTATTTTATTATTGTCAAACTAATAAAATAGCCATAAATATAGTTTTATGGTACTCTATATGTGTTGCACTCTGTGAGTGTTTAACATTACTTCTTGTTGTCGCCGTACAGACTTTAATTTTCGTCATTATTAAAGCGCTGTACAGGCGATTTTTTTATAATGAAGACAAAATAATTCAAAAAGGATATCACTTTGGGCCTATATAAATAAGAAATTAAAAAAGCTGCGATATGCAGCTTTTTTTATAATATCTCATCTAATTGTTTTACTAAGATAGGTGTATATAAATAACGGTAACCTTTTTTGGTTGGATGTGAATCATCTGCCATCATTTCTTTATCACTTTTAGCTAATTTATTAATTTCATCATTATTAAAAATATCAATAATATGTATATCCCATTTTGTTTTAAGTGGATAAAGATGATTAACTAACTGCTTATAAGTTAGATCATTTTCTCTAATACAGGTATAAAAGATGATTGGACAATGCCATTTAGTATGAACATACTTAATAATATATTCAATCGCACCTAATGTCGTCTCAGTATCAAAACTTTCAAGGTCAAAAGACTGACTCATTTCACCAATTTCATAACCAAATCTTGCATCATTCGTAGATAACTGTATTACAACAGCATCAATTTTAGTATTCACAAAATTTAACTTTCTGAGTCGATTTAAATAACTATTTACATTTTTCCCAGCTAATGTTGTGCCTGATTTAGCCTCTTTGATTCCTTTTACTTCATATTCTGTTGTGAGATATTCAACAAAAGAGATTCCTTTCGAAGCCGCACCATAAGTTATAGAAGACCCTAAAAAGATAATTTTTTTCCCATTAAGATTATCATCTTCTTTTTTCATATCAATTTTTGGATTATAGTAATCTTTATTCCCATTGATAATATTGAAAATGTTCTTCAATGACTTCAACATCGTTGGTACTTCATTCAATATCATTTTTGCTTTATGCATGTATTTCTCCTTATACTTATTTATATTGAAAATTTACTAGTTTATATATTTTAGCATTTTATTAGATTAAGGATACCATCTTACAAATAAAAAAGCCCTCCTAAGAGGGCTTTAAAACTTTTAATTACATTTTAACAACGTTCGCTGCTTGTTCACCACGTTCGCCTTCAACAATGTCGAATTCAACGTTTTGACCTTCTTCTAAAGACTTATAACCGTCTTCTACGATTGCTGAGAAATGAACGAATACGTCCCCGCCATTTTCTCTTTCGATGAATCCAAAGCCTTTTTCTGAATTAAACCATTTAACTGTACCGTTATTCATATAGAATACCTCCATGTGCTGTTGCACTAAATATTTGTAACAAATCCATTAATTAAAAGAGAATATTCTATAAAAATAATTCCACAATCAACTTCACGTTCTTTATTACTTAACATTCACTATACGCTTATTTTGAAATAAGTAAAGTCTTTTCCATGAATTTCTTAAATTAATTTATATTTCAAATTTTTAAAGATAACTATTTATCATCACATATACCATAACTATTAAATAAAATGATTATCACAAAATTAAAGTTATAGTTAATGTGACTTTTTAAATTGCACAAAAATAAGTAGCTAAAGTAGAAATTCAATAAAAATTATACAGTTAGGAATTCAAAATTATCTCAATTTTTAATTTTTTCACACAAAAGAACCATATATAATAATTTACGCATTAACCACCAAAATCTCCAATACTTGCCATATGATATACACATAATCAATTAATTGGAGGTGCTTATAAATGTTCATCTTTGATTTATTAAAAAAAGGAATTCAATTCTTTAAAGACGTATTTGGTAAATAATATTTTTGAGTAGTAGTGGTGCCCTTCTTTATTGAAGGGTACTTTTTTTATATAATAAATCCCTAGTATTATTATAATAAATAT
Organism: Staphylococcus sp. FSL K6-0223; assembly: GCF_038008285.1. Classification (NCBI taxonomy): domain Bacteria; kingdom Bacillati; phylum Bacillota; class Bacilli; order Caryophanales; family Staphylococcaceae; genus Staphylococcus; species Staphylococcus sp. FSL K6-0223. Next base: position 931,506 of record NZ_JBBOYX010000002.1, read on the forward strand.
TGAATAAATTTGTTATTAATTTTTAGAATTAACAGAAAAGAATTCAAAGTTATTAAATATATACTAAAAAACTACATTTATGAATAATTTTTTACTACTTTTGAAATAATTAACAAAAATTTCTCTAATAATAATATACTACAGCTAACAAATACATAGGAGGTGAGTCAAATGTTCATCGTTAACTTAATCAAAAAAGCAATCGAATTCTTCAAAGGTTTATTTGGTAACAAAAAATAATTAATTATCTTCCCCTCTTTCAATAGAGGGGCTTTTTTATTTCATTTATAAATAACTCTTTTAAAATTTTACATTAATTTTAAATTAGATTTAACGATTTTGGGTAAAGAAAAATTATCACAATAAAATCATTATTTTAGGAGTGAAATTTTAATGAAGAAATTTTTTGCCGTATTATTATCAAGCTTTTTAGTGCTAAGTGCATGTAGTCATAGTGATCATTCAGATAAAAAAGATTCAGATAAAAACAGTTCAAAAACGGAATCTAAAAAGTCGGATAAAAAAGATTCAAAAGGTGATAAAAAAGTTAATAACGCTAAAGATAACATCAAAGACAGTAAATTAGGTAAGAAAAGCAAAGATAAAAGTTCAAAAAGTAAGGATTCAAAACCTAAAAATAAACAAGCTAATCAACAATCATCTAATAGCGCATCACAAGCAAACAATACTTCAAATCAACCTCAAAATAATAATGCTAATAACGCTAACAATACTAACGGCAATAACCAAAATTCGTATAACAATCAAGCTAATTCACAAAACCAACAACAAAATCAACAACAAAATCAAACTAACAATACACAACAAAATAATTCCCAAAGACAACAACCATCACAGAATAATCAACAACAATATTCAACTGGCAACAACCAATCTGCAAATAATAGCCAAGGCATGAATAACTCACAAGGACAAACAAATACTAATACCCAAAGAGGATTTTAGAATCACAAAAAGTCATGAATGCTATACCTTTACTTAGCATCCATGACTTTTTTTACAAATAAATCAAACTTTCCGTTTAATATTCACATTCAATATTTATATTGAACTTAAGAATCACTTAATTATAACTTAAGATAATATATAGGATAATCTCTTCCTTGTTGATCTTTTAGAGATTCTTTATATTTTTCAAAACCATTCTTTTGATAGAACTTAACCGCGTTATAATTATCTTTATTAACTTCTACATATCTTACTTGGTGTTCACGAATTAGAGTTTGAAGTATTTGAGTTCCATAGCCCTTTCTGAAATACTTAGGATCTATGAACAACATTTCTAGGTTTTGGTCGTTTGTACCTGAGAACCCAATAATTTCCTCGTCATCACACCAAAAATAAGCTTCAACATCATTTAAATAATTCGGTATTTCAGTTTTTAACTCTAATCTATCTTTTTCTTTTAAAAAATCATGAGTGCTAATTACAGACTTCTCCCAAATATCTAATACCTTATGATAATCTTTTTTCTCAATTTTTCTTCTAGTTAATGACATATGAATTCCCCTAATCTTTTAAAAATACAGTTAATTAAAATAATAAGTATAAAAATAAAACCCACAACCATATAGGCTGCGGGTTTCAATAATATGGAGACGGCGGGATTCGAACCCGCGTCCAGAGGTCCTGATACACACCTTTCTACGTGTGTAGTCTATTGATTCATTTCGCATAATAGTAAGCAACAGACAACCAGTATTATGCTAGTTTGATTAATATTCATCTAAACAGACTTCAAACGGCAGTGTTTAGCATATCCTACTAGGGTTGAATCGCGTTAACAGCACGTAGGAGATGCTGTTAGGCGATGCAGTGTGCTATTACGCAGCTACTGCGAAATTATTGTTTGATTTGTCAGTTATATTTACTGAAATGTGTTGATGTCGGAGACAACCCTCCGACACGCTTAGTGTGCTCGAGGGACCCCTGTCGAATCCAAAAACGCCCCCGAAATAATATTAATGACAAATAATAATACAAACAATTTGGTATGACAATATGCATCATTCATTTAAATAACAACATCATTAATCATACCAAATGGCACCCGTTTAAGCAATACGCATGCTTAATAACGGGCTTTTATCGCACGATCGACATCACGTTTCATCGCTTTATCTTTTAAAGCTTGACGTTTATCGTGAATTTTCTTACCTCGTGCAACGCCTAATAAAACTTTACATTGTCCATGCTTTAAATAAAGTTTTAATGGGATTAGAGAATAGCCAATTTCTCGTGTACGTTCTCCTAATTTAATAATTTCACGCTTATGCAATAATAATTTACGAGAACGTAAAGGATCATGATTAAATCTATTACCTTCTTCATATGGAGCAATATGCATATTATTTAAATACATTTCACCACGTTTAACTTGAGCATAACTATCTTTCAAGTTCGCACTTCCACGTCGTATAGACTTGATTTCGGTACCTTGCAGTGCAATACCCGCTTCAACCGTATCTTCAATGTTATAATCATGTCTTGCTTTACGATTCTCCGCTAAAGTACCTGGTGATTTAGTTTTTTTCTTAGCCATTCATACTCACCTCATCTTTGATGACTATTTTTTCTTACGGCGTGATTTCTTTTTCACGCTTTTATCTTTATAGAATGGTTTATGATTTGTTTTACCTTGTTTATCTTTTTTACGTGCATTCTTACCTTTACGTTGCTTGCGTTTCTTTTTATTGCCTTTGCCATTATTGTCATCTTTAGACTTATCTAATGACTTACCACGTGTTTTTGCTTGAATTGTTTTACCACGTGCTGGACGTTGGGATTTATCATTTTTAGGTAAAGGCATACCCACAATTTGAAAATCAATCATGCGTTCGTCTACATCAACATGAGTGACTTTGACTTTCACTTCATCACCAATGCGGAACACCTTCGCTTGGCGTTCACCTATAAGAGCCATTTGGCGTTCATCAAAATTATAGTAATCATCAGTCATATTAGCAATATGAACCATACCTTCAATTGTATTAGGCAATTCAATAAACATACCAAAGTTAGCAACTGAACTAATGATACCTTCAAATTCATCGCCAATATGTTGAATCATATATTCAGCTTTCTTCAATTCATCTGTATCACGTTCTGCCTCTATAGCACGACGCTCGCGTTGAGACGTGTGTTCAGCAAGTTCTGGCAACGTATCTTCCCAATGTCGTAATTCCTTTTTATCCATAGAGTTCTCTATTAGATATTTGCGAATCAATCTATGCACCGTTAAATCAGGATAACGACGGATTGGAGATGTAAAGTGCGTATAATACTCGGCAGATAAGCCGAAGTGTCCAAGGTTTACATCGTCATAATGTGCTTGTTGCATTGAACGCAACATCATTGTTGAAATAACCATTTGCTCTGGTCGACCTTCAACTTCTTCTTGAATGTTTTGTAAAGTTGTAGGATGAATATCTTCACCAGTACCTTTAATCATAATACCGAAATTAGTAATAAAGTCGAAGAATTGTCTTAAGCGATCTGACTTAGGTTGCTCATGAACTCGATAGATAAATGGTACTTCCATTTTATTGAAATGCTCTGCCACTGTTTCATTAGCAGCTAGCATGAATGATTCGATTAAACGTTCACCTTCACCACGTTCACGCATTTGAACATCTGTAGGAATACCTTCTTCATTTACTAGTACTTTAGCCTCATTAATATCAAAGTCAATTTCACCACGACGACGTCGCATTTGGATTAAACGATTAGATAAATCTTGCGCTAAATCAAGCATCGGCGTCAAATCTTTATATTGTGCACGCACTTGAGGATCTTGATCTGTAATAATTTTATTTACAGCATCATAAGTCATACGATAATTAGAATGAATCACACTATCAAATATTTCATGATTAACGACTTCGCCACGTGCATTAATTTCCATACGACAACTTAACGTTAAGCGGTCGACTTCAGGATTCAATGAACATATACCATTACTTAAACGATGAGGAATCATTGGAATCACTCGGTCTACTAAATAAACGCTTGTCGCTCTATCATATGCTTCCTTATCTAAAGCTGAATCTTCCTTCACATAGTAACTTACATCTGCGATACTTACAGTCAATTCAGTATTGCCATTCTTTAATTTCTTAACTGCTATGGCATCATCCAAGTCTTTAGCATCTGCACCATCTATAGTTATTGTTAAATCATTTCTTAAATCACGACGACCTTCAATTTCAGATGGTTCAATTTCTTCAGGAACATCTTCCGCTTCTTTAAGTACGTTATCTGGAAACTCAATTTCTATCCCATGTTGGTAAATGATAGATAAAATATCTACACCTGGATCATTTTTATGACCTAGTATTGCTGAAATATGACCTTCTGGGTTGTCTGTACCATCAGCATATTTAGTAATCTGCACGAGTACTTTATGTCCATCTACAGCACCTAAACTTTGACCTTTAGGAATGAAGATATCTTGCATAATTCGTTTATCATCTGGAATAACAAAACCGAAATGTTTTGCTTCACTATATGTTCCTACCACTTGAGTTACAGAATGTTTCTCAATTGATTTAACTTCACCTTCAACTTTACCTTTATGTTCTCCTCTAGATTTTTGAAGTTCTACAATTACTGTATCGCCATCTAGCGCTCGATTAATTTTTGTTGGAGGAATGAAGACGTCTTCCATTTCATCATCTTCTGGTCGAAGAAAAGCGAATCCTTTTTTATTCTGACTTAAAGTTCCTTTGATTAATTTAGAATTGGACTTACTTGATTCTTTTCTTTGATATCTATCTGTCTTAGTTCGTTCGATTAAACCCGTTTGTTCTAGTTCAACGAGCACCTTAATTAAATCTCTAAATGAGTCGGCACTATTTAAACCTAACGCATCTTGAAAATCTGACACTGACATGGGTTCATAGTCAGGTTGTTTAATTATTTCTTCGATGGATTGCTTTAAATTCATTATGCCCCTCCTTTCTTACTTTTAAATTAATTATTCTGTCCAATCTAATGATTCTAAAAATTGATATACATCTTCAAAAACTTGTTCTTTTTCTTTATCAATTGTAATTACATGTCCTGATTCATGATACCATTTGATATCCTTTTCATCAGAATCAACATGTTCATATATATAATTCGCTGATTGAGGATCAATCATTTTATCTTGTTCTGCTTGTATAACAAGAATAGGCTCAATAACCTCGTCTACTTGTTCTTTACCACGAAGTAAAGTTTCACTAAGTTCTTTAAGCGTCTCAGTAGGATGGAAGTCTTTCATTTCTTTATCAATTGTTTCCTGATCTTTGCCTTCATATTTTTTAAAATTACGAGCATAATCAAGGAATCCATCATAAATAGTGTCTTCCGTCTTGCCATCCATAGGAGCACACATCGTTATAATACCCTTCACATCACGATTTAAGCTTAATTTCAATGCGAAGACCCCACCTAGTGATAAACCTGCTACTGCTATTTCATCATAGCCTTGTTCAACCAGGTAGTCATAACCATCTAAAACATCCTTAAACCATACATATGGGCTAGATTTTAAAATTTCCTCCGGCGGTGCTGCATGCCCTTCATATTGAGGTGCATAAGATGTATAACCCTGTTTCTGAAGATAACGACCTAATTGTCTCACATCAGCTGAGTTGCCAGTGAAACCGTGTAATAATAACACAGCTCGTTTCCCTTCTTCAAAAAAGAATGGTCTTGGTAGTTTAATTTGCATGGTTAGAATCCCTCTCCCTTTTTTATTGAGAACTCATTTCTTTATATTTAATCTTGTCTGCTTTCAGGTTACTATTAGCATAATTTTCATTATAAAAAGAACTTCAATAATGCTTATTAAGCGTCTTTGAACTATTCCCTTATATATAGGTATTAAAAACATCATTATAATACATTATAAAATAAAAAAGCCCGACAAGTATATCGTCGGACTCAGGCTGATAGTATATGTGAGTTATTATAGTTCTTGTTAATCACATCTTCTATCAGACTTGGTTAAGATTCATTAACTTCATTAATACATTATCTTATGGCTTACATACCTAAGTAACTGATACAGAACATAAGTACGAAGAAAATAATAGCTAAAATAATTGTTAATCTATGCAAGAATAAATCGACGCCACGTTGTTTTTGTTTACCAAATAACTGTTCCGCGCCACCACTAATAGCACCTGAAAGTCCATTACTTTTACCTTCTTGGAGTAATACAACAGTCACTAATGCAATACAATCTATAATTAATAAAACGATGATTAATGTATGCATAAAAATTGTCCTCCGTTCATTATATACGAGACGAATTATAACACATCTCTAATAGAGTTATCAAACTTCTATCTATTAAAAGTACTTTTTCTAGCTATCGAAACAACTAACATATAAATCGCTAAAATAATAGAGCCAATTACAACAATGAGTATAGGTAAAACTGCGACAACATTTTTAACATCCAAAATGGCTTGAACAAACATGTATAAATTAACAAGTGTGAATAATGCATTAGAAATATATACAGCAAACATAAACCACCATAAATATGGATGGCGATTCCAAAGTGCCACGACTCCTGCTAAGTATGCAAGAATGTACATTACGCCTGTATATCTATCACTATTTAGAATATTATGTACTGCAGTGTCAGAAGTCTTTTGACCAGCTAAAGATAGCAATGATTTAGCGGTTGTTACATCTAAAACTACAAAATGATGAATGATTAATAAAATACAAAATAATAAAGAACTCATTGCTATTAAGCGGCCAGATCTTTTTTCTCTAACATTTGAATCTGTTATATCTTCCATAATGGTACTCCTTTTTAAAATTACTTTAACTATTATATCAGTTTAATGGGTTAAATTAAACGAGATACGATGTAATAAAAGTATTAAAAAGACCCATTACAGCCTCAACTCTGTAACGGGTCTATAAGTTCTTTAGGGCGTGAAACCTAAAGATTAAAGCGTGAACTCATTTATTTAATATTAGAGATATTATTTGTCTAAATTGTAGAAAGATTTAATTCCATCAAATTTAGCTGTTTCGTATAATTCATCTTCAATACGTAATAATTGATTATACTTAGCAATACGGTCAGTTCTTGATAATGAACCAGTTTTAATTTGACCTGCGTTAGTAGCAACTGCAATGTCAGCAATAGTAGTATCTTCAGTTTCACCTGAACGGTGTGAAACTACAGCTGTGTAACCAGCTTTTTGAGCCATTTCAATTGCTTCAAATGTTTCAGTTAAAGTACCGATTTGGTTAACTTTAATTAAGATAGAGTTACCAATACCTTGGTCAATACCTCTTGATAAGATTTCTGTATTTGTAACGAATAAATCGTCACCTACTAATTGTACTTTATCACCGATACGATCAGTTAATTGCTTCCAACCTTCCCAATCGTTTTCATCCATACCATCTTCGATAGTGATGATTGGATATTTACCAATTAATTCTTCTAAGTAGTCAACTTGTTCTGCTGCGCTACGTTTAGCACCGTGTTCACCTTCGAATTTAGTGTAATCATATACGCCATTTTCATAGAATTCAGAAGAAGCACAGTCAAATCCTAAGAATACATCTTCACCTGGTTTATAACCAGCTTTTTCGATAGCTTTGATGATTGTTTCAACAGCATCTTCAGTACCTTCAAATTTAGGAGCGAATCCACCTTCGTCACCAACTGCAGTTTCTAAACCGCGTTCACTAAGGATAGATTTTAAGTTGTGGAAGATTTCAGCACCCCAACGTAATGATTCTTTAAATGATTCAGCACCAACTGGTAAAATCATAAACTCTTGGAAAGCGATTGGTGCATCAGAGTGTGAACCACCGTTAACGATGTTCATCATTGGAACTGGTAATTGTTTACCATTGAATCCACCTAAATATTTATATAAAGGTTGACCTAATAAGTCAGCTGCTGCACGTGCTACTGCGATTGAAACACCTAAAATAGCATTAGCGCCTAATTTACCTTTATTATTTGTACCGTCTAATTGAATCATCATTTTGTCGATAGATACTTGATCTAATACTGAAAATTCACCTTCAACAATTTCTGGTGCAATGATTTCATTAACGTTTTCTACTGCTTTAGTAACACCTTTTCCTAAATAACGTGATTTGTCTCCATCACGTAATTCAACTGCTTCGTGTTCACCAGTAGAAGCACCTGATGGTACTAATGCACGACCGAAAGCACCACTTTCAGTAAGTACTTCAACTTCAACTGTTGGATTACCACGTGAGTCTAAGACTTCGCGAGCGTAAACATCTGTAATAATTGGCATGTTTAATATCTCCTTTAAATATATTATAAAGCTATTATAGCCCTATTTATAATTTTATTAAAATAATTTATTAGCAAGGTTGTAAAATGCGAGAGTACTAAATTTCCTCCCTTAATTTAACACCTAAATTCTGTATTAGTGATTAATTAATGATTCACCAGTCATATCAGAAGGTTGTTCTACATTTAACAAGTCTAATAGTGTAGGAGCTAAATCTCCTAAACGTCCTGTTTCACGTAAAGTTACGCCTTCTTTAGTTACAATTACTGGAACTGGATTTGTAGTGTGCGTAGTCATTGGTTCATCATCATCTGTTAACACTTGATCAGAGTTACCATGGTCAGCAGTGATGATAGCATGACCGTCCATTTCAAGAATCTTATCAACAACTTCGCCTAGACATTCATCTACAGCTTCAATTGCCTTAATTGTAGGTTCAAGCATACCACTATGTCCTACCATGTCAGGATTAGCAAAGTTTAATAGAATTAAATCTAAATCGCCTTTATCTAATTCCTCTAAAAGAGCATCTTTAACTTCATAAGCACTCATTTCTGGTTTTAAATCATATGTCGCAACTTTAGGAGAATCGATTAATCTACGACGCTCTCCTTCGAATTCATCGTTACGACCACCGCTCATAAAGTAAGTTACATGTGGATACTTTTCAGTTTCAGCAATACGTAGTTGTTTTAAGTTATTATTTTGTGCAACTTCCCCGATTGTATTGTGTAAATCAACTTTTTCAAAAACGATTTCAGCGTCTACATCATCGTTATATTTAGTGAATGTTGCATAGAATAAATCTTTAACTTGTTCAACTTCGAAACCATCAAATGCTTGATTAGTGAAAATTTCTGAAAGTTGAGCTGCTCTATCAGGACGGAAGTTATAGAATACAACTGCGTCACCATCATTGACACCATTATTTTGATTATCAATGATAAATGGTTCAACGAATTCGTCAGTAACATCATTGTTGTAATTAGCTTCCACACCTTCTTTGGCTGAAGCATAAGTTGGACCTTCGAAGTTACGGATAGCATTATAAGCTTTTTGTTCACGATCCCAACGTTTATCGCGGTCCATCGCATAATAACGTCCTGATACTGAAGCGAATTGGCCAACGCCTAATTCTTTGAATTTAGCTTCAGTTTCTTCAATATATTTTAGTGCAGATTTTTGATCTACGTCACGTCCATCTAAGAAAGCATGAACATAAACTTTATCTACACCTTGTTTTTTAGCTAATTCTAAGATTGCAAATAAATGTTTATAGTGACTGTGAACACCACCATCAGATAATAGACCAAATACATGTAGTGCTGAATTATTATCTTTTACATGTTTAACTGCGTTATTTAATACATCGTTTTCAAAGAAATCCCCATCTACGATAGATTTATTAATACGAGTTAAACTTTGATAAACAATGCGACCTGCACCAATATTCATGTGACCTACTTCCGAGTTACCCATTTGTCCTTCTGGAAGACCTACATCCAAACCACTCGCTTCAATTTGTGTAGTTGGGTATTTATCATAATAGCGATCAAAATTAGGCTTGTTTGCTAATTTTACAGCGTTACCATGTTCACTTTCACGATTTGCAAAACCATCTAAAATGATTAAGGCAGTTGGTTTTTTAGCCATAATTATTTTGCACCTTCCAATAATTGTACGAAATCTTCAACTTTTAATGATGCGCCACCTACTAATGCACCATCAATATCTGATTGAGCCATATATTCTTTAATATTATTTGGTTTAACACTACCACCATATTGAATACGTGTTGCTTCAGCAACATCTTGGCTTGATAAGTCAGCTAATGTTTTACGTACGTGCGCGCACATTTCATTAGCATCTTCTGAAGTAGAAGATTTACCAGTGCCGATTGCCCAAATTGGTTCATAAGCAATAACTACTTCTTTAAGTTGATCTTCAGATAAGCCTTCAACAGCTTTTTTAACTTGATTACCTACTACTTCATTTGCTTTACCTGCTTCACGTTCTTCATCTGATTCACCAACACAAATAATTGGTGTCATACCATGATTAAAGATTGCGTGAGCCTTTTTATTTACTTCTTCATCAGTTTCGTGGAAATAATCACGACGTTCTGAGTGACCAATCACGACATATTTAACACCTAAGTCAGCTAAAGCTACAGGTGATGTTTCACCAGTGTATGCGCCACTGTCTTCGAAGTATGCGTTTTGAGCACCGATTTTTAATCCTTGTGCTTTACCTTCTTTAACAGCAGTTACTAAAGCATCTAATTGGATTGTTGGTGCACAAATTACTGATTCTACTTCTTTAGGATCAGGTAATGTTGGTAATTCATTTATGAAATCTTTAGCTTCTTGAACTGTTTTATTCATTTTCCAGTTTCCAGCTATAATTGGTGTTCTCATTCATTACACTCCTTAATAATTTAGTGTTAAATTTAAAAATTTGTAAGATAATAAATTTTAATGATGACATATGAGTCAGATAAAGAAAGCATATATAAGCTTTCATTCATCCTTTTCCCATATCATTAAATTTAAAAACTTACGCCTTAACCAAGCGAGGTTCATTCAATTATTTATCGTTAATTGCTTTAATACCTGGTAATTCTTTTCCTTCTAAATATTCTAATGATGCACCGCCACCAGTAGAAATATGAGTAAAGTCATCTTCGAAACCTAGTGAGATAGCTGCTGCTGCAGAATCACCGCCACCGATAATTGTAGTAGCATCTTTTAAGTTAGCGATTGATTCACATACACCGATAGTACCTTTTGCAAAGTTACTAAATTCAAATACACCCATAGGTCCATTCCACACTACTGTATGTGCACCTTGTAATTCTTCATTAAATAGTTCAACAGTTTTAGGACCTATATCCATTGCTTCTTGATCAGCTGGGATATCATCAATTGAAACTTCAGTGATTTTCGCGTCATTAGAGAATTCTTTAGCTACCTTACAATCTACTGGTAAGACAATTTGATCGCCATTGTTTTCTAATAAATCTTTAGCGAAGTCAATTTTGTCTTCTTCTAATAACGAAAGACCAATTTCTTTACCTTGCGCTTTCATAAATGTATAAGCCATACCGCCACCAATTAAAATTTTATCAGCGATATTAACTAAGTTTTTGATGACATTAATTTTATCTGAAACTTTGGCACCACCTAGGATAGCTACAACTGGTTTGTGTGGGTCGTTAACAACTCCACCAATAAATTTAATTTCTTTTTCCATTAAATAACCAGCTGCTGTTTCTAAATGAGTAGAAATACCTACGTTAGATGCGTGTTCACGGTGAGCTGTACCAAATGCATCGTTAACGAATACATCACCTAATGATGCCCAATATTTGCCTAATTCAGGATCATTTTTAGATTCTTTCTTACCATCAATATCTTCAAAACGAGTATTCTCAACTAATAATACATCGCCTTCATTTAAATTTTTGATAGCAGTTTCAAGTTTTTCTCCACGTGTTTCAGGTACGAAAGTAACTTCCTTACCTAATTTTTTAGATAAATCATCTGCTACAGGTTTTAAAGATAAACCTTCTTTATCACTTTCTTCTTTCACTTTACCTAAGTGAGAGAATAATACTAATTTACCACCTTGTTCAATAATGTATTTAATAGTTGGCAACGCTTGAACAATGCGGTTATCATTAGTGATTTCTCCATCTTTCAACGGAACATTAAAGTCTGCACGTTCGAGAACTACTTTACCTTTTAAATCTAAATCTGAAACGATTTTTTTAGCCATTATTAATTTCCTCCTTTAAATAGGAAAACTTTATATAAAAATAAGCGGAGAAGCGTTTGTGCTCCCCGCTTACTCATAAGCTTATATATCTAATTAAACAGTACAGAGCACTAATCAAATTATGAACGTTTGAGAGAGTTACTCTCTCGACATGTGTACTTTAAATAACTTGAATAACGTGCTTATACACTATGCTTCAATTATTTAGAAAGTTCAGCTAAGTGAGCTAATGTACGAACTAATTGAGAAGTATAAGACATTTCATTGTCGTACCAAGCTGCAACTTTAACTAATTGACGGTCACCAACAGTCATTACACGAGTTTGAGTAGCATCGAATAATGAACCGTAAGTCATACCTACAACGTCAGAAGATACGATTTCATCTTCAGTGTAACCAAATGATTCATCAGAAGCTTGTTTCATTGCTTCATTTACTTGATCAGCTGTTACATCTTGTTTATCTAATACTACAGTTAATTCAGTTAATGAACCTGTAGCAACTGGAACACGTTGAGCTCCACCGTCTAATTTACCGTCGATTTCTGGAATAACTTTACCAATTGCTTTAGCAGCACCTGTAGAGTTAGGGATAATGTTTTCTGCTGCTGCACGAGCACGACGTTTGTCGCCTTTTCTGTGAGGAGCATCTTGAGTATTTTGGTCACCAGTATAAGCATGGATAGTAGTCATTAAACCTTCAACTAAACCAAACTCATCATTTAAAACTTTTGCAACTGGTGCTAATGAGTTAGTAGTACATGAAGCACCTGATACAACTGTTTCAGAACCATCTAATTCATCATGGTTAGTGTTGAATACGATTGTTTTTAAATCACCAGTAGCTGGAGCAGAGATTAATACTTTTTTAGCACCTGCATCGATGTGAGCTTGTGCTTTATCTTTATCAGTGTAGAAACCAGTACATTCTAATACTACGTCGATGTCTAGGTCTCCCCAAGGTAATTTGCTTGCATCTGGTTCATCGAATGATTTAATTTCTTTACCGTTAACACGGAATCCACCATCTATAACTTCAACTTCTCCAGTGAAGCGACCTTGCATAGTGTCGTATTTTAATAAGTGAGCTAACATTTCGTCATCTGTCAAGTCGTTAACTGCTACTACTTCAAGACCTTCTACATCTTGGATTCTTCTGAATGCTAAACGACCAATTCTACCAAAACCATTAATTGCTACTTTAATTGCCATTATAATGGCCTCCTTTAAAAATGATATTTAAAAAGTATTAAACTTTTTATTACTATTGTAAAATAACTTTCGCTGCAGCTTCGTCTGTGATTAATACAGTATTGTCTGGAGCAATAGAGAGATAAGCTTTAATTGCTTCTCCTTTAGATTGTCCACCTGCTACAGCAAAGATAAAATCTTTACTCTCAAGGTCTTCTAATTGTAGCCCAATCGTTTTAACTTTATGAACCACATTGCCTTGAGCATCAAAATAATATCCAAAAGCTTCTCCAACGGCTTGATGATGTTGAAGTTTATCAATCACTTCTTTTGGTGATTGACGTCGATGCGCCATCTTCAGCGCATCACCAATACCGTGAATTGTAACATTTGCTTGTTTAATTTTATCTAACGTATGAATCACTGATGGCTCTAACATCAAAGTGTCATATGTAGATTCACTCACATTATCTGGTACATACAATGTTGTGTAGTATCCACCAGCTTGTTGAGCCATACTAGAAGAAATAGTATTTGCTTGGTAGACCATATTTTCACCTAGTCCACCTCGAGCTGGAACAAAGAAAACATTAAATGGTAGTAAATGAATAGATTCACTTACGTATGCCATCGTGGATCCTCCAGTTACAGAAACAATTGCATCTTCATATAAAATACTTTCTAGTAACTGACCAGCCTGTCTTCCTATTTCTCTTTTAACTGTTTGATTCGAATCTGAATCACCTGGAATGACATGAACATCTTTAATGTTGAACTTTTCTTTAATCGCTCTAGCCATTCTGTGGTCATCACTATAAACATTGAAGTAATCACTGAGTTGCGATAAGACTTCAGTACCTTCATGAGTGATTTCCATACCGGTTGATTTAACTTTAATTAATTCTTGCTTTTTCAACATGTCTGTTTCAGATCTTAAGACCCTTTCAGTCATGTCCATGTGTTCACTTAAACTTCTTCTACCCACTGGTTGGTTTTGAGAGATAGTAGTTAAAATCGAAAAACGTCGATACATCTTGTCAACAAGGTCAGGTATGAGCTTTTGCTGAACTTTTATTAAGTCTTTCACTACTACCTTCCTCCTTATATCTTTATAAAAAGGTAATCGAGGGGCTACTCACAACCATGGGTTGACTTTTTAAGTCCCACCTGGGACAAAAATTAACCTCTTTACACTTGCAATAGTACTATTGCGTATAATAAATTGCAAGCAAATTAACTCATATTTTTATTAATAATTATTAAAGTTGATAATAAAACGTTTACATCCTTGAAGTGTTCATTATGAGCTCCAAAAGGTTTAAATTATTGTTTTATTACCTTTACGAGATAATTTTACCCAAGCTATATTAAATATAATCATCTGTTTTAAATCCTTGATTAATTCAATTATAATTAAAATTGTTGACAAAGATTTTTCATGAAGAGGGATACAAAATGACAAATGAGAATAATAAAGATTCAAAAGAAAAAGTAGAAGTGATAGACCCAAGCGATATGCGCTATAAAGATGATGAATATTTTAAATCAAATCAACATACCAATGAAGATCATCAATTTGAGGATAAAAGAATGATTAAGAAAACATATTCTTATGGATGTACGCATACAGGTTGTGGATGTACTATAGGGTGTTTTTCAATCATGTTCATCTCCTTTTTATTATCTTGGTTAGTATATTGGTTATTCTAAATAATATATTAAAAGCCAACATCCTTATTAAAGGACGTTGGCTTAATTTTTTAATCTTCTTTTGAATTTTGTGAGCTATTATTGGATGAGCTTTGATTACTTGAACGTTCCTGAGTGCTACTGCTTTGATTACTAGATTGTTGAGTTTGACTCGTGTTTTTTTGAACAGATTGATTACTACTATTGCTAGTATTACTATTTGATTGCGATTGTTGTTTTCTATTATCCTGTTGAGAACTTGGTTGTTGTGAACTTGATTGTTGTGAACTAGGCTGTTGAGATGATGATTTCTCTTCTGAACTTGGTTGTTCTTGAGGTTTATTATCATTTTTATTTTCTGACTTAGACTGCTCAGTTGTCTTCTCATCTGTTTGTGCTTCTTGAGTTTGTTGTGATGAGCGTGGTTCTGCCTTTTGTTGTTTAGTTTTTTGCTTTTCTTGAGTGTTTCTTTGTTGAGTTGGTGTCTGTTGTGTCTTCTCAGATGTGCTTGGAGCTTGTTGTGTTGACTGCTTTGTTTGTTGTGTCTCTTGTGTTTGTTGTGTTTGACGCGTTTGTTGAGTCTGTTGTGTTTGTTGTGGAGCTTGTTGTGTTTTGTTTACTTTAGTATCTTTAGATTTGTCTTTGTCATTATCCTTATTTTTATCTTTGTCTTTATCTTTCTTGTCATCTTTCTTCTTATCATTTTGTTCAGTTTTATCACTGTTAAGACGCTCATTAGCTTTTTTAGAACTGTCTACAAAAGAGAATATTCCAAATGCTAAGCCAATTAATAAAAGTAATACTATGATGGTACTAATTATTTTTGCCAAACCACTCATTCCTTACTTACCTCTCTTTCAATTATTAGGAATTCATATATAATAAAATTTAAGTTTGTTTATTATGCTCATTTTTACGATATTTATTGTTCAATGATTCATTTTGAAAATAAAAAACCTTCCTTATAACTATAGTTGAATGAAATATATAGTTATAATTCAACTTTATATAATGAACTAACTACTCGTTAAAAGCAATTAATTATAATTTACTAAAAACTGTATGTTTTCATTTGCCTATTTTTTATATGATAACATCATACTCATAAGTAAACACTATATTTTTAATTTCTTAATCTAAACTTAACATGAATGGTACGTGATTAAATGTATGACTTTAATAATGAGAATTCACAAAATAAAAAATCTCACAATAATTTGAAATACATGATGATTAAAAATGATAATTATGAAGACAGTAAGTCAAATCATATTGCTGGATTTATAATCACATTATTAATTATAGCCCTCATTGTAATAATTAAATGGTTACTTGGGTAATAATATATTACATCAATCTAATAGATAATAACCTTAAATTAGACTAATCAAACAATTAAAGAGACTTTAAAATCTATTGAAATCATTTTCTGTAAAAAGTGATTTATGTATTTTAAAATATAAAAAAGGACCCATACGTTGCTCGCATGGATCCACTACTAAAGGGAGTCAAAATTTACCTTCGTTAGTATATTATGGGGTATACTCATACTAATTAAGAGATGTTTAATTAATTATCGAAGGTACAATTTAATTATAACTGAAATGTTTTAATTTTAAATGCAAATTCATAAAAGTATTTGACATCTTATTGGCTAAAAAATGTATAATTTTTGAATATTAATAATCACTATCAATAAGGTAAGCGCTTTTATTTTTAAAATGAGGTGAAATGATGAAACAATACTTAATTACTGGTGGAACTGGAATGGTAGGTTCACATTTAGTAAAGGAAATTAAAAAGACGGATGCACATATTACTATTTTAACCCGACAAGATAAAACATCTAATGAATCTAAAATTACTTACGTCAATTGGTCAAAAGAAGGCTGGCAAAATGACGTTCCTGATATAGATGTAGTTATCAATTTAGCAGGTGCAACGCTCAATAAACGCTGGACTAAATCACAAAAACAAGTCATGATGGTTAGTCGTATTCAGTCTACACAAGCTTTATATGAGTTATTTGAAAGCCGTACTCAAAAACCAGAAGTTTTATTTAACGCGAGTGCTATGGGATATTATCCTCCTGATTTATATTATAGTTATACAGAATTATATCAAACTTTACCTTTTGATTTTCTATCAGATATTGTTTACCAATGGGAACGTTTCGCTAATAAATTTAAAGATTTCGGAACACGAGTAGTCTTAGGAAGATTTGGACTTATTCTCTCTGATACTGGTGGAGCGTTACAAACTATGGAATTACCGTACCGTTTTTATGTCGGTGGTAAATTAGGTTCAGGTCAACAATGGTATTCTTGGATTCACATAGATGATTTAATCAGAGGTATTATATTTACTATAGATAATAAAGATGCACACGGTCCTTTCAATTTAACAGCACCAATCCCTGAAAGACAAAACTTATTTGGATATACTTTAGCTAGAGCAATGCATAAACCTCATGAAACTTGGGCGCCAAAATTAGCAATGCGTTTAGTTCTTGGAGAAATGTCAACAGTTGTTTTAGACACTCAAAAGGTTTTACCAAATAAGTTACACGCACTCGGCTTTGAGTTTAAGTTTAACAATTTAAAGAATGCGTTAGATGATTTAGTTAAAGCCTAAGAAATTACAACGTACGAAGAAGGTTTATAAAATGAAAGACAATCAATTAACTTATATTTTGTTAATTATTGCTAGTATTTTATTAATATTGAATGGAATATTTGCATTTGATCACACAATTGCAATGATATTAATGTCATTACTCTTTACAATTGTAGGTTTAACATTATTCATTGTAGTTTTGCGATTACTTATAAAAGAAAAGAAGCACTAAGCAATAAAATGATTAAGAGACATGATTTGTGATTCATAAACAAGTTGAACATGTTAACTCAACTTTTAATTTTCACAATATCGTTGTCTCTTTTTTTATAAGTATTGAATGTTGATTTTTTCACCCACTCTAAGCGATTTATTTAATTGAAAAATTTTTAAGAAACCTATAACGAGAAAACGCCTTGAGCTAAAACTACATAAAAAAACTGCCCACAAAGTTAGTAACTTTGTAGACAGTGTGACAGAAAATTAACTAAAAGATATTCTAGCTTTTAATTATTTACTTTCTGGCTCCATGACTTCATCGATTAAACCATATTCTTTTGCTTCTTCAGCAGTTAAGAAGTTATCACGATCAGTATCTTGTTGAATTTTCTCAATTGATTGACCTGTACGCTCAGCTAAAATACGATTTAATTTTTCACGAGTTTTTAAAATATGGTTTGCAGCAATTTCGATTTCAGTCGCTTGACCTTGTGCACCACCTAAAGGTTGGTGAATCATAACTTCAGCATTTGGTAATGCAAAACGTTTACCTTTAGCTCCTGCTGCTAATAAGAATGATCCCATAGATGCTGCCATACCAATACAAATTGTTTGAACATCCGGTTTAATATGTTGAATTGTATCATAAATAGCAAAACCTGCTGTAACACTACCACCTGGTGAATTGATATATAAGTAGATGTCTTTTTCAGAGTCTTGAGCTTGTAAGAATAATAATTGAGATACAATTGAATTAGCTACATTATCATCAATTTGAGAACCTAACATGATAATACGGTCTTTTAATAAACGGGAATAAATATCATATGCGCGTTCACCGCGATTTGTTGTTTCAATAACTGTAGGAATTAAATTCATCTATTTTTCCTCCTTGTAATAACTGTTGAATTTTATTTTACCTTAAAAGTCAAAAATGGTCAAAATTTTGAACTTACTATTTAAAAATTCAGTTTGACGCTTAACTATAAGATTTGTAAACTAGAATTATCGTTTTTATTGTACTGTTATCACTATTATTAGTACAGAAAAATGTTTCTATCCTCATTTACCCCTCGTAGTGTAATGGATAACACATGAGATTCCGGTTCTTATAATAGAGGTTCAATTCCTCTCGAGGGGGCTTTTAACTTTAAATTACATACATTTTTTACATTGAAAACGCTGTAATGACGGCGTTCTTTTTTGTCTTGTCAATTAATAAAACACGATATAAAACGTAGTTTCATGAAATTTTACATGACCCTGCTCTTCTAAACATAAATGAGGTATTTTTGAATTTATTTCAAAAATACCTATGCTTACATTTCGATTTGTTCTCCATTACGTATTTTATCTGCAAGTTCATTAAGTTTTCTTAGTCGATGGTTCATACCCGACTTAGATATTGGCCCAGTTGAAATCATTTCACCTAATTCTTTCAATGATATCTCTTGATGTTCAACTCGTAATTTAGCTACCTCTCTCAATCGGTCTGGTAAGTTATCCAAACCAATTTCTTGATCAATAAGTTGTATGCTCTCAACTTGTCTCATGGCTGCGCTCACTGTTTTATTTAGATTCGCTGTTTCACAGTTTACTAACCGATTCACAGAATTCCTCATATCTCTAACAATGCGCACATCTTCAAATTTCAGTAACGCTTGATAACCACCTATTAAACTAAGAAAATCCGAAATTTTTTCAGCTTCTTTTAGATAAGCAATACTACCTTTTTTACGTTCAAGATGCTTTGCATTTAATTCATAACTATTCATTAATTTAGTCAAACCTTCTGAGTGACTTTCATATTGCGAGAAGATTTCGAGATGATAAGAAGATGTTTCAGGATTATTTACTGAGCCACCAGCAAGAAAGGCTCCTCTTAAATAACTTCGTCTCATTTCGTCATCTTTAATCATGTCAGGATCAATTTCATGGGTAAAGATGCCCTCTTTAAGTATTCCAAGATCATTTAAGATTTCTTTCGCTAACATTTTTGTACGACAAATATAGATGTTGTTCTTTTTTAGTTTCATCTTTTTTCGAACCAATATTTCAACTTCTACATTAAAAATTCGTTTAATAAGAGAGTATATTCGTCGTGCTGTCGTTGCATTTTCAGTCTGTACGTTAATTACAAATTGTTGATTAGATAAACTAAGTGCGCCATTCATACGAATTAATGCACTGAGCTCTGCTTTAGCATTTGCTTCATCAACTTCAATACGTGTTAATTCATTTTTCATGTCTGATGCAAAGCTCATAGAATACTCATTCCTTCCTAAATCAACTCTATTTTGATCTATGTATGGTCGACATAGAGATTACATTACACTACTTTGATAAAACACACGTAAGCTATCATATCATAACAAATATTGCACTAACACTATTTATGTTTATCATTAGGGTTAAACTGAATTGTGCTTGTTAATTCTAGTGCAAGCTCATAAATCATACCTGATAAAATTTTAGTATTATGGCGTACGAAGTGTTCGTCAGAAATTTCAATTAAATTTGAAGCTGTTAAAACTCTTATACCTTTGTTTTTTAGCTCTTCTTTATGAACTTCTACTGGTTTTGAATTTTTTTCTTCATATTTACGTAAAACGTCTTTGCTATAATTTTCATTACTGCATATCACAAAGTCGATAAAATCTTCACCGACTTGTTGGCAAATTGCATCTATATGTTCTTTAACATCGTAATTATCTGTTTCTCCCGGTTGAGTCATTACGTTAGAAACATAAAGTTTTGGTGCATTAGAGCGAAGTAATGCTTCAGAAATCCCTTTAACACATAAATTAGAGATAACACTTGTATATAACGAACCAGGCCCAAGAACGATTAAATCTGCATGTTCTAGTGCCTCAACCGCTTCTTCCATAGGTTCAACATCCCCAGGTTCTAAAAAGACGCGATCTATTTTTTTATTTGTTTTAGGTATGTTGGTTTCTCCACGAACAATTTCTCCGTCTTCCATGACTGCATTCAATTGAACACTTGTGTTTGTTGATGGTATAACTTGCCCTTTGATATTGAGAACTTTACTAAGTTCTTTTATCGCATGACCGAAATCATTAGTTATACTTGTCATCCCTGCAATAACCAAATTCCCTAGTGAGTGGCCGTCGACTTTATTTTCATCAAAACGGTATTGAAAAAGTTGAGTTAACGTTGATTCTGAATCACTAAGCGCTGCGATAACATTACGTATATCACCTGGAGCAGGTATATCCATAACATCTCTAATCTTCCCTGTGCTTCCGCCGTTATCAGCGACAGTAACAATAGCAGTAATATCTATAGGGAATTCTCTTAATCCTCTTGCTAGAACAGATAAGCCTGTTCCTCCTCCGATAAGTACTACTTTCATTTGTTTCATTTTTTCTCTCCACTTTCAATATGAGCATCTCTGTGATGCACATAGACATTGTAATCAAAAATCTCATCAAGATATTCGCCTAAACGTTTTGCTAAAGCAACTGATCGGTGTTGACCACCTGTACATCCTATGGCAATAACAAGT
This sequence comes from Staphylococcus sp. FSL K6-0223, assembly GCF_038008285.1. NCBI lineage: Bacteria > Bacillati > Bacillota > Bacilli > Caryophanales > Staphylococcaceae > Staphylococcus > Staphylococcus sp. FSL K6-0223. The sequence continues at coordinate 952,841 of NZ_JBBOYX010000002.1, forward strand.
TGTGACTTTCCTTCTTTTTTATAACCTGGGATCATATACTTTAAGAGGTCTGTTAATTTGTCAAAGAAAATCTCAGTTTCTTTCCATTTCATTACATAGTTATAGACCAGATCATCAAGACCAGTCAGCGGGCGTAGTTCTTCTACATAGTATGGATTTGGTAAAAATCTTACATCGAATACTAAATCAGCATCCATTTGAATTCCATGTTTAAAACCAAAACTGGTAACATTAATCGTAAACGTTTCAAAATTATCATCTAAATAAAATTTAGCGATCCTATGCTTTAATTCCTTAGGTTTTAATAGCGTCGTATCGATAACAAAGTTTGCAATGCTTCTAATTTCAGAAAGATGTTCTCTCTCCTCATTAATTGCTTCAATAAGAGAACGTTGTCCATTTTCATTCAATGGATGTGCTCTTCTTGATTCTTTATAACGAGAAATAAGTTTTTCTGTTTTAGCCTCTAAAAACATGACGTCTACGATAACATCATTACGACTTTTAATGATATCAATTTCTTTAATTAAAGATTTAAATAACTCCTTCCCTCTTAAATCAATGGCAATTGCCACCTTTTGTAAAGAAGGATTACCTTGTTCCATGAGTTCTACAAATTTGGGTAATAAAACTGGTGGTAAATTATCTACGCAGAAGAACCCCATATCTTCAAGACTTTGTATCACTAGTGATTTACCCGCTCCTGACATGCCTGTAACAACTAATAATTCACTTTTAACAATTTCATTTTCGCTATTTTTCATTTTTTAAAGTCACCACCATTTAAGTTCTTCGCTCTTACTTCATATAATTAAATTAATCTTATCATACTAGTATATCTAAAGGAATCTTCTTTATTAATCAAAAAAGCTAGAACGATTGATAGCGACTACTTGTCGACATCAATGTCCTAGCTACATGTGATTGTGTAGATTAAGCTTCTAATTTATCTTTAAGCTCTGTGATATAATCTGCTGCACTTTGAGCTGCAATACTACCGTCTCCCGTTGCAGTTACAATTTGACGTAATCCTTTATCACGAACATCACCAGCTGCAAAGATTCCAGGGACATTCGTACTCATATCAGCTTTAGTGACAATATATCCTGTTTCATTTGTGATTCCTAAATTAGTAAATGGTGCTGTTAAAGGTTTCATTCCAATGTAAATGAAAACTCCATCAGCATCGTACGTTTCTTCCGAACCATCTTTAGTAGATTCTAAAGTTACTGATCCTACTTTGCCATCTTTTTCGTTGATTGTTTTTAAAGTATGACTCCAAATGAAATCAACTTTTTCATTTTTGAAAGCACGTTCTTGTAAAATATTCTGCGCACGTAATTCATCTCTTCTATGAACGATTGTTACTTTATCAGCGAATTTAGTTAAGAATGTTCCTTCTTCAACTGCTGAGTCGCCACCACCAATAACAAATAATCGTTTATTTTTAAAGAAGGCACCATCACACACAGCACAGTAACTTACACCACGTCCACCAAGTTCTTGTTCCCCAGGCACACCAATTTTTTTATATTCTGCACCAGTTGAGATAATCACTGCATGAGCCGTAATTTCTTTATTACCTAAGTTAATTACTTTGTAGTCACCTTTATCTTCTACAGATTTAATATCTCCATATTGATACTCTGCTCCAAATTTTTTCGCGTGTTCAAACATTTTCGTAGATAAATCTGGACCCGTAATCATTTCAAATCCTGGAAAGTTCTCTACCTCTTCAGTGTTGGCCATTTGACCACCTGGTATACCACGTTCAATCATAACTGTTTTTAAATTTGCACGAGATGCATAAACTGCTGCTGTCATACCGGCAGGACCTGCGCCGATAATGGCTACGTCAAAATCTACTTCAGTCATTTTTTAATGCCTCCTAGTTATTAATCATTATCGCATTATATACTATACCATTTATTTCTTAAATTTATATGCTCAAAATAAAAGCAATGGTTTTATCTAATTTATATCGTGTGATTTCAAAAGAATCAATAATTTGTTTTTTAGTCATAGCGTGATTGGTATATTTATAGTGCATATATACAAATGCAGCTAAATATCTGTCTACCTCTGCTAAATCAACTTTTTCAGAGATAATCGCTTCAGCTTGATCAATCCAGTCAATAAATAGTGAGGTATCGTTTTTAAAATAATCCATTTCATATAATTTCAACATACCTCTGTGAATAAAATCTAATTTATTTAATGTTAATCCTTGTACCAGATACGTTAGATATAATTTTTCATAATCATTCATTGATTCTAAGATTGACCAAATCTCTTCTGTCATAAGAATTTCTTTACCATTGAGTTGATTTAATAAAAAGATTCCATATAGTCTATAATGACTATCGTCATCCAATAATAGTGGAAGAATGCGTTGGTTAAAAACTGATTTACTTTCCTCAAGCACCCATGGCGCATAACCAACATCTACTTTAGATATCTGTAGTAATTTATTCCATAAGTCTACACTTTCATCTTTATTTCCGAGGTAATAAAAATTAAAGCTCAATGCATTATACATTTGAATGGATAAAAACTTACCCTTTTTATATAGAGGATAAAGTAAATTTTGAGATGCTTGATACTGTTTTAAATAACTTAATACAATTCCTAGTTTAAAACTTTCATCATCATTCATAGGTACAACTTTGTTTAATATTTTAAGATACCTCTTATATTTCTCCATTTCATTTGTGTTATAAAGTAAGAGTGTATAATGACATAAGGCATGAACATCTGAATTATCTTCACTCAATAACGCTTCAAACATCTCTTTAGCTGTTTCATACTCACTTAAATAAAGATAGCACATCGCAAGCAGATTACGTATAACACGATGGGATTGAATATGCTCATCTTGACTTAGAATATATGCTCGCGCGTCATTCAGTCGTCCTTGTGAAAATAAAAATTGGAATAATAATTGTGTAGCAAATAATTGTGCTTCTAATTCAATTTTATGTTCACTTGTATAGGTCACTTCGAATGTCTTTTCTAGTACTTCTCTAAAGTCTTGATCATCTGTTAAAAGTACATAATTAATACCAAACAAGAATGCCTTGTTTGGTTCATTCAACTCTATATTTAATTGACTTAACTCATAGAAACTATCTGCAACATGAAAATCATTTACAATATTTTCGTAAAATATTTGCTCTGCTTTTCTACCTAAATTTATTTTCGTTAAACATTGTGCATAATGTAATTGAATATCATAATCTTCAGGTGACAATTCGAGCACTTTGCTATAGTAATTTGCAGCTTTATTATAATCTTGTTGTTGCCATTTTTGTATAGCCATTTTACGGTAAAAAGTTTCGTCGAAAATCATTGGTATTATCTTATTGTCTTCACGTGCCATTAATTGTCACCTCCTCTATCAACTTTTATATGCATAGGATTACCAAATACAAAGCTATAATCAGGTATATCTTTAGTGATGACCGTACCAGCTCCGACTTTTACATGGTTTCCTATTCTAACTCCAGGTAAAATCGTCACATTAGCACCAATCAATGTATGATGCCCAATGGTAACTCTACCTTGTCGCCATTCATCGATAAGTACTTCATGCGTTAATATTGTAGTATTATAACCAATAACACTATTGTTGCCAACAGAAATTAACTCTGGATAAAACAAGTCAGGTAAAACTTTATATGCAAATGCTGTATTCTGACCTATAGCCATTTTTAAAAACTTGCGATAAATAGAGCGTTTTAGACGCATGCTTGGTATAAAACGAGAAATTTCAATAATAATCGTTTGTTTAAAAACCTTAGGAAATCTCACTATTTTATAAACTTGCCACAGAGGGTTTATGGAGAAAGGTTTTTGTTTGTTTAATCGTCTCACCATACACACTACGCCCTTTTACCTGGCCATTGAAGTGGTCCAGAATTTTTAAAAGTTGAAGGATGATACTTAACTCTTCTATATACAATAAGAATAATGCTAACAACGATAAGAATGACTGATACGAGTTGTGCAACTCTAATATGACTTGTAAGCATTAAACTATCAGTTCGCAGTCCTTCAACGAAGAATCGGCCAATTGAATACCAAATAAGATAAATAAAGAACGTTTCCCCTATTTTTAGATGTTTCCTCAAATTAATTAGAATTATAAAACCGAGAACATCCCACGCAGATTCATATAAAAATGTAGGATGATAATACTGACCATCGATATACATATTTCTAATAATAAAATCCGGTAAATGTAAGTGTTCTAAAAACGCCTTCGATACAGGTCCACCATGGGCTTCATGATTCATAAAATTACCCCATCTACCTATACCTTGAGCTAATATAATACCTGGCGCTACAATATCACCGATTTGTAACGGGTGTAGATTTTTAGACCTACATACGATAACACCTGTAATAAATCCACCAATTAAACCACCGTGGATTGCTATACCTCCATGCCATATCTTCGGTATTTCACCTGGATTTTGCATGTAATATGGCCATTGGAAAATCACGAAGTATAAACGTGCCACAATAAAACCAAATATAGCACTATAGAATATAATATCTATTAATGTATCTTTATGTAAGCCAACATTTTTTAGTGCAGCTTGTGCAATAAAATAACCCAGTAATATACCACATGCGATAATAATTCCATACCAACGAACATGTACAGGTCCAATACTAAAAGCAATTGGATCAATGTATCCTAGAGTTAAACCCATTTCATACTACTCCTCACTTTTATGACTATTGCGAACGATTTCTTCATTTAAACGCTCACTAAACTCTTCAGCTGTATTAATTCCCATTATATTTAATCGATAATTCATCGCTGCAACTTCAATAATTACGGCAACATTTCGACCGGGTCTGACAGGAATTGTTTTTTTAGTAATTTCAGTATCGAGGATTTTCAAAGTTTCCTCATTAAGCCCAACTCGATCATATAATTTATCTTTATTCCAATTCTCTAAATTAATATTTAAACGAATTTGTTTCTCAGTCAAAATAGACCCTGCACCAAATAGAGTCATAACATTAATAATTCCCAGTCCTCGAATCTCAAGTAAATGCTCAATCAATTTAGGTGGTTTGCCTATTAATTCGTCTTTAGTGATTTCTTTAATTTCAACATTATCATCAGCTACAAGTCTGTGACCACGTTTAACTAATTCTAATGCAGTCTCACTTTTACCTATACCTGAATCACCTGTAATTAATACACCTACTCCATAAACATCGACGAGTACTCCATGTAAAGATGTGGTTTTAGCTAATTCATGCTCTAAAAATGTAGTCAAACGACTCATCAAACTTGTCGTAGCATCTTTAGCAATAATAATAGGTGTATTTAGTTCTTTTGCTGCAGAAATTAATTCTTCAGGGGGCTCTAATCCTCGCGTCACAATAATTGCTGGAGTTTCAGGTCGACATAATTTTCTCATTCTTCCTTCTTTCTCATCATCAGGAAGTAGATTATAGAAAGATAGTTCAGTAGTTCCTAACAATTGAATTCTATCTGAAGCATAGTGAGAGAAATAGCCTGCCATTTCTAGACCAGGACGTGATATATCCGTATTTTTTATCGGTCTATTTAAGCCTTTTTCTCCGGCGATTAAATCTAGATTAAGTGTATTAACCAGTCTTTCTGTTGTTAACATGGGTTCACCTCAAATTATAATATCCCTTCGTATCTATTCTCTATTCTATTATCATATCAAAAATGAACTCACAATCTATATTAAAATGACGATTTAACTTTTAAAATATTCTTAAATAACCATTAACTTAAATATATGAATGTCAAATTCTTTTAACATCTGAGGAGAGTATTTTAACCATTAGTAAATTATAGGTTTGAATTCTTGTATTAAAGTTAGAAAACACTCACTTTAACTTGCATATCTCAATAAATACTTTAGAAAAAACTTTATTAGCTATGGACTTGTTGCAATGGTTAATAAGAATTAAAAACTTACAATGAATATATCTTAATTTTAAAAGCTATCATTATGATAAAGAATTAAGGCTAGGACAATATTAATGTCCTAGCCTGTCAAAGTTGGTTAGCATTAGTAAAGGTTAACTAAAACTTTGAAGCGTTATCTTTACTAATTGGCTATTTATTTATTCTATACTGTCTCTTTCTAAAACAGGTTTTAAATATGTTCCAGTATAAGAGTCTTTATTTTCAGCAATTTCTTCCGGAGTACCAGTACCAACTATAGTACCCCCGCCTTCGCCACCTTCAGGTCCAAGATCAATAATGTGATCTGCAGTTTTAATTACATCTAAGTTGTGTTCAATAATCACAACTGTATCACCGTTTTCTACTAATCGATTTAAAACTTTTAACAAACGGCTAATATCATCAACGTGCAGCCCCGTTGTAGGTTCATCAAGGATATAAATAGAACGTCCTGTGGAACGCTTATGCAATTCAGAAGCTAATTTTACACGTTGAGCTTCACCACCTGAAAGAGTTGTCGCCTGTTGTCCTAAAGTAATATAACCTAAGCCGACATCAACAAGTGTTTGAAGCTTTCGATTAATTTTTGGAATATTTTCGAAGAAATGTGTTGCTTCTTCAACAGTCATTTCTAATACATCGGCAATATTTTTACCTTTATAAGTTACTTCCAAGGTTTCTCGATTATAACGTTTACCATCACACACTTCACATGGTACATAAACGTCTGGTAAAAAATGCATTTCTATTTTAATGATACCGTCACCTTTACAAGCTTCACAACGTCCACCTTTAACATTGAAACTAAATCTACCTTTTTGATAACCACGTATTTTAGCTTCATTCGTTTGAGCAAAGACATCTCTAATATCATCGAAAACGCCTGTATAAGTGGCTGGATTTGAACGTGGAGTTCTACCAATTGGAGATTGATCAATATCAATAATCTTATCGAGGTGATCAATACCATCAATTGTGTCAAAATCTCCAGGTTTTATTTTAGATTTATTAATTTTTTGGGCAAGAGATTTATATAAAATTTCATTAACTAATGAACTTTTACCAGAACCAGAAACTCCAGTAACAACAGTCATTACTGATAAAGGAAATTCAACATCGACGTTTTTAAGATTATTGCTTCTAGCACCTTTTATGCTAATTTTCTTATTAGTTACTTCTCGTCTATGTTCGGGTACATCAATACGTTTTTTGCCACTAAGATATTGTCCAGTTAATGATTTTTTATCTTTCATTACTTTAGCAGGTGTACCACTTGAAACAATTTCTCCACCATGATTACCTGCACCTGGACCTACATCTACTAAATAATCTGCTGCTCTCATCGTATCATCATCGTGTTCGACAACAATTAACGTATTTCCTAAATCTCTCATTTCTTTTAATGTACTAATTAGGCGATCGTTATCTCTTTGATGTAGCCCAATTGAAGGTTCATCTAATACATACAATACGCCTGTTAATCTTGAACCTATTTGTGTTGCAAGACGAATACGTTGTGCTTCCCCACCTGATAAAGTACCAGATGAACGATTTAAAGTAAGATATTCCAAACCTACGTTATTTAAGAAAGATAATCTTGAAATAATTTCCTTAAGGATTTGGTTTGCTATCGCTCTATCTTGCACACTTAATTCAATCTTTTCATAATAATTCAAAGCATTTTTAATGGAGTATTGCACGACTTCACCAATATTAAAACCGCCAACATATACAGATAAAGCTTCTTGGCTCAAACGTTTACCATGACACGTTTCACATGGAAGTTCTGTCATGTACTTGCTCATCATTTCACGGGTATACTCAGAAGGAGACTCATGGTAGCGTCGATTGATATTAGGAATGACCCCTTCGAATACCATTTTGCGTTTACGTGTGCCCCCATTACGTTGAGTGAAAGTAAACTCAATTTCTTTATCTCCAGAACCGTGCATCAAGATATTCTTTTGTCTATCTGTCAGTTTTTTATATGGTTTATCCATGTTAATCTTATAGACTTCACATACGCGTTTTAACAATGTTGGATAGAAGTCCGAACTTGTAGGCTCCCATGGTTCAATTGCACCTTCATTTAATGATTTATCTTTATCAGGAACAACTAAATCCATGTCTACTGTTAGTTTTTGACCAAGACCATCACATGTTGGGCATGCACCAAATGGACTATTGAAACTGAACATTCTTGGCTCTAACTCACCAATTGAGAATCCACAAATAGGACATGCATGATTTTCAGAAAATTTTAGTTCATCACCATCAATGACATCAACAGTCAAGTTACCTTCCGCTAGTTCTAAAGACGTTTCAATTGAATCTGCTAAACGCGTCTCAATTCCATCTTTAACGACTAAGCGGTCGACAACTACTTCAATAGTATGATTTTTATTCTTATCAAGTTCGGGCACTTCATTAACATCTACAATCTCTCCATCGACACGTAAGCGTACATAACCCTTTTTACCTATATCTTCAATTAATTTTTCGTGTGTTCCTTTTCTATGAGACACTACAGGTGCAAGTAGTTGGATTTTTGTACGTTCTTCAAGTTCTAGAATTCTATCCACCATTTGTTGAACAGTTTGAGACTCTATTTCTATTCCATGGTGCGGACAATATGGTTTACCTACGCGTGCATAAAGCAGACGTATATAGTCATAGATTTCAGTTACAGTTGCAACAGTTGATCGTGGATTTTTACTAGTTGTCTTTTGATCAATAGAAATGGCAGGTGATAAACCTTCAATTGTATCAACATCTGGCTTATCCATTTGTCCTAAAAACTGACGTGCATATGCACTTAGAGACTCAACATATCGTCTTTGTCCTTCTGCATAAATCGTATCAAATGCCAAAGAAGACTTACCAGAGCCTGAAAGTCCAGTCATGACAATAAGTTTATTTTTGGGTAGCTCAATATCTACCCCTTTTAAATTATGTGCACGTGCGCCTTTAACGACTATTGACGGTCCTTTCATTTAAACGTCACCCTTCTGCTTTTAATTCAAATAACATATCTCTTAATTCTGTTGCTTTTTCGAAGTCTAAATCTTTAGCTGCTTTCTTCATTTCTTTTTCTATATTTTCAATAGTTTTTTGTCTTTCTTTTTTAGTCATTTTCTTAGGTAGTTCTGTTTGTTTCTGATCATTAGTTTCATCACTTTCTACTGTAGCACTAATAACATCATGTATTTTCTTATTAATCGTTTTAGGAGTTATACCGTGTTCCTTATTATGCGCCGTTTGAATATCTCGACGTCTTTGCGTTTCATCAATTGCATATTGCATTGAATCAGTAATTTTATCTGCATACATAATAACTTCACCTTTATCATTACGTGCAGCACGACCTATTGTTTGAATTAAAGAACGATCTGATCGTAGAAATCCTTCTTTATCAGCATCGAGTATAACTACTAGAGACACTTCAGGTATATCAATACCCTCTCTCAACAGGTTAATCCCTACAATAGCGTCATAAGTTCCCATACGCAAATCCCGAATAATTTCGATACGTTCTAATGTTTTAATCTCAGAGTGTAAATAGTTAACTTTAATACCCGCTTCTTTCATATATGTGGTTAAATCTTCACTCATTTTTTTAGTTAATGTTGTTACTAACACACGTTCATCTCTATCTATCCGTTCTTGAATCTCACTGAGTAAATCATCAATTTGATTTTCAGTTGGTCTAACGTCGATTTTAGGATCGAGTAAGCCAGTTGGACGAATAATCTGTTCAACCATTTCATCAGTATGTTCTAATTCATAAGGTCCTGGTGTAGCAGAAACATATACAAGTTGTTTAGTTTTATCTTCGAACTCTTCAAATTTTAGAGGTCTATTATCAAGTGCACTTGGTAAACGGAACCCATGATCTACAAGCACCTGTTTACGAGCTCTGTCACCGTTATACATACCACGAATTTGTGGTAAAGTAACGTGTGATTCATCAATCATCACAAGCCAATCATCTCCAAAATAGTCAAGCAATGTAAAAGGTGTAGAGCCTAAAGGTCTTAATGTAAGATGAACAGAATAATTCTCGATACCTGAACAGAAGCCCATTTCACGCATCATTTCGAGATCATAATTCGTACGCTGTTCAAGTCGCTGAGCTTCTAATAATTTATTTTCATCACGTAATTCTTTAAGTCGTTCTTCTAATTCTTTCTCAATTCGTTCAATTGCAACTTTCATTTTTTCTTCACGAGTTACGAAGTGAGAGGCTGGGAAAATAGCAAAATGTTCACGTTCACGTATCACTTCACCAGTTAAATAATTGACCTCTCTGATGCGATCAATTTCATCTCCAAAGAACTCTACTCTAATACACATTTCTTCTCTAGATGCAGGGAAAATCTCTACAACATCTCCACGCACTCTAAAAGTACCACGTTGGAAATCAATATCATTACGTGTATATTGAACATCTACTAATTTTCGTAGCAATTCACTGCGATCCATTTCCATTCCAACTCTAACGCTAACTACTAAGTCTTTATATTCTTCCGGATTACCTAAACCATAAATACAACTTACACTAGCAATAATTATTACATCATCGCGTTCAAATAACGCACTTGTAGCCGAATGACGTAATTGGTCAATTTCGTCATTGATGGAGGCGTCCTTTTCTATGAAAGTATCAGTCGATGGAACATAAGCTTCTGGTTGATAATAATCGTAATAACTTACAAAATATTCTACTCTATTTTCAGGGAAGAATTCTTTAAACTCACTATAAAGTTGCCCAGCTAATGTCTTATTGTGTGCAATAATCAATGTAGGTTTACCGACTTCTTTGATGACGTTACTCATAGTGAATGTTTTACCTGTTCCTGTCGCACCAAGTAAAGTTTGATGACGTTTTCCATTATTCACACCATCAACAATTTTTTGTATCGCTTGAGGTTGATCCCCCTGTGGTTCAAATTCAGAATTCAACTTAAATGGAACATGTTCAACCATTCTGACATACGCCTCCTATTTAATTTCTCACTCATTTAAAATTTAACACTCACGTTTATAGTCTTAAGTTTCATTATGTACTATTCTAACAAATTTATAACGACTAAAGCAAACGTTTGTTCGCTTGGGATTTTTTTGAAAATAAAAACAAACATAGTGAAACACCATGCTTGTTTAATAAGTTATTTAATTTAAGTCTTTCTCGTTTAAAGATACTATAAAACAATCTTCTGTAACCTTCAAAAGATTTGTTTACGCTTTCTATATATTGATATTTCCTAACGAGAATCATCTTGATTCTTATGAAGTTTCAATTTATCAATGATTAAATAACCTGCTAGAAGACTCACTACATCTATAAATATGATCCATTCATTATGAAAAAAACCTTTATAAATCGAAGTACCTATTAATATTAGCGTTAATAATGTACCTATCCATTTACTTCTAGTGACAACACTAAATAATACCACTAATATACAAGGAAAAAAGGCGGCACATGCATACCAAATCATTATCGTCACCCATTTCTTCTATTTAAGATTGTCATAGTCGTTTCACGTAACTCAGTTCTTGGAATGAAGTTTTCTGTAAGCATTTCAGGAATAACATTATCTATGAAGTCTTTTACTGAATTTAAATGATCAAATTGAATAATTGTTTCTAGACTCATTTCGTAAATTTCAAAGAATAAAGGTTCTGGGTTACGTTTTTGAATTTCTCCAAAAGTTTCATATAATAAATCAATTTTATCTGCCACTGAGAGAATTTGGCCTTCTAAAGAATCATCTTTACCTTCTTGCAGTCGTTCTCTGTATACTTTTTGATATTGTTCAGGAATCTCCTCTTTAATGAATGTATCTACCATTTCTTCCTCTACTTGGGAGAATAGTTTCTTTAATTCTCTGCTTGCATATTTAACAGGGGTTTTGATGTCACCGGTAAAAACTTCCGCGAAATCGTGATTTAACGCCTTCTCATATAGACTTTTCCAATTGATTTCATTTCCATAATATTCTTCAACAGTTGCTAAATACTGGGCAATTTTAGTCACTTTAAATGAGTGGGCAGCGACATTATGTTCGAAATATTTAAACTTACCCGGTAGTCTTATTAATTTTTCTAAATCAGAAAGTCTTTTAAAATATTGATGTACACCCATATCACGATACCTCCCTGCAAACGAAATTTGTCTAATTACTTATAGTTATTATATCAATCCATTTTATTATTGAAAGTAAATTCATATTTTTATATATTAATTTTTTATAAAGGTAAGAGATTCTAGTTTGCATATATCTTAGACTATCCTTGTTTGATAATTAAATTTCAATAAGAGTTTAAATAGCTTACTTATTAAGTTGATGACATATAGTGTAACTCGAATAAAAAAGCTGTAACAATAAACACTGTTACAGCCTTGTTTAAAATACATATATTAATTTTTTCTTTTTCACTTTTATAATTTAGTCTTTTAGTGAATATAATTGTAAGAACCTGTATTATAAATTGTTCTATATGATTTAACGTTTACGCCACCGTTCCAGTTCATTTCAGAAACAGTTAATGTACCATTAGGATTTATTGACTCAACAACGCCTACATGTCCATACGCACCAGCACCATTTTGTCCAGGAGCGCTTTGGAATATAGCTCCTACTTCAGGTGTGTTATTTACATTGAATCCAGCTTGGCTAGCAGATGCTGCCCAGTTGCTAGCATTGCCCCATAAACTACCAATTGGTTTTCCTAATTCAGCACGACGATTAAATGCATAGTAAGTGCATTGTCCATCAGTATATAGGTTACCCGCATTCGAAATACTTCTTAAACCATCATAAGAAGTTTGAGAAAAATTGATTGGTGTCTCATAATTTTCATAAGTAACACCTGATTCGTCAGTTGAAGTTGACTCAAATGTAGTTTGCGGAATAGAAATTTCTTCACTTTCAAATTGTGCTGGATTAACGCCACTCTCTGAAACAACTATTTTATCACCAGGGAAAATAAGCGGTTGAATTCCTGGGTTTAATGTATATAATTGTTCTAAAGTGATACCGTGTTCTACTGCGATATTATATAAACAATCTCCTGCTTTAACTATATATGTTCCTAAATTAGATTGATTCGTTGTAACAACGTCTGGTGAATTTACGTCCTGTTGAGACGCCTCTGATTCTTGAGCGTTAGCTGCAGTGTTGATTGCAAAAAATGCTGCAATCGAACTTAAAGTTACAGTTAGCGTTTTTTTCATCTAGTTGTCATTCCTTTGCTAGTTTGTTCTTAAATTTACAAGTTCAAATATAGCACACCCCTAGCTTGAGATGTTTAATGTTATAGCGATGTAATATAACAGTAAAAAGAGAATGATTACAAAAACACGATATAAAACGCTAACTATCTTTACAATAACGGTGTAAAGGGTTACTTTTCTAAGTCTGAAAATCTATGTGGTAATATTATAAATTGCATATTACATATTATTATTAGATATTTTATTACACAAAACATTACCTACTTAATGTTTATTAAATTAAAAACCTCATTTACTAGTCACTAACACTAATAAATGAGGAACTTAAATTATTAAACTTCTTCATTGTCCATTTCTTTTCTTAAATAAGCTTCTATAAACGGCCCAATATCGCCATCCATGACTGCATCAACCTTACCAGTTTCTTCATTTGTTCGATGGTCTTTAACCATTGAATAAGGATGGAAAACATAAGATCGTATTTGACTTCCCCACCCAATTTCTTTTTGTTCACCACGAATTTCAGCCATTTCACGTTCTTGTTCATCTAATTTTAGTTGGTATAACTTAGATTTTAACATTTTCATTGCTGCTTCTCGGTTCTTAATTTGCGAACGTTCATTTTGGTTATTGACTACAATACCTGTAGGATGGTGAGTAATTCTGATCGCTGATTCTGTTTTGTTAATATGCTGACCACCAGCTCCTGAGGCTCTAAAGGTATCAACCGTTATATCATCCGGATTAATTTCTATTTCGATTTCATCATTATTAAAATCTGGAATCACGTCACAAGAGGCAAACGACGTATGTCGTCTACCCGAGGAATCAAATGGTGAGATTCTGACTAATCGGTGCACGCCTTTTTCTGCTTTTAAGTAACCATAAGCATTATGACCTTTAATCAATAGCGTTACGCTTTTTACGCCTGCTTCGTCACCAGGTAAATAGTCCACCGTCTCAACATTGAAGCCATTTTGTTCACAATAACGTTGATACATTCTTAGTAACATACTCGCCCAATCTTGTGATTCAGTTCCTCCGGCACCTGGATGAAGTTCAAGTATGGCATTATTTGCATCATGTGGCCCATCCAGAAGTAATTGCAATTCAAATTGATCCATTTTATCTTTAAATTGAATGACAGTATTCTCAAGTTCTTCTTTCATATCTTCATCATATTCTTCTTGTAACAATTCTCTAGTTGCACTCATATCATCAACTTCATTGGCTAAATCGTGATATCCATTCACTATCGACTTTAAAGCGTTATTTTTATCTATAATTTCTTGAGCTTTATTTTGGTCATTCCAGAAGTTTGGATCTGCCATCATCTCTTCGTATTCTTGGATATTAGTCTCTTTATTCTCTAAGTCAAAGAGACCCCCTAATTTGATTTAAATTATTTTGATATTCGTCTATATTACGTTTAATTTCAGATAATTCCATTGATTTTCTCTCCTATTACTGAATGTTTAGCGCTTTTAGCATTTATCATACTATATCTTACATGAAATTCGTCTTTATGAAAATTAACATTCAAACTTAAAAAGTTCGAAGTCATGACATTAGTATCAAGAAAATAATAATAAAGACCGAGCCATTAGAATATGCCTCAGTCTTTATTATTGAACATTGCAACATTTAGTGGTGATTTATGCTTGTCCGTGGCAATTTTTGTACTTTTTACCACTGCCACATGGACATGGGTCGTTTCGCCCTACTTGATCACCTTTTACAATGGGTTGAGATTTTACTTTTTCTTTACCATCTTCAGCAGTTAGATGTTTACCCTCACCTAAATCTTTTGTTTTTTCACGTTCAATATCATCTTCAAACTGTACTACAGATTTTAAGATATATTTACAAGTATCTTCTTCAATATTTTGCATCATAATATCAAACAGTTCATGGCCTTCGTTTTGATAATCGCGAAGAGGGTTTTGTTGTGCATATGAACGCAAGTGAATACCTTGACGTAATTGATCCATTGTATCGATATGATCTGTCCAGTGACTATCGATAGAACGTAATAAAATCATTCGTTCAAATTCACTCATTTGATCGCCTAATTTTTCTTTCTGACGCTCATAAGCTTTTTCTATTTTCGCCCAAACAACTTCAAAGATGTCTTCAGAATCCTTACCATTAATTTCAGACTCCGCTAAGTCTCCCTCTTGTAAAAAGACATCATTCACATAGTTTATAAATGGTGCATAATCAGGATTATCATCATCTTCATTAATGTAATAGTTGATAGATCGTTGAAGTGTTGAACGTAACATAGCATTGACTACTTGAGAGCTATCTTCATTATCTATAATTTCATTTCGTTCATTATAAATAATTTCACGTTGTTTACGTAACACCTCATCGTATTCAAGGATACGTTTACGCGCATCAAAGTTGTTACCTTCTACGCGTTTTTGAGCAGATTCAACAGCTCTTGAAACCATTTTAGACTCTATTGGAGTTGAATCGTCCATACCAAGTCTATTCATCATTTTTTGTAAACGTTCTGAACCAAAACGAACCATTAATTCGTCTTGAAGTGATAGATAGAAACGACTGTCACCTCTATCACCTTGACGTCCTGAACGACCACGTAACTGGTCATCAATTCGACGAGATTCATGACGTTCAGTACCTATAACAGCGAGTCCACCAAGTTCTTCAACACCATCGCCAAGTTTGATGTCTGTACCACGACCAGCCATGTTTGTCGCAATGGTTACAGCACCTTTTTGACCAGCGTTTGCAATGATGTCCGCTTCGCGTTCGTGGTTTTTCGCATTTAATACATCATGTCGGATACCACGTTTTTTAAGCAAATTAGAAATGTATTCTGATGTTTCTACTGCCACGGTACCTAATAAGATAGGTTGTCCTTTTTTATGCTTCTCAACTACGTCTTCGACTACTGCGTCAAATTTACCCTTTTGACTAATATAAATTAAATCTGCCTTATCAACACGTTGGACAGGTTTATTCGTAGGAATTTGAGTTACTGTCATGTTATATATATTGCGGAATTCTTCTTCTTCAGTTTTTGCAGTACCAGTCATTCCAGCTAATTTGTTATACATTCTGAAGTAATTTTGGAATGTAATAGATGCCATAGTCTTAGATTCATTTTGAATCGTAACACCTTCTTTAGCTTCGATAGCTTGGTGCAATCCTTCAGAAAAACGACGACCAGGCATCGTACGTCCTGTAAATTGGTCCACAATAAGTACTTCGCCATCAACAACCATGTAATCCACATCGCGTTGTAACGTTACATGAGCTCTTAATGCAGTATTAATATGGCTTATGATTTCAACGTTTTGAACGTCGTATAAATTGTCTACTTTAAACATACGCTCAGCTTTGTCAGCACCTTGTTCAGTTAGATGAACGGCTTTTGTTTTTTCATCATAATTATAGTCATCTTCTGCTTTGAGCATCTTAGCAAATACATTAGCTTGAGTGTATAATGATGTAGATTTTTCAGCTTCACCAGAAATAATTAAAGGTGTTCTCGCCTCATCAATTAAAATAGAATCGACCTCATCAATAATTGCAAAATGTAATGGACGCATAACTCTTTCTTCAGCATAATTCACCATATTATCTCTTAAGTAATCGAAGCCAAGTTCATTATTAGTACTATAAGTAATATCTTGTGCATATGCTTCACGCTTTTCTTCAGTAGACTTACTATTTAAGTTAAGTCCAACAGATAAACCTAAGAAATTATATAATTGAGCCATCTCTTCACTTTGAAAACTTGATAAATACTCATTGACTGTAATCACGTGAACGCCACGACCGGCCAGCGCATTTAAATAAGTTGGCATTGTCGCTGTTAAAGTTTTACCTTCACCGGTTCTCATTTCAGCGATATCGCCTTTATGAATCGCGATACCACCCATAACTTGTACTCTATAAGGTATCATGTTAAATACACGCTTAGAGCCTTCACGTACAAGTGCATATGCTTCAGGTAAAATTTTATCTAAATAATCATTTTGTTTTTTTACATCATCAATTTCGGATAATTCTTTTTGGAACGCTTTAGTTTTTTCACGAATTTCTTCATCAGTTAATAATGCAGTATCGTCCTCTAACGCGAGTACTTTATCTGCAAGTTTACCTAAGCGTTTCGTTTCTTTTTTATTGCCGTCAACAATTTTCGATAAAAATCCCATTACATGCGTCGCTCCTTTAGCTAAAACTGTTTGGCTTACAACAATTTATCTTATCATTAATACCATTAAAATTATACTTATATACTCATACCTTGAATCTTACTAATATCTTCCTTGTTACTTTCCTCATTGAAAATGAAGTTCTTGTTAGTTATGACTAGTTAGACTCTATAATCCAACCATAAATTGTAGCTATTCCTATAAATCAACAACATATTTATTTTAACACGATAGAAACAATTTTTTCTCGTCATAAATAAATAATTTTCGAATATATTATAAAAACCGTAGTTTAAATAACTGAAATTGAAATTATACAATTTTAGAATCGTCAAACCACGTTAGCATAATCAAAGATATGTGTCCATCAATTAACGGTTAAATGATTAGTGGAGTAGTATATGCAAATAAACAACTCTAAAATAAAAACTTACTGTAGGAGCAAACAAAATGAACAAGGCTAGAAGCCTAATATAAGCTTCTAGCCGAGTCTAATACACGTATATTACAATCATGCGATTTTACGCCATATTATCATAGTAGTATTTAATTAATTCATACATTTGTTGCATATCGTAACCCCATCTTGCGTAATATGCATATGGATCAACATGATCTGTTCCGCCCCAGTATTTGCTTACTGCGCAATGACTGATAACAGAACCTTTTCCTTCATTTGTGTCAGCAAGTGTTGGAGTTATTCCATTTTGTTTTAACATAAATGCTGCAAGCCATGCTTGGTTATTCACTGATTTCGCAAAATCTACGAAGTTATACATTCTTACAAGTTCAATTTGATAGAAGTATGGATTCGCTTTAGGTCCAGCCCCCCATACATAATATTTTGAAGGTGCAGTAAGATGTATTTCATTATTATCAACAAATGCATGTACAAATGCTGTATTGTATGTTGCATACATGTTATCAACCCATTTTTGTAAAGAGCGATGGTCTTCACCTACCTCATGGATTACAACACCAATATAAGTACCTTCCTTATATTTCAATTTTGGAAGAGTGTTCATACGTGGATCATTGACAACGTGAGAATGTTGAAGATGATGTTGGATAATATATTGATTTACTTTAGAGTTTTCAAACGACGGTTCATCATCTGTAGTAGCTTTCTTCGCATTATCAGTATTTCCCGAGAATTGTGTAGTAGTATTATTTTGATTTTGTTGATTCACCATAGTTTGTTTTAAGGATAGACTTTGGGCATGACTAACGGGTGTATAAAAGAGCGACATTGACATCAACATCATACACGTAGAAAAAAGAATTGTTATTTTTGGCATACTTTCTCACCTCTTTCATATTGTTTTAATTATTAAAATTATTATTTAATAATTTCACTTATAGTATTATTCTAATAACAAATTAAAATCAAGTATTTATTTGCATTAAAAGTGAAATGTTTGTGTATCTTATTAAGAATTTTCTAAAAAATAAGTTTCTATACAATTAATTAGCTAAAAAACCTTAAATTAAAAAAGAGTAGCCTATCTGGCCACTCTCTAAATCATCCAATTAAAAAGAGACTTCCTATCAATACAAAATAGAAAGCCTCTTTAATCACTTCACATATTAATCAATATGTCTATACAAATTTTATTCAGTTGTTTCGATTAATCCGTATTTACCGTCTTTACGTCTGTAAACAATGCTTGTCCCATCTGTCTCTCTATCTGTAAAGATGAAGAAATCATGTCCTAATAAGTTCATTTGTAGAACTGCTTCTTCTGAATCCATTGGTTTTAAGCTAAATTGTTTTGAACGGATAATTTCAATTTCGCTATCGCTCACAGATTCTTCAGCACCACTTACTTCCCCAGGTGATGCTTCTTGTACTTCAGCCACAAATACTTCTTGATCTCCACGATCTCTATGTTTACGATTTACACGAGTTTTATATTTTCGTACTTGTCGTTCTAATTTACCAGTGATTAAATCAATGCCAGCATATAAATCATCATGTCTTTCTTCAGCTCTTAATGTCACATCTTTCAACGGAATAGTAACTTCAATTTTAGTAGCTGAATTAGAATAAGTTTTAACTTTAACATGTGCTACTGCATTAGGCACATTATTAAAATAACGCTCCAACTTACCAATTTTGTCCTCAATATAGTTGCGAATTGCATCTGTGATAGTGAGGTTATCTCCATGAATTTCAAATCTAATCATAGTAATCTCTCCTTTAACCTCTTATATTGGTAATGCTTACTTATATTTTACCACGTTTGGTTTATCGTGCAAACGCAAACACTTTGAATTTTCTGACATTTAATGATAATAATTTACACCCTGCATGATGTATTGTTAATCCAGTTGTATAAATATCATCAATGAGTAGTATTACTTTATCCCTTATGTCAATGTCTTCTTCCTTTACGTAGAACGGATTTGGAGCATTGCTACGTTCTAATTTACCTAACTCAGACTGTTTTGGGCGTATATTTGTTCCTAAAATATTCACATAATCAACCCCCATTTTATCTAAAACTGTAGCTACAGGATTAAATGTCCGTTCAACATCACGTTGAAATGGCGATGGAATCGGAACAATATAATCATAATCTGTTTGAGGCAACTGCAATTTTTCAGATAACACACTCGAAAGTTCATAGTCTCGCATGAATTTATATTGTTGTAAGACGTCTTTCATTACTCCTTGGTAACGATATTGACAATACAATTGATCCATCAATTTGAATTCCTTTTCCAAGAATTGACAATCCAGACAGTCATTTGAATCAGAAGGTTTTATATTAAGACATCTAGAACATCTTTCATCGAGATGAGTTATTCTTATGTTATTCCACAATTGTTCGCATCGTTCACAAAATGGTGTGGGCGGTTTAAAAATATTATATACATGAATAATTTCTTTCAATGGTGTCATACATTGTATACATCTACGCATCTAGCCACCCTCTTTTATAACCTAAACGATTCATCTCTGTAATATCTTTTTTAGCACTCATCATTGATAGACTGACACCCTCATGAAGAAATAGTACAAGTCCATTTGGTTCTTCTATTTTACGCCCTACACGTCCGGCGATTTGTATTAAAGCCGCTTTAGAGAATGTTTCTGCATTTATGACAATAACGTCTAACCTCGCCATGGTAAATCCTCTTTCCAGTATAGTTGTTGTAAAAACGATTGAGTGCTCACCACGGCGAAGTGCTTCTACCTTTTCAAATCTATATACGTCTTCACTATAAACACAGATGAGATTAGGAATATGAGCTCGATACCTTAGATATGCATTTTTCATAGTTTCAATGTGATTAAAAAATACCAAAGTATACCGTTGTTGTTTAATTTGCGTTTGCAAAAGATGAATGAATTGAGGTTGCACCCGAGTTGTGTTTAATTTGAAATATTTAAAGCGAGGTACGGGTAGTGGTTGTCTATGAAATCGTGCTGGAAGTTTAATTATTTTATTAGAAGACATTTGTTTAATAAGTTGACGTGGTGGTGTTGCTGTCATATAAATATGAGAATGAATTGTTTTAGAAGCGGTATCGATTGCTAATAAGAGTTTGGGATCCATAGATAATGGAAAGGCATCGACTTCATCAATAAAAATAGTGTCAAAGTGTTGTTTGAATCTATATAATTGATGCACTGTTGCGATAACAAAATGCCCATTATACTTTTGAGATTGTTTCTGGTGCAAAATATCTATTTCTTCGTTTTTAAAAGCCTCTTTGATGCGATGACTAATTTCAATAACTACATCTACTCTAGGAGATAATATTGCCACATTGTGTCCAAGTTGCCGTGCTAAGCTAATTCCATCAAACATCATTTCTGTTTTACCTGCACCTGTCACTGCATATAATAAGAGATTTTCAGAATTTTTTATAGCTTTAATGATAGCGTCAGATGCATATTGTTGTTG
Organism: Staphylococcus sp. FSL K6-0223; assembly: GCF_038008285.1. Taxonomy (NCBI): domain Bacteria; kingdom Bacillati; phylum Bacillota; class Bacilli; order Caryophanales; family Staphylococcaceae; genus Staphylococcus; species Staphylococcus sp. FSL K6-0223. The sequence continues at coordinate 974,150 of NZ_JBBOYX010000002.1, forward strand.
CTTTGACAATGTAAATGGTAATTCAAACTCTCCTTCAGTAGCTAATTGTGTACTTTCGGTAATTCTATAGTCTGTGATGCTATCTATCCTTCCTAATTGAATACATCGCCTACAGTAAATAATTTCTTTGTCCAAAAAGGGAGAATAGTACTTTGACATATAACTATTATCCTCATTACCACATTGAATACAATAATAATGTCCTTCTTTTTTAATAATGCCTTTCGTGATACGAGCAACTTTTTCATCATTTAACTGAATTGATGGAAAGATAAGTTTACCGTAATGTTTAATCATAAATCCCTACTTTCTAACTAAAAAAGCCTAAAACACTTTAGAAGATTTAGTTCTCTACTAATTACATGTCGTAATTACTAAAGTTCTCATCCTCTTACATGTTTCAGACTTTTTATCAGTAATATTATTAATTAATTTCAATTTTTCTAGGGAAGTAACCTAAACCTAAACCACCAGAACCTAAATGAGATGCAATAACTGGACCGAATTCGGAGTATTGAATATTCACATTAGGGTAGTCTTCTTTAAGTTGTTGTAAAAATGCTTGTCCATCTTCTTTTTTATCACCATCGATGACAAATACAGTTACTTCATCCAAGTCTTTAATTAATTCAAAGACATTTGATTCTAAAGATTTAAATGCGCGTTTTTTCGTACGCACTTTTTCATGTGGATGAATTTTACCATCTTCTTCAAAGCGAAGTACAGGTTTCATTTTTAATAACGTACCTACCCAAGCTTGAGCACCTGTAATACGCCCACTTTTTTGTAGATTCTTAAGATCATCAACAATAAGATATGCGCCTATATGTTCTCTTACATCAGTTAGTTCATCAATAATTTCTTTAGCTGTGTAACCTTTTTCTACTAGTTGAATTGCATAGATCACAAAGCTACCTTCAATCATTGCAGCGAGACGGCTATCAAATGTATGCACGTTAACACCATCAACCATTTCTCCGGCTTGTGTAGCAGATTGATAACTTCCACTAATACCACTTGATAAGTTAATTACAATGATATCTGTGTATCCTTCATCTCTAAGTTTTTCATAGTTTTTCAACCATTCACCAATAGCGGGCTGACTTGTTGTAGGTATAGTTTTAGATGAAGCCATCTTCTTATAAAAATCATCTATTGAAAATTGGTCATTCTCTGTAAATGTATGCCCATCATCAAATGTCACACTTAATGGAGCAATCGGTATATTATATTTATCAATGATTTCTTGTGGTAAATAGCCTGTTGAATCGGCCATTACTGCAACCTTCATAGTAGTCCTCCTCAATTATACTCATTGTCATAATACAATATTTTTATGAAAAAGAAAATCTTATTTAAATGATTTAGACTCTTCATAGATATGTGTATAATAATATTATTGAAAAACGTACGAAATTGTAGGTGACAAAAATATATGGTAAAACCGATAATTACTATCAAAGAAGAACATCAAATTGAAAATGTCATTAATAAATCTCGCTTTATCGCACATATTAGACCCGTTCAAAACGAGGAGGAGGCAAAAGCATTTATTAATGAAATCAAATCCTCTCATAAAGATGCAACTCACAATTGTTCAGCCTATACTGTTGGCCCTGAAATGAACATCCAAAAAGCGAATGACGATGGTGAACCGAGTGGTACTGCTGGTGTACCAATGCTAGAAATTTTAAAAAAATTAGAGATTCATGACGCATGTGTAGTAGTCACACGTTATTTCGGAGGTATTAAATTAGGTGGTGGCGGTCTTATCCGTGCTTATAGCGGTGCTGTTAGAGACGTTATATACGATATTGGACGAGTAGAACTAAGAGAAGCTGTACCTGTAACAGTCACTATAAGTTATGATTTAACTGGAAAATTTGAATACGAGCTCGCTTCAACACCTTATATGTTAAGAAATCAATTTTATACCGACAAAGTGAGCTATCAAATAGATGTTGTAAAAGAGGATTATGATGAATTTATCCAGTTTCTTAACCGTATTACAGCTAGTAATTATGATTTAGAAGAAGAAGATATTAAATTATTACCTTTCGATATCTCAACGACCTAATTTAAATGATGTATAAAAAAAAACGATCACGCATGAGGAGTTATCCTTTTTATCCTTACACGTGATCGTTCTATTAGTGTCTAGGGGGCTGTTGCTCATCATAACGATGTTGCTTGTGGTCCCCTTTTCGAGTAATTAAATTTAAAATTGGACGATAATTATCATCAATCAAACCAGTAAATTCTACAATTAATTCGATTGTAAATATAATTAGGATAAACATCATGAGTGCACCAAGTGGTTGTGATAAGTAAAGAATCACACTTGATAAACTAAACATGATTGCAATTGAATAAATAAGTAGTACGGTTTGTCTATGTGAATATCCCAAAGCTAATAACTTATGATGTAAATGAGATTTATCAGCTTGCATGATATGTTGACCTTTCTTCATTCGACGAATCATCGCAAACAATGTGTCAATGAAAGGCACCGCTAGAATGACAATTGGGAAGAATAACGCAATAAATGTAATATTTTTAAAACCAAGTAATGATAAAAATCCTATGATAAAACCTATCATGAGCGCCCCACTGTCACCTAAAAATATTTTAGCTGGATGGAAATTATAAAATAAAAATCCAATGAGCGAACCTAATAGCACGCAACATATCATAATAATAAAGATATTCGCTTGTAAAATAGCGATAAACCCGATAGTCATTAATCCAATTGCAGATACTCCTGATGCTAAACCATCAAGACCATCAATAAGATTGATGGCATTCGTTATCGCAACAATCCAAATAACTGTTATCGGTATACTTAAAAATCCAAAATGAATCGTCGGCCCCATAGGTAATGAAATGAAATCTATAGTAATGCCATATAATGTGACAACTAACGCAGCTACTATTTGCCCCGTAAGTTTAATGTATGGTTTCAAATCATATATGTCATCAATAAGTCCTACAAGGTACATGATGATGGCACCTAAAATAAGAGGCTTCACTTCTCTCTCAATAGGATGGCCTAACCAAATACCTATTAAAAAAGAGAATAATATGACTGTACCACCCATTACCGAAATCGGTTTGGTATGCACCTTTCTAAAGTTAGGACGATCTACCAAGTCTAATTTCTTTGATACTGCAATGATAATGGGCGTAATTATTAAACTGACTATCATGGTAAATGCTATGAGTAGTAAAGTATACATCAGTTCACCTTCATTAAATAAGTTAATCAATTTCTTAAAATTTCTTGTGTAATCATCTCTATCAAATTAATTTTAGACGAAGATGGATGCTACACATAAATTTATAGTATATCCAGACGTATTTTATGCGTTACGATAAAACATAACGCCCCCTCCCTCAATAGTCTAGAACGAATGTTACCGGAATGCCCTTTCCGATGACACGTGTTATTTATCTAATAAGCATTGATAAAAAAATTATCATACTTAAACCTTTTTCAATTCAAATATATTTTTTCTATCATACCATTTAAGCGACTATTTTAACATTAAATTCCATTTTGTGAACAAAATTTCCAAGGCTAAATGATGACAAATTGTAAGTTTTCACTTACAATAGCTAATGGTCAACAAAGGAGTCGGTTTAGAAATGTTTGAAGCAATCATTTACAACATATCTGTCATGGTCGCAGGTATTTATCTATTTCACAGATTACAGTATTCAGAAAATAAAAAAATGGTATTTTCAAAAGAATACGTGACAGTTTTAATGACACTCGTTTCTCTACTCTTAGCTGCATATCCTATTCCATTTAAGAGCGAATATCTCGTTCATTTAACTTTCGTGCCTTTATTATTTTTAGGGCGCTATACAAATATGATATATACACTGGCTTCCGCATTCATTGTTGCATTAGTTGATGTATTAATATTTGGAAATTCAATTATTTATGGCATTACTTTAGTCGTAATTGCTGGTGTTGTAAGTGCTGTAGGTCCATTTTTAAAACAAAATGATATTGTTTCTTTACTAATTTTAAATTTCATTAGTATTATCATTTTATTAATATTAGCATTTGCAAGTCCAATTTATGACTTAATAGAAATATTAGTACTTATTCCTATTTCTTTAATTATTACTATTGCTTCTGCCATTACATTCGTAGATATTTGGCATTTCTTCTCATTAGTTAACCGTTATGAAAATGAGGACAAATACGATTACCTTACAGGTTTAGGAAATGTTAAAGAATTTGATAGACATTTAAATGAAGTTTCACGTATTGCTGAAGAAAAAAATCAAAGTCTAGCTTTACTCTTAATCGATATTGATGGATTTAAAGATGTAAACGATATTTATTCACACCAATCGGGTGATGCTGTACTTAAACAAATGTCACAGCTATTAAAAAATTATGTACCAAATCAATTTAAAATCTTCAGAAACGGTGGAGAAGAATTCTCAGTTGTCATTAGAAATTACTCGCTAGATCAAAGCGTAAAATTAGCTGAAAATATTCGTTCTGGTGTAGAGAAGTCTTCTTTCCATCTTCCAGATAAGGAAGTTATCAAACTTTCCGTTTCAATAGGGGTCGGATACTTAACCCAAGATGATCGTAAATCACAACGTAAAGTATTTAAAGATGCCGACGATATGGTTCATGTTGCTAAAAGTGAAGGACGTAATAAAGTGATGTTTAACCCTATTGTTAAACTATAAGTTTTAAATACTGCTATCATAGATGTAAACCATTTAATCTTATGATTAAAATGAATCTATGTATGGCAGTTTTTTTATATTCATTTTCATAAAAACATCATATTCTATCAATAAACTTCACAACAACTACAACAATAAGAAAATTAAAATTCACCCCTTAATAGTGTAGTGTCTATTGAAAGTTAAAGGCGCAAGTTGTAAACTTCAATTGTTCATAAAAAATAAAATTGTCTTGGAGGTGAAGATGTATGTCAGATTCCATCACGATAATAGATGAAAATAAAGTTATCGATGTAGTATTAATTGCAGGTAGAATCTTACTTGAAGCGGGCGCGGAAACGTATCGTGTTGAAGATACAATGAACCGTATTGCACATAGTTATGGTTTGCATGATACATATAGTTTTGTTACATCTACTGCGATTATATTTTCACTTAATGATCGCACTAGTACACGATTAATACGTATTCGTGAACGTACAACAGATTTGGAGAAAATCGCTCTTACCAATAGCTTATCTCGTAAAATTTCTAACAATCAAATTACGATTGATGAAGCTAAAACAGAATTAATTCACCTTAGACGTGCATCTCTACAGTATTCATTCTTTATGAATTTTCTTGCTGCATTTATAGCTTGTGGCTTCTTCTTATTTATGTTTGGAGGTACCGCTTCTGACTTTTGGATTGCGTGTTTAGCTGGAGGTGCTGCATTTTTAACTTTTAGTTTTGTACAAAAATACATTCAAATTAAATTCTTCTCAGAGTTTGTAGCCTCAGCAGTAGTTATCAGTATCGCTGCAATTTTCACCAAAATTGGAATCGCTAAAAATCAAGATATTATTACTATTGCAAGTGTTATGCCCTTAGTTCCTGGTATCCTTATAACCAATGCCATTCGTGATTTATTAGCAGGAGAATTGTTAGCTGGTATGTCACGTGGCGTTGAAGCTGCGCTTACCGCCTTTGCAATAGGTGCGGGTGTCGCAATTGTATTACTACTATTATAAGAAAGGCTGTTAATAATGTTATTTTATTTATTCCATTTTACAATTAGTTTCATTTCCACAGTCCTTTTTTCAATTATATTTAATGCGCCCAAAAAGTTACTTGTAGCCTGTGGTTTCGTAGGTGCAGTAGCTTGGACAATTTATCAATTCACAGTTGGGATGGACTTAGGAAAAGTAGGCGCTTCTTTCCTAGGAAGTTTAATTTTAGGTTTAATGAGTCATACTATGAGCAGACGATATAAACGACCTGTTATCATCTTTATCGTTCCAGGAATCATTCCTTTAGTACCAGGAGGAGCTGCATACGAAGCGACTCGCTACTTAGTCTCTAATAATTATACTTATGCAGTAAATACATTTTTAGAGGTCACTTTAATTTCGGGCGCCATCGCTTTCGGTATACTTGTGTCTGAAATCATCTATTATATTTACACTCGTATTAAACAGTATTATGGTAAAATCAAAGGTAAAACTTATAGAAAATCGTATAATATGAATAATAGAGTTTAACCTTAAGGGGATGTTTATAATGAAAGAACAAATTATTAACCGATTAACAAGATATGTAAAAATCGATACGCAATCAGATCCAAACTCTCAATCAACACCGTCCACAGATAAACAGTGGGATTTATTAAGTTTATTGGAAAATGAACTTCAAGCATTTGGGTTATCTACTGATATTGATGAATATGGATATCTATTCGCTACTTTAGAAAGCAATGTAGATGATGAGGTGCCAACAGTAGGTTTCTTGGCCCATGTCGATACATCACCAGATTTCAACGCAACAAATGTTCAACCACAAATTATAGACAACTACGATGGGCAAGCGCTCCAGTTAGGAGATACTCATCGTGTGCTAAACCCAAGTGTTTTCCCTGAGTTAAACCAAGTTGTAGGACATACATTAATGGTTACAGACGGTACATCATTACTTGGCGCTGACGATAAAGCAGGTGTTGTCGAAATTATGGAAGGTATTAAATACTTAATTGATCACCCTGAAATTAAGCACGGTCGTATTCGAGTCGGTTTCACACCCGATGAGGAAATTGGTAGAGGACCTCACAAGTTTGACGTTGCTCGTTTTAATGCTGACTTCGCATACACAATGGACGGAAGCCAATTGGGTGAACTTCAATTTGAAAGTTTCAATGCGGCGGAAGCTACAGTTACTTGTCACGGCGTGAATGTTCACCCTGGTTCCGCTAAAAACGCAATGGTGAATGCAATTAATTTAGGCCAACAATTTAATAGTCTTCTACCACCTAGCGAAGTGCCTGAACGTACTGAAGGATATGAAGGATTTTATCATTTAATGAGTTTCGAGGGTAACGTTGAAAAAGCAACGCTCCAATATATCATTCGTGATCATGATAAAAAGCAGTTCGACTTACGAAAAAAACGCATGATGGAAATTCGTGATGACATCAATACTCACTATGAGGATTTCCCTGTAAAAGTCGATGTTCATGACCAATATTATAATATGGCAGAAAAAATTAAACCTTTACAACACATTATTGATATCCCTAAACGTGTATTTGCTAAACTTGATATTGAACCTAATACTGAACCTATTCGTGGTGGCACAGACGGTTCACAATTATCATTTATGGGGTTACCTACACCTAATATTTTCACAGGATGTGGTAACTTCCACGGTCCATTCGAATATGCATCAATAGATGTTATGGAAAAAGCAGTTCAAGTTGTCGTAGGTATCGCTGAAGAAGTTGCTAAAAAAGAATAATCATTCGAAACTTTGATATTAATTTAAAAGCGGGCTAGAAATATAATTTTTTATGAATCATATTTCTAGCCCGCTTTCTTTTTTTATTATCTAAAATAGATTTATTGATTAAGACTCGTTTTAAGTAATTTAAGAGCTTGAACTGTGTAATGGCGTATTTGAATGCCCATTCTAAAATCTGTATACGTTTCAGGCATATCTATAAATGTGTTAAACATTGCAGTCACACCTTGCGATTCAAACAAATCAAACTTATCACTTGTGGCACAAATTGCGATGGCAGGTTTATGATATTTTTGAGTTAAATCAGCAATACGCAAAGTAGTTGTCTCTAGAATTTGATCTTTTTCTTTGAGTCCTTCCCCAAAAATAATTAAGTCGGCTTGCTCAATTAAATCTTCTAAATGTGTAATTTGATTAACAAGTTCGTGACTTGTTAATATTTCAGCTTGATATAAGCCTTTTAACACTGCAGCAATGCCTCCCCCAGCACCACCACGTTCTATAGGGCCAATTGCTAATTTGAGTTCACTTTTAAATAGTTCACTAAAATACCAAACTAAATTATCAATTTCAGCAGCTTCGTTTTGATTTAATTGAAACGTTTGATACGTTTGCATAATCTCACTTTGCTTACCATACAATCGACTTGAAAAATCGGACATTAATTGTAATTTGGCATTAGCGAGCTGAGGATGTACATCAGATAAATCAATGCGTCTAATATATTTAATTTTATATGCACCCTCACTCACATCTACAATGTTTGCTTCATCATCATAGAATTTTGCACCAAGCGCTTGTAACATACCGGCACCTGCATCAAAGCTACCAATACCTCCTAGAGATATAACGATATGTTTCGCTTGATTATCCAGTGCTGCTTTTAACACTTCACCTAAACCATAACTAGAACGCTGATCAATCGGCTTTTCACCGTTTAAGAATAAATTCCCCTCAATAACAGTCATTCCACTATCAGTTTGGCCGTACATCGCTTCTACGTCATTCATATCGGCATCATGAGCTTTAACACGATATTTATTTCCAGACTGCCATAGAAATACAGAATCCATTAATTCATGTCTTCCATTAAATAATGGAACCTGTACAATATCTGCATGTTCAATTTGACTTGCTACCGCTTCCTCAACGTACCTATTCGCTTGATAACTGGAAATAATTCCATTGAACTCATCCATGGCTACTAAAACCTTCATTGTCTTAACCACCTTATATCTTTTACTCTTTTTCAAAATGATTTTCAACTTAAATATTGTTTAATGATTCGCATTTGAACCTATCCGCGTACTTATTTTACAAGTAATATTTATTAGGATATGATTATACACTTATCTTTATAAATTTAAGGATAATGATGTACTTATACATAATTCACTAACACATTATACATATTTTCTTAGAATTTTTCATAATATACGAAAGGCTTGCCATACATCTTCACTATCAGATGTCTATGACAAGCCACTTAAGCATTTAAATTATTTTCATTTATTCCTCAGCTTGTGCAAGTTGAGAAACGTTAATATCATCGTGATCAGCATTCCACTTCATCTCACCATTTACAAAGTAAAAGGCTTGTGGAGATTCATGCTTCACATTCGTTTTTTCTGCAATATAGTCCGATAATTTACGCTCCTGTTGAACGATTAAATAGTAACCATCAATATCTCTTTCATATAAAAATTTATTAAATTGATCATACGCATTTGCAGAAATTGGACAAGTTTCACTATGTTTTAATACAAAAACATATTTATTCTCTTCTAAGACTTGTTCAAACTGGTCAATTGAACTCAGCTTAATAGCCATTCTATTCACCTCTAAAAATATTTATCACATTTTATGAGCATATGCGTGATATTCATATCCCAAGAATCATCTCAGTGGGTACAATTATACACATTCTGCTGTATAATGTTAACCATCGATTTTTATTTTATTTAATTCAAAAAATAACTATTTTACATTTTCTTTTAACTCATAGTATTGCTTGTTAAATTCTTTATCTTTGCTTGAAATATCTTTACCCTCTTTTGGTAATTTATCCACATCAATTTTAGATAATTTTTCACTAATTTCGATAGTATCTACTCGTGTGTCATAGTAATTTTGTAAACTGTAGTACATTTCAATTGCATTTTTCCTAGCATTATCTACGTGTTGGTCTGAAATATTAGTTTGGTTAATATCTTTAATTTGTTTATCAATCAATGGTGAAATATGATTATTGATTGCTTTTTTAGCTGAATCTGAATTTGTAGTAGAAGAATTGAGATATTTCTTAGCTGTAGATTTGAGTTGCTTATTATTTTCTTCTAATTTAGATGTTAGTTGATCAGCATCACTTTTATTAGTAGCTTTATTAATATCAGATTCTACCTCTGATCTATTTTTTTCGAAAAGTTTCGTATAATCTAGTATATCTTCATTATCTTTGATAGAACGATTACATAAATCAACAAATGATTTTAAATCATTAATTGAAGTTTCTTTCTCTTTAACAGTATCTAAATACGAGTTACGTAGATTTTTAACATCATTTGTATTTGCAGGTAATTGATTAGCAGCCTTTTTATATTTCTTAAATTCCGGCATGAGATAGTTATTAATATCTTTTTGAAGTGCAATAAATTCTTTTTTGTTTTTATCTGTCGTATCCGTTTTACTTAAGTTATCTAACTCTTTTAAATGTATTTTATCTATAACTTCTTCAACGTTTTTTTGCTTTTTCTTAACATCACTGAGTTTATTGTCAAACTCATTAAAATCTTTGTTAGTTTTATTTCCACAGGCTGTTAGCGTGGTTATAAATATGACAATTGTTGCAATAAATAGTAATTTTTTCATATCTGCACTCCTTATCATTAAACATTATACATAAACGTATTTATTATGAAAATGAATTGTGTTATAGTATGTCAGACTTTACTGTAAAATTGAGAAATTATAATTCACAAGGAGTAAATCATGTATACTTATGTTCAACCTTTAGTCAAAGAGGACTTAAATGAATCGTTCGCTAAAGAATACCAAAACGTCAAAAATATAATGTTTAATTTATTAGATTCACCAGTTAAATACACTCAACATATTGGTGGCACGCGTCATTTTAATTATGCTACAGAACCCATATTGGATGTACTTGTAGGAGTCAATAATTTACACGATATTACTGCTCTAGATGAAAAACGTTTGAATTATGCTGGTTTTTACCGACTTCACCATTCCTATAAGAAAAAAGTAGTGATGGCTCGATTCAATAATCTTAGTGAACTTAAGCAAGAAGTAAGATTACATATTATACAGTTAGATACCCCTCTTTTTGAACAGTATCAAAAGGTTGACCAATTATTAACACAAGATAAGAAAATTTCTCAATTATTTTCCACGAAAAAACAAAATATATTGAAACATGTGCGAGCCATTCGTATGTATGAAAATCAAAAACAAAGTATCTTTGAGGATTTAAGTAGAGACTTAAATTAATTAGAGCATTTACTACACATCAATACGAGAATTCTTACTTTGTCTATTTAATGGTAAAATAATATATTCAAATTTCGCAAATAACTATTAAAGTTGATATAATAATAATGATATTAAGAAGATGAGAAAGGATGTACAAACCGTTGAATAAAAGTGACATCTTAAATGATTTAAAGTCGATTATTCCCGACAATATAATTAAAGTTGATGAACCTCTCAAACGTTATACATATACTGAAACTGGCGGAGAGGCAGATTTCTATTTATCCCCAACAAAAAATGAAGAAGTGCAAGCAATTGTAGCTTACGCTTATAATAATAATATTCCTGTTACATACTTAGGTAATGGTTCAAATATTATCATACGTGAAGGCGGAATAAGAGGCATCGTTCTAAGTCTACTCTCATTAGATCATATTGATGTTTCTGACGATGCGATTATCGCTGGTAGTGGCGCTGCAATCATTGATGTTTCAAGAGTTGCACGAGATCATGTTCTTACTGGTTTAGAGTTTGCATGTGGTATTCCAGGTTCAATCGGTGGTGCTGTATTTATGAATGCTGGTGCATATGGTGGTGAAGTTAAAGATTGTATCGACTATGCGCTATGCGTTAATGAGAAAGGTGATTTAATCAAGTTAACTAATGAAGAATTAGAGCTAGATTACAGAAATAGTATTGTTCAAAAGAAACATCTTGTTGTACTTGAAGCAGCGTTCACTTTAATGCCAGGTCATTTAGATGAAATTCAAGCTAAAATGGATGATTTAACTGAAAGAAGAGAATCAAAACAACCATTAGAATACCCTTCTTGTGGAAGTGTATTCCAAAGACCTCCTGGCCATTTCGCTGGTAAATTAATTCAAGACTCTGATTTACAAGGTCATCGCATCGGTGGCGTAGAAGTATCTAAAAAACATGCTGGCTTTATGGTTAATGTAGATAAAGGTACGGCAACAGATTACGAAGATTTAATTCACCACGTACAAAGAACTGTTAAAGATAAATTTGATGTAGAATTAAATACAGAAGTACGTATTATTGGAGAACACCCTAAAAGTTAATTTTATAAGGAGGTACATCTAATCTATGCCTAATATTCACGGTTCAGTCATTGATAAAGAGACAAGATGTACTCACTATCACTCTTTTTTAGATGTTATTGCAATTAAATTTAAATGTTGTGACAAATATTATCCTTGTTATAAATGTCATGATGAACATGAATCGCATTCTATACAAAGATGGACTGAGAAAGAATTTGATAAAAAAGTTATTATGTGTGGTGTGTGCAACCATGAAATGAGTATTCACGACTACATGATGGTTGAAGTGTGTCCTAAATGCAAAGCACATTTTAATAGTAGATGTAAATTTCACTATCATTTGTATTTTGAAATATAACTTACTTTAAAAGTTTTTAATAGTCATTTTGTAACTAAGGTTAAGCAATTGAGTTTGTTTAACCTTTTTATTATATAAAAATCAAAAAACCTTTAGTTATACAACACGGTAAGTATTGTAAACTAAAGGTTTTTCTTCTTATTAGGTTAATATTTATTATTCATCGAATACAAAGTCTTCATCTCGTAACGCTTCAACATTTAATGCTAACGTATAGCCGTCACCTTTTACTGAGAAGAAGTCATGGTTCTTAGTAGATGTATCTAAAGCATTCTCGATAATTGGATTAAATTCACGTTCTTCAAAATAAGGTTCAAAACCTAAGTTAGATAAAGCCTTATTACCATTATAACGAACATAGTTAAGTACATCTTCAGTTAAACCAATATCATCATATAATAAGTGTGTATAAGATACTTCATTATCATAAAGTTCGTTTAATAACTTATACATTTCTTGATCTGCTTTTTGCTTTTCACTCTCTGACAGCTCATTGCGTAAGCTTTGAGCATCTAAACCAGTGAAAACACCGTGAATTGATTCATCTAATAAGATTTTACGAATAATTTCACCAGAAGTCGTCATTTTACCTTGACCAGCAAGGTATAGCGGATAGTAGAAACCAGAGTAAAATAAGAACGTTTCTAAGAATACACTTGATACTCTTGCGATATATTGGTCAAAAATTGATGCTTCTTTTCCCCAAAGCTTATGATAGTTGTCGATAATTTTATCTGATTTATATTTTAAATGAGGTTCTTCAATTACCCATGTGTCTAACAAATAGTTCGTTTCACTAGACGGAAGTAATGTTGTGAAGATATGAGAATAACTTTTAGCGTGAATTTGTTCCATCATAGCCATAAATGAGTATACAGCTTTTTTTCTTAAATCAGTCGTATGTAACATAATCAAAGGCATTCCATCGTCTGCTTGATGAGTATCTAGCCCTGTTAATCCTGCTAAAGCCTTTTTAAATGTTTCTTTTTCAGAATCTGTCAATGTTTTCCAACTTGCTATATCTTTTGAAACTTTAAACTCTGTTTCGACCCACATTTGTGATATGTTTTGACGCCAAAACATATTCGTCATATCTTCTTGGGTGTTCCAGTTGACCGCTTTCATGTAAATCCTCCTGTCATTATTATGTATTGCATAGAGAATTTCAACCACACTAAATATGATAAACATAATTAGCAGTGATTGAAATTTCTAGCATTTTATTTAATTTAAAATATTAGATTGCACAGCTTGTACATTCTTCTACACTAAGTAATTTGTTACGTGTATAATAAAGTGATTTTAGTCCTTTATAGTGTGCGTAAACATATAATCTTGAAAGTTCACGTGTAGAAATTTCTGAATTTACATATAGAATTGTTGAAATACCTTGGTCTACATGTGTTTGTATTGTTGAAACTAAATCGATTAATTTCATTTGATCAGTATTAAATGCTGATTTGTAATACCACATTGTTTCAGGTGATAGGAAAGGCATTGGATAAAATGTTTCAGCATTTCCATAAGTACGACGCTCAATTTGATCTACAATAGGCATTACAGAGCTTGTTGCATTTTGCACATATGAAATACTTTGAGTAGGTGCAATAGCTAAACGGTAAGCATGATAAAGACCATATTGTTCTACTTCTTTTTGTAGAGCTTTCCAATCTTCTGAAGTTGGAATATCTAAACCATCGAATAGCTGGCGAACTTTTTCAAATTGTGGCTCAAATTCTTGTGAAGTATAGAATTCAAAGTATTTGCCATTAGCATAATCTGATTGGTCAAAATCTTGATAGCTTTCTCCGCGTTCTTTAGCTATTTCCATTGAACGTTCTATAGAATAATAGTTCATCATCATGAAGAATATATTAGCAAAGTCTTTCGCCTCTTCAGACTCATAACCGATTTTATTTTTTGCTAAATATCCATGAAGGTTCATTACACCTAGACCTACTGAGTGCAACTCACTATTAGCTTTTTTAACACCTGGAGCATTTTGTATATTAGCTTCATCACTCACTACAGTAAGTGCATCCATACCAGTGTGAACAGAATCTCTGAATTTACCTGATTCCATAACATTAACAATGTTTAGAGAGCCAAGATTACAAGAAATATCACGTTTAATCTCATCTTGTGTACCATAGTCATTGATAATAGATGTCTCTTGTAATTGGAAAATTTCTGTACATAAATTACTCATTTTAATTTGACCAATATCGGAGTTGGCATGTACTTTATTTGCATTATCTTTAAACATTAAATACGGATAACCAGATTGTAGTTGAGTTTGTGCAATTGTATTTAACATTTCACGTGCATCTTTTTTCTTCTTATCAATGTTAGGATTAGCAACCATATCATCATAATATTTCTCTAAATCAATATCATCTAATGTCACACCATACTCTTGTTTTACAGTATGTGGGGCGAACATATAGAAGTCTTTACCTTCTTTAGCTAAATCAAAGAACTTAGAAGGAACAATAAGACCTGTTGAAATTGTAGATAAACGTAAATCTTCATCAGCATTGACCTTTTTAGTATCTAAAAATTCTTCCACATCATAATGGAAAATATTTAAATATACAGCACCTGCACCAGGTCTTTGACCTAATTGATCGGCATAACTAAATCCACCTTCAAGTGCTTTAGCTACTGGTAATACACCTTTAGCAACACCTTTAATACCTTTGATTGCCTCTCCACGGGCACGTAATTTTGATAAATTAATAGCGACACCGCCACCAATTTTACTTAGTTGCTTCGCTGTTGAATCAATAAAGTTAATAGAATTTAAACTATCATCAACTTCTAATAAGAAACATGAAACGAGCTCACCGCGACGTGCACGACCTGCGTTTAAGAAAGTAGGCGTTGCTGGTTGATAACGTTGTTCAACCATAGAAGAAATAAATTGTTTTGCTTGTTTAGTATCACCATTAGCTAAATAAAGGGCAACAATTGCAACATGTTGATTATAGTCTTCTAAAAATTGACTTTTATCGTTTGTTTTTAAAGCATAGTCCTTATAGAACTTACTTGCAGACATGTAGCTAGCGAATTGAAAATGGATTGACTTAGCATATTCAGTAATTTCTCGTAATTCTTCTTCAGAGTATTTCTCAAATACATTGAAATAAAAGTCATTATCCACAAGGTAATGTAAACGTTCAATTTCATCATCGAAATAAATTGTTTTATCGTGGATTTCTTCAAGATAAACTTTTAATGCTTCCTGATCCTTCTCTAAATCAAAGAAACCATTATCTTTCCGCTTCGTTACTTCATTATTTAGTTCAATATGATTGTATTTCTTCTCGTTCATGGTTTTCATTGAAATTACCCACCTTATCCTTAAATTCAATTACATCATTGTTCGTACCTTGTACTTCAAATTTCATAAGTAGAGGAACATCATAGTCCTCTGAGATTGTACGGCCTGCTTTAGCAAAATTTTGCCCCCAATTACGATTTCCGCTTGCAGCTACCGCTTGTAATTGAGCGTGATTAACTTCTAAAAAAGATTGAACAGGTTGTGGCACTTCTCCAAATCCAATAGTGCCAGTAACTAAGATATATGGTTCATTTACTGGTTCCGTACAATTGTCTTGAGTAATTTCTAACGTGTCATCAATTTCTGCTCGCTTTATAAAACGTCTAACATTTCCAGAAAATGAGAAATATACTACTTTCATTGGATCACCTTCTTTCTTCAATCTTTAGTTGTCGTGTCTATATTGAGCATTCACAAACTCAAAAAATAAAAGCACCACTAGTATAGAGGTGTAAACCGTTATAATTTTTAATTTCTAAATATTCTTATTTCTTGTAAAAGAAAGTTTATTTTAATGCCTTTAGTATGTCTATAAGTTTATAACCACTACATATAGTACTTAAAACTTAAATAATACTAAATGATAAATTGCTTTATTTGTAACTGATTACTAATTTTGCAATGATTTATCATTTGAATTAGTGTGATTTTGCATTAAAATTAATTAATTTCCCAGTATTAACTTTTAAACTCTAAACACTATATATAGTGTTTGGTTTTAAAAGTTAATACTATATTCTGTGTTTCATTATACATAAGTAGAATGTTTAATGAAAGTTAAAGTTTAATGACGAAAAAACTAAAATTTTTAGAAAGTGCACCACTACGTGTTTAAAGACTAATATTCTGAATAAAAAAATTTTTTCAAGTTTCTTTGCTTGCATTTTACTAAAATTTAGACGTACCTGTTCATTGTGTGACCTGGTAAAATCTCAATATGATAGTATGCAACCTATATATACCAATTTGAATATTAATCACTTTCATTACTCACAATTGAGTTGCTTAATAGTCTAGCACTTACTAACAGAACATGTGTTCGTGTAATTATTATAAAACGTCTCTCTTTAATTTGCAAGTACTCATGCATAGCTCCTTTATTTATGCTAATATAGTTACGTTAAACTTATTGTATTGAGGCGATAATATTGAATCCAAAAGTAAAAGGTATTATTGCTATCTTAATTTCTGCTATTGGATTTAGTTTTATGTCTGTATTCTTCAGACTTGCTGGAGACTTACCTGTCTTCCAAAAATCTTTAGCTAGAAATTTAGTAGCTATGTTTATACCTCTATTTTTTATCATAAAATATAAGCAACCTATATTTGGTAAACTGAGTAGCCAACCTTTATTGATTTCACGTTCTACACTAGGTCTCATAGGAGTATTACTGAATATATACGCTATTGACCATATGGTACTTAGTGATGCCGATACACTAATGAAATTGAATCCTTTCTGGACAATTCTCCTAAGTTTAATCTTTTTACATGAGAAGGTTCGTAAATATCAAATATCAGCGATGATTATCGCTATATTAGGTATGTTACTCATTGTTAAACCTGAATTTTCATCATCAGTGATTCCATCAATAGCCGGCTTATTTTCAGGTATAGTTGCTGCGTCAGCTTACACATGTGTTCGTGCACTTAGTACACGTGAAAAACCTTATACAATTGTATTTTATTTCTCATTATTCTCAGTTGTTGTCTTAATACCATTCTCAATTTTCACATTTGAACCTATGACAACTGTCCAAGTTTTATACTTGCTTGGTGCAGGTTTATCTGCAGCTGTTGGACAAATAGGTATCACGCTTGCATATAGCTTTGCGCCTGCTAAAGACATTTCAATCTTCACATATGCTTCAATAATATTCACAGCATTATTTGGTTTCATCTTATTCGGAGAAACACCAGATATGTTAGCTACTTTAGGTTATGTTGTTATTATTAGCGCAAGTTACTATATGTTTGAAAAGGCACGACGAGAATCAAATATAAAAGAAAGTTAAAGGAGCTAAATTAATGGCACAAGGACGTCAAAAAGATGAACTTCAAGATATTACTTTACTAGGAAATCAAAACAATACGTATGATTTTAATTACAGACCAGATGTTCTAGAAACCTTTGATAACAAGCATCAAGGTCGTGACTACTTCGTCAAATTTAATTGTCCAGAGTTTACATCGTTATGCCCTATTACAGGCCAACCAGATTTTGCAACAATTTATATTTCATATATCCCTAATGTCAAAATGGTTGAATCTAAATCATTGAAACTATATTTATTTAGCTTTAGAAACCATGGTGACTTCCACGAAGATTGTATGAATATAATTATGAATGATTTGATTGAACTTATGGATCCTCATTATATTGAAGTTTGGGGTAAATTCACACCTAGAGGTGGCATCTCAATTGACCCATATACAAACTATGGCCGTCCTAATTCTAAATATGAAAAGATGGCTGAACATCGTTTGATGAATCACGATATGTATCCTGAAAAGATTGATAATCGATAAATACCACTATCCTCCATTAAAATTAAATGTTTAATGGAGGATTTTTGTTATAAAAAATTATTTTCAAATTTGATAAAAAAGTATTGCACTTTGACGCGTTAAAGCGTATTTTATTTATATTGATTTATTTCTACACATGCTTATAATTAATCAAATAAAGACACATATTATCTTATAAATGTAGTAAAATCTATAAATTGACTGAATATTCATATTATTTTTATTTTTTGAAAATTGTTGAAACTTATTATTTACAATAGTACAATCATTTTTAAACAATTAAATATGGTATTAGGGGAAGAAAGGATGGGATGATATTATGACAACGAATAATTCCCATGAGCAAGCAGTTCAAGAAATACCTCAACATGGATTCTTTGGGCATCCTCGAGGTTTAGGCGTACTCTTTTTCGTAGAGTTTTGGGAGCGTTTTAGCTACTACGGCATGAGAGCGATGCTTATTTTTTATATGTATTTTGCGATACAAGATCATGGACTTGGAATCGATAAAACTACGGCAATGTCTATCATGTCTGTATACGGGGCTTTAATATATATGTCTTCTATTCCAGGAGGTTGGATTGCGGACAGAATTACAGGGACACGTGGTGCAACTTTAATAGGTGCAGTTTTAATAATTATCGGACATATCTGTTTAAGTTTACCATTTGCAATGTTTGGCCTATTCGCTTCTATGTTCTTTATTATTGTTGGTTCAGGTTTAATGAAGCCAAATATTTCAAATATTGTAGGTCGTTTGTATCCACAAAATGACGTGAGAATGGACGCAGGATTTGTTATCTTCTATATGTCTGTTAACTTTGGCGCACTTGTTTCACCTATTATTTTGCAACACTTCATTAATGTTAAAAACTTCCATGGCGGATTCTTAATTGCTGCTATTGGTATGGCATTAGGTTTAGTTTGGTACGTATTATTTAATCGCAAAAATTTAGGTAGTGTAGGCATGAAACCAACAAATCCACTATCACCAACTGAAAAGAAAAAATACAGTATAATTATAGCGATGATTACAGTAGTTATAGCGATAGTAGTTATCATTTCTTACATAACTCATACACTATCATTCGATTTAGTTAGTAATTCAGTACTCGTTTTAGGTATTGCATTACCAATTATCTATTTCACTACTATGATTCGCAGTAAAGAAGTAACTGATATTGAACGTTCACGTGTAAAAGCTTTTATTCCTTTATTTATTTTAGGTATGCTTTTCTGGGCAATACAAGAACAAGGCTCTAACGTATTAAATATTTATGGTATAGAGCATTCAGATATGAAATTAAATTTATTTGGTTGGAAAACAAACTTCGGTGAAGCCATCTTCCAATCAATAAATCCTTTGTTTATCTTATTATTTGCACCAGTTGTATCTGCAGTTTGGCAAAAATTAGGTAAACGTCAACCTAGCCTACCAATGAAATTTGTTATAGGCGCTTTAATGGCTGGCGCATCATATATTATGATGGGTATTATTGGTAATATTTACGGAAACGCGCATTTCTCAGTAAACTGGGTAATTCTCTCATATATCATATGTGTCGTTGGTGAGTTGTGTCTTTCTCCTACTGGTAATAGTGCAGCAGTAAAATTAGCACCGAAAGCATTCAATGCTCAAATGATGAGTTTATGGTTATTAACAAACGCATCTGCTCAAGCATTTAATGGTACATTAGTTAAATTAATAGATCCATTGGGTCAAACGAATTACTTCATTTTCTTAGGTGTTACTACAGCTGTAATTACATTTATTATTCTTGCATTCAGTCCTAAAATTATAAAAGCGATGAAAGGCATTCGTTAATCGTATCTCTAGCTACAAGTCGATTATTTTCGACTTGTGGTTTTTTTATTTTATAATAGTTATAATTTCTAATTATTTGCTTTTGTTACTCGAAAAAGGGTAACCCTTAAACTAAGAGAATTTTACGAAAGTAGGCATTCAAAATGGAAAATAAATATAACCATGGTGTCTTGTTTTATCATGAACATAGTGGCCTAAAAGATATATATGAAGGACTTGGTGAGGTGACTAAATCACTTAGTTCAATGTGTAAGCACTTATCAATTCAGTTAAGTGAAAACGAAGGCGACATTAT
Organism: Staphylococcus sp. FSL K6-0223; assembly: GCF_038008285.1. Taxonomy (NCBI): domain Bacteria; kingdom Bacillati; phylum Bacillota; class Bacilli; order Caryophanales; family Staphylococcaceae; genus Staphylococcus; species Staphylococcus sp. FSL K6-0223. The sequence continues at coordinate 994,538 of NZ_JBBOYX010000002.1, forward strand.
CAAATACTGTGAATCTATTAAGAATGATAAATATGGTTCAGAAATAGATATATTATTTATTTTAGGTGGAGATGGTACTGTTAATGAACTGGTAAACGGTGTCATGCAACACGATTTACAATTGCCAGTGGGTATTATCCCAGGTGGAACATTTAATGACTTCACTAAAACATTAAACTTAGACTCTAACTTTAAAAATGCAAGTTCCCAATTACTTTCAGCACAAGTTGGTTCATATGATGTAATGAAAGTTAATGATACTTTTGTCCTTAACTTTGTTGGTTTAGGGCTAATAGTTCAAAATGCTGAGAATGTCCAAGAAGGTTCTAAGGATGTTTTTGGCAAGCTAAGTTATATTGGATCAACAGTAAAAACACTAATGAATCCTAGTAAATTCAACTTTAAGCTCAACGTTGATGGAAGAGAAGAAACTGGTAATACCTCTATGCTTCTTATAGCTAATGGCCCAAATATCGGTGGCGGACGCGTTCCTTTAACTGACCTCTCTCCTCAAGATGGAAAAGTTGATACGTTTATATTCGATGATCAAAGTTTTAGTATTTTAAATGATATTTTTAAGAAAAGAGATAGTATGAATTGGAATGAAATTACTGAGGGCATAGACCATATTCCAGGTCAACATATTGCTCTATCCACTGAACCTAATATGAAAGTCGATATAGATGGTGAGATTAGTTTAGAAACACCTATTGAAATTGAAGTTTTACCTAAAGCTATACAACTTCTTACCTTTCCAGAATTTGGAAAATCATAAGTTGATTTATTTAGGCTAAGTATTTGATTTAAATAAAGTTAAGTATTTACTCGCAACTTCATGAATATAAATCAATTTTAAATAAGAAAACATAAAGTTTTGAATAATAGTAAACGGCAACCTCTATTGAAATAACAATTAGAAGTTGCCGTTTATATGTTTTATAAAGAAATTCTAGTTACCTAAGAAATAATCTTCAACGTCTTTCCAACCACTTACACGGTCAAATCTATCATCATTTATGTTATGAGATGCTGTAAACATAATTGATTTACCTTCAAAAATCTCCAGTTGCTTTGGATTATCATCTATTAAATAATCAGCATTCACAATATTTTTTCTCCCACAAAATACAAAGTGTTGTGGGTTTAAGAATGGGAAGAATTCTAATAACCATTCATATTTATCATGAAATGATGTTGGCACATCCATTGCTGCTGTAGCTATATATACGTCATAATGATGATTTAATTTTTCAACTACGTCTTGAGCGTGTGGCATCACTTTCAAACGTCTAAAGAAACCTGGCTCTCTTAATATTTCAGTCACTAATCCTTCATGTTCAGGCATCATATGTTTTAATTTTTTACCATTTAAAGATTCGATGGAAATCCCAAGATTTGCTCTCTCATTTACTGCATCAATAATTTCACCTAGCGTATCAGCTAAGACTTCATCCATATCTATAGCTATTTTCTTTCGAGACATTCTAAAGTACACTCCCTAATGATTTTGAAACTTAAATACATGATTTAGTATAGCAAATATTAAAGTGTAGCACAGTATTCATTCAAAAATCTTCATTCTGCACTACACCCTTTTAACTTTTAAATATATAAATATTAGAACATCTTAATAATTGAAGTCTTTTAATACTTCTAACATCTTCTTATTTTGTTCAGGAAATCCAATCGTAACTCTTACACCATCCGGAAAAGGTCTAGTAATACATCCTACCTTTAGTAACTCATCATATAACGCTTTACTATTGTTGGTTTTTACAAAGATGAAATTAGTTTGACTTGGTAAAAAGTGCTTACTTTGAGGAATTTGATAAAATTTCTCACGTTCTATAGCATTTTTATGAGTAATTTCTTTCAAATACGCTTGGTCTTCTAGTGCAGCAATTGCTGCATATTCTGAGATTCTAGTAACGTTGAATGGTGGTCTAATGATGTTCCACTTTTCAATAGCATCAGAAGAAGCAACTACGTAACCTACTCTTAATCCAGCCAAGCCATAAGCTTTAGAAAATGTGCGCAGTAAAAAAGCATTCTCAAATGTTTCTTGTAACTCTAAAGTGTTAGGAAAATCTGGTGCAGTTACAAATTCAACATACGCTTCATCAATTAATACCGGAATATGACTCGGCACACGTTCTAAGAAATCATTTAGCGTTTCTTGATCAAAATATGTACCAGTTGGGTTATTAGGATTACATAACCAAACTAGAGCTGTATGATCATCAATACTTTGTAGGATACCTTCTAGATCAAACCCACCCTCTTTAAGTGGAACTTGAACAACCTCGGCTGACTCGACGATAGCATTATGATAGTACTGTCCAAAAGTAGCTTCACTCGTCACAATTTTATCTCCAGGTGTTAACACCGCTCTTGAAATCATTAATATCACTTCATCAAGACCGGCACCAAATAAAATACGTGATTCGTCGACATTTAAATGTTTACTAATAGCTTTTCTTAGACTTGGTGAGCCACTTTCGGGATAATAATATAGCTCATCTAAATGTTGCTTGATTGCTTCTTTGGCTTTTGGCGTAGGTCCATATAAATTTTCATTTGATGCTAATTTGAATAATTCACCCTCAATCCCATACTCTTTTTTTAATGCTTCTGGAGAAAGACCAGGTTCATATGCACATAATTGATTTAACTGACTTTTCATAGTTGAGCATCCCCCTCTAAATTGACTGAAATTTTCAAAAAATTAATATTAATTATAAACAATAATGCATTTTAAAATCAATGAACCTTTAATGGCTGATAAATAAAAATTCCTGACATTTCATCGTGTCAGGAATTCAATAAATATTATTTAATTAACCCTTCTTTTTTCAAATAATCTTTGGCTACTTTATAAGGATCTTGCTTTTTAACTGTTACTTTGTAGTTCATTTCTTGCATTTGTTCATCTGTTATTTTTCCAGCTAATTTATTCAGTGGTTTCTTAACTTCAGGATGTTCTTTAAGGAATTTTTCTTTAAACATTGGTGCACCTTGGTAAGGTGGGAATACGTGTTTATCGTCTTTCAACACAACCATATTATATTGTTTTAATTCAGCATCTGTTGAATACGCATCGATTAAATTAATGTCTCCTTTTTCAACAGCTGTATAACGTAGCTTTGGTTCCATTGTTTTCACATTAGAAATATTAAGATTATACGCCTTTTTAACGGCTTTAAAACCATCAGGACGATCGTTAAATTCTAATGTAAATCCTGGTTTAAGTTTATCTTCAACCTTTTGTAAATCGCCGATCGTCTTAATATTATTTTTCTTTGCAAAGTCTCGTTTAACTGCTAACGCATACGTATTATTATATTTCATTGGTTTAAGCATCGTCATGTGATCTTTCTTCTCTAAACTTGTCTTTGCCTGTTGATATACTGCTGGTTCTTTTTTAGATTTTAAGTCTTCTTTAGTAAGCTCACCTAACACAGTACCCGTAAACTCTAAATAACCATCTATATCATCAGATTTCAAGGCATTAAATAAAAACGATGTTTTACCCATTCCGTCTTTAACATCAACAGTGTCATCTGTTTCATCTTCAATTAAGATTTTATACATGTTAGTAATAACTGAAGGTTCTGAACCTAATTTACCCGCAAGCTTAATCTTGTCACCCTTTTGTGCAAACAGCGGAATTACAATTGCCAATAAAATTACTAGTACAATTGCACCAAGAGTAATTAAAATTTTCTTATATGAAAGCTTCTCCATATATCTTAATATTAAATCGAAAATAATAGCTAATAAAGCTGCTGGAATCGCACCAATTAAAATAAGTGAACTATCATTACGATCAATACCTAGTAAAATAAGATCCCCTAAACCACCAGCACCAATAAGTGCTGCTAAAGTAGCAGTTCCGATAATTAATACCATTGCAGTACGTATACCTGCCATAATAACAGGCATCGCAATAGGTAGCTCTACCTTCGTAAGTCTTCTAAATGGTTTCATGCCAATACCTTTAGCCGCTTCAACTAAAGATGGATCTACTTCTTCTATACCAGTGTATGTATTACGCAATATAGGCAGCAAAGCATATACAACTAAAGCAATGATTGCAGGCACTCGTCCAATTCCAAATATTGGTATCATCAGACCTAATAATGCTAGAGAAGGAATAGTTTGTAATACCGCAGCGATATTCATTACAATCTCTGATATTTTTTTAGTTTTCGTTAATAGTATTCCTAAAGGTACTGCAATAATAGTTGCAATTAATAATGCGATAAATGAAATTTGGATGTGTTCAATAATCGTAGAAAGAAGTTGTCCTTTTCTATCACTTAACGTGTTTAGAAACTCATGCATGTGTGACGTTCTCCTTTCTTTCAGCTAAATAGTTGAAGATGTCTTCACGTTTTAGTAAATACTGATTTTGATTGTTACTATCATTAACAATAACAGCATCTGTTTGTGCTAGAAGATGATAAATGTCCTCTACTTTCTGATTCTCATTCACTTCAGGATAACTTGATGTATCTGACATTCCTTCTAAAGGACGATGTATATTTAATTCTTTAATTTTTATATTAGTCAGTCTGTTTTGAGATTGTTGTTCAAGGTGACTTCCCATAAATTGTTTTACAAAGTCAGTTTGAGGATGATCTTTGAAACCTTGTGGTGTATCAATTTGTTCAACATGACCATCATTTAATAGGCAAATTCTATCTCCCAATTTCATTGCTTCTTGAATATCATGTGTAACAAAGACAATAGTCTTTTTAATTTTAGTTTGTAGCTCAATTAAATCATCTTGTAATTTTTCTCTACTTATAGGATCTAAGGCACTGAATGGTTCATCCATAATAATAACAGGAGGATCTGCTGCTAAAGCTCTTACCACACCCACACGTTGGCGCTGTCCACCTGACAATTCATCAGGTTTTCGGTTTTTAAATTTTTCAGGTTCTAAACCAACCATATTTAATAATTCGTCTACACGTTGATCGATATCTTTATCTTTCCATTTCTTCATTTGAGGTACTTGTGCAACATTCTCTTTTATAGTCATATGTGGAAATAAAGCAATTTGTTGTAAGACGTATCCAATGTCCCAACGCATTTCATATACTGGGTAATCACTAATAGGTTTATCTTTAAAATAAATATATCCTTCACTTAATGGAATTAAGCGATTAATCATTTTAAGTGTTGTCGTTTTTCCACACCCTGATGGTCCAATTAACACGAAAAATTCCCCTTCTTTGATATTAAAACTTACATTATCTACTGCTGTATTATTCCCATATCGTTTCGTAACATTCTTAAATTTAATCACAATTTCACCTTCGTTCATTCTACTAAAAGTAGACAATTTTTAATCTATATTCCCTATTAAATCACTTTTAATGAGAAAATAACATTTTATTAAGCTTTATATTATTGAATTTTTCAAATTTTCTACACTTATTAAAAATAGTATATGAATCAAATATACTTATGGGCGTTTTAGAAGAGAGTATTTTATTTTTGCAAATTTGATATCGTCAATAGTTCAAAAATTACGCGTTAATTTAAAAACAACGACAAAATCTAGATAAGATAGACTTTGTCGTTGTTAGGATAATGTATTATATACTTGTTTTATAGGTCTGTATTTTTTCTAAAAACTTTGGACAGTAATGCTTCAATTTATAGCTTCCTACTCCATCTATTGAAATCATTTCTTGTTTAGTTTCTGGTTTACGTTTCGCAAATTCTTCAAGTGTATAATCAGAAAAAATATTCACTGGAGGGATATCTAATTTATCACTAAGTTGTTTACGTACTTCAACAAGTTCACTATAAAGTGCGCGATCGATACCTTCGACCGTATTGATATAAACCTTTTCTTTGCTTTTTTGTTTAAACGGCGTAGTATAAACTTTCGTACTATCATTAAGTAAATCTTTAACTGAAATATCACATATGAGGATTTCATCATTTTCATTGAGATAACCTTTAAAACGTAACTCGTCAATTAAATGCGCTAATTCAGATGTAGTGTAGTTTTTCATCAACCCATGAGTTGTAAGTTGATCGTAATCATTGTATTTTATATAGTCTGTAATTTCGCCTCTTAATACTTGGATAATAACGCTATAGCTCTCTTGTTGTTTCATTCTAGCTATACAACTTATTATCATTTTAGCTTCACGTGTCATATCATATGTTTTATTTTCTTGTACACAATTACTGCATTGATCGCATTCTTCTAAATTTTCATTTGGTTCAAAGTAATGCACAATCGTTGCCTCGAGACATTTCTTAGTCTTCGTATATTGAAGCATTTTAGTAAGTTTTTCACCCATTTTATCCTTATAATCATCATCTGCTTGTGAAACAGTAATAAAATACTCATGTAAGCCCTTATCTCGTTCACTAAATAACAGGATACATTCACTTTTTAAACCATCACGACCAGCACGTCCAGCTTCTTGATAATAAGATTCTATATCTCCAGGCATATTATAATGAACCACATAGCGCACATTTGATTTATCTATTCCCATTCCAAAGGCATTTGTAGCGACAACCACTTCTACACGATCGTATAGAAAATCGTTTTGCGCTTCTTCACGTTCTTTATTTGTGAGACCAGCATGATAAATTGTACTTTTAACGTTTTCATTTTCTAAAGCTTCATTTAACTCTTCAACCTGTTTACGAGTTGAACAATAAATAATACCTGCTTGCCCTTCATGACTAGTCACGTAGTCCACTACAAATTTTTGACGTTGGTACGTAGGGTTCACTCTGAAAATTAAATTGCGACGTTTCGTGCTCGTCTTAATTTCGTCATGTTTGCCGATGTTTAACTTTTCCATAATATCCTGTTGAACTTCAGCCGTAGCGGTAGCTGTTAACGCTACAATCGTGAAATCTTGAGGTAAAGAAAATACTCTGTGAATAACACTTTGATAACTTGGTCTAAAATCATGACCCCATTTAGAAATACAATGTGCTTCATCAAATGCAACTAAATGAATATTAACTTTTCGAAGTAAATTTAAGAAATAAGAGTTCTCAAATCTCTCAGGTGCTACATATAAGAATTGAATGTCACCCTGCTTAAGTTCTTGTTCAACCTCTTTTTGTTGCTTCTGAGTCAGACTACTGTTTAAATAAGCAGCTTTGATGCCCATCGCTTTGAGCTGATCAACTTGGTCTTTCATTAATGAAATAAGTGGACTTATAACAATCGTCGTGCCCCCAAGCATTAGTCCTGGTACTTGATAGCATATTGATTTACCGCCACCGGTTGGAAGAACTCCAAGCGTATTGCGATGGTCTAATATTTTGGTTATAATCTCCTTTTGTCCAGGTCGAAATGTTTCGTAACCAAAATAATGCGATAAAGTTTCTTGCATGATTTCATTCCCCTTATTGTTCTTTTATTTCCTCAAGTTCACTCCATCTTGTGATGTCTGCTTCATATGTTTGTTCAAGTTGTTCTTTTTCTTCATTTAGTTCTTTGATTTTGCCATAATCCGCACTAGCGGCTACCATTTCTTCATCAATGACTTCCAATCTTTCTTCCGTCTCTTCAATACGTGTCATAATTGTTTCGTATTCTAATTTTTCTTTATAAGATAACCCTGATTTCTTTCTTGTTTGCGCCTGTTGTTTAGATTGTTGTGCAGATTGTTTAGCTAATGATGTTTGCCTATCTTGTTCTTTCTTATAAGCCTCATAATCTTCAAATGTACCTTTGATTTTTTCCATGTAACCATCATGAATATACCAATACTCTTGTGCAACTTTGTTAAGAAAATATCGATCGTGACTAACAGTTATTACAGAACCACCGAAATCATCGATATAATCCTCTAAAATAGTGAGCGTTTCAGTATCTAAATCGTTTGTTGGCTCATCTAGTAAAAGTACATTAGGTTTATGTACTAAAAGACGTAATAAATAAAGTCTTTTTTGTTCTCCACCGGATAGTTTATAAATTTTCTTACCATGAGTAGAACTTGGAAATAGGAATCGCTCTAATAATTGAGTGACAGAAATCGAAGTTCCATCTTTCTCTTTAGCCACTTCACTTTCTTCACGTAAATAATCAATCATTCTAATGTCGCGATTTAACGTTTCCTCTGTTTGCTTAAAATAGGCTACCTTAACAGTCTGCCCAATCTTTAACTCTCCATCAAAGTCATGGTCCTCATTACTTAGTATATTTAGTAACGTTGTTTTACCTGCACCATTAGGCCCTACAACGCCTATGTGTTGCCCACTTTGAATAATTTCAGTAATATCTTTAAATAATACTCTGTCTTTAATCGACTTCGTTACATGGTCTAATTCATAAACTTGTTTACCAAGCCTAGAATATGCAAGGTTCAATTCTCCTTTATCTTGAGAATGGTGACTCTTTACTTCTGATTCAAGATCATTAAATCGGTTAATACGTGCTTGTTGTTTAGTTGTTCTCGCCTTAGCTCCCGCTCGCATCCAAGCTAATTCTTGTTTATATAGTGCTTTTTGCTTTTGCTGTTGCTTTTGTTCAATTATCTCATTTTCAGCACGCATTGCTATGTAATCTTCGTAATTACCTGGGTATGCATTTAACTTCCCTCTATCTAATTCAATGATACGAGTAGATACTTCATTTAGGAAATAACGATCGTGGGTTACAAATAAAACAGTATGCGGGTATTGTTTTACATAATTAATTAACCAGTTAATGGACTCAAAATCTAAATGGTTTGTGGGCTCATCAAGTAGCAATAAATCTGGTTGTTCAATAAGCGTCTTAGCTAGAACAACACGTTTTTGTTGACCACCTGAAAGCTCTCGAACATATTTATTAGTATCATTAATACCTAATTTTGATAATATCGTTTTAATTTCAGCATTATAGTCCCACGCTTCATTCCTATCCATTGCTTCTTGCGCACGCATCATAGTATTTAATTTTGTTTCACTTTGATCAGCTGCATAAGCATTTACAGCACTTTCGTATGCTTTAATAATACTTAATGTAGGTGTGTCCGAACTTAATACTGCTTCAAATACTGTCATATCTCCATCTAAATCTTGCTTCTGAGATGAATAACGTATTCGATATTGATTAGGGTGAGTAATATCTGCAGTAAAATCTTCATCTATGCCACCGATAACCTTGAGTAATGTGCTCTTCCCTGTACCATTAATTCCTACAAGACCAATTCTTTCATGTTCTGAGATAGATAAATTTAAATTGTCGAATATGACTTTATCTGCATAGGATTTATTTAAATGTTCAATTTTATATGCTTCCATGCTTATCTTCCTTTTCAAATAAAGAATATTGTCAACTATCGAATTTTTAAAATAATTTTGTTAAGCTTAATTCAGTTCTATATATTATACACCTTTTTAGACTTAAATGATACAAGGAGACATACTTATGGCACAATTCTTTGAAAATCTGCCACCATATATTCAAGCACTCACAGCTGGTATCATCACGTGGTTATTAACTGCGCTTGGTGCGGCAGCTGTTTTTGTGTTTAAGAAGGTAAATGATAAAGTTTTAAACTCAATGCAAGGTTTTGCAGCAGGTATTATGATAGCGGCAAGTTTTTGGTCGTTATTAGAACCTGCTATTGAGTCGAGTAAAGGAAGTTCGGTTCCATGGCTTCCTGCTGCAATAGGTTTTATTCTTGGTGGCTTCTTTATTCGAGCATTAGATTACGTTATTCCTCATATTCATCAAAATGCTCAAGATAAAAATCAACAGCGTGAAGGTGTGAAAACATCACTCGGTAAAAATACATTACTTGTATTAGCAATTACGCTACATAATATTCCCGAGGGATTATCAATTGGTGTAGCGTTTGGAGGCATTGTCTCAGGTAATGGACAAGCCACTTTCTTAGGTGCAATAGGTCTTGCTATAGGTATTGGTATTCAAAATATTCCTGAAGGTGCTGCATTATCCATGCCAATCAGAGCTGCAGGTGCTTCTCGATTGAAATCTTTCAATTATGGGCAAGCTTCGGCTATTGTTGAGCCTATTTTTGCAACAATTGGTGCAGCTGCTATCTTAGTTGTAAATCCCGTTTTACCTTATGCATTAGCCTTTGCCGCTGGTGCGATGATCTTTGTCGTCGTTGAGGAACTTATCCCAGATTCTCAATCTAGTAATAATACCGATTTAGCTACAATGAGCTTAATGATTGGGTTTACGATTATGATGATACTTGATGTTGCTCTGGGTTAGTTGTATTTAAGTTACATTAATTAATTTAGATTAATTTTTGCTTATATAAAAAAGAGGACTATCAGATAAATTGTTTCGCGATACGCGAAGAATCTGATAGCCCTCTTTTTTTGTGAAATGGAAAAATCTGGATTGAGTAAACTTGGTTTAGCTACTCAATCCAGATTGATGTGTAGTATTATTTTTTCTCGTTACCTTTAGGACCTGTTTTGTATTCATACTTAGATGGGTTAATTTTCTTGAAGTCAGGATTTTTGTAGAATCTGAATAAGTCACCGTTAAGAACGCTATCACTCATTTCAAGATCTTTCTCAACTTGTTTCTTATTCTTGTCGAAGTCCTTAGGTTTCTTCGTTAGTAATTCATTATCTTTATTTGAGTAAAGTTTACCATTTACGTATTTATAATCTTTAGTAATAAAGTCACCGTTTCTAAATGGTACAACATCATTATGTTGTTTAGAGAACATGTCTGTACCAAACATTAAGTAGTTCTTACTGTCGATACCTACTAGGTGCAGAATTGTTGGCATAACGTCCATTTGGCCAGCATACTCTTTATTTACGCCACCTGATTTACCAGGTATTTTCAACCAGAAACCAGTACGGTTTAAATCAGTAAATTTAGCTGGAGTGATTTTCTCACCTAATAGTTTTTCCATAGCGTTGTTATGATTTTCAGAGATACCATAATGGTCACCGTAAATCATAATAACTGAATTATCGTAAAGACCTTTTTTCTTAAGATCAGTAATGTACTCTTCTAAAGCTTGGTCAAGATAATGTGCTGTTTGAATATAACCGTCTACTGTTGTGTCACCTGTGTTAGGTTTATCAATTGATGCATCTTTTTCATCCAATGTGAATGGATAGTGGTTCGTTAATGTAATCATATGAGAGTAGAACGGTTTTTTCATTTTAGATTGATAGTCAGCTGATGCTTTAAAGAACGGTTTATCTTTAAGACCAAGGTTAACAATATTATCATCAGACATATCAAAATATGTTGCATCATAGAACTTATCAATACCAAAATGTTTGTACACTTGGTCACGGTTCCAGAATGTTTTATAGTCACCGTGCATTACGTTTGAAGTGTAACCTTCTTTTTGGTCTAAAATAGCTGGTAATGATTGATAAGTGTTATCGCCTTTAAGTGAATATGCAGAACCTTGTGGTAATCCATATAAACTATTATCCATAGTAAACTCGGCATCGGATGTTTTACCTTGTCCAGTTTGATGGAAGAAGTTAGGGAAATAAGTAAAGTCTTGTTTACCACTTGATAATTTATTCAAGAATGGGGTAACTTCTTTACCGTTTACCTTTTTGTTAATTAAGAAAGTTTGGAAACTTTCCAAGTGTATTTTAATAATATTTTTCTTTTTCGCTACACCATAATACTCTTGATTTGGTTCAGTGCGCTTTTGCTTTGTATAATTTAAAACTTTAGTTAAATCATCTTCAGAAGCAAGTGCCTTTTGTTGATTGTTTTGGATTGTTTTTACGCCATCATAAACAGTAAAGTTATAAGGACCTAAGTATTTAACAAGATATTTATGGTCAAATGTTCTAGTTAATAATTCAGGTCTATCTGTTTCTGCAAATGCTAAGTTTAAAAAGAATAATGCCACTGAAGCTGCCATTACAACTGGAACAAATTTCTTACTAAATGCTCTTGTATCCAACCAATTACGTTTAAAAATTAAAATAATAAGGTAAATAATCGTATCAATGAAATAAACGAAGTCGTACCATTTAAATGATGCTCCGACAGCGCCACCCATTGATTCAACGTTACCTGCTTGGTTCAATGTGCTAAATGTTAAAAAGTCTGAGAAGAATCGGAAGTATACAACGTTTGCATAAAGTAGAAACGTTAATAGGAATCCCCCAATAAACATGAACCAGAAAGCTTTCTTACCTTTAAAGAATAAGAACACACTCAAAGTTAGTGCAATTAAACTATAAGGATTCATAAGTAATATTAAGTTTTGAACTAATCCCTTAACACCTAAAGAAAAATCAACATAATATGAAAAATACGTCTTCAAGGTAATCGTGAATACCGTTAATAAGAAGAACGCAAAAAGACTAATTTTCTTTTTGGGTAAACTCATGTTTGTTTCCTCCGTTAATAGTAATAAATCATTTTTATACATTTATCACAATGTTTAATAATCAAATAAAAAATTTCAAAGTTGATAATCAGAAATTAATTATAAAACTTAATACGTACTTTGGATTTAATACTTAATTATCAAAATGATATATTGTCGCTTTCCGACAATTCAATATTTACTGGTTATTTTTATTTCCTTTAATGTTCCATTGGCTCAGTGTTTGATAACTATTTATTCATTTTATAAAATTCATTATTTATAATTCAATGTAAGCTAGTTCGTAATAAAGTTTAGTACTAACTCATACTTTAAAGTTGTTAACTTTTTATTAAGAAATTATGATGTTTGTAATCATATTGTAACAATAATACATAGTTCAATTTATAAATATATAGTAATGTGTTACAAATATCAAGTAAAAACACGATATAAAAGTATGTTATTGTCACTAATACAAATAAATCAAATAGTTGTGCGACTCAAAGATTTTATAAAACAATATCTAATTATAATTATTTATCCCACTCATTTCATCATACTTTAGTACTAGCTAATAAAAAAACTTTAATTTATCCTCTTCAACTAGCTATTTCATCATTTCAAGTTGCATACGATACTCAATCCCATGAAACAGCTGGTTTAACCAGTTACTATACTTAATCAAATTCTTCTCCGCTGTTTCAATATCTATAAATTGGAATTTTAATTTAGACCCTTGAGGTTTTTGAGCTAACTTTGTTAAATGATAACTTGCTATTGTTCCAATTTGAGGATAACTTCCTAATGTATAGTGATCATTTAATAAGACGATAGGTGTACCATCTCTTTTAACTTGTATTGTTCCTTTTTTAACTGATTGATGTGCCGGCATATCATCATAATAGGCTTTGATTTTCTGACCATCTAATAACATTCCTACTCTATTCGTTTTACTAGATACTTTATAATCAGTTAACGTAAAACGTTGAATAGCATCCTTCTTAAAATCCTCGGTACCTTTGTTCTTAACTACATGAAATACGTCTGAAATGTAGTTAAAGGATAGTGCATATCCATCTATTCCCCAATCCGTTGTCCGTGTTTTAGCTAAGTTTTCAAATAATTTAATATGACGTTTAGAATAGTCACGTTTTAATTCTACTTCATCCCCGTTTTCCAATTTCCTTCCTCTAAAACCACCTATTTTAACATTGAAATCTGTAGACGTAGAATCAAGCCATCTATCTAACTTAAATCCTCCACCAATTGCTAGATATACACGTGAGGTGCGACTTGTTTCTTTAAATTTAAGTACTTCCCCTTTTTCTATCAGATATAATTTATTAGGGTATACTTTTATATTTTGAGTTTCGGCTTTGAAATTACCACCAGTTAAAGCAATCAACGCAGGTTCAGTAAAACGAATCGTTGCCATTTTATGTGTCATTTCAAGCGTAGCTTCATTTTTGTCATTGGCTACAAGTCGGTTTGCAATTTCATGAGCTAAATCATCTAAAGCCCCACCAGGTATAACGCCGTCATGTTCATAACCATCTCGCCCAAAATCTTGAAAACTACTAAATAGCCCACTATTTTCAATTATGATTGACATGTTTAAAATCTCCTAGCTCTATATCGTTTTTCTCTTTCGCTTTGAAAGTTACATTGTCCCCTAATTTAAATAACGTAAAATCTTCTTGATTAGGAAAGAATAATTTAAGTGGTGTATATCCTATAACCAACCAATCGTTATACGTATCAGTAGTTACAATTCCACATTTTTTCCCCTCAAGAATTACTGAACCAGCTGGGATAAATTTTTTGTGTTTACTCGTATGATTAACATGTAACTTTTTATGCATACCCGTTAAATATGGAAATCCAGGAGAATATCCCATCATTGAAACAAAGTAGTTCGCACCGGTATGTAATTGTATAAAGTCCGATAATTTAAGTTTAAGATGCTTCAATAATTCAGGGAGGTCTGGACCAAATTCATCACCATATACGATGGGTACCTCAATAAGTTGTTGTTCGCCTTCATGGTGGTTAATTTCCATTTGTATTGAATCAATTAAAGCTTTCATATATAAAAATGGTGATTGAATATTGTGATGTTTAATCATGTCTCTAGCATCATAGCAAATCATCAAATCAGATTCTGTAGGTACAATTTCAGTAATAAATGGATATGCTTTATCAATTAAATATGATCTTAATGCTAATAAATCCTCTGTAAGGTTTTGAGATACATCTTTTTCAATAGATACAACAATAGCTTGGTCGCCTTGACTGTATATTTTCATATTTCCACCTCATACAAATTAGTAATGATAAAACACATTCATTAAATCAATGACATGCGGCATCAACGATTTTATTAAAAGATAAACCAATAGACATGCACATAGGCTAGTTATCGTTGCACAAATTCGTGCGTAAAGCATTTTATTTTGCGATAACAATTTTTGAACAATATATTTATTTAAAATTGTGAGCACAACTAAGATAACTAACCATAAAATTGTCATAGGCTACCTCTTCTTTTAAATATTCAAATTTCTTTCATATTAATTTTATAGATAAATTTTGACATCGGCAACCTCTCGTAGACTATTGATTAAATAGACATTAATTTGTTTTCTTTGTAATTTCTTTCTAAAATCATCTATATCTATATTCTTCGTTTTTAATTTACCTTGATCAATAAGTGATTGACGCATACAGCCTCGTAGAAAGTCATCGTTATAACATGGTGTGTACCATTCATTTCCTTCCTCGATCATAATGTTGCCAATGTCAAATTCCAAAATTTTACCATTTTCATCATATAAAAGTATTAAATCTGTTTCATGACTATGTTCTAGATAATGACGTTCAGAAGTTTTATTAACGATAATCGATTCTTTTATTAGATGAGATCTTTGAACTATTTTTGCTGTAAAAAATGTCTTATCTGCTAAAGGTGCGAGTACATAATTTAATTGCCCATTTTGTTCTAAAGTTAACTTCAAACGATATTTGCCATTTGGATATGTCGTCTTTATTATTTGAGTTAACTCATACCATTGCTGTTGATCAAAATTAAATTTTAACTCTTTGCTTGATTCTGTAATTCTTTTTAAATGATAAACTTCTCTATATATACAACCATCTTCAAGTTTCATTGTTTCAAATAATTGCATCTTACAAATTCTCCAAGATTTTAGTTTTGTCGTGAAATTCTTGAACTTCATTTTCAGGGATAGAATCAATAGTAATACCAGCGCCAACGCCATAGATTGCACTTTGATTTCTATATTCAATCGTACGTATTGGAATATTAAAAATCATACGTCCTTCTGGTAGTAACATACCTATCGTTCCACAATATATTGAGCGAGGGGATGATTCTAATTGTTCAATATATTTCATGGTACTTAATTTAGGTGCGCCTGTAATTGATCCACAAGGAAATAAAGCAGTTAAAATATTTATGAGCTTCATATCTGACTCCAGCTGCCCAGTAACCATGCTCGTCATTTGAAATACTGTGTTATAACGCTCAATCATAAATGGTTTGTATACATTAACTGTGCCACTTTGTGAAATTCGAGAAATATCATTTCTTAACAAATCTACTATCATGACATTTTCGGCTCTATCTTTATCGGAATGCTTTAATTTATTATATAATGTTTCGTCTTCCTCTATAGTTCGACCTCTGGGCATAGTTCCTTTCATAGGTTTACTGACAATGACGTTGCTCTTACCTCCAAATTTTCCTTTTTGAAAGAATAACTCTGGAGAAATAGATGCTACTTTTATATCTGGTGTATCGATTAGAGCTGTATAACTACCATTTTGTTGATTATTCAGTTTGTCATATAGTGCTTTAATAGGTACCTGAATATCTGAAATTAATCGCGTAGTGTAGTTAACTTGATATGTATGGCCATCTACTATGGCTTTTTGAATGTGCTTTATTTTATTAATCATTGCTTCATCACTTTCTATGAATTTAAAATGATGCGATAAAGTATTATTTGTTTGAGCACCATCCTGACGACGATTTCTCTCTACATCTCGACCACACTTGAATGAGTATGCAGCTGCTAAAATCTTTGCTTCTCCTGTTGTATTTACACACATATACTTATTAAAATATGGAGCCGCTTCATACGCTATATAGACTGCGACATAGTAACCTTTTTGCTGTTCATTTTCAGCAAAATGAATAACATTCCCCACTTCCTCAACACTGTATGCAATCTTAGAATCTAGACATTCTTCCATCAGAATATGATAATCCGTACAACTTTCTTCATCTTCAAAATATCGGTAATTGAATTCAACATGCATATTCAACGCCTGCCTCATTTAAAAATAATTTAAGTTGGTCATGGCCATATTCACTTAAAATAGATTCTGGGTGGTATTGCACACCGTAAATGGATAAATATTGATGTTGAACTGCCATAATAACATTCTCGTCATTAGTCGCAGTGACCTTTAAAGTGTTTGGTATGTATTCTGGATCTACCATTAATGAGTGATATCTCATCACGTTAAACTCTTGAGGAAGTCCTTTGAAAATACCTTCATTGATATGGCGTAGAGTAGTGGTATGACCATGTATAGGTTTAGGGCTATGAATAATACGACCACCATAATATTCAACAATGAGTTGGAAGCCTAAACAAACGCCAAGAATTGGAATAAGTTGGTCATAATGAGAAATAATGGTTGAAAGTACCGGATAATCACTTGGTTTACCGGGCCCAGGTGAAATAATAATAGCTTTAGGACTCAACTTTTTAAGCTTTGTAATTGATACTTCATCAACTGATATAACTTTAACCTCATCAGTCGTTTGAACTTTAAGATAATCTATTAAATTATAAGTAAAAGAATCATGGTTATCTATCATTACAATCATAAGTTTGCTCCGAAAAATTAAATTTTATTATTTTATTATATTTGTCACTCTATTATCACAGAACGTGACTTGATTTTATACAGTATATCGTTTATTCTATTTTGCGTACAAAATTAATAAAAAGAGGTTCCTAGCCGAAACCCTCTATAAAAAACTAGACGAGTATTCAACTCCAATGAATGTGAGTATACATATACTTTTGGTTATATGATTAAAACTATATGTGTTCTTACATCCTCGTGTCTATCTTTTTTATAGAGATAGACTTTTTTTATGTCAAATTTTAATGATGAGGAGTAATTGCTATGACTAAAAGTACCTTAGACAAAGACAAAGCTATCGTAGTATTTAGTGGTGGTCAAGACAGTACGACTTGTTTATTTTATGCAAAAAAACATTTTAAAGAAGTAGAACTTGTCACATTTAACTATGGTCAAAGACACGATACTGAAATTGAAGTCGCTAAAAAAATTGCAAATGAACAAAATTTAAAACATCATATCTTAGATATGTCTCTTTTATCTCAACTCACACCTAATGCATTAACACAACATGATTTAGAGATTGAAGAAAATGATGATGGTATACCTAATACATTTGTTCCTGCACGTAATTTATTGTTTTTATCATTTGCCGGAGCCTTAGCTTACCAACTTAATGCTAAACACATCATCACTGGCGTATGCGAAACTGACTTTTCAGGATACCCAGATTGTAGAGACAGTTTCATTAAATCAATGAATGTGACATTGAGCCTTTCAATGGATAAAGATTTTGTCATTCACACTCCATTAATGTGGCTAGATAAAGCCCAAACATGGGAATTAAGTGATGAATTAGGTGTATTAGATTATGTACGCCATAATACATTAACGTGTTATAACGGTGTTATCGGAGATGGATGTGGAGAGTGTCCTGCTTGCAAGTTAAGAGCTCGTGGTTTACATCATTATTTAGAAAGCAAAGGAGTCGAGTAATATGTTACAACAAATCTATCCAAGTGTAGAACACCCCTACCAATTCGAATTAAATAAAGACTTTAATTTTTCTGCTGCACATTATATCCCCTGTGAAGATGCTGGTAAATGTATGAGGACACATGGTCATACGTATTTCGTAAACATAACTATAGCTGGGGATGAATTAGATCATAATGGTTTTCTTGTAAACTTTGCCGATTTGAAAAAGTTAATCCACAATCAATTCGATCATCATTTATTAAATGATTTAGAACCATTTAAAGGCAAAAATCCATCTACAGAAATTGTCGCACAAACAATTTATACTATGGTAAAAGACTACTTGAGTAAACGTGATAATCAGCCTAAATGTGTTCAAGTATTCTTACGTGAAACACCAACAAGCTATGTAGTTTATAGACCAAAGGATGCTCAGTAATTTATGGCTAAGATTCCTGTTTTAGAAGTATTTGGACCTACGATTCAAGGCGAAGGTCGTGTAATTGGCCGTAAAACGATGTTTGTGCGTACAGCTGGTTGTGATTATCGTTGTAGTTGGTGCGACTCAGCATTCACCTGGGATGGTAGTGCTAAGGAAGATATCCGTCTACTTACGGCTGAAGAAATCTATGAAGAATTACTCGAAGTAGGTGGCAACCATTTTAATCATGTCACTATCTCAGGAGGTAATCCAGCCCTAATTAAAGGAATTCAAGATTTAGTAGATTTGTTTGAAGAGAAAAATATTTATACAGCATTAGAAACACAAGGAAGTAAATTCCAACCATGGATGACTCAAATTAATGATTTAACCATTAGTCCTAAACCACCTAGTTCAATGATGAAACCAAATTTAGATATATTAGATTCAGTTATTGCTCAATGTGTACATGACACACTTAATTTAAAAGTTGTTATATTTAATGAAGAAGATTATGAATTTGCAACAATGATTCACCATCGTTACCCTTCAATTCCATTTTACCTTCAAGTGGGTAATCCCTATTTAGAAGATGAAGTCGAAAACCATACTGATAAATTATTAGAAAGATATGAAAAACTAGTAGACAGAGTGATGGAAAGTGATGAGATGAACCATGTTTATGTACTTCCACAATTACATACATTATTGTGGAGTAATAAAAAAGGAGTTTAAAATAATTAATAAGTTAAAGTTTCTTGAGTGTTATGTAATGATTAAGTTTATGTTAATTGATATAATGTTGAGATGAAGAATTATGGATAGGAGTTCAACATGATTATATTTATATTAATTAATATTGCCGTTGTCATACTCGTTACCGGTTTAGACTTATATCGGCATCAATACAAACAACTTAAGTTTAGCTCCATATTATTATCAATATCAATCAACTGTGTGATTGATATATTTGTGATTGATAAGTTTAATTTCATAACTTTATTCACTACAATTTTATTTTTAGTATGGACATTTTTACAGATATATTTAAATCACAAATTATATCCATTTTTGATAAAAGAACAAAAATTTATCGCTACTATATTTGCCATAGTCATCAGTTTAGCTCAATTTATCACTGATATTTCTAGTGAACAATCTGTATACATGTCTTTACCTTATTTAGCCCCAGCGATATTTATTATTGGCGCTGTATTACTATTTGTAGGAACCTTTAAGTTATCTGAAATCGAACACTTGTCTTTATTACGAAAAGTTAAAAGACCTATCACCACTGGTACAATTATTATTATTTTATCATTGACTTTAATGATGATTTTGACACCATTTTGGTATGTATTTGTGATTATTTACTTCCTATTCATAGCATATATTTTGTGGCAAGGTATCTTTTTTGTGAAAGGAAACTTATAATACTTATACTTTGTTAATCGTAATAAGAACTCTTAATTTCCTCACCTATTTCCAACATCTATATTTGGACTGAGATAATCATTGTTATCTCAGTCTTTTTTTACCTTCTAATCCTCCACTTTTCATTTTAATCTTTAAAATCACATTAATACTTAAATCTATAAATAATAATTATTTTGATTTAATTCTTTTTTAAATGTAGTTAATAAAAAGTTAATGGTTTATATTTGTTACTCCGATTAAACTTATCTTAAATACAAATAGAAAAGAGGAATACATCATGAATACCAAATATTTATTAGCAGTAAGCGCAATTGTGACATCCCTTACTTTAGGAGCTTGTGGAAATTCTAATTCAAATAATGAACATGCTCACGATAAAGATAAACAACAAGAAGAAAGCAAAGTTAAAACTGATAAATCAAAAAAATTATCTGGTACATTTAAATCTAAAAACGGCGAAAAGGTCGAAGGTACAGCAAAAATTGAAAATGGCAAATTGATGCTTAAAGACTATAAGTCATCTAAAGGACCAGACCTATATGTATACTTAACGAAAGATGGCAATATTAAATCAGGAAAGAAAATTTCAACAGTGGATTACAACAAATCTCAACAAACATTTAATTTAAAAAACATTGATTTAAATAAATACAACGAAGTAACAATTTATTGTGAAAAGGCTCATGTCATTTTCGGTGGCGCAAAATTAAAATAACTTAATCACATATTCATATGTTTGTATTGAGAGAAAGAGAGAGGAAAAACTATGAACAAGTTAAGTTTATTAATAATTTTTATCATTCGCGTAGGTTCTGGAATTGTCATTTTCCGGCAAGGTTTGGAGAAGTTTACAGGCGATTTCACACTTAATGGTCTAGTACCTGTCATTCGCGATAATACAGATTCTCCGCAATGGTATAAATGGTTTTTCGAAAATATTGTCTCCCATTCCACAGGTTTATTTAACTTCATTATCCCGTTAGGAGAAATGGCAATCGGTCTAGGTTTAATCTTAGGCGTTTTGGCTTATACTGCAAGTTTCTTTGGTGCCTTTGTTATGATAAATTATATCTTAGCAGATATGATTTTTACGTACCCTTTACAATTAGCATTCTTTATAATCTTATTAATGAGTCACTCACTAATTAACAAGATTTCACTTAAAGAAGTTATCACTCAATTAAGAGTACGTAACAACCGAGGTGAAGACAAGCATGACCCACTTACTAATCGTAGATGATGAGCAAGATATTGTAGATATTTGTCAGACTTATTTTGAATATGAAGGTTATCACGTAACAACGACAACAAATGGTAAAGAAGCTATCAAATTGCTGTCATCAGAAATCGATGTCATGATTTTAGATATTATGATGCCTGAAGTTTCAGGTTACGATATTGTAAAAGAAATGAAGGCGCAGCAACTTGATATTCCTTTTATTTACTTAACAGCTAAGACACAAGAACACGACACAATTTACGCTTTAACATTAGGCGCTGATGATTATGTTAAGAAACCATTTAGCCCTAGAGAACTAGTATTACGGACAAATAATTTACTTGCACGTATTAGTAAATATCAATCTAATCATCAGACCGAGCAACTTGAATTTAACGGTCTCATTTTGAAAAATCAAAGTAAAACATTAACCATAAATAGTGAAGAAATTCCTATGCGTATTAAAGAGTTTGAATTATTATGGTACCTTGCCTCTCGTGAAAATGAAGTCATTTCCAAGTCAGAACTTTTAGAAAATGTTTGGGGATATGATTACTACGAGGATGCAAATACTGTTAATGTTCATATCCATCGCATACGAGAAAAATTAGAGAAACATCATTTCATCTCATATACAATAACAACGGTATGGGGGTTAGGATATAAATTTGAAAGGAGCCGATAAGCATGTTCTCTATTCGTAGCCAAATCGCTATCGGCGTTATTTCCAGTGTACTCTTAACAACCATTATACTGGTCATTGCGTATAAACTTATGTGGTTCAATGGTCACATGACATTAAGCTTAAGCATTACGACAATGATTACAAGTTGTTTAACACTATTAATATGCAGTATCTTTATTAATCCTTTAATCCAGAAAATTAAACAATTCAACATTAAGACGAAACAGTTTGTCAACGGTGAGCATTTAATAGATGATGATACTTTCCAATCACCCAGAGAAATTAGAGAATTAAATGACTCATTCAATAAAATGGCAGATGAAATCACTAAACAAATGGACATGATTAAAAATGAACAACAGGAAAAAACTGAAATTATTCAAAATCTTGCCCATGATTTAAAGACACCACTTGCAGGAATTATTTCATATACTGAAGGTTTACGTGATGGAGTCATCCAAGAACAGCAAGAAGTACATGCAGCCTATGAGACGTTAATTAAACAGGCCAACCGTCTATCCACCTTATTTGATGATATGACACATGTGATATCACTTAACACAGGTCGTTCCTATCCATTAGAATTAATTCAATTGGATCAGTTACTTGTAAATATATTACAAACCTACGAACAACGTATTAAACTTGAACATCGATCATTGGAAGTTAATTTCTGTAGTCGTATTGATGCTTTTTATCAATATCGACCTCCTTTAGAACGTATTTTGACTAATTTATTAGATAACGCATTAAAGTTTTCTAATTATGGAAGTCGAATTGATATTATTATTTCTGAAAATGCTAATAAAGATAGCATTAATATAGCTATAAAAGATGAAGGCATTGGTATTATGCATGAACTTCAATCTCGCATCTTTGAAAGAACATTTAGAGTAGAAGATTCAAGAAATACGAAAACAGGCGGTTCGGGACTAGGATTATACATTGCCAGTGAACTTGCACAACAAATCGATGCCTCAATATCAGTAGAAAGTGAACTTAATGTGGGAACAACTATGATGCTTACATTAAAAAAGTTTAACTTTTCTTTAATAAACATGTTCTTTATAACGATCTTGTTGCTTATTAGCTTGTGTATTAGACTTAACTTGCGCACTTTCCCTACGATAAGTACTCAATTTATAATAGTCATCTCTATTTTTATATTGTGGTGTTTCAACTTTATTATGTGTTTGTTTCTGACTAGATTCATTATCAATAGGTTTAAGATTAGTCGCTTGTACAATATATTTCGGTCTATGTTTAACTTCATAGTATATACGACCGATATATTCACCTATCACGCCAATAGATATAAGTTGTATCCCCCCTAATAGGAGGATCGCAGCAATAGTTGTGAAATAACCAGGTATGTTAATACCTGAAATTAAAATATTAATAAATAAATAGACGATATATAAAATACTAATTGAGAAAGTAAACATTCCTAAATAAATCATCATACGCAATGGCTTATTATTAAATGAAATCAAACCATCAATACCATAATTTAATAGTTTTCTGAATGTCCACTTCGATTCGCCTGCTTCACGTGTCACATTTTCATAAGTGAATATCTTAGTATTATAACCTATCCACTCAAATAATCCTTTCGAAAAACGATTATACTCATCAAGTGATGTTAAGGCTTGCACCGCACGTTGGCTTAGTAATCTAAAGTCACCCACACCATCCTCAAATTGAATATCCTCTACAAAAGTATTGATCATTTTATAATAAAAACGAGACATAGATTTGCGAGCGAAGTTTTCACCTTTACGGTCTCTTTTAGCAATAACTTGATCATATCCCTCTAAATATCCTTCAACCATTTGAGGTATATATTCAGGAGGATGTTGTAAATCGCCATCAATCATCACTACAGCATCATGATCAGTGCTATTTTGATAACCAGCAATCATTGCAGCTTCTTTTCCGAAATTTCTACTAAATGATAGAAACTTAACATGGCTATCGTAAGCAGCAAGATTTTGTAAATGGTCAATCGTAGTGTCCTTGCTACCATCATCAATAAATAATAAATCGTATTCATAGTTTTTAACTGAACTATCCTTCGACATAATTTCAGTCAATTTGTCATAAGTTTTTAATACGACTTCGCCTTCGTTATAACAAGGAACGATGACTCTGACTTTCATCTGATTACATCCTTTTCTATAAATTGATTTAATAATATTTTATCAATTTCTTAATAGTATATTCTAGCCAAAACTATTTATTTACATAATCTTAACTTTAGCTCAATACTTATTCCTACCCTTTATTATAAATTAATAAATATATTTTCTTCAAAAATAATGTAAAAAATAGAACTTTTTTAAAGTTTACGCAGTCAATCATCACTATGCTTGATACTATTTCAAATCTCCAATACTCACCTCATCGGGGTCTTTACCTTGACGTGCACCTTTATTTAAACTATCAATTTCCGCAACATCTGTGAGTTCTAAGTTAAAATCCAATATATCAAAGTTTTCTTTAATTCGTTCTGGTGTCTTTGATTTAGGTATAATCATTCGATTATGTGCTAAATGCCAGCGTAAAACAATTTGAGCAGGCGTTTTATCATAACGTTTCGCTATATCTACTATTGTCGGATCATCTAATAAACCTCTATTTCTCATTAGAGGCATCCATGCAGTTACCTTAATGTCATGGTCATCACAAAATTCTTGAACGTCTTCCTGGTTGAAATAAGGATGTAATTCTATTTGGTTAACTTGAGGAACTACTTCCGTTTCCTTCATTAACTTTTCCAAATGATGCTTTTTAAAGTTACAAACTCCAATAGCTTTAATTTTACCTTCTTCATATAGTTTTTCTATGGCTTTATAAGATTCTATGTACAAACCATCTTTTTCGCATGGCCAGTGAATTAGAAATAGATCAATATAGTCTAAACCTAAGTTTTCTAAGGAGTGATTAAAATATTCAATCGTATTGTCATATCCTTGATAATCATTCCATAATTTAGATGTAATAAATAAATCTTCTCTATCTACTCCTGAATTCTGTAAAGCTTTACCTAATGCTACTTCATTTCCATAAAAATATGCAGTATCAAAAGCACGATAACCTGTTTCTATAGCAGTATTCACTACATTTTCCATATCTTCATCAGTAATTTTATAAACACCTAAACCAATTGAAGGCATTGGATATCCATTATTTAAAACTTGTGTATCATTTACCATTTATATTTCTCTCCTTTTTATCCAAACTTTTCATAGGTTTGGAACAAACATATGATTTATTAAAAATTAAGTTTGTTGCGTTCTTCCATCATGAATGATTTGAAATATTTCTTTTAAATTGTGTCATTAAGCATAACTTATCGCCTATATGAGATACAAATAAAGACGCTTAAACATTAGGTTTAAGCGCCTTAAAAGCATTATGAATCAGAATTTTCACTTTCATCTTCTTCATCTACAGATGGTCGATGATTATTAAATTCATATTTTAAATTGATCCAAATAATTTGATGATTGTCGATTTCAGTAATAACCCAACGATCATACTCAGTATCAACATAATCATCTTTTTGTAAATTCGTATTGCGTGATTGAAGCCAACCACCAATTGTATCTATGTCTTCAGAATCTTCAAATTCGATACCATATTGTTCATTAAGGTCATCTAATAGTACACGACCATTAATCTGATATGTTGAATCGTCCAATTTAACGATGTCATTCACTTCATCATCATCAAACTCATCACGAATTTCACCAACGATTTCTTCTAGAATATCTTCCATAGTCAAGATACCAGCTGTGCCACCGTATTCGTCAATGATTAAACTAATATGCACATGTTCTCTTTGCATTCTTATAAGTGCATCACTTATGCGAGTAGTTTCTGAAATCATTGGCAACTCATGAATGTAGTTTGCAATTTTAATCGGTTTACCTGAAGCATATTCTGTTAAAAATTCTTTAACATTTATAAATCCTTTTACATGGTCTTTATCCCCATCTTCAGTGATAGGATAACGGGTAAATTGATGTTCTTTTATCGTTTCAAGTAACTCATCCACGTTAAATGGTTCATTGAGTGTAACCATTTGCGTACGTGGTACCATGATATCTTTCGCATGGCGTTCGTCAAATGAAAAGATATTCTGCATATATGCAAGCTCTGTTTGATTGATTTCTCCGCCGTTATAACTGTTATTTATAATAATTTTAATTTCTTCCTCTGACATCGCATCCGATTGGGCGTCTGGATCGAAACCAAACATTCTTACAATCACACGTGCCGAACCATTCATTAACCAAATTAATGGTTTCATGATATTACCGAAGTAATAAAGTGGTCTTGAATAAAGTAATGCGAGTTGTTCAGTATGTTGAATCGCAAATGATTTAGGTGCTAATTCACCTAATACCACGTGTAAATAAGTCACAACAATAAATGATATAACAAATGAAATTGTCGTAGTTAATGCATCAGGTAAATGCAATAAGTCGAATAGAGGATGTAATAACTTTTCAAAAGTAGGTTCCCCTAACCAACCTAAACCTAATGATGTAACTGTGATACCTAACTGACATGCAGATAGGTAATAATCTAAGTTAGCTATCATTTTTTTGACTATTTTTGCGCTTCTATTTCCTTCTTCAACTAATTGTTCAATTCGCGTCGATCTCACTTTAACAAGTGCGAATTCAGATCCAACGAATACTGTAGTTAATGCAATCAAAAGAAAAAATGTGATTAAACTAATTATGGTCGAAGTTTCCAATTAATTCCCTATTTCTAGGGATTCACCTCCATATTATATGTGTCACGCATAGGTAACACGTTTTTAAAATCATCGTTATTAAATAAGTGACGACTACATGTTAAGACCTTCCCATCGTGACACCCCCGAAAAAAATGTAATTTCTTCTATTTTATCATACATCGTTTCTAGAATGTTAAATATAAACTCAATGGTATATTATAATCAAAACAATTGTCCTAATCAATGTTACACATTACTTTCCAAAATGATGTGGCACACCGTTTTTAATTGTTGTTTTTACATTGCACTCATCGTCTAATATAACAATATCTGCATCTTTACCCATCTCAATGCTTCCTTTAACATCATCTATGCCTAAAGCAATAGCTTGATTTAAACTAGTTACGCGCCATAAACGTTCTAAACTGTCTCCAGTAAAATTAATCAAATTTCGTAGGCCGTCATTCATTCTTAAGATACTGCCAGCAAGTGCGCCACTTTCTAAACGTGCTTCTTTATCTTTTACAATAACGTTTTGACCTCCTAAATCATATTCACCCTCCGGCATACCTTTTGCTCGCATCGCATCAGTAATTAGATAGAAATTTTTATTACCTTTAAGTTGGTAAGCAAGAGCGATAGAAGCAGGATGTGAATGTACACCATCAACAATCATTTCAGTTTTCAAATTTTTATTTAACCACGCAGCACCAAAAACACCTGGATCACGATGAGCAAATCCAGTAGCAGCATTATATAAGTGGGTCACGTGTTTAGCGCCACTCATAACAGCTTCATTAGTCTCATCGTACGTCGCTACAGTATGACCAATAGAAAATATAATATTATCCTTTAAGGCCTTTAACGTTTCTTGTGCTCCTTCAACCTCTGGGGCAAATGTAATGATTTTAATTAAACCATCTGCCACTTTTTGGAAAGCGTAAATTTGATCGGCGGAAGGACGCTGAACATATTTAGGATGTTGCGCTCCTACTTTATGTTCTGAAATAAATGGTCCTTCTAAATGAACTCCAGCTATTTCTGCTGCGTTAGCAATGTCTTGATGAGCTTTATAAGTCACAATATTTTTCAAAGCTCGGTTAATATTCTCTGTAGATTGAGTCATCGTTGTCGCTAAGAAGGAAGTGGTACCTTCAGATAGTAGTGATTCTGCTAAATGTTTAAGTCCGTCATATGAGGCATCCATTGCATCTTCGCCATATCCACCATGTATATGTATATCTATAAATCCTGGTAAAATATGTTGTCCCTTAGCATCGATATATTGAATTGATTCATTAGTATCTGTTTCTTCCTCTTGAAAATGTCCGGACCCGACGCTTAAGATTTTGCCTTCTTTAATGTGAACAAAACCTTTTTCAATCGTTTGTTCCTCTGTGTATATTTTCCCATTCGTTATTACATATTCTGACATTCTTTAAACCTTCTTTTCTTTATATTGTCATATTGTTCTTCAGCTATTTTATTATATCTTTATTAGCGCCTCTTATCATTCATTTCTATTTATACTTGATACCTACCTCATATTAAAAGCATTTACTCTACTTAGAAAAATGCATGAAAAAAGCCCTTGCCAAACAACAATGTTCTAGCAAGAGCTCTTCATAATTTATATTATTCATCCATAGCTTTAGATGCTTGGATTTCATTTTTAGTAACTTTTGGTTTTAAGAAACCGTATAATAGTGCTGAAACTAACGTACCTACAACTAATGCAAGTATAGTTTGTAAGACATGACTGAAGTCAGTTGCAAGAATTACGATAATACCACCATGTGGTGCGTTAATTCGAGAGCCTAGACCTAGTGCAATTGCACCTGCAACTCCTGAACCGACCATCATTGATGGAATCACACGTAACGGATCAGCTGCAGCAAACGGAATTGCACCTTCAGTTATAAATGATAATCCCATTACATAGTTCGGAACGATTGAACCTCTTTGTTCTTTCGTAAATTTCTTTCTAAAGACTAACATTGTTGTAGCAATAGCTAATGGCGGAATCATACCACCAATCATAGCTGCTGTAATTGGCGCAGCATTTCCTTCAGTTAATGCTGCAGTAGCGAATACGTATGCAGCTTTATTGAATGGTCCACCCATATCAATTGCCATCATCGCACCTACAACTAGTCCTAATAACATGATGTTTGAACCTGATAAACTATTTAAACCATTTAATAATAAATGATTAAGCCATGAAGCTGGAGGATTAAAGACATAAACCATTAAAAGACCAGTAATTGTTACTGAAAGCACTGGATAGATTAAAGTTGGTTTTAACCCTTCTACTGCTTGCGGTAATTTACGTGTAATATATTTTATTCCTTGAGTTAAGTAACCCGCTAAGAAACCTGCAATAATACCACCGATAAATCCTGAACCACCTGAAATTGCTAGCATACCACCAACTAAACCGGCAGCAAAACCTGGTTTATCTGAAATACTACGAGAGATGAAACCTGCTAAAACTGGAATAATTAATGCGAAGGCACTATTTTTACCAATGTTCCATAATTGTTCTGCAAACGCATTGTGCTCAGAACTTTTAGGATTAAATGAATTTGGCCCAAATAAGAATACTATCGCCATTAAAATACCACCAGCAATTACAAGTGGTAACATATTAGAAACACCATTCATTAAGTGTTTATAGAATGCTTTACCAGGGCTAAGTTTCTCTTCATTTTTATCGTCATTCTCTTTTTCACTATCGCCACGAGCAACAAATGGTTTGCGACTAGTGTCTAATGCAGTGTTAATTAATTCCTCAGGACGTTTTATTCCATCTGCCACTGGCACTTCAACAACATTCTTACCATTAAAGCGATCAGTCTCTACATGAACATCTGCCGCAACTATAATACCAGTTGCACGTTCAATATCTTGTTCAGTTAAATGGTTTTTCACACCACTTGAACCATTAGTTTCTACTTTAATTTTAACATCCATTTTTTCAGCTTGTTTTTTCAAAGCATCTCTAGCCATATACGTATGTGCGATACCCGTTGGACAAGCAGTTACAGCTAGAACATATGGCTCATTACTATCATTAGCATGCTCACTTGCTGAGGTACTTGCCATAGCACCTGAAGCATTTGCTTCATTTTCTTGCGCTTCTGCTTCTTCCTCTTTAGTAGCTTCATCATCAGCTTCATCTATAATTTGTAATACCTTTTCAGGAGATTCAGCATTAATTAACTTCTCACGTACATTTTCATCCATTAAAATGCCTGAAAGTTTAGCAAGTGCATCTAAATGAGTTTGTGCGCCACCTTCTGGAGCAGCAATCATAAAGAATAAATGTGCAGGTTGCATATCTAAACTTTGATAATCTACACCTTCTTTAGATTTACCAAATGCGATTGCAGGCGATTTTACAGCTGCAACTTTTGCGTGAGGAATCGCAATACCTTCACCAATTCCCGTTGTACTTTGTGATTCACGGTTATGAATAGCCTCTTTAAATGAAGCAACATCACTAAGTTTTCCTGCTTTATCTAATTGATTGACTAATTCATCTATAACCCCATTTTTATCTGATGCAGATAAATCCATTGCAATTGTATCTTTAGTTAATAATTCTGTGATTCTCATTAAATTCACTCCCCATCAAGTACAGAAACCGTAACTTGAGATTTAATTTTTTCTATAGCATCCCTAGTTGCTAAATCTTCTTCAAACGCAGTTGCTGTTCCTGAGGCCACTGCTTGTTTAAAAGCATCTTGGATAGACAATCCTGATTCTAAGCCTGCTACCATTCCAGCAACAGTACTATCTCCAGAGCCTACAGTATTAATGACTTTACCATGTGGATTCTCAGCTTTAATACTTTGGTGTTCGTCCACATAAATCGCACCGTCGCCACCTAGAGAAATGATCACGGATTGTGCACCTTTTTTAAGAATTTCTTTACCGTATTTAACAACATCATGATCACTTGATACAGTCGTATTAAACATTACTTCAAGCTCATCTTTATTTGGTTTAATAAATAGTGGTCGGTACGGTAATACTGTATCAACTAAATCTTTTTCAGCATCTACTACAAGCTTAGCGCCTGTGTTTTTAGTTATCTCAGCAATTTGAGCATAAGCATCACTTGGAATACTATTAGGAACACTACCAGCTACAATAACTGTATCTTCACTAGTTGTATTTTTGATTTGAGTTATCAGAGCTTGAAATTGCTCTTGTGTCACCTTAGGACCTGGAGCATTTATTTCAGTCTCTTGACCAGATTTGAGTTTTACATTAATACGAGTATCCTCATCTACTTCAATAAAATCTGTATGAATTTTACTTTCTTCTAAAGTTTTTGATATAAATTTTCCTGGAAAACCACCAGCAAAACCAAGTGCAGTTGAATCAACATCTAGAGTTTTTAGTACTCTTGAAACATTTATCCCTTTACCACCTGCAAATTTATACGTTTCTTTTGCTCTATTTAATCCTTTTAATTCGAAACCATCTGTAAACATGATGTAATCAATTGAGGGATTAAATGTAACTGTATATATCATGATTGTCCTCCTAAAAAATGATATTGATTGGTGTACGTTTCAGTGACTTTATTTTTTAGCGCCTTCTGTGAAGTAATGATTTTAGTTCCATCTAGTAATGGTACTCTTGCAAAATAAACTTGGTTAAATTTCGTTTGATCGACAAGTACATATTTCTCACTAGATAGTTTCATTGCCGTCTCTTTAATTAAAGCTTCTTGTTCATCTGGTGTTGTAAAACCATACTTCGAATCCATACCGTTCATTCCGATGAATGCACGATCAAAGCAATATCTTCTTAACGTTTCCAGTGCGTTTGCACCTACAGTTGCCATTGTTGTTCCTTTCACTTGTCCACCAATCATTAAAGTGTTTATCCCATTCTTTAATAACTGTTCAACATGTGTCATCCCATTCGTGACAACAATGATATCTCTCGCATCGATATATTGAATCATTTCCAAAGTAGATGAACCTGCATCTAAGAAAATGCATTCGTTGTCTTGGATCTCTTGAGCGGCACGTTTACCAATTTTTTGCTTTTCTCGTAGGTTCTGTGTCAATTTCTCAGTCAATCCAGGTTCTACTACACGATTTTGATTGAGGGTTGCTCCACCATGAACACGTTGCAATTTACCTATCTTTTGTAGTTTGGATAGATCTCTTCTGATTGTTGAAGCACTACACCCTGTTCTATCTATTAATTCTTGGAGTGTTAAGAAGTCTTTTTTAGCTAATTCTTGCAATATCAAATCGTGACGTTTTTCTGAAATCACTTTTATCACCCCATCTCAATTATCATTATAATGAGTGCGCTTACATTTTTCAATCATAAATTATCATAAACAATCAAAAACATTCATTTTGTGACAAAATAAAAAACATCTAAATTAATAGATGTTTTATAAATAATCAATGTGAACGCGTAAGTACGGGAGTTTAGTATCAGTAATCTATTCTTTCAAAACCAATCATAATATTACACATCTTCCCTCTTATTTATGTGTAATATGTGCCAGTTGCGCTTGAGTTATCTCTATAAGATCGTCTACTTGGATGATGATTTGCATACCACGTTGACCACCACTAACATATAGTTTGTCTAAATTTTTGGCAGAAACATCAATAGTAGTTGGAAATAAATGTTTCATACCTATAGGTGAGCAACCACCTCTTACGTAGCCAGTAACTTGTTTTAGTTGCTCTAATGGCATTAATTGAAGTTTTTTCTCGTTTACTACATGAGCCGCTTCCTTCATATCTAATGACGCATTGACTGGAATTACAAAGACGTAGTGGTCATGATTCGCGTTTTCAAGCACAAGTGTTTTATAGACTTCTTCAACATTTGCACCAACCAATTTAGCAATTTGTTCACCATGTTGATGTTTATCCGAGACTTCATACGTATTCATCTCATAATTAATTTTTGCGCGATCAAGCATACGCATCGCATTTGTTTTTTTAGTTTTAGCCATCTTTCCACCCTCAATATTGTAGCTTTGATTCAATATATTTTAACATGTCCAACAACAATTCGTATTCTTTAAACGAATTGCTATATTTTCTGCATATATAAAAATTCACTCTTTCTAGAATTATTGAAAGAGTGAATTATTATCTCGAATGAGATTGTTCATTATTTACATGGCCATCTTCATCTACTGAAATATTTGTGTGTTGTTTACCATTAGCATCTGAGAATGAATATTTAGCTTTAGGTGATTCACTCTGCATGTGGTCAATTTTATAATTAGTTTTCAAATGATGATCTGCGTAGTTTAAAGCTATCACGTTGCATTCTTGTGGTGTGAATTTATAAGATGTTTGATTGTTTGTAGTTTTATTATTGAATTTATTATACGTTATCTCATTATCTTTATCGTTCTTATCTTTTTCAGATGCTTTAGCCGTATAGTTTGAATGTAAATTAAATGTATCTTCGATATAAGAGACTTTATTTACTTTTGAAAATGTACATATCGTTTGATGTACTTTTGCTAAAGCATTTTGGTTTGTAGCTAGGAAAATTAATCCTACTAAACAAATTGATAGTATTACGGCTACAACACTCAATAATATATTTTTCAAATTCATCCCCTTACCCACATTTCTCTTAAGATTTTCATCTATCTTAACATATTAATTTTTGAAAAAAGATATGTAGGTTACAATTTAAATAGATTGTAATGTTTGTAACATTTATATTAATGAAGTTGTTACTTTTGTTACATAAAAGACGCATATAAACTTATTTAGGTACTTAAAATTTACGGTTCTCAATATCTATAAATTAACAAAACACTCTAAGTTGTACGTTTTTCGTAATCTTAGAGTGTTTAATGATTTATATTTTTTATGAAGATTGTGATTGCTTACGCCTAGTTCTTAGCCACTTTTCAATAAAGATAATTACAATACCACTTAAAGAAACTGCTATAGCCATGTATAATGGAAACTCTAAGTTTACATCGAATAAGGCTCCTGCTACTAAAGGTCCAATAAAATTACCCATACTGGTAAAAGTGGAATTAAGACCTCCAGCAAATCCTTGGCGATCACCTGCAATATTTGAGAAATAATTCGTTAAAGCTGGACGAATCATATCAAAACCTATAAATACAATGAAACTAATTACCATAATTGTCCAGTAACCATTGGCTAGTATCAACATCACAAGAACTATTGCTGAATAGAGTAAGGAGCTTGCTATAAAATTAAGTTCAGTCATATACTTCATAAATTTATCAAAGAAGAAAACTTGGAATACAGCACCAAAGATGCCCCCACCCGTAATCGCAATTGAGATATCTTTAGGTGAATAATTGGCTTTCTCAGAAGTGTATAATGAGAATAATGTTTCAAAAGCTGACAAACCAAATGCCAAAACTAACGTTAATATAACGGGTGTAATGAACACTTTCCAATTGATTTTAGTAAATAATTCAGGTTGATATTGATGAAAGCCATCTGTCGTTTCTTTTTTAGGATTATGAATTAAAACGAGAGACATTGTAAACGCGATAGCTCCTAAAGATCCTGCAAAATAGAACGGCAATCTATGTGAGATTTCAGCTAGAAATCCACCAAACCCAGGTCCTAATATAAAGCCAGAATTAATAATGGCTGACATATACCCGAAATTCTTAGCTTTATCTGCGCCTTTAGAAATATCAGCAATCATGCCTGTGACGCCTGGCATTACCATTCCTGCACTAAATCCACCTAACACACGTGAAATCATAAGAATAGTAAAAGTCTGTCCAGCAGCAAACATAAATTCTGAAATTGAAAATAAAACAAGGCCTATGCAAATGATAAGTTTCTTGCCTAATTTATCCGCCAAAGTACCTCCAAATGGAGAAATAACCATTTGTGACAGTGCAAATGCGGCAACTAAAACTCCTAAATCGCTCCCTTTTAAACCTAAATCTTTTAAATAAACTGGTAATACTGGGATAACAAGGCCAATTCCTAAGAAAATTAGAAATATATCAAAGTACAATGTAAATAATTGCTTTCTCATAAGATGCCCTCCTCTCTACATGTAAGACTAAAAACTCATTTTAATTCACGACGTTTGAAAATATCTGTTATCTATCAAATTAAAAATGTACTTATTAATGCGTCTTGTTTAATTAACTTAAAGTTTCTACATTGTATAATATTTCATTAACATTTTACAATAAATATTCCTAATGTTTTAAGCGCAGCGCAATTGTGTTTAGTATAATTAAGTTGCTATAAATATAAATAAAAGTCTATAATGATGGAACATCAAATGAATAGCAGTACCATGTGCTTTGATGAGAGAGATGAAAATAGTGTAGGTTCAATCACTGATATTGCACAACAAAATGAAAGATTAGGAGCAGTGAGTCATTTAGAAGCAAATACGATAAGGTGACTTTAAACTTTTAATTTTAAGGCTTAAAAATAAGAATCTAAAGATATCAATGAAATTTAGAATGAATTACTTTATCACATAATAACTCATTTATGGATGATAAACTATTTGCTCATTTATAAGCTACTTTCATACCTTAAACCTATGAATCACATCGTGTATATCTCTATATAGCTAAAATATCAACTACTGCATAAAGAATGATGACAATGACATCTATAGCTATTAATCTAAAACATCATTTAGTCATAGGACTTAATTTATTAAATCTATAATACTCGTATACTACAAGTCCTAGAAAGAATTTGTGGCTACATTTTTATGTGAACCTCATATTATTTGATATGACAAGCATTTACAGTTACCATTAAAACTCGACAATTCAATTAATTATTAAAATCTTTAAGAAAGTAGTGCATGATAATGCAACCACGTTACATTGCAAGGATATACTTTATAATTTTATTTATTATTTCTCTTGCTGAAACAAGAGTTTTTAATTTCATGACATTAAATTTATTTTTAGCCTATGTGCCCTTTGAACTTTGCTTACTTTTAAAATTATTTAAACCAAAGAAAGCATTCGAATGGCCATTATTTATTGTCTTTGGATTGATATTTTTACTTTTAGTACCTAATACGTTTTATATGATTACAGATTTAATACATTTGAACCAATTTCAATTTAATTTTCTTGTAGGGTTGAATCTTACTGAATGGGTATACTTTACTTACCTCATGTTAGGCGTTTTCTTAGCGATATATGTTATGATTTTAATCTTTATGGAAATAGGACATTTAACTTCTCACTTATGGTTAAATCGTACACTTATCATTGTACTTATGTTCTTAAATGGATTAGGCATATATATCGGCCGTTTTTTAAGACTTCATACGGTTTATTTAATTGATGAACCTTTAAAGATTTTTACCCAAGTACTCTCTGTGTTTAATATTAAAACGTTCATGTTTGTACTTTTAATGGTAATTATGCAAAGTACGATTGTTCTATTTGTAAAAGGGGTGAGACTACAAAAATGATATTCAGTATTATATTATTAATCATCATTCTCATCATTTTACAGCTCATTATTGGTCATTTCTGGCACGACGTTGGATTTAATTATAGTAAAAGTATTCAACTCATGTTTTTACCATTAGGTATAGGACTATTTATCATGCAGATTGCTTACTATGAAAGACATTATCCAAATTGGGATGTTCCTTTCAAAGTTAAGCTTAGACTCAAATATATGTATATTATTACTTTCTTTGAATATGTAGCAGTTTATATTTGTCTTTTTAGATTAAGCTAACACAAATGCACGTGTAAAAAACTCAGAAATTACATAAAATCACTCCATAAAGTTCATTTATGGAGTGATTTTTCAATTGTTTACACTTTTTTATTCCATTGCTTTAAATTCCGACATTACATGATCTCGGCTCTCACTGTGATTTACCATTTGTTTTGGGTAATCTTTTCCTAACTCAATACCTTGTTCTTTAATTTGGCGCTCATGTTTATAGGTATCGTGTAAATATTTAGCATCAACATCATTAAGTGTCGGTATAAATTTTTTAATATATAATGCCTTTTTATCAAAACGTTCGCTTTGTCGCACTGGATTAAACATTCTAAAATATGGCACAGCATCTGTTCCTGTTGAAGCAGACCATTGCCAACCATGCACATTTGAAGCAGCATCATAATCGATTAGCTTTTGTCTAAAATACTCTTCGCCCCACGTCCAATCAATAAATAAATCTTTTGTAAGAAATTGTGACACGACCATTCTCATTCGGTTATGCATATATCCTGTAGTGTTAAGTTCTCCCATTGCAGCATCAATAATCGGAAATCCTGTCATACCTTTTCTCCATAAATCAAAATTATCTTCATTATAAGACCAATTCAAATTTTGATATTTTTCTTTAAATGCAATATGTGCTGTCTTAGGATATTGAGTCATCAAGACATAATAAAACTCTCTAAAAATTAATTCACGAATAAATGCTTCATAATTTTGTTCATCTTTATCATAACCATCTAGTAAGTCATTAAATATCTGAATAATATCGAGCACTCCATATGCTAAATATATACTTAATTGACTCGTAAGGACTTCAGGCAAGTATTCACGATTTGAATCGTAATCCTCTATGTCTTTATCTAGAAAATCAGACCATTTGTACTGGGCAGTTTCCTCACTTATACCACTTTGACTATAGTCCCCTTTTAATTTTTGTTTTGATTTAACCCCTAATTTAGCTAAATCTTTAATATCATAATTGTAAACTGTTCTTTTCATTAAATAAGGGCGCCATTTTTTATAAAAACTCGTAAATACTTTATAAGGTTCGCCTTTATTATTTCGTGTTTTACTTGGTTTAAAATAATGATTGGCTCTTATTGTTGTTACCGATATATCTTCTTTTTTAAATTGTTCTCTCTGATGTAAAATGTCATAATCTTCCTTGTGATAACTCATTATATCACCAGCAATAACCACCTCATTGATTCCTTTTTCTCTAAAGAAATCAACCAATTCATCATAATCCATTAGAAATGGTTGAATATCGTTTTCATAGAGCGCATGAACAAATTTTTGTAATGTTCCATAATAATAATTACGTTTCATTTTTGCTTCATTACCAAAATCTTCTTTAGGAATAATGTAATAGCATTGATCTATATCTTCCATATTTTGATAGACATATTCAAATAAAGGATTGTTATCCGTTCTAAAGACTCTATTTAAGATGACTCCTAATGCCATGATTGTTACCACCTAACATAATTTTTTATTAATTTACCCTGAAAAGAGGACTTGAACACAACGAGAATTTCATTAAAATAGACTGAGACAATCATTTGCCTCAGCCTATAAAATGTTACTTATTTTTTATAATTTATCTTTTAAACTAAGCCCAACCATTTCCAGTAGGTTAAGCTAAACACTATTACTAGAATGTAACCAATAATCGTTAAAGGTACCCCCGTTTTCAAGAAATCTTTGACTGTAAATGTTCCGGTACCGTATGCAAGCATATTTTGCGGAGCACTTACAGGTAACAAGAAACCAAAACTAATTACAAATTGTTGAATTAACACAAAGCCAATTGCATGATCGCCTAAATGAAGTGTTGATGTTAATGAAATGAATACTGGTATTAAAGCAGATGATAGACTTGTCGCACTGGCAAATCCTAAGTGAATTAATATGTTAAATAATGTGATTAAAGCAATTGTTGCAATAATTGGTAATCCTTTAAGCCCCATTAACCCAAATGTTTGGTCACTTAACCATTGTGCCGCACCAGTTTTTAATAAAACATTACCAAGAGAAATTCCTACACCAAAGACTATAATGGTACCCCAAGGAATTTTCTTTTCAACACCTTTCCACGTAATAACCCCAATTTTAGGCATTAACATAATCCCTAAAGCAATTAATGTTATTGATGCTGAATCAATCGGATGTAATATCTTTTCAGTAGACCAAAAGAAGAGTAATAAAATTGAAATAGCGATTAAACGCCATTCTCTAGCACTCACAGGACCTAGTTCATTTAATTCTTTCTTGATTAATTCCTTTCCACCTTCTATTGAATCTCTTTCTGGAGGCATTACTTTAATCATAATGAAATATAACGCTACAGACATTAAAATAGACCATGGTGCTGCATATAAAAACCACTCTCCCCAAGAAACATCATGCCCTAAATTTTGATTGATAAAATTAATAGCTACAATGTTCTGAGCAGCGGCAGTTTTTATACCAATATTCCATATGGATACTGCTTGTACTGCAGTAATAACTAGTAGAGAAGCAAGCTTACTCTCCTTGCTCATTTTAAAAGCTGCAATCATTCCTAATAAAATAGGTACTACAGCGCCAGCACGAGCGGTAGCTGAAGGTACGAAGAAAGCTAAAACAATAGATACTACTATCGCACCGATAACAATATTCCGGGTTTTATTTCCAACTATTGAAAGAACTATTAATGCTAAACGTTTATGTAAATTGGTTTCTTGCATAGCTGTGGCAAGGAATAATGCAGCAGCTACCAGTGCAACTGCAGATGTTGAAAATCCACTAAAAGCATGAGTAAGCGCGTTGTTTGTACCTAATAATTCGCTTCCTTTTAAAATAGCATCTCCACTTTTAGGATTCCCCAACTTTTCAGATAAGTTCTGAACAGGGCTAAATCCCAGTAATATAATAATTAAACCTAATATGAGTGTGGCAGATACTGGATACGAAACCGCTTCTGTCACCCACATAATCACGGCAAATGCTAATATTGCTAACGCTGCTTTCGCCATAATAGGTAAACCAGAAGGCGTTGGTAATAGTAAGATTCCAATCAGTAAAGCAAAACTTATAATAATCCATATAGGTTTATATCCCTTGTTACTTTGAGTGTTTTGATTCTGATTTTGTGAATGTGTTTGTGGTTTCGCTTTAGTCATCCCTATCGACTCCTTAAACTATGATTTCACTTAGATTATATCAAGAAAGCGCTTTAATAAGTTGCTGATGTGATAAAATACACATAATCATCAAAATATTTGTAAATTGTAATAAATAACTAGTACAAATTTTAAAATTAAAATGATAAATAAGCCTCTTTTGCAAGATTAGAAACCATGCAAAAGAGGCTTATTCAACTTCTTATTTATTTTTTAATGCATTTTTCACATTTTCGACTGACTCAGCTGAATATTTTAATTGTTCTAGTTCTTTGTCATTTAAATTGACTTCTACAATTTTTTCTATACCCTTCTTGCTAAGAATAGTTGGAACACCTAAACAAATATCAGAGAATCCATATTCACCCTCTAAATATGCAATGCTTGGCAACAAGCGTTTTAGATCTTTTAAAATAGCTTCAATCATTT
Organism: Staphylococcus sp. FSL K6-0223; assembly: GCF_038008285.1. Classification (NCBI taxonomy): domain Bacteria; kingdom Bacillati; phylum Bacillota; class Bacilli; order Caryophanales; family Staphylococcaceae; genus Staphylococcus; species Staphylococcus sp. FSL K6-0223. The sequence continues at coordinate 1,034,589 of NZ_JBBOYX010000002.1, forward strand.
CATATATAGCCGTAGCTGGTGCATAATATGCTGAACCTTTGCCTAATAATTCTACAATTTCAGCTCCGCCTTTTCTTGTTCGATTTACAATACGATCTAAAACATCTTCCGCAATTAAATCTTTGACTGGTACGCCATTAACTTGAGTTGATTCTACAAGTGGCACCATTGTATCTCCATGTCCTCCAAGCACAAGACCATTAATATCCTTTACTGAAACATTTAATTCGTCAGCAATAAAACTTTGATAGCGAGCTGTATCAAGAACACCAGATTGTCCAATTACACGTTCTTTTGGAAAACCTGAGGCTTTTAATGCAGTATAAGTCATAGCATCTACTGGGTTGGTTAATACAATAATCGTAGCATTAGGTGCGTACTTCGCTATATTAAGAGATGTTTGATAAACTATTTCTTCATTTGTTTGGACTAAATCATCTCTTGTCATTCCAGGCTTTCGTGGTATTCCTGCAGTCATCACGACGATATCTGAATCTTGAATATCTTCAATTTCAACAGAACCTTGAACGTTTGTATCAAATCCAAAAATAGGTCCACTTTCTAAAATATCCAATGCTTTTCCTTTAACAAATCCCTCTGATTGCGGACGATCAATCATTACAATATCTGCTAATTCCTTTTGAGCCAATACAAAAGCTAAAGTTGATCCAGTGTTTCCTGCTCCAATGATTGAAACTTTTCTTCTAGTATTCATGAACAATAGCCTCCTAATTTATATTTATCTATCTAAAAAATAAAAAGCTTTGTTATTTCAATTAAAGTATAACATTGAAATAACAAAACTTCTCAAATATCATTATTCATTTTTACTAAATAAACTTTTGATTAAACAAAAATTAATGTCTTAAACCAAACACATATAATAATGTGAAGAAAGCTGCACCACTTAGAACAGTTAATACTAAAGTTAAAATTAACGTGCGTTTGAAATGTCTGATGAAAGCAATAAATAGTAGTCCTAAATTATATGCAAAGAATAATCCAAATAGAGCCATAGATACTTTAATATCTGGATAAAAAATATTAAATAACAACACAACTATAGCAAATCCTAAATACGGAAATGTGATTAAGTTTTTCTCAAATTTAATTTGTTGTTCACGTTTATCTTCATTATTCATAACCATACTCTCCTTAATTATGAAAATTGTATCATATCGAGCTTATTTTTTAGCCTATTAACGTCTAATTGCTCTCCAATAATTACAATGGTTAGAGGCAAATCTTTATCAATAACTCCATAATCTGGCATACCATATGCATACTGGAATTCATAAGTTTCATTTGGTGTATCACGGAATTGAACGTATCCTTTCAAACGTAAAACGTTATCAGGTAAGCGTAAAATAAATTGATAAAAAAGTTGCCGATCGATTGGTCCACTAAACGTATATTGCATACTATTTATACCATGATGATGTGAATGTGTGTGTGTCGTTACGAGATCGTCACGAAATTGTGATATTTCATCGATGTTTACCTTTCCATAACTTGTTAAAATAATTGGAACCTGTGCATTGATTAGATTTAATTCATCTTTTAATTGTTGCTGTTTGTCTTCGCTAATCAAATCTGTTTTGTTCACAATTAATATATGACTCACTTCAAGCTGTTCTTCCATTAATCTCATTGTTGACTCCGAATACTGCATTCTATTTATAAAGCGCTCTGCATCAACGACACCAATGACTTGTGGTTGGCGTACATACTTTACAATTCGTGGATCTTGGCAGGCCATTATAATTTCAATAGGATGTGCGATACCTGTAGCTTCAATAATGATATGATCCGTTTCATTACCTTGTACAAGTGATTCAATTTGATTCACTAAATCTATTTTTAAATCACAACAAACACAGCCATTCAATATTGAACGTACATCTACGATATTACTTAAATGATTACCATCAACGTCTAATGAGCCAAATTCATTCATAATAACTTTAACTTTCTCATCAGTTTTTAATATTTCACTAATATAATGTGTCAGTAAAGTAGTTTTACCACTACCTAAAAATCCGCTAATGATAGAAATTGTTATTTTTTCATCTTTATTATTTCTCATATTATATTCCCTTTTCTATTACAAGCATTTTTGAAAATGATAACATATATATTTAATTATCTTTTTACTTGATTTAATGTAAGATATCTTCTAAACTTTAAGCATACTTTAATTTTAGCATGGCATTGAATCAAAGTGTTGTATAAATTATATTTTGTACAACATAGACGGATTCCAATCCGAAAAAGAGAAAAAACGGATAGAATGTCTGGAGGAGAACTTTAATGTCTGATCAACATAATTTAAAAGAGCAGCTATGCTTTAGTTTGTACAATGCTCAAAGACAAGTTAATCGCTACTACTCTAACAAAGTCTTTAAAAAGTACAACCTAACTTACCCACAATTTCTTGTATTAACGATTTTATGGGACGAGTCACCTGTTAATGTCAAAAAAGTCGTTACAGAATTAGCACTAGATACAGGGACTGTATCACCATTACTTAAACGAATGGAACAAGTTGATTTAATTAAACGCGAACGTTCTGAAGTGGATCAACGTGAAGTATTTATTCACTTAACAGATAAGAGCGAAACAATTAGACCTGAATTAAGCACAGCATCGGAGAAAGTTGCAACAGCTTCATCTTTATCTAAAGAAGAAGTCAAAGAACTTAATCGCTTATTAGGTAAAGTCATCGATGCATTTACTGAAACGAAAGAATAATAGAAAGTTTCTGTCATGAAATTAAAGTTAAACTAAGGAATTAATATACATTTTAATGAAACAACAGACAAAGTCGTATCGATTACCGATACGACTTTATTTGCTGTTAATGTACATTTTTTGAACTATGGTTAATTTCAATCATCTGAGATAAATAGCCATTACCTTCTAATAGACTTTCATAAGAACCACTTTCTTTAATTTCTCCATCAATCATAACTATAATTTTATCAAAACGTGGAAGCACATCTAAATCATGTGTGGCAATAACTAACGTTTTTGAAGATGCTTCAATTAAATTCATCGTTTTAGTAGTATTTTCTAAATCTAATGCAGTCGTTGGTTCATCTAAAATCCATATATCAGCTGAATCTCTGAGTAAAAGTCTAGCTAAGCTCAACCGTTGTTTTTCGCCACCAGATAAATTTTCTCCATCTAATGTTACATTTCTTTCTAGATTCAAGTACCCAAGTCCTACAGATTGAAGAGCTTGTTTTAATATAGCATCCTCTTTTTCTGAAAATAAATTATCTCGTACCGTCCCATCAAATATATGTTGAGACTGTAACATACCATTCATCTTATAATACTTGTCTTCCTCATTAATATCAGTAACTATTTGGCGTTTTAATTTTACAGTACCTTGATCAACATGATATAGACCTAACATGACTTGTAGTAAAGTACTTTTCCCGGAACCTGACGGACCAATGATAGCTACTTTCTCACCTTCGTGAATAGTTAAATCAATAGTGTTGAGCACTGGTGTTTGTTGGTTCCAATAACCAAAGGTGACATCATTTATTTCAAATAATGGCGTTGTCGTATCTGCATGATTCAATGAATGTAACTCATTAGATTGAGGGACACTGATAACATCATTTATTTCATCAATCGCTTGATCAGTATCAGCTTTATAATATGCAACATTACTCATTGGTACTGCCTGTTCAAATAAAGTTAATATCATTAGAACAATACTAGTTAAATAAACGACATCCAAATGTTCAGATTGAACCTGTTGCACCCCAATAACTAAACTAAGGAATATTGAAATCATCGCTATAATATTTAACATATAATCATATAAAGATAGAAAACGACGTTCTTTGGATTGCATAGTGTCATATTGTTTCAAACGTTGCATGACATCTGTTTTAAATTCATCTCTTTGGCGAAAGCGTCTTAATTCATCATCACCTTCTTTATAATCATAAAAACGCTGTAGAAAGTGACTTTGATTTAGAGCTACCTGTCTTTTGAGTGTTCGTGCTTTTTTAGCACTTAGCCATGGAACTATACAAAGAGTGAGGATCATACTTAACGTAATAAGAAATGAATGCATCGGTGAAATGAAAATAAATGTAATTACAGACACGATTGCAGTTAAACCTATCACTATTGGGGGATAATAAACTCTTAAATAAATATTTTGTAACGCCTCTACTCGGCTTACCATACGAGAAATTAAGTCGCTAGAATTAAATTTCCGATAAACATCAGGTACTGATGGAATTAATTTTTTAAGAAACTGTATTCTTACATCTCTTAGCATAGTAAAAGTCGTTCTATGTGATAACAATCTCTCAATATATCGTGTAATCGCTCTTAGGAAGCCAAACATTTTTACAGAAACCACTAGAACCATTAATGCATATAAGGGTGCGCCTAATGCACTTTGTGTCACCATATAACCACTTAAAAAGAACATTGCTAACGCCACAAGTCCACCTACTACCCCAACCAAAATAGCTAGAAGTAAATCTTTATCTTTTCTAAAATGAATTTGTGATTTCATGCTTATTCATCCACCTCACTTTGCGATACTGATATCGTCGTGTCATCTTTTATAAGATGCCCATCTTCTAGATAAATACGACGTTGAGCTTTGTTAATTGTAGAATCACGATGAGCAATAATAATCATCGTAGTATCTTTAAAATGATTTTGAATAACATTTTGGATTGTACGTTCTGTTTCAATGTCTAGACCGATAGCCGGCTCATCAAATATAACTAAATCTGGATTCATCACTAATAACCGACACAACTCAATTCGTCTCATTTGGCCACCAGATAGCATTTCGCCACCTTCTCCAATTGGTGTATAAATAGTATCTTTCAGAGATAACACTTTATCTTTTAGACCGACTTCTTCTAAAACTTGAATAATAGTTTTATCAGAAATTTCATTATTAAACATCGCTATATTATTCTTAATGGAATCTGTAAAAATATAAGGATTTTGGCTCAGAAATCCGATACGTGTATCTTCATTATTAAATGATACACTGCCTTCTGTTGGCGTTTTAATTTGACTTAGAATATGAGCTAACGTAGTTTTACCTGCCCCACTTGGACCAACAATTGCAATTTTATCACCTGAATGTATCACCATATTAATATGAGTAAGAGCGTTCTGATTACTATTTGAGTACTGATATGACACGTCTTCTACTTTGACCTGTGATTTTTGATAAGCCTCTATATTTGGATGTGGGTGTGGTGGTTTATTTTCAGAGTCTAAGAACTCGAAAACAACATCACTCGAACCTTCACTTTGTTTACCAGTATGAAACGCTTGTCCTAAATCTTTAATAGCATTATAAAATTCAGGAGCTAGAATGATTGCAATAGTAGCTGTAATGAAGTTAATTTTATTGAATACGACTAGACTTAACGCCGCTTCAAGCGCAACAAGACCGATACCTAACATACTAATAAATTCAAGCATTAATCCTGATAAGAATGCACTTTTTAAAATTTTCATAGTTAAATCTCTAAATTTAGTACTATCTTCATAAAGGCGCGCTTCAGTATTCTTAGTTTGATTTAATAATTTAAGCGTAATTAAACCTTTGGCAGTGTTTAAAAACCTTTGACTAAATTGATTTAAATATGTCATTTGGTCCTTTGACTCATCTCTCGTTTTCAAACCAAAAATGATATAAAACATAGGAATAAATGGAGCTGTAACCATCATAATTATTGCAGTTGATAAGTGTACATAACACATAGCGACTATAATCGCGACTGGAATCATCATTGATTTAAATACTTGTGGCAAATAACTTTGAAAGAATGGTGCAATACCATCAATACTTTCTGTTAAAATATTCATTTGTTCTCCAATTGCTCGTGTACTATTTTTATTTATCACTTGTTGTCTTAAATCATATTTCACTTTAGTAGCCATATGATCACCGATACGTTGATTCAACATATTGAAAGTTGCACGTGCAAGAAGAATACCTAAAATCAGTATAAAAAGTCCTATAAGTGAATGCTTATGATGGTACAACATATGATTTAGTAATTTGGCAATAGAAACATTTTGAATAACTACCGATATAGATAAAAAAACGCTCATGATTAACATGAGTGCGGGATATATTTTATATTTGAACACTAAATTTGTTAGTTTTTTCACAATAATCTCACCTACTTTCATTATAAAAGGTTTGTTAGAAATTTAAATTAATACGCTCATTCATTTTTTGAGTATTTTGTTTCAATTATTAAAATAATTATTATGTCATACTTTGGTCCAGTGTTGATGATTAGGTTACCACCATATTAATTTAATATGCTATGATAATATGGTGTTTTTGAAAAATGAAAGAATAAATAAATGTTTTACGAAAGTGGGTAAATTATGTTTTTACTTGAATTGATAAAAGGCATCATTTTAGGTATCGTCGAAGGACTTACTGAGTTCGCCCCTGTATCTTCTACAGGACATATGATACTAGTTGATGATATGTGGTTAAAGTCCACTAAATTTTTAGGTGAACAATCTGCGTTTACCTTCAAAGTTGTTATACAACTTGGGTCTGTCTTTGCAGCGGCATGGGTATTTCGTGATCGTTTCTTAGAAATATTACATATAGGTCATCATAAACCCGAAAATGAAGGCAGTGTTCAACGACGTTCCCAACCTAAGCGTTTGAACTTATTGCATGTATTAGTAGGTATGATTCCAGCGGGTATTTTAGGGTTCTTATTTGATGATTTAATTGAAAAATATTTATTCAGTGTTCCTACTGTAATGATTGGCTTATTCATTGGTGCAATCTACATGATTTTAGCTGATAAATATTCTGAGAAGGTTCAACACCCTCAAACAGTAGATCAAATTAATTATTTCCAAGCATTTGTCATTGGTATCTCGCAAGCTATAGCAATGTGGCCAGGTTTCAGTAGATCTGGTTCTACTATTTCAACTGGTGTATTTATGAAATTAAATCATAAAGCAGCATCAGATTTTACATTTATAATGTCAGTACCAATTATGCTTGCAGCAAGTGGTTTATCTTTACTAAAACACTATGAGTATATTCACTTAGCTCATGTACCTTTCTATTTACTAGGATTCTTAGCAGCATTTATAGTTGGTTTAATTGCTATTAAGACATTCTTACATTTAATAAATAAAGTTAAATTAATTCCTTTTGCGATTTACCGAATCGTATTAGTTGTAATTATCGCAATCCTTTACTTTGGTTTTGGCATTGGTAAAGGAATTTAAATAAACACTTGGATTTTCAATCCTTAGTGTTTATTATGCAATGGACTCTGTCCATTGTAATCTTTTGTTCACTTGGATTTTCAATCCTTAGTGTTGCTTATGCAATGGACTTTGTACATTGTAATCCTCTATTCACTTGGATTTTTAATCCTTAGTGTTGCTAACTTTAGATAGTACTCATTTAATAATTTTCAATAAACACTAGTAGGTTTATTTTAAACTCGCTAGTGTTTTTTAGTTTTCCAAAATTAAATTATCGGTTTCCATTGATAACAATCGTTTAGTATGATGTATCATAGGGTATGGAAAAGAATAGTAAAATTAATGGAGGCAACGAGTATGGACAAAAAGAGACTCATTAAGACTTTAATCAATGTATTACCTATTGTTATTGTACCGTTAGTCGTTGAACGTAAACGTATTAAAGAACATCCTGATGTACGTAAAGCTACTGATGCTACAACTAAAGCTACATCAAAAGCTACTTCAACTATTTCAAACAAGGCTTCAGATGTTAAAGAATATGTGGGCGATAAAAAACAAGAATTTGATAACAAACGTGAATTGAAGAAAATCGCCAAAGAAAACGACCCTGCTTACATCGAGAAAAAAGGCGAAAAGCTAGCTAAACAAAATCGTAAAGAAGCAGAAAAAATGAATAAAAAACTTCAGAAAAATATTGAGAAACGTCATAAAGAAGAAGAAAAGCAACGTGAAGAAAATAAAAAACAACGTATTAAAGATATGAAAAAATCTCAAAAGTACGAAGAAAAAGTAGGTCTTACTCCAGGCAAGTTGGACGATAAAACTGAGAAAAAAGGCGAAAAACTTGAAAAAGATAATCGTAAAGATGTAAAAAAATTAGATAAAAAGCTTCAAAAAAATATTGAAAAACGTCACAAACAAGAAGAAAAACAACAAGAAGCAGAGAAAAAGGCTAGAAAAAAAGAATTTAAAAAATATGATGATTACGTGGCTGACAGCGTTGTAAAACAAAATAAAGAATCTGATAACACTCAAGGTTAGCTGTTAATGGTCAAAGTAATCATAGATGGAGATGCTTGTCCTGTTGTTAATTCAGTGATTGAATTAACTAAAGGGACAGGCATTTTTGTTAACGTTTTAAGAAGTTTTAGTCACTTTTCTCATCAAATTCATCCTGAACATGTAAAAACTGTGTATGTTGACGATGGGCCAGATGCTGTTGATTATAAAATTGTACAATTAGCTAGAAAGGAAGATATTGTCATTACTCAAGATTATGGCCTAGCTAGTTTACTTATAGACAAAGTACATATTGTAATGCATCATAAAGGAAGTATATATCGTGCTGATAATATTCAAACTCTGTTAGACCAACGTTATCTTAATGCACAAATTAGAAAGCAAGGTGGCCGACATAAAGGTCCTCCGCCTTTTACTAAGAATGACAGATTAAAATTTGAACAAACATTTATGAATGTTATTAAACAACTTTAGGAGGTCTCACATGATTAAAAGAATTGCAGTTTATTGTGGAGCAAGCAAAGGTAAAGATCCTTCATATGTAAAAGAAGCTTATGAGTTAGGAAAGTATATGGCAGAACAAGGCTACGAACTTGTATTTGGAGCTGGATCAGTAGGAATAATGGGTGCTATTCAAGATGGTGTCCTAGATCACGGCGGTAAAGCTATTGGTGTTATGCCTAGGATGTTAGATGAGCGAGAAATCACGAGTCAAAAAGTAAGTGAACTTATTTTAGTGGATTCAATGCATGAAAGAAAGAATAAAATGACAGAATTAGCAGATGCCTTTGTTATGGCTCCTGGAGGTGCTGGTTCTCTTGAAGAATTTTTCGAAATGTATAGCTGGGCGCAAATTGGTATCCATCAAAAACCTATAGGTGTCTTTAATTTAAATGGCTTCTTTGAGCCTTTACAAGCACTCATTGACCATATGATAAAAGAAGGCTTTATTGATAAAAAATATCAAAAATTAGCACCATTATTTGATACTAAAGAAGCGCTGTTAGAAGGTCTCAATAATTACAAACCACTTGGCGTACGTACATACGATTAAATAAATAACGCGTCTATAGGTTATTCTATAGACGCGTTTTGATATTAAAAAGGTTTCATCTTATTATGTTTGTATCGCAGTATGCGATTGGCTTTAAAGCACATTTAGAAATGGTACTTCAAAACCTAATCGCACTTGCGGGGGCAAGACAACGAAATCAATATTTACTGATTTCTGTCTCGCTCCCAATTGCACTAAGAACTACTAACCTTCACTTTGTGAAGGAAGTATCCTCAAGGTTTACAATTGCTCTTGCAATTGCACTAAGAACTACTAACCTTCACTTTGTGAAGGAAGTATCTTCAAGGTTTACAATTGCCCTTGCAATTGCACTAAGAACTACTAACCTTCACTTTGTGAAGGAAGTAGTTCTATGTAATATCTAACATGGCGTTTGAGGGGATGGTATTTGCTTAGGTTTGGAAATTCGAAGTTATCTAGGAAGGTCATTCCTATTTTCTCCATTACCTTTCTTGAAGGTAAGTTTGTTTCAGATGTAAAACTATATAATTCAGTAATGCCTTTTTCTTTTGCGTAAGACAATACAGCTTGTGCACCTTCAGTAGCTAATCCGTTACCCCAAACTTCAGGAATTAATCGCCAGCCAATTTCATAAAAAGGTAGTTCTTTAAAAGGATATTTGCTGTCTTCGGGGATGTAGTTTACTCCGATAAACCCTAACCATTCACCCGTTTCCTTTAATTCAACCGCAAAAAGGCCGATTCCATTATCTTTGATAATTTCATCCATTTTTTTCATATCAAGTTCTGAACGACGGTAACTTAATAAACTTGGAAAATACCTACGGACTTGCTGATTTGCATTCATTTTCTGAAATGGTAATAAATCCTTTTCTTCCCAATCACGCAACTTCAAACGTTCAGTTTCAATGTAAGTTCCCATGTTAAACACTCCATTTTACCCTTAAAGCTTAATTCAATATTATTCTAATACAAAATTAACGCGTTATGAAGTTGTCCCCACATTCATATCGCGCTAATCATTTCTGTCATTATGTTAAATTTTATGCTTTAGAAATATAACTAATTAATTTTACGTGAACAGGAATTTCTTTTAAACGATCACGTTGTTCTTTAGGTGCAGTAAATGTTGCATCAATAAAATCATTTTGATGGTTTAAACGATATGTTGCAACGAATGTGTCTGTATCAGATTCAAAGTTTGGTAAATGTGCAATCACACGTTTAATTTCACTAGTTGAATCAATAATAGTACGTCCAGTAATATTTTCTAATTCTCTGCCCAATTCAGGTAACGTAATATTTTGTCCTTCTAAAATATTAAAATCTTGTTCGTGCATCGTTAATCTCTCCTCTTATAGATGTGTAGTATCAATCATCTTTCATAAATTTAATTCAAAATAGTATTAAATACTCACTTTGTAAATTGATTTTGTGTAATTTATCAATTATATTACCCTATTCAAAACTGCATCAAACGTTTATTGATCTGAGTTTTGTGTATTGGAAGTAGTTTTAGAATCGTTATTCTTACTTGTAGAGTCACTTTTTTGTGTCTCTTTGTTAGGCGTTTGTCCTTGATTAGATTGCTTAGATTTTGTAGAATTTGTTGATTGTTCTGAATTAGTCGTTGGAGAATCTTCTGAATTTTTATCTTCACTTGAATTAGATGAATCTTTTTCAGATGATTTACTAGACGAATCTTCAGCCGGCAATTCATTGATATCTTTTTGAAGATTATCTTGCTGATCTTTAAGTTTGTTTTTTTGGTTTTCTAAATCTTTTTTCTGTTTCTTTAAATCTTTATTTTCTTTCTCTAATTGGTCAATGCTTTTTTCTAAAGAAGCTTTCTCGTTACTTTTACCACATGCTGTTAACATTAAAGTTGATGCTAAGAGTAAAGTGAACCATTTTTTCATGATAGACTCCTTTGTTTAAACTTATAAATACAATTTATTTTAACATGCTTTTTTAATTTATTCATTTTTTCCCTTTAATTTTTTAGACATTTTTAGATGCGACGTTTGATAGCCTAAATTTTCATTTAATTTTACCATGTCGTTGTTTTCTTTATTAACTGTACTTTCAATACTTATAGCATCCATTGAATTCGCCCACTGCTCAATATCTCGTTTTAACTTTGAAGCAATTCCTTGTCTTCTAAAGTCTGGTTTTACATATAGTACTTCAATTTGTACTATTTTGAGCTGCGGTTCATAATGCGCCCAAATAAATCCTTTAAGACTGCCCGCATGTTCATTTATTAAAATAATATCATTCGCATATTTTAGTCTTGAAATAATCATTTCATATCTTAAAGCCATCGATGTTGAAGTCACTTGATAATTAAATTCATTTTCTGAGATTAAATGTTCATGTATTCTAGCTATTTCGTTAATCCAACTCTCATCTTCCAATGTCATTATCTTCATATAAAGAACTCCTCAATTGTTAATGATATTAATAACACTTATATGATATTATTAGTCATAATAACACGTCATATATTTTATTTATAAATAAGAATTGTCTATGAGGTTTTACTTTTAGAAAATGAAGGAGCACTTAAATTATCATGAAATCTACAGCACAATTAACTAAGGAGAATAATGTTAAATCATTACGACTTAACAACACCGATCGTGAAATATTTGAGAATTACATGACGTATATTCGCGCAGACTTAAGCGTGAATCCTCATGATTCAGAACTTATGTTAAATCGCATTTTGAAACATTTGATTCGTGCTGAAGATAAAGGCATGCTAGCGATGGAGTTCTTTGATCATGATCCTAAAGCACATGCTAAAAAAGAAATTAAAGCGCTACCCAATGAAACCATTAAGAACATTTTTAAGTATATATATCATAATTTTATATTTTTAATAGGCATGTTTTGCTTCTTAAAGGGATTTATTGGCTTTTTTATTGGAGGAGATAGTAACTACTTGTATCTATATACTTTCCCAATAACTGTAATCGTAGGTCTCTTTATAATATTCTTATTTATATGGATGAGTTTTAGGACAATTCAATTACAATGCTTTAATAATTCACATTGGGTTTGGTGGTTAACATATGGCGTTATAGCTTTGCTATTAATTACCCTGTTTTATGTATTTTTTATTCCTCAGTCATTTTTAGCATTTGGGCCTTATATTAATGTAAGTAATTGGACGTTTATTATTATTGCAATTTTAATTACGCCTATTGCGTTTTATGTTGACCATCATTTTTATAATAGAGACGCTAACACACGCATGTAAAAAGACTTACTTTCAGTCTTCCCACGGGAGAATTTTACTGAAAGTAAGTCTTTTATTTTCAACAAAGCATTAATTAATTAAGAACACATCTACAAAGAACCAGATTACCATTATGACCATAATGATTGCTTGAGCTACTGTGCTAGCTAGAAAAGCTACAACAGAGCCTAAACTCACCTTTAAAGCTTTCTTAAAATCAAAACCATTTAATAATTCCACAACAAATACTGCAATTAAAGGAACTAATATTATGCCAAATGGCGGAAATACGAAACACCCAACGATAACACCTACAAGCGCAGTATACTCGCCCACTTTACTTCCACCAAATCGATTAACAAAATATTTATTCATCATGAAATCAGCCACGAGAATAAATAAAGTAAATAAAATCATAGCTACGTAAAATATCCATGATAAACGGCCATCGTTAAAACCTATTTGATAAATAATAAAACCTATCCACATGACTAGCATTGATGGAATAATCGGCTTAATTAAGCCTACAAATGCTAAGACAAACATGAGGATAATAATTATCCATAAAACTGCTGTCATCTAAATCTACTCCATATCTTCTTCAGTTATTTTTTGATCTTTTGTAAAGAAAATAAGTATCATACCAATTAGAATTGACGTCGCTGATACAAAAAAGACATTTTCCAAACCAACCCAATGGCTCATAACGCCACCAAATAAATTTCCACATAATTGACCTATAACCATTGCATTCGCAAATAACGTAGAGGCATAACCCGGGAAATCAGGTAAAATATCTTGAAAGTAACTAATTCCTAATCCTAATAGTATAGCTAAGAAAATTGCTAAGAAAACTTGACCAGCTAACATCATGTAAAAGTTTTTAAATACACCAATGCTAAAATAAAATGCACCGCCAAAGAGCGAACCAAAAAGTAGTAAAGTTCGTGTTGTAAATTTGGCTGATAAAATACCTAATATAACCATAAAAGGCACTTCAAGACCAGCACATAAACTCGCTAAATATCCTACATAACTATCACGTTCTCTTAGATAATTTGTGACGAATAATGGCATATTCATCGTGTACATCCATTGTCCAATATGTAAAAGAATAAACGCGATAAACGGAATAAATAATGCTTTATCTTTAAACATATTTGGAGCGGATTTCTCAACATGATGTTGCGATGAGACTTGGTATTCAACTGGTAAATTCTGATAGAAAAAGACTTGTAGAATTAAGGTGAACAATAGAATAGCTACCGTTCCACCAAATAACCCAGAATATCCATTTAATTCGATTAATTGTGACCCTATAAAGGGACCAAATAAAAATCCTAATGAAAACATGGAACGTAACACGGTATTTGCAAACTTCGCACGATCTCGCGAACTTGAGATATTAATTGACTCTCTTGCAGAAGCATATAATTGCGGCATTGCTGGAGCAAATAAACCTTGGAAAATTGCATATAGAACTATAAATAACCAGATTTGATGAATATAAAAATAAATAGAAAAGCTTACGGCACCCATGAATAGCGCACTAATAATAAGGACTTTCCTATTAACATTATGTGTATCAGAAAACCTAGCAATAATTGAATTCACTACGAATTGACTAACTGCAGCTAATGCTAATAATAAACCATATTGAGTTGTTGTCATTCCTAAATCTTTTGTAGCGAATAAGACGAGGTATGGTACAGTCACTGCTATACCCATGCCGAGTAGCATCATATTCACAACAAATAGTTTATAGTTTTTAATATGAAACAGTGCTGTAAACAATTTTCGAACCTCTATTCTTTTATTAAATTGTACTTTTTACAATAGACTAAATGGCAATACCTTTTAAAATTTATCGAATAAAATTCAACATTAGATTTACAAATGAATCTACTTGAGGCAGTTGCAACATACTTCCATCATAACTCATATAAGTTGAGCGTATGAGAGGTTCTTCATCAATACTAACCTTCTCAAATTCAAACATATTTTTATCGATATGCTTCATCATAATTTCAGGTAAAATCGTTACCCCCACACCACTTAAAAGCATTTCCTTACAAGTTGCAACTTGGTCAACCGTTATCGTTGCATGATAATCTTGACCTAAATTATCATTGTACCATTGCTTAATTTGATTAATATAAATAGGATCTGCTTGAAATTCAATAAATGGTAACTTTGTAACATCCTCACGTCGATCTTTGGGATAAATAAAGTAGTGGTCATCATTAAATAGGTGTGTATTAGATAGATTCATGACTTTATTCCCTCTGGTAATCATGACGTGATAATCTCGATGATTGGCTTTAATCTGTTCAGTAGATCCTACTTGAACTTGGATTTCTACGTTAGGAAACTGTGTATTGTATAAACTCAATACTTCGGGTAATAACGTTTGGCCGATTAAAGACGAACATCCTATTGAAATCGTACCATTCACCTCTCCGATATGTGCCTGCATTTTATCGAAGAATAAACGTTCACGTTTCAACATATCACGCGCGTGGTCAATAATCATAGCGCCTTCAGTTGTAGTGATCAATTGTTTTTTTGTACGAATAAATATTTCTACTCCAAACGAACCCTCAATCGCTTTTAGACGTTGAGTTACAGCTGGTTGTGAAATATATAATATCTCTGCCGCTTTACGTAACGTTTTTGTTTCATCTAAAGTGATGAGTAAACGATAATCATCAATTTTCATAGCGTCCCCCTAAATATTTCTATCCTTAAATCTTTGCTATGATGATTTAGCTTTAGTTGATTAACCTTCAACCACATATCCTTTTATTGTCATTCACTTTGCTTTACGTCGGTGATGTTTGTGCTTATTTTTGGGTTTAAAAGGACGTTTATGCTTATTTCTTAGAGATTTATGATAAATTTTATTGTAACAATGCATGACCTTGTCTTGAACCTCTGAAAAGTTCTCTTCTATTTCAATCATTAATTGATGAGCAATAATATAAGCCTCATGATATTGTTTCTTAGAAATTTGCTTATTTTGCAAGGCATACATCAAATCATCTTCGTCTACAAGTTCATATTCCCCAGTAGGTAACACCAGCACATCTAAACATAAATCTAACGTACGTGCATTTCCCTTTTGAGTGATATTTTTAATATTAATATCAAAATAATATTCTAGCGGATTACCTTTATCATCAAACATGACTGTAATACTATATCGCTTTTTTTCTGGTAGTATTTGCAACCATCTATAATTGTCATCTGCAACTATTATGTTTTGTCCAACTACCGTCACCTCTAAAGGCTCACGAACCTTTTTCATCGTGACCAAGCCGATAATACCTTTAAATCTATTATTATTAACTTTAACCTCTGTATACTCTCTCTCTACCAGGCGACGCCAGTGACGTTTGTCTATATATTTTACTTTCACAGTCACCAACTCCTTATTTTTATTATATAAAACTGGTTAGTTAATGTCATCTTAATGTTTTAGATTAATGACTTTTACACTGTTATTTTCAAAATTATATTAAAACTATTTTACTATAAATTGATGTAATTTACTTAAAATTGATAATGTTACTATGTTTTAATATTAACTCTAGATATTTCCAGAATTTTCTAATTAATGAGTGGCAAGTCTTAAATGTTATTTTGCCTCAACAAAAGAAGGAAATAAATTAACTGAAGAAAAGTAATGGATGAACTTGAATATATTGTAGAAGTTGCTAAAAAACTATTTGACTCAGCCAATTAACAAACTTATTTCGACACTAAAAGTTTAATTTATATTAAAAAAACCTTTAAACGGACTAAGTTTAAATCCATTTAAAGGCTTCATTCGTTACAATACAGCGTATTTTCTTATAATATTTTCTAAGTCGGGATAATGCTTTAACAATTGGTCTTGTTTCAACAATTCGAAATGTTCAAATTCGAAGGCAGGTTGACACATGCATCCGACAAGGCTATAACCTTCATTATCATCTATAGAAGATGCAAATACTGTACCTTTAGGAACACAATATTGTAATACATCTCCAGCGGATATATTTTGACCTAATTTCACACTATGATACTTACCTTGTGGTGTAATCATGTGAATAGTTAATGTTTCTCCAGCATGATGATACCATACTTCATCTGCGTCAATTCGATGAAAATGAGAGATATTGTCATGTGTTAAGAGGAAATATATACTACTATAAGGTGCTCTATTAAGCGTATCTTCTCGTAAAGTTTCTCTATAATAACCGCCTTCAGGATGAGCTATTAATTTAAGTTCTTGAATCCACTCTTTTGAAGTTTTCATTATTTTAAATCTACATTGTGGAATACGTTTTGAACATCTTCTAAATCTTCAAGTGCGTCCACTAACTTCTCAAATGTGGCTTGATCTTCTTCAGATAACTCAATATCTGTTTGAGGCAACATTTCAAATTCTGCTACTTTAAAATCCTCAACCCCAGATTCACGTAAAGCATCTTGAACTTGAGCAAATTGATCAGGTTCTGCATAAACAATTGTTAATCCATCTTCATCAATGACATCTCTCACATCAACATCTTGTTCCATTAACGTTTCTAAGATTTCATCTGCAGATTTACCTTCTACACCGAAAGTCGCTGTATGATCAAACATGTAAGCTACTGAACCAGAAACACCCATATTTCCGCCATTTTTACCGAAGGCTGCACGCACATCTGAAGCTGTACGATTCACATTATTTGTTAAGGCATCAACAATTAACATTGAACCACTTGGTCCAAAGCCTTCATATCTTAAATGATCATAATTTTCCTCACCAGCACCTTTAGCTTTATCAATAGCTCTATCAATAATGTGATTAGGTACTGAATATGTTTTAGCACGTTCCAATACTAATCTTAGTGCTTGGTTAGATTCTGGATTAGGTTCTCCAGATTTTGCTGCTACATATATTTCTTTGCCGAATTTGGCATAAATTCTACTCGTATTTTTATCTTTTTGGGCCTTTTTCTCTTTAATGTTGTTCCATTTACGTCCCATAATGTCATCTCACTTTCGTACTCTATGTTCTTCATTATATATTTAGCAGTAATTTTTGTAAAATCTCTTAAACAGATGTAAACTACTGCTATATCAATATTTTTAAAGTGATATTTAACTGAATTTATTCTGTTTTCTACAATTATTATTAAAAAACAAAGATGCGTTTTTAGTTCCTCTCATCTTTGTGCTAAAAATTTTGTGATTTATATCAGTCTCTATCTTGCATAATACTTATGTATGTATACATGGAATAAACATAAAAAGTGTCGATTTATAATATTTATAAATCGACACCCTCAATTAAATATTTAAAAAGTTTTCAACGTCATCAAATAAAGCATTAAATATTTCCAAGTTTTCTTCACTCATATATAGAAAAATTTTTCTTTCATCTCTAGTTGATCTTACTTTGCTTAATTTCTCTTTATCTATTAATCTTCGAATTGATACCAGTAACTTTGTTCTACTTAATTCTAATTCACTTATAGCTATTTTTAAAAATGATTGCATAAGTATTTGTTCATCTGAACAATACTTTCTAGCTAAGTCTAGTACAGCAAGATCATTTAATGTCAACTTATATTCTTTATCTATATATTCAGATAATGCTTTATATTGTTTGTAAAATCCTAGTAGTTTTTCTAGCTTCTGTTCATTCAAGACGCGCACCTCCAAATATATGTAGACAATGTATAGTAACATTATCCTAAATATCTGGATAATTGTCTTTGGCATTTGTTTTTAATCATATGTCAAAATTACCAATAAATTTAAATTGAATTGTGTTACGCCTTTTTTATTTTGTTATTTTTTTTATAGATTTTTACAAGATAAGCCGAATTGTACTTCAAGCTTAGCTTTAATGACGATTCTGTAAAATCATGCTCAAAAATTTCAATATTAGGTCTAAAATTATCTTCTACTTTGATTAAAAATTTAGTAGACCATTGATATTTATTCCGTAAATTAGGTGGAATAATATGATTAATGTTCCCACTCTCATTATCAACTTTAACAATCATACATATATATTCATCTTTAAGTTCTTCTTCACAAAAATTAATGTAAATATCAATATTATTAAAGTTGTCTATGCTTGATTCGCTTTCAACTACTCGCCAATCATATAAATAAAGGAGATATCTATCGCTACTATCAATAATGTTATAGAACCCATTTTTAACTTTGTTTTGATTAATCATCCAACTTAAATCATTAAATATTAACCCATATGTTGTTTTAAAACCATTTTCATCAAATAAATGAACAGAATTAAATAAATCTGGATGAGAAAATAGATTTAAGCCGTACCCTGAAAAATGCTCTTTTAATTTAATAACAGACAGATATAAGAGTGGTGCACTATGACTTAAATCAATCTCTTCATTATTTAACAGTTGATGATTAACTAAGTTTAAAAAGATGAGGTTTTCTTTACTAAAATCAAATTGATTTAAATTTACACTTAAGTGTTTCAACTGTAGAACATTTTTCAATAGAAGACCTTCATTACTATCCATTAAATAAGGAGATGTCAATTGTGCATTGTCTATATAGAGGTAATCAAATTTTAGTCTTTTAATTTGCGCTTCTAAAGATTTAAATTGAGCTGGATCGTCGACCATACAACTAATATCTAAACCGATAGTATAATTTATGTGTGTATTCTGCATTTTTAAAATATCTCTATATATACTACGTATATCTTTATCATTTAAATTGAAAATAAATTGAATCTCATAATTATAATTAGAATTGTGATTTTTCTTGTCCAATTGCTTAAGACTTGTTTTAAAACTCTCTATTAAGTCATTTATATGTTCAATTTCATTAACATTGAAAGCTATATGTAAATCATTTTCAATAATAGTTTGGCTAATATAATTTTTTTCGTTTTGTGTTAATAATTTGCCATACTCATATAAATAAGGCATAAAGTAGAAGATAATATTAGACCCTTCATAACCCATTTTCTGATAAAGTCCTTCTAAAAATAGCAACTTTATTTCTTCAATAGTATGAATTTGGATGACTGAATAAAAAGGAGAAGCATTTACAATTTGTGAATTATCAATTCTAATTTCATCATATATATCTGAAACATCGTTAGGTATAACTGAACGGATGAGTTTTTTTAATGGCCTTTTTTTGATTTCTGGCACCGTTTCATCTGTACAACCATTATATTTATCATATTTTTTCATAGTCCGATATTCATTAGGTGTCACACTTAGATAATTCTTGAATAATTTGGAATATGTTGAGGCGTTACTAAATCCAAGTGCATCACTAATTTGACTAATCGTTTTATTCGTGGTTAATAACATTTCTATAGATTTACTAATTTTTAATGTATCAACGTATTTTTTAAATCCCATTCCCATTAGAGTGTGAAATTGAGAAGACAGATTAGATTTTGATATATAGAGTTGGTTCGAGATATCTCTTAAAGTTAACCTTTCACTCATATGATTGTATATGTAATCTAATTCATCTTTTAAGTCACCATAAAAGGCATAAATGTATTGATCTTCGGCTATTTTTTTATCTATACTCGCTTCCTGAGCAAGCATTTCAACAATTTTATTAATGAGTTCATATTCTTTTTCAGTATTCCCATCAATATAATTTAATGCAAGTTGAGCCATCAAATATTTAATTTCATTTGTAGATTTAATCAACTCAGCAGTATAGTGATAATCAAAAAATGCATATCCTAATTCTGCAAACCAATCACTAGAAATGTATATTTCTAATGTAGTTCCATTGTCATTGATTCCAAAAACATCCATATTATTAACAATATATAATTCATTATTAATCGTTCTTTGCTTTCTGAATTGTTGAAGATGCATACTTCCCTCTATTGGCCAAAATAAGAGTATCCCATCTTGGCATCTAGTTGTTGAATACTCGTTCTTAGAAAGTATATGCAAACAGGAATGTGACATTACTTTACCTCTTTTCCTATTTTAAATAGCCTACTATAAATAATACTTAACCATTGTTCAAATTCGATAAACGCCAATTTAACACAATATGAAAATTATATCAAAAGCGAAATTATATATATAATCAATTATTTTTTATGTATCTATTCCATCTAATTATACATTAAAAAAAGATGTGGCGTTAAAATTCCGTAACTCAAACAATTATCAAGCCATTTAATAACTCAAATGCTCTCATTAGGAAGACATACGTCCACATCTTGAATATTAAACATTATAGATTTAATTTTTGAAACGATTAGCTAACCTTAGTATATCTTCTATTATATTTAATAAATTGATAAATAAGTTAAAGCCCATTTCTCGTGGTGAAAACTGACCTCTTTTCATCCTATTGAAATCATAAAGTGTATATAATAGGAACAATAACAAGCTAATAACTGTGATTACAGTATGGAATATAGGGTTATGAATAAATAATCCTATTAAACTAGCAATAATTAATGCTATTAAAGTAACAAATAAATATTTCCCCATACTTGATGCGTCATTAATTAAGAAATACCCTACAATACCAAATGCTATAAATGCACCTATTGCAAGTAAAATATTTTTATAAAATACTTCTGCACCTAAATTTTGTAGATATGCAGTAAACATCGCATATGAAAGTAGTCCGACAATAATAGCGTAGATATGCGAGATGATGAGACCATATTTACGCGCCCGTTTTATAAATAATGTAGCCAGTAAAATAACAAATAACGCTATAGATAGAGGTTTTCTCCAAGACATGGGTAAATATTGACCGAAGTAACAACCTATTCCAAAAATAATCCAATAGTACATAAAGAACAGCCATACCTTACCGTAAGCATGGGATTGGTGCTTATCTTTAGAGTGATTTTGTGATTTGTTTGCACTTTGAGTCGATTGGGACATTTTTTAATCTCCTTTTATACTAAAAAATTCTCAATTACTAAAAGTTTACAATAACCAATAAAAATTCTAAAGTGTTTAACTTAGTATTATCTAAATATAAAGAAGTTTCCGAAAACTTATCTATAATTAATATTACTTTATTACAATTTATAAAACTTTCATGAATTAATTTTAATCAAAAAAGTCTATAAATCCTTTAAAATCAACTAATACAGGTTATATGTACTTTTCGTAAAAAATGTTAATAATATTACAAGATAATAACAAAGCCCACAGAGACTATTATTTTTGTTAGTATTGGGTACGTAATAAGAAAGTATAGTCAAAAGTAATTAAAGAGTTAGGTTCATGTTTTAAGACTTGTGGGGACAATTGTCTACATAATAAAACACAATCAATTTAATTTAATTACATTTAAGGAGGAGTCACTTTGAAAAAGTTAGCCTTTGCAGTAACAGCCGCTTCAGGTGCAGCCGCAGTACTTTCACATCATGATGCTGAAGCTTCAACCCAGCATAAAGTTAAATCAGGAGAATCTTTATGGAGTATTGCTCAAAAATATAATACTTCAGTAGAAAACATTAAACAAAATAATAATTTAAATAATAACATGGTGTTCCCTGGACAAGTTATTAATGTAGGTGGAAGTGCTTCACAAAGCTCTAATTCAAACGCTTCTTCTAACACAGGTTCAGCTTCTACACACACTGTAAAAGCTGGAGAATCATTAAACATTATCGCCAATAAATATGGTGTTTCAGTTAACGCTTTAATGAAAGCAAACAATTTAAATGGTTATTTAATTACACCTGGCCAAACATTAAAAGTACCTAATGGTGGATCAGGCGCTGGTGCAGCTGGTACAGCTACTCCATCTACAGGAAATGATTACAACTCACCTTCATTTAACCACCAAAACTTATATACTGAAGGTCAATGTACTTGGTACGTGTTCGATAAACGTGCACAAGCTGGTAAACCAATTAGCACATATTGGTCAGATGCTAAATATTGGGCAGCAAACGCAGCAAATGATGGTTATCAAGTAGATAATAACCCAACTGTAGGTGCTATTATGCAAAGCACTCCAGGACCATACGGTCATGTTGCTTATGTTGAACGAGTTAATGGAGACGGAAGTATTCTAATCTCAGAAATGAACTATACTAATGGACCATACAACTCTGATTATCGTACAATTCCAGCTTCAGAAGTATCACTTTACGCTTATATTCATTAATTCAATAGATTTATTGATTACCACTTAAGGCATCTACCCGTCTTAAGTGGTTTTTTTATGCCAAATTGTTTTCTATTTTAATGTCATAGTTACTTATACTCCGACATTACTAATACCATTCAGTTAAATATTTCCTGGGTATAAACATTAATCCCCCTCACAAATTTATTATTCAAAACACAAAAATACCAACAAAACCTTAGATTTTGTTGGTATTTTGCTACTTATAAGCTTATTAAAGTTACAAGTCTTTATATCTAATATTGCTATGTTATATCTTATTTTAAAAATAGATGCATGATAAAGTACACAATACCAGCCAATAATGCTGAAATTGGTAACGTAATTACCCAAGTGATAACCATTCGTTGAGCTGTACTCCATTTTACACCTTTAGCGCGGTTAGAAGCGCCTACACCAAGGATTGATGAAGAAACAACGTGAGTTGTTGATAACGGGAAGTGTAGTGATGACGCTACGAAAATTGTTAATGCAGAAGAAAGATCTGCTGCTGCTCCGTTAGCCGGACGAATTTTCATAATGTTACCACCAACAGTTTTGATGATTTTCCAACCACCTACTGCTGTACCCAGACCCATTGCAGTGGCACAAGCAATTTTAACCCATAACTGAGGTTCTACACTTGAACCAGTCTGAAGATTCGCAACTATTAATGCTAAAGTGATAATCCCCATTGATTTCTGAGCATCGTTCGTACCATGTGAGAATGATTGTAATGCTGCAGTAAAGATTTGGAAAAATCTAAAGTTACGATTTGCACGTGTTAAATTTGCGTTTTTAAATACGACCTTCACGATAGAATACATAATAAAACCAACACAAAATGCAATGATTGGTGAAATAATTAATACAATAATTATCTTCGTAAATCCTTGATAATGTAGTACTGCAAATGAACCTTGAGAAGCTATAGCCGCACCAGCAATTGACCCAATTAATGCATGTGATGAAGAACTTGGAATACCATATAACCAAGTTACTAAGTTCCAAATAATTGCTGCAATAATTGCTGCTAAAACAACAACTAGACCATGTTGTAATTTAAATGGATCAACAATATCCTTTGTAATTGTTCCGGCTACCCCAGTAAATGTTAAGGCACCAATAAAGTTCATTACTGCTGCTAATAAAATAGCAGATCTAGGAGTTAAAGCTCTTGTAGAAACAGCAGTTGCTACAGCGTTGGCAGTATCATGGAAACCATTGATAAAGTCAAATACTAATGAAAATATAACTATAGCTATCGTGACGATTAAAATATATGACATAAATGAGGACTCCCTTAGCTATTTTTCATAATTATAGTTTCAAAGTTATTAGCAACTGTTTGGCATTTATCAGCAATTTCTTCCATACTTTGATAAATATCTTTTATTTTAATTAATGTGATTGGATCTGTTTCACTGTTAAAGATGTGTTTCATTGACTGTCTTAAGATTCCGTCACAATTTGTTTCAAATTCTTTAATATTAATAGAATGAATACGCATGTGAGATAATTTTTTGTCTACTAATAATCCTACTGCTAACTTCATTTCAGCAACTGCTTTTTGAATATTTTCAACAAATTCAGCCATGTATTCATCTGTATATTCAATTGAATACATTTCAAACATAGCAGATGTCTCTTCCATCGCATCTAAAACATCGTCGATTGCATTACATAAAGATAGGATATCTTCACGTTCGATTGGTGTAATAAACGTTTGATTCAAGTCAGTAATAACTTGGTGCATCAACTCGTCACCATGTGACTCATACGTTTTAATATTATCAGAATAAGCTTTCAAATCTAAATGTGTGTTGAAATCCATTTTTCCGAATTCAATTGCTGCACGATCTAGGTTGAATACCATTTCTTCTAATTGAACCATGAACTTATCCTTTTTCTTACTAAACATTCAAAATCCTCCATTTTGAGCGATTGTCACCAATCACATTCATAAATTTTTAATCCGTAAGACAAGTGGTTTAGGAACATATTTACAATTTTTAGAAAAAAGTAGTGAGCAATACTCTTATTGTAAAAAATATGTAAATTAATTATAAAGTTAAAACAAGCTGATGTTCTTAAATATCCCGTTTTGTCCCTACTTGAAAATAGCACAAAATTTACATAACTACAATTCTATTTACAAATTCTTAACAAATAAGAAACTTAAACTTTACATATTTTTCCTGAGTAAGATGTTCATAGTCCTATTTTTAAATTAGTGATCAAATTCTAAAACGAAATTCTAATTTTAGAAATCAATCAAAAATTAATTAGAGCGCTTAAATTCTACTCCATTACAAAGTTAACGATTTCTCTCTTAAAATTCAAATATTTATAAAATGATGCTAAACAATTTTGATATGTAACTAAACATGCACTTCCAAATGCATTTATTTAAGCTATGTGATTTAAAAAGTAACCATTATCCATAAATTAAGGCTCAGCATCAAATTGTCTTGTGATGCTAAGCCTCATAAATCATAATATTCTATTCTATAATAGGTGAATTAAATTGAATGTCTAATTGTTCGCTTAGAATGATTATAGCCTATAATCGCGAACACTGCGTAAATACCTGTATATAAAGCCATAACAATAAATATAGGTAATTGATTAGTTACACCCATTAAATGCATGTAGGCAATCGACGCAAAATAACCATGTAATAACGCAATAATCAAAGGTAAACCGAAATTAAAAATGACTTTTAACTTCAACCCTTTTGCCATATCTTGATGCGTAAAACCAAGTTTTCTCAATATAGAATAGTTTTCTAACTCATCCTCAGTTTCATCAATTTGTTTAATATATATAATACAGCCAGCAGCAATTAAAAACGTTATTCCTAGGAATGATGTTACAAATAATAGTACGCCAGTTAAACTCGATATTTCACTTGCAGCTTCACTACGTGTTTCAATATCTTTACTAATACTTTGGACGATTTTCTCCAATTCAGGTAAGTCCTTTTTGTGTTTTATATCAAACCCATATTGAGATACAATATGTTTTCCTTTAGCGTGTTCTCTCAATCTCTGATAATCCTCATCATTTAACACGAGTGTTGCTCCACCTAAATCTACACTAGACATAAAGTAAACTTTATTAATTGCTTTTCTGAGTTTTACTTTAACATAATTATTTTTTGAACCTATAAGAGTTGAACCTTTACGATCAACTTTAACTACATCTTTAATTGAACCTCTGGGGACTATGATATCTGTTTGACCACTACCAATATTAACATTAGGGATGTATTTATCACTTGTTACAGCAATCACACTTGGCCTTGAAATACCTTCTGTAAACATATGATCTTTATACAAATGAGCATAGACAACTTCTTTATAATTATAGTAATGTTCAACGTTACGATTGTTTAATTCATATGCTAACTGATTTGCCTGCTTTTGACTTTTCAAAGTGACGTCATGAGGTGAACTTAGTAAGACTTCATTCGTTAAAGTACTTCTACTTAAAGCCGCAAAACATAGCACAGAAACTGTAATCGCCGACACAACTGCCATCACCGTTAATGAAAAAGCATTTTTTCTAATACGATAAATGATAGATGATGTAAACATAACATCTGTCACACTGACATTGCCATTTCTAAAGTATTGTATAGTTTTTAAAATTAAAGATACCGTACTTCTAAAGAAAAAGTATGATCCTAAAACAGTTAAAAATAGAATAACGAAAGGTTGTAAAATTGAATCAACATTTTCAACTAATTTAGTTGATAAAAAGTATCCAACACAAATCATAATAATCCCAAGTAAACCTAAGATAACTTCACTCAATGTAATTTTAGTATCATTTACTTCTTTTTTAGTAAAATCATGTGCAAGCTCATGAATTGAACGTTTACGTATAAAAATGTAACTTTGAATAATAATAAGTATATACGCTACCAAAATAAGTAAAAGAGTCTCTAACACTGCATGAAAATTAAAAATAATAGACACACTAATATTAATGCCCAGTAATCGAAGCACAATCATTAAAAGTATTTTCGAACCAAAAATACCTAAAGCAATACCAATAATTACTGTTATTACAAATGTCATTAATTGCTCAAGCATAATCATTCTCATTATGTTTGATCGCGTTAGTCCTATAATTTGTAAAAGTGAAAGCTCACGCCCTCGTCTTTTCATGAATAAAAAATTTGCATAAAGTAGAAATACAATAATAATTATAAAAAGAAAATAACTACCAACTTGAGAACCTTCCTTAATAATCGGGTAGGATTGATTTCCATGAAGATGGTGAGCATATTTTAATTTAACAAAACTAAAATATAATACCACGCTTATAATTAGCGATAATAGATAAATGGCATAACGCGCAATATTTTGCTTAAAGTTTTTGAAGATAATCTGATTAAAACTCATAATTTACTCCACCAAGTACACTTTGTGTTCTGATAATTTCTTTATAAAAAGTTTGTTTATCATCATCACCTTGATATATTTCAGTAAAAATTTGTCCATCTTTTAGCATAACGACTCTATTTGAGAAACTTGCTGCAACTGGATCATGCGTAACCATAATAATCGTTGTTTGAAATCTTTCATTCATATAGGTCAATCTTTTGAGTAGGTCTTGAGTACTTTTAGAATCCAAAGCTCCTGTTGGTTCATCAGCAAATATAATTGAAGGTAAATTAATGAATGCTCTTGCTGCAGAAGTACGTTGACGTTGACCACCAGATAACTCGGATGGATATTTATCACTAATATCACTAATATTTAACGCTTCAACAATTCGATTATAACGTCTAGCCATTTCTTCTTTTCCAACTTTTTGAACAGATAAAGGTAGCATAATATTCTCTTTTACCGTTAAAGTATGTAGGATATTATAATCTTGGAAGATAAAACCAATATCTTTTTTTCTTATTTCAGAAAGTTGCTTATTAGATAATCTTTCTAATTGCTTACCATTCAATGTAATTGAACCTTTTGTCATATAATCAATTGAGCTTAGGACATTTAACAATGTTGTCTTCCCTGAACCAGATGGTCCCATAATTGAGATGAATTCGCCTTCATCTACACTCAAATTAATATCTTTTAATACTTCTTGAGCTACGTTTTTACTTCCATATATTTTTGACAATTGTTTAACTTCTAATATAGTCAAATCATCACTCCTGACTTACTTTAAACATTTATGCTCTCTAATTCAGCCAAAGCTAAACAAGTTCAAATTATCATCACTTTATACACTTATATTATAACGACTAAAAATTACAATTGTGATAATTGTAAGTAACAAAACGCATGTTTAAAATGACAATCTTGTCACTTTAGACATGCGCTCTACAATTTCATTTTGTTGAGGGAAAATTAAATAAAATGTAGTGCCTTCGCCTACTACAGATTCAACCTTCACGCCAATGCTCAATTGATCTTTAACACTATTCACTAAATATAACCCCATTCCCGTAGAAGCTGTTTCATTTCGATTAAGAGTAGACGTGAATCCTCTATCGAATATACGAGGTAAGTCTTTCTTACTTATTCCTCTTCCATGGTCTTTAATTTTTAGAATAACGTGACCATTTTTCATATAACTTGATAATTCAATTGTAGTATTATCACTATATTTCAATGAATTAGATAAAATTTGTCTAATCATCATCCTGCACCATTTCACATCTGTAAACACTTTATCGACATCTTCAAAGTCTAGATCGAATCCTATCCCTTTCGCTTGACTGATATGACGCGTTAGTTGAATTTCATCAATCACCATACGTTTTAACTCTACATGATCGAAGTACATATCACGATTCTTTGATTCTAAACGCGTTAAATATAATTGCTTATCTAACATCTCATTAATTCTCGACCACTCAAATAATAACGCTTTTTTACGTTGTTCATCGGTTTCTTGATCGATTAATAATTTCATTGCTGTCACAGGTGTTTTAATATCATGTACAAACTCTGTGATTGTTTGTTCATGGTTATTAATTTGTAATTGTTGCTCAACGACCTGATCTTTTTGTGCTGTGATATGACGATATAAGTAATCAATTGTTAGTTGTTGAAATGGCGTTTCCGCTAAATCTTTATGTTTGATTTCCTCTATTTCTTTGTTTTTATAAAAGTGCTTTGACAAGCGGACTTCCTTTACGAAAGTAAATATTAAGAAAAGGACACTTAATCCTAGATTGAGCACAACAATATAGCCTACACTCTCAACTGAAATATCATAATCAATGTAGGCGATACCCAACATAATTACATTTAAAAATATAATCCATAGTATCCAATTACTCCGAGACCTAACAAATAACCAGAACCATTTAAAGTTATTCATGAGCCATATATCCTTTACCGACTTTCGTCTCTATCGCATCATCCATACCAATTTCTGCCAATTTTTTTCTAAGGCGATTCACGTTAACGGTAAGTGTATTATCACTCACAAACGCTTCATCATCCCATAGTGCTGTAATCAACGTATCTCGTGTCACAATTTGATTCTTTTTATTAATAAGCATCTCTAAAATAATCATCTCTGTCTTAGATAAGAAGATTGTTTTGTCGGCTTTTTGAATGCTATCTTTTGATAAATCCACTACAGTATCTTGCCAATTTAAAGTGCGTTTCTCTTCGACGCCAAATTCGTAGACACGTCTATAAATAGCTTGTAACTTCGCAATAAGTACATTAGTATAGAAAGGTTTTTGCATGTAATCATCTGCACCTAGTTCCATACTCATGACTTGATCCATTGGATTATCTCTTGATGAGAGGAATAAAATAGGAACATTTGATTCTTGTCTCATTTTTCTACACCAATAAAACCCGTCATATTTGGGGAGTTGAACATCTAGAATAACGATTTCTGGATTAAATCTCTCAAAAGTGTCCATTACATTACCAAAATCTTCAACACCTACTACGTTGAAATCCCATTGTTCTAATTCTTTTTTTAATTCTTGAAATAGCGTATTGTCATCTTCGACCAATAGTATTTGCATAACAAATCACCTGAAATTATTTAGTATATTTAAATTTCTCACCTGATTGAACACGTCCTTGAAAATGCTTAATCCTGCAATCAATCTCAAATCCTCGCATAAGTAAACCTTGAATAGGTGCTTGAATAAAGTAATAAATCGGCCAGAATAATTTAGGTATATAATCATATAAGTGAACCATCACTAAAGACGTTCCTTTAAGAAGTCTAAATTCTAACTTACCTTGCTTTTTAAGATTGGGTTTGGCTAACTTACCACCAACAAGATGTAACGTAATGATATCTTCGGCAGTCTGTCTTTTCTTAAAAATTGCTAAAGGTTTTCTACTATTTTTACGATAAATAATATAATCTTCATCTTCTTTTTTCGTATGTACAAACGTACCTTTAGTTTCATCTAACCATTGACTATAGTAGTCTACAAGTTGATTCAAAGTCCACTTTTTCGGCAGGACCATTTTCATCGCTGTACGAACATCATCATATTTGGAAGTTTGTAATTCAACATTAATATGCGGACGTTTCACTTCTACATTTGTACGTTCTACAGGAGCACCATAAGCGCCTAATCTTTCCATCGTTTCATTGTCGTGACGACTTCCAGGTATATAAATTAATTTTTTAATTTGATTTATTGCTGCTGCTCTACCAAAGTTATCTGCAGCTATTAAATTTAAATCACGAGCGGTTGCTTGAGTTAGTTTTGCAGAGTTTTTAGTTGGATCTAAATAAAACACAGCTACATCCATGCCTGCCATAGATTGAACTACATTTTCATAATTGAAAATATCACTCTTCAACCATGTAATCTCTTCTGTAGATCCTTTATCAGGTTTAGGATATTTAGATAATGCGTAAAGCTCAGCATCTTTTTCTATTACTCTACTCAAATATTTACCGATATAGCCGGTTCCACCTGCAAGCAAAACTTTAGGCTTCATGGTTATCGACTCCTTAACTTTTTCTAATAATTAATAAAATATCACTGATTCAAGCATAAAACTTTAAACTATACTATAATGAAGGAAACTATTTACTTAATTGAAAAATGGAGTGTTTTCATGGCCCACGTAATTCGTGAGATTAGTATAAAAGACGTTGAAAACTTTATAGATTTGTTAAGCAAAATTTATGATGAATCAGATTTTACGTTTTATAACCCTGGTGAGTATTCACCAAGCATTGCTTCTGTTAGTCAAAGTTTAGAAAGTTACATCACAACACCTTCAAAAGCAATTTTTGTAGCAGAAAGTGACGAACAACTCGTTGGCTACGCATTTGTGAATACAGAGACTTTTGAACGTACACAACATGAGGCTGTAGTCTATCTTGGTGTAAAAAAGTATTATCAAAAACATGGTGTTGGTCAAGCGCTCATCAATTCAATCGAAGCTTGGTCACTTAATCATAATATTAGACGCATAGAAGCTACAGTTGTCACTGAAAATTCACGAGCTATTGAACTTTTTAAAGGTACAGGTTTCACTATCGAAGGTGAACTTAAAGATAAACTTTTTATAAATGGTCGTTATTTCAATGAGTACGTAATGGCTAAAATATTAAATTAATTTTTAGTCTTATTTTAAATTTTACCACATATTACAAGTTTTAAATAATAACTATAAGTTGTGAATTTGACTCTTTTACTTGAGTTTTATTCCAATCCAAAATTTCTTAGTGAGTATTTAAAAACTATATGCATTCATACCTTATTTAATTGATAAAATTAAAGGCAAATCGTTAGGCTTTAAGCTAACCCTAACGATTTGCCTTCTTTATATTATTCAAATGGATACAGCGATACACTATTATTTGTTTGATTACCGGATTTCACATCTGTTGATTCTCCACTTTCAACGCCGGAAGATGAAGTATTTCTACTTAAAAATAACAATACTTTTTTAATATTCTCTTTTGATTCTGGTTTATCTAAATGAAACTGATATTGATGATGTAAATGATGTGTTCCATCATAAAATAGGGTATCTACAGGTATATTTTCTGATTTAAGTGCTTTATAGAATTCTTCATTTTGACTATAAAATGGATCAGCATCTCCAACTGATAAGTAAGTTGGTGGATATTGTTTAGTGACTTGATTTATCGTCGACATTTGAGATAAATTCTTAAAATTAGTTTCCCAGTTATTCATACCTGTATAGCTTTTCATAAATAATTGAATTCTTGGAAATTCTGTTGCCTTCACTGTTTTCATATCGTAGAAACCACCAAAGAATATAGCTGCTTTGATTTGTGATGGCTTGAATTGTTGTTTGAAATTCATTTCTTTGCGTAAACTTTTATTAGTTTGCATTGCAACGTACTGACTCGTTAATTGAGCCCCTGCTGAATCACCACCAATAACAACTTGGTTGAAATCAATGGGTAGTTCGTGTTTATTCTGCTTTATAAACTTAACTGCCTCATTCATTTGCTCTAGCGGTGTTGGATACTTATATTGTGGAGCTAACGCATAATTCACATTTACTACAATATATCCTTGTTCAGCTATTTTAGACAGAAGTGGATTCTTATATTGCTTATCACCTGCTATAAAACCACCACCATGCATCCAAAAAATTACTGGCAATTTGGTATCTTTACTCATATCAGAAGGCGTAATAATATCTAATTTACTATTAGGTAGTCCTTCGCCATAAGAAATATTTTGAAATAATTTCACGCTCTTATTATTAATTTGAACATGCTCTCTACCTTGTTGTTTTTCCTGTACTTTATCATAGTGATTTTTCAAAAGAAAACCCAAGACGATTGCAATGATTATGACGATGAATAACGTTATCAACAACCATTTATATTTTTCTTTCATTATTGGTAATCCTCTCAAATCATGACTTCTTTCAATAATTTATATCTTAGATGACTTAGGTCATTAACTTTTTCTGAAAAATAAAGAAAAAGCAATTCACCTTTTAATTGAAAGATGAATTGCTTTTAAGATTAAATCAATCATTTTAAATTGTAAAGTGTATACGAAATGACAACTTATGCAATGTGTTTCTTGTCATCATTTTTACGTTTGAAGTACTTGATTAGTACTGCTACAACGATAAACATACCAACAACGCCCATAAATTTATATAACACGTTGATTAAATCTGCGAATCCTACGAAACTTAAAACATAAGCTGCAATCATCATAATAATGATAAAGATATGATATTTCTTGCTATATGGTTCAGTAAAACGTGCCGCGAATGAATAACAAAGTCCTAAAATAGTGTTATACATTACAGCTAACATAATAACAGTTAATACTAAACCAATCCATGGATTGATTGAGTTGGCTAAGTCTAATGTAGGAATATCTGCGTTTTTAATTTTTGGATATTCTGTTTGTAGTGAAAAGTTAATTAGTGCAAGTAAGATGGTATAAATAACGCCACCGAACATCGCACCAGCACCTGAAACTCTACGCTTAGACGCATCGCCACCAATAGCAACGACTGTACTAAAGCCAACTGCAAATGCAAGACCTCCGTATACAAGTCCCCAGAATATACCTTTCCATGCACTTGTTTCTGGTACTGTACTATTTACTTGGGCAATTGAGATATCACCAGTAAATAAATAATAAACTGCAATAAGGATAACCATTATAATTAGAAATGGTGTAACAATCCCTAAAGCTCTAACAATCTTATTAAAATCAAGTAATAATGTTAAATAAATTACAATTGTCATGATCAAAGCGCCTAGCCAAGTAGGTATATGAAAGCTTTGGTTAAACGTTGATCCTGAACCGGCAATCATTGTTACAGCGATACCAAACAAGAAGAAGACTAGTATATAGTCAAATACTTTACTAAATTTCTCACCAAATACATATTGTAAAGTGGATTCATGATTGGTAGCTTCAAAGGCTGTACCAATTTTAGCTACTTGTCTACCGATAAATCCTAGAATGAAACCTGAGATTAAAACACCGATATAAGACCATAAACCAAAAGGTGTAAAGAATTGCATAACTTCTTGACCAGTTGAGAATCCTGCCCCTACAACGATGCCGACATAAGCAAATCCTATTTTTATTGCTTCTTTATTCAGCCCCATTTAAAAAATTACCTCCTTAGATTTTCACAGTGAGAATTATAACGTACTGTTTTTTATTTTCAACCCCACCTATTAGACTTATACATTAATGCATAAAAGTAGGGAAATTTGTATAAAAATAGCCATTAAAGTGTGGTAACTCTAATGGCATTATAAAGAGATAAATACGTTTAACTAACGTGCATCTCTATGTTTGTTTAATTCATTAATATCGACAACAATGTTGTCCATACGTTTTGCAGTGTCTTTATGCACATTACGTGCTACATTATTATTAGGATCAAGTTTAAGAATACGTTTAGCTACATCAAATGCTTTCTTATCAGAAATAACAGGCTCTGGAATTGCGTGAAGCAATAGCATTTGTAGTAAACTTTTAACTTCATTTCCGTTAGTGAGTTTTATGGAAGATTCAGCATGATAGTATGCAGAATCTAAAGCACCTTCGTATTCACTCATCGGATAAACAAGTAGTAAAAATGCTAAATCATGCAATTCAGATGTTTCTTCATTTCTAATTAAATCTAAAATGCATGTATAAAACATCATACTCTCTACTTCATGAGCGCTAGAAATATATGCCTCTTCAAATTCCATAAAATCTGTTTCGGACATTAATTGTCGTATCTGCTCGAATTCGCCATTCAATACATGTCTCTTTATAAGGTGTTGCATGGCTATGTCCTCCTATTATCCAGATTTTATTTAACAATTATAACTATAATATCATAATTTTAGTTAATTTTCACTCGAAAAAGACGTACGATAAACTTCTTCAATTGCTTCTTCAACACTACCACCAGTAGACAGCTTAACAGACGCAGTAAAACTACCTTCAACGAGTGGCGCATTAACTTTTAAAACTTGATGGTCGCCTTCATACATTTCTATTGCCATGTCTAAATTCATCTCAGCAGATCCTAGATCAAAAAAGCATAACGCATCGTCTTCTAAATGATTGATTGCCTCTTGGATGCTATTAAAAGAAGTACCTATACCACCATCATCTGTGCCACCACATGCTAAGACGTCAACGTCACTCACCATTTGTTCAAGCAATTGTTTAGTCCCGTTTGCGATATCAACACTATGACTTACTAACACTATTGTAGGCATATTTACTCATCTCCTATTAAAGCATTAAGTATATAAACCATACTTTGTGCACCCGGATCAATGTAACCTTTAGAATCCTCTTTAAAATAAGCAGCTCTACCCTTCGTTGCTATCATATCTTTAGTATCGTCAGCATAACCTTGTAATTTATCTAATGTCACTTTTTCATCATGTTGTAGCGCTTCGCTTGCCCTTTCGACAACATCATACATAGTCTTTTCATTTAATTTAACTTTACCTCTTTGAGCTATTGCATCTGCAAATGTTTTTAATAATACTTTTAGGTTATCCTTATCGATTTCATCCTTAACAACACTAGACATTTTGACAAAACTAAAGCCATATAATGGTCCGGATGCTCCGCCAATATTAGACATCAATGTCATTCCAGTTGATTTAAACAATGAAGCCATATCTTTATCATCGATGTTATCTTTCAAATGAGAGAAACCTCTTTCCATGTTTACGCCATGGTCACCGTCACCTATCGATCTATCTAAATCGGTCAATTCTGATTCTTTATCTTTAAAAGTATCCGCTAAACTTAATAATTGAGTTTTCATTTGTTCTACATTCATAGCTAACACCTCTATATTGTATATTTATTCACAATTATTTTTTATGAGTTAAAATAACGACTCGTTGTAGGTGCTAAAAATGCTGTTAACCACTCTTCATTAGCAGGAACTAATGTGATAGAAAAGCCTTGCATATCAAGTGATGTCATAAAATCACCTACATACCAATGTTTTACCCCATAATGCTTCTTATCAAATAAATCTTTGAGATATTTAGTTACAATATTGAGTTCAGATAGTGGTGTGCCACCCATACCATTAACCATTACTATAAATTCTTCTCCTGATATTTCTTTATCTAATTCTTCTACTAATGTTGAAACAATTTGATCTACTGGTTGTATAGCTTCACGATGCAAACCTTTTTCACCGTGGATACCGATACCAATCTCCATTTCATTGTCATCAATATCAAACCCATATTGACCTGTGGTTGGAACCATAGGAGGTGTTAAAGCCATACCAATTGTTTTTATTTCAGACATCATTAACTCTACTTTTTCTTTTATTTCAGTTAATGTTACTCCTTTTTCAGATAAAAAGCCTGCATACTTATGAATTAAAACTGTACCAGCTACACCTCTTCTTTGTTCTGGCGTACTAATCGCAATATCATCTCTAACTATTACTGTTTCAACTTGAATATCTTCCATTTCAGCCATTTCTTGGGCCATTTCAAAGTTCATCACATCACCAGCATAGTTTTTAACAATGAGTAAAACACCATCACCAGTGTGAACGGCCCTAATAGCTTCTAAAATTTTGTCTGGAGTTGGAGAAGTAAAAACTTCACCACAAACTGCAGCATCAAGCATACCTTGTGCGACATAACCAGCATGTGCAGGTTCATGACCGCCTCCACCTCCTGATACAAGTGCTACACCAGTTTGTTTTTTTTCTTTTCGTACTACAACTGTATCTTCAATTACATCTAATTCAGGATTTGCTACTTTTAAGCCATCTAACATATCACTTAAAAACTGTTGTCTATCTTTTATTAATTTCTTCATAAAAAATCCCTCCTTATCAATTTATCATCAGTATAAAACAGCTTTATAGACAATCGCTAATATTAAGTGTGTCTTCAATAAAATGTTCACAAATCATGTTTACTAATTAATAAGAGGATTCATACTTATATATTAAAAAAGCCTTTAAATGAATGTTCACTCTAAAATTCATCCATTTAAAAGCTTTATATTATGCGTTATTTTAAGAAATATAAATACGCTCGATATTCAAATTTAATAATTTACCTATCACTTAACTAATCTATACACTTTTTGTTCTATACATTAGGTATAAGAAGTAGGGTGCCCCTATAATAGCAACTACTATACCTGCAGGAACGCCAGACGGTTGGAGAATAACCTTTCCTAAAGTATCGGAAAAAACAAGTAAAAATGCACCAACTAATATGGCAATTGGTAAAAAAAGTTGATGTCTAGGACCCACTATACGTTTGGCTATATGTGGCCCCATCAAACCAATAAATGAAATTGCACCAGCAACCGCAACAGCGACTGAAGATAAAATAACTGCTATAAAAAATAACACTATTCTTTCACGTTCAACTTTAACGCCTAACCCCTTAGCAACATGTTCATGTGTATTAATAATATTTAATTCATTTGATTTAAATAACAGATATGGCACGATAATAATCATCCAAGGAATAATTGCAAGAACAAATGTCCAATCATCTCCCCAAATATTACCAGCAAACCAAGTTGCCATAAATTCTGATTGATCTTCATCAAACTTTGACATCAGGGTAATAGAGCCTCCATATAATGCCGTTTGCATACCTACACCTATTAATACCATGCTGGCAGGAGTTAACCCACTATATTTATTTACACTAAAAATAAATATAACTAAAGCTGTAGCGATACCACCAACTAAACTAATTATAGGTAAAACATAAACGAAATTATCCGGTTTAACTTGTCCAATTGCTACAAATAATGCTATCGCAAAGCCCCCGCCTGCATTAATTCCTAAAATACCAGGTTCTGCTATAGGATTTTTAGTAACACTTTGAACAACGGCACCACTCATACTTAGCGCTGCACCTGCTAAAATTGTAATCAACATGCGAGGAAGTCGGAAATCTATTAAAATAAGCGAGTCCGTATCATCACCCTGACCAATTAGAGTTTTAAAGAAATTTGGCACAGGTATTTTATATTCCCCTGAAGCAATACTCCAAGTACATGCTGCAAATAGTAATATGGCAAATACGATAAAAGTAATGATTTGTTTACGTCTTAAATTCGGATCAATCATATTGAACGTCCTCCTTTTTTAACAAGGTATAAAAAGTAAGGTACGCCAATAAACGAAATAATTGCTCCTACCGGGGCTTCGCCTAGTAGTCTTGCAATCATGTCAGCAACTAATACTAATACACCACCAAATATTGCAGTCAGTGGGATCACTTTTGAATAATCTGTACCTATAATAAAGCGAACAATGTGAGGTACCATTAAGCCTACAAAAGCAATTTGTCCAACCATTGCCACAGCAACGCCAGCGAGTATCATTGATAAAACTAAGCTTAGTCCGCGAATCATAGAGACATTTTGGCCTAATCCCTTAGCAAGTGATTCACCTAAATTCAAAATAGTAAGTTGCTTGCTAATAACTAAAATAATAATTAGCGTAACGATAATTATTGGGCCACTCCATATAAGTTGTCCCCATGTTGTACCTGATATTCCTCCAGCACTCCAAAAAGTTAGAGATTGATTTAACCTAAATATAAGAGCGACACCTTGACTTAGTGCAGTTAATAACGCACTTATAGCTGCACCAGCTAAGATAATACGCATAGGATTAAATCCATCACGCCTAGACCGCCCAATCATTAACACGATGAAGCCACCTAAAAGTGCACCTAAAAATCCAGATATCATTAATAATAAAAATGGTGCCTCAGGATAAAAAGCATAGGTCATTGCCAAACCAAACGTTGCACCTGAGTTTAGTCCAATTAAACTTGGATCAGCAAGCCCATTCTTAGTTACACCTTGAATAACAGCACCAGCTACAGCTAAAGCCATTCCTACAAGAATTGCACCTAAATCTCTAGGTATTCTAATTTCACTTATGATATTATGATTTTGATTTTTAGGATTATAATTGAAAATTGCATCAAATATGGTAGGAATATCAACATGTGCTTTCCCAAATAAAATAGAAAGAAATAGTGCTAGTATTAGCACTATTACTCCACCTATTAAAAGCGATATAAACTTAAAGTTTTCATTTTTCTTTTTTTCTAACATTGTATTTTTAATCCTTTGTCTTCTCTTTTACGAGTAAGTCTTACTAAACAAATCATAAGTAACAAGTAGAGGTTTAC
Organism: Staphylococcus sp. FSL K6-0223; assembly: GCF_038008285.1. Lineage (NCBI taxonomy): Bacteria > Bacillati > Bacillota > Bacilli > Caryophanales > Staphylococcaceae > Staphylococcus > Staphylococcus sp. FSL K6-0223. Next base: position 1,073,452 of record NZ_JBBOYX010000002.1, read on the forward strand.
CAGTACGAGGATCTTCATCTAATACCACATCGATATTGAATACTTTTTCTAAATTATCTTTAGTAAGTACTTCTTGAGTTGTACCATTTGCTACAATATTGCCATCTTTCATAGCAATTAAATGATCCGAGAAGCGAATAGCTTGGTTAATATCATGCAATACCATAACAATCGTACAACCTTGTTCTTTATTTAATTTCTGTACAAGTTCTAGTATTTCTAATTGATGACAAATATCTAAATAAGTTGTAGGTTCATCTAAGAATATAATATCCGTACGTTGTGCTAATGCCATTGCAATCCAAACACGCTGTCTTTGCCCACCACTTAAATCATTGATTGAACGATGACGGAATTCACTAGTACCAGTAACTGATAATGCCCAATCAATTTCTTTTTTATCTTCTGCTGTTAAACGGCCAAAGCCCTTCTGATGCGGAAAACGTCCATATGATACGAGTTCACCTACCGTTAAACCGTCAGCAACTTCAGGTGATTGCGGAAGTATCGCAATCTTCTTAGCAATTTCTTTAGTTGATTGAGCATGGATACTTTTACCATCTAAATGAATTGCACCTTCTTTAATAGACAACAAGCGTGATAACGCTTTAAGCAATGTAGATTTGCCACAACCATTAGGTCCAATTATAGAAGTCACTTTACCATCTGGGACCTCTACGTCTAAATTATTAATAATCGTAGTATCACCGTAACCAATTTTAACTTGTTCACCGTTTAAACGACTCATAATTCCCCTACTTTCATCTAAATAATACATTTTATATCGTAAAAACATTGAATTTATTTTTTCGTGCTTATTATTTCATTATTAATCGTAATTGATAATCATTATCATAGATATTATTATAACATCTATAGCTTTTAATGACTAACAGATATTTTTATTAATCGGTTAAATCATTTATTTTGCAAAGTAACGACGAAAAGCGGGACAGAAAATCTTTCTGTCCCGCTTTTTCACTAAATAATTTAATACTATTCATCTAGTAAGAAACCATTACCATACACATCTCTTACATCATGAATAACTAAAAATGCTTTTTCATCAATATTTCTAATAATACGTTTAGCACGTGAGACCTGAGTTTTAGAGATAACTACATATAACACGTCTTTTTCTTCACGTGTATAATACCCATGACCATTGAGTATTGTTAAACCTCTACCAACTTGTTCATCAATGGCTTTAGCTACCTCATCGGGCGTACTCGAAATAATAGTCATTGCTTTCTTTGTATTTAAACCCTCGATCACATATTCCATGACTTTCGTACCTATATATAAAGAAATAATAGTTACTAAAGCCTTATCTAATGAAATTTGAGTTAAAGAAATTAATACCACAAGTAAATCGAAGAAAAGCAAAGCATATGGTGTACTGATATCTAAATATTTATTTACGATTCTAGCTAATATGACAGTGCCAGCAGTCGTACCTCCAGCTAATACTATGACTCCGATACCCACACCGACACACGTACCACCAAAAACTGCGTTAACAATCACATTACCTGTATGCACGTGCCATGACTCAGTTAGATCTAAAAAGATAGACATTAAAATAGTTGCCACAACTGTTAAATACATACTACGTTTACTTAAAAACTTATAGCCAATGATGATTAATACAGCATTAACCACAAAGTTTGTAATTGCAGGTGATAAATGAAATGCGTAATATAATACAATTGCTATACCGGTAACTCCTCCCTCACCTAAGTTACCAGAAATAATAAAAGCATTAACTCCTGCTGAGAAAATGAATGAACCAGCAATAACTAATAATATATCTCTGATTGTTCTTTTCATTCAACCACCCCTTTATTTTCTCTTAATATAAAAATGGTAGCACAAGCGTGTAATATTCTACAACACTACTTCAACAAAATCTTTTATATTTAACAAAGTCATTGATTAAATAATGTAAAAAATTATATTTTTACTGTTATTTCTTTCTCAACTAGCATTCGCTTATTCATAAAACACCAATCGACGAACAAATTAAAATATTCTGAATTTTTAATTTACTTATGACATAAGTTCTGCTATAATTATTTTAACTTCTTGAAAGAGAAGTTATCTCCTTTGTGTTGTTTATAGTAACAAAACAAATTTTGCTCGAAGTACTGTGACAGTACCTAGTCCTTACCGTTACAAGTACATTAATATTCATTTCCCATAAAAGCCAAGTATAAGAAGTGTCTCCTCACTTTCTATACTTGGTTTTTATCATTTCAAAGAGCTTTTCAGCCTCCTATTAAATAATAAAAAGGATTTTTCCAACAATTTCTCTAACATGTTGCGAAATATGATTTAGGGAGATAAGAACTGAAGTTTTTATTAGTCGTGTAAATTGAGTCTTATTATAATTTTTTATTCATAAGGCATCTCGGTAATTCAGTTTAGTGAATTTTATTCAATGATAGGAAAGTGCCTTATATTTTATAGTATATCGATGTGAAATTACATGGTAATATGTAGTATCTTTGACGAGATTCCTGAAGGAGCAGTCCCAGTCCAAGACCAAAACTGGGACGGGCACCCTAGGAACGCGAAACCATACAATACGAAGTAATGAATATAAAAGTAGCAGTAAAATGATTTTAATTAGAAATCATTTTACTGCTACTCTTTTAGGGAATCATGTCCCAGACGCTTAGAAAAATTAAATTCTTAAATTTAATTACCATGCAAATAATCCAACAAATGCTGCAGTTAGTAATGATACTAAAATACCTGCCAATAACATCATTGGTACGTATTTGGATACAAAATCTGATGTTTTCTTATCAACAATTCCTTTTAATGTACCTACAATCATACCTATAGTTGAGAAGTTAGCAAATGATACTAAGAATGTTGAAATCACTGCTCTATGGTGTGGTGAAAGTGAATTGACTTGCTTAGAAACTTCACCCATTACTACAAATTCGTTAGTAACAATTTTTTTAGCCATTTGTTGAGCAACTTCCCACGCTTCATTCCAAGGCAATCCAAGTAATAAAGCGAATGGATACATAAATACACCTAAAATTTGATTTAATCCAAAGCTACCTTTCCAACCAAAACCATGGGCAATTAACCCAGTGATTAGATGAATAAAGCGATCAATTAAATCAGCTAACGCTACGAAACTAATCACAAATGCGATGATAATAAGCACTAGCTTACCAGCTGCTAAAACTGAATCTCCTAAGAAAGAGAAGAATGGTTGGCGCTCTTCTTGATGATCTTTTATGCTATAAATAACGTCTTCTTTTTCCTCTACAGATACTGGATTCAGTATAGATGACACGATAATCGCGTTAATTATGTTTAGAGGAATAGCTGTCAAAACGAGCTCGCCAGGTATCATTTGAACATAAGCACCAACAATAGCCCCTGAAACGGAACTCATCGACATCATAGCCAAAGTTAATACACGCATTTCATTCATGCGTTTCAGTTGTTCATTGGAAACTGCTAAGGCTTCAGTATTTCCTAAGAACATCATTTCCACACCAAAGAATGATTCAAATTTTGGTTGACGAGTAATCTTAGCAAGTAACCAACCAATACCTCCAATAATTTTTGGAAGTATATTAAAGTACATCAAAATATCAAATAACGGTACAACTAATAAGATAGGAAATAACGCGCTAATAGCCATATCCATCTGCTTTCCAGTAGTGAAACTAGCGAACGCGAATCCAGTTCCTTTGTGCGCAGATTCTATCACCCATGCTATCCCATTTGCCGCACCTTTGACTCCATTTCTTCCCCATGGAAAATAAATAAAGAACCATGCTAAAAACAAATTCAAGATGACTAAAATCAGTATCGATTTCCATTGAATATTTTTACGATTCCTTGAAAATATAACCGCTATACCCAAAAATACGATTAACCCAATGATATTAATTAGTAAAAACATTTGGCACCTACCTATTCATGTATTTTCATAAAATTATTTAAACATCCAATATAAATAGTAGTAAGACTACAAAACTCTACAAGAAGGGCTTCTAGATTTGAACTTTATATCATTTAAATCGCTTAAATCCGATCATAACCCGTACTTTATAACATTATGTATATCTAACGTTCCACTTCTTACAAGAGACATTATACCACTTGTAAATTTAGGTTAAAATAATGGTTTTACGAATATTTCACAATATTTAGGAGGAGATTAAAAAACACGCCCCACATTATAGTGGAACGTGCTATAACTTAGTCTGATAATTTTTGAGATGTGACAAAGTTTTTATATTTTTCATGAGATGCCATTAATTCACCATGAGTACCTTTACCAGTGACTTGACCTTTATCAATAAAGATAATTTGTCCTGCTTTTTTAATAGTAGAAAGTCGATGAGCAATGACTACTGTTGTTCTACCTTCCATTAATGTCTCAAGCGCTTCTTGAATTTTAACTTCACTTTCACTATCTAAATTGGCAGTAGCCTCATCTAATAGTAAAATATCTGGGTTCTTAACAAAGCTTCTCGCAATATCAATACGTTGACGTTGACCACCAGATAATTTAAGGCCTCTTTCACCAACCATAGTGTCATAGCCTTCATCAAATTGCATGATGAATTCATGACAATTTGCAAGTTTAGCATATTCAATTAATTCATCATCTGTTACTTTCCTATTGATACCATATAATATGTTATCTCGAATTGAACCACTCATCATTGAGTTAGATTGCATAACGTAACCAATCTTATTACGCCATTTAGACAATGGGATATCATATATACTGCGATGATTATATTTAATGTCTCCATTTTCAATATCATACATACGTTCAATTAAATTGAAAATTGTACTTTTACCTGAACCTGAAGGTCCCACAAAGGCACTTACTTTGCCTTGAGGTATATTAAACGTAACATCGTTCAAGATTTTCTTAACATCATATTTGAAATCCACATTTTCAAAGCTTAGCTCTCCATCTTCAACGATTTCATCTTTAGATTCAGATAAAGCTTCAGTTGGTTCAATTGGTTCTTGCATGATTTCATGTATACGCTGACTTGCACCGACAGCTCTTTTATAATCAGTCACCAACGTAGATAAATTAATTAAAGGCATTGAAAGTTGAATAACATAGAAAATCATAGCGATTAATGTACCTGGCGTAATAGCACCTGTACCAATTTCTAGGGCACCGAAGCCTAAAATAATCGCAATTGTAAGTAACATAACTACACCTGAAATTGGTTGCACAATGGCTGAAATTTTAGCCTGCTTTAAGCCAAGATTGTAAATCTTTTTCAAATTAACATGTGCATTGTCTAGCTCTAATCTTTCAGTATTAGAAACCTTAACCAATCTCATTTCCGTAAGCACACGACCGAGTAAACCACTAAAATTAGCGATTTCAGATTGCGTATTTGTAGAAATCTTTTGCATTACTCGACCTAGTGGAATCATGATAAAAACAAATATAGGTATCGTAATAAATGTAAGTAATGTTAATTTCCAATCCATTATAAATAACATTATTAAAGAACCTATTAAAGTTAATACTGATGGTAATAAATTAGGCAATTTTTGAGATATAAATTCATTAATAACCTTTGTGTCATCAGTAAGACGACTCATTAACTGACCACTTTCGTTTTTATCAAAGAACGGCATTTTTAATTGGATGATATGTTCCCATAATATAGAACGAATGGCATAAATAATTTTCTCACCAATTTTACTAAGTAAATAAAGTCCTACACCACTTAGTAACGCGTTAACTAAGAAAATTGCGCCAAAAATTCCTATCATGCCCCAATTAATACTACTTACAGAGAATTTATCTACAATTCGTCCTGTAAATAATGGCACTAATAGCCCACTCAAACTTCCTAACGAAGTAATAATAACCGCTGCAATGATTAACCCATATGGCCATGAAAGCCTCTTAAATAAGAAAAATAAAGGGTTTTGTTGTTTCATAATTTTACCTCGTCTTAAATTGTCATATTTTCATTTTGCTCAATCATACTATAAATCCATTTCTACCCCAAATAATAATACACTTTACAATCTTTTAAATTACAAAAATGATTTTACATTATTAAATATAATAAATAAAAAAGATTAACAAGTCCTGTAAAATAATTCTTAAAAATTCCCTTTATCTTAAGCTATTTACGTTCATTATAACTTTGTACTTCGCATTAAGTATTATAACACCTTTTAGTTCAGCTGACGAAGGTCCACGCCTATAATTTTACGCAATAATCATTTAATTCTTATACACAAAATATGCGTGCTACTCTTAGTAGCACGCATGTAAATAGTTTTATAGTTATTTAGCATCTTTTCCATATAATTCTTTTTTAATCTTAGTTGTTGAGATACCTTCTGTACGATTTAGATAAATCACTTCGCATTTATCTTTCAAGAAATCAAATTCGCCTTCCCAATCGTGACCCATAACAAAGACATCAACTTCAAAACGATCAACATCTTTTTCTTTTTGGCCCCATCCTTCTTCAGGGATTACTAAATCTACATAACGAATAGACTCTAACATCATTTTACGTTGCTCATAATCATAGTACGACTTTTTATTTTTTATTTGGTTGAATTCATCTGTAGAGAGCGCCACGATAAGATAATCGCCCATTTCACGTGCTCTTCTCAGTAATTCGATATGACCATAATGTAGTAAATCATATGTACCATAAGTAATTACTCGTTTCATGATACGTATTCTCCTTAACTTAAAATTTAATAAAAATTTACAATCTTAATGTAGCATAAATATTTCACCCTTACCATTAATTCAATATAAGATAAGGATGATTTAATACAAATTTACAAATTTTCTTATTGCATTATTTCTTATTTAACATGCGTTTTAATGATTGCTTCCCTGAAAATGATGCACGTCTAGGAAGTACTGAAACTTTAAAACGTAAATAACCAGGTCGACCTATACCAACACCTTGTAATGTCTTTCTCCATTGTTGATATAACGTTTTCGTCCAATTTGTTGCACTTTGCTCAACAGCTCTTACAATTCTAAACATTGCATTCCCTGAGTAATGGGTATGTTGCATAGCTTTGATATAAGTCGTAACACTATCCATGAACGATTGAGTCATTTGACTATTCTTCATTAAATGCGCTTGTATTAAATAACTTACGATAAGATTATCCATACGATAACTGTAGTATGTCTTTTCCTCAATGAGTAACAATAACTCCATGACACTTCGACGCACTTTTAAAGCGTCCTTCATATAAGGGAGAAATGTATCAGCACGTTGAGCTGTAACTGACCCTTCTCTTTCATTATATCCATAAACAATATTTGGTATAAGTTGAATATCTCTTGCTTTAGAAAATGCTCTCACAATAAACGTGTGTTCTTCACAGAATACGACATCCTCATCAAAACGTAATCCTGCATATTTGGCACTAAATAATTTGGCGCCAGGACCTATCGACTGTAAAATTTCAGGCTTGCGATCAAGCGTGACTAACTCATCCAATACAATATCATCATGTGTCGGAATCACTTTCCAATCACCATTGATACCTCTGCCCATTTGTCCTATAACTACATCAGTCTCTTCATTTTTTTGAAATGCTTCAACCATTAAATCAATTCTACTAGGTAAGAACTCGTCATCAGCATCTAAAAATAGAAATCCTTCAACGTCATCTGACATTGCCTCTAATCCAACGTTTCTACTACGTGCTGCACCTTGATTATCTTGATTAATCACTTTAATATTTTTGTGTTCTTTCTGAAGTTCTGTAAGCACGCGTTTTGTATTATCGGTCGAACCATCATTTACGCAGATAATTTCATAATCTGACTTACTATCCACCGAAAGGATTGCTCGTTTTATAGTATCTTCAGCATTATATACCGGAATAATTATTGCTAATTTCATAATTTCACCAACTTATTTATAAAATTGACTAACTCGTTTAAACTTTCTTTCGTATTATATCGATGCCAAGTATTAAATAATGATTGTAGTGGTACATCATTCTCTTTAAGTGCTTGAATTAAACTATTTTCATCAGTAAATTTGTAGTCATTTGGAATCTCATAATAAAATGAATTCAATCCTCTAACATTTTCATATTCTTTCTCATCATAGTTATAGAATAAGGTAGGTTTATTGAGCAAACTTGCTTCAATTGGTAGCGAACTATAATCACTAATAATGACGTCTGCCATAATCATTAAAGAAGATATATCAATATCTTGTGATGATTGTCTATCTCTAATCGAAGGGTGCAAATGGCTTAATAACGTATAATTAGGTAGGTTTTGTTCAAACTTCTCTTTATTTATAGTCCTATTTGCAATTTTAGATTCCCTATACGTTGGCACATATACCGCTAATTTATCTTTAATATGATACTTCGCTTTCAAACTACGTTGTGCTTCTTCTATATCCATATTTAAATATTTTACTAATCTAGGAAGTCCAAACTTTAACATTTGATCAGGACGTGCTTCAAATGATTCCTTAAAGCACTGAGCCATCTCTTCTCCACCTATTAAATAATAGTCTGTTGCATCGTAAACACGCTTATATTGTTTAACCATTGTTTGATTATTCATGTCCACCTGATGGTCAGTCAAACCGAAATCTTTGAGCGCTCCCGCTGCATGCCAAGTTTGAATGACAGCTTGTCCTTTCTTTTTATGATATCCGCCCATCATAAGATAATACGTGTCAATAATAATGACTTTAGCTGAGCTTAATGCCTTAATATGGCTAATCACATTTTTATTTCCTGCAGGTATGAATGTTATATTTTTCAAGTTTTTTAAATGCGCTTGATCCTTCATTTTTCCAATAACTGTAATATCGTACTTCTGTTGACTTAATGCTTCAATTATTGGAAACACATCTTGTTTAAAGGTCATCATAACGACTATATGATTTCGGTTGATTTTCTTAGGTTTAAATAGATAATTTAACACCTTAATTATAAACATATATATTTTTTTTATTAGAATTCTCATGTTTTCACCGTCTTTATTTACTCAATCGTATTATTAAATTATAAACGATTCTTTCTTCCTTAGAAAATGATAATAGTATCTTTGATGCTCATTAAAAAGTTGTAGTGTGTGATTTTATTTTTCAAAAATAAAACCTTGATCCACAGTGGATCAAGGCAAGGTATAAATCTTTATAAGAAATCAGCAAAATGATCTCTATAACGTTTATGAAGAATAGAGCCAATAACAAAGAACAAAATAATAATACAAATGTTATATAACATCAATTTCCAATGATCGATAAAGTACCATTGATGGAATAAAATTGCCGCACGATATGATTCGGCAATAAAATAAACTGGGTTGAACATCATAATTTGATGTATAACACCACTCACACCATGATTTTTAGGTACCCATAAAATTGGAGACATATAGAATAATATTCTCATGAGTGCTTGCATTATCATTTGTGTATCCCTTACAAGTATTCCTAGCGTTGACGTTAACAAGGCTACGGATGAAGTTAATAAAAATGCAAAAGGTACATAAATTAATAATTGAACAATATGAATACTCGGTATAATTCCTTTAAACATACATGCGATGATAATAATTGCTAACAATCCTAAATGACCGTAAAATCTGCTAGTTACAATGTACGTGGGAATAATAGATAATGGAAAATTCATTTTAGCAACTTGATTAAATTTTTGTGAAATTGATTTGGCACCTTCAAGAACACCTTGGTTAATGAAAAACCACATACTAATTCCCACTAGCAACCAAAATACAAATGGGATACCATGTATTGGTGCGTTACTTCTAATTCCTAAACCAAAAACTAGCCAGTAAACCATAATTTGTAGCGCTGGGTTTAAAATTTCCCATGCCATTCCTAAATAGTTACTGTGATTTGAGATTTTAATTTGAAATTGTGCCAGTCTTTGAATTAAATAGAAGTTTTTGAGGTGTTCCTTTAAAACAGTTCCAACTGCTGACATTAAACCCAACCACGCTTTCTCATGCAATAGAAATCTATCTATTGTAAAACTTTATTAAATAGTCTTTTAAACTTATGTTTTGTAATCACTTTATTCAGAATAATAGCTTATTGTTTATTACAAGCATATTATATTATACAATCATTATCGTTAAAAACAGTAATGATAATATTTAACTTTTATGTGAAGTATGACAAAGATAGTATTTTCACATTTAATAATTTTAACAAAATCTTCTATTCACTTTACACTAGGTTAATAAATTTAACAACTGATGTGTTGTATATTATAATCTATATAAATGTATATAAGGAAGGTACTAAAATGAGCGTTTCGGTAAATATTGAAAATGTAACTAAAGAATACCGTATATATAGAAATAATAAAGATCGAATTAAAGATGCTTTAATCCCTAAAAATAAAAATAAAACATTTTTCGCTTTAGATGGTGTTTCACTTACAGCACATGAAGGCGACGTCATAGGTCTAGTAGGAATTAACGGTTCCGGAAAGTCTACCTTAAGTAACATGATAGGCGGCTCACTTTCCCCTTCCTCTGGAGAAATTGAACGACATGGTGATGTCAGTGTAATTGCAATTAATGCAGGTTTAAACGGTCAACTAACAGGAGTAGAAAACATTGAATTTAAAATGTTGTGTATGGGGTTTAAACGTAAAGAAATCAAAGAGTTAATGCCTAAAATTATTGATTTTAGTGAATTAGGTGAATTCATCTATCAACCAGTAAAAAAATATTCCAGTGGTATGCGTGCTAAGTTAGGATTTTCAATTAATGTAACTGTTAATCCAGATATTTTGGTTATTGACGAAGCGCTTTCTGTAGGAGATCAAACATTTACTCAAAAATGTTTAGATAAAATTTATGAATTTAAAGAAGCGAAAAAAACTATTTTCTTTGTTAGCCATAATCTCCGCCAAGTCAGAGAATTCTGTACAAAAATTGCTTGGATTGAAGGTGGCAAATTAAAAGAATTTGGTGAACTTGATGATGTATTACCAAAATACGAAGAATTCTTAAAGGACTTCAAGAAGAAATCTAAAGCACAACAAAAAGCCTTTAGAAGCGAATTAGATGAATCACGTTTTGTTATTAAATAAGCAAATATCATACTAAACTGTCACAATAAACGTTGTTGACAGTTTTTATGTGCTTTTAAATTAAAGATTTAAAACATTGCAACTCTCATATGATAATTATTTTCAATTAATTTGAGCTTAACCCTTTTCAAAAAGTAGAAGTAGTATTATGATGGAATTAAGAGATACACAAAGTTGTCACAACTGAAACGTAAATTAAAGAGGGTGAAAGAGATAGTAGCTAATAAGAAAACCCAACAATTTGCGAATTTAGTACGTTCTTACCGTAAATCATATATTGGTAAAGGCCCCGAACAAGTTAAAGTCTTTTTTAAAGATAACTGGGCAATTTGTCATATGACAGGTAGTTTAAGTAAAGTTGAAAACTTTTATTTGAGAAATAAAGATTTTCAGAGTATGCTTAAATATGGACGTACTGAAGAAATTAAAGAATTATATAAACAAAAACCTCCAGTTGAAATGGAGGAACTTGTTGGAGCAAATTTCGTAAAACTTTTTACAGATGTTAATTTAGAAGACGACGAAGTTGTTTCAATCTTCGTTTTTGATAAATCAATTGAATAACAAATAATATAGTAACAATACTATGGGATTGGTGTAAGGTACTCAGTGCTGTTTGCTAACCCACTTACATTTTAAATGCTTATGAGAATTCATACATTTAAGGAGGTGGTTTAGACAAATAGGCTGAGTATTTTTTTATAAACGTTATAAGTGCTCTCATCATAGAATAGCTAGAACTTTTACTAGATAAAATTCTAAATTTAGGAGTGTATAGAGTATGAAAATTGTAGCATTATTCCCAGAAACTGAAGAAGGTTTAGACAATCAATTATTAAATACAGATAAAGCCATCGGTCTTAGAGATTTCTTAAAAGATTCAGACCATGAATTAGTTATCTTAAAAAATGGTGAAGATGACTTAGATAAACACTTAAGCGATATGGATATTGTAATTAGTGCACCATTCTATCCTGCTTATATGACTAAAGAAAGAATCGAGAAAGCACCAAACTTAAAATTAGCAATCACTGCAGGTGTTGGTTCTGATCATGTTGATTTAGATGCAGCAAGTAAAAATGATGTCGGTGTAGTAGAAGTAACAGGTAGTAATACTGTAAGTGTAGCTGAACATGCCGTAATGGACTTACTTATTGTATTACGTAACTTTATGGAAGGACACCGTCAATCAGTTGAAGGAGAATGGGACTTATCTAAAGTCGGTAACCAAGCTCGCGAACTTCAAAACAAAACAATCGGTATCTTTGGTTTCGGTCGTATTGGTCAATTAGTTGCTGAACGCTTAAAACCATTTAACGTAACTATTCAACACTATGATCCAATCAATCAAAAAGATAACGAAAACTCCAGCTTCGTTGAATTCGAAGAACTTGTGAAAACAAGTGATGCAATTACGATTCATGCACCATTAACACCTTCTACTGATAATTTATTTAATGAAGATGTATTAAATAAAATGAAAAAAGGTAGTTATTTAGTTAATACAGCTCGTGGTAAAATCGTCAACACTCAAGCATTAGTCAACGCTGTTAATAGTGGTCAAATTCAAGGTTATGCCGGCGACGTATGGTACCCACAACCAGCACCAGCTGACCATCCTTGGAGAACGATGCCTAGAAATGGTATGACTATTCATTATTCAGGTATGACTTTAGAATCTCAAAAACGTATTGAAGATGGTGTCAAAGATATTCTAAATCGTTTCTTTAATAATGAACCTTTCCAAGATAAAGATGTTATCGTTTCAAGCGGAAAAATCTCAAGCTCAAGCTATACTGCTAAATAATAGCACTTTAATACGTTTAATTAGATTTTGAAATTACTTTTATTCAAATCACTCAACTATTTAAATCATGACAACCCTAAGTATAGTTTAATGAACGATGATATAACTTAAAGAGACTTCGCTATGAAAAGCGCCATTCTGGACTTAATAGCGTACATGTACTCTTTGATAGCTTTAGTAGATGTCTTGTGGCGAGTTAATCAACGTTATACCTTTCCCAAAATCAAAAATGTTTTCAGCCATGTAAGATCCCTGTTCGCTTACAAAAGACATTGAAAGAGCTTTTTCTTACCCTTGATATTACAGAATTAAATTAAATAATCTCAATTATTTTCTACCCCTTCCCCTGAGAAATAATTGAGTTGTTAAATCCCTAAAATTATTGTTATCCCTGTTCAAATAGAAAGCGAGAGGTGGCCTCCCTGAACCATCTCTCGCTTTATCTTATTTATCAGTTTTGTTTTTTCTTTTTTGCTTAGCTACTTTTATCATAAATTTAGGAATATTTATCATTCTGCCTATACGCTTCCAATCTATAAGCAAACGATATACCCATTCAATATTCAGCTTTTGAAACAATTTTGGGGCACGCTTTTTCGCCCCACTTAAAACTTCAAATGAGCCACCTACGCCCATCATAACAGTTTGATTAAATTTGGAATTATGTTTATGAATCCATTCCTCTTGTTTCGGGAATCCCATTCCAACAAAAATGTAGTCAGGATTAAAACTAGTTATTCTTTTGACCACCGTTTCATCCTCTAGATTAATATATCCATGATGGTAAGCGAAAGTCACATTAGAATATTTTAAGTGTAATTTACGTTCAGCCGCTTCGATAATTTCATTTTTTGAACCAAGTAAATACACACGCTGATGATTTGCATGAGCTATTTTCAAACATTCTTCAAGCAACTCAATCCCTGGTACTCGACGTCTCAGAGGTTGATTTAATCGCTTTGATGCTTTAACCACTCCAGTTCCATCAGCTACAACATAATCCGAACTATTAATTAAATCCATATACGAAGGATGTTCAGTTGCATAAACAACAATTTCAGGATTAGCCGTTACTATAAATAAATTACTTTCAATTTTATTTTCGAAAAATGATTTGATATTCTCAATCATTTCCAACATCGTAGTATTATTGAATTTTACGCCCAGCACGTTGACTTTACTGTTATTAAATTGCTCGTTATTCATCAAATTTGCCCCACTTCACTTCGTGTAGTCATTTATTAATTAAAATTAAATATAGAAGTATTAATAGTACTATGCTTAAAAATGTACCGTCTATTTTATCACATCCAAAATTAAACAAGAAATCTTTAATCCTTAAATTACATCTAAAGTCTAAAGGCTAATTCCTGCTTTTTCATTTATAATATTAAATAAATGAACATATTTAAATTTATTTATTCGAGGTTAATCATGTCCTATCTAGAGAACTTTTTCACAACAGTTATTCATTTAAATATTTATCTCATCATTGCCATTGGAATAATATATATCTTTATTCATCAAAACAGACATAACGGTATCATTCGATTTCTAGATGTCTATTTGAACTATATACCAGTTTTAACTCATGAGTTTGGTCATGTATTATTTAATCGTCTTGCAGGTGGACGAGCTAAAGATCTAGTTATCGTTACAAGTCCCACTGAAAGACAAACAACATTACAACAAGGCTATGCTATCACTCAATCTAAAAGTTATTTGGGTCAATTCATAACCACAATTGGGGGTTACTTAATGCCACCCATCATGTTTTTAATTGGATTAGTGGCTGCGCATTTTGAACATCCAAGTATTTTTCTAATCGCGTATCTCTTGATTTTTATTTATTTTTTAATATTAACCTCTCGAAAACTATCACCTATTATTGTCATTCTGTTAATCAGTATACTCTTATACTTTTTAGTCCAGCATAACCATACAATGATGGTGTATGACATCGTCTCTTTAAGTTATCATCTTATTTTAGGCGTTTTACTAGGTGAAATTATTCAATCTTCATGGACAATATTCAATCTTACCTTCCAACGACCTAAGCCAAGTTGGGACGGCAGTGCTTTAACTGATATCACTAAAGTACCTACAATCATTTATAGTACGATATGGATTGCCTTCAACCTCTATACGATCTATTTACTCATTAAATACACGATTTTATAAAAAAGCTTAAGCTCTTAATGATTCAAAGAACGCTCATTAAGAACTTAAGCTTTTATTGTTTTTCGGCAAAAATATTCATTGCATTTTCATAACTTAAAATAGTTACATTTTCATTTCGTTTAATAATAATTACTTTATTAGTATCATCTTTCGAAACGATTTCTACCGTATTGCCGATATAGATATCTTTACTTGAAAGGTATACAAGTAAGTCTGTCTTATCGCGCACTCTTCTGACTATAACATTGTCATCAGGTTCGAATTCTAAGATAGACGTTGTATAGAGTTCTTTATAATGATGGTCACGTGGAATCACGCCACCATGAGGACATGTTTTAGGAAAATTTAACGTTTTATCTAAGCGTTCCACAAACAAATCAGAAATTCGGTGTTCAAGAATTTCTGCCTCTTGATGCACCTCTTCCCAATTGTATTGCAATATTTCTATTAAAAATAATTCTAGTAAACGATGACGTTTAATAATATCAAGTGTTCGGTCTAAACCTTCTTTAGTTAAACGTGCACCTTTATAATGTTTAGTTTCTACATAACCTTCCTTTTCCAAGCGTCCTATCATTTCACTGACAGATGGGGGTTTAATATTTAGAAATTGAGATAGTTGTTTATTAGATACAAAGGATACATCGCCGTCATTCGTTAAAATTGCTTTTAAGTAATCCTCTTTTTCTTCAGTTAACATCATTTCACCTCACACGCATTCACCTTATTGTATCACGAATTCACTTGACATGTTAAAACTTCAACGTTTATTATAAAATAAATTAGGTTAGCCTAAACTTTTTATTAGGAGGTTATAATTTTTGCTAAAAATTGATCAATTAAATTTATTTTTAGGGAAAAAGCATGTCCTTAAAGACGTGTCATTCTCATTACCTATATGTGGTGAAATCGTCGGCATCGTAGGTCCCAATGGAGCAGGTAAATCATCAATGCTCAAAGCTTTTATCGGGGAATTTAAAGCGACGGGAACTAGATTGTTATACGATCGCCCTATACATACTCAACTCAGATATATTACTTACATTCCTCAAAAAGCTCAATTAGATTTAGACTTCCCTATCAAAGTAGAACAAGTGGTGCTTTCAGGATGTTATCAAGACATTGGGTGGTTTAAACGTCCAGAAATTACTGAGCGAGCGAAACTCAACCAATTACTTAAAGATTTAGAATTAGATGATTTGCGTCATAGACAAATTTCAGAATTAAGTGGTGGTCAATTACAACGTGTACTTGTTGCGAGAGCATTAATGAGCGAGAGTGATATCTATTGTTTTGACGAGCCTTTTGTAGGTATTGATATCTACAGCGAAGAATTAATAATGAAAAAAATTAAGCACCTTAGACATTTAGGTAAGTTGATATTAATTGTACATCACGATTTATCAAAAGCTGAGGAGTACTTTGACCGTATTTTATTACTCAATCAATCCTTAAGATATATAGGACCACCAAAAGAAGCTTTAACTTCTGAACGATTGAATGCAACTTTCATGAATTTTGATAATGATTTATCACCACTTCAATCGTCACAGTTACAAGGGAGTGCGTGTTAAATGTTAGACTTCTTTAATCATTTACTCAGTTATCAATTTTTAAATCGTGCATTAATCACTTCTATATTAGTAGGGATTGTGTGCGGTACTGTAGGAAGTATTATCGTACTTAGAGGCCTGTCTCTAATGGGAGATGCAATGAGCCATGCGGTGTTACCAGGCGTTGCGCTATCTTTCCTATTCAATATTCCAATGTTCATCGGTGCATTAGTAACAGGTATGATTGCCAGTCTTTTTATTGGATTTATTACTTCTAAAAGCAAGACAAAACCAGATGCAGCGATAGGTATTAGTTTTACTGCATTTCTAGCAACAGGCGTCATTATTATAAGTTTAATCAATAGTACGACAGATTTATACCATATTTTATTTGGTAATTTACTGGCTATAACCAATCAATCATTTTGGACAACTATCATTATCGGAATGAGTGTGCTAACACTTATAGTTGTATTTTATCGACCTTTAATGATATCTACTTTTGACGCAACATTTAGCCGTATGAGCGGTTTAAACACAACACTCATCCATTATTTCGTCATGCTTTTACTAGCACTTGTCACAGTTGCAAGTATTCAAACGGTCGGAATCATACTTGTAGTGGCTTTGCTTATCACTCCTGCATCAACTGCATTTTTGATTAGTAAACAATTGTACAGCATGATGATTATTGCCAGTCTTATTAGTATTATCAGTTCAATTACCGGACTATATTTTAGTTATATATATAACGTCCCAAGTGGTGCTACAATTGTGATTTGTACATTTACTATTTACGTTATAACGTTAGCAATTACGAGAATGAATAACAGACAGAAAAGAGGCGCTTTAACGTGAAGAAGATTTTTGCTTTAGCATTAATATTTATCATGATTCTTGCCGCGTGTGGGAATCAACATAACAAGGATCATAGCTCTACCGAAGGTAAGTTAAAAGTTGTAACAACCAACTCAATTTTATATGACATGGTCAAACATGTCGGCGGTGATAAGGTCGAAGTCCATAGTATTGTACCAGTCGGTCAAGACCCTCATGAATACGAAGTAAAACCCAAAGACATTAAAGCTTTAACTGACGCAGATGTTATTTTCTATAATGGGTTAAATCTTGAAACAGGAAATGGTTGGTTTGAAAAAGCGCTCAAACAAGCAGGCAAATCTACTAAAGACAAGAGCGTTGTTGCTACATCTAAAGATGTTACACCTATTTACTTAAACGGTGAAAATGGTAACAAGAACAAACAAGATCCACATGCTTGGTTAAGTTTAGATAACGGTATTAAATACGTTAAAACAATTCAACAAACGCTAATTCAACATGATAAACAAAATCAATCTACGTATAAAAACCACGGAAAAACTTACTTAGCTAAACTCAAAAAGTTAAATAAAGAGAGTAAAAACAAATTCAATGATATTCCTAAAGCGCATCGAGCTATGATGACTAGTGAAGGTGCATTTAAATACTTTGCTAAACAATTTAAAGTGAAGCCAGGCTATATTTGGGAAATCAATACTGAAAAGCAAGGTACACCAGGACAAATGAAACAAGCTATTCGTTTCGTTAAAGACAACCATCTCAAACATCTATTAGTTGAAACAAGCGTGGATAAAAAAGCCATGCAAAGTTTATCAGAAGAGACAAATAAGGATATCTATGGAGAAGTATTTACAGATTCTATAGGTAAAGAAGGCACTAAAGGTGATTCATACTACAAAATGATGAAATCCAACATCGAGACAATTCATGGCAGTATGAAATAACTAGAAATACACGGATGAACACGTAAGAAAGTGTAGAAGATTAATCATAAGTCATGTTCATCCGTGATAATTCTAGAACTTTTATATATTATTTTGTAACTAGCAGTCCCATATCGTGTGTTTTTTCATTTATATTACCCTCCTATAATATAAACTACATCTTTTTTACACACGATATGGTGGTGTTAGTTAAGGGGATATTTCGCAAACTTATTTGAGCCCCACTCTCTCACGAATTACAGAGTAAATATTTTAGCGGAAATCACTCATTCTTTTTGTTGTTTTCGAGCGATAAACAATAGAAGGAAACTAACAATGTGCTACTAATCTTAACATCTCAATCAATCCTCGAGTAGTACATAACAGTTCTATTCAACTCTGAGTAGTTACTGAAGCCACAAATAATCACTTGATGTGATAGCTTCATCTATCACTAAGCTACCTCCATGGATATTCAATCCTCCCCCATGGAGACATTAGTTGCACTAATTATGTTGAGATTAGTGCAACTTTTTTTATGATGATATATGTAAAAGAGCCCTCACCACTTTATGAGTGAGGGCTCTTTTTTAGAAAATTTATAAACAAACGTATATTTTTATCATGTCATACTATCAACGATAACCATTTCATCATAGTTGATAGATTCTCTAAGCTTCAATGCTGTGCCTTCTGTAATTTCTTCATCTTCTATTAATTCACGAAGAATTCGACGCTGTTCTCTTAAAGCATTCAACTTAATTCTAGTAATCGTATCCTCACTTTGAGAATTGAAGAAATTATTCGGAGTTAAGTTATCTATACGCATAAGATAACCATCGCATATCATACCAATCTCTAGTTTGTTATCTGTTGTTGCCTCTTTAGACAATCTACTTACTACATTGTAATGAACTAATTTATTTATTTTACCTAATTCAAGTAAGTTATCTGTAACACTTAAAGAAGATGCAGAATTTATTTTAGTTTTAACACGGCGTTTCAATAACATTCCTCTTAAAACAACTGTAATCCTTCTAAATAGTGACGCTTGTTTATAGACTTGTGTACGTTCAGCATAGCGCATATAGTTTTCAAGTACACTATCTGTAATCTCACCATCATCAACAAGTTGTTCTAATGTTTTTGTTTCTACATTAAACGCAATTTTTTGAAGACGTTCTAACTCTTTAGAGTTTTCATCTTCCTTTTCAACTGTTTTAAGGAACGTGAGTTTATCATGATATTCTTTAATCACATTTCCATAACGGTAACTTGTTTCAAATGTAGATTTCTGATTTAAATAATCAATCACATGTTCCAAAATATATACTCTTGCTTCTTTGAATGTCATATTACCTAATTTCACTTTTGGTTTATTAGGCGTAACTAAAGGAAGTAATACTTGAGCAATGACCAAGCTAATGATGACCATTCCTGACGCAATAAATAATAAATCATTTCTATAATGGAATGAATGATGATTTGCCAAGT
This sequence comes from Staphylococcus sp. FSL K6-0223, assembly GCF_038008285.1. NCBI lineage: Bacteria > Bacillati > Bacillota > Bacilli > Caryophanales > Staphylococcaceae > Staphylococcus > Staphylococcus sp. FSL K6-0223. Next base: position 1,093,359 of record NZ_JBBOYX010000002.1, read on the forward strand.
AATAAGGTAATGTTAATGCGATTGCTAGTGAAATTGTCCCGTGTACACCGCAAAGCGTCATAATAAGTGCATATAAGCTTCTCTTAGGTTTTTTCTCTGGGGCTTTATCGTCATCGTCTTTTGATATCATTTTCTGGAAAGGACTGACTGATAAATAGAAATAAGGATAAAGCACATATACCCATACAAATCTGAAGAGATACACCGCTAAAGCGACTAGTACAGTGATAACTACTAAGAATAGTAAATTATGTGGTTCCGTCTTAATAATCTTCACAATAACCTCAGGTACTAAGAAACCTAATATTGAAAAGACAAAACCATTTAAAACATAACCTAGAATATTCCATGTGTGGTTATAACTCATTTGTAATTGTGTACGTGTTTGAGCGATACGATCTCGTTCAAATCCATGGACGAGTCCGGCTACTACAGCTGCGATAATACCTGACGCATGAAACAGTTCTGCAATGAGATATGTCACAAATGGCGTTAATAACTGTATAAATGTGAACATATTAATATTCTCAATGCCTCGTCTCATTAGAGTTAAACGAAAACGAACAAGTGCCATACCTATAAGTAAACCTACAATTGCCCCACCTATAGATGCAATTAAAAATTGTTGTACCGCATCGAAAAGTGAAAACGTACCTGTGACTAATACGCCTACAGCAATTTTAAATGAAATGATACCGGCTGCATCATTAAGTAATGATTCACCTTCAAGAATCGTCATCGCACCTTTAGGCAACACCTTACCGTTAGTGATTGCTTGAACTGCTACAGCATCTGTAGGACAGAGAATTGCTGCAATTGCAAAGGCTGCACCAATCGGTAGTTCGGGCCAAATCCAATGTACGAACAATCCTACACCAATCACTGTTGTAATAACGAGACCTAAAGCCATCATCATTACAGGTTTAATATACTTTCTTAAATGTACTCTTGAAACGTTAACCCCTTCTACAAATAATAATGGGGCAATTAATGTGACCATAAATAGTTCTGAGTCAAAGTTAAATTCAACTGGAATTGGAGTGAGGTATAAAATCATTCCAAGAACGATTTGAATAAACGCAAGAGGTACCTTTGGTATGAAAGTATGGACAAAGGAGCTTACGATAACTACTGTAGTAAAAATAAGTAAAGTTTCAAATATCTCCAAACTTTCACCTCTTTATTATTTTTTTAATTGAAAATTAAGTAACAAATAGCACATATATGCCTATTTACACATTGCATATAAGAGAGATGCATCATTTGAATGATCTACATTAGAGGGAGATAACAAGAAGAAAAAAGAGATTGCTTATTCTTATTGCTTAAATATATTAAGTATAAATTGATTATTTAGAATATTTTATCTATTTCAATGATGCATATTCCAGTTATCAGTGAAATCAAACATGAACATTTTCATTTAAGATAATCACAAATTCGTTTCATCAAACGAGAAAATGTTTATGTGTAATCTCATTGAACCAACATTTTACTACTTAATTTTACAATTATTCTTATTTATAATTTTATCATTAATTGTATCAATGCTTAAATAAATAGCTCTCTTCTCTTCCATATTCATACTTCAGTCTTATTTAAAAAAGAAAACCATTAACATATATAGATTAACTCTTATACGTTAACGGTTATGATTAATTTTCACTGTCAAATTTTCTCTCTTTTTCACGTTCTTTATAATAAAGTTTTTCCCTACGTTGTTCTCTTAGTTTCGCACGAGATTTTAATTCTTCAGGTGAATTAAACTCATTTTGACTTAACAATATTGAAGATTGCCTAGGGACGTCATCTTTTCGGTACATATACGCACCGTTACGATAGGCAGCACGCGCTACCAAATGCATTCCAACAGGAGAAGTAAGGTTGATGAAAACCAATGATAAAAGTAAACGAACGCTAAAGAATCCTTGATTGACCGTGAAATATATTAAGACACCAATAATAGTTAATAATACTGATAAAGTTGAACTCTTTGTAGAGGCGTGACTACGTAAAAAAACGTCTTGGAACTTTACAATACCAATCGCACTAATCAATGCAATGATACTTCCTAAAAATATAAATATCGCTGAGATGAGACTAACGATTTCTTTTGTTATTTCCATTAAAGACTCGACCTCCTCCGATAAATCTAGAAATAGATACCGAACTAACAAATGAAATAATGGCAATGAGCATAATTGAGTCTAGGAACGAAACCGAATTATATACGACACTCAACACACCAACTATAGACATTACAACTGCACTTGTCGCATCAAATGAGACCACTCTATCAGCTGTTGTTGGTCCTTTAATTAATCTGAAAAGGCACACGAGTAAAGCAACACCAAATATAATTAATGCACTTATAATTAAACATTGTGTGATTAACGTTATCATCGTGTCACCTCCAAGATTAAATCTTCATACTGTTTAATACTTCTTAAAAGATTTTGCTTGTCTTTTTCAGAAACATCAATACTATGAATAAAGAACTTATTCGTATCTTTAGAAATGCGAATCACTGTTGAACCCGGAGTGATAATGATTAAAATAGTTAAAAATGTAATTGCCCAATCATTCTTTAGAGAAGTCTCATAAGAAAGTAAACCAGGATTCATTTCTTTAGTTTTAAACAGAATATAATTAATCGTACTAATACTTGATGTTAATAGTTGATAGAGATATATTGCTAAAAATTTAATCGCTACCCATATCTTTTTGAGATAAAATTCTTCCCCAAAGAACCTATGAAGGATATAGATGACAATTAAACCAATTAAAAATCCTGAGAAGAAGGTTGTAAATTTAAATTCATCCTCGTCTTGGAATAAAACCCAAAGGAACGCGATGACAATATTAAGTACCACTTGTTTCATCTATTTTTCAACCTCCTTCAAATGCGAATTAACATTCTCTTGGAAAACATGTTCTTTCATATTGAGGTTTGTAGCATTATCAGTCACTTTTAAGACAACTGGTGCAGCAATACCCATAGCAAGTACAACGGCAACTAGAATACCAAGAATACCTTTACGATGAGGAGGAATCTCTTTGAATTTGACCTCTTCACCATCAGTATCGCCAAAGTACATTACAAACATGACTCTAAACAGACTATACATCGCTAGAAGACTAGTCAGAATCATTAAAGCAAGACCAATATAATTACCGTTTTGAATCGCACCTTGGAATATAAGCACCTTACCTGGGAAACCACTAAACGGAGGTACACCACCTATTGCAAATACCATCACAATAAATGCAACACCAAAGAAGGGTTCCCTTTTGGCTAAACCACTTAAATACTGATAATTTCTAAAGCCAGAAATATAAACGAGACTACCTATAATAAAGAAAAGTAAAGTTTTAACGATAATATCATTTGATAAATAGAAAATTGCACCATTCACTCCAGCATGTGTATGAGATCCTAATCCTAGGATAATAAAACCAATCGATAATATAACTTGATAAGCAGCAATTTTCTTAATATCTTTATAAGCGATTACACCAAATGCACCGATTATCATCGTAATACATGACATAAAAACGAGTAATGGATGTGTGATACCAGGATGATGATCAAATAATAAGGTAAAGAAGCGGATTAACGCGTATGCGCCGACCTTTGTCATCAACGCTGCAAATAAAGCTGCAAGTTCTGTATTGAGCACAGCATAAGCTTTAGGCAACCACATAAATATCACTAAAGCAGCTTTAGAACTAAAAGCGACTAAAAAGACGAGTGAGATAATCGTGATAGTTTGATTACTTTCCATATGGTTCAAGCGTGATGCAATATGAGAGAAATTTAAAGTACCAACAGTCTTATATAACATACCGATACCTAATAAAAACAACCATGAGCCAATAATGTTAAGTACTACATAAATAATGGCAGCACGTAACTGTTCAACTGATTGGCCTAATGTTACAAGCACAAATGACGCGAGTAACATAATCTCAAACATAACGTATAAGTTAAATAAATCTGAGGTTAAAAATGAACCTATTACACCAACAGTAAGTAATAAGATAAAAGTTGGTAAATGGAAAAGATTTACACGCTTTTCACCTCGACCAAATCCATAAGCCATAATCAACGTCACAACAAATGACGATACTGTAACCATGAGTAAGCTCAGTGAATCGCCAAGGAATTGAATACCAAATGGTGCTTTCCAACCACCAAAATCTAATGTGATTGGCTTATGGTTCACAACATAGATAAGCAATGCTAAAGAAATTAAAGTCGAAACAATCATAGTCGTAATTGAGAGTATTTTCGATGTTTGATTTTTATTTTTTATAAAAACTAGAATCAAAGCACATAAAAAAGGAAGAAGCATTGGCATAATCAATAAGTTACTCATCATCTTCTTCACCCCTCAATGCACTAATTTCATACTCTTTCGTCACGCGATATGTTCGGTAAATTAATACGAGTAAGAATGCAGTCATACCAAACCCAATTACAATCGCAGTAAGTACAATGGCTTGTAATAATGGATCTACAAAATTCGAATGATTATTTTGAATTAATGGTTCAGACATATGTGGACCATATTTGCCCATACTCATAATAATTAAATTACCTGCATGAGTATAAATAGAAATACCAATAACAATACGTATTAAATTAATGGATAGAATCATGTACGTTCCTATAAATACTAAAAATCCTATCACTAGTAAAAGTATCAAGTTCATGACTTACCACCACTTATGGACAACATAACTGTCACAATAACACCTACCACTGTAAGTAATACGCCTAATTCAAATAACGTTACAGTCGTAACATGCACATGTCCTAATAATGGAAAAGCCACATTAGCTTCAGTTTGGTATAAGATTGGTTTACCAAAGAACATAGGAACTACTGCCGTACACACAGATACTAATGATCCAATAATCATTAATTTCTTAAAATCTATAGGTAAACTAATCAATACTTCTTTAACATCAAAGGCAAGGAACATAAGGATAAAAGCTGAACTAAAGATAAGGCCGCCAATAAATCCACCACCTGGATTATTATGTCCTGCAAAGAAAACATAAAATCCAAATGTTAATAGAATGAAAACAACAATCTTAGTGACCGTTTTTAATACCACATCATTCTCTTTCATCTTGTCCCCTCCTATCTTTGTAATTAAGTAGTGTGTAGATACCTAAACCTGCAATGATTAATACTAATCCCTCAAATAAAGTATCTAACGCTCTGAAATCACCTAATATAGCATTAACAATATTTTTGCCACCTGTTAATTTATAGGCATCTTCATAGAATTTTGAAATCGATGGCATACCATCCGCTTGCTGAGCGATAAAAATTAGAGAAACAACAGAAACAGCCATTATAAGTGAAACTACAATTTTAAGCGTCTCCTTCTTCAAGTTTGCTTTTGCTCTTGGAATATTTGGTAATCTTGAAAAGCTCACGATAAACAATATCGTCGTAATGGTTTCAACCACTAATTGTGTGAGAGCTAAATCAGGCGCCTTCATTGCAATGAAGTAAAGCGTCACTGCAAACCCGATAATACCGTTTAAAATAACCATCGTTAAGCGTTGACGTATAAATATAAGAGAAATACCGATGATTACTGTAACGATTGATAAGATAATCTCGAGCGGTCCAAAAGATGAAACATGTAAATCATGAACTTTAGGGAAACCAACCGAAAGATAGCCATATGCAATAATTGCTACAAATATGAGTAACGTAATCATAATATAATAATTGAGTTTAGCACTCATTAAGCTTCTTATTCCATAACCTGAATAAGATTCAAACTCTCTATAAACACGTCGATAAGTATCTGTGATTGAAGCTTGTTTAATCATTCGATGTGTCAATGATTTCCAATTTATAGCAAGTGCTAAAATAATTCCTGACACAATAACGATGACACTTAATATTAATGGAAGGTTGATACCGTGCCATTGTGAAATGTGAGGTGCTACGCTGTCTACATGAGTTCCAACACCAGATACCGATCTTAATGCAGGTATAAGTATATTATGTCCGAAAACGTTAGGTATAAAGAATACAATTGGTATAAGTACCATAAGAATCATAGCAGGTAAACTAAACAACCATGGTTCGTGAATACTTTTCTTAGTAAACTTTTCAGTATTAAATTGTCCCCAAAATGTTTCTTTAATCATGTAAAGTGCATAAGTAAAAGTAAAAATACTTGCTATCACACCTAATGCAACAACTATGATAGTAAGGCTAATTCCAAACTGATCTAGTTCAATAGCTTTTACAAGTGAATCAAAGAACATTTCCTTACTAAGGAAACCATTTAAAAATGGGACCCCTGCCATAGAAAGAGCAGCTAGCAACATAACAATGTGCATCTTAGGAAAGACATGACGCATCCCATTGAGTGAACGAATGTCTCTCGTACCTGACTCGTGGTCAATAATACCAACACCCATGAACAATGCACATTTAAAAATAGCATGGTTCATCAAATGAAATAAGCCAGCAAAAAGGACTAAAGCGTAAAACTCTGACAAATGATCTGAGGTATGTTGTGCATAGCCCCCACCTATACCTACCATAGACATAATCATACCGAGTTGACTGATAGTAGAATAAGCTAAAATGCCTTTAATATCATATTGTCGTAATGCGGTAAGCGAACCAAAAAGCATGGTTATAAGTCCTACAAACGTAACAATATATACATATATATCACTTAGTCCTAATAATGGCGTAAACCTAAACAGTAAGAATATACCAGCTTTAACCATAGTCGCTGAATGAAGATATGCACTCACTGGCGTGGGTGCAGCCATCGCTTTCGGTAACCATATATGAAATGGAAATTGAGCTGATTTTGTAAATGCTCCTAACAATAGCATGAGCATCATTGGGATATACAATGGATGCTTCTCAATCGCATGACGTTGAGCTAGTATTTCTGAGATATTATTTGTACCGGTAATGATGTATAACATAATAAAACCAGTTAATAACGCTAATCCACCAAATACGGTAATCATAAATGATTGAATGGCCCCTAGTTGGCTATTACCATTGTTATACCAATAAGAGATAAGCAAGAAAGAAGACACACTCGTTAATTCCCAGAATACATACATTAATATAGTGTTATTCGCTATAACGATGCCAATCATACTAAACATGAATAATAATAAATAGACAAAAAATCTAGGCAGATTATCAGTTTGAGGTGATAAGTATTGTGTAGCATAGAAAAATACACCTACACCTATAAGAGAGATAATCAAACCAAACATTAAACTTAATCCATCTAATTTCATATCTAAATTGATATCTATTGAAGACATCCATGGAATATGAATAGAAGTGAAATGATGGTGATAGACATTTGGTATTTGTGTAATGAAATAAACAGATGAAATGATGGGCGCTAGTAACGACAAGTAACCAGCATATTTTTTAAGTATTTGATGACTCAAAGTGAGTAAAACTAGAATCATCACAACTATTAGCACGCCCATAAGGTACATCAGACTCATTTAAAGCCTCCTTTAAATATATTTTTTTATAAGTTAAGTGCAATCACAGTTTGATGAATCGATTTATCTTGAATCCCAATAAATTTTATAGTTTCTTGAGTTGTTTGATGTCCCAAATATTTCTGAATAATTGAGATTGAAATGCCTGCTTGATAGGCATGATAGGCAAACGTCTTTCTTAATGTAGTCAGTCCAATATGTTTCATACCTAATTGTTCAGCAGCACGATTTATTATTCTATAAGCTTGTTGTCTTGAAAGACATTGATGCGTCCTCGTAGATTGAAAAATAAGTTCTTCATCTTCCAATTTACAATCCTCTATGTAAAGTTTTAATTCGTTTCGCAATTCAGATGGCAACTTAATTTTAATAGTTGGCTCATCATCTATTATCCAAGATGTTTTTATATTCCCTATTTCAGAAGTTTTAAGGTACTTTACTTTCATATTTAACAAATCTGTCAGTTTAATTCCTGTATGAATTGCGAACTTAAAAAACAAATAATCCCTTTGTGACCGTTCTTGTAATACTTGATACATTTGATGAATCTCTTCTTTATATTTAATTGGATCTACTTGATTCATACGTCCTCCTTATTAAGGTTTCTCATTTAATGATATATGATATTTAAGTTACATCAAAAATTTTTGCCTGAAATTTAGAAATAAAGTGACCTTTTTTTCATTTTCAAACGATATATAAAGTGAAAGGAGGTGCTAAAGATGAATGAAATTAATCAAGTGACTGCACTCTTTACACAAATTAAACATGACTCTGAAGGGAAAGTAGTCGAACAAAAACGTCGTTTCTCTAACTTAAATCCATCTACGTCCAATGATCAAATAAGAACTTTCAGTAACATTATTGAACGTTTAACTGGAGAAAAGTACGACAAAGTTGAAGTCACAAAGACAGAAGCATTAATCTAAGGAGGAGTAGGAATATGTCAAAAACGTTAGAACTCATCTTTAAAACGAGTTTAGACAAGCCAGTAAAATTACAGTTAACAAAATTTGACGCTGTTTTGACAGAACAATTAGTTAAAGAAAGTATGAATCAAATTTTAGAATTAGGCATTTTAAAATCAAATGTAGGTAAACCTGTCAAAGCTTATTCAGCTCAAATCATTGATAAGAATACGACTATCCTTTTCGAAGATAAAAAATAACAAGTCATAGGGAGAATTGTTTCTTACTAACAAGTACATCATTAATGAGAGAAAAAAAGAATCATTAGTGATGTTTTTATTACTATTATATGCATTATACATATATATTCTTAAACTAGAGAATTAAAATGTACCATAATACATAATCAAACATTCTATTTAGATTCAAGTATATGAGTGGTATCATATTATTATTAATTCGAGAAAGTGGGTATCACAAATGATATTCTTATACCTCTTAGGTATATTTGTGGGAATGTTGCTTCCTATTCAAACCTCAGTTAACTCAAGGTTAAGTCAATTTACACGTTCATCATTTTACGCCTCAACCATCTCTTTTGCGGTAGGAACGTTATGTTTATTAATCCTTAACCTTATTATTAATCCACATGTATTTACAACCTCATTCTTCTCAGGACAGACATTTAACTATACATGGTTTGTTGGAGGATTACTGGGCGTTATATTTTTAACAGGAAACCTATTATTATTACCTAGATTAGGTGCTGCGCTTACAGTAGTCATCACTGTGACAGGACAAATACTTATGGGTGTAGTCATAGATACATTTGGATTATTTGGTGCTTCACAACAACCATTTACATTTTTTAAAGCAATTGGGATTATTTTTTTAATCTTCGGTATTCTTTTAATGAATTATGTCCCGAATCGTAAAATCCATCATCAAACGAATTCAAACTTCATCTTATGGTTAGCGATTGGACTCGTATTTGGCTCGGCACCACCGATCCAAACTACAATTAATAGCGCACTTGCTCAACAGACACATTCTTCAATCTTTGCGTCTTTAGTATCATTTACGATAGGTACGACAGCTTTATTCATTTTAACTTTACTTTTTAATCGCACTTTAAAAATTAGTATTACACATGATGTGCTTGGACGCATTAAGCCTGTCTACTTTATCGGTGGTATGTTAGGCATGGCTTTTGTTACTTCTAATATTATCCTTATGCCTTTTTTAGGTGCTGCGCTTACAACGATTGTCGCAATGCTAGGCCAAATGATTATGGGAATTATAATAGACCATTTTGGTTTAATGGGCTCTCCTAAAAATAAAATTACAGCACGTAAAGTGTGTGGGTTAATATGTATTGCAATCGGAATTATTCTATTACGTTTATTTTAAAGTCTACCTTATATCATTCTTTTAAATTAATCTTCATCTTATTAAAATTCTAAGCTCTACCTGTAGAGCTTAGAATTTCTTTATTTTTGAAGTGAATAAATAACCTTTTTTCAATTATTGTAAAAATTAGAAAGAATGAAAGAGTTATCTTTTGATTATAGGTAAAAAAACTATTTAGAAATAAATTAATATTGTATAATATTTTTATCATAACATCATGAGGTGAACATCTATGAATAATAAGCGCATCATACTTATACTATTAATTCTAGTTTTGGTTCTTACAAGTTTAGGTTTTGGTTATCATACTTATTCGAAAATACGATCAGATGATAATAATTTAAAGTCTACTCAAATCATTAAAGCTCAGCCTAAACGGTTACTTACCGCGGATGGCATTCAAACTCCTTTCCAAAGCTACTCTATCTACTTCAATCCTTCACAAGGACAAATCAGCCGCTTCTTAGTTAAACATCAAGATAAAATATCCGCCAAAAGACCGATTTTTGAATATTATAATTACGAAAAGGAACAAGAATTTAAAACACTTAAAGGTGTTCTTAATCAAATTCAACTCCCCAATCATACACCTTCATATTTAAAAAATAATCCTTTCTTAACCTCACCGTTACTGTATTCTCAGCTTATTCAAACTCAAAATTCTATTCACACAACTCACTTCTCTCCTATTAATGGAAGGGTCTCTATCATCAATCGTTACCCTTCAAAAGCAACTGATAAGATAATGCAAATTGATAGCGAGGAAAAGGTTATTCATGCTAATATATCAGAATCTGATATAAATTTATTAAAAATAAATCAAAATATTTCTGTAACTACTCGTGATAAAATTCAATTCATTAGTAAAGTGAAAGAAATTGCAACAGTACCAAATAAGGTAAAAAATAACACTTCTTATTACCAAGTAGTATTAACTACCAAAGCTAAGTATCCTATCGACACACATTTTAAAGTAACTTTAATATCTAATGATATCGAGCTACCACAAACAAGTATTATAGATAACAAATTTATTTTAGTAATGAATAATAAAAAAATTGTAAAAAGAGAAATAAAATATAAAAAATCTTCTAAAAGTGGGTATATCACTATAACAAGTGGTTTAGCTCTTAATGAGAATGTAATTAAGCATCCTACTAATAAAATGGTAAGCACTTTTAGTCATTAAAAGTTGAAAATAACATTTCAAAATGTTTACTTTTCAGCATTATTTTTATTAAATTTAGAAAAATTATAAATATTTGTAATATTTTTGAATAAGGCAAATGCTATTTTACTAATTCAATCATAATGTACAAACAATAATTAGTTTTATAAACACTTATTTGTTTACTTCTTATTTTTATTTAGTTATAATTAACTAAATAATATAGCATTAAATATATTTCTTAAAATTTTATTTAATACTAAATTATGGCAGACACTTCGTATTTTTTCAAAAAAATAGATACAAATTAATAAATTCGGGTAGAGTATTCATATAGATCTTAATTTAATAACATACAAAACTTGCTGAGTCATGTTATATGGGTCTTTAATGTTTACGCTATAAATAGGGAGGTTTCAATAATGGCTATTTCAAAAATTAATGACTGCTTTGAATTATTAGCTATGGTCACTTATGCTGACAGATTAAAAAGTATTATTAAGAAAGAATTCTCAATCAGTTTTGAAGAATTCGCTGTTTTAACTTATATTAGTCAAAATAAAGAGGAAGAATATTATCTTAAAGATATTATTAACCACTTAAATTATAAACAGCCTCAAGTGGTAAAAGCTGTTAAAAACTTATCTCAAGAGGATTACTTCAATAAAAAACGTAACGAACACGATGAAAGAACAGTTTTAATCTTAGTTAACTCTAAACAACGTAAAAAAATTGACGAGCTATTAAAACGAGTTAACAAACGAATCACTGAAGCGAACGACGATAACGAAGTTTAATATGAAATTTGACGAGAGTAAGATAGAAATCTGATTCTTAGGATTTCATAGTCTTACTCTCTTTTTGTGGGGATATATAATTGAAAATACAATGTGTCTGACACAAATAATAAAAGGCGACCAAATATTATTTTGATCGCCTTTTTTGATATATTTATGAAATGTAATACTGAATACTTATTATAAATACTTTTAAATATAGTGAAAGTTATGCATTTTCCTCTAACTTAATAAAATCTAAGTAAATATCTAAAAACTTATCTGGTTCTTCTATATGTGGTGCATGTCCTGATTCATCAAAGATGTACTTTTTAATATTTTCAAAGTAACTATCAATACGAAAATGTGTTTTATCCATGATTAATGGATCATGTTTACCATTAACTAAAAGTGTTGGCACAGTTACTTTATGATGAACGTCCTTAATCATATCAACATGATTTAATAATGCCCTAACAGCAATTGCGCTATCTTCAGGTGTCGGTCTACTATATAACTTCTGACGTTGATACCACTTCATCGTATTGTCTTGTTGTTTAAATAATTTAGGAAATAGAATAATCATTGCCTCTGCTTTATTAAAACCAGCAATTTCTTCTTGATTATCAACCATGAGTTTTGTGAATCCGTGAGTGATATCTTCCCTCTTCGCAGAGATTATTGTTAGTGAAATTGTTCTGTACTGATATGTTTCAGTGAACTCTCTTCCAATTATGCCCCCCATGTCATGTCCTAGAATATGTGCTGAACTCACATTTAATGCATCCATTAAATGACTTAAGTCCTCAACATGATCTTTTAAATCATAAGATTCTGATCGTGAGGATTTACCATGTCCTCTCACATCATAAGTTATCACTCTATGTGTTTGCTTGAGTTCATTTTTCAAATCCTGAAAGCCAGCTGAGTTACCGTCTAATCCATGAATTAAAATAATGGGGATGCCTTCTCCTTCATCACTATAAGCAAGTTCAATTTGATTGCAAGTTTGAATTTTATTCATACTGGCACCTCCCTTTAATAATTGTTATACCCAATTCGAATCATCGTTACGCCTTTAATTCAATGAACGAAGAATTAAATTATGATTCAATTAAATTAATTATTTAAAACAGAATCACTTCTTATTCTTCAGTTTTTTAACGTGCATTCAACTTATTCTGACGAATTTTTAAGACATAAAAAAAGCCTTACATATAGTTAACTTAAACAACTATATATAAGACTTCATCGAATTTAAGATTAAGGAAAATCTACGATCTCGTTCTCGCTGATAGTTTAATTGTATAAAAAATAATGAGTACCACTAATAATATCCAAATTGCTAACGAGAAAAATTGTGCAATTTCAGGATTTGTAATCATAGCATCTATCGTCTTCTGACAGAATAATAAACCAATTCCTGAAAATTCTAAGCGCTTAAAGAATATACCAATTAGACCCAAAATGATTCCAACAAAGAATACAAATTGATGTCCATAAATATTGATTGGTATAATCGCCCAATTAAAATGAAAACCTTGCATAATGACAAGAATTAAAGCGATGATAGCAATCACAATGCCTACCCACATCTCATATTTATTACTATATAGATAATTTTTCCTAGCTATCCTAGTATAGAGAATAATCGTGATAGGGAAAATCACAATACAATAAAATAAACTTATTCCAGTAATCGCTTGGAACTGTACATACTGTTTATCATATAAATAAGAAATAAGTATAAAATTAATGATAAAAAAGATGACGGGATTGAGTTGTAAAGCAAATAGATTACGTTGAATCGTTAATATAATTTGTGCTGGGGATTTACCTCTATATTCAATATAATCTTGATCTTTTTCTTCTGATTTTTTAATATCTGATCTGAATTTTTCTTTAATATCATCTATTAGATTTGGTGACATGCCTTTATGGCTAAAATAATCATTAATGTTTTCGAGCAATACTTTATCATTAGTACGCATGCATGATTAACTCCTTCTACATACAATCTTGATGCTAATACGAATTAAGCAATAAATTAAACTATTAATTTTCAGTTTAAAATTTTACCATACTCTACGCAATATTTCTCAAACCCCATATTAAACTTTAACTATCTTTAAATCAATGGACATAGTAAAAGGAGCAAAAGTGAAACGTCAATTTTAAAAATTTCATTTCATCTTTCTGCTCCCTATTCATATCTAATATAAAGTTATTCATACTTTAGAAATTAATTTCAAAAATTTTATATCGCCATTATTCTCTTATTTAGATAAATCAATACGATAAAGTTTTACATTTTTATCTTTAGGTGAATTTGAACTAAATTGATAACTTGCTTTACCATTTTGGATGTAACCAAAGTTACCAGTTACTCTATTATAATGTACGCGACTAACCGCTTTGTTACCAAATTTATTTTTAACAGATTTATAAGATGGACCGTTAGCTTCATTGTAAGTCATAGAAACACGAGTTACATAACCTCTATCTTTTTTACCATCTGATGTGACAATTAAGACACCTTTATGTGTTCTAAACTCATAGTAGTGTTCAGTTCCTTGTTGATTATATGAATAAATTGGATGACTATATTTATTTAATACGCTTTTAATTGAATCGCCGATTTTAACATTTTCTAATGATTGATCACCTTGAGTAATTTGTTGAACTGTTTGCATTGAGTTTCCAGATGCTGCTTCAGCGTGATGACCAGCGCTTACTCCTGTTAAAACTAATCCTGAAACAAGTAATGATGTCATTAGCTTTTTCATAAGCACTCTCTCCTTTATTTCAATATCTCTATTTTGTGCTTAACTTGATTATACTACATATATTACTAAAATAACAATAATATTACAAAAACATTACAAATAAATATTTTTACGCTTACTTTATTTCTATAAAATGAAAAAATTGAACTAATGTTAGTTATATTTACCAACTTTTAGTTCAATTTAATCGTCTTTATGTGATTTTTATTCTTTTTTATGGGAAAAATGATCTTTAATAAATGGAGTAATTTCAGTGATGAATTGTTCTTGTTCTTCAACAAATGGATATAAACTTGATTGAGCGTACACATTGAATTGACTGTGTTCAATTAAATCGGCTACTTCTTTCGCTTCTAAAGTTGTTGTTCTTTCCCCATATTCTCCTGCAATAATTAACGTAGGAGCATGGACTTGTTTAAATACCTCTGAGATTTCTACAGTTTTAAATACATCTTCAACAGCTTGCGTTTCTTCTTTCGTAGATACTGAATTAGTATCTTCAACATGCTTTAAGAATTTATTCATTTTACGCGGTTTATAATATTTACGTTTATTTAAAAACTTGTCTTGCTTTTCATCATCCCAGTTTCTAATCGTGTGCGCATACTTTCTGAATAATCGTTCTTCGGGTAGCTCTCCTTCAATAGATGTCGGATTAACTAATATTATTGAAGATACATAGTCTTCATATCTCACAGAGATATCTGAAGCTACTATTGCTCCCATTTCGTGACCAACAAACGCTGCATGATCAATATAAATATAATCTAAGAGTGCTATCACATCATCAGCAAATTCATGAAACTCAATATTTCTTGGCTTATCAGAATAACCATGACCTCTTAAATCAATAAGCACAACTTGAAAAGATTTCGCTAACGCCTTAGCCACATCATTAAATACTGAATAATTATCATAAGCTGTATGAATCAGTACAACAGGAAAGCCTTCACCCATTGTATTATAATGAATTGTCGTTCCATCTTTACTAGTAAATAAATCCATTGCCATTGCGTTCTTCTCCTTCTGGTTCAAAATTTTCAGGTAGAATAGTTAACAATTCTTCTATCGTAGTAATTGTAAAATCTACTTCTTCTTCAAGTGGTTCTAATTCCGCATCCTCTTGTTTATACCATACACTTACCATACCCATTGCTCGAGCGGGCGCAACATCGTTAAGTGCGTCGTCTCCAACATACATAATTTCACTGGGTTCTACATCGAGTTGTTTTATCATATCCTCAAATATTTTTGGATGAGGTTTGCGATATCCAACAGTTTCTGAGGTCGTTAGGTAATTAATAACATGCATAATACCTAGAGAATGTAATCTAAATTGCTTAATTTTGGATTTCCCGTTAGCGATAACGCCAATCTTATAATCATGGCTCGATAACTTTTCCAAGGTATATAACGTATCATAATAAGGAAAGACATAACGGTAAAAATGCATCTCAAAGTCATGAAACAAATCTTTCCAAGTTAATCGATCAATATGAAATTGTTTAATAATTTGTTTATACAATTCAGGTTTATCATTATCATCATCATCATCAAGCTCGATAAATTTATTCTTAAAATCGGCTAATTGAACATGAACGAAATAATCATGAAAACGTTCAAATTGCTCTTCAATAAATTTCTCACGTGATTTAACTCTATCTAACAAAGTTCCTTCTAAATCAAAGACTATTGCTTTAATATGACTCAAATCCATTTTAAGTTACCTCTTAACTTTTTAATAGTTTCTATTTTAGCAAATGAATTCACTTATCGTAATACCTTAGTTTGTGTAAAAAGAATATAAAATAAAACTGGAACGCCTAATAATGCCATAACAATACTTGCAGGGATTTGAACTGGTTGTATCATCGTTCCGCCTATAAAATCTGCCACGACCATCACTGTGCTACCGACAATAAGATTAAGTACCATCTGCGTTCCTAGCTCATATTGCCAATAAAAACGTCTTAGTAATTGCGGTACGATCATACCTATAAATCCTATAATCCCTACATATGCAACTACTACTGCAGTTATCATAGATGACACTGCCAACACAATGAACATAACATTTTGAACATTAAGACCTAAAGATTGGCTTTTTAACTCACCGACTTGCAGTAGTTTAATGCCATTTTTCATTAAAAATAAAATGACCATAGCAACTATCATTGTTAAAGCAATGATAATGACATCGTGGTACTCTGCCGAAGCAAAACCACCGAACAAGTAATTAGCTATTGAATTCATTTTCCGTGGATTAATTAAAACTAACATATACAGAAGTGCATTGAATAAGGCACCAATCATTAAACCTAATATGATGAGCACACGTACAGGATAACCACGTGACAATATCACTGTTAGGCCAAGTACGAGTACAAGTGTAATCAAACTGAATGCTATAGAGAAAAAAGGCACCCATAGAAAACTTAACCCGAGAAATAGGGCAAGTCCGGAGCCTAAAGAAGCACCACTTGCTAAGCCTAGTGTAAAACTATCAGCTAATGGATTATTCAAAATGGTTTGAAACATATGCCCAGCTATAGTGAGTGTCGCACCAGTAAGCATAGCTTCAAGAACTCTAGGAAGTCTTACCTTTAATAAAATAGTTTGATTAAATGCATCATTAAGGCTTCCTAAGTCCCACCATAAACTGATTAAAACACTAATTAATAGAATGATTAACCATATGACTATACTTCGAATTCTTTTCATCATAATCTCTTTTCTCATTTTTCTTTATACATATAGTAACAAAATCATATTAAAAAAGTCAGTGTCTGAAAGACCACTGACTTTTTGAGCTATTATTTTTTATAAATGACATCCCTTAATTCTTTTAGGCCTTCATCAATTCGAGGACCTGGTCGAGAAATCTCGTCTCCATTAACTGATTCAATTCGTGTATTTTTAACAGCATTAATCTTATCGAAGCCACCACGTTTTTTAATCATTTTAATATAATCAGATTTTGATTTACCTTCAGTAGAAATTAATATATCTGGATTATGCTTAATGATGCTCTCTTTACTGACTGATTTCCAACCATTTATATCTGAGAAGCTATTCTTCGCGTCTAGTTGATTTAACATATCATCGAAGAATGTGCCTTTACCTGCTGTATAAATATCTGGTTTAGATGAAACTTCCATAAATATACTTTGCTTTTTATGATGTTTAGGAACAGAATTAACTACCTTATCAACGTTCTTTTTCGTTTCATCTACTAAATCTTGAGCTTGATGCTCACGTCCTGTAATTTTACCGATAGTTTTAAAGGTGTCATATGTTTCATTAATTGATTGGGCGTCTTTAACATAAACAACTTTAACCCCATCTTTTTTAAGTGAGTTTAATACTTTTCCTGAAGAACTTTTTTGGGACTCATGTGCTAAAATCAGATCTGGTTTAGCTTTGAGTAATTTTTCTTTATTCAAATTCATCGCATCAAATTGTTTTTTACCTTTTTTAACATCTTTAGGGTAATCATCAACCGTTGATACACCAACAATGTTATTCCCTAAACCAAGTCGATATAAGATTTCAGTATTACTTGGCATTAGAGAAACAATTCTATGGTATTTTACTTTATTATTCCCTTTTTTCGATGTTGAATTGCTATCTGATGATTGATTTGAGCCTTGACTACATGCTGCTAATGATATAGCAAGCACGAGAATAACCATCCATAGTTTATTTCTCATTTATTGAGCATTCCCTTCTTATTCAGTAATATACATTCTTCGCTTCGTTATAATCATATCAAAATCGACAAAAATTTCATTAGAATTTTGAAATTTTAAATGATTATTTTTATTTGAATAATGTTTTAATTAAACATTTTCAAAAAAATAGTATCTTCGCCTTTTTAACGAAGATACTCAATTTCATATTATTCATAAATAGGTTTAGGATTCGGTCCATATTTATTGGAACCATCTTCACTATCAGCTACACAATATGCTAAAGCTACAAGTGCAGCGATGATAGAGATGATATAGTAAGTGATAAATAAACCACTTAAAATCATCACAAATACGTGATTATGATCTAGATGTGTATGGTTTATAACAGGTTCTATCACATTTTTTAAATAAGGTAGTAAGGTCAAAATTAAATAAAACACTGGGAATTTCTTAGTCATTCCGATATCATGAAATCTTCTTACAGATAATGAAAATGTTCCAATACATAGAATGAGTGAAATGACTTGATAAATAATTGATGAAATAATATGACCGTGAACCATAGAATTTTCTAAAAATTTTGTGCCATTTAAGACTATAACTTCAATAATAGCATTGATGAAAAAGGGCCACCAAAAATCACGTCTTCTAGTGCGACCTTTTAGTTTAAGGAAATTCAGCCAGAATAACTTATAGGCCTCAATCATCGTACCACCTCTAAAATATTTATAACTTTAGTTACTACAAAAATCATTATATAATTAATTAATCAAAATTAAAAATCATTATAAATTATAATATCTCCTATTCTATAGTTTTTAACTATAAAAAACGCCCTACTTTCTAAGTGGGCGTTTATCGTTACTCAGTAATAATTAAGATTAATATTTTTGAAAGGAACAATTAGTACGTTATATATTCATTTATGGCATTTGCAATATATCGATTTAGTCCTTTATTACGGTTTTTATTAATATTTTTAGCAAATCGTTCATCATCAACATATGTTGTTCCAATATAGGACATAAATTGTTTATCGCAGTTAGGAACTTGTAGCTTCAATATGTCTTCTAGTTTTTTTATTCTAGTGCTTGCCTCCTTAATCGAGACATCTTTAGAAAATAAATCACTCATCTCATCGAAAAATGTATTTAATTCAACATTAATCTTTTTATAGTTTTCTTTTTTCTCAGAATCATTCATATCTTGTTGTTGTTCCTCATAAGATTGATAGTACTTAGTATCACCATACTTCAAAGCCGCTTCATTTTCATATTGTTGATATAAATCAAATTCTTTCATATTCGTCACCTCAATTTCTTCATTGCTCTCTTGTTTAAAATGGTAGTCAAGATGTTCAATGATTACATTCAACTTATCTCTTTTCTTAATTACATCATCGTAATTCTTACGCAACACTTCGTTTTTAGTATTTATATCACTTTTAAAATAATCATTAATTTCTTTTAATGTTAAATCAAGCTCCCTTAAAAATAAGATATATTGCAGTTTAGAAATATCTTCTACACTATAAAGACGATAACCATTGTCTTCAATATGATGAGGGATTAATAATTCTATATCATGATAATAATGAAGTGTACGTAAACTCACTCCTGTGATGTCACAAAGATCTTTAGGACTAAAATACGCTTTCATATCTTCACCTCCTAAGCTGAAGTATGAGGTATGACGTTACGTAAAGGTCAATGTTTAATTTTCAAAAAATGAATCTAAAAATGTATAACGATGTTCTCCTTTACCGTTAAAATAATTTTTACCAAAATTATCGAGCAAAGCATGGAATTCATTCGCATCTTGGTTAGTGAAATTAGAAGGTAATTGAATGGTCTTCTTAAACTTATCGTAGGTTTCAGTCTGAGTATAGCCTAACTTAGCATATATACGGCGAGTATAACTGTCTGGAATAAATTCTATCCCTTTAAAAATATATACAATTAAAACATCTGCCGTTTCACTTCCAATACCACGAATATTTAATAATTCCTTTCTTAAATTCTCACCATAGTATTGTGCGATATCTTTGTAATTAAAGTCATGTTGATTTAACCAATTCATTAAAGCGTGAATCGCTTTACCTTTATTTTTATAGAAACCGCTCGAACGAATCGTTTGTTGCAAATCTTCGAGTGACATATTTAATATCTTTTTACCATTGAATTGCGTCTCTTCTTTGAGACGTGTTAATGCCATATCTGCATTTTTCCAATTAGTATTTTGAACAAGTATAGCCCCTAGCATCATCTCAATAGGACTTTGAGCTGGCCACCAATGTTGTGCACCCATATTTTTATATAGAATTCGATACAGTTCCATTGTAGATAGCATGTTTACACTCCAATTCTTTATAAAATTAATACCCTCACAAATATAGATTTATGAGGGCATAAGACTGTTTATTTAATTAAATATTTTTATAATTACATAGACTCAGGTGCTGTAACGCCAACAAGTGTTAAAGCATTGTGTAATGTAATTCTTACTGCTTCAATCATAGCTACTAATGCTTTAGTCTTTTCAATATCATCAGTTAAAACTTTCTCGGCGTTATAGAATTTATGGAAAGCTGCAGCTAAATCTTGAATATAATTTGTTAAACGATGAGGTGCACGATGCTCTGCTGCGCTCTCAATTGTTGTTTCGAATTCAGCAACTTTCTTTAATAAGTCTATTGCTTTTTCATTAGTAATTGTATCGAAATTAGCGTTTGTTGTGATATCAACACCTTGCTCTTTCGCTTGTCTTAGTATTGAACAAATACGTGCGTGAGCATACTGAGCATAATAAATTGGGTTATCTTGTGATTGCTCCTTGGCAAGTTCAAGATCAAAATCAAAATGAGAGTCAGGACTACGCATTGTTAAGAAGTAACGCGCTGCATCAATGCCTACTTCATCCATAATTTCACGTAAAGTAATCGCATTGCCTGTACGTTTACTCATTTTCACTTCTTCACCATTTTGCATTAAACGCACCATTTGCATAATTTGAATTTCAAGACGATCACTATCTACACCAAATGTTTCAAGACTTGCTTTAAGACGATTTATATAACCGTGATGGTCAGCACCCATTAAATCAATTAAGATATCATTTCCACGATTAATTTTGTTGTAATGGTATGCTGTATCAGGTGTAAAGTAAGTGTAGTTACCATCCTTTTTAATTAATACACGGTCTTTATCATCTTTAAAATCACTTGTACGTAACCATGTTGCACCATCAGCTTCATATGTGTAACCTAATTCTTTCATTTTAGCTAATGTGTTATCGATTGCACCATTTTCATATAAAGACGTTTCACTGAACCAGTTATCAAAATGTACATTAAAATCAGCTAAGTCTCTCTTTAACTTATCCATTTCATAATCTACACCTAATTGTCTAAATGTTTTTAGGCGTTCTTCATCTGAATAATCCTTGATTTCTGGATGCTTATTAGCCAAATCTTTACCAATTTCAATAATGTCTTTACCATTATATCCATCTTCTGGCATTTCATGGCTTGTATCACCTAGAGCTTCAAAATAACGTGTCTCTATTGAACGAGCTAAATTAGTAATTTGATTCCCTGCATCGTTAATATAGTATTCACGAGTGACATTGTACCCTGCGGCGATTAGAATATTGGCTAATGAATCACCTACAGCAGCATTTCTAGCATGACCAATGTGTAAATCACCAGTTGGATTTGCAGACACATATTCTAATAAAATGTTTGTATTTTTAGATTGATCTGCATAGCCAAATTGATCGCCTTTATTAATCGCTTCTGGAATAATTTGAGTAAGATATTGATTATCTAAGTAAAAGTTAATAAAACCTGGGCCTGCAATATCAATTTCTTTTACGTGTGCTTTACTTGTATCAAGATTATCTACAATCGCTTGTGCTATTTCACGTGGATTACGTTTAGCAATTTTAGTTAATACCATCGCAATATTAGATGAGTAATCACCATTTTTAGTATCTTTAGGTATTTCAATTTTTATTTCGGGAATATCTTCAGCTAATCCCGCTTTTTTGATACTAGCTTCAATTTCTTCAATTAATGTCTGTTTCACTTGATCGATAATATTCATTCGCTTATCTCCTTATAATTTAGTTCGTATTGATAAGAACCCATCTTTTCTTCATTTTGATATAGTTCATAGTGAATTTTCAATTTCCCACCATTTGGCGTTACAAAGTGTAAAATACTCAGTGTTTTCACTGTTAAAGGTATCCGTCCTGCGGGTATATCATATAAAGTTGTCGTTTCTTCCCCTTCAACGAAATGTAGATTCATATTGATATCGCCTTTACGAATCAACTTAACTCCGCTATCTTCAATTTTTATTGTAACATTGACTTTTGCTTCTTCAATTTCTTCTGTATACCGGATAAATTCTGCTCGTCGTTTCTGCCAAGCACCTTTTGTAGTAAACTCAAATTTTTGTTTTTCATCATTCTGTTTCAAAACCTGTTTAGTTTGAATATTTATGTTTTTATCCAATTTACTACTCACCTTAATCTTTACAATAATACATGTAATTATAGCATAAAAACACTATCGCTTGTAGTACGCTCCTACTTTCTACGTATCGACTTATTTTGTCTAAAAATTAAAAAATCGTCTCCATATCTTATCGATATGAACACGATTTTACATAGGTTATCATTAGAATTACTTGTTGAATTCAACATCAACGATATCCATGATATATTTATCTCGAATAGAACAATACTTTTTGAAATATACGATGCCGAATACAATTGTTGCAATGATGAATACATATTTTTTCATCTAACTACCTCATATTTCATAATTTTTGATGTACGTCATCCTTTATTATATCATCTTCTTTTAAAATTGGTCACAACTATTGAATAAATATATAGTTTCTCATATTTTACTCACCAGGAATAAATACATTTGCTTCACTATCATTTGGATAATAATAACCATTCGGAATGGATTGTAACTCAATTAAAGCGTTAAACGGTGCCTTAACATAAACACTCTTACTTCCTTCAGAATCCTCGTAAGTTGAATTACCATGTGTTTCAGATAATGGTTCTGCACCAGCACGTTTAACATTTTCTAATACGTCCTCAATATGATCGACCATTAATGAAATATGATTAAAGCCTAAATCTTCTAGTTTGAGTGGTTCTTTTTGATTATTACTTTCTATTTCAAACATTTCTATATTAGCTCCCTCACCAATCACTATCATTCTTTGACGAACGATTTTTGCTCCTTTTGAAAGACCTAACATGCGTTCAACTTCTTCTCCTTCACGAGGTTGGTCATTATATGTAAGAGCATCATACGCTATTTTAGCGTCAAACGCCTCTTTTAAGAACGTTGTTGCCTCCTCAATATCTAATACTGTTAAACCAATATGATTAATTCCCTTAATATGATTCATTGAACTTCTCCCTTTCATTATTTTAAAGATGTTTACCCTAAATTTTAGATTTAAATATTTCACATCACTAATTTTGAATAAAGCTATTTATTTTCATAAATTAAAATATTCTAAAAATTGTGCTACAATTTACATATAATAATTGCATTGCAACACTTTATTAAGAGTTTACATTTAATAGTAATTTATAATATTTAAATAAATGGAGGGAATGTTAGTGAAGACAGATGTGCTCTACGGCAAGTCTGAAATTAGTGTCAATGTACCTGATGATAGCACTATTATAGAACCTCAAAATATTGACGCTATTGAAGATTATAAAACAGCCATTTAAGACGTTTTAAGACATCCAACCAACTCAAAACCTCTTAAAGAAATGGTTAGAAGTGATGACATCGTATCTATAGTAATTAGTGATATCACTCGCCCAACACCAAACCATATTCTTGTACCTTTACTAATTGAGGAATTGAACCATGTGCCACGTGAAAATTTCGTAATTATTAATGGTACAGGAACACATCGTGACCAAACGCGCGATGAGCTTATTCAAATGTTAGGTGAAGATATTGTGGACACAGTTAAAATTGTCCATAACCACTGTACTGAAGCAGATAGTCTTATAAAAGTTGGGGAAAGTAAATATGGTTGTGATGCATATCTCAATAAAGACTATGTTGAGTCAGATTTTAAAATCGTCACTGGTTTCATTGAACCTCATTTCTTTGCAGGATTTTCAGGTGGTCCAAAAGGTATTATGCCAGGTATCGCTGGATTAGAAACTATTCAAACTTTCCATAATGCAAAGATGATTGGCGACCCTCGTTCTACATGGGGAAATTTAGAAGATAACCCTGTTCAGGATATGGCTAGAGAAGTGAACCGTATGTGTAAGCCAGACTTCATGTTAAATGTGGCTTTAAACAAAAGTAAGGAAATTACGGCTGCATTCGCTGGAGAAGTTTTTGAAGCACATAAAGAAGGATGTGCTTATGTTAAAGAACACGCGATGTTTAAATGCCATCAACGTTTTGATGTCGTCATTGCTTCTAATTCAGGTTATCCTTTAGATCAAAACTTGTATCAGACTGTTAAAGGGATGAGTGCTGCTAGTAAAATCGTCAAAGAAGACGGAAATATTATTATGGTCTCCGAATGTGCAGATGGCTTTCCAGATCATGGTAAATTTGCTGAAATCTTTAAAATGGCTGACACCCCTCAGGGAATTCTAGAGCTTATCCATGATCCTAATTTTAAAGAGATGGATCAATGGCAAGTTCAAAAACAAGCGAGCATTCAGACCTTTGCCAATGTTTATGTCTACTCAGAATTAACAGATCAACAATTGAAAGATTCAATGTTGAATCCAACTTCAAATATTGAACAAACGCTTCATGAGTTAGAAGAACAATATGGACGTAAATTATCAATTGGTGTCATGCCACAAGGACCACTAACCATTCCATATGTTGAAAATGAAGAATAATTTGGGAGGATGATGAGAATGACTGAATTATTAAATAAAGAAATGAAATTAAATCACTTACTTAAAGAAATGCAAAGTGTTGTCATTGCATATTCAGGTGGTGTAGATAGCAGTTTAGTACTTAAAAAAGCGATTGATGTTTTAGGTGTTAAAAATGTTAAACCTGTGGTTGTAAAATCAGAACTTTTCAGAAACGAAGAATTTAACCAAGCGATTGAATTAGGTCGAAGCCTAGGTGTAGAAGTATTAGAGACTGAAATGGCTGAACTTGAGGACGATAATATCGTTAAGAATACACCCGAAAGCTGGTATTTCAGTAAACGACTTCTTTATGGAAAACTTAATGAAATCAAAGAGGAATTCAACTTTAATTATATCTTAGATGGCATGATTATGGATGATCTCAAGGATTTCCGTCCAGGCTTAAAAGCTAGAGATGAATTTGGAGTACGTAGTGTACTTCAAGAAGCACATCTCTATAAATCAGAAATTAGAGAATTAAGTAAACAACATGATTTACCTGTATGGAATAAACCGGCTCTATGTAGTTTAGCTTCACGAATCCCTTATGGTGAAACGTTAAGCTTTGCTAAAGTAAACAAAGTCAACGAAGCAGAGAAATACATTCTACAATTAGGAATCAATCATGTCCGTGTACGCTACCACCATAATATCGCTCGTATCGAAGTGGTTGAAGATGATTTTGCTACTGTAATAAAAAATAGAGACAATATCACTTTACGCTTAAAAGAACTTGGTTTCGACTATGTCACTGTAGATTTAGAAGGATATAGAACAGGCAGTATGAACGAAGTCATTGATACGAAAGCAACTAATTTAGTATAAGGAAGTTAACACATGAGTAAAGATCCAAACTTTATAGATGACTTACTCGAAGGTGTAAAATCAAATCAAATTTCTATAGATGAAGCTAAAGCCCAACTCAGTCACTATGACGAATTGGGCTTTGCTAAAATTGATTTACATCGAGCAAAGCGACAAGGCTTTCCCGAAGTCATCTTCGGTGAAGGTAAAACTAAAGAACAAATTAATCAAATTATTGAAAGCCTTACTCAACACGACAATGTGATTTTAGTGACACGTATTGATGAAACAAAGGCGAAGTTTGTACTCGAACATCACCCCTATCTCCAGTATCACTCAGTAGCTAATATTGTGAGTACTCCGATAGAAGAAATTAAAAAATCACAAAATTATATTTCTATCCTTTGTGCTGGAACCTCGGACTTAGCAGTAGCCGAAGAAGCTGCTTTAACTGCGGAAGTAATGGGAATTCAAGTTAAACGCTTCTATGACGTTGGTGTGTCTGGCATTCATCGACTATTTAATCACATCCATGAGATACGCCAAGGTAAGGTATCCGTGGTCATTGCTGGAATGGAAGGTGCCTTGGCTAGTGTTGTAGGAGGACTTGTCGATCATCCCATCTATGCCGTCCCTACCAGCGTTGGCTATGGTGCAAATTTAGACGGCGTCACTACACTACTTTCCATGATTAACGCATGTGCACCTGGTACAAGTGTACTCAATATTGATAATGGCTTTGGTGGAGGATATAACGCTGGAATGATAGTGAAGATGA
Organism: Staphylococcus sp. FSL K6-0223; assembly: GCF_038008285.1. Lineage (NCBI taxonomy): Bacteria > Bacillati > Bacillota > Bacilli > Caryophanales > Staphylococcaceae > Staphylococcus > Staphylococcus sp. FSL K6-0223. The sequence continues at coordinate 1,120,150 of NZ_JBBOYX010000002.1, forward strand.
TAGAAAATAACTAGAATGGAGCATCAATATGGCAAATGCAATTTACTTAGATTGTCATGCAGGCATAGCCGGTGACATGCTATTGTCAGCTTTAGTCGATTTAGGGGCTAACCCACATAAAATTGAAAGCGAACTTAAAACGTTACCATTAGATAATTTTGAACTTCATTTTCAGAAGAAGGTAAAACAAGGCATACATGCAATGACCTTAAACATTGATTTCGATGAACCACACCATCACCGTCACGCGTCAGATATCTTTAAAATGATTGATGACAGCGCACTTTCACCACGTGTTAAAGCTCGAAGTAAAAGTATATTTGAAGTGATTGGTCACGCAGAAGCTAAAATTCATGGTATGTCATTTAAAAACGTCCACTTTCATGAAGTGGGGGCCATGGACTCTATTATCGATATTATTGGTGGATGTATTGCTTTAGAATTATTAAATATTGACGAATTATATTGCTCGCCTATTCCTACAGGTAATGGCAAAATCAATATCGCCCATGGTATCTACCCCGTACCAGCACCTGCCACTGCTGAGATACTTAAAGACGTTCCATTAGCTAAATTTGATGTTCAAAGTGAGTTAACGACGCCAACTGGTGCGGCCTTTGCGAAAAGTTTAGTATCATCATTTGGCCCATTCCCATCTGCTACGATGAAAGAAATTGGGTATGGCGCAGGGAGTAAAGACTTTGACTTCCCTAATGTGTTAAGAGTTATTCAATTTGAAACTCAATCAAAAAAGCAAGATGACGTCCAAGTTATCGAATGCCAAATTGATGATATGTCACCTGAATCATTAGGACACTTCATGGATATAGCACTCGAACATGGTGCACTAGATATTTACTACACTCCAATATTTATGAAAAAAGGACGTCCAAGTACACAATTAACCTTAATCTGTAAAACTGAGAACGCATCTAAATTTGAAACTTTAATCCTACAAGAAACATCTTCCCTCGGAGTTCGCAGTTACGCGGTTCGTAGAAATATACTAGATCGAGAATTTAGAGACATTAATACCGACTACGGGAATATTTCTGTGAAATTCGCTTTGCAAGAGGGTAAAATTTTAAAAATGAAACCCGAATATGAAGATGTAAAACAAGTTGCTAAAAGATTTGAAAGACCATTTCATGTCATTCATAATGAAATTATAGAAGCTTTGTATCACACATATCAAATTGGTGAAGAATTAAAATAATTACTTTATAGAGGAGATAAGTGATGAATAGAGATGATTTAAAATCTACAATTGAAAAGCTTTATACTGATATTTTAATCAATCTTGATGTTAATAAAATTGATACGTACTTTGCCCCTTCTTATGTTCAAACCACAGATCATCAAACGTCTGATATTAATGAGTTCACAGATCATCTTAAGAAACTGAAAGAAGTTGTGGCTCGTCTTTCTATTGAAGAATTTAAAACCATGCTCATAGATGAGTCTCAAAACACGATTTTTTTACGCTACGATGTTCATGTAGAAAAGAAAAATGGTGATAAAGGTAAAGTAGAAGTTTATGCAGAATTTGTCTTTAATGAAGATGGTAAAGTCATCACGTGCAAAGAATTAACATTGCCTTATAATGAAGAACTTAACGGAATTGGCAGTGTGAAATAATACTATAAGAGCCTTTAAATGAATTTAGCAAACATTCATTTAAAGGCTTAGATTTTATTCGGATATATTTATTACAAAATAAATATATTTTTAATAGTTATTCAAATGCTTGATATAATTCGTCGCTAGAATTATTCCACATGTCTTCGTTATAATCTTTTAAGAATTTTTTTAAGATTTTCTTATTTTCATTACCAATTTGATCGATAATAAATTGATGTTTCATAGATTTATCCATCATATTTACATGTTCAGGCATACTCTTATAGCCACGGCGGATACTTCTATTCACTAATAAGTAACAAGCTGTGACACCTGCATAGTACGGTCCTTGTTCACTACGTTCTGTAGTCACCCAACACAACCAATATTCTTTAGCTTCGTCTCCTTCAACTTGCTCTTTTTCATTAATCCATTTAACACCTTTTTCAACTTTTGCACGTGCATGCATCCCGCCAATATCAATAAAGGCTTCTTTATTTTCAACATCTATAAAAACAGGTGCAATATTATCTAAACTAATTGACCCGATATTCGTTCCTTTATGTCCATCTAGTGGGTCATTTTTTATAATATTAAAATTAAAACCTTTTTTCTCAGCCAAGTTAGATACCTCCCATTCTGAAAATCATTGATTCAATGATGATATTTTCAATCTTATCTAATAGGTACAATGAGTGTAAAGCTCTAATTAAGTTCATTCAATAAATTAATAATAGCACCTTTAATTTCAAGATTATCTATATTTAGTATCAGTTCCTTAGGATAATATAATTTATGGTCTTCACGATTAATACCAGTAATACTATTAATTACCATAGATTGATGACTTATTTCTGTAATAGAACCATTACTTCTTAACAAATGGATCGGTTTACGATTAGATCCAGGGCGATCGTAATCGTAAGGTAAATCTGAGAAAGCTTCACTTACGAAGTAATAGTCAGGGTTGATACCACCTGCTTCAAATAATTCTTGTAATTCTGAAATAGTAATTATTGAACCATCAAATGGTATATATTTGAATAAATCTCTATTTATAAAACGACGCGACAAGTCACTGAGTATAGGATCATCTTCATTAATCCATTTTTTCAAGTAATATAGTACAACCGCTTCATCTAACTCAACATACTGTTCAATTGTCATTGTCCCTTCGAAGAATGGTACAAAGTCATGGGGATACATTCTAAATTCATAGCCTTCACCATAAAGTTGCTTCGCGCGTTGTAAACAATTATTTAGTAAAACTTCTCCCCCACGACTTACAGGGTGAAAATAGATTTGCCAATACATTTGGTAACGACTCATAATAAAATTCTCAACCGCGTGCATACCGCTCTCTTTAATCAATACTTCATCTTTTGAAGGACGCATTAATCTTAAAATACGTTCCATATCAAACGAACCATAAGTCACACCTGTGAAATACGCATCACGTTGCAAGTAGTCCATACGATCAGCATCAATTTGAGAAGATATCATTGATATAATTAGTTTATTATCATGTGTTTTATTAATAACATCTGCAACTTCTTGTGGGAATGTTTCAGAAACGCGACTTAGCACTTCATTGACTTCCGTGTCTTCTGTGATTATAGCTTGAGTGAATGCTTCATGATCAGTATTAAATATCTTTTCAAAACTATGAGAGAAAGGGCCATGGCCTAAATCATGTAGCAACGCTGCGCACAGTGCAAGTGGACGATCTGTATTATCCCAGGCCTCTCTACCTATAAAAGACTCGTCAATCATTCGGCGGACGATTTCATATACACCTAATGAATGCCCAAAGCGACTATGTTCTGCAGTATGAAACGATAAATATAAGGTACCAAGTTGTTTGATACGTCTTAAACGTTGAAATTCTTTAGTTTTAATTAAATCCCAAATCAACTGATCTTTAACATGTATGTATCGATGAATAGGATCTTTAAATACCTTTTCTTCAGTTAGTTTACTTGTTGCATATGATGATAGTGCCATACTTCCCCTCCTTAGGAACACTAGAATGACGTTCATAGTGCTTTTTTGTTTGAGTATTACCCCGTAAATAATTTAACTCCATTAATAAACTAGTTTTGATGCATATCGTTTATGATATTAAAAGGTCTTTTTCATTAGAGCTAAGTCCATCGTCTCTCCATACATTTCAGGTTGATAAGAACGAACGATTTCAAAGCCATTTTCCTTATAATAATCAATACCATGGTTATTCTTATTATCTACTTCTAAATAAACGGTATCATATCTATCTTTAAATTGATTTAAACCTTCTTTAAGTAAACTTGTACCATAACCTTTATGTTGAGATTGTGGTCTCACATAATGTGCAGCGAGATATAATTCCTCGCCATAAATGAAATTTGCAAAACCTATAATCTCATCATCTTCTTCCGCCACTAAAAAGAGTTGTTCTTTTAATCTCTTCTTCAAATGAGTTTCATTATATGAAGCAGCCAACAATTCATTGACTGTAGAAGCTGCATAAATATTTAAATATGTATTATACCAAGCTTTAGTAGCAACATCTCTAATAGCTACTACATCATTCTCAGTTGCTTGTCTCACTCTATACATGTTACTTTCTCCCCTAACTATTACAAGCTATTAATAAAAGCATTATATCACATTTATGTTAACTTAATTCAATTTAAACATTTAAAAACCCTATATAAAAATTATTTTGAAACTATTAAAATCCAAACTGGAAAATTAATAAAATTTCGATAAATAGAATTAAACGAAACTACTAACTCACAAAAAATAAAAAACAACGAAAGATAACATTAAAATTTAAAATGTTTCTTCCGTTGAATTGTCATAATCTTATTTACCTAGTTCTTCATTCCATTCTCGTGCACGATCTAAAGCATATATATCTTTTTTAATATCTCCAGGCTTTTCAGCAGTTCCAATAATATAACCTTTCAACTCTCCGCCCAAAAACTCTACACTATATTTCATCTGAGTTATACATGGTTTAGCTTTGACTTTAGGACAATCGCCACCTACTAAAATTAATCGAAAATCCTTTTTAGCCATCTTAGATTTGAAATCATGATAATCTTTGTCTTCCATAGTCTCAGACCAATGATCTATAAATGCCTTTAAAGAAGCCGAAATACTATACCAATATACTGGCGACGCAAATATCACTGTATCACTCTCTAATACTAAATCAATAAGTTGTTTATAATCGTCTCCATACGATTCAATATAGTAATCTTCATGTCTCACATCACGAACAGGATTAAATTGATATTGAGTGACATCCACCCAAGTGTAATCTAAACCGTCTAAAGCATATCGGGTTAATTCTGCCGTATTCCCTTCAGGACGGCTCCCACCAAACAACACCGTAATCATTATTCATTTCCTCCAACTTTATACTGTGCATTTTTATGTATAGATATTATTTAACATACCCAAAATTTCTCAAATTATTTTGTCTAAACTTTAAAATTTACAACTACATTAAAAAAGCGATACTCAACGTCATATGTTGGTATCGCTCTTAAATTTCCCAATTATTAATTTTCAATCGGGAATAATTGATCAATTTTATCAATTTCATCTTGAGTTAATTCAATATTTGCAGCATCAATATTTTCTACAACTTGTTCAGCGCGTTTAGCACCTGGAATTACAACGTCTAATGATGGACGAGTTAAGTAGAATGCTAGTACGACATTAGCAATTGACGTGTTGTGCGCTTCCGCTATATCCGTTAATTCCTTAACACGACGTACATTATCATTGAACACTTCAGGTTGGAAATCACGACGTGTTGCACGATGATCGTCAAATGTTTGGTCTTCATCATATTTACCTGCTAATATTCCAGAAGCTAATGGGAAGTATGGTACAAATGTAATATTATTTTCCGCTGCATATGCCATTACTTCTTCGTTTTCGCGATGTAATAAATTATATTCTAATTGTACGACGTCGACATATCCATCTTTATTTGCTTCTTTCAATTGTTCTAATGAGAAGTTAGACACACCTATTGCTTTTATTTTACCTTCATCTTTTAATTCTTTTAACGCTGCAACAGCTTTATCTTTTGGCGTCTCTTCATCAGGAAAATGAATATAATATAAATCAATATAATCTACTTGGAGACGTTTTAAACTATTCTCAACTTGTTGCTTTAGATATTCTGGGTCATTATTTTGTACCACTTCATCATTATCTTTAATAACATGTGACCCTTTAGTTGCGATTTGTACTTGTTCACGTGGATATTCTTGTACAACTTGTCCAACGAGTTCTTCAGAACGTTCAGGTCCATAAATATAAGCTGTATCTAATAAAGTGATACCATTATCAATTGCTTTACGTACAACGTCTTTACCTTGTTCTTCATCCAAATTCGGATATAAATTATGTCCACCTACTGCATTAGTTCCAAGTGCAATTGGGAAGACTTTAACATCTGATTTACCTAATTGTACTTTATTAGCCATTGAAGTCATCTCCTTCATTACTATTACTGTTTTTTTATTTCATTTTCAAAAATGAACTTACAAATTACATTTACCCTTCTTATAGTATATAAAATCACGAAAAATTTGTGACGAAGTCATAAAGATTGACTATTGATACTTATTGCAGTTAAATGTAACTAAAGAAGTTACATTTAAGGTGGGTAGATATGAACTTAGAATTCAACATTGCGGTACATGTGTTAAGCTTTCTTACTAAGCACAAAAACGAAAAATTTAATAGTAAGGAATTGGCGGAATTAACTTGTCTTAATCCCGTGCAGTTAAGACGTGTCGTCGCTAACTTAAGCGACCAGCAACTTATCACTACAGTACGTGGTAAAGATGGCGGATACAAAGCTAATCAATATACATCTACAGTGAATTTAGCTGAGTTATATCAACAATTCGTTCTCGCTAGAGATAATAATCAACGCGTTTACACTGGAGACCGCAACAGTCACTGTGACATTTCTAAACATATTGCACAGATAATGGCTCGATATCGTGATGAAGAAATTCAACTCATTTTAAATTTCTATCGTAACAAAACAATTCAAGATGTCTTAAACGACATTTTGCAGGAGGTAAACCAAATATGACATCTTATGACCTTATCATCATTGGATTTGGTAAAGCAGGTAAAACTTTAGCATCTTTCGCAGCCGGACAAGGACAGCACGTCGCACTTATAGAACAATCATCTAAAATGTATGGCGGTACATGTATAAATATTGGATGTATTCCTTCTAAAACATTAGTGCATGACGGTATCGAAGGAGCATCTTTCGATGAAGCATTTTCAAGAAAAAATGAAGTAGTGAATGCATTAAATAAAAAGAATTATAACAATTTAGCATCAAAAGACAATATAGATATATTAGATTATAAAGCGTCTTTTGTTTCTAATAATGAAATTGCGTTATTGGATCATGCAGGTAATGTAAAAGATAAAATCACAGGGAACAAAATCGTCATTAATACTGGAGCTCAAGCAAATATACCAAAAATTGAGGGTATAAAAACTACTAAAAATATATATGATTTTCAACTGGATTATTAAATATTAATTTCCAACCTAAAGACTTAGTCATTGTGGGTGGTGGATATATTGCACTCGAATTTGCTTCAATGTTTAGTAATTTAGGAACACAAGTGACTATATTAGAACATGGTGATGTGGTAATGCCTCGTGAGGACCGAGAGGTGGCTGACCTAGCACTTCAAGATTTGCAAGACAAAGGGATTTCAGTTCATACAAACGTTGAAACAACTGCATTTTCTAATGAAGGCGACTCAACAATCGTTCATACCAATCATGGTAAATTCAAAGCTGATGCAGTGTTACTAGCAACTGGACGTAAACCTAACACCGATGGATTAGGTCTAGAGAATACTGACGTAAAAATGGGTCAACGTGGTGAAGTACAGGTAAATCCCCAACTTCAAACTTCAGTTAAACATATCTATGCAGCTGGGGATGTTAAAGGTGGCTTGCAATTCACTTACATTTCTCTTGATGACTTTAGAATTCTTCGTTCCCAACTCTTCGGAGATGGATCGCGAACAACTGAGAATAGAGGCAACATTCCTTATACAGTATTTATCGATCCACCTCTATCAAGAGTTGGTCTCACTGCTGCTGAAGCAGAAGCACAAGGTTTTAATTTCCTGGAAAATAAAATCTACGTAAATACAATACCTCGACATAAAATTAATAACGATTCAAGAGGTATTTTCAAAGTTGTACTAAATAAAGATAATGGCGAAATATTAGGTGCAAGTTTATATGGAAAAGAATCAGAAGAATTGATTAATCTAATCAAATTAGCGATAGATCAGCATATCCCATACACAGTACTAAGTGAAAATATCTATACACACCCAACTATGGCCGAATCATTCAACGATTTGTTTTTAGAACCACTTTGATTTTTAATCATTAGTGGTTCTTATACAGTAGATCCCTATCTACTGTGTTCCTACTAACACTTTGATTTTTAATCATTAGTGGTTCTTATACAGTAAATCCCTATCTACTGTGTTCCTTTTTACACTTTGATTTTTAATCATTAGTGGTTCTTATGCAGTAGATCCCTATCTACTGTATTCCTTTTTACACTTTGATTTTTAATCATTAGTGGTTCTTATGCAGTAGATCCTTATCTACTGTGTTCCTATTAACACTTTGATTTTTAATCATTAGTGGTTCTTATACAGTAAATCCCTATCTACTGTATTAAAACTCTCACTTTGGATTTTATCAAAAAAGGAACTGCGCTACGTTAGTTCCTTTTTTTTAGTATTTATCTATTTAGCCGCTTTACGTTTTTCGAGTTTCTCTTTAAGTTTGCGGTCTTGCTCTTCTTTACGGCGTTTACGTTCTTCATTACGTTTTCTTAAACGCTCTTCTTCCTCAGGATCACGTGGTTTCTTCAATTGTTTAATGACCTTCTCCATTAACTCTTCTTCAGTTAAAGCAGCAAGTGGGCGATTATTAACGAATGCAAAGGTCTTACGTCTTCCCGGACCACAGTATGACTGACAGCCAATCTCAATTTCCGCTTCAGGATCTAATTTTTCTAATTTCTTTTTCAACGTTTTAATATTAACTGCCTGACATTCATCGCAAATCAGAAATTTATTCTGCATCTTGCTACCCACCTTTCTATTATTAAATCAGCTCATATCATAATCATTTCTCTATATAACTCTAATTATTTTACTCTTTTTGCTATAAATTTCAAGTTGATTTAATCGATAATATACACCATATAAAAAAACAACCTTTAATAAAGGCTGTTTTTATTACTGTCCATGATAAATCCTAAATTTTAATGGTTTAATTCCTTGCGCTATCCATTCATCATAAATTAACTGTTTATCAATGATAGTGTTAATAATTGTTATACCACAATCACCGCCACCAGCGCCAGATGTTTTAGATGCGCCACCGTGTTTCTCACCAATGTCACATAATTTCTTAAGTTTATCTGTTTCTATATCAACTGTTGCTTCAACATCCATTGATTGAATAACACGACGATTTTGTCGTATCATCTTTTGAACGCCTTTGATATTATTAGTCTTAAACGCTTGAATTAAACTTTCTACACAATCATGTGATCGATCTAAAAATTCACCGTAGAAACTTGGGTCAGATTTTAGACGTTTTACTTCACTAACCAAATGTGGTGATGATGCAGGAGAACCTGTCCATCCAATTAAAACTTCCATATTTTCTGGTGCCTGTAATGGTTCAATATGAAGTCCTGGCCAGTTTTTTTCTAACACGTCATTTACAGATGTTTCTTCCATCTGTTGCTTAACCCAATCATGATCGAATGTACTATAAGCAAGCCAACCGCTGTATACACTCACTGCTATATCCCCACAAGAACTCAAACTTTGTAATTTCATATTAGCTATAACTGCTAATTTATAGATATACAAATTCGAAAGTTGCATGTCATAAAACTCATTCAATACTTTTACAACTGAAACTAAAACAGCAGCACTTGATCCTAAGCCATACTTCTGGCCAGAATCATCAGCTAAATTACTATCAATCGTTAAGTGGAAATGTTTAAGTTTGATATTGCAACTGCGTGCATATTGTTCAAATACCTCGATAGCAGTAACTACATATTTCAATTGCTTAGCAGCTTGCACATCAGAAATTTCAATTTTATCTTCATTACGATCAAATTTTACAGGTTCGTAATGTAATGTTTTGGAATGAATACTTCCCTCAACTTCATTAGAGGCTTCTATTGTTGCTGTAACAAATCTGTCTACTGCAATAAGGACAGATTTATAGCCTGGTTCTGTTACAGCATATTCACCTGCGACATAAAGTTTTCCGGGTGCTTTGACCTGTATCATTCTATCTCTTCCTTACTTAATAATTTCAACGCCAGTACTAATAATATCACTTACAATAATTTGCGATTCATCAAATTCTTTTAAAAATTGTTCAACGACAGCTTGTTTATTTTTCTTTTCAACTAACACTTTAACATTTGGTCCTGCGTCCATGGTGAAATAACAAGGCAAGCCAGCTTCACGACACTGATGGACGACAGCCATCGCATCGTAACTTTCTTGAACCAAATATGTAAATGGCGGTTGTGCACCTAAATTTGTAGCATGCATTCTTAAACCATTTGCTTCTATAACTTCACCTAAATGTTTGAAATCTTTATTTTTTATTGCTTCTTTTGTCTCAGCTAAATCTTGATCAACATGGTCAAGCCAATATTGATAGAAACGAGATGTTTCTCTTGTTAAAGACATCCCTGAACGACTTGAGACTTTTTTTGATTGGTTATTGATTACTACAAAAATCATAGAAAGATCTTTTTCCCAATCATTAGCATCAATAGCATGAGCATAAGAAGTCGCATCATCATGACCTTTCTCCCATTCAGCAAAGCCTCCGTAGATACTTCTTGAAGCTGAACCAGAACCTCGACGTGCTAATCTAGATAAATCCTTGCTTGATAAACCTAATTGAAGTGCTTCATTACAAGCAGCTGCTAATGCAGCGTATGCACTAGCCGATGAAGCTAATCCAGCCGCTGTAGGAACAAAATTATTGCTTTCAATTTTAGCATGTAAATCTGTGGCAGCAACATCTCTCACGATATCCATATATTTTTGGATTTTAGTTGTTTCTTTAGCATCAACTTCTTCCCCGTTTAGAATAAGTTGGTCTTCAGTTAGTGACGCGTCAAACGTTACTTGTGTTTCAGTATAAAAACGTTCTAGCGTGACAGATAAACTATTATTCATCGGAATAATATATGATTCATCAGCTTTACCCCAGTATTTGATTAACGCAATATTTGTGTGCGCACGTGCTTTGCCACTTTTCACCAATGGTTCACCCTCCTAAATGTTCAATCCACGTATGTGCTGCGCCTGCTTTTTCAACAGCTGCTACGATCTTTTTGGCAGTTTGTAAATCTTGCGCAAGAAGAAGCATGCTACCGCCACGTCCTCCTCCAGTAAGCTTACCAGCGATAGCACCATGTTCTTCACCTATTTTTAATAGTCTTTCTATTTTATCATGGCTAACGGTTAAGTGTCTTAAGTCTTTTTGGCATTGATTAAATATATCTGCAAGATGATTAAAGTCATGTTTTTCAATAGATTCACTTGCTTCATGAACAAGAGATCCAATATGTTTAATATGGCTCAAGTATTCAGGGTCTTCACACAATCTATGAACATCTTCTACTGCCTGTTTAGTCGATCCTTTGACTCCAGTGTCTATAACTATCATATAACCATCAAGTTGAAGTGATTTAAGGTTTTCAACGTGCCCTTGTTTGAACCATACAGGTTTATTAGAAACTATAGTTTGTGTATCAATCCCACTTGGTTTACCATGTGCAATACGTTCTGCCCAATTTGCTTCCTTGATTAATGTTTCATCATCTAAAGGTTCTCCCATGAAGTCATAACTAGCTCTAACAAATGCAACAGCTACGGCTGCACTTGAACCTAGTCCTCTTGAAGGAGGTAAGTTCGTTTGGATTTTTACAGAAAGTGGTTCTTTTACACCACTTCTTTCTATAAAACGATTAATGATAGACTTTAGATGTTCAGGTGCATCATATAACATGCCATCATATACATCACTTGTAATAGAAGAATAGTTACCTTCCTCCATACTTTCGATTAATATTTTTATTTTACTAGCATTAAATGGGATGGCGATTGCTGGCTGACCAAATGTTACTGCGTGTTCACCTATTAGAATAATCTTTCCGGTAGACTCCCCGTATCCTTGTCTCGTCATGTTTTCTCACCTTTTTATATACCTTATATATACTTTAATTCATTGACACTATCTGATAATTAATTTGAAAAATAATTTTTATTACGTATAAATACGTCTATATTTAGACATCATTGAAATTACTATTTTAGCGAATTTTACAATTGTGTTGCCACTGTTTAACGATGCAATATTTTAATATCAGTATTTTTTAACTACAAAAGAGTATAATAACTCTTTTCTTGATAACTAACAATACTTTAATAGTATAAAACTCTTAAATAGAGTTATCAAAATTATGAATTATATTTACCTTTAACTTCGATTATGTAAACATTTAATAAATTTTAACTAAAGTTTTCTAAAATTTTCCACCTTACATATGATACTACAAAAAGACCTGGGAATATATATCTATAACTAATGATATAAGAATTTATTCTTTATTTGATAATACAAGTAGAGAAGGTCTACAAATCGAGTTTTTTGTAGACCTTCTCCTATTCACTTACTCATCTATTTAAAATATTCTTACGCACGCTTTACAAATCTAATTTTTGATGCATTTTTGCATTTCGTTCGATCATTTTTTCAAAATAACCTTCATATCGTCGCCATTCATCTTCAGTGACTGGATCCATATTTAATTGAGCACCTAAATCTTTCAGTGCATATAAAAGTAAAAACATTACATCTTGAACTTTAATGTCTTTATTGAGTAACGTCTCTAATGAAGCCATAGATTCAGGATCAATATTAGGGAAACGAAACTTGGTTGTTTCTCCTTTGAGTGCGTGTTGATAAAAGTCTCTCATCATAGCAGCACGCTTAGAACCCGATCCTTCTACACAAAGATAGATTTGAACCGCTATACCTCCACGTACACGTCTTTGAGAAATACCAGCAAATTTCTTGCCATCAATACTTAAATCGAATTTACCAGGACAATAAGATTGTTCAATTTCATGTGTGTGAATATCTACATCTTCGTCTTCAAACATCTTACATATCAATAGATACATTACTGTGAAAGCTTCATCTATAGTTGTTTCAGTTTGTCCTTTAAATATTAAAGAAATATTAAGCACACCTTGGTCCAATACTACGCCAAGTCCACCTGAATTTCTCACAATGGCATTATAGCCTACTTCATTTGTTAAATAACGTATGCCATCACTTAAAAATGGAAGTCTTGAATCGTGTATACCAAGGATAACTGTATGTTGGTGAATCCAAGTTCTTACTACATTACATGATAAGTCTTTCCCAACACTTTCAGAGAATGTATCGTCAAATGCAAAGGATTGCATGGGTTCCAGACCCGTTGAATGATCCACATAACGCCACGGTATTTGGTTAAAATATTTACTTGATAAATCCATTATTGTAGTGATTGAGCTGCAGTAATAATAGATAAGTTATAAACATCTTCAGTTGAGCATCCACGTGATAAGTCATTAACAGGCGAATTTAGACCTTGAAGAACAGGACCAACTGCATCATAACCACCTAAACGTTGTGCAATTTTATAGCCAATGTTACCTGCTTCAAGACTTGGGAAGATAAACACATTAGCGTCTCCTTGAATTTTAGCGCCAGGCGCTTTTTTCTCAGCTACACTAGGGACAATCGCAGCATCAAATTGGAATTCCCCATCAATCACAACATTTTCAATATTATCAGATTGAACTTTTTCTTGAGCTAATTTTAATGCTTCTTGAACTTTAGTCACGTCGTCTGATTTAGCAGAGCCCTTTGTAGAGAAGCTTAACATTGCTACTTTTGGTTCCATACCAAAGCTTAGTGCAGACTTAGCACTTTCTTCAGCAATTTCAGCTAATCCTTGAGCATCTAATTCAGGGTTGATGGCACAGTCGCCGAAGATATATTGCTCGTCATCTTTAATCATAAAGAAGATACCAGAAGTCTTAGATACACCTGGTTTAGTTTTAATAATTTGTAATGCTGGACGTACTGTATCACCAGTTGAATGTGCAGCACCGCTTACTAAACCTGCGGCTTTACCAGTGTAAACAAGCATTGTACCGAAATAATTAACATTATCTAACATTTCTTCAGCTTGTTCTTTAGTCGCTTTACCTTTTCTACGCTCTACAAATTCATCTACTAATTCAGGTTTTAAATCACTTGATGAAGGATCAATAATTTCAATATTAGTTAAATTGAGAGATTTTTCTTCTGCTAAAGATTTAATTTTTTCTTCATTACCTAACACGATGGGTGAAACATAATCACTCTCTTGTAATTGCGTTGCTGCCGTTAAAACTCTTTCGTCTTCCCCTTCAGGTAATACAATTTTTACATTTTTTCCAGATAATTTTTCTTGTAATACATTTAATAAATCAGCCATAATGTCCTCCTCAATTCACATTCATAATAACGTTTACATTTCAAATTATACGTCATTTTGTAGTAGAATTCCATTTCACTCAATTGTAAACATTTACTTAGGAGTTCCTAGTTTGTTTATGATAAAATTTAACGTGAATTGATTAAGATTTTGAAGATAAGGAGCGATAACTATGAGTGAAGCAGCCGAAACTTTAGATGGTTGGTATAGTTTACATTTGTTTTATGCAATGGATTGGACTACATTTCGTTTAGTTCCAGAAGACGAGCGTGAGGCAATGATTTCTGAATTAAAATCATTTGTTGAAGATAAATCTAAAGCAAGAGATTCACACACAGGTGATCAAGCAATTTATAATATTACAGGCCAAAAAGCAGACCTACTATTATGGTTCTTACGTCCTGAAATGAAAGACTTAAATAAAATTGAAAATGATTTTAATAAATTACGTATTGCGGACTACTTAATTCCTACTTATTCTTACGTTTCAGTGATTGAATTAAGTAATTACTTAGCCGGCAAATCTGACGAAGACCCGTATGAAAATTCACATGTAAAAGCTAGATTGTATCCTGAACTTCCTCATTCTGAATACATCTGCTTCTATCCTATGGATAAACGTCGTAATGAAACTTATAACTGGTATATGTTACCTTTAGAAGAACGTAAGAATTTAATGTATAACCATGGCATGATTGGACGTAAATATGCCGGTAAAATCAAACAATTTATCACTGGTTCTGTTGGTTTTGACGATTTTGAATGGGGTGTGACATTATTCTCAGACGATGTATTACAATTTAAGAAAATTGTATACGAAATGCGTTTTGACGAAACTACAGCGCGTTATGGCGATTTTGGTAGTTTCTATGTAGGTCATATCTTAAATACAGACGATTTCAATGAATTCTTTAATATTTAATTTTTGACTGCAGAAAGCTATGAAGATATTTCTTCATAGCTTTTTTATATACTTAAAAATAGAAAAAGCACACTTCGGAGAACTCGAAGTGTGCCTTCCTAGTAGTATCCTTGGGAGAACTTTAATCACTACTACGTATTAAGTTAACTTCAGAGAATATACAGTCGCTACCCAATATATTCTTTGTAATCGTTAACTAATATTATTTTAACCATTTTGAAACATTTGAAACACGATAAAATTAAAAATATACACTTTTACCGAATAATTTCATGATAGGTTTAAAATTGAACTTATTTAAATAAATTAATTATATTTTAGTTTAACTTTCACATTTGCGAATAGGGTTAAAGTTTATGTATGTGGTCTTTTTTAATCACATCTACTATAATAATATTAAATTCAAAATATTTTAAAAATTGGTGATGTAATGACTATTGAATCAAATGAAACAGCTCATGAAAGTCTAATTAAAGATGTAGTCATGTTAGCTGCCCGAATATTATTAGAATCTGGCGCTGAGGGTACTAGAGTCGAAGACACAATGACTCGCATCGCTAGAAAGTTAGGTTATTCAGAAAGTAATAGCTTTGTAACGAATACTGTTATTCAATTTACGTTACATAATGAATCGTATCAGCGTTTATATAGAATTAAATCACGTGATACAAATCTTATAAAAATTTCTCAAGCTAATGAAATCTCAAGACAAATTACTAATGGCACAATTGATCTAGAAGAAGCTAAGAAAAAATTAGAAGATATTTATATAGCCAAGAGGGACAGTAGTCTTCCCTTCAAAGGTATAGCTGCAGCAATAATCGCAATGAGTTTTCTTTATTTACAAGGAGGACGTCTCATTGATGTAATTACAGCGATTTTAGCTGGGAGTTTTGGTTATCTAGTAGTTGAAATTCTTGATCGCAAATTACATGCACAATTTATACCAGAATTTTTAGGTTCATTAGTGATTGGTATTATTGCAGTCATTGGACATTCGCTTGTACCAAGTGGCGATTTAGCAACAATCATCATCGCAGCAGTCATGCCGATTGTACCAGGAGTATTAATTACTAATGCGATTCAAGATTTATTTGGTGGGCATATGTTGATGTTTACTACTAAATCTTTAGAGGCGTTAGTGACTTCATTCGGTATTGGTGCAGGCGTTAGCTCAATTTTAATTTTAGTTTAGGAGGCATGTAGAAAATGTTTTGGATATTGAATTTTGTATTTAGTTTTCTCGCCTCACTCTTCTTCTGTGTCATATTTGATGCGCCTAGGAAATTGTATCTATCATGTGGATTTGTTGGTGCATGTGGTTGGATGGTCTATATTCTATTCTTTGATGGGTTACAAGTTCACACTATCTATTCAAGTTTCTTTGGAAGTTTAGCATTAGGTTTATTAAGCCACTACATGGCACGCCATATGAAAGAACCAGTCATTATCTTTATGGTTACTGGTATTATTCCTTTAGTTCCAGGTGGACTTGCTTACGATGCTACTAAAAATTTAGTATTACTTCATTTCAGCAGAGCAATTAATACGATGCTTGAAGTAACATTGATTGCAGGAGCAATTGCTTTAGGCTTATTGTTTGCTGACCAAATCTCTAAAATAGTTATCTCAGGCTTTGATCGTACACGAAAAAAATTATAATTCCATATATATAGAATAAGCTCAAAGATGATTTTATTAATGTAAATCATCTTTGAGCTTTCTTTATTTCAAAACTATATTAAAGAAACATTTTTTGTATTAATTAAATTATTTCTTAGGTTCATCAACCATGTCTTCGACTTCATTTTCAGAACGGTTAAGAATTAAACGACTTAATTCGTCATTATCCATCTTCTTAAGCTTAGGATAGCGGATAAAGAAGAAGATAAGACCTATCACTAGCCAAATTGCTAAAGCAATGTAAGAAGGTCCTGGCAATGATGCAGGCGATCCTGGAATTAAGAGTAATCCTAAGAAGATAAATGATACGATTGAACCAATAATCGCAAACGTCTTATAAATAGGCGCGTATGTGTTGCTTTGTTTATCATAACTAAATAGTTTTGCTGCTGATAAACAAGTAATGAAGTATGCAATAGAGACACCTGTTGACGACATGTTAACAATCCAATTTAATGCATTACGTCCTAACCAAGGCGCTACTAATGCTACACCCACTAAGAAGATAATAGCAACATATGGTGTTTTATATTTACTATGCAATTTACTAAATACTGTAGGCATAATACCAGAACGTCCCATAGAGAATAAAAGACGACTTGAACTCATTAAGAAACCGTTGAGTCCTGTAAAGATACCCATTGCGATAGCAATAGCTAATACACCAAGACCAATGTAACCAAATGCTCCTTGCGTAACTGCACCTGTTAACCATAAGTTACCGTTGAGACTTTTAGAATGTGTGCCTAACCATCCAGTATAAAGTAACATGACAACATAAGTTAGTGCTGCTGCTAGTAAGCTATAAACAATTAATTTAAATGTTTTATTTGGTGCGAAATTAAATTCTTCTGCGGTTTGCGGAATGTTATCGAAACCTACATAAGCCCATGGTGCGATAGCCACAATCATGATAATAGATCTAAACCAACCTTTATCTGAATTAGCTAAAGGTTGTAAATTACTTAAGTCAAAGTTACTACCAAAGAATGAACCAAAGAACATAAGTAAGACAACGACAACCATTGCAATACAGAAATAATATTGAAGTGATCCAGATACACTCGCACCTCTAATTGAGATAATCATAAAGACTAATAATAGTACTGTTGCAATGATAATCTCCGTTATGTAGACATCCCAACCTGCAACTGTATATAACTTTCCATTATTTAAAACATTGGGTAATAGAAACTTAACTAATAAACTAAACGCTGTAGCATTTAGTGCTACGACGCAGACATAGCCAAATGTTAAAAACCAAGATGAAAAGAAACTTACATATCTACCGAAACTTAAGAAACTAAAAGCAAATGCTCCCCCTGAAACCGGGAATTTCTCAACTAACGCCCCATAACTAACGGCGATTAAAATCATTAATAACGCACCGATGACGATGCCTATAGAGGATGCAATAGGTCCTGATTGTTTAATCCAATCCCCTGGTAAAATAAAAGCACCCCAACCGATACATGAGCCGTAAGCAATTGCCCATACGAACTTTTCAGAAAGGTTTTGCTTAAGGTCACCTCTATCTACTTTATTATTTTCCATAAATAAAACTCACCTCGAAGGTATTCTATACCCGATTTGGTGAGTTTTTAAATATCAAAAATACTATTTTCTTTAGAATTTTAAGCTTAAAAATGTTTGTTAGTTATGAGTATTTAGCCTGCATATTTGAATGTAGCGATAATTAACATTAACCAACCTGCTATAAATAACACGCCGCCAATTGGTGTAATAGCACCTAAAATTCGAATTTGTGTAAGTGCTAAGATATATAAAGAACCGCTGAAGAAGACGATCCCGAAGAAAAGTAACCAACCTGCCCAATTAACATTAATAGCAGTAGTACCGCTAATTACTCCAATAATTAATAGTCCGAGACCATGATACATTTGATACATTGTCGCTTTTTCCCAAACAGACATGTATTTTTCAGATAATTTGTTTTCTAAACCATGTGCACCAAAAGCGCCTGTCCCGACAGCCATCATCGTATTGAGTGCACCTAGAATTATAAATAATTTCATCATTTCAATTGTGCTCCTTTATGTTTAAAAGTCGAAAATAGACTCGCCATTTCCTATATTGTCATCTGTAGTCATTAAATTTGAATGAGACGTATGTTCATTTTTCATTGATTGAGGTACTTTACCTCCCATTGCTTCAATTTCAGCAGCTGACACTTGATTTTTATTATGATTTGATTGATTCGATTCTTTGCGTTGCGAAGATAAAACTTGAGCATTGGATGCCTCATGCCTATCTTGAACCGAAGTTTGATTATCACTAGAAGTGTATAGAGAAGTTAATGTATGTATAGCATACATATGCTTTTCAAATTCAGCCTCAGTCTGAGCTTCATCCGCTTGCACTAATTCTTGTTCAATCAAATGAATCATTTTATCATTGCGCATCATTTATCACCTTAACCTTCGCACCAATTAATAGGGTCTTTTCCTTTAGCTTTTAAATATTCATTCGTTCTTGAATAAGGCTTAGAACCAAAGAAACCTCTAAAAGCAGATAATGGACTAGGATGAGGAGATTTTATAACTAAATGTTTAGATGTATCAATGAGTTTCTCTTTTTGTTGAGCAGGTTTGCCCCATAATATAAAAACAACATTTTCACGATGTTTAGAAACCGCTTCAATCACTTCATCAGTAAATGTTTCCCATCCGATATCTCTATGTGAATGTGCTTCTCCTTGTCTCACTGTCAGCACAGTATTTAATAAAAGCACACCTTCTCTAGCCCAATCTTGTAAATGTGGTGATACCCTATGACAACCAATATCATCTTCTAGTTCTTGGTACATATTTCGCAATGAAGGTGGAAATTTAGCATTAGGTTGCACTGAAAATGCTAAACCATGTGCTTGGTTAGGTCCATGGTATGGATCTTGCCCCAGTATAACTACCTTTATATTGTCAAACGGTGTTAAATCAAATGCTTGGTAAATATTCTTTCTATCTGGGTACACAATTTTAGTTGTATATTCTTTTTCTAGAAAATCGTGCATCTCCTGAAAGTCATGTTTTGACGTTATATCATGAAAAACTTCTGACCATTTCATCGCATTCACCTCTCGACATATTTTAACATATTCAATGATAAGAAGTTATGAAGATTAAATTACTACTTCAAAAATGTAAACCTATAATATTTAAAAGTTTACAATATAAATATTTTTGGCTATAGTACTACTAAATCAATTTATATCAGAAGTTTGGAGCGTAGACATATGTGTACTGGTTTTTCATTTTTCACAAAATCAAAACATCATTATTTAGCTAGAACAATGGATTTCGCATTCGAATTTAACGGCATACCTACTGTGGTACCTCGACACTATCAGTATCAATTTGACTTAGAATCAGAATTACGACTTCAATACGGTTTCGTAGGCACTAATTTAAAAGTCGGAAGATATCGCTTTGGTGATGGCATCAATGAACATGGAGTGGCAATTTCAAACCATTATTTCACTGGTGAAGCTTCATATAGCAACCATAGACGGTATGGCTATTTCAATTTAGCACCTGAAGAATTTATAGTGTGGGTGCTTGGCTTCGTTAAAAGTATAGAAGAACTCAAACAAAAAGTGAAAAACATCAACATTATGAATGAAAAAAATACTACATTAAATATAGTTCCACCCCTGCATTTTATAATCACTGATGCGTCAGGACATACAGTTGCAGTGGAACCCCATAACGGACTACTTATCGTTAAAGACAACCACGTTAAGGTATTAACCAACGCACCTAAACTTGAGTGGCATATTCAAAATTTAAGAAATTATGCTTTCCTTCAACCTGAGAAATCAACAAATCAGCTTGTTGGCAAAGTATTAGTGCGTTCCATGGGATGTGAAGCTGGCACTAATGGTCTACCAGGTGGCTATACATCTACAGAACGATTCGTGCGTGCCACTTATTTAAGACATCATTTATCATCTTCTCATAATGAAGATATCAACCTTATGAATTGTTTTAAAATCCTAGACTCTGTCAGTATACCGCAAGGAGCTGTGCTAGATGCTGGAGAAACACATTACACACAATATCAATTAGTTATGGATAGTAAAGATAAAGCTTATTACATTAAGCCATACTTTAGTAATCAACTTTTCAAAGTTCAATTAAATGAAGAATTACTATCAAAGGACGATATGACATTTCTTCCTATTAACAATGAATTACATATTTCTAAATTAAATGCGTAATATATTCATGCGGTCCTTCATTTTCGAAAAGCTATAAACATTTAGCTTACCCGATAAACGTGGTATGATTAAGGATATATTAGAACTTAACGGGAGTGAATAAAATTATGGCTTTAAAGAAAGTATTAACAATTGCAGGGTCTGATACGAGTGCGGGAGCTGGTATGCAAGCAGACCTTAAAACATTCCAAGAATTAGATACGTACGGAATGGTGGCTTTGACATCTATCGTTACGATGGATAAAGAAACGTGGTCTCATGATGTAACACCTCTAGATATGAATGTCTTTGAAAAGCAACTTGAAACTGCGATTTCTATTGGCCCTGACGCAATCAAGACGGGTATGTTAGGTACTCAAGAAATCATTAAACGTGCTGGCGAAGTTTATGAAGAATCAGGTGCAGATTACTTCGTCGTAGACCCAGTCATGGTTTGTAAAGGTGAAGACGAAGTACTTAACCCAGGAAATACTGACGCAATGATTAAATATTTACTACCTAAAGCAACAGTAGTAACGCCAAACTTATTTGAAGCTGGCCAACTTTCAGGTTTAGGAAAATTAACTTCAATCGAAGATATGAAAAAAGCTGCTCAAATCATTTATGATGCAGGTACACCTCACGTGATTATCAAAGGTGGTAAAGCGCTAGATCAAGATAAATCTTATGATTTATACTACGATGGCGATAAATTCTATCAATTAACAACAGATATGTTCCAACAAAGTTATAACCACGGTGCAGGTTGTACGTTCGCAGCTGCGACAACTGCTTACCTAGCTAACGGCAAATCTCCAAGAGAAGCAGTCATCGCTGCTAAAGCTTTCGTAGCATCTGCAATCAAAAACGGTTGGAAAATGAATGAATTTGTAGGACCTGTTGATCATGGTGCATATCATCGCATCGAACACATCGAAGTCGAAGTAACAGAAGTTTAAAGAAATACTGCATTGATTTCTTAAATAAGAATTCATTCTATATAGTTTTCTAAGATGGCTAGAATAGACAAAAGCTTGATATAAACACAGTTCAAATTCAGTCATCTAACTCAAAAATGTTAGAAGCGTTTGAGATATGAATTGATGTTTATCCTCTTTTAATTTAAAGCTTTTAATCACTTTTTATTGATTAATAAGGTGATTGAAAGCTTTTTATTTTTCTATATCGGAAATTTTTATGTGTATATTCCACCTTTATCACACGTTTTAGAATCTTCACTCTAAAAATATTAAAACGAATATGTTTAAAACAACCTTTACTGTAGTAAACAATGGTAAATGAAACCTTTTAAAAAGGAGAAAATTATAACATGAATATTGAAGATCAAAACGTGGGGATGACTGAACCTATTACAATCATTGGCGGAGGCATCGGAGGTTTGACACTTGCCAGAGTATTGTATGTCAATGGTATACCATCTAAGGTTTATGAAATTGATACATCTCCAAATGCACGTACGCAAGGTGGTCAACTTGATATACATGAACATAATGGACAAGTTGCACTTAAAAAAGCTCATCTGATGGATGAGTTTCATTCTATTATTCATGAAGGCGCAGACGCAGCACGTATATTTAATTCTAATGGGGAATTACTTCACGATGCGCCTGCTGACGAAAATAATGGTAGACCTGAAGTTTTACGTGGAGATTTAAGACAAATTTTAATTGATTCATTACCTAACGAAACAATAGGGTGGAATAAAAAAGTGGATCGTGTAGAAGAATTGGAAAAAGGACAATACCAAGTGTTCTTTAGAGATGATACATCTTTAACTACTAGCAAATTAGTAGGTGCAGACGGCGCATGGTCTAAAGTACGTAAAGTTTTAACTGATATTACACCTCATTATACTGGTTACACATTTATAGAAACATACCTTCATGACGTTGATAACCAATATCCTGAAACTGCAAAAGTTGTAGGACAAGGCCAAATGTTTGCATTATCTCCAGGAAAAGGTATCGTAGCACATCGTGAATATGGGGGTATTATTCATACTTATGTACAGATGCAATGCTCTTCAGAGTGGATTGACAACATTGATTTCTCAAATAAAAAGGAAGCGACACAAACCATAGCTAATGAATTTAAAGGTTGGCCTAATGAAATTACTGCATTGATTACGGAAGCTGAATCCTCAATTACTCCAAGAAAAATTAATGCATTGCCTGATGAACATCGTTGGCAAAGACGACAAGGCGTTACTTTAATCGGAGATGCGGCTCATTTAATGGCTCCTTCAGGTGAAGGCGCAAACTTAGCTATGTTAGATGCCGCGGAATTAGCAGAAAGCATTGCAAAAATGAATGGAGATTTAAATAGCGTTATTAAAGATTATGAAGAAACCATGTTCCCTAGAAGCGAAGAAGAAGCTAGAGAATCCCATGAATTATTGGATATATGTCTAGGTGAGGACAGTCCACATCGTCTAGTTGAACTCTTTAAAGGTAATATTTAATAAATATGTAAATGAAACTGGCTTACTTTAAGTGTAAGCCAGTTTTTTAGATCATCATTGAAATTAAAATATTTTGTTGAATGAGGTTTCAAATACTTCTCTAAATTTCTAGGCATAAAGTCTGAGATATCTCTCCGATGTTCGTAGTATTCAAAGTTGATACCATAGCCCCATGTATTTTTAAAGAAACTCATTTACTATATAGAGTGTAGAGAGACAAAGGAGGAATCGAACAACATGATTATCTACAGGCAAAATATAGAGAACGGAGTACCTATTTACGAAATCATAACTAAAACTTTCAAGACTATTACAGTAAAATGTGATGAAACTTTCAGTGAATTCGAAATCTATAAATTGCTCTCTCTACTAGAAAATGACGTAGACACAATGAAAATGAGTTACTAAACCGTGTCGATGTTATTTTCACATCCAAACAAGACATTGCACAAAATCCAATTGAGAATTTGAGAATTAGAATTTATGTTCTAATTATTCCCTAACATAATGTGTTTTTTAAAGTTTTCTGTCCCCTAAACTATAAACTTTAAAAGCCATTCAATCATCCCTAAAAATACTCACCTTAAAATGTATAAAACGCTAATGTTAGCCAAAATTGTCCCCTTTTGTAGCTCGGAGAGAACCTTTGAGCGTTGCTAACATTAGCGTTTATTTTTTCTAATTAAAAGAACGTCTAGAGAATAAAAAAATAGCAGTAAAATGATTTCTAATTGAGATCATTTTACTGCTATTACTTTAATGAAAGTTATATTCTAAGTTTTATATTTAAAAGTTTTCTTTTTCTTTTCTCTCTTTAACCCACCATAAAGCTTTTTTAGGGTTTTCTTCATAGTATTTTCTATCTTCTTCATTATCAACATTTGGATAAGAACCTTTAAGTGACTTACCTGCTGTACTTGCATGAAATAAAGTAATAACTAAGAATCCAATTAAACTAATTGCAGTTAAATAATATGCTGGAGCTAAAGCATTTCCAGTTGATTCTACTAACCATGATGCAATTAAAGGCGTAGTACCACCAAATAAAGAAACAGATACGTTAAATGTTACTGATAATGTACGATATCTGATATGTGTATAGAACATTGTTGGTAAAGATCCTGGCATTGTTGCTTCATATGTTGAAAGGAAGAATCCTAATATGAAGACACCGATAATTATTAATGGTAATGATTTAGTACTTAGTAAACTGTATGCGACAATACTTAATAAAGTAAGTCCTCCTGTACCAATCAAGAATACCTTTTTCTCACCAATTTTATCGGCCATTTTACCAAACATTAGTGCTAATGGAATCATAACTGCCATTACACATGTAATAAGTACACTTGTAGTCGTAGCATCCAGTTTAACAATTTGACCAAGATACGTTGGTAGATAAGCTGTTACAGAATAGTTCGTTACATTAAAGAATACTACCGCTACGAAGCAAACGAGAATATCTTTATAATAATATCGAATAATAGTGAAGAACCCTATGTTATCTCTTTGAGGAGTGGAAGCTACATCATTTTCATAAACAGGAGACTCTTCAAGTCTACGACGTAAATAAAGACCAAATAATCCAAGGAATAAACCTAGAATAAATGGAATTCTCCAACCCCATGCTTGCATCTGATCATGAGTTAAGAAGAAACTTAATAATGCAATCATAATTGAAGCCGCAATATAACCTGAAAGTGTACCAATTTCAAGGCCACTACCTAAACTATTACGACGTTTATCCGGTGATGATTCAGCAACGTATGTCATTGCACCTGCGTATTCCCCACCTGTAGAAAAGCCTTGTAGCACCCTAGCAAGTAATAAAAGTATTGGCGCCCATATTCCTATTGTATTGTAATTGGGTAGTAACCCAATAGTAAGTGTAGATAAAGCCATTAAAATAATTGTTGTAGTTAATACAACTTTACGTCCATATTTGTCACCGATGATACCAAACACGATACCACCAATAGGTCTTAATAAGAACGCGATTGCTAATGCTGCAAATGTAAAAATTTGTTGGATTTGAGGATTATGTACTGGAGAGAAGAAATTCGCTCCTATGTATGCAGTTGTATAAGCATAAACCCCAAAGTCAAACCATTCCATGGCGTTACCAATACCGGTAGCTACAACGGTTTTTTTCGCTTCTTGACCGTCTACCACGTTAATATGATTTTTGTTGAACTTCATTACAATAACACTCCCTTGTGATATGTTACATAATTATACGTAGTTAAACTTTAATGTCAAATTAATTCAGTTTACATAATTTTCAATTTTTTAAGTTTATTCATTTTACAGATATTTAAATTTAACATTTGAAATTGCTTCCATTAATTATTGGCAACGAAAATAAAAAAACTAAAAAATAATTTTTCATCTAATTTTTTAATACCATTAGTTTTACCCCGTATAAATCATCCGAAACTTTTATAATTGTTTCGTCTTCAACAAAAAATCGTATATCGTCATGTATATCAATAGGTTTAAGGTATTTTATTTTATAATTCTCCCATTGTATATTGAGTTCTTCGAAGGCGATTTCACATACTAATTGACCTGGAACGATGTCATTGTGTATTGGATTCATATCATTCACTAATACTAAGTATTCTTTAATAATCTCGATTGAAATCTTCATTTTAACGCTTTACCTCGATAAAAACTTGTTCTATATATATACATTTATGGTTATTTTTATTTATTTTCAAACTATAGGTGTGCTTGATAAAATCTTTTATATTTTTAACTGAAATTTTGCTTAAAGTCGCGTCATATACTTCATCCGTTACTAATTTATTAAATTCTTTAACATATGTCTCCTTTAAAATTAAAGGTTTCTTTACAAATTTTTTATAACTTTTAAATTCCGACCAAAGCTTTGCACACATTAAAGTAGGGACTTGATAATTGAAATCTTTATTTAATAAATAGCAATACTTACGCACTTCTTTTTCTTTAAAAATGACTCTTTGATGTTCTTCACCATCTCTCAAATAATACTGCATTACCGAGTCCTCCACCGATTCCCATTGTTGCAATGGATTTATTTTGCACATTCATATGAAATAATCGTGTAACTAGAGCTGCGCCACTTGCTCCATATGGGTGACCAGAAGCGATTGCGCCACCCCATCGATTTAGCTTATCATCAGAAATACTAAGTTCCTTCTGACAAGCTAAAACCTGTGAACTAAATGCTTCATTTAATTCTATAGTATCAATATCTTCTATTTTAACTTTAGCTCTTTTCAACAGCTTTCTAACAGCTGGCACAGGACCTATACCTAAATAATTAGGATCAACCCCAACTGTACAACTTTCAATAAATTTTAATCCTTTAGCAAAACCTAAATTTATAGCGAGTTTCTCTTCCATTACAAGGATTAATACGGCACCATCATTTTTCATACAACTGTTACCAACTGTAATTGAACCTTGATTCAATAATGGTTTAAATCTACTTAATTTCTCAGTAGTTAAACGAGACTTAACACTTTCATCTCTATCAAACGATACCCCTTTAACTTTAATAGGCAATATTTCTCGGGAAATATTCCCATTATCATAGTTACCTTGAGTCAATTGATGGCTTCTATAAGCGAACTTATCTTGCATTACTCGCGAAATACCGTATTTACGCGCCACATTTTCAGCAGCTTCTATCATTGAAGGATCTTGACCTTCTGGAGCAAATGGTGCTCTTTCGAAGAATTGAGGGAATTCTGTTTCATACACTGATTGAGGTCGTTTTAATTTCCAAGGTGCTCTACTTATACTCTCAACACCACCTGCAAGGTATACATTTCCAGCGCCGCTTTGTATCATTCTACAAGCTTGTATAATAGTTTCTAGCCCTGAGCCACACTGTCGATCAATAGTAACACCTGGAACGGAGTTTTTAAGGCCCGCTTCTAGCAAAGATTTCCTTGCTATGTTACCACCATTGCCAACTGTGTTGCCGATAATAACGTCTTCCAAGTATTCCATCGCTCCAGGATATTCTGCTTGAAAGTAATTGAATAAAGGTTTTAGTAGTTGTTCTGGTTCCAAATGCTTTAAATATCCACCGTACTTGCCAAATGCAATACGTTTAGCTGCTACAATGACTGGTTGCTTCATATTTAAATCTCTCCATTCAAATATTTAGTTTTCATTTTTCCTCTAGCAATTTTTCCAGATTCAGTGTAATGCATACCGTCAATTTTCCTAATTTTAGACGGAACCTCATATCTTGATAGATGATTCTTTAAACACGTTTTTACTTCTGAATATTTTAATTCTTTTATTCCTGTATACAAAAGAACTGCTATTTCTCCAAACTTATGATGTGGCTCACCTATTACTATTGCTTCACTGACACCTTCAATATTCATCACGCGCTGTTCTATCTCACTAGGATATACGTTAACGCCACCTATAATTAGACGGTCACTTTTCCTTCCTACTAGATATAAATTTCTATTTCTAATTAGTGCATAATCTCCTGTCTCAATCCACTCATTTGAAATTTGTTCTTCACCAACATATCCACTAAAAGTCATTTCACTTCGAACTTTTAGTAGTCCAATATGTTTTGAATCTTTCTCAAATAGTTTGGCTTCCACGTTTGGAAACAATTTGCCTACTGATTGTCTTGGTGCTGTTTGATTGAAATTATAGCTAATAAAACTTGCCTCAGAGGTGCCAAAAAATTCTATTAAATTCGTATCTGGATAAAGTTGAGCGATAGCCCTAAATTGTTCTTTTGAAAGCTTTGCTCCACTGCTGAAAATACTTTTAATTTCCGCAGTATGTAAACCTTTTAAAATGAACTGATAAAGCATCGTGGGTACTACAAACAATGAAGCAGGCTGATGTATAGACTGTATAGTCTTCACGAGTACTTCTGCATTAAATTCTTTTTGACCTACAAATGTGCGTCCTGTAAACAAAGCATATATACATGCGTATAAGGAGAGTGAGTGTGATAAAGGGCCAGGAGCAACAATCACTTTTAAATCATGCTTTATTAATTTCTCATTCTCTTTATAAGAAATTAACCATGAATGTTCATTTCTATAATAAGCCTTGGGCAAGCCAGTTGTTCCCGAAGTAAATCCAATATGCAGTAATGTACCATTAATAGAATGAGAAATCCTATTATACCCTGTTTTAATTAAGTGCTGGTCACTCTTTAACCATTGAATTTTATATTTTTCAATCAGCTGGTTTATTGTAACTTTATTCCATTTACTACTAAAAAAGCACGGAATACCTCCAACTCTATGAATAGCGAAATAATGAATCAGATTTTTTATCGGATGATTACTTAATAAACCAACTTTTTCTCCCTCGTTAATCATAGAATATTGAGAACTTGCTGTATCTATCTCATGAATCAATTCATCGTAAGTTATTCGTTGATGATCAAATACCAAAGCCAATCGCTTAGGTTGATGCTCACCAAAATCATAAATATTTTTAATTACCTCTAACATGCCATCACCATATGTAAACTATATTTATAAATATGTTAACATTAATCTTAAAATTCCTCATGCTAAAATTAACGCCCTACTACCAATGATATGGAAGTAAGACGTTATTAATTTATATTATAGTAAAAATTTCCTCTGGTTCATTCACGACATAATACGGATTTTCTTGAAGTAAATCATGTGCAGATTGCGCGCCCCAAGTCACTACACAGGATCTAATATCTGATAAACTCGCACTTTTAACATCATGCGTTGTATCTCCGATATAGACTGTACGTCCTTGATTTAAATGATTATTCTGTATGATGGATTGTAAGATTTTATAATGAGGCTTTCGCAACTCCTTAATATGTAAACCTAGTGCATCTTTTATAAATCGATTAAGCCCTAAATAATCTAATTGTCTTGTTACTACAGCTGTTTCATTACTTGATATTACAAAGATATTTTTCTTTTTATTATGTAGTAATTGGAGCATTTCACTTATTCCCGCAAACTCTTTTATATTATGTATTTCATATTACCTATAATATTTATGATAAGCCCTAATGAATAATTCAACTTTTTCCTCATCTATACCGATAGTAGTTAAACTTCTCAAACCTTCCTCTAACGGTTGGCTTTGTGCACTTAAAATTTCTTCTTTACCAGGATTCTTTAAATTTAATTCCTTAAAAGCCTGCTCAGTTGCATAAACGTGACATGATGTTGTGTCTGCTAAAGTACCACCAAAATCAAAAATATAGTTGTCAAAATTCATGATGTTACACCTCTTAGATAGTAATTACATTATAAATATACACTTTTTTGGTTAAAACTGCGATATATTAAAAAACCAGAGATTTCATGGACTTCATGGAATCTCTGGTAGTATTTCTTACTATTCTAAATTAGCATGATTTTGTTGCATTGTTTCTTCATTGATATGAAATGCTTCCATTAAAGGCAATACAACACTGTCGAGGAAAACTAGTGACGCTTGTTCAAACAAGCTTCCTAGTGGTTGCTTAGAACCTTCAATATCGTGTTTAGTGCCAGCTGGTAATTCTATAATAGTTTCAGCAAGCTCTCCGATTGGCGAATCTGTTTGCGTTGTAATAAGTACAACTTTAGCGCCAATCTTTTGCGCTTTTTCAGCTAACAATCTTAAGTGTTCTGTTGAACCTGACCCAGAAATAATAATGAAAAGGTCGTGCTCTTTTATTGATGGAGTCGTGGACTCTCCTACAACATAAGCGTGTTCACCTAATTGGTTTAAACGCATTGCAAAACTATTTGCAACAAATCCAGAACGCCCTTTACCAGCTACAAATATTCTATCCGCACCAACAACGTCATTAGCAAATCTTTCATACGACGTTTCATCAACATGCGACAACGTATGATCTAATTCATCAAGTATAAGACGATAGTTATTAAATTCTGTCATCCTATCTACCTTCAATCGCATCGCGACATTGTTTTGCAGCTACAACAGGATCGTCAGCGTTTGCGATTCCTCCACCTACGATAACTAAATCAGGTTCTTCAGCCACAATATCTTTAATTGTATCTGGTTTAATACCGCCAGCTACAGCGACTTTAGAATTTTTAATTACTGACTTCACTGTACGTAAACTATCTAGTGGTGATTGACCTTCAGCTTGTAAATCATAACCAGTGTGTACAGCGATATAATCAGCGCCCATTTCGTCTAATTCTTTTGCGCGTGTTTCAAGATCTTGTACCGCAATCATATCTACTAATAATTCTTTACCATGTTTATGTGCTTCTTCAACAGCAGCTTTAATTGATGCGTCTTCTGCTACACCTAAAATAGTTACAACATCAGCACCAAATTTAACAGCTTGGCTTACTTCATAATCTGCTGCATCCATGATTTTTAAATCTGCTAATACTTTCGCATTACTAATATTCTCATTTAAATGTTGTACTGATGGTAAACCTTCGTTAATAACAATCGGCGTACCAATTTCAACAATATCTACATATTCTTCAACTTTTTTCGCTAATTTTGCTGCTTCTTCTTTATTTAATAAATCAATTGCTAATTGTAGTTCCAATGAAATACATCCTTTCATATGACAGTCAATTTCTATTATATAAAGGTGTTTACCCGGCATTTCATTTTTTAAACTGAGCTGAAAATGCTATCACCACAATTAGACTTTATCAATATGAGGAGGTGCAGCCTCATCATCAACATACACTTCCACATTTGGATGGGCATGTAAAATTGTAGAAGGGATGTCTTTAGTAACCTGGTTATTCATCAATTGATGAATCGCTTCTTTTTTCTTTTCTCCAAATGCAAGCAAAATAATACGTTTAGCCTTTAAAATACTTGCTAATCCCATTG
This sequence comes from Staphylococcus sp. FSL K6-0223, assembly GCF_038008285.1. Lineage (NCBI taxonomy): Bacteria > Bacillati > Bacillota > Bacilli > Caryophanales > Staphylococcaceae > Staphylococcus > Staphylococcus sp. FSL K6-0223. Next base: position 1,151,585 of record NZ_JBBOYX010000002.1, read on the forward strand.
AAACAGCTTGTTGTGGAACATCTGATTCACTTTCAAAATAACGACTGTTTGCACGTATCGTACTCTCTGTCAAATCAACAATGTGCGTTTCACTATGTAAATCAGTACCAGGTTCATTAAATCCAATATGACCATTTTCACCTATACCTAATATTTGTATATCAACAGGACCTCTATCATTAAGCAATTGGTTATAACGTTCAGCCTCATCCTCTAATTGAGAGCTGTAACCATTCGGTATATGAATATTTTCTTTATTGAAGTTCGGATATTGATCAAATAATACCTCATTCATATAATAATGATAACTTTGAGGGTGTTCAGCTTTTAATCCAACATATTCATCTAAATTAAATGTTTCAACATGAGAAACATCTAATTGATTCTTTTCTAATAACTCTACTAAATATTTGTATACCTCAGTCATTGTGCCACCAGTAGCTAAACCTAATTTACTTGTAGGTTGGCAACTCATTTCTTTATATAATTCACATGCAACATAAAATGACGCAAGTTTCTTAGAACCTAAGTTGATGATTTTCAATTTTTAAACACCTCGATTTTTAAATCTATATACTTACACCTTTCCAACTCCACTTATATAATATACCCTTCAAATACATATTTAACAAAATTTAATTCTTAATTTAAAGAAATTTAACAAACTTCATTATCTATCTTTTTATCTATAACTAAAAAATTTTCCTAATTATTTCAAGCATTCGTGTACAAATATACATCGCTTTCTAGTAAAATATATAGATAAACACATTTACTGATTTTTTATAAACACATTAGTACACGTTGTAAAATATTAAAGAGATAATATAAGTAGTCACTAATAATAAAGCGTAAAAAATCGCGACTTTGGAATCTTTTTAGTGAAGTACTTAACACTAAAATAAACATCTCTAATTTTAATAACTACAAAATCTGTGAAGACTCACACAACTCGGCTACGCATAAGGGCGTCGCAACTCATCGAGTTATAAACTCTCTATTACTATTGATGTAATATGATAAAGTCTTTAACTAATGTTTAAAATTTCGACAGTTTACAATCAACACACTGCAAAATATAAGGGAGTGAACGTGTTGGAACCGATTAATGAACAAGAAGTACTTAACTTACTTACTTCTTATGCAAATAAACCCGTGTACTTACATGTCGAAACTACAAATGGCGCATACGCTAACCATTTCGACGAACGCGTTTTTAACGCAGGTACCTTTTTAAGAAATATACAAGTCACGTATGAACACGCACAACTTAAAGGTGGCGAAAAAGATCCATATCGTGTCGGATTAAAATTACGCGAAGGTGGTTGGGTTTATGTACAAGGATTAACGCACTATGAAGTTAATCACGACAATGAATTCCTCATCGCCGGATTTAATTATGAAGGACAATTGGCAGCCACAATAGAAATTAGCGATAAGCCATTCACAATATAGAGGAGGTTATGAATCATGACTGATGAAAGACACGTACTTGTAATCTTTCCACATCCTGATGATGAAACCTTCTCATCTGCTGGAACCATTGCAAGTTATATTGACGCAGGCGTGCCAGTCACGTACGCATGCTTAACACTAGGACAAATGGGACGTAACTTGGGTAACCCTCCTTTTGCGACAAGGGAATCTTTACCTAATATTCGAGAACGAGAACTTGAAGATGCTTGCCGAGCAATTGGAATTACAGACCTAAGAAAGATGGGGTTACGAGATAAAACGGTTGAGTTTGAACCACATGATCAAATGGACGATATGGTAAAAAATCTCATTGATGAAACTAACCCGTCGTTAATTATTTCATTTTATCCTAAATTCGCCGTGCATCCAGACCATGAAGCTACAGCAGAAGCTGTTGTACGTACAGTAGGACGTATGCCAGAATCAGAACGTCCACGACTCACACTTGTAGCATTTAGTAATGATGCACCAGAAATACTTGGTCAACCAGATATTCAAAATGACATTTCTAAATATAGTGATTTAAAACTTAAAGCCTTTGAAGCGCATGCTTCTCAAACAGGACCATTCTTAAAACAAATTGCGAGCCCTGACATTGATGGACAAGCACAAAGTTTCTTAAAGGTTGAGCCATTTTGGACTTATCACTTCGAATCTTAAATGGAGGTAAAACATGACAGAATTTGATTTATCTACTCGAGAGGGTCGTTGGAAACACTTCGGTTCTGTAGATCCTATCGAAGGTACGAAACCTACAACTAAAAATGAAATGACTGATTTACAAAGCACTCATAAAAATTTCCTATTTGAAATAGAAGAAGTAGGAATTAAAAATTTAACGTATCCTGTATTGATTGATCAGTATCAAACTGCAGGATTATTTAGCTTTTCAACAAGTTTAAATAAAGATGAAAAAGGCATTAATATGAGTCGTATATTAGAGAGTGTTGAAAAGCATTATAATAATGGAATTGAGCTTGAATTTAATACACTTTATCAAGTATTACGCACACTTCAAGAAAAAATGAATCAAAATGCTGCTGGGGTGGATGTCTCAGGGAAATGGTTCTTTGATCGCTTTAGTCCAGTGACTAATATTAAAGCTGTAGGTAACGCAGACGTCACGTACGGACTTGCAATTGATGGCGAGAAAGTAACACGTAAAGAACTAACGATTGAAGCTACTGTTACAACACTTTGTCCTTGTTCTAAAGAAATCAGTGAATACTCAGCGCATAACCAACGTGGAATCGTTACAGTTAAAACTTATTTAGATAAAGATGCTAAAGTCGTGGATGATTATAAAGATAAAATTTTAGACGCTATGGAAGCTAACGCGAGTTCCATATTATACCCTATCTTGAAACGTCCAGATGAAAAACGTGTCACAGAACGTGCTTATGAAAACCCACGTTTCGTAGAAGATTTAATTCGACTCATTGCTGCTGATTTAGTTGAATTCGACTGGATTGATGGCTTTGATATTGAATGTCGCAATGAAGAATCTATTCACCAACACGATGCGTTTGCTCGTTTAAAATATAGAAAATGATAGAAAAAAGAGAGTTGCTCCACACTTCTTTAAAGCAACTCTCTTTTTTTATGCGATATAAAATTTTAATATATCGTGTGCGTATTACATAGACATTTTCAAAAATAAATTAATATTAAGTTAATGTCTACTCATATTCTTCTCCCCGGGTCTAACGAAACACATTGCAATAATACTAATCAATGAAGCTACAACCGCTGAAATAAACATTGTTGAATAACCGTGAGTAGCAACTAAAATACCTGTAAGTGTAGGCGCGATCACTGTCGCTGTATTAACAAAGAAGTGAGTTATCCCACCATAAGTACCAGTTTTATTTGGTGCTGTATCAATAATCACTGACCAATAAACTGCGTTAGGTAAGAAGATAAACGCATTCCCTATCATCATTAAAATCATGACTGCAACGATACTATGTGTGAATGGAATAATTAGGAAACATATTGCTGCACAAATCATGCCTGCAATCGCAAAGTATGAACGTGCGATACGTAAGTTACCAGTCTTTTTACGAAGCCAGTCAGACATTTGACCACCAAAATATGCTGTAAAACAAGCGCCGATCCAAGGAATCATCCCCAAATACCAAAGTGAATGGATTTCAAAGTGATATTCATCCTGCAAGTATTTCGGTGTCCATGTTAATATAAGGAAATTAACATATTGGAAACCAAAGTAACCAATCATGTTTCCTACGAGGATTGGACTTTTAAAGAAATGATACCACTTTTCACTTGAATCTTCTGTTTCTACTGTTTTTTCAACATTTAAACTCTCATTTGTAGAGCGAATATCATTTAATTCTTCTTCTGAAACTTTTTTATTGTCCTCGGGATAATCTGTAAATACCTTTGCCCAAATAATTACCCAGACTAACCCAAGTATACCTAATATGACAAAGAGTAAACGCCAACTTGCTATAGTTAAGAAACCAGATACGATAGGTGCAGTAATAAGTGCTCCTAAAGGTACGCCAATTAAACCAAGAGCTGATAACAAACCGCGTTCTCTAGGTGCCGCCCAGTTCGCATTAGTTTTACTAATCGTTGAAAAGATAGGACCTTCTGAGATACCGAAAAGCACTCGAAGTAAACCAAATCCAGCAATGGCTGAACCTCCAAATATTGCCATACCAAGTTCACCTGCAAAAGCCATTGCAATTTCAACTAAAGACCAAGCCGTCCCAGCCAATATCCAAACAAATTTAGGTCCCTTTTTATCGGCAGTAATTCCACCAAGCAATGAACCAAACATGTAACCATAGCCAAAGTATCCTAGTATAGATCCCCAAGCAATCGTATCAAAACCAAATTCTTTAATAATATCTTCTTGAGCATATGAGATTGCACCACGATCGATGTAATTAATCATCGTCATAATAACAATCATGGTAATGATAAAATAACGATAACGTTTCATAGTCATCCCCACCCCTTTGTTCTAAACATCTCTACCGTGTAAGTTTATCATAAAGTTTAGTGTAAGCGCTAACATTATTTTAAATATTCAGAATGTTAAGGTGTTAAAAAAGTGCTATAGATAAGGAGGTTAATAATTTCGGACTAAGTAGAATAGGAATGTTTTTAATATTATTGAATTTTTATTTTTAGTTTATTTAATATTTGAAGATTTTATTATGTTATAATATTTGTAAAATAAATTTAAACAGATGAGGTATCGAATGTTTTATTTTGTAGGAAACAATATTGGTCAAAAAATCACAGGTATTGAAAAAGCTATTATCAATCGTTTAAACCTTTTTAAAGAGAATAAATATCCATCAAAAGTTATTCTATTAGCATGGAATCGTTACTTAACTGATACAGCATCAAATTATTTAATGCATGAAGATTACATAAATATGTACGATTATTTTCAAGAAGCTACGCAAGTAACTATAAATATTGAATCGATAAATAGTAAAAATTGGTTACATGATTGGCAGCATGATTGTGGATACACAATTAAGTATGTTGAACATTCTAATGATGTACGCGTTTACGATGGTAACGACTTTATAATGTATGCCCATTTTACAGATGAGACTTATAAAAAACTTGATTATCTTAATTATTTCGATACATCTCGTAGGAAAATCAAAAGAGAGCTGTATGATACTCGAGGATTCTTAAGTTGTACTAGAATTTTATCAACTGATCAAAAAATTCAATCGGAGTTTTACTATTCTCCTCAAAGAGAAGTTAAATTAGAGAAATATTATGATATTGATTCAAATGAACCTAATATAGCTAAGAAAATACTATTACATCATCAGGGGAGAACGTATTTCTTCAATAATGATACTGAGTTAAGTGCATTTTTCATAGAACAAATTTATTGCAGTGGTGATCTTTTCTTTAGTGACAGAAATTTAATTTCATCGCATGTTTTTAATTCTACAATTCATACAATACCGGTTGTAGCCGTTTTGCATAGTACTCATGTCAAAGATATTAATGATTTGATGCATTCAAGGATTAAAAATGTCTATAAAGGCGTCTTCGATCATTTAGAACGCTACAAAGCCATAGTAGTTTCAACGGTACAACAAGCCGAAGATGTACGTCATAGAATTAAGGACTGTATTCCAGTTTATGCGATACCTGTAGGTTTCTCTGAAAGTACATCACAACATAATATAGGATATACATCTCAAAAATTAATTTCTGTAGCAAGATACTCCCCTGAAAAGCAATTAGAACAACAAATTAAGCTGGTTAGTAAATTAAAAGGGTTATTCCCCAAAATTGAATTACATTTATATGGTTTTGGGCCTGAAGAAAGTAAACTTAAAACATTAATTAATGATTATCATGTAGAAAATCATGTATTTTTAAGAGGATTTCTTAATGACTTAACAGAAGAATTTAAAACAGCATATGTTAATTTAATTACAAGTAATATGGAAGGATTCTCATTAGCATTATTAGAAGCTCAATCGCATGGTGTTCCTTCTATTAGCTATAATATTAAATATGGACCAGGTGAATTAATTATTCCTGATTATAATGGCTCTTTAGTAGAATTTAACAATGAAGATCAACTATATGAAACTGTGAAGGCTCTACTGGAAGAACCGGAATTACAACAAAAATATGCTCAAAATAGTATTGAATCATCCAAAAATTTTAGTAAGGATGCTATTATAAATAGATGGCAACAATTAATAAATGATATCAATACATAGATTTTAGAATATCAGCCCATAAAAATAATAGCAGTAAGTAGGTTTTAATTAAGAACCTTCTTACTGCTACTTTTATTTAAAATTATATTGTATAACTGTACGTTTTATTTTAAATGTTCATAAGGACTGTTATTTACAAATGAAACGATTTGATCTACGAATAATTTTGCACGTAATTGGAATTCACTATCCTCTAAGTATAATGTGCCATCGTCTAATTTTGCGTAATCTGAATCATGTGTAGCAATTTGTGTAGGAACTGCAATACCTAATAAACTGCGTATAATCACTCTTAAATGTGATAATGGTTCTGAACTTACAATACCTCCACTATTTCCAATGAGACCCACCGGTTTCATTTTGAAATAATCCATATTTAAATGATCAAGAGCGTTCTTAAGTATGCCAGAAAATGAGCCATGATAATTAGGCGTTCCTAGAATAAAGAAATCCGCTTCCATTGCTTTATCCTGAAGCTCTTTAACATTATTTTTAATATCTTCAGCAGCTTGTGTTGTACCAGAAAAGTCTAATTGATGAATGGGTTTCTCAGCTAAATCAAATATATCTACATCAACATCATGTTCATCTAATTGACCTATAAGGTATTTAGCTAAAGCATTAGTATGAGAACCTACTCTAGCACTGCCTACAATTATTAATCCTTTCATCTTTTACACCTCTTAATTATGTTAATTGATTCTCTTCTTTTAAAAATTTCTTAATTGCTTTACCGACTCCGATGTTTTCATTTGAATCAGTCACATACTTAGCGACTGTCTTAACTTCTGGTGCAGCATTATCCATTGCGACCGAATAACCGACTCTTTCAAGCATAGAGACATCATTTAAGTTATCCCCTAGTGCCATGACATCTTTTAACTCAATGCCGAGTTGTTTCGCAATAGTAGATAAAGCTATGCCTTTTTGCGCATCTGAATGTGTAATTTCTAAATTACCTCTTGAAGATGAAGAAACTGCAAGGTTTGGTGATTGAGCTAATTCTTGACCTACAAGATCAATTTTTCCTAAATCAGAATCGAACGCTAAAATTTTCATGATTAATTCACCAGGAATATCTTCAATTTTGTCATAATTATCAACAATTTTTAAAGTTCCATTATCTATACGTTTTTGAATACTGTTCTCGATTTTCTCAACATCTGCTTTTTGACCAGCACGTTCAGCGATATCAATATAAATTTCTAAGTCTCTTTGAGGATTCTCCGTATAAATCCCTCTATTTGTGTAAACTTGATAATATATGTCTTTTTCTTTCAATGTAGACGTTATCTTACTCACTAAAGAATGATTAAGATGAGATGTACTCATAATATTGAACGCTTCATCGCGAACTTCGGCTCCGTTCAAGCAGATATATGGTACTTTTAAATCTGTTTCAGCAACTGGTGTATTCGCTTCGTAAAATGCACGCCCTGTCGCGATAACAACAGTGATACCATGTTCTTGTGCAAATTTAATCGCTTCTTGGTTCTCTTGAGAAATTTCGTGTGCAGCATTAAGGAGCGTTCCATCCATATCTGTTGCAATTAGCTTTATCATTCGTTGACCTCGTTTCTTCCCGTTTGTAGGTATTTATTTTTAATTTAGGTTTTTAAATTTAATTTTTGAAAAGGTTAGCATGTATTGTCACTCTTTTCATACACAATTATTCTAACAAATTTGTGTCATTTTGTATCTTTGCTTGTTTGAGTGCCTTCTTTTGTTGGCGAATATTTTTGAAGAAATCACGTAAAAGTGTGCTGCATTCATTTTCCAAAATACCCGACTCAACAATAGCTCTGTGGTTGAATTGAGGCTGCTCTAACAAGTTCATCAAACTGCCGGTACATCCTCCCTTAGGATCAACAGCACCATAAACCACTCGTGGTATTCGACTCATCACGATGGCTCCTGCACACATCACGCAGGGTTCAAGGGTGACATAAAGAGTACATTCTTCTAAACGCCAACTACCCACTACCTTAGATGCACGTTCAATCGCAATGTGTTCAGCGTGTGCAGTAGGTAGTTGTAAGGATTCTCTTAAATTATGAGCGTGTGCAATGACTTGATTATTTTTAACAATGACAGCTCCAATGGGCACCTCCCCTAGAGCTTGTGCTTTCTGAGCTTCTTTGATTGCTAAACGCATGTAATCTTTATCAGTTCTCATATGTGTTGCAATACCTCACTTATGGTACAATACTCATTGTCTATTTTAACATTTGGAGAAGTGAATATGAATAAACCATTTATTGCAATTGAAGGACCTATAGGTGTTGGTAAATCTTCACTTGCACGAATGCTAAGTCAAACGCTTGGTTATTACGAAGAGAAAGAAATTGTTGACGAAAATCCTTTTCTATCAGACTTTTATGACGACATAGAAAAGTGGAGCTTTCAAACAGAAATGTTCTTTTTATGTAACAGATATAAACAAATTCAAGATATCGAGGCGTTAGAACAAGGCGTTGTAAGTGATTACCACATACATAAAAATAAAATATTTGCAAATAACACATTAGATTCGAAAGAGTTCGATAAATTCAGTCGCATTTATGATATTTTGACTGAAGATCTTGAAATGCCTAATATGATTATCTTTTTAGATGCAGATTTAGATGTTCTCAAAGCTAGAATAGCTAAACGTAATCGTAATTTTGAACATACTATTGAGGATGATTATTTATTAAAGCTGAAACAAGATTATAAAGCTTATTATGAATCCTTAAAAAATGAGGGCGCGAATGTCATACGTATTGACACAACTGAGAAAGATTTTGTTAACAATAGTGACGACTATAAAGAAATTTTAGAATTAATAAAACCAATGATTGGAGATAATATAGATGAATAATTTTGGTATTCCTCAAAATGCAATTATCACTATTGCAGGTACTGTGGGCGTCGGAAAGTCAACATTAACACAGGCGCTTGCTGATAAATTAAATTTTAAAACTTCTTTTGAAAATGTTGATCATAATCCTTATTTAGATAAATTCTATCATGATTTTGAGCGTTGGAGTTTTCATCTACAAATATACTTTTTAGCGGAACGCTTTAAAGAACAAAAGCGTATGTTTGAATATGGTGGTGGCTTCGTACAGGACCGTTCTATTTATGAAGATGTTGATATTTTTGCGAAAATGCATGAAGAACAAGGTACAATGAGCCCGGAAGATTTTCACACGTATTCAGAATTATTTAACGCTATGGTAATGACACCTTATTTTCCTAAACCAGATGTGTTAATTTATTTAGAATGTGATTATGATGAAGTGATTGATCGTATTAAGCAACGTGGTCGTGATATGGAAATTAATACAGACCCTGAATATTGGAAAAAATTATTCAAACGTTACGATGATTGGATTAATAATTTTAATGCTTGTCCAGTGGTGCGCGTCAATATTAATGAGTATGATATCCACGAAAATCTGGATTCACTAGACCCAATTATCGATAAAATAGCTCATATCATCCAGACTCATCGCCAAGTTGATACAAGACCTTAAAGTGAATTGAAACTTTGCTTATATTCTATTTTTTGACAACCGGTCTAATTATATATAGGTTAATACTACAAGTTAATGATTTACACTAGGGGTGTTTTTAACTGAGATGGAATCTATCCAAACCCTTTGAACCTGAATCTAGTTTAAACTAGCGTAGGAAAGTGTGATGACGCTCTTAATATTAATTTGTCATAATATGTGATGACTAAGAAGCACAACTTTTTTACGGAAGTTGTGCTTCTTTTTTTAAAAATTTTTAGGAGGATTAAAAATGTCAAAAACTGCAATTATTACTGGAAGTAGCCGTGGTCTAGGAGCGGTAATTGCTCAAACATTAATTAATAAAGGTTATAACGTTGTTGTGAATTATAAACATAGCAGAGAAAAAGCTGAAAAATTGATTGAGAATATTAGTCATGAAAAAGCAATTGCTATTCAAGCTGATGTGACAGAACGTGCCGAAGTTGACCAAATGGTCAAAGTTGCAAAGGAACATTTTGGTAATATAGACATTGTTATTAATAATGCACTAGTCAATTTTAAATTTGATCCAAATCAACAAAAGAACTTCAAAGATTTAACTTGGGAAGATTATCAACAACAACTTGATGGCACTTTAAAAGCTGCATTTAATGTTACACAAAGTGTCATACCTCAATTTATTGAAAAACAGGAAGGCAGAATTATTAATATTGGAACAAATCTATATCAAAATCCAGTCGTCCCCTATCATGAATACACGACTGCTAAAGCTGCCTTAATAGGTTTTACTCGTAATATCGCTGCAGAGCTAGGTCAATATGGTGTAACAGCCAATGTGGTTTCTGGGGGATTATTAAAAACTACTGATGCTAGTGCAGTAACGACGCCTGAGGTATTCGACTTAATCGCTCAAACGACACCGCTCAAAAAAGTGACTACGCCACAAGATGTAGCAAATATGGTTGCTTATCTAGCTTCTGATGAAGCAAGTGGTATCACTGGTCAGAATTTCACTGTTGATGGTGGGTTAACAATGAATTAATGTATGATGTTTAATAGAAAATATCGATTAAAACTTACATCTAAAATTAAATGTAGAGTGAAACCTCTTTTTTTAAAGACAAATATAATAAAAGCATGGTTACTTGAACTCACTCAAATATCCATGCTTTTTAATTAATTTTGTTATTTTTTATATTGATCTAAAATTTGTTTTACATCTTTAGCACTGTCAATAATGACATCCGCATCCGCTTCATGAAGTTCCTCTCTTTTTGCGATACCAGTTAGTACTCCTATACTTAAACCTAATTTAGCGTTTACCGCAGTTTTCATATCATTTGTAGTATCACCAATGATAGCAACTTGATCTGGTGAAACATCATAAGCATCAAATAAAGGATTCAACACTTTTGGATTGGGTTTTTCTTCAGCATGAGTTTCTGTAGAAATAATTAAATCAAATAATTCTTTAGATTGCGTTTCTTCTAGAAATTGATCTACGCCTTTTTTGGTATCACTAGTGACAATACCAATTTTATAACCTTCGTTTCTAAGCTCCTGAATAGTCTCTTGTACACCTTCAATCCAATTATTTTCAGGAACACGAGTATCAACAAGTTCTTGGCTAGTATTTCTTGCCCAATCAGATGTATCTTCACCAGTAACTTTATTAAAAGATTTAATCATATCTCCTAATGATCCTGAACCCATAATTGAATCAGGAACAATTTTATCGTCAATAATTCCAAGTTGACGGTGTGCTACTTCTTTGTCGTGCACAGGAAATGTTTCTAATAGTTTATCAACAAGGCGCACACCGATTTTTTCCCAACTTTTATCAAATTCTATTAGCGTGCCATCTTTATCAAATAATATCCATTCCATTTTTACTTCTCTCCTGAAAATGATTTTTTGTAGTACATTCATTTACATATTATTGTAATATAGAGACTTCAATAATTATAGAAAAGTGGATTATGGTTTCTTTATTTCACAAAAAAGAGCTTTCTCGAATGAGAAAGCTCTTTCAGTGTATAACACATTAATAGTTAGGGACTTCAACTCTCCAACCATATTTATCTTCTAATTTACCGCTTTGAATACCAGTATATGTGTCATATAATTTTTGAGTGATTTCACCTGGCTCATTATTATTAATAACAATTTCTCTGTCTTCATAGCGTAACGTACCAACTGGAGAAATAACAGCTGCAGTACCTGCACCAAATACTTCTGTAAGTTCACCTTTGTCGTAAGCGTCGAATAATTCGTCAATTGAAACTTTTCTTTCTTCAACTTCGTAACCTAAGTCTTCAGCTAATTGAATAATTGATTTTCTAGTAATACCTGGTAAGATACTTCCATTTAATGCAGGTGTGACTATTTTTCCATTTTCAACGAAGAAGATATTCATACTTCCAACTTCTTCGACATATTTTTGTTCCACACCATCTAGCCATAATACTTGATCATAACCTAATTTTTTAGCATTAGTTTGTGCAAGTAGACTAGCAGCATAGTTACCGGCAACTTTCGCAAATCCTACTCCTCCACGTACGGCACGAACATATTCGTCTTCAACATAAATTTTAGTAGTTTTTAACGTGTCTCCTCCATAATACGCACCTGAAGGCGATAAAATGATTAATAACTTATATTGTTGAGATGCACGTACACCTAGAATACCTTCCGTAGCAAATACGAATGGACGAATATATAATGATTGCCCTTCACCCTCTGGTACCCAGTCACGTTCAACATCAATAAGTTGTTTTAATCCCTCTAATAATGCTTCTTCGTCAACTTCTGGCATTTCTAAACGCGCTAAAGAATTATTAATACGTTTAAAGTTTTGGTCTGGTCGGAATAATACCACTTCACCGTTGTGTTTATATGCTTTAAGCCCTTCAAATACCGCTTGACCATAATGTAAACCTTGTGCTGCTGGTGAAATTTCAAATGGTGCATAAGGTACAATCTTCATATCATGCCAACCTTTATCCGCATCATAATCCAAACTTAGCATATAGTCTGAAAAATATTGACCGAATCCTAATTTCGATGTGTCTGGTTTTTCTTTCAATGTATCTCGTTGTTCAAATTTTACCTTTTCTGACATGAATATAGCCTCCTAGTAATTTCTCCGAATTGAATAGTTACTCTAAATTATATCAATCGCATTTATACTATTCAATGAGTTTTCTAAATATTCAAAATAAATATACAAATGTAAATATGTACTCTTTATTAGTTAAACATTACCATATTAAACTTACAAGTTTAGTTATTTACGTATGTTATAGATACATTGGATTTAAAATATAAAAAACTCCTTTTAAAAGTTTTAATTTTAAAAGGAGTAAGTTTTAGCTAAACTGCGTTATTAATTATATAGGATTTTCTATTTAGCAACCTTTTCTTTTTCTTCAATTGTTGCGAGCATCAACTTAGTCATTGAGGCTAAATCATATTTTGGATTAAATCCCCACTCACCACGTGAACAGCTCGTATCGATACTATCAGGCCATGTTGAAGCAATATTTTGACGTTCTGGATCAACATCATAGTCTAGTTCGAAATTAGGGTAGTACTCTTGAATGGCTTTTTTAACCATTTCAGGTTCTATACTCATTGCACTTAAATTATAACCATTACGCGTTTCTAATTTGGCACCATCTGCTTCCATTAATTTTATAATAGCGTCGATGGCATCATCCATATACATCATATCCATATATGTGTTCTTATCGATATAGCTTGTATAACGACCTTCTCTTACTGCTTTAAAATAAATTTCAACAGCGTAGTCAGTCGTGCCGCCACCTGGCTCCTTCACATGTGAAATAAGTCCTGGAAATCTTACGCTGCGAGTATCTACGCCAAACTTAACATAATAATACTGACACAGTAATTCGCCCGCAACTTTATTAACACCGTACATTGTAGTAGGTTGTTGGATTGTTACTTGTGGTGTATTTACTTTAGGCGTTGACGCGCCAAAAGCTCCAATAGAGCTTGGTGTAAAGAATTGTAGTTCATACGTACGTGCAGCTTCAAGAGCGTTCATTAATCCTCCCATATTTAAATCCCAAGCGAATAATGGATTCTTCTCAGCAGTTGCGGATAATAATGCTGCCATATGCATTAAAGTGTCTGCCCCAAAATCTTCGATAAGCTTATACATACGCTCTCTGTCTTTAACATCTAAAATTTCAAATGGACCATTTTGAACTGGTGAATTTGCTTCAGGTTCTCTAATATCTGTAGCTAATACATTTTCTGTACCGTAAATTTCTCGACATTTCACTACTAACTCGGTTCCAATTTGGCCAAGTGCCCCTGTAATCATTATCTTTTTCATTACAAAATCTCCCCTTGTTTATTTCATAAGTGCGTTGTCCTTCTAGTATGTACATATTCTTAATTTACATCAATATTATATAATAAAAGCGCTTTCTTGTATATGCAGTAAACACATTATAGGGTTTAATAAGTAGTTTTTAATTTATGATTTTTGTATGAGCACGTTAGTTGTATTGCTATTTGGTCATTAGACTATGAAGTTTTATTAATTAAATTTAAATTCGAAGTAAATATTTTAAATAAAAGAATTATTTATTCTTTTTATATGCTAATATTGCAATGTATATAATTTTTCAAAAGGAGGAACTATATGAAAAAAATCATCATCACTATTATCACTTTATTTATAACACTTGGTACGATACTAAACTTTAACCTCGTTAATGCTTCAGAACAACACACGCACTCAAATGACAATCAAAGTAAAACTGAACACACAATATTACATACTAATGATATTCATGGTCGCTTCGTAGAAGAAAAAGGACGTGTTATTGGCATGCCTAAATTAAAAGGTCTCAAAAATAAAGAAAAACCAGATTTAGTTTTAGACTCTGGGGATGCCTTTCAAGGATTGCCAGTTTCTAACCATTCAAAAGGTGAAGAAATGGCTAAAGCAATGAATAAAGTAGGCTATGACGCTATGACAATTGGTAATCATGAATTTGATTTTGGCTATAACCAATTATTAAAATTACAAAAACAGCTTCATTTTCCAATGATCTCATCAAATATTTATAAAAACGGGAAGCGCATTTTCAAACCTTCAACTATAATTAAACGTAATGGTGTGCGATACGGTTTAGTAGGTGTTACAACTCCCGAAACTAAAATTAAAACCTCTCCTGATGCTGTGAAAGATGTAGAATTTAAAGATCCGTTGAGCAGTGCGAAAGGTGCTATTAAAGAAATGGATGGTAAAGCAGATGTATATGTTGTTTTATCTCATCTTGGCATCGATAAAAATACTAAAAAAGAATGGCGTGGAGATTATCTAATTGAACAATTATCCAAAGATAACTCAATAAAAAAACCAATCATAGTTTTAGATGGTCACTCACATTCTGTTATAAAACATGGCAAAAAGTATAATCATGGTATCTTAGCTCAAACAGGTACTGCTTTGGAAAATGTAGGCAAAATTAGTTTTCTTTTTAATCATCATAAAGTGTCAGATTTAAAAGCGAGTCTGATTAACGTCAAAGATACAAATAAAATAAAAGCTGATCCCTCAATAGAAAAACAAGTAAATAAAGCGAATAATGAATTTAAAAAAGAAACATCTAAAGTGATTATTCCTAATAATAAAGTTGAATTTAAAGGCGATAAAAATATAGCTCGTACTCAAGAAACGAATTTAGGAAATCTAATTACAGATGCGATGGAGGATTACGCAGCGAAAAACTTTAAACATAAGCCAGATTTCGCAGTGACTAATGGCGGTGGTATTCGCGCTTCCATCTCTAAAGGAAAAGTCACTCAAAACGATATTATTACAGTGCTGCCTTTCGGTAATTTAATTTCACAGATTAAAGTTAAAGGTACGAATGTGAAGAAAGCATTTGAACATAGTCTAGGTTCTCCTACTGAAACAAAAGATGGTAAGAAACAACTATCACCAAATGGCGGTTTCTTACAAGTTTCGAAATCAATACGTGTTTATTATGATATGAATCAAAAATCTGGCTCAAGAGTTCGAGATATTCAAGTTCGTAATCGTGAGACCGGAAAATTTGAAAAATTAAATCCTAATAAAACATATTATGTTGCTACCAATGATTTTACCGCTAACAAAGGTGATGGCTACGATATGTTTGGAGGACAACGTGAGGAAGGTATTTCGCTTGATGAAGTCGTAGGAAATTATATTCAAAAGCACAATTTAAATAAATATAATACTAATAATCCTGAAAGAATCATTAATGGAAAATTAGCTTCAGTGAAAAAATCAACACATAAATCAGACAATGGTAAACAATCAAGCAATCATACTCACAAAAAGTCAGCCTAAATATACAAGAGACTCTGAGATAAAATAGTCATTCTCAGAGTCACTTTTTTATGATTAAACTCTATTTTATTAAGAAACATATATAGTTAATCAAACGCATAAAGATTATCTACTTACGGAAAATATTAAATAAGACAAAGTTGCTTTTTAATTTAGTCCAAATTAAAAGATACACACGCTTATTGCAGATAATCAACATGATTAGAGTAAGTCCCGGAAAGGGGTTCAAATACTGAGACTATTAATCCACAAGATGGCATATAAAGGCGACAGTCATATTTCTTGGGAAATAATTCTCCATCCACTTATAGCAGTCTGCCGTTTGTGTGAGGTTACAGTGCCCTCCTACTACTTCAATTACGTTTGCAATTCATAAATGCAAACGTTATCATTAATTTAAGTTAAATATAATGTAGGTGATCGTAATGAATGGTGGTTTGAAAACGTATAAACAACGACAAGTAGGGTTGCTATCTAGCTTATTAATCTTTTTAGCATTTATCTTTCAAAATATTTATGTACTTGTAACTAAACATGAGTTAGTGCCTGAGATGCTAAGTACATTTAGCCTACTCGTTTTTCTAATTTTAGCTACACTTTGTGTTAAACAGGTTATATATAATTATAGACATCGACCATGATAGAACTCATATAAAATCCCGCTAGTTAATTTTAGCGGGATTAATAATATGATTAATTATCACTTTCAAGTGCTTTTTTATAGAAATACTGAGCTACTACAATATCAACAATGGCTAGACCCACTGATTTAAATAAAGTTACCTCTTTTTCGTCCTCACGTCCTGCTTTCTTACCTGAGACAATATCACCTAACTCACCATATAGCATATTGTCATTTAATATACCCTCTTCCTGAGGTACTTTTAAATCGCCTGTCTCTTCCATTGCCGCTTCGGTCGATTCAACAACAATCTTATTAGCGATCATCATAGACTCTGACGGTAATTCTTGCATATCAGGTTTGAATGAACCTACTGCATTAAGATGGACGCCTGGGTGTAGCGTGTGTGAATATACTGGTTCTGAAGCATTTGTAGCGGTAACTATAATATCCGCAGCCTCCATTGCTTCATCTGCTTGATCATACGTTTTGGCTTTAACTCCATATTTTTGTTGAGTTGCTTCAGCAAGCTTTTCAGCTTTTTCCTTAGTTCTACTTGAAAAGTGAACTTCCTCAATATTTCTCACAGCCATGACAGCTTCTATGAGACCTTCAGCTTGTACTCCGGCACCAATGACAGTTAATACTTTAGCATCTTCACGAGATAAATATTTTGTAGCCACACCAGAAATCGCGCCTGTTCTAATTTTAGTTAAATAACCACCATCTAGTACTGCTAGCGTTTCCCCCGTTTCATAATCGCTTAGTATTACTGAGCCTGTAATTGTTGCTTTACCTTTTTTAGGATTATCAGGAGCAAATGAAACGGTTTTTAATCCGACAATTTTTAATTCATCTGATAATGCTGGCATCACTAAGTATCGATTGTGTTTATTAAATGGCAACACATGTCGTAATGGGGTTTCAGTTTTACCTTCTGAAAATGCTTTTAGCGCTTGTCCAACCTCTTCAATAACTTCATTCATATTTAATAACTCTGATTGAGTTTGTTCATCTAAATATCGCATTTTAAACTCTCCTTTATACCATGACGCTTTTAAATAACATTCCCTTAGATTTTAATATCTAACATAATTGAATGATTAAAATAGTATTGCTAAAAGTATCGATGTGAGTATCACTAAATTAAATAAATTGATAAAAATACTCATATTGAGTGTATCCTTAATATCATCTTGAGTTCTTGATATAAAACTAAATATCAATGAAATAATAAGTAAAAAAATGCTAAATAAAGCAAAAAATGAGACTATATCTGGTCCTACTTCACTTATACGATTTAAAGATAGGCTAATCCAAGTGATTAAAATAATATAATTAAATAGGTTTATTCCATATATTACATACTTCATTAATACCACCCGATTATTTAAATATATTTTTTTCTATCGTTTCAAATTTGAATTATAATTTACATTGTTACTTTCACTCATATAATAATACACTCTGATTAAAATAATAAGTAATCCGATAAATGAAGCTAAAATGTCGGATTTATTAAATTTTTGTTGTGACAATGTAAATTCCGTGCTATTCTATTATTTATAAATAAAAGGCAATGTGCATTAACACATTACCTTGCGATTTTGCTTCTTTTTAGCAAAACTATTTAATTAACTTTTGACAACTATCACCCTTCTTTTGAAGGGTGATTTTTATTTATTCAAAATTTGATATCGATTAACAACTTTCCCATTCTTTTTAATATAGGGTTCGATTTCATAACCACCATATTTTTTTATGACATTTTGAGATGCGTAATTGAATGGATTTGTAGTCATAAGAATTGTTTCAACATTTCGTATTTTTAAGTAGTCAAGGGCTTGTCCTAATAAGGTTGAGGCATATCCTTTACCTCTATATGATCGAGCTACGCCATACCCAATATGGCCCCCAATGTTTCTTAATCGATGATTGAGTTCGTGTCTAATATCCACCGCGCCCACAATATTTCCATCAACAAAATAAAATAATGTTGTGGTGGGAACCCAATCTTTACTTGGTCTTTCTTGATTAAGATAATCAACCATATCTTTGAAGGACTGATATTCTTTTAAATTCGTATTTCCTGGTACAACTTTTTCATTATTGTCATACCATTCTTGAATATAAACGTTGAATGTTTCTTCATCTTTATACGTAAGTTGTCTTAATTCTTCCACTCCGTTATACCTCTTCTCATCCATTCATTTCACTATTATTGTAAAATGAATAAACCACTATATTAAAGTATTTTAAATCAGAAAAATTAAAGGCACTCACTCTCTAAGAGACAAGTGCCTTAAGAATAACAATCTATATAATATTTAATTCTTTTCCAACCTTCTCATAAGCAGCAAGGGCTTTATCTAACATATCTTTAGTATGAGCAGCTGTAGGCATATTTCTTACACGACCGGTACCTCTAGGAACTGTTGGGAATACTATTGACTTAACATAGATTCCTTCTTCTTTAAGACGTTTACTAAACTCTTGCGTATCTTTTTCATCTCCAATAATGACTGGAGTAATTGGTGTTTCAGATTCCCCAGTATTAAAACCTAATTTAGAGAGTCCATCTTTTAAATATTGTGCGTTATCCCATAATTGATCATGTAATTCTGTAGATGCCATTAATTTTTTAACAGCTTCAGTAATAGCCTTAGTATCTCCAGGTGCTAATGAAGTCGAGAATAAGAACGGTCTTGATTGTGCTTTTAACCAATCAATTAATTGTTTAGAGCCTGCTACATAACCACCTACAACACCAATGGCTTTAGATAATGTGCCAATTTGGAAGTCAATTTTATCTTGTAAACCGAAATGTTTAACTGTACCTGCACCTTTACCCATAACACCTGAACCATGAGCGTCATCAACATAAGTTAATAAACCAAATTCTTCAGCAATTTTTACAATTTCTGGTAGCTTAGCAACATCCCCATCCATACTAAATACACCATCAGTAATATACATTACTTTATTGTATTGTCCAGACTCAACAGCTTCTTTAGCTTTTGTACGTAAATCCTCCATATCTGAATGATTTACTCGAATAATTTTAGCTTTAGATAAGCGACAACCATCAATAATAGAGGCATGGTTTAATTCGTCAGATAAAATAGCATCATTTTTATTCATAACAGCTGATATAGCAGCCATATTACAATTAAATCCTGATTGATATGCAATAGCTGCTTCAGTACCTTTAAACTGTGCAAGTGTATCTTCTAACTCATCATGTAAGTCCAATGTACCATTAATTGAGCGTACTGCACCTGCACCCACTCCATGTGAATCAATTGCTTTTTTAGCTGCTTCTTTTAAATCTTCATTTGTAGCAAGTCCTAAGTAGTTATTTGATGATAAATTGACGTAGTTTTTACCATTAATTTTGATTTCAGGACCATTTGCTCCCTCAATTGAGTCAATTTCGTTATATAAGCCATTGTCTTTTAAATATTGTATATTTTCATCTAAAAACTCATTTAGTGATTGAACCACAATTAAATCCCCCTTGTGTTGTCTATTTTCTTTAATCATACCTTAATTTTCAAAATCATGAAAGCCTTATCATTTATAGGTGTTATCACATTGTTTTATTGAAAAATAATTAATATGAAAGCCTACTTTAGCTTAATCAATAATGATATACTAATTACGATAATAAGAAGGAAGAAGTGATAAATGTGTTTGATTGGTTCCAATTGGCTAGCAAAAAAGAGAAAAGAATGGTACAACTACGACGATATTTGCATCAATATCCCGAACTCTCTTTTGAAGAAAAGCGTACGCATGACTTTATCGTGAATCAATTAAGCCAGTTGTCATGTGATATTGTTACTCCAGTTGGCCGTAATGGTATCAAAGCTACATTTAAAGGTAGTGAAAACGGCCCAACTATAGCATTTCGTGCAGACTTTGATGCCCTACCTGTTCAAGAATTAAACGACGTCCCATACCGTTCTAAAAACGAGGGCTGTATGCATGCATGTGGTCATGATGGTCACACGGCAATATTACTTGGAGTTGCTGAAATAGTAAATGAACACCGCCATTTATTAAAAGGAAACGTTGTATTCATCTTCCAATATGGGGAAGAAATTATGCCTGGTGGCTCTCAGGAAATGATTGATGATGGTTGTCTTCAAGATGTTGATAAAATCTATGGTACACATTTATGGAGTGGTTACCCTTCAGGTACTATCTACTCTAGACCTGGTGCGATTATGGCATCACCTGATGAGTTTAGTATCACGATCAAAGGTAGCGGTGGACATGGGGCTAAACCCCATGAAACCATTGATCCTATAGTCATTATGGCTGAATTTATTTTAAGTGCACAAAAGATTGTCTCTAGGACGATAGACCCAGTTAAAGAAGCTGTAGTGACATTTGGGATGGTACAAGCTGGATCAACAGATAGTGTTATTCCGGATACTGCCTTTTGTAAAGGAACTGTTCGTACATTTGACACCGAGTTACAAAACCATATTAAGAATAAAATGGATAAACTATTACAGGGCTTAGCTGTTGCTAATGATATTACTTATGACATGAATTATATTAAAGGCTATTTACCTGTACACAATCATCCGCAATCTTATGAGGTTGTTAAACAAGCAGCGAATGATTTACATTTAAGATTTAATGAATCAGATTTGATGATGATTGGCGAAGATTTTTCACATTATCTTAAAGTACGTCCAGGTGCCTTTTTCTTAACAGGTTGTGGTAATGAGGATAAAGGTATAACCGCGCCACATCATAATCCATACTTTGATATAGATGAATCATCTTTTAAATATGCTGCAAGCGAATTTCTTAAAATACTAGAAATTGAACATGTATTTTAACGATTTATAATATATAGAGCGTGTTCTACCTTACTTTTAAATAAGTAAGATAGAACATGCTTTTTTTGTGAGGAAAATGAAAATTTAATACTGAGTTAACTTACTCTCAGCTAAACGAGCTTTTCTGAATAAAAAAATAGGAATTATATGTAAAAATTGGAATAAAAAAAGACTCCCAAACTGGGAGTCTCTTTGAAATAATGAATAATAAATATTATTCGAAGATTTCAGTTACAACGCCTGATCCAACAGTACGTCCACCTTCACGGATTGAGAAACGAGTACCGTCTTCAATAGCGATAGGAGCGATTAATTCAACTGTCATTTCAACGTTGTCGCCAGGCATAACCATTTCAGTACCTTCTGGTAAGTTAACAACACCAGTTACGTCAGTAGTACGGAAATAGAATTGTGGGCGGTAGTTACTGAAGAATGGAGTGTGACGTCCACCTTCGTCTTTAGATAAAACGTAAACTTCCGCTTTGAATTTAGTGTGTGGTGTGATTGAACCAGGAGCAGCTAATACTTGACCACGTTGTACGTCTTCACGAGCAACACCACGTAATAAAGCACCGATGTTGTCACCAGCTTCAGCGTAGTCTAATAATTTACGGAACATTTCTACACCAGTAACAGTTGTTTTAGAAGTTTCTTTGATACCAATAATTTCAACTTCTTCACCAACTTTGATTTGACCACGTTCAACACGGCCTGTAGCAACAGTACCACGACCAGTGATTGAGAATACGTCCTCAACTGGCATCATGAATGGTTTGTCAGAATCACGTTCTGGAGTTGGAATGTAATCATCAACTGCTTGCATTAATTCTAAGATTTTTTCTTCGTATTGAGCATCGCCTTCTAAAGCTTTTAATGCTGAACCAGCGATTACAGGTACATCATCACCTGGGAAGTCATATTCGCTTAATAAGTCACGAACTTCCATTTCAACTAATTCTAATAATTCTTCGTCGTCTACCATGTCAACTTTGTTTAAGAATACAACTAATGCTGGTACACCAACGTTACGTGATAATAAGATGTGTTCACGAGTTTGTGGCATTGGACCGTCAGCAGCAGATACTACTAAGATACCGCCGTCCATTTGAGCAGCACCAGTGATCATGTTTTTAACATAGTCAGCGTGTCCTGGGCAGTCAACGTGAGCATAGTGACGTTTGTCAGTTTGATACTCGATGTGTGCAGTATTGATTGTAATACCACGTTCTTTTTCTTCTGGAGCGTTGTCAATCATGTCGTATGATTGTGCAACAGTGTCACCATTTTTAGCTAATACAGTTGCGATAGCAGCTGTTAAAGTTGTTTTACCATGGTCAACGTGACCGATAGTACCAATATTGGCATGTTCTTTTGAGCGATCAAATTTTTCTTTTGCCATTATTAAATCTCTCCTATTCTTAGTAAAAGTTATTTCAAATTTATCTCTCATGATAGTTTCTCACCATCATGAGAAGATAATTGATTGAGTTAAGCCTAAAAGAATTTATAATTCTTTTATAATGCATTTACCCTTAAAAATCAAATCATAAAAGTGATAGCTTAACAATAAGCTCAACCTGTATTTTAACCTAGCATGGCTAGTCTTAACAAGTTAAATTACTCACCTTTATTTTTCTTGATGATTTCATCAGCGATTGATTTAGGAACTTCTGCATAGTGGTCAAAGTACATAGTGTAAGTACCGCGACCTTGAGTGTTAGAACGTAATGAAGTTGCGTAACCAAACATTTCTGAAAGTGGTACAAAGGCATTTACAACTTGTGCATTACCACGAGGTTCCATACCATCTACACGTCCACGACGAGCAGTTACGTCACCCATGATATCGCCCATGTATTCTTCAGGCATTTCGATAGTTACTTTCATCATTGGTTCTAAGATAACTGGATCACATTTTTTAGCAGCTTCTTTAAGCGCTAATGATGCAGCAATTTTGAAGGCCATTTCAGATGAATCGACATCGTGGTAAGAACCATCAAATAATTTTGCTTTAACATCGATTAATGGATAACCAGCTAAGACACCATTTTCCATAGCATCTTTAAGACCTTGTTCAACTGATGGAATGTATTCACGTGGAACTACACCACCAACGATAGAGTTTTCGAATTCGAAACCTCCACCTGTTTCGTTAGGTGTGAATTCGATATGAACATCACCGTATTGACCACGACCACCAGATTGACGAGAGAATTTACCTTGAACTTGTGCAGATTGCTTGAATGTTTCACGGTATGAAACCATAGGAGCACCTACATTACATTCAACGTTAAATTCTTTCTTCATACGGTCAACTAAGATGTCTAAGTGTAATTCACCCATACCACCGATGATAACTTGTCCAGTTTCTTCATCAGTATGTGCATGGAATGTTGGGTCTTCTTCTTGTAATTTAACTAAAGCTTGAGTCATTTTATCTTGGTCAGCTTTAGATTTTGGTTCAACAGATAAGTGGATAACTGGCTCTGGGAATTCCATTGATTCCAAGATAATGTCGTTTTTCTCACCACATAAAGTATCACCAGTACCTGTTTCTTTAAGACCTACCGCAGCAGCGATATCGCCTGAGTAAACAGTATCGATTTCTTGACGTGAGTTTGCGTGCATTTGTAATAAACGACCTACACGTTCACGTTTATCTTTAGTAGAGTTCTTCACGTATGAACCTGAAGTTAATGTACCTGAGTACACACGGAAGAATGTTAATTTACCAACATAAGGGTCAGTCATAACTTTGAACGCTAATGCAGCGAATTCAGCTGAATCGTCTGGTTTAGCAACAACTTCTTCTTCAGGGTTATTAGCACGGTGACCAATGATTGGTTTAACGTCTAATGGTGAAGGTAAGTAGTCAATTACTGCATTAAGCATTAATTGAACACCTTTGTTTTTGAATGCTGTACCACAAAGTACTGGGTAAAATTCTACGTCAGTAGTTGCTTTACGGATAGCAGCTTTTAATTCATCGATAGAAATTTCTTCGTCACCAAGATATTTCTCCATTAATTCGTCGTTGCTTTCAGCAACAGCTTCGATTAATTGAGCACGAGCTTCTTCAGCTCTTTCTTTGTGATCGCCAGGAATTTCAATTTCATCGATTTCTGTACCTAAATCATTTGTATATCTAAAGCATTTCATTTCAACTAAGTCAATGATTGCTTCGAATTCATCTTCGGCACCAATTGGTAATTGGATAGGTGCAGCATTTGCTTGTAAACGATCATGTAAAGTGCTTACTGAATATTCGAAGTTAGCACCTAATTTATCCATTTTGTTTACGAATACGATACGTGGTACGCCATAAGTAGTTGCTTGACGCCAAACTGTTTCAGTTTGAGGTTCTACACCTGATTGAGCATCAAGTACAGTAACCGCACCGTCAAGTACACGTAATGAACGTTCAACTTCAACAGTGAAGTCTACGTGTCCAGGTGTATCGATAATGTTGACACGGTGGCCATCCCATTGTGCTGTTGTTGCAGCAGATGTGATTGTGATACCACGGTCTTGTTCTTGTTCCATCCAGTCCATTTGTGAAGCACCTTCGTGTGTTTCACCAATTTTGTGGATACGACCTGTGTAATAAAGAATACGTTCAGTCGTAGTAGTCTTACCAGCATCAATGTGAGCCATGATACCGATGTTACGAGTATTTTTCAAAGAAAAGTCTCTTGCCATGTGTTTTTCTCCTTCCAGTATTTACTGAATAAGTACTATAGATATGGCGATGCCCTAAGCATGAGCCATTATTGGTAAACCTTATAACGGAACACACTCAGGGTAAAAGCTTTTATCTTACCAACGGTAGTGAGCAAATGCTTTGTTTGCTTCAGCCATTTTGTGAGTGTCCTCACGTTTTTTGACTGCACCACCTGTATTATTTGCAGCGTCTAAGATTTCGTTAGCTAAACGATCTTCCATAGTTTTCTCACCACGAAGACGAGCGTAGTTTACTAACCAACGTAATCCTAAAGTAGTACGACGTTCTGGGCGTACCTCAACTGGTACTTGGTAGTTAGAACCACCCACACGACGAGCTTTAACTTCTAATACTGGCATAATGTTATTGATTGCTTCTTCGAATACTTCTAATGCATCACGACCACTACGTTGTTCAACTAAGTCGAATGCAGAATAAAGAATTCTTTGAGCTGTTCCGCGTTTACCGTCTAACATAATTTTGTTAATTAATTTAGTAACTAACTTAGAGTTATGAATTGGATCCGGTAATACGTCTCTTTTTGGTACTGATCCTTTACGAGGCATAATGTAAATCCTCCCTTCCTATTATAGTATAATCTTTAAAAATGTATTTAAAATTTACGTAATCTTAAACTTAATTTTTAGGTTTTTTAGTTCCGTATAATGAACGACCTTGTCTACGTCCATCAACACCTGAAGTATCAAGTGCACCACGTACAATATGATAACGCACACCAGGTAAGTCTTTAACACGTCCACCACGTACAAGTACTACACTGTGTTCTTGTAAGTTGTGTCCGATACCAGGGATGTATGCGTTGATTTCAATGTTATTTGATAAACGCACACGTGCATATTTACGTAACGCTGAGTTAGGTTTTTTAGGTGTCATAGTACCTACACGAGTACAAACACCACGTTTTTGAGGTGAGTTTAAGTTAGTAAATTGTTTCTTTTTACTATTGAAACCTCTGTTTAAAGCTGGTGAATCTGATTTCTTAGTTTTGCTTTTTCTTGGTTTACGTACTAATTGGTTAATAGTTGGCATTGAATGTGTCCTCCTCTCTTCATTTTTTAATCCCACACATCCAGGTGGTTCATTTTAAGGTTAAAT
The DNA here is from genome assembly GCF_038008285.1 of Staphylococcus sp. FSL K6-0223. Classification (NCBI taxonomy): domain Bacteria; kingdom Bacillati; phylum Bacillota; class Bacilli; order Caryophanales; family Staphylococcaceae; genus Staphylococcus; species Staphylococcus sp. FSL K6-0223. The sequence continues at coordinate 1,177,991 of NZ_JBBOYX010000002.1, forward strand.
AAAATTTAGTAAGCATCATACTTACTAATTCTCATTCAATAACGCAACAATAGTTGCATTAACATTGATACCTACATATTCTCCTAAAGCCCGCTGGCTAGAAAAAAATGTCACTGGTATATTTTCTTGATTGATATAGCTTAACACGCGAGTTAATAAATGAACTTCAACGTCTTTAGCGATAATCAATGATGCAACTTGATCTTTCTTTAACGCTTTAAGCGTTTCTTTAAGACCAACTACATAGTGTTGTTTGTTAAAGCGTGCAACTTTTTCATTAGACATGTACATATCCTCCAAAGTTCTGCTTGCATCAACCTTTAATATATTAACATTTTTTAATACACATAGTCAACAATAACTCTAAGCTTTTAAAAATAAATATATAAGAGAGTGAGGTATTAACTCCTCACTCTCAAGTTAAAATTTATTCAGTAATCTCAACATCTTCAGTTACATCTGCTACAGGAGCTGATGTTTTATCATATTGAACATCACTGTAACGTCTCATACCAGTACCTGCTGGGATTAGCTTACCGATAATAACGTTTTCTTTAAGTCCAAGTAAGTCATCGCGTTTACCTTTAATTGCTGCATCTGTAAGAACGCGTGTTGTTTCTTGGAATGACGCAGCTGATAAGAAGCTTTCAGTTTCAAGAGAAGCTTTTGTAATACCAAGCAATACTGGTTTAGCAGTTGCTGGACGTTTACGGTGTTTAAAGGCTTCTCTGTTAGCATCAGTAAAGCTGTGAATGTCCACAAGAGAACCTGGTAATAATTTAGTGTCACCAGCTTCAATGATACGAACTTTACGTAACATTTGTCTAACCATAACTTCAACGTGTTTATCGTCGATTTCAACACCTTGCATACGGTAAACTTTTTGAACTTCTTTTAATAGGTAACTTTCAGTCGCATTAAGTCCTGCTACTGCTAAGTAGTTTTTAGGCTCAATTGAACCTTCAGTAAGAACTTCACCACGTGCCACTGATTGACCAACTTCAACTTTAAGTCTTGAAGTACCTGAAGCTAGATATGATCTAGTTTCGTTAGCACCTTTAACAACAATTTCTTGTTGGCGATCTTTAGCTAGTTTAATGTCTTCTACTACACCTTCGATTTCAGTAATAACAGCTTGTCCTTTAGGGTTACGTGCCTCGAAGATTTCTTGGATACGTGGAAGACCTTGAGTGATATCGCTTCCTGCTACCCCACCAGTGTGGAATGTACGCATTGTAAGCTGTGTACCTGGCTCACCGATTGATTGAGCGGCAATCGTACCAACTGCTTCACCGACTTCAACTTTTTCACCTGTAGCAAGGTTTTTACCGTAACATTTTTCACAAACACCGTGACGAGTGTTACAAGTAAACGCTGAGCGGATGTACATTTGTTCAATACCAGCATCAGTAATTTTCTTAGCGATATCTGCAGTAATTAATTCGTCTGGACGAATGATTACTTCATCAGTTTCAGGATGACGAATTGTTTCTTTAGAATAACGACCTTCGATACGTTCAATAAATGGTTCAATCATTTCTGTACCTTCTTTGATATCAGAAACTAATAAACCACGGTCAGTGCCACAGTCTTCTTCACGTACGATAACATCTTGCGCAACGTCAACAAGACGACGAGTAAGGTAACCAGAGTCAGCTGTTTTAAGAGCTGTATCGGCAAGACCTTTACGAGCACCGTGAGTTGAGATGAAGTATTCTAATACTGTTAAACCTTCACGGAATGATGATGTGATTGGCAATTCGATAATTTTACCTGATGGTGCAGCCATTAATCCACGCATACCTGCTAATTGCGTGAAGTTAGATGCGTTACCACGGGCACCAGAATCACTCATCATGAAAATAGGGTTTGTTTTCTCAAGAGATTGCATTAATTCGCCTTGAATTTGATCTTTTGCGTCAGTCCAAATTTCAACAACAGCGTTATAACGTTCATCTTCAGTGATTAAACCACGATTATATTGTTTAGTTACACGTTCAACTAATTTTTCATGTTCATCTAAGATATCTTGTTTGTCTGGAAGTACCACGATGTCAGATACACCAACAGTAATACCAGCTTTAGATGAGAATTTGAAACCTAAGTCTTTCATTCTATCTAACATCATAGATGTGTCAGTAATACTAAATCTATTGAATACTTCTGCAATGATGTTTCCTAAGAATTTCTTATTGAATGGCTCAATAAGTTCTTCATTTTCAAAGTATTCTTTTAAGCCACCCTCACCTAATTGAGTCGGATCTATGAAGTATTTATCTGGCGTAGTATCTTCTAAATTTGCTTGACTAGGTTCATTAATATATGCAAATGAATCAGGAATGATTTCATTGAAAATAATTTTACCTACTGAAGTAACTAAGATTTTACTATTTTGAGCATCTGTGAACGTTGGGTTGTTGAATGAGCTTGCATGCACGCCAATACGAGTGTGTAAGTGTACATGACCGTTCGCATAAGCTTTTAATACTTCATTAGTGTCATTGAAAATCGCACCAGTATTAACAGCATCTTTACGTTCTAATGTTAAATAGTAGTTACCTAATACCATATCTTGAGATGGTGTAACAACTGGTTTACCATCTTTCGGGTTAAGGATGTTTTGTGCCGCAAGCATTAACATACGTGCCTCAGCTTGTGCTTCTTTTGATAATGGTACGTGAACCGCCATTTGGTCACCGTCAAAGTCCGCATTGTAAGCTGTTGTTACAAGTGGGTGAAGACGGATTGCACGACCCTCAACTAATGTTGGTTCAAATGCTTGGATACCAAGTCTATGAAGCGTTGGTGCACGGTTAAGTAATACTGGGTGTTCAGTGATAACATCTTCTAATACATCCCAAACTTCATCATCCATGCGTTCGATCTTACTTTTCGCATTTTTGATATTTGTAGCAATTTCACGTTGAACTAATTCCTTCATAACGAATGGTTTAAATAGTTCAAGTGCCATTTCTTTAGGCAATCCACATTGATACATTTTTAAGCTTGGCCCAACGGCGATAACCGAACGACCTGAATAGTCAACACGTTTACCAAGTAAGTTTTGACGGAAACGACCTTGTTTACCTTTTAACATGTGTGAAAGTGATTTTAATGGACGGTTACCTGGTCCAGTAACTGGACGACCACGACGTCCGTTATCAATTAAAGCGTCTACTGCTTCTTGTAACATACGTTTTTCGTTTTGAACGATGATGCCAGGTGCACCTAAGTCTAATAAACGTTTCAAACGATTGTTACGGTTGATTACACGACGATATAAGTCGTTTAAATCACTTGTAGCAAAACGTCCACCGTCTAATTGAACCATTGGACGAATTTCAGGTGGGATGATTGGAAGTACATCTAAAATCATCCATGAAGGATTGTTTCCTGAATTTCTGAATGATTCAACCACTTCTAAACGTTTAATTGCACGAGTTAGTCTTTGACCAGTAGCAGACTCTAACTCATCTCTTAACAGTTTTAGTTCTTCATCTAAATCAATTTCTTCTAATAGGTCTTTAATACCTTCAGCACCCATTTTAGCTACGAATTGATTAGGATATTTATCATAATATTCTCTGAACTCTGCTTCAGACAATAATGTTTTCTTTTCTAATCCAGTAGGGCCTGGATCTACTACAACATAAGAAGCGAAGTAGATGACTTCTTCTAATGCTCTTGGAGACATGTCTAGCAATAGACCCATACGACTTGGAATTCCTTTGAAATACCAAATATGTGATACAGGTGCTGCTAATTCAATGTGTCCCATTCTTTCACGACGCACTTTTGATTTAGTTACTTCAACGCCACATCTGTCACATACCATACCTTTGTAGCGTACACGTTTGTACTTACCACAACTACATTCCCAGTCTTTCGTAGGTCCAAAAATTCTCTCACAGAAAAGACCATCTTTTTCTGGTTTTAAAGTACGATAGTTAATTGTTTCAGGTTTCTTAACTTCACCATAAGACCATGAACGAATTTTTTCAGGTGAAGCTAATCCTATTTTCATATAATGGAAATTATTTACATCAATCAAGGAGCCTACCTCCTTCAATTTAGATTAGCTGTGCTATTTGATTGATTTATCTTCATTGAAATCGAATACTTTAAAGAGGTTGAAATGATTCACATTTCATTACCTCTTTAAGAATCCTTTTATCTTAAGTGCTTTTTAATCAGTTGTTTCCTTTTGTGATTCAGGAGCATCTTTTTGTTGTAAATCTACTTTGCGTTCTGTTGCATCTTCATCATCAACGTCCACCATTTCAATTTCGTTGTTTTGCTCATCCATCACTTTAACATCTAATCCTAAACTTTGTAGTTCTTTCATCAATACTCTGAATGATTCAGGAACACTTGGTCTAGAGATGTTTTCACCTTTAACGATAGATTCGTAAGTTTTTACACGACCTACAGTATCGTCAGATTTATAAGTTAAGATTTCTTGTAAAGTATATGCAGCACCATAAGCTTCAAGTGCCCATACCTCCATCTCACCGAAACGTTGACCACCGAATTGTGCTTTACCACCAAGTGGTTGTTGTGTAACAAGTGAGTATGGACCAGTTGAACGTGCGTGTAACTTGTCATCAACCATGTGAGCAAGTTTAAGCATATACATAACACCTACAGAAATACGGTTATCGAATGGTTCACCTGTACGTCCATCATATAATACAGTTTTACCATCGCGAGCCATCCCTGCTTCTTCGATAGTAGACCATACATCCTCATCGTTAGCACCATCAAATACTGGAGATGCAACGTGGATGCCTAGGTTCTTAGCAGCCATACCTAAGTGCAACTCAAGGACTTGTCCGATGTTCATACGTGATGGTACACCAAGTGGGTTTAACATGATATCAATTGGGCGTCCATCTGGTAAGTAAGGCATATCTTCTTCAGGAACAATTTTAGAAATAACACCTTTGTTACCGTGACGACCACACATTTTGTCCCCAACATGAATTTTACGTTTTTGAACGATATAAACTCTTACTAATTGGTTTACACCTGGAGATAATGTGTCGTCTCCTTCTTCACGATTAAACACTTTAACATCTAGTACAATACCACCTGCACCGTGTGGCACACGTAATGAAGTATCGCGAACTTCACGAGCTTTTTCGCCGAAAATTGCATGTAATAATCTTTCTTCAGCTGTTAACTCAGTTACACCTTTAGGCGTCACTTTACCAACTAAAATGTCGCCATCCTTAACTTCAGCACCTACATAGACGATACCTCTATCATCTAGGTTTTTAAGTGCACTTTCAGATACGTTAGGGATATCTCGAGTGATTTCTTCAGGTCCTAATTTAGTATCACGAGCTTCTGATTCATATTCCTCAATGTGAATAGAAGTGTAAACGTCATCTTTAACTAAACGTTCACTCATAATTACAGCATCCTCGTAGTTGTAACCGTCCCAAGTCATGAAACCAACAACTACATTTCGTCCTAATGCCATTTCACCTAATTCCATTGAAGGACCATCGGCAAGGATTTCATTATATTCAACCACGTCACCAACTGAAACAATTGGACGTTGGTTATAACAAGTACCTGTGTTAGAACGTTTGAATTTAGCTAATGGATAACGGTCTAATTCACCTTCGTGTTCAGTGCCATTTTCCTCAACTAAACGACGCACTAAAATTTCACTAGATTCAACGTGCTCAACACGACCTCTGTGTTTAGCAGTGATTGCAGCACCAGAGTCACGTGCAGCCACATGTTCCATACCAGTACCAACAAATGGTGCTTCAGTGTTCATCAATGGTACCGCTTGACGTTGCATGTTCGCACCCATTAATGCACGGTTAGAGTCATCGTTTTCTAAGAATGGAATACATGCTGTAGCTGCTGATACAACTTGTTTAGGTGATACATCCATGTAATCCATTTTTTCTTTCGCCATAACTGTGTTATTACCACGGAAACGACAAACAACCTCGTCATCTAAGAAACGACCATTTTCGTCTAAACGTGAGTTGGCTTGGGCAACTACGTAGCTATCTTCTTCATCAGCAGTTAAGTAATCGATTTGATCTGTAATAGAGTTCGTATCTAAATCAACTTTACGATACGGTGTCTCAATGAAACCAAATTCATTTACTCGCGCATAACTTGATAATGAGTTAATTAAACCAATATTTGGACCCTCTGGTGTTTCAATTGGACACATACGACCATAGTGTGAGTAATGAACGTCACGTACTTCCATTTGAGCACGTTCACGAGTTAAACCACCAGGCCCTAATGCTGATAGACGACGTTTGTGAGTCAACTCAGCTAATGGGTTAGCTTGGTCCATGAATTGTGATAATTGAGAACTACCAAAGAATTCTTTAATTGATGCAATAACTGGACGAATATTGATTAATTGTTGTGGTGTAATTGAATCAGTGTCTTGGATTGACATTCTTTCACGCACGACACGTTCCATTCTTGATAAACCGATACGGAATTGGTTTTGTAATAATTCACCAACTGAGCGTAAACGACGATTACCTAAGTGGTCGATATCATCTGTATAACCAATGCCATTTAATAAGTTAAAGAAGTAACTCATTGAAGCTATGATATCAGCTGGAGTTATACATTTAACTTCTGAGTCTGGTAATGCATTACCGATAACAGTAGTTGTACGACCTTCCTCGTCATTAGGTACGTATACTTTGATTGATTGAATTTCAACTGGTTCGTCAATAACGCTACCTTCAAGTTCAAAGACTTCGCTATTAGCGTTTGTTTCTAGAACTTCCATAATTTCATCAATCTTACGACGATCTAGTACTGTGCCTTCTTCAGCTACAATTTCGCCTGTTTCACTGTTAACAATAGGCTCTGCTAATTTTTGATTGAATAAACGATGTTTTAAGTGTAATTTCTTATTAGCTTTATAACGACCTACGCTTGCTAAATCATAACGTTTAGGGTCAAAGAAACGTGAGTATAATAAGCTTTTAGCATTTTCTACTGTTGGTGGTTCGCCAGGACGTAAACGTTCATAAATTTCTAATAAAGCTTGTTCTGTGTTTTCAGTACCATCTTTTTCTAATGTATTACGTAAATATTCACTTTCTCCTAGTAAATCAATGATTTCTTGATCACTTGAAAAACCAAGTGCACGTAATAATACAGTTAATGGTAATTTACGAGTTCTATCGATACGAACGTACACTACATCTTTTGCGTCAGTTTCATATTCTAACCAAGCACCACGGTTAGGAATAATAGTTGCATCGTAGTTTTCACGTCCATTTTTATCAATCTTTTCATTGAAGTAAACGGATGGTGAACGTACCAATTGAGATACGATAACACGTTCAGCACCATTGATTACAAATGTACCAGTGTCTGTCATTAATGGGAAATCACCCATGAAGACTTCTTGTTCTTTAACTTCGCCTGTTTCTTTAATAATAAGACGTACTTTGACACGAAGAGGTGCAGCATAAGTAGCGTCACGATTTTTTGATTCTTCTAAATCGTATTTTGGTTCACCTAATCTATAATCTACAAATTCTAAAGATAGGTTACCTGTGAAATCTTCAATTGGAGAAATGTCTCTGAACATCTCTAATAAACCTTCTTTAAGGAACCAATCGTAAGATTTTGTTTGAATTTCTATTAAGTTTGGTAATTCTAATACTTCTGAAATTCTCGCGTAATTTCTACGTTTACGATGTCTTCCATATTGGACAACTTGACCTGCCAAACAGATTCACCCCTCAAAAATTGTGTGTTTTACTTATACATTGAAATAGGACACAATAAAGAATATAAAAGACAAAAAGAAAACGGCAACACTTATGATGACACCATTTTCGATTTATATTTATACTTAATTTATTTATCCTTTTACGTAAAAGTACACACTTATTGAACATAAATTTTTACATTTTATAACTATATCAGAATACGATTTTGAAATCAACCTTTTAAACTTTTCAAAATATAATATCCTTTACTCTTATTAACGACTTCTACATGGTTAAAGCATTCTTGCATTTTCTTCTTTGCAGATGGCATACCTTGTTTCTTTTGTATCACAACATAGAGTGCACCTTGATCTTTTAATTTGCAATAAGCCTCTTCAAAAATTCTATGCACTACATCTTTACCAGCTCTAATAGGTGGATTTGTCAGAATGTAATCAAATTGTTGATCGCTTACACCTGACAAGCAGTCACTTTCTATTATTTCAGCATTTTCAATTTGATTTTTAGTTTTATTCATTCCAGTAAGAGCCAATGCTCTATTATTTACATCTAACATATATAATTGATGGTGTGGCGAAACTTTAGCAATAGTTAATCCGATAGGCCCATATCCGCAACCAACATCGGCAATATATTTACTAGGTCCAGGCGGATGTTCCTTTAAAAATGTTTTAATTAACAAATCCGAACCATAATCCACTCTATCTTTTGAGAACACACCGGTGTCAGTCGTGAACTCTAAATGCACCTTATCAAAATGATAACTTATTTTCTTGTGATTGCTTTTCACTTCAGGATTTTCATCATAGTAGTGACTCATGTCCACACCTCAATTAAAATTTATTCGTATGCTTAAGCTAGTTAATCTATAATACTAAATATAATTACAAGGTAATTAAAAACCCCGTTATCGCAATAACGGGGTTTTAATTTCTCAAAGAATTCAGGTTGTATTTGACTCGACAAAACTTATAAAGTTGGTCGAACAAATCTCTTCAACCTAACTATTTAATTAGAGAGTAGAAACTATTTTAATTCTACAGTAGCTCCAACTTCTTCTAATTGTTCTTTAAGTTTTTCTGCATCTTCTTTAGGCATAGCTTCTTTAATTACTTTAGGAGCTCCGTCTACTAATTCTTTAGCATCTTTTAATCCTAAGCCAGTTGCTTCTTTAACTGCTTTAACAACTTTGATTTTTGAAGATCCAGCTGAAGTTAATTCAACATCAAATTCAGTTTTTTCAGCTGCTGCGTCGCCGCCACCAGCTGCACCTGCTGCTGCTACTGGAGCTGCTGCAGTTACACCAAATTCTTCTTCAATTGCTTTTACTAAATCGTTTAATTCTAATACTGACATTTCTTTAATTGCTTCAATGATTTGTTCTTGATTAGCCATTTTAAAATTCCTCCATTTAATTTAATTTTTTATGCGCGATTATTCAGCGCTTTCTTCTTTTTGTTCACCAACGGCTTTAACTGCATAAGCGAAGTTGCGTACTGGAGCTTGTAATACTGATAAAAGCATTGATACAAGACCATCGTGTGAAGGTAATGAACCAACAGTTTTAACTTCTTCAGCTGAGATTACGCTACCTTCCATAACGCCTGTTTTAACTTCTAAAGCTTCGTGTTCTTTAGCAAATCCTGCGATAACTTTCGCTGGAGCTACAACATCTTCAGTTGAAGTTGCGATAGCTGTAGGACCTGTTAAGAATTCATCTAAGCCTTCGATACCTGCTTGTTCAGCTGCACGACGAACCATAGTGTTTTTGTAAACTTTGTACTCAACACCTGCTTCACGTAATTGTGAACGTAATTCAGTAACTTCTGCTACTGTTAAACCACGGTAGTCAACGATAACTGTTGATACTGAATTTTTAAGTTGTTCAGCAATAGTATCTACTTGTTGTTTTTTTGCTTCAATGATAGCAGACATTCAGACACCTCCATTTAAATTTTTTCGGTGCTTTTTTTAATAGCAATAAAAAAAGCACTTTCTACCCACGGCAAAAAGTGCTTGAAAGATCATTAATCATCACGTTCAAGTCAATTTTAGCCTCGGTAGGATGAGTTTTAAGTTATAAATAACTCCTACTGTCTTAGGTAAAATAATCACAATTAATAATATAACTGCTTTGTTGTAATAAGTCAACAAAAAATTTACAGACTGAAAGATTGCTTCCTTCAGTCTGTAATCATGTTGCATTATTTAAAATTTATAGTTTGAAAGATGAAGTATCAACTTTAACTCCAGGACCCATTGTTGTAGTTACAGCAACAGATTTGAAGTAAGTACCTTTAGCAGAAGATGGTTTAGCTTTTGCTAAAACGTCTTGTAAAGCTTTAAAGTTTTCAACTAATTTTTCATCGTCGAATGAAACTTTACCGATTGAAGCATGTACGATACCTGCTTTTTCAGCACGATATTCAACTTTACCAGCTTTAATTTCTTCTACAGCTTTTTTAACATCCATTGTTACTGTACCTGTTTTAGGGTTAGGCATTAAACCTTTAGGTCCTAATACACGACCTAATTTACCAACTTCGCCCATCATGTCTGGAGTAGCAACAACTACGTCGAAATCAAACCAACCTTGTTGGATTTTTTGTACGTAGTCTGATTCTCCTACATAATCTGCACCTGCTTCTTCAGCTTCAGTGATTTTATCGCCTTTAGCGAAAACTAATACACGTTGAGATTTACCAGTACCGTTAGGTAAAACAACTGCACCACGGATTTGTTGGTCATTTTTACGTGTATCAATTCCTAAACGGAAAGCTACTTCAACAGACGCGTCAAAGTTAGCAATGCTAGTTTCTTTAGCTAATTTAATTGCTTCTTCAACACTATAGTGTTGAGTACGATCAACTTTGCTAGCTGCTTCTTGATACTTTTTACCTTTTTTAGCCATTTATTGTTCCTCCTTTAGTGGTTTTAGCGGAATTTCCTCCCACATTTACTTGCCTATCGCAAGTTAAGAGCAGATAACAGTGGAAAGAGAGTGGTCCAGAAATATAATTTATGTCCCGTCCTCTTACTCATAGACAATATCAATTGTTTACCTTCTCTGTTACCTGCTTTTATCGTCTAAATTAAGTTCATTTTTAAAATTAAATTCGTTAATACGCTTAATTATTCTACAGTGATACCCATGCTACGTGCAGTACCTTCGATAATACGCATAGCTGCTTCTTCGTCTGCAGCGTTTAAGTCTTGCATTTTAGTTTGAGCAATTTCGCGTACTTGATCTTTAGTTACTGATGCAACTTTTGTTTTATTAGGTTCACCTGAACCTTTTTCAACGCCAGCTGCTTTTTTAAGTAGTACTGGAGCCGGTGGAGTTTTAGTAATGAATGTAAATGAACGATCTTCATATACACTGATTTCTACCGGAATGATTAAACCTGCTTGTTCTTGTGTACGTGCATTGAATTCTTTACAGAATCCCATGATGTTCACACCTGCTTGACCTAATGCTGGACCAACTGGTGGTGCTGGGTTCGCTTTACCTGCAGGAATTTGTAATTTAACTACTTTTTCTACTTTTTTAGCCACGATGTGCACCTCCTTGATATCGTGATGTGGTCACAGGGCTCAGTTTTGCCCTCCCACTCTTAAACATTTCGTGACGAAATGAACGCTCTAAAAGCGCGACCACATTATTTTAACACTCGCTCTATTAAAAAATCAATAGTAAAATTTCATCTTTTAGTTGAAGTTTTATATTAATTTTTGATAGACGTTTAAATTAAAGTTTCTCAATTTGATCGAATTCAACTTCGACCGGTGTTTCTCGACCAAACATATCTACAAGTACAGTCAATTTAAATTTATCCGCTTCGATTTCTTGAACTTCGCCTACTTGATTAGCAAAAGGTCCTGATTTGATACGAACTTGTTCACCAACATCAAGTTCAACATCAATAGTTTTCTCTTTAAGACCCATTTGCTTAAGAATGAAGCGCACTTCTTCAGGAAGTAGAGGATTAGGTTTAGAACCCGCACCTGCAGAACCTACGAATCCTGTAACACCTGGTGTGTTACGAACGACATACCATGACTGATCCGTCATTACAAGCTCAACTAGCACGTAACCTGGGAATGTTTTTTTAACAAGTTTCTTAGCTTTACCATCTTTAACTTGTGTTTCTTCCTCTTCTGGTATGACAACTCTAAAAATTTGCTCTGTCATATTCATAGATTCTACTCTTTTTTCTAAATTCTTTTTAACTTTGTTTTCATATCCAGAATAGGTATGCACTGCATACCAACGCTTTGCGCCCACTTCTTCAGACATGTCTCCACTCCTAACCTAATAATAATTGTTTCAATGCATTAATACCTACGTCTAAGGCATAGAAAAAGACTAAGAAGAATATAACTGTAGATACAACGATTACAGTGTATTTGAATAGTTCTTCTTTTGTCGGCCAACTTGTCTTTTCCATTTCTGATTTAACGCCTTTAAAGAAGTTCTCTTTTTTAGCCATTAGTTAGACCTCCACATTTTAAGCCTCAACTTTAAAGTCTCATTCAGCTTAATAATCTATTTCGATTCTTTATGAACTGTATGCGAATTACACTTCGGACAATACTTTTTCAGTGTTAATCTCGTTGCCGAACCTTCCTTTTTAGGGACGTTGTAATTTCTATTGCCACAAACCTCACAATTTAAAGGTACTTTCTTCACGATTATTCACCTTTACTCATTATAATACCAATATACTATACATAAATGTCGTAATAAATGTCAAACATACATTCTTTGCTATAATCACCTAATTACTAGGGAATAATACAGACAATTTCATTTCCTTAATTGTCGTTTCATTTTCATTTTACAACGTTGTATGGCATTGTAAACGTCTTTATCTTTAATCTCTAATGCTTGTGCAATTTCTCTCGGTTTATATTCTTTAATAATTAGTTTTAAGACGTCTCTTTCCAATCCGCTTAATGTAAATGCTTGGCTCATAATTTCTTTTGATAATTCTTCTCTTAAAAATGACCTCTCAACTTCATCAAGTGCTAATGAACAATGATAATCTACAACGTACTCGTTGATAAGCATCACGTGTCGATGACGTTCAGCTCTACTCTTTCTTAAGTAGTCATACTTAACAGAGCGAATGAGAAAGTACAAATATCTTTTGAATGGAATTGCTCTACTAAAGTCATAATGTTGAAGTGCTCGATACATTTTTATGATAATCTCTTGATACATATCCTCAATATCAAATTGATTCGATGTTATGTATCCAATTTTTCTAAAAATGAGTGGTCTCAACTCTCTAAGTAGCGTTTCAAATATACGCTCGATATCTTCAGTTTCGATGTTGAAATGATACTGTGTTAATTCATCTTGATGTCTTTGATTCAATCACGTATACCTAACCTTCCTTTATTGTTAGGTTAGTTTATATGACTTAGATTAAATTTATCAATACCACTGTATTAATCATTTCGATGGTTTCCACGTCTGATTTTTTCAAATTCTTCTAGTATCTCATTTGATAACTGAATTCGAGTTCTGGGTTTCTTTTCACTAAAATCATCAATTGATTTGCTCACTGTGATTTCATTTTCTTTTAAATCTCGCCACATCTCCCTCGAAGATATGCGGTATGCCCCAGATCCAAAAATGGCATGTTGCTCGCTCATATCACTCGTAACAACGGTGATATGCGTTGTATGTTTATCATATAACTCATATACATAACGTTCGATAAAACTATCTGCTGTTTCTTTCTCTTTAGTAAACACCGTTCTAACGCCATGGTATACGTATTCTCTTTCAATTCCGGATTGTTCATATGCATCAAATACACACACAATTTCATCAGCAATAAGTGCATTATAGTTTGCTATGGCATCCAAAAGTTGCTCTCTTGCTTCTTCTAAACTCTCTTTAGCAATCGCACTTAATGCTGAAGATTGACCTATCATATTATAGCCATCGATAATTAGATATCTTTCCTTCATGACATCTCTCCAGTCTCATCTCTTTTACGAAATACTTCATACATCATCAAGCTTGCTGCTACAGAAGCATTGAGACTATTAACATGTCCAACCATAGGTATTTTAATGTAAAAATCACATTTATCACTCACTAAGCGACTCATTCCTTGTCCTTCGCTTCCGATCACGATAGCTAAAGACATATCCGCCTGTAAGTCACGATAATCCGTAGCATTACTTGCTTCGGTACCTGCGACCCAAAAACCATTTTCTTTTAATTCATCGATTGTCTTAGAAAGGTTCGTAACGCGTATAACTGGAACATGTTGAATAGCTCCAGTTGAAGCTTTTGCAACAGTCTGCGTGAGCGCTACTGAACGTCTTTTAGGAATAATGACCCCGTCTACTCCTGTTGCATCAGCAGTTCTTAATATAGAACCAAGATTATGCGGATCTTCTAGACCATCTAAAATTAATATTGTAGAAAAGCCATCTTTATTCTTCTGGCTTTGTAAAAATTCATCAAAATCTTCATATTCATATGGAGCGACTAATGCAGCAACCCCTTGATGAGGTGCATTTGATAAAAAATCTAATTTAGATTTTGGCACGGTTTGAACTATCAATTTTTGAGCTTTTGCATTTTTTAAAATTTCATTAATCTGTTGTTTTTTTATACCATCTTGAATCAAAATCTTATTTATAGCATGCCCCGAAACAATCGCTTCTTTAACTGCATGTCTTCCTACTATGACAGTATCCTCCACGTTCTCACTACCTTTCATTTACTATTTCAACAATAGTTTGAAGTAATTCTTCTAAACGCGCATGTTGATGATCTAAATATAAAAAACCTATAACTGCTTCCAAGGCTGAACTTTTTCGATATGTTTGAACATCAGTATTTTTAGCTTTGGTATAGCTTTTAGCATTACGTCCCCTTCTCAAAACATTTAACTCTTCTTCAGTAAACCAATCATTAGATATTAAATACTCTAATGTCTGAGCTTGGCTTTTAGCAGAAACATATTGTTTTGATACCTGGTGTAGACGATTCGGTTTACTTTGTAATTTAAGAACAATATATTCTCGTACATGTTGATCTAATACGGCATCGCCCATATAAGCAAGCGTCAATGGATTTAATAATTTAACATTCATTATTTAGCCACGCTTAAATCTGACACCTTGTGGCGTATCTTCTAAAATAATGTTACGTTCTTTCAACATGTCTCGAATTTCATCAGCACGTGCGAAATCTTTATTTTTACGAGCTTCATTACGTTCTTCTATAAGCTTTTCAATATCCTCATCTAGTAACTCATTTTCATTTTTACCTTTAAGTGGGACGCCAAGAACATCACTAAAGATTTGATATACTTCTTTAAATCTATGAAGTACCTTCGTAGACGTTGTGTTCTCTAGAACATATTTATTCGCAAGTTTGGCTAAATCATACCAAGCAGTGACAGCATTAGCTGTATTAAAGTCATCATCCATAACCGCCTCAAATTGTCGGAGAATCGTTTCTATTTGATCAATGTATTCAGAATGTTCTTCTAAATCTGTAGCAATGGCTTCACGTTCTTCAATCAATTTATAACTATTGCGTATACGTTCTAAACCGCTTCTCGCAGCTCCTACTAGTTCTAAATTATAATTAATCGGGCTACGGTAATGGACACTAATCATAAAGAAACGTAGTACATCTGGATCTATTTCTTTAATAATGTCGTGTACTAAAATGAAGTTACCTAATGATTTACTCATTTTTTCGTTATCTATATTTATGAATCCATTGTGCATCCAGTAATTCGCAAATGGTGCATGATTGTGTGCTTCTGACTGGGCAATTTCATTTTCATGGTGAGGGAATTGTAAATCTGATCCTCCTGCATGAATATCGATTGTCGCTCCTAATTCATGATAAGCCATAACTGAGCATTCGATATGCCAGCCTGGACGACCTTTACCAAATGGACTATCCCAACTGATTTCGCCAGGTTTCGCTTTTTTCCATAAAGTAAAATCGAGCGCATCTTCTTTTTGTTCTCCCGCTTCAATACGCGCGCCTACTTTGAGGTCATCTAGAGATTGATGACTTAATTTACCATATCCATCAAATTGACGCGTTCTAAAGTACACATCTCCATCACTCTCATAAGCATACCCTTCATCTACTAATTCTTTAATGAAATCTATAATTTCTTGCATATGGTTCATCACACGCGGATTGGATGTTGCTTTCTTAACGTTCAATGCACCTACGTCTTCATAGAATGCTTTGATGTACTTTTCTGCAATTTCAGGAACACTTTCATTTAGTTCTTTAGAGCGATTAATTAATTTATCATCCACATCAGTGAAATTGGAAACGTAAATCACTTCATAACCTTTGTATTCAAAATATCTTCTAACAACATCATAGTTAATAGCAGGTCTTGCATTTCCGATGTGTATATAATTGTAAACGGTCGGACCACAAACATACATTTTTACCTTGCCTGGTTCTATCGGCTCAAATGTTTCTTTCCGACGTGTTAACGTATTATATAATGTAATCATCTTGAATCTCTCCATTCTTAGCTTTTTCAAGTTGTCGTTCTAAATGTTTGATTTGTTCGAAAAGTGGATCAGGTAAGTTGCGATGGTCAAATGTTTTACCGATACGCTTACCTTCTTGTTTAACGATATGACCCGGTATACCTACAACAGTGGTATAGCTTGGTACAGATTGTAGTACAACTGAATTCGCACCAATATTTACATTTGATTCAATTTGAATATTCCCCAACACCTTAGAACCAGCTGCAATTAAAACATTATCTCCAATGTCCGGGTGACGCTTACCTTTTTCTTTACCTGTACCACCTAAAGTAACACCTTGGTAAATCGTGACGTTATCCCCAATTGTACATGTCTCACCAATTACAACACCCATACCGTGATCAATAAATAATCGTTTACCAATTTTTGCTCCGGGATGAATTTCTATACCCGTAAAAAAGCGTGACACTTGTGAGATGACTCTCGCTGCTGTATAACGTTTCTTATTATATAATTTATGGGCTATCAAATGACTCCATACCGCATGTAATCCTGCATAGGTAGTAACTACTTCTAAAGTTGAGCGTGCTGCTGGATCCTGTTCAAACACCATTTTTATATCGTCTCTCATTCTTCTTAACAAGATCTTCTCCCCCTTGGTTCAATCATTAAGATATCTGTTCTTTACATGAAATAATTTTCGACCGTCATGCACAATTTTAAAATTAATTTTATTAAAAAAGCACCTCTAACAACTGATGTTAGAGGCGCTCTTAGCACGGTTCCACTCTTCATTTAGTAACGAAACTTTAAAATGTTAGCGTTACTCTCATTTGTATTATTCATCTTAGTTCAACAAAGGTGCATTCATTAATATTAATGATGTGCTCACAGCGACCGCACACTCTCTGAGTCATGTAATAATTAATTACTAATCCTTTGATTCATTTTTATAGTTATAATAATAGGTCGTTAATTGTGAAATTTCAAGTCGAAACACACGTTTTTTAATC
Organism: Staphylococcus sp. FSL K6-0223; assembly: GCF_038008285.1. Classification (NCBI taxonomy): domain Bacteria; kingdom Bacillati; phylum Bacillota; class Bacilli; order Caryophanales; family Staphylococcaceae; genus Staphylococcus; species Staphylococcus sp. FSL K6-0223. The sequence continues at coordinate 1,195,254 of NZ_JBBOYX010000002.1, forward strand.
ATACTGCACTAGATAAAGCTAAACTTCGTTATTAATTTACTATACATACTTTTGTAATCGTGATAATACTTTTTCTTTACCTAAAACTTCAATCGTATTTGGTAATTCTGGTCCATGCATTTGACCTGTAACGGCTACACGAATTGGCATGAACAATTGTTTACCTTTAATACCTGTCTCTTTTTGAACTTCTTTAATTGTTTTCTTAATTTCTGCTGCTTCAAATGGTTCTAAAGCTTCTAATTTACCGTATAAATGATTCATTAACTCAGGAACTTGTTCACCATTTATAACTTCTTGCTCCTCTTCACCAAGTTCTGGCATTTCGTGGAAGAACATTTCTGATAATGGAACAATTTCACCTGCGTAACTCATTTCTTTTTGATATAAAGCAACAAGTTTTCTACCCCATTCTTTATCTTCTTCAGAAGGATTTTCTGGGATAAGATTTGCTTTGATTAAATGCGGTAATGCTAATTCAAATACTGTATCAGTGTCTTTCGTTTTCATATATTGGTTATTTACCCAAGCTAACTTTTGTCTGTCGAACATAGCTGGTGATTTAGATAAACGTTTTTCATCGAAGATTTTAATAAATTCTTCTTTAGAAAAGATTTCTTCTTCACCTTCAGGTGACCAACCTAATAAAGTAATAAAGTTAAATAGTGCTTCTGGTAAGTAACCTAAATCACGGTATTGCTCAATAAATTGTAAAATTTGACCGTCACGTTTACTTAACTTTTTACGTTCTTCATTAACGATTAATGACATATGACCAAAGCGTGGTGGTTCCCAACCGAACGCTTCATATATCATCAATTGTTTAGGTGTGTTAGAAACATGGTCATCACCACGAATAACATCTGAAATTTTCATATAATGATCGTCTACAGCAACTGCAAAGTTATACGTTGGAACGCCATCTTTCTTAACAATGACCCAATCACCCATATTATTTGAATCAAAAGAAATTTCACCTTTTACCATATCTTTGAAACTATAAGTTTTATCTTTAGGCACGCGGAAGCGAATAGATGGTTTACGTCCTTCAGCTTCGAACTGTTTGCGTTGTTCTTCTGATAAATGTGCGTGTTGTCCGCCATAACGAGGCATTTCTCCGCGAGCAATTTGCGCTTCACGTTCTTCTTCTAATTCTTCCTCAGTCATGTAACACTTGTATGCTCTATCTTCATCAAGTAATTGTTGAATAAGTGGATTATAAATATCAGCACGTTCAGACTGACGATATGGACCAAAACCTTTATCTTTATCGATAGATTCATCCCAGTCTAAACCTAACCATTTTAAGTTATCAAATTGTGAAGATTCACCATCTTCTAAGTTACGTTTACTGTCCGTATCTTCTATACGAACTACAAAATCTCCATCATAATGTTTCGCAAATAAATAGTTAAATAATGCTGTTCTAGCATTACCAATATGCAAGTAGCCTGTTGGACTTGGCGCATATCTTACTCTGATGCGTTCACTCATTATATTCACTCCTACGATTATTATTTATGTGGTTGATTAACTGATTGAAAATAAATGCCCTATGATAACTCATTTTATGAAGCAATCGCATTTAATATTTTCAAGTCATGTTTCAAACCATTAAGCATGTAAGCTTTCATGTTTTCAGTAGTTTAATTCAATTTTAAAAAAAGTTATTCAAAAGTTTATGATGTGTTTAACCATTACTTTGTGAATAACTTTCGTGAAACATTGATTATTCATTCTTACATAACATTCAATAATATTGTAGCACTTAAACACGCCTTTGATAAGTCTATTGTTTTAACAGTCTTTCATAGTTAATAGTTTTTTATATGAGAAAAGGTTTCATGTAAAATACATACTTAATTATAAAATATGTAGTTTCACATGAAACCTCTTTTTAGAATTAATTTTCAAAATCAGAACTATTGTCATCGACATGTTTCGCAAAAACGATTCTACCAGATGAAGTTTGTAGTAAACTGATGACTTCTAAGTTAACATGTTGGCCCACTAATTTCTTAGCGTTATCAACAACGACCATTGTGCCATCATCTAAATACCCAACGCCTTGACCAGGCTCTTTCCCCATTTTAGTTAAAAGGATATTGAGGTGGTCACCTTGATGTACGTTAGGCTTAATAGCTTCAGATAAATCATTAACATTAAGTGCCATAATGCCTTGGACATGACACACTTTATTTAAATTAAAATCCGTTGTAATAACGTGAGCGTGGTAATGTTGTGCTAATTTGATTAGTAAAGTATCAATATCATTATGAGATTTCGTTGGATTTATGACTCGAGTAGGATAGTCTAAATCATAAAGTTGATTAAGAATGTCTAATCCACGCTGACCCTTTTCTCTTTTAACACTATCATTCGCATCAGCTACGACTTGTAATTCATTTATAACACCTTGAGGGATAAGAATATCTCCATCAATAAATCCACAACGAATAATATCTAATATACGCCCATCAATAATTGCGCTTGTATCGATGATTTTAGGGATTGCTTTACGTGTGTTGTAGGACATTGAGCGTGCCATATTTTCAGGCAAAAACATTAACATCTCATCACGTTTCTTTAAACCAAATTGGAATCCGAGATAACATAAAATAATTGTTATTATAATTGGGATAAAATGATTGAGCATTGAATTTCCTATTAGTTCTAAGATGAAAGAAACCATCACAGAAATAAATAATCCAATAATCAAACCAATTGTTGCGAACAAGATTTCAACCGCACTGCGGCGCATTATAATTTGTTCTAGTTCTTTAAAAGCGTATGTGACCTTTTTTAAGAAAAATCCAAATATAATGAAGAACAATATGATTCCTATTAATCCATCTATGTAATGATTAGTGATAATTGGGTAAGTGTTAATCCCTAAATCAGATACTACTTCTGGGATAATGATAATCCCTAGTGCAGCACCGATAATGATATAAATAATTAACACCATTAATCTAATGATATTCAATCTTATCCTCCTCTCATGGCTGTCTATTCATTGTATGTAAATAACTTATTTAACATAATTATAATGAAATTTGTGAAAACTAAATTAAAAAACTATATGCGTTTAAATCTTAAAACTCACTACCTACTATGAGGGAGGATTATGAAGAATGAAGCGCATATTTTAAAGCCTCATGCACAGAAGACACTCCTATGACTTGAATACCTTCCGGGAAAGTCCACCCACCAATATTAGTTTGAGGTATAATCGCTCGTTTGAATCCAAGTTTAGCCGCCTCTTGCACGCGTTGTTCAATGCGTGACACACGTCGAACTTCACCTGTTAGACCAACCTCTCCAACAAAGCAATCTAAACCGTCTACCGCTTTATCCTTAAAGCTTGAAGCTGTCGCAACAATAATACTTAAGTCAACGGCTGGTTCTGTTAATTTCACACCACCAGCAACTTTGATATAAGCATCTTGTTGTTGAAGTAAATAATTCTCCTTCTTCTCTAAAACTGCCATAAGCAAACTTAATCGATTATGATCTATGCCCGTAGCCATACGTCTTGGATTGTTGAAAGTGGTCGGTGTGACTAACGCTTGGACCTCTATTAATAGTGGTCTTGTACCTTCCATAGTCGGTACAATTGTTGAACCTGGCACGTTTGTAGAACGTTCTTCTAAGAACATTTCAGACGGATTTAAGACACCTTTCAAACCACTTTGCTTCATTTCGAAAATACCCATCTCATTCGTGGAGCCAAAACGGTTTTTAACCGCACGTAAAATTCGATAAGCATGATGTTCATCACCTTCAAAGTAAAGCACGGTATCCACCATATGTTCAAGTAATCTTGGACCGGCAATTTGTCCTTCTTTCGTAACATGACCGACGATGAACGTTGCGATATCCATTTGCTTTGCGATATTCATTAGACTTTGAGTACTTTCTCTTACTTGAGATACAGAACCCGGTGCAGAACTGATTTCAGGATGATAAATAGTTTGAATTGAATCTACTACAAGTAAATCTGGGCGTTCATCCTTAACTGTTTGATGAATGACTTCTAAATCAGTCTCTGCTAATACATTGAGTTGACTAGAATCTTCTTCTAAGCGGTCGGCACGTAGTTTAGTCTGATTGATAGATTCCTCACCTGTAATATATAAGACATTCTTATTTTGAGATAATGCCGCACATATTTGAAGAAGCAACGTAGACTTCCCTATACCAGGATCGCCACCTATAAGTACGAGTGATCCACTGACAATCCCTCCACCAAGGACTCTGTTAAATTCTTTAGAATCCGTTAGAATTCTAGGGGTAGATTCATGTTTAACATTATCCAATTTTTGAACTTTTCCTGCCGCTTCTTTAGATTTCACTCCATGTTTAGGGTTTGCAGCTTTCTCTACAATTTCTTCCATCTGGTTCCATGCACCACAGTTTGGACATTTCCCCATCCATTTAGGAGATTGATAGCCACATGCCATACACTCAAATATTACTTTTTTCTTGGCCACTTCTGCACCTCCAAATTATTATGAACAAATCTATTTTAAACTGACATTTTGATTATGACAAATTAAATGTAAATGATTATGATATAGTCTATTTTTATGTGGTTATTAAACTATGATTTTTTATAAATAATTTTATTTTTGTCTATTTTAATTTCTGCAATTTTGTATAATCGCTAGTGTATTGTCATTTATTTTCCGGAAAATGAATATCCCATCATCAGTTTTAAACAAATTGAAAAATATGTAAAAAAATGACATCCCTCAAACAGCGAGAGATGTCATTTATTAATGATGCAAATAGCAAACATTACTTTAGTTATTCAATATATTAGCAATAATCAATTAAGCTTCAGTGGTTTCTTTATCATCTGACTTTTCATGGATGTCATATTTGAATTCATCGCCATCATGATCGATTGTGACTTCTTTACCTTCAATTTGATTACCATCTAAAATTAATTCACTAAGATTATCTTCTACAGTTTTTTGGATGGCTCTAATTAATGGTCTAGCACCGTATTCTGGATCGTAACCTTCTTCTGCGATTTTTTCTTTAGCTTTATCAGTTACAGAAATATTGATGTTTTGTTCAGATAATCGATCAGTAAGTTTCTTAACCATCATAGTAACAATTTCTTTCAATTCTTCTTTAGATAGTTTATGGAATACGATGATATCATCCACACGGTTTAAGAATTCAGGACGGAATGAATTTTTGAGTTCTTTCATCATTGTTTTGCGAATTGTTTCGTAGTCATTACCCTCTGAAGCACCGCCAAATCCTGCAAATCGTTGGTCTTGTAATTCTTGCGCACCAACATTTGATGTCATAATAATGACTGTGTTACGGAAATCTACAGTACGACCTTTAGTATCAGTTAGATGACCATCATCTAATACTTGTAGCAAGATATTAAATACGTCAGGATGGGCTTTTTCAATTTCATCAAATAAAATAACTGAGTAAGGTTTGCGTCTAACTTTTTCAGTTAATTGACCACCATCATCATGACCTACGTAGCCTGGAGGTGCTCCAACTAAACGACTCACAGCATGTTTCTCCATAAATTCACTCATATCAACACGAATCATAGCATCATCTTCACCAAACATAGATTCAGCTAATGCACGAGCTAATTCTGTTTTACCTACACCTGTAGGACCTAAGAAGATAAAGCTACCGATTGGACGTTTAGGATCTTTTAATCCAGCGCGAGCACGTCTTACAGCTTTACTAATTGAATTAACAGCGTCATTTTGACCGATAACTCGGTTATGAAGTGTATCTTCAAGGTTGAGTAAGCGATCTGATTCAGTTTCATTAATTTTAGTTAATGGAATACCTGTCCATCCTGCGATAACTTCAGCAATATCTTCTTCAGATAAAGCTGTACTTACACCACCTTGAGAGTTTTTCCATTCGTTCTTAGCTTCTTCATATTGTTTTTCAAGCTTAGATTGTTTGTCTCTTAAGTTTGCTGCATTTTCAAATTCTTGTGCGTGAACGGCAGCATCTTTTTCATTTTTTACATTTTCAATTTCTTGTTCAATCTCTTTTAGATTGTTAGGAGTTGTATGACTTTTCAATCTAACCTTAGAACTTGCTTCATCAATAAGGTCAATCGCTTTGTCTGGTAAGAAACGATCTGATACATAACGATTACTTAATTTTGCCGCAGCTTCTAAAGCCTCATCAGATATATTAATTCTATGATGAGCTTCATAACGATCACGTAATCCTTTTAAGATTTCAATCGTATCTTCAACTGTTGGTTCATCAACTTGAACAGGTTGGAAACGACGTTCTAACGCAGCGTCTTTCTCAATATTTTTACGATATTCATCTAATGTTGTAGCACCAATACATTGTAACTCTCCTCTAGCTAATGCTGGTTTAAGAATATTAGAAGCGTCAATTGCACCTTCCGCACCTCCAGCACCAACTAATGTGTGTAACTCATCTATAAATAAAATGACGTTACCTGCTTGATGAATTTCTTCCATTACTTTTTTCAAGCGTTCTTCAAATTCACCGCGGTATTTTGTACCAGCAACGACAGTTCCCATATCAAGTGACATCACTCGTTTATCTTTTAGAGTTTCTGGGACTTCATTATTAACGATTGCTTGTGCTAAACCTTCAGCTATAGCAGTTTTACCCACACCAGGCTCACCGATAAGTACTGGGTTATTTTTAGTACGACGGCTGAGCACTTCAATCACACGAGTAATTTCTTTATCTCTTCCAACTACAGGATCTAAAGTGCCATCTTTAGCAATAACTGTTAAGTCTCTAGCTAAACTATCTAATGTTGGAGTGTTATTTGATTTATTTGCTTGAGCATTTTTATTACTCATTTCTGGACTACCTAAAGCTTTTACTACTTGCGCGCGTGCTTTTGTAATATTTAAATCTAAATTGGCAAAGACACGTGCTGCGACACCTTCATTTTCACGGATTAAGCCTAGAAGAATATGTTCTGTTCCCACAAAGTTATGATGTAGTTTTCTCGCTTCATCCATTGAAAGCTCAATAACTTTTTTAGCTCTAGGTGTGTAATGTAAAGTGCCCATTTGTTCTTGACCATGGCCAATTAACTTTTCAACTTCTTCAATAACTTTATCTTCAGTGATATTAAAGCTTTCTAACACTTTGGCAGCGATACCTTCAGGTTCTTTCATTAAACCTAATAAAAGATGTTCCGTTCCAATATTTGAATGGTTCAAGCGAATTGCTTCTTCTTGTGCGTGCGCTAGTACGCGTTGTGCACGTTCTGTTAATCTACCAAATAGCATATATAAAATACCTCCTATTTTATATGTTTCCTTAATAAATCAGCTCTTTTTTCATTTACTGTTTTATCATCATCTTCATCTATTAAAAATGGCGATTGAATAGCTACCATTAATTCATTAAATTTAAAATCTTCAAGCGAAATATAGTTTAAATCAATGCCGAGCTTAACTTCACTCAAGCGAAATGATGCTTCTTCCATTGATATGATTCTACTATTTTGTAAAATCCCTAGTGAGCGATAAACTCTATCAAGTGTCTCTACAGGATTATGTTTATCAAGTCTTTCTCTGATTTGTTTTTCCTCATTGATAATTTGATTAACTACTTCAGTTAAGTTATCAATGATGTCGGATTCAGTTTTCCCTAAAGTAAGTTGGTTTGAAACTTGATAAATATGTCCATATACTTGTGAACCTTCACCATAAATACCTCGAATCGTAAATCCAAAACGATTAATCGTTTGAGCGATACGATTCATTCTCTTCATAATAGAAAGTCCTGGTAAATGTAGCATGACACTTGCGCGCATTCCAGTGCCTATATTAGTTGGACACGTTGTTAAATAACCTAAGTGTTCGTCATAACTTATATCTAAATCACTATCCAACTCATCATCAATATTTGAAGCCCTTTGATATAATTCACGCAACGATAAATCTGTTCCTAACGCTTGAATACGAATATGATCTTCTTCGTTAATCATTACACTTAAAGATTCATCTTCATTTAACAGCACCGCGGATGCTGGCTGTTTGATAAGTTCTGGACTGACAAGATGTTTCGCAACTAATTTCATTTTACTTTGTTGATCCATAGTGTCTAAACGTTGTAACTTTAAGTTTGGAAGCGCATCTTGAACTTCGTTGATAACTCGAAAACCCTCTTGTTCAGAAGGAAACATCAAAGGATGGACGTGATTTTCTAGATTTCTTGCTAATCTAATACGAGAAGAAATAACTACAGGTGCCTCTTCTGTCATCTTCATCCATTCACTTATATTAGTATGAATGTCACTCATTACGAGACACCTCACTCTCATCTTTTAATGCTTTAATTTCATCACGTACAACAGCTGCTTCCTCGAAATTTTGTTCTTCAATTAATTTGTTTAGATATTTTGTTTTTTCTTCGATTTGCTTTTTAATTGCAAGTTTCTTATATGAAGATTGAGGCGTTTTACCTACATGTTCAAATTGGCCTCCCTGTACACGTCTAACAATATCGATAATGTCTTCTTTAAAAGTTGCGTAACAATTCGCGCAACCGAATTTACCAACGTGCGCAATATCTTTTAAAGTCATTTGACATGTTGGGCATTGCTTTTCCTCTTTGAACGCCATTTCTTGAAAATTAATACCATGTTTCGTAGCAAGATGTTGTAAAATCTGTTTAACTACAAAAGCTTCCTCTATATCATCCTGATGCACATGGTAAGAAGTATCCTCATGAGATTGTTGCCATGGATTATCACCTTGAGCACATATTGAGCATACCCATTTTTCGTGAGTACCGTCTTTACTTTTAACTGTTAATTTTACTTCTGCTTCATTTAAATGACAGTTTTCACAAAGCACGTTCAGACACCTCACTTCATTAATAATAGTTTATAACTGGAAGCAATCGTTTTAAAATATTAGCGCGTATAATATCTCTTGCGACCACATCCATTTTTAATGTCTCTCTATCTATAACTGCTTGGATCATTTTAGCTTCTCTTTGGTTAATTAGACCTTTATCTAGTAAACCATCTATGACATAATACGCTTGTTGTTGAGAAATAGAAGGCCCTATCAATTGAAGTAAGTGATTAATATAACCTGATGCATCTTTATTTTCAATTTTAGTGATTCGGATGTAGCCTCCGCCACCCCGTTTACTTTCTATTTCATAACCATGTTCATTTGTGAAGCGTGTTTTAATAACATAATTTAATTGAGAAGGAACACAATCGAAGCGTTGTGCAATATTAGCGCGTTGTATTTCGACCACATCTTCATTTGTTTCCTCGAATAAATGTTTAATGTATTGTTCTATGATGTCAGACATGTTATGCATGGATATCACCTCTTTTTGACCTTCTTTGACTTTATTATATGACCACCTTTGACCTTTTTCAACCAATTTGATTTTTAAAATTTAAATTTTATGATGTTAGCGCGTTCATTTTATTGTATGATAGAGAATAGAAAAATTTAAAGGAATGAAAAACATGCATATTTTGATTGGGATTATAGGAATTATATTCTTTTTAGCACTCGCATTTTTATTTAGTTCAGATAGAAAAAATATCCGTTGGAAATATGTCGGATTACTCTTAGTAATTCAATTGATATTTGCATTTATTTTATTAAAAACAAATATAGGTATCACAGTTATTGGTGGTATTTCGTATGGTTTCAGTTATTTATTAAAGCAAGCTGCTGAGGGTGTCAATTTCGTATTCGGTGGTTTTAAATTAGATCCAAAAAACCCTCCATTCTTCTTTAACGTATTGTTACCTATCGTGTTTATCTCAGCGCTTATCGGTATTTTACAATATACAAGAATTTTACCGCTTATAATTAACATTTTAGGTTTCTTAATTTCTAAAATTAATGGCATGGGACGTTTAGAATCTTACAATGCTGTAGCAGCAGCAATTTTAGGACAATCAGAGGTATTTATCTCATTAAAACAACAATTGCCATACATACCTAAACAACGTTTGTATACATTAACTGCATCTGCAATGTCGACAGTATCTGCTTCAATTATTGGAGCATACTTCACATTAATAGAACCTAAATATGTTGTAACAGCTGTGGTACTTAACTTATTTGGTGGTTTCATCATCGCGTCTATTATTAATCCGTACAAAGTGAATGAAGAAGATGATAAATTATTAGTCGATGAAAGTGAAACTAAAAATCAATCATTCTTCGAAATGCTTGGTGAATATATTTTAGATGGTTTCAAAGTAGCAGTGATTGTCGGTGCAATGTTAATCGGTTATATTGCTCTTATTGCTTTACTTAATGGTGTAGTAAGCGGAATCTTTAGTCTATTTTCAGGTGGAACATTGGATTGGAATTTCCAAACGTTAATCGGTTTTGTCTTTGCACCATTCGCATTCCTAACTGGTGTTCCTTGGCATGATGCTGTGCAGTCAGGTTCAATTATGGCGACAAAATTATTATCAAATGAGTTCGTTGCTATGCAAGCACTCGGTAAAACACATGGTTTATCTGAGCATGCTAAAGGTGTCACTTCAGTATTTTTAGTATCATTTGCTAACTTCAGTTCAATAGGTATTATTTCAGGTGCGATTAAATCACTAAATGATAAAAAAGGTGATATTGTAGCACGATTTGGATTAAAACTATTGTTCGGTGCAACATTAGTATCATTTATTTCTGCAGCAATTGCAGGATTCTTTATTTAATCAATCGCGAGAGTAACTTAGGAAAGTTGCTCTTGCGTTTTTTTATTTTATGAGTTTACATTTGCTTTTGAAATTCATTTTCCGAAAAATTAAAAACGGCCACCTTTAAGATGACCGTTTATCAAAAGATTAATTAATTCTTCTTTATCATATGGTTAATGAAGTATTCAGTTACACGATAATCGTCGGTGAGTTCAGGATGGAAAGAGACACCAAGATATTTACCTTGTTTAACCGCAACAATCTTATCTCCTACTCGGCTAAGAATGTCTACACCTTTCTCAACTTGAGCAATATGTGGTGCGCGTATAAATACACCTTCAATATCTTCAGCAACACCTTTTATATTAAGTTCTGATTCAAAACTATCAACTTGACGACCAAATGAATTACGTTCGACTGTAATATCCAACTTTTTCAAATAGCCAGATTCACCTTCGACATCTTTTGCAAGTACGATTAATCCCGCACATGTGCCAAACATTGGTAAATCAGATTGCTGTAACGCTTCCTTAAAGCCATATAAGTCCATTAATCTTCTTAGTGTTGTAGATTCACCACCTGGCAAAATCAAACCATCAATATCTTCAAGTTGTTCAACTCTTTTTACTGCGACACCTTCATGACCACTTAATTCTATGTGACGAATGTGTTCACGAACTGCACCTTGTAATGCTAATACACCTATTTTCATAAATTACCATCCACGCTCTTGCATACGTTCTTCTAAAGAAATTTGGTTGATATCTAAACCTTTCATCGCTGTACCAAGTTCACTAGCCAATTTTCCAATTAATTCATAATCTTGATAATGAGTCGTTGCTTGAACAATTGCTTTAGCAAATTTTTCAGGATCTTCTGATTTAAAAATACCAGAACCAACAAATACACCATCAGCACCTAATTCCATCATTAAAGCAGCATCTTGAGGTGTTGCTACGCCACCTGCTGCAAAGTTTACTACTGGTAAACGTCCATTATCTTTAATTTGTTTTAATACTTCAAAAGGTGCTCCCAAATCTTTAGCGAAAGTCATAATTTCATCATCATTCATTACTGTTAGACGACTAACTTCAGCATTAACGCGTCTCATGTGACGTACAGCTTCTACGATATTGCCTGTTCCAGGTTCACCTTTCGTACGTAACATTGCAGCACCTTCTCCAATACGTCGTGCAGCTTCACCTAAATTACGGCAACCACAAACGAAAGGCACTGTAAATTGATCTTTTCTTAAGTGATACTCTTCATCAGCTGGAGTTAATACTTCAGATTCATCGATGTAATCAACACCCATTGATTCTAATACTCTAGCTTCAGTAATATGTCCTATACGGGCTTTAGCCATAACAGGTATAGACACAGCATTCATTACTTCCTCTACAATTTTAGGATTAGCCATACGTGCCACGCCACCTGCTGCTCGGATGTCTGATGGAACGCGTTCTAAAGCCATTACTGCAACAGCACCAGCTTCTTCAGCAATTTTAGCTTGTTCTGCATTTACGACGTCCATAATAACGCCACCTTTTTGCATTTCAGCCATTCCTCTTTTTACTCTTTCTGAGCCTACGATTTTTGACATGTTATTACCCCTTTACTTATTGATTAAATTCATTTTAAGAGATAAACTGATATTTAAAAAGGTTCAATTTATCCATAATAATAGGGGTCAGATTTATGAAATCATCACAACCACTTTACTTATCTCTTTATGAAAAGTTAAAAAATCAAATTATCGAAGGTCAATACCATTCCAATGATAAGTTTCCTTCGAAAAGACAATTAAGCGAACATTTGTCAATGAGTCATACAACTATTGAACACGCTTATCAACTGTTATTAGATGAAGGATTTATATACTCTAAGCCGAGATCTGGATACTATGTATCAGATATTGAATCATTGCCAGTTATCAATAGAGAAACTTATCCTAATAATGATCATTTAGAGATTCATAATGAAAGTAATGAAAACTCGCAATTCAAATTCGCCTTCAACTTAGCTGAAATCGACTCTGAAAATTTTCCTATGCATATATTTAGAAAATACGCAAAAGACGTCTTTGAAGAAGATCACTTATCACTATTACAAAGAGGCGAAATTCAAGGAGAGTTCGTATTACGTCAACAAATTGCACATTATTTATTTAATAGTAGAGGCGTAACATGTCACCCTAATCAAATAGTCATTGGTTCTTCTACTAGCCAACTCCTCGATATGATTACTAATTTACTTAATCAAGAAAAGTTTATCATCGAGAAACCGAGTTATCCTCCGATCAAACATGTCTTAGACAAAAAGAATATGAACTATTTACAAGTTCCTGTTGAAAAAAATGGTATACAAGTTCGCCCTATCTTAGAATCAAAATATAATATTTTATATATTACACCTTCACATCAATTTCCTACTGGTCATGTCACCAATTTAAAAAAGAGAACCCAACTTATTCAATGGGCACAACAAGATGAACAACATTACATTATAGAAGATGATTATGATTCAGAGTTCAGGTACTTTGGTAAACCTATACCAGCACTACAAAGTTTAGATACTAAAGGAAAAGTTGTTTATATAAGTACATTTTCAAAATCACTCTATCCTAGCTGTAGAATTGCATATATTGTTTTACCAAAAGAAATATTATCAAAATATAAACAAAGAAAATTAAAAGAAGGTAATACTGTACCTGTGCACATTCAACATATGGTTGCACAATTTATGGCAAGTGGTAGCTTTGAAAGACATTTAAATAAAATGAGGAAAATTTATAGAGACAAATTAAATTATATATTGCACCATCTCAAAAAATATAAAGACCAATTGCAAATTGAAGGAGCACTTACTGGGATGCATTTTAATTTAACAGTTCTGAATGGTCTCACTACACAGCAATGCTTAGACAGGGCTAAGAATAACAAATTAAAACTCGAAATATATAACTATGATGATATTCCATCAGAGTATCCTAAATTTATTTTAGGATTCGGTGGAATTAAACAACGTGAACTTGCAGATTATGTTAAAGCTCTCATCAACTCGTTAATTATAAAGTAACACTTCTTTTTTAAAAGTTAGTGTTACTTATGCGATAGCTAATTGGCTATCGTATTTTAATTAACTTCCTCTTATTAATTTCTCATCTTTATTTTTTCGCATAAAAAAAGAGACCTTGCGGTCTCGATTCGGCTCATCGCGTCCATACGATTTATTTGCCTGGCAATTGGTTCTTAATGGCTGGCCATTAAGTAAGTAAAATTAAGTATTAAAAATACTTATTTTACTTTAGAACGTAAGTCGGCTACCTTCGGCGCTAAGGTACTTCCTCTGCTTCGAGAACAAGCGCTCGCATCTTTCTTCATTTGCGTCTCTCTCTGACTCGTTTAGCTCGACTAAACTCGTGGCGTTCTTTCCTTAATTCATCAGCTTCAAACGCTTTCTTTTCGCAGAGAATAGTTCTCCTCTATAGCTATGGCTCTTGGTAATTTCTCATCTTTATTTTTTTGCATAAAAAAAGAGACCTTGCGGTCTCGATTCGGCTCATCGCATCCATACGATTTATTTGCCTGGCAATTGGTTCTTAATGGCTTTGGCCATTAAGTAAGTAAAATTAAGTATTAAAAATACTTATTTTACTTTAGAACGTAAGTCGGCTACCTTCGGCGCTAAGGTGCTTCCTCTACTTCGAGACAAGCGCTCGCATCTTTCTTCATTTGCGTCTCTCTCTGACTCGTTTAGCTCGACTAAACTCGTGGCGTTCTTTCCTTAATTCATCAGCTTCAAACGCTTTCTCTTCGCAGAGAATAGTTCTCCTCTATAGCTATGGCTCTTGGTAATTTCTCACCTTTTATTTTTCGCATAAAAAAAGAGACCTTACGGTCTCGTTTTGCCTGGCAACGTCCTACTCTAGCGGAACGTAAGTCCGACTACCATCGGCGCTAAGGAGCTTAACTTCTGTGTTCGGCATGGGAACAGGTGTGACCTCCTTGCCATTGTCACCAGACAAATGAATGTGTTATACATTCAAAACTAGATAGTAAGTAACGATTTTGCGTCGCAAAACATTTTAATATTGATTAAGTCTTCGATCGATTAGTATTCGTCAGCTCCACGTGTCGCCACGCTTCCACCTCGAACCTATTAACCTCGTCATCTTCGAGGGATCTTATAACCGAAGTTGGGAAATCTCATCTTGAGGGGGGCTTCATGCTTAGATGCTTTCAGCACTTATCCCGTCCATACATAGCTACCCAGCTATGCCGTTGGCACGACAACTGGTACACCAGAGGTATGTCCATCCCGGTCCTCTCGTACTAAGGACAGCTCCTCTCAAATTTCCTACGCCCACGACGGATAGGGACCGAACTGTCTCACGACGTTCTGAACCCAGCTCGCGTACCGCTTTAATGGGCGAACAGCCCAACCCTTGGGACCGACTACAGCCCCAGGATGCGATGAGCCGACATCGAGGTGCCAAACCTCCCCGTCGATGTGAACTCTTGGGGGAGATAAGCCTGTTATCCCCGGGGTAGCTTTTATCCGTTGAGCGATGGCCCTTCCATGCGGAACCACCGGATCACTAAGTCCGTCTTTCGACCCTGCTCGACTTGTAGGTCTCGCAGTCAAGCTCCCTTATGCCTTTACACTCTATGAATGATTTCCAACCATTCTGAGGGAACCTTTGAGCGCCTCCGTTACCTTTTAGGAGGCGACCGCCCCAGTCAAACTGCCCGCCTGACACTGTCTCCCACCACGATAAGTGGTGCGGGTTAGAAAGCCAACACAGCTAGGGTAGTATCCCACCAACGCCTCCACGTAAGCTAGCGCTCACGTTTCAAAGGCTCCTACCTATCCTGTACAAGCTGTGCCGAATTTCAATATCAGGCTACAGTAAAGCTCCACGGGGTCTTTCCGTCCTGTCGCGGGTAACCTGCATCTTCACAGGTACTATGATTTCACCGAGTCTCTCGTTGAGACAGTGCCCAAATCGTTACGCCTTTCGTGCGGGTCGGAACTTACCCGACAAGGAATTTCGCTACCTTAGGACCGTTATAGTTACGGCCGCCGTTTACTGGGGCTTCGATTCGTAGCTTCGCAGAAGCTAACCACTCCTCTTAACCTTCCAGCACCGGGCAGGCGTCAGCCCCTATACATCACCTTACGGTTTAGCAGAGACCTGTGTTTTTGATAAACAGTCGCTTGGGCCTATTCACTGCGGCTCTTCTGGGCTTGCACCCTAAAGAGCACCCCTTCTCCCGAAGTTACGGGGTCATTTTGCCGAGTTCCTTAACGAGAGTTCGCTCGCTCACCTTAGAATTCTCATCTTGACTACCTGTGTCGGTTTGCGGTACGGGCACCTGTTATCTATCTAGAGGCTTTTCTCGGCAGTGTGAAATCAACGACTCGAGGAAACAATTTCCTCTCCCCATCACAGCTCAGCCTAACGAGTGCCGGATTTGCCTAACACTCAGCCTTACTGCTTGGACGTGCACTCCAACAGCACGCTTCGCCTATCCTACTGCGTCCCCCCATCGATTAAAACGATACTAGGTGGTACAGGAATATCAACCTGTTATCCATCGCCTACGCCTGTCGGCCTCAGCTTAGGACCCGACTAACCCAGAGCGGACGAGCCTTCCTCTGGAAACCTTAGTCAATCGGTGGACGGGATTCTCACCCGTCTTTCGCTACTCACACCGGCATTCTCACTTCTAAGCGCTCCACATGTCCTTGCGATCATGCTTCAACGCCCTTAGAACGCTCTCCTACCATTGTCCAAAGGACAATCCACAGCTTCGGTAATATGTTTAGCCCCGGTACATTTTCGGCGCAGTGTCACTCGACTAGTGAGCTATTACGCACTCTTTAAATGATGGCTGCTTCTAAGCCAACATCCTAGTTGTCTGGGCAACGCCACATCCTTTTCCACTTAACATATATTTTGGGACCTTAGCTGGTGGTCTGGGCTGTTTCCCTTTCGAACACGGACCTTATCACCCATGTTCTGACTCCCAAGTTAAATTAATTGGCATTCGGAGTTTGTCTGAATTCGGTAACCCGAGAGGGGCCCCTCGTCCAAACAGTGCTCTACCTCCAATAATCATCACTTGAGGCTAGCCCTAAAGCTATTTCGGAGAGAACCAGCTATCTCCAAGTTCGATTGGAATTTCTCCGCTACCCTCAGTTCATCCGCTCACTTTTCAACGTAAGTCGGTTCGGTCCTCCATTCAGTGTTACCTGAACTTCAACCTGACCAAGGGTAGATCACCTGGTTTCGGGTCTACGACCAAATACTCAACGCCCTATTCAGACTCGCTTTCGCTACGGCTCCACATTCGCTGCTTAACCTTGCATCAGATCGTAACTCGCCGGTTCATTCTACAAAAGGCACGCCATCACCCATAAACGGGCTCTGACTACTTGTAAGCACACGGTTTCAAGTTCTCTTTCACTCCCCTTCCGGGGTACTTTTCACCTTTCCCTCACGGTACTGGTTCACTATCGGTCACTAGAGAGTATTTAGCCTTAGGAGATGGTCCTCCTAGATTCCGACGGAATTTCACGTGCTCCGTCGTACTCAGGATCCACTCAAGAGAGAATATGTTTTCGACTACAGGATTATTACCTTCTTTGATTCATCTTTCCAGATGATTCGTCTAACATGTTCTTTTGTAACTCCGTATAGAGTGTCCTACAACCCCAACAAGCAAGCTTGTTGGTTTGGGCTCTTCCCGTTTCGCTCGCCGCTACTCAGGGAATCGATTTTTCTTTCTCTTCCTCCGGGTACTAAGATGTTTCAGTTCTCCGGGTCTGCCTTCTGACATGCTATGAATTCACATGTCGATAACATGACATAACTCATGTTGGGTTCCCCCATTCGGAAATCTCTGGATCAACGCTTACTTACAGCTACCCAAAGCATATCGTCGTTAGTAACGTCCTTCTTCGGCTTCTAGTGCCAAGGCATCCACCGTGCGCCCTTAATAACTTAATCTGTGTTTCCACCAGGAAACGCGTTATTAATCTTGTGAGTGTTCTTTCGAACACTAGCGATTATTTTTATGAATTCAAGCTTGTTTAAAACTCTATTCACTCGGTTTTGCTTGGTAAAATCTATTTACTTACTTATCTAGTTTTCAATGTACAATTTTAATGGTGGGCCTAAGTGGACTCGAACCACCGACCTCACGCTTATCAGGCGTGCGCTCTAACCAGCTGAGCTATAGGCCCATTATTAAAATGAATGTTATAAACATTCAAAACTGAATACAATATGTCACGTTATTCCTTTTCATCTTCAAAGAAGATGTTCCGAATATATCCTTAGAAAGGAGGTGATCCAGCCGCACCTTCCGATACGGCTACCTTGTTACGACTTCACCCCAATCATTTGTCCCACCTTCGACGGCTAGCTCCAAATGGTTACTCCACCGGCTTCGGGTGTTACAAACTCTCGTGGTGTGACGGGCGGTGTGTACAAGACCCGGGAACGTATTCACCGTAGCATGCTGATCTACGATTACTAGCGATTCCAGCTTCATGTAGTCGAGTTGCAGACTACAATCCGAACTGAGAACAACTTTATGGGATTTGCTTGACCTCGCGGTTTCGCTGCCCTTTGTATTGTCCATTGTAGCACGTGTGTAGCCCAAATCATAAGGGGCATGATGATTTGACGTCATCCCCACCTTCCTCCGGTTTGTCACCGGCAGTCAACTTAGAGTGCCCAACTTAATGATGGCAACTAAGCTTAAGGGTTGCGCTCGTTGCGGGACTTAACCCAACATCTCACGACACGAGCTGACGACAACCATGCACCACCTGTCACTTTGTCCCCCGAAGGGGAAACTTCTATCTCTAGAAGGGTCAAAGGATGTCAAGATTTGGTAAGGTTCTTCGCGTTGCTTCGAATTAAACCACATGCTCCACCGCTTGTGCGGGTCCCCGTCAATTCCTTTGAGTTTCAACCTTGCGGTCGTACTCCCCAGGCGGAGTGCTTAATGCGTTAGCTGCAGCACTAAGGGGCGGAAACCCCCTAACACTTAGCACTCATCGTTTACGGCGTGGACTACCAGGGTATCTAATCCTGTTTGATCCCCACGCTTTCGCACATCAGCGTCAGTTACAGACCAGAAAGTCGCCTTCGCCACTGGTGTTCCTCCATATCTCTGCGCATTTCACCGCTACACATGGAATTCCACTTTCCTCTTCTGCACTCAAGTTTTCCAGTTTCCAATGACCCTCCACGGTTGAGCCGTGGGCTTTCACATCAGACTTAAAAAACCGCCTACGCGCGCTTTACGCCCAATAATTCCGGATAACGCTTGCCACCTACGTATTACCGCGGCTGCTGGCACGTAGTTAGCCGTGGCTTTCTGATTAGGTACCGTCAAGACGTGCACAGTTACTTACACGTTTGTTCTTCCCTAATAACAGAGTTTTACGATCCGAAGACCTTCATCACTCACGCGGCGTTGCTCCGTCAGGCTTTCGCCCATTGCGGAAGATTCCCTACTGCTGCCTCCCGTAGGAGTCTGGACCGTGTCTCAGTTCCAGTGTGGCCGATCACCCTCTCAGGTCGGCTACGCATCGTTGCCTTGGTAAGCCGTTACCTTACCAACTAGCTAATGCGGCGCGGATCCATCTATAAGTGACAGCAAGACCGTCTTTCACTGTTGAACCATGCGGTTCAACATGTTATCCGGTATTAGCTCCGGTTTCCCGAAGTTATCCCAGTCTTATAGGTAGGTTATCCACGTGTTACTCACCCGTCCGCCGCTAACGTCAGAGGAGCAAGCTCCTCGTCTGTTCGCTCGACTTGCATGTATTAGGCACGCCGCCAGCGTTCATCCTGAGCCAGGATCAAACTCTCCATAAAAAATTATGATGTTTGATTAGCTCATAAATACTAAATAGTTTGTAACGTTTCGTTACGTTTATTGGAATTAACGTTGACATATTGTCATTCAGTTTTCAATGTTCATTTTTCTTACCGACAAGAATTAATTATACGCTTTATTGATGTTAAAGTCAATAAATATTTAAAATTAATTTTATTCAGTAAAAATAATCCACAAAAAAATGACCTAACGGTCAAAAGTGGTTTGCCTGGCAACGTCCTACTCTAGCGGGACGTAAGCCCGACTACCATCGGCGCTAAGGAGCTTAACTTCTGTGTTCGGCATGGGAACAGGTGTGACCTCCTTGCCATTGTCACCAGACAAATGAATGTGTTATACATTCAAAACTAGATAGTAAGTAATGATTTTGCGTCGCAAAACATTTTAATATTGATTAAGTCTTCGATCGATTAGTATTCGTCAGCTCCACGTGTCGCCACGCTTCCACCTCGAACCTATTAACCTCGTCATCTTCGAGGGATCTTATAACCGAAGTTGGGAAATCTCATCTTGAGGGGGGCTTCATGCTTAGATGCTTTCAGCACTTATCCCGTCCATACATAGCTACCCAGCTATGCCGTTGGCACGACAACTGGTACACCAGAGGTATGTCCATCCCGGTCCTCTCGTACTAAGGACAGCTCCTCTCAAATTTCCTACGCCCACGACGGATAGGGACCGAACTGTCTCACGACGTTCTGAACCCAGCTCGCGTACCGCTTTAATGGGCGAACAGCCCAACCCTTGGGACCGACTACAGCCCCAGGATGCGATGAGCCGACATCGAGGTGCCAAACCTCCCCGTCGATGTGAACTCTTGGGGGAGATAAGCCTGTTATCCCCGGGGTAGCTTTTATCCGTTGAGCGATGGCCCTTCCATGCGGAACCACCGGATCACTAAGTCCGTCTTTCGACCCTGCTCGACTTGTAGGTCTCGCAGTCAAGCTCCCTTATGCCTTTACACTCTATGAATGATTTCCAACCATTCTGAGGGAACCTTTGAGCGCCTCCGTTACCTTTTAGGAGGCGACCGCCCCAGTCAAACTGCCCGCCTGACACTGTCTCCCACCACGATAAGTGGTGCGGGTTAGAAAGCCAACACAGCTAGGGTAGTATCCCACCAACGCCTCCACGTAAGCTAGCGCTCACGTTTCAAAGGCTCCTACCTATCCTGTACAAGCTGTGCCGAATTTCAATATCAGGCTACAGTAAAGCTCCACGGGGTCTTTCCGTCCTGTCGCGGGTAACCTGCATCTTCACAGGTACTATGATTTCACCGAGTCTCTCGTTGAGACAGTGCCCAAATCGTTACGCCTTTCGTGCGGGTCGGAACTTACCCGACAAGGAATTTCGCTACCTTAGGACCGTTATAGTTACGGCCGCCGTTTACTGGGGCTTCGATTCGTAGCTTCGCAGAAGCTAACCACTCCTCTTAACCTTCCAGCACCGGGCAGGCGTCAGCCCCTATACATCACCTTACGGTTTAGCAGAGACCTGTGTTTTTGATAAACAGTCGCTTGGGCCTATTCACTGCGGCTCTTCTGGGCTTGCACCCTAAAGAGCACCCCTTCTCCCGAAGTTACGGGGTCATTTTGCCGAGTTCCTTAACGAGAGTTCGCTCGCTCACCTTAGAATTCTCATCTTGACTACCTGTGTCGGTTTGCGGTACGGGCACCTGTTATCTATCTAGAGGCTTTTCTCGGCAGTGTGAAATCAACGACTCGAGGAAACAATTTCCTCTCCCCATCACAGCTCAGCCTAACGAGTGCCGGATTTGCCTAACACTCAGCCTTACTGCTTGGACGTGCACTCCAACAGCACGCTTCGCCTATCCTACTGCGTCCCCCCATCGATTAAAACGATACTAGGTGGTACAGGAATATCAACCTGTTATCCATCGCCTACGCCTGTCGGCCTCAGCTTAGGACCCGACTAACCCAGAGCGGACGAGCCTTCCTCTGGAAACCTTAGTCAATCGGTGGACGGGATTCTCACCCGTCTTTCGCTACTCACACCGGCATTCTCACTTCTAAGCGCTCCACATGTCCTTGCGATCATGCTTCAACGCCCTTAGAACGCTCTCCTACCATTGTCCAAAGGACAATCCACAGCTTCGGTAATATGTTTAGCCCCGGTACATTTTCGGCGCAGTGTCACTCGACTAGTGAGCTATTACGCACTCTTTAAATGATGGCTGCTTCTAAGCCAACATCCTAGTTGTCTGGGCAACGCCACATCCTTTTCCACTTAACATATATTTTGGGACCTTAGCTGGTGGTCTGGGCTGTTTCCCTTTCGAACACGGACCTTATCACCCATGTTCTGACTCCCAAGTTAAATTAATTGGCATTCGGAGTTTGTCTGAATTCGGTAACCCGAGAGGGGCCCCTCGTCCAAACAGTGCTCTACCTCCAATAATCATCACTTGAGGCTAGCCCTAAAGCTATTTCGGAGAGAACCAGCTATCTCCAAGTTCGATTGGAATTTCTCCGCTACCCTCAGTTCATCCGCTCACTTTTCAACGTAAGTCGGTTCGGTCCTCCATTCAGTGTTACCTGAACTTCAACCTGACCAAGGGTAGATCACCTGGTTTCGGGTCTACGACCAAATACTCAACGCCCTATTCAGACTCGCTTTCGCTACGGCTCCACATTCGCTGCTTAACCTTGCATCAGATCGTAACTCGCCGGTTCATTCTACAAAAGGCACGCCATCACCCATAAACGGGCTCTGACTACTTGTAAGCACACGGTTTCAAGTTCTCTTTCACTCCCCTTCCGGGGTACTTTTCACCTTTCCCTCACGGTACTGGTTCACTATCGGTCACTAGAGAGTATTTAGCCTTAGGAGATGGTCCTCCTAGATTCCGACGGAATTTCACGTGCTCCGTCGTACTCAGGATCCACTCAAGAGAGAATATGTTTTCGACTACAGGATTATTACCTTCTTTGATTCATCTTTCCAGATGATTCGTCTAACATGTTCTTTTGTAACTCCGTATAGAGTGTCCTACAACCCCAACAAGCAAGCTTGTTGGTTTGGGCTCTTCCCGTTTCGCTCGCCGCTACTCAGGGAATCGATTTTTCTTTCTCTTCCTCCGGGTACTAAGATGTTTCAGTTCTCCGGGTCTGCCTTCTGACATGCTATGAATTCACATGTCGATAACATGACATAACTCATGTTGGGTTCCCCCATTCGGAAATCTCTGGATCAACGCTTACTTACAGCTACCCAAAGCATATCGTCGTTAGTAACGTCCTTCTTCGGCTTCTAGTGCCAAGGCATCCACCGTGCGCCCTTAATAACTTAATCTGTGTTTCCACCATACTTTTAGTCAATCGCTTTCATATCGCTTCGTTTCATTAATTTAAATGCTCATTTACATAAGTAAACTGCGCTTAAAATTAAATCAACTCATTATCTGAAAAACGATTTCTTTAAAAGTCAAAGTCGAAAACCTGTTATTAATCTTGTGAGTGTTCTTTCGAACACTAGCGATTATTTTTATGAATTCAAGCTTATTTAAAACTCTATTCACTCGGTTTTGCTTGGTAAAATCTATTTACTTACTTATCTAGTTTTCAATGTACAAATTTGAATGTTAATAAACATTCAAAACTGAATACAATATGTCACGTTATCCCTTTCATCTTCGAAGAAGATGTTCCGAATATATCCTTAGAAAGGAGGTGATCCAGCCGCACCTTCCGATACGGCTACCTTGTTACGACTTCACCCCAATCATTTGTCCCACCTTCGACGGCTAGCTCCAAATGGTTACTCCACCGGCTTCGGGTGTTACAAACTCTCGTGGTGTGACGGGCGGTGTGTACAAGACCCGGGAACGTATTCACCGTAGCATGCTGATCTACGATTACTAGCGATTCCAGCTTCATGTAGTCGAGTTGCAGACTACAATCCGAACTGAGAACAACTTTATGGGATTTGCTTGACCTCGCGGTTTCGCTGCCCTTTGTATTGTCCATTGTAGCACGTGTGTAGCCCAAATCATAAGGGGCATGATGATTTGACGTCATCCCCACCTTCCTCCGGTTTGTCACCGGCAGTCAACTTAGAGTGCCCAACTTAATGATGGCAACTAAGCTTAAGGGTTGCGCTCGTTGCGGGACTTAACCCAACATCTCACGACACGAGCTGACGACAACCATGCACCACCTGTCACTTTGTCCCCCGAAGGGGAAACTTCTATCTCTAGAAGGGTCAAAGGATGTCAAGATTTGGTAAGGTTCTTCGCGTTGCTTCGAATTAAACCACATGCTCCACCGCTTGTGCGGGTCCCCGTCAATTCCTTTGAGTTTCAACCTTGCGGTCGTACTCCCCAGGCGGAGTGCTTAATGCGTTAGCTGCAGCACTAAGGGGCGGAAACCCCCTAACACTTAGCACTCATCGTTTACGGCGTGGACTACCAGGGTATCTAATCCTGTTTGATCCCCACGCTTTCGCACATCAGCGTCAGTTACAGACCAGAAAGTCGCCTTCGCCACTGGTGTTCCTCCATATCTCTGCGCATTTCACCGCTACACATGGAATTCCACTTTCCTCTTCTGCACTCAAGTTTTCCAGTTTCCAATGACCCTCCACGGTTGAGCCGTGGGCTTTCACATCAGACTTAAAAAACCGCCTACGCGCGCTTTACGCCCAATAATTCCGGATAACGCTTGCCACCTACGTATTACCGCGGCTGCTGGCACGTAGTTAGCCGTGGCTTTCTGATTAGGTACCGTCAAGACGTGCACAGTTACTTACACGTTTGTTCTTCCCTAATAACAGAGTTTTACGATCCGAAGACCTTCATCACTCACGCGGCGTTGCTCCGTCAGGCTTTCGCCCATTGCGGAAGATTCCCTACTGCTGCCTCCCGTAGGAGTCTGGACCGTGTCTCAGTTCCAGTGTGGCCGATCACCCTCTCAGGTCGGCTACGCATCGTTGCCTTGGTAAGCCGTTACCTTACCAACTAGCTAATGCGGCGCGGATCCATCTATAAGTGACAGCAAGACCGTCTTTCACTGTTGAACCATGCGGTTCAACATGTTATCCGGTATTAGCTCCGGTTTCCCGAAGTTATCCCAGTCTTATAGGTAGGTTATCCACGTGTTACTCACCCGTCCGCCGCTAACGTCAAAGGAGCAAGCTCCTCGTCTGTTCGCTCGACTTGCATGTATTAGGCACGCCGCCAGCGTTCATCCTGAGCCAGGATCAAACTCTCCATAAAAAATTATGATGTTTGATTAGCTCATAAATACTAAATAGTTTGTAACGTTTCGTTACGTTTATTGGAATTAACGTTGACATATTGTCATTCAGTTTTCAATGTTCATTTATTATAAAGAATAATTATAAATGGTGGAGACTAGCGGGATCGAACCGCTGACCTCCTGCGTGCAAAGCAGGCGCTCTCCCAGCTGAGCTAAGCCCCCATAAATTTAGAAAGAAGTCGGGAAGACAGGATTCGAACCTGCGACCCCTTGGTCCCAAACCAAGTGCTCTACCAAGCTGAGCTACTTCCCGTATGTAGTTAATAATCATAATAAAATGGCGCGCCCGATAGGAGTCGAACCCATAACCTCTTGATCCGTAGTCAAACGCTCTATCCAGTTGAGCTACGGGCGCTTTATTAAGATGGTGCCGAGGACCGGAATCGAACCGGTACGGTGATCTCTCACCGCAGGATTTTAAGTCCTGTGCGTCTGCCAGTTCCGCCACCCCGGCAAAATAATGGAGCGGAAGACGGGATTCGAACCCGCGACCCCCACCTTGGCAAGGTGGTGTTCTACCACTGAACTACTTCCGCATATAAATAAAATCGTAATGAGCCATAGAGGATTCGAACCTCTGACCCTCTGATTAAAAGTCAGATGCTCTACCAACTGAGCTAATGGCTCAAAAGATGGTGCCGGCCAGAGGACTTGAACCCCCAACCTACTGATTACAAGTCAGTTGCTCTACCAATTGAGCTAGGCCGGCTATCATGGTGGAGAATGACGGGTTCGAACCGCCGACCCTCTGCTTGTAAGGCAGATGCTCTCCCGGCTGAGCTAATTCTCCTATTTCAAATATTGCCTGGCAACGTCCTACTCTAGCGGGACGTAAGCCCGACTACCATCGGCGCTAAGGAGCTTAACTTCTGTGTTCGGCATGGGAACAGGTGTGACCTCCTTGCCATTGCCACCAGACAAAATTAACTTACTTTATATATGATACACACTTGTAAATGACTTTGCAACGGTCAATTTTACACTTTGTTAAAATTTCATTTACAATTTCATAACATGCGTCCTCGTTTTTGACGACTTTTATATGTTACTTCATTTAAATAAACAAGTCAACACTTTTATAGAACTTTTTTCAATCGTTTTTAATCTATATTTCTTAAATGCACCTGACTTATTTCACTCGTAATATTCTACCATAAGCTAAAGGCTAAATCTATGATAATATTTGCATTTTTAAAATCCATTTGTATATTTTATTGTGAAAAATCACTACTTTTCCCTAAAAAATGATAATTATATTTCTTAGTAATGGAAATTTTTTATATAGCACGCCTTACACACATTATAGATTTATCAAATTGATAGACTTTTCACCCTTAATAATAAAGCATTTTAAATACAAAAAAGCATCAACCACCATATAGATGATTGATGCAAGTAGTACTAGACTAGAAAATTATTTCTGTCTCATATAAGGGAATAATAGTACATCTCTGATAGAAGGTGAATCTGTTAGTAACATTACCAAACGATCGATACCGATACCTAATCCACCTGTAGGAGGCATACCATATTCTAACGCCTCAATATAATCTTCATCCATCTCATGCGCTTCATCGTTACCTTGTTCTTTCTCGACAAGTTGTGCTTCGAAACGTTCACGTTGATCGATTGGGTCATTTAATTCTGTGAAAGCATTCGCATGTTCTCTTCCCACTATAAATAGTTCAAATCGATCAGTAAACCTAGGATCTTCTGGATTCTTTTTAGCTAATGGAGAGATTTCAATTGGATGGCCATAAATGAATGTAGGTTGAATTAACGTTTCCTCAACTTTTTGTTCGAAGAATTCATTTAAAATATGACCATATTTCATATTTTCAGTAATCTCAATACCATGTTCTTTAGCTAAGCTTACCGCTTCCTCATCAGTTTTAACATCATAAAAATTCACGCCAGTGGCTTCTTTAACTGCATCAACAATGTGAAGTCTTCTCCAAGAAGACTCTAAATCTATTTCTTCATCATTATAAGAAACTTTAGCTGAACCAAAGACCTCTTGAGCAATATGTCTAACCATGCTCTCAGTTAAATCCATAATATCATGATAATCAGCGTAGGCTTCATATAATTCTATCATTGTGAATTCTGGATTATGACGTGTAGATACTCCTTCATTACGGAATACACGGCCAATTTCGTATACTTTTTCAAGACCACCGACGATTAAGCGTTTTAGGTGTAATTCAATAGCTATACGCATATATAACGTAGCATCTAATGCGTTATGGTGGGTAACAAATGGACGTGCAGCCGCACCTCCAGCAATTTGATGCATCATAGGTGTTTCTACTTCTAAGAAACCTTGTTTATTTAAATAATTACGCATTTCTTGAATAATTTTACTGCGATTAATAAATGTACGTGTACTATCTTCGTTTGTTATTAAATCTAAATAACGTTGACGATATCTTTGTTCAATATCTTGTAGTCCATGGAACTTATCTGGTAAAGGACGTAATGATTTAGATAATAATGTAAATGACTTAGCCTTAACTGAGATTTCACCAGTATTAGTTTTAAACATAACACCTTCGATTCCAACAATGTCACCTAAGTCAGCAATTTTCCAAATATCAAATTGTTCTTCTCCAACTTGGTCTTTTCTTACGTAAATTTGAATTTGACCTTCTAAATCTTGGATATGTGCAAATCCTGCTTTACCTTTACCGCGTTTTGTCATTAAACGACCTGCAATTGCAACGTGACTTTCGTCCTCTTTTTCATGTAATTCTTCTTTTGAAAATTGATCCCATTGCTCTTTTAACTCGTTAGAAGTAGCACTACGATCAAAACGATGACCGAACGGATCTATTCCTAAATCTATTAATTCTTGTAGTTTTTGACGACGGACCTGCATTTGGTCATTCATTTCTTCTGACATAACTTTCTCTCCTTTAAGCTTATTGTTTAAATTATGGATTGTTCCATGCGTTCTTGATAGAAATTTTGTTAGTCATATAAAATACTTATTCGGTTTTAGATTCATCTAAAGCTATATGAACTTTATCTTTAAAACCAATAAGATATCATCAATCTTGGTTTATCATTTCCACAACGCCAATCTTCTCACTTTTTAATTCTACAAGACGTTGTAAATGTAATAAAGCAATTTACGCTTTTATTTCAACTTCTCTAAAAATTAAATATTTGTTTTTATTGCTACTCACTTATTATACTTTTTAACAGTATCGTCTGCGGTTACTAAATTGCCAATAGTTAGATGGGTACGAGGTTCTATTTGATTCGAAGCAATATCATTTAAAGGAATAAGCACAAACGAACGTTCATTCATCCTCGGATGTGGTACCGATAAATTATCTTCTTCGATAATTTGATCTTCATATAATAATATATCTACATCTAAAGTTCTTGGCCCCCAACGTTTAACTCTTACTCGATGGAGTTGTTGTTCTGTTTTTAAGCAACATGATAGTAAAGATTGAGGATCTAATGTTGTATCTATTTCAACACATAAATTTAAAAAGTTCGGTTGATTAGTGTATCCCACTGGTTCAGTTTCATAAATATCAGAGATTTGAGTCACTTTAATATTATCAAAACGATTTAAAATCCTTATAGCTTCTTTAAGTTGCGTTTCACGTTCTCCAATATTACTCCCTAAACCTAAAAACGCTTTAACCATTTAGCAATTCTCCCTCACTATTTCAATTCCTACACCATCATAATGTCCGGGAATGGGTGGACTTTCTTTAGTGATTTTAACTTTCGTTTCCATTACACGATTATAGTGTGAATTTATACGTTTTGCAATACGTTCAGCTAGATGTTCAATCAATCTAGATGGCTTACCTTCAACAATTGATTTAACTTCTTCAAACACTTCGCCATAATTTACAGTATCTGCAACATCATCTGATTGACCAGCATCTTTTAAGTCGACCTTCAACGTAACATCTACTATAAATATTTGACCAATTTCATTTTCTGATGGTAACACCCCATGATATCCATAAAATCGCATACCGTTAAGAAAGATTATGTCGTTCATGTTCATTCTCCTTTAAAAAATCCATACTATGAGCTAACCGCGCATTCAACTGAACGTTATGAACTCGAACAGCTTTAACACCTTTCATTATACCATAGGCAGTTATTGCTCCTGTGGCCTCATCTCTTTCTAATGGCGTTGTATCTGTTCCAATCATTTCTTTAATAAACCTTTTACGGCTTGTTGCCAATAAAATGGGATATTCAGTTGCTACCAGTTCATCTAAACGAGCCATCACTTCATTTTCTTCATCGCGTGTTTTAGCAAAACCAATTCCTGGATCCAACCAAATTTTTTCTTGTGGGATACCTGCCATTTCAGCTTTATTAGCTTGAGCAAGAAGTGACGTAATCATTTCATCTACGACGGGGTCTTGTCTTCGACCGTCCCCATTATGCATTAAAACGATTTCAGCACCATATTCAGCTACAACTTTAAAAATTTTGGGATCATATAAACCTGCCCATTGATCATTAATCATTGTAGCACCTAGTTTGAGACATGCTTCAGCAACCTCGCTTCGAAATGTATCAATTGAAAGTTGTATATCATATTGTACTAGTGCTTTAACAACTGGAATAACTCTTTCCATTTCTTCTTCCAAAGATACTTCTTCATAACCAGGTCGTGTCGACACGCCACCAATATCAATGATATCAACACCCTCATCAATCATTTCTTTTACTCGTTTAGTAGCTTTGTCTACTGAATTAAATTTACCTCCATCTGAGAAAGAATCAGGCGTGACGTTAAGTATGCCCATAATTTTTGTTTTAGTCATGTGTTTCACCTTTTCTATATTGAAATTCTTTTCAAAGTTATGTATAGAAACTTATTATTCTTGAAAATTCAAATCAAACTACTTACACAATTTACTATTAATCATATCATTCATTATCATACATTTTGAGCACATTTTTTATTTAGAAAGATAAAACAGTGTTATAGAACAACAAAATTAACAATATAAAAAACGAAGATGTGGATCAAAGGAGACTTAAAAGCCAAAGTTTTGTACATCTCGACTTTAAAGTACCTTTACCAACATCTTCGTTTGCAAAGCTTACTATATATTCAAATATTAAACCTTAGTCATCAAATGAGTATAAAGGCGTAGATAGGTAACGCTCACCATTACTTGGTAAGACTGTTACAACTGTTTTACCTTTACCTAGTTCTTTTGCTTTTTGGATCGCGGCGTATATTGCAGCTCCTGAAGAAATACCTGCTAAGATACCTTCTTCTTTAGCAACACGACGTGCCATATCCATCGCAGTATCATTTCCAACTTTAATAATGCTATCGTAAATATCTGTATTTAATGTGTCAGGTACGAAACCAGCACCTAAACCTTGTAATTTATGTGGACCTGGCTCTCCACCACTTAATACTGGTGAAGCTTCTGGTTCAATCGCAACGATTTCAACATTAGGGTATTCTTTTCTTAAGACTTTACCAACACCAGATAAAGTACCACCAGTACCTACACCTGCTAAGAATGCATCAATTTGTTTACCTTCGAATTGATCTACAAGTTCAGGACCAGTTGTAAGTTCATGAATTTCAGGGTTTGCAAGGTTTTCGAATTGTTGTGGTTCGAAATAACCGTGTTCTTCTTTAAGCTCTTTAGCTTTTTTAATAGCACCTTTCATCGCTTCAGACCCTGGTGTTAATACAAGTTCTGCACCATAAGCTTTTAATAAGTTACGACGTTCTTGGCTCATTGTTTCAGGCATTGTGAAAACAGCATTGTAACCTTTAGCTGCACATACGAAAGCTAAACCAATTCCAGTGTTCCCACTTGTTGGTTCTACAATAGTATCGCCAGGTTGAATTTTGCCCTCACGTTCAGCTTTTTCAATCATTGCTAGTGCAATACGGTCTTTTACTGAACCGCCCGGGTTTTGATATTCTAATTTTACATAAATATCTGCCGCATCTTCATCAACTACGTTTCTTAATTTAACTACAGGTGTGTTACCAATAATTTGTGTAACGTTATCTACGGGTTTTTGTGCCATTAAGAACACTCCTTTTTGTTATATAAATATTAAAACTTAGTTTTCCTATCGGATATAGATATATTCTATCAGAATTTTCTAAAAAGAGAAACAAAATTGTCTTGTTCTCAATAAAAAACTATATTCAACATATACATTAGAATTTTTCCCTGAAGAAATCAAATTAAACGTTAGGAGACAGTTGCACCAAATCGTACAATACGCGCCACCTTAATATATGTTTAAAAACGACACATTCATGAACAATCTTTACAGTTTAACTATCTCCATGCCTAATTTTATATAATTTTAATACTTAATCATACTTATTCAATACAGAATTATTTCATCGCTGTTAACAAATCTTCTAATTCACTTTCAGTATATTGGTATTTATTTCCACAGAAATGACACACAGCTTCAGCTCCGTGATCCTCATCAATCATACTTTGTACTTCTGCTTCACCTAGACCTTTAATAGCGTTTAAGAATTTCTCATGACTACAGTTACATTCAAATTGTGCTGTTGTCGTATCTAAAATTTGAACGTTATCTTCTCCTAAAATCTCATTAAGAATACCTTCCGGAGTTAAACCTTGTTCGATTAATTTAGATACAGGTTCCATTTCATTAATAGCATTTTCTAATTTTGTAACAGTTTCATCTTTAGCACCAGGCATAACTTGTATAATAAATCCACCTGCAGCTTTAATTGAGTTATCAGGGTTCACTAATACACCTAAACCTACTGAAGATGGTGTTTGTTCACTTGTTGCATAGTAGTACGTAAAGTCATCTCCTAGTTCACCAGAAACAATTGGACTTGCCCCAGAGAAATAATCTTTCATACCTACATCTTTAACTACTTGGATTGATCCATTAGTACCTACTGCACGTCTAACATCTAATTTGCCTTGTCCGTTTAAAGGGAAATGCGTCTGTGGATGGTCTACATATGCACGTACATTACCTTTTGCATCGGCATCAGCTATGATTCTTCCAATTGGCCCTTGACCATCAACCGTTACAGTTAATTTTTGGTCTCCTTTTAACATTGCTCCCATCATTACCGTAGCAGTCATCGTACGTCCCATTGCTGCTGAAGCAGTTGGCCATGTATAGTGTCTTGTTTGGGCTTCTTGCACAGATTCAGTTGTAGTTGCAGCATAAGCTCTAATTTCACCGTCATAAGCCAATCCTCTTACGATATAATCATGTGTCATCAGTCATTCTCCTTTTAATTTTTTAATCTATTCTCATTCATTTTAATCATTTTAATTCGTTACTGAGTAGCTATTATACATATGTTGGTTAGTAATATGAAATGTGTTGCTCAATTTTGAAAAATGCACATCAATTCAATACACATTTAATAATATGAAAAGCAGACATTCGCAACTTATTGAAATAATAAACTCATAAACTGATATTAATATATTTCTACAATAAACTACGTATCACACTAAAAAAGTCTCTTCCTACTTCTTCAAAGAACGAGTAGAAAGAGACTTCATTTAACTTAATTAATGTCTATTATCTGGATTATTTGGATCATATGGTTTATCGATGTTTGGTGACTGCTCATGACCAGTTACATCAGAATCAGAGTCTTGATCAGACTCTTGACCTTTATAATCGTGGTCTTCATTATGTTGTCGACGTCTTTCGTGCTCGATATCACGATTTTCTTTACGATCTTCTTTTTCTTTCTCGTCACCTTCATCTAGCTGTTCTTTACGAATATCATCGTAAGATTTACCATATTTTCCGTCACTATAATCTGTGTCTTCATCTTTAACAACTTTAGCTGCATCATAATCTACTTCAGGCAATTCACCGTCATAGAACAATGCACGTATTTGTTCTGCAACTAACGTTTCTTCAGTAAGCAATGTCTTAGCGATAAGTTTAAGTTGTTCTTGATGTTCTAACAAGATTTGTTTACAACGTTCATATTGTTCTTTAACAATACGTTGCACTTCTTTATCAATTTCGTATGCAATTTGTCCAGAATAGTTAGGCTCTCCTTGCATATCTTTACCAAGGAATACTTGGCCACCACCGCTACTAGAGAATTGTAACGGTCCAAGTTTCTTACTCATACCATATTCAGTAACCATTGATCTTGCAATTTGAGTTGCACGTTCAAAGTCATTGGAAGCACCTGTCGATACTTCACCGAAGTTAATATCTTCAGAAACACGTCCACCAAGCAAACCACAAATTTTATCAAGTAACTCTGGCTCAGTCATTAAGAAACGATCTTGTTTAGGTAACATCATCGCGTAACCACCAGCTTGTCCACGAGGGACAATAGTTACTTTGTGCACGACCTCAGCTTCATCAAGAACCATACCAATAATAGTATGTCCTGCTTCGTGATGCGCAACGATATTACGTTCTTTTTCAGAAATAACTCGAGATTTCTTAGCTGGACCGGCTATAACTCGGTCAGTTGCCTCTTCTATATCACGCATATCGATTTTATTTTTACCTTCACGTGCAGCAATTAATGAAGCCTCGTTAAGTAAGTTTTCTAAATCCGCACCTGAAAAACCTGGCGTTCTTTGTGAAATGGCTTTTAAGTCTACTGTTTCATCAAGTGGTTTATTTTTAGAGTGTACATGAAGAATGGCTTCACGGCCTTTAACGTCCGGACGACCAACTTGAATTTGTCTGTCGAAACGACCTGGACGTAATAACGCTGGGTCCAAGATATCTGGACGGTTAGTTGCAGCAATCATGATAATACCTTCATTTTCACCGAAACCATCCATTTCAACTAATAATTGGTTAAGTGTTTGTTCACGTTCATCATGACCGCCACCAACACCAGCACCACGTTGACGTCCTACTGCATCAATTTCGTCAATGAAAATAATACATGGTGCATTTTTCTTAGCATTTTCGAATAAATCACGAACACGGCTTGCACCGACACCGACAAACATCTCTACGAAGTCAGAACCACTAATAGAGAAGAATGGTGCGCCAGCTTCCCCTGCAACTGCACGTGCTAATAAAGTTTTACCGGTACCTGGAGGTCCTACAAGTAAAACACCTTTAGGAATTCGAGATCCCATTTGCTTAAATTTCTTATTATCTTTTAAGAAATCTACAATTTCAATTAATTCTTGTTTCTCTTCGTCAGCACCTGCAACATCTGAGAAACGAACGCGACGTTTGTTACTATCGTACATTTTTGCTTTGGATTTACCAAAGTTCATCATACGACCTCCGCCGCCACCACCTTGGGCTTGGCTAAGGAAGAAAATAAATAATAATGCAATGATTAATACTGGAATCAGTGTTGATAAAATACTAACAAAGACACTTTGTTTTTCTTCTTCTTTAACTTTAAATTTTAGACCATCTTGTTTCTTAGCTGTATCAGTGATCTTTTGTAAGTCTTTTTCATTGTTATATAAAATTGTTGATGAATAGTCTTCATCATTTTTAGTTTTACCACTTACCATATAGACATTTTGTTCAGGTTGGATTTCTAATGATTTTAAGTCGCCTTTATCCAACTTATTAACAAATTGAGTGTATGTAAGCTGTTTTGGTGTTTTTCCGTTACCATTTAAGAACGAAAATAGACCAAATATAATAACGCCTATAATTGCGATAACTAGCACATTGCGAAAAGCTTTCTGCATGCGTCATTTCCTCCTACTTCCAATAATAAAACTAACAAAAATTGTAACACAATACTTCTTACACAGGCTAGTATTTCAACTTTCGTATTGATTGTTCAATTTTAGTCAATTTCAACTATATATTTCTTTAATTATGCTATCTAAATCATTCATTTATCGTCATGTTTATCGTTAGTTAATTTGATAAAAAAGCTTATCACATATAAATCGAGTCTTCACTACATTAACTCGTACGGATAGTTGTAACATACGCTTCATAAATAAGTCATATATTTAAATGAAATCTATTTAGAGTAAACCTCAGGTTTTAACGTACCAATGTATGGTAGATTTCTATATAATTCCCCATAATCTAAACCATAACCTACAACAAATTCATCAGGAATTTTCTTACCAACATATTTTGCTTCAATGTCAGCTTTACGTCGATTAGGTTTATCCAATAAAGTCACAATTTCTAAAGAACTTACTTTACGAGATTGTAGCAATTCAGTAATTGATTTTAAAGTTGTTCCTGTTTCTAAAATATCTTCAATAATGAGTACATCTTTATTTTCTATAGAGGAACCTAAATCCTTTAAAATTTGAACTTCTCCTGTTGATTCTGTACCACCATGGTAGCTTGAAACATCCATAAAGTCGATTGATAAGTGTGTATCAATTCGTTTGATAAGGTCTGCCATAAACATAACTGAACCTTTAAGAATACCTACACACACTAGAGGACGGTCTTTATAGTCCTCAGTAATTTTCGCTCCTAATTCTTTACAAATGTTTTGAATGTCTTCTTCAGTTAACAAAACATTCTTTAAATCATTATGCATTATCATTCATCTCCATCATTTTTTAATCGTAATTAAATCTTTAAACTGCTCATGAACATATAATTCGCCTATTGCTACTATTTCATTTAAATGGGTTAGTACTATTGGCATTTGTTCCCGTTCAATTGCAGGAATTTTTTGATCTATGAATAAACGACTCACTTTTTTATGTCCATTTCTCCCGTTTAATTTGAACATATCTCCATTACGTCTCGCACGAACTTTAAGAGGGTAAGACGTCTGAGGTAAGTGTTCCTTAATACATATATCATAGTCGTTAAATTGATATAGTCCTGGCCGGTCTATCATAATATTTTGCTTTATATATATATTGTCTTCTAATTTAGCCATTATTATTAATTTATCATATGCAATTTGAATTATCCATTTATCTGTAATATCGATATGAAATTGAGATTTTTCATTTTGGATTTGTTGGAACCACTCGTCATACGTTTTTTGTGAAATAGTTGAATGGGTCACTATATCCTCTAATAATTGATCCATCACAGTTGTTTTAACATTAGGATTAAGTCGGTTAAATGCTTCCCTTGAAAATGTATACCCCGTGGCGCTATCATTTTTAGAAACAAAGTGAGCGACAAAGTAACGCGCATGTTCTTTTAACAATTGTAGTTCATTGTCGTGCCATTCCTTTAACTTTAATAAGTGATGGGAATCAAGAAACGGATTGTTATCAATACTTGGGATAATCCGTTGTCGTATATCATTTCTAACATATTTCGTATCTTGATTAGAACTATCTTCAAAATATGGAACCTGATACTTTTCTTGGTAATTGATGATGTCTTTTTTGTAAATGTTCAGCAAAGGACGACACACAAGGTAATCTTCATAGTTCGAGATATCAGACATTCCTAATGAGCTTCTAGTTGAACGACCACTCAGCACCCTATAAAGAATCGTTTCAAGTTGGTCATCAAGATGATGCGCTGTAAGTAATACATCTGCATTTAAATCACGAATGACTTCTCCAAACCACT
Organism: Staphylococcus sp. FSL K6-0223; assembly: GCF_038008285.1. Taxonomy (NCBI): domain Bacteria; kingdom Bacillati; phylum Bacillota; class Bacilli; order Caryophanales; family Staphylococcaceae; genus Staphylococcus; species Staphylococcus sp. FSL K6-0223. The sequence continues at coordinate 1,231,661 of NZ_JBBOYX010000002.1, forward strand.
GATACCGCAATCGACGCGCTTCATTTTGAATACTATTTCCTTTATCAACTATTTTAGATAAGTCGAGATGTTTAACATATAATTTAATTTGATTTTTTTGACAATACTCGTTTAAAAATATTTCTTCTTCAACTGATTGCGCTCGTAATCCATGATTAACATGTACACAGGTCAATGTTTTATAGGTATCACGGTACTGGTTTAATAAACTATGTAATAAGGTCATGCTATCAATGCCAGTTGAAACTGCGACAATGATATGTGCATCGTTGTTCCATCCTTGCGTATTTAACTTCATCGTCTCACCTCTCTTTTCTAAAAATAAAATAGGAGTAGGAGAGAATTCAAAAGTGTTATATTTGAATTCATCATCCCACCCCGTAAGAGTGCTACATGTTTAACCATCGATTATTTTCTATATCATTGCCATCGCACATTGTTCTTAATTCGACATCTCACAGAAGATGTAACATTGATGGTTGTTCAATCTATTTATATCTTAACGTCTTGAGCCTTTACCGCCACGACGAGACTCTGTTTGACGTTTAATAGAAGTTAATTTATCTTCACTGTCTTTTAAGAAGTTACTTAATTTCTTCTCAAAGTCTTCAGTTTTTTGAGCTGGTCTCCCATGATTAGATTTATTATTGTGGTGAGGTTTACGAGGACGATCTTTAGCTTTTTTAATCGATAGACTAATTTTACCGTCATCAGCAATTGATAATACTTTTACTTCAACTTCGTCACCAACTGATAAGTGGTCTTCGACATTCTCAACATAATTATCAGCCACTTCACTGATATGAACTAAACCACTTTTTCCTTCAGGTAATTCTACAAATGCACCAAATTTCTTGATACCTGTAACTTTACCTTTAAGTTTGTTTCCTACTTCGATTGACATATTCTAAATAAATCCTCCTGGTTAGATTCGATTTTATCCTTATTATATTCCTGTTCGCGTAATTTAACAATGCTATAATCAGATTATTTTATTGCTCTAATTATCGTCATCGTCGGATGATTTAGATTTAGAGGATTTATTATCACCTGGTAATCTAAAAATAACTTCGCCTTTATTACTTAAATAATAATCATCTCTAGCAACTTTTTCGATGTAATCTTTATCGTTAAGGTTGTTTAATTTTTCTTTTAATGCAATTTCCTCATCTTGTTGCTTTTGAAATTGTGCTTCTTTGTGTTTTCGTTCCACCGCATCTTGATCGTTACTATGTCTTTGAATGACAAGCAATACTAATAAAATCAGTATAATTGCCAAAAGTATACCGCCAAAAACGGTAATTCTTCTTCGAACAACACGCATCTTCATTTTTTGACGTTGCTTTTTCTTATTTTCTTGCGATGTATACTGATTACCTATATTCTCCACTTTTTTGCTCATTGCTTGTCACCTCCCTATACATCTCACGCTTCATCAATGCGTTCTTCTTTTATCAACTCATACATGCCTTTTGCATTTTCTTTTGTAGCATGTTCATTTAAACCTGTAACTTTAACAGTTACTAGTTTTTGTCCGAAGCGTATGACGAGTTCATCGTTTTCTTTAACGTCCGTCCCCGCCTTCGCTACGTTTCCGTTAACAGTAACACGACCTTGATCACTAATTTCTTTAGCTAACGTACGACGTTTAACGAGTCGTGATACCTTTAAATATTTATCTAATCTCATGATTGATTATTCTCCCCTTGTTGTAAAAAGTTTCTGAGAGCATCTTCGTCAAAGTGTTTATTTTTGGTTTCATCATACAACTTCAAGTAATGGTCTGCAAATACTTTCTCGAATTTGACGCGAGGTTTCTTTCCTTCTTTCTCTTTCGCTGCTGACCAAATATCTTTTAAGTCGTCCATAGAGTCAGCTTGTGCCTCTCCAAATATATGTGGGTGTCGACGTATCATTTTAGCATTGAGGCTTTCAATCACTTCTTTAATATCCATATAGCCATCTTTTTTACCAATGCTTGTATGCAGTAATACTTGCAATAAGATGTCGCCAAGCTCTTCTATCATATGCCAATCATCTTCATTGTCAATAGCTTCAAACAACTCAAATGTTTCCTCTAATAAATATCGTTTAAGCGTTTCATGAGTTTGAACTTTATCCCACGGACAACCTTTCTCGTCATCTACAAGAACATCTATAGTTTGTACGGCATAATCAAAGTCTTGATATAGTGCTTTCTCATCTTCTACTTTTGGCACAAAGATACTAGTAAGATTATTAAATTCATTTTCATGGTGATCAATTTCATAAAGTGGACATTCAATTACATGTGAACCTCCACTATGTGCACCAGTAACAATTTTCACTTCAAAATCATCTGGGTAACGTTCCATTAAAACTAACTTTAAGTCAGCAGCCACCATTGCACTGTAGACTTGAGTAATCAATGTATGTGTGCGTACATTAAGCATTGATTCTTGAATCGCAGTACCATCTAATAGCGTAAATCCATCATTAGGATCTAAATCAACCGCTTCAAAAATGTCGTCAATAAAGCTTTTACCACCTAAAATTTCTACCTGAATATCATTATGTGATTGACTATATTCTAATAATTGGGCAGTAGTCGTTTCAGCTACACGAGGATGTCCTGGCACAGCATACACGATATCTTCAGTTTGCGCGTGTTGAATTAATTCATTCACTATCGTTTGATAGACCTCTTCAAAACTCGAGTTCTTTTCATATATATAATCGAAACTTTCGAATTGAAGCGTTTCTTTAAGCTCTTCTATGACAGGATGATCTAGCGTTCTCGCATAAATTTTGGTTTTATTTTCCAGAAAACGATATACCCCTAGTGGCAAATCATCGATATTATAATTACCTAAACCTACAACTGTAATCGTGTGAGTCATGAACGTCGTCCTTTCTTAAAATGATAGAGTTTATCTCCAAAAGGTAAATATTTGAGTTCTTTATAGCTTAATACATTAAACATTACAACATATATGAGTAAAACACCAACACCAATGAAGGCACTCATAACTAATTCAATAAGTCCCATTACACGTCCATGGGCAGGGATGATGAGCATGATGATTTGCACACTTATACTCATCACCACTAAACCACCTATGAGTTTAATGATAAATAATGACATACGTCTAAAATGATAGTGTTTCAGTACTGCCACTTGTAGCACAGTTACAAATAAAATTAATGAAAGTACGGTACTTAAACTCGCACCAAAGATACTTAGCTGACTGATACACATAATATTCAAAATAGCTTTTGAGAGTATTCCAAGTACGATACCCACTAAAATAGGTCTAATGCGATTCAATACTTGTAATAATGCTATATTCATCATAATAAGTGAAACACAAACGACTGTAATCATGTAAATACTGAGTGTTCCCGTTAGACTATCGTTCTTAAAGAAGACACGATTCATGAGTGGCAAGAGATTAATTAAGCCAATTCCTGCTGCAGAACTTATCAATACCGTAATTTTAATTGAAGCATTCGCATATCGGTTCATCAGAACTTGATTGCGATGATGAATAGCTTCAGTCAATAAAGGTATAAGTACGAAACTAAATGTTGTGGTAACAATTAACCCCATTTGAATAAAGGATGCCCCTCTATCATAAATACCTTTATATCGAATAGCTGTATCGAATGACAGACCACTCACTTGAAGCGTGTGTATAACAGTGAAGCTATCAACCACCTGCCATAAAATGACAATCAATTGGCTTAATGCATAGATGAGTATCGACATGAAGAGCCGGCGCCAATCAACCTGAGCGGTATTGTGCTTTAATTTTAAGGAAAATGGACGCGTCAGCACTAGATATAGCATGGAACCTAAAAATCCAATAGAAGATGCTAAAATCGCGAGTGTACCAGCCTGATAAATAGACCAACTGTGTAAAGAAAATAAAACAATCGCTACGATGATTAAACTTACTCGAATCAATTGTTCTATTACCTGGGAAATAGCTGGAATATTCATAGCTTGTTTTGTCTGATAAAAACCGCGTAAGACACCTAGTATGCCAATAAGTATAAAACTAAAACTTGCCATTCTTAACATAGGTGTCAGTCTTGAATCGCCCATCCATAGCGCTAATGGATACGCACCAATGAATATGATTGTAAATATGGCCAAGCCAACATACTGTAATCTCAACATAACCTTCGAGTATGATGCAATTGGACTATGCACACCTAATACTTGAGTGACTGCACTAGGTATTGCGTTCATAGATAGAATCATTCCTAAAGCGACAATAGGATAAATTTGTTGATAAGCATACAGACCCTGATCGCCCAAAACATTTTGGTAAGGTACGCGATAAATAGCGCTTAAGATTTTAACAACGACAAGCGCTAGCGTCAGTATCACAACACCATTGAATGCCGTTTTAGGCTTAGGCTTATGCTTCATCTTCAATCGCCATACTTTCTTCAATACATTTAACTAAGAATTTCAAACTATCTAGCCATTGCTTAGATTTAGTTAAAGTAACGCGCATCGCATTTTCTTGTACGCCTACTTTCATCGCTCTACCTAGAGGTTGCGTCTGTTTAAACAATTCTTCACCATTAATATTTTCGGTAGCTTTATTAGAGAGTGAAATTTCAACTGTTTTACCTTTATCTTTAATTAAAGTAATACCAGCATGTAAAGCGTGTACTTTGATTTCAACGATGTCTAAGAGACGTTCTACTTCGACAGGATAATCATTAAATCTATCGATTAATTCATCTTTCACATCAAATAATTGATCTTCTGTCTCAACCTTACGCAGCTTTTTATATATTTCAATTTTAGCTTGTTCATTTTGAATATATTCAGCCGGTAAGTACGCATCAAGGTTAAGTTCAACTTCCACTTCTGGTGCATCTGGCGTCTCTTCTTTAATACCACGTTTCTCATTAACGGCTTCTTCAAGCATTTGTGAATATAGGTCGAAACCGACAGAATCAATAAAGCCGTGTTGTTGTTTACCAAGTAAGTTACCCGCGCCACGAATATTAAGATCTCGCATAGCAATTTTAAATCCTGAACCTAATTCAGTAAATTCTTTAATTGCTTGTAAACGTTCTTCAGCAGTTTCATTTAGAACTTTATTCGCCGGATGTAAGAAATAAGCATAACCTATACGACTCGAACGTCCTACACGACCTCTTAATTGATACAGCTGACTAAGACCAAACCGGTCCGCTTCTTCGATAATCAATGTATTCGCGTTAGGTACATCTACGCCTGTTTCTATAATCGTTGTGGTCACGAGGATATCGTATTCATGGTTAATAAAGCTAAGCATTGTTTCCTCTAAATCACGTTCTGTCATTTGTCCATGTGCAACGGCAATATTAGCTTCTGGCATTAACATTTGAAGCTGTTCACGCTTTTCATAAATTGATTGAACTTTGTTATAAAGATAGAATACTTGGCCGTCACGAGATAACTCACGTTCTAATGCTTCTTTAATAAAATTCGTATTCTGCTCTAATACATAGGTTTGCACTGGGAAACGATTCTCAGGTGGTGTTTCAATTACGGATAAATCACGAACACCTAACATACTCATATGCAACGTTCTTGGAATTGGGGTTGCAGTTAATGTAAGCACGTCAACGTTCTTCTTAAGTGTTTTAATACGCTCTTTATGGCGCACACCAAAGCGTTGTTCTTCATCGACTATGAGTAAGCCTAAATCCTTATATTGAATATCTTTACCAAGTAGTTTGTGTGTTCCTACTACAATATCAACGTAGCCAGATTTTAAGCCTTCTTTAGTTTCACGAACCTCTTTCGTCGTACGGAAACGACTGACAAGTTGAATTTCTACAGGATAATCTTGCATACGTTCAATTAACGTTTCATAGTGCTGTTGCGCCAAAATTGTGGTTGGAACTAGAAATGCGACTTGCTTCCCTTCCATAACCGCTTTAAATGCAGCACGTACAGCTACTTCAGTCTTACCATAACCTACGTCGCCACATAATAAGCGATCCATAGGTCTTTCACGTTCCATATCACCTTTTATTTCTTCGATTGATTTACCTTGGTCTGGCGTTAATTCATAAGGGAAATCATGCTCAAAGGCTGATTGTTCTGCGGTGTCTTCCCCGTATTGGTAACCCACAGACATCTCTCGTTCTTTATACAGATCAATCAGTTCATCAGCAATATCTTCAACGCTTTGTTGAACTTTAGCTTTCGTTTTTTTCCATTCTGTACCGCCTAATTTATTCAGTCTTGGCGATTTATCCTCTGAAGCAACATACTTCTGAACTTGATCCATTTGATCCACTGGTACGAATAATTGATCTGTTCCTTTGTATTGTAATTTAATATAATCTCGATGCGTATCGCCTACTTCAAGTGTTTCAACACCTAAATAACGACCCACACCATGATGCACGTGAACAATGTAGTCGCCAACATTCAAGTCTTGATAAGACTTGATCTTTTCAGCGTTGGATATCGTTTTAGTGCGTTTTCGCTGTTTCTTTTGCTTAGTCTTGAAAAGTTCTCTCTCCGTAATGACCACTAATTGCATGTATGGTAGTTCAAAGCCTTCTGACAAACTACCTTCCGTTACGATAGCTTGTCCGCTATCTACCTTTTCATGGATATGAGAAACAGTAGGGATGTGCATTTCATTCAACATAGACTGAATACGCTCTACTTTAGTTTCGGTCTCCACAAGCACCATGATGGTATAGTCATTATGAACATATCTTTGAAATTCAGAGCGCATGATATCGTATTGACCGTAAAATTGTTGAACAGGTTTACATGAGAATTTAATGATATGTTGCAATGGTACTTGCATTGAAGATGTAAATAACGTGAAGTATGCAACTGGTTTCTTCTCAAGTAAAGTTTCAAACCCATCATATTTCATGAAACTTTGACCGATGAATCCATTTCCACTCTCAATTAAATTACTAATAAAATCGTCAACTTCAGTAGTTAACGTTTCTTCCGTCTCTTTGACACGATTAAATTCATCTACAGCGATAACCGCATCATCTCTAAAGTAATCTATAATAGTAGAGGGTTGTTCATACATAAATGCGACTAAGCGACGTAATAATTGATGATCAAAGAAAGTAGACTCAAATAATTTAAAACTTTCATACGTCTCTTTTAAATCATTGCGTACAGATTTTTCAATTTTAGGACGTGTGTGTTCATATGCTTCTTTCAAATGTGTTTGTAGATGCTGAATAACCTCATCAGTGATGATATAGTCGCTTGCAGTAGTAATATCTACCTCATCTAAGTTCTCATTAGAACGTTGTGTTTCAACATCGAAATCTCTAATGGAGTCGACTTCTGTATCAAATAACTCTATTCTTACCGGCGATCCTATCAATGGATATATATCGATAATGCCCCCACGTAGTGAGAATTCACCAATATGAGATACTACACTTTCTCGACGATATCCCATATTAACTAGTTTGTTAAGAAACGCCTCGACATCAATGTCTTCGCCTACTTTTAATGTCATTTGATGATTTTTCCACATATCGACTGGAGTTAGCCATTTCTTAAAGCCATTTAAAGGCACGATAAATAACCCTCGTTGGCCTTGGGCTAACGCCGTCAATGTTCGTACACGTTCACTCATCAACTGAGGACTTTGTGTAGAAAACTCTTCAGTCATAATATCTTGAACGGGATATTTATAAACTTCTGAGCCATCAACATATTGTAATAAATCTGCTTCAATTTTATCTGCTTGATACAAATTGTTAGTTACAAGTAGCAATTGTTTCTGATCTTTTAAATATTTCTCAGCAATAATCGTTGCTTTAGCAGAAGGGGAGAGACCTGTAACTAATATATTCTCCTGTCCAAAAACGTCGTCTAATTCCTGAAAACGCTTATCTTCACTAATATAATCAGTAATTATTGATTTCAATTGACTTCACCATTATATTCATTCATTACATGATCAAATCTTGATGATTCTATGAAAGCTTCGACAGCTCTAGCAGCATGTTCAATCACTTTGTCCATAGTTACCATTTCTTCTTTAGAAAAGCGTTGTAATACGTAGTCAGGAACTGACATACCACTCGTTGGTCTCCCTACTCCAATTCGAATACGTTTAAATTGATCAGTACCAAGCATTTTAATTATAGATTTCATTCCATTGTGTCCACCCGCGCTCCCCTTTTGACGCAGACGCACTTGTCCCTGCTCTAAATCTAAATCATCATACAAAACGATTAAATCTTCAGGTTCAACATTATAATAATTCATTAACGGTGCTACCGCTTCGCCTGAAAGATTCATCATTGTCATTGGTTCTATAAATAATACTTTGTCCCCATTTAAACGCTCAATCGTGTAAGCACCTTTAAACTTTTGTTTATCAAGTGTAAATTGATTACGTTCTAATATATAATCGATAACTTCAAAACCAATATTATGTCTTGTAAGTTCGAAACGTTTACCTATGTTGCCGAGACCGACAATACACTTCATCTTATGTTACCTCCGTCATTATTCTTAATTTATCTATCAGCCGTATCAATTTGGACCGGTTTTATTTTTTATTGAAAATGAAGGGACGAAATCATACACGTTATCGTCATATCATCCGTCCATATCTTCATATCACTTCAAATAATTAATCACTCCCTATAATAACACAAAAAGCACCATGCTTATTAGTATAAGCACAGTGCTTGTATGTCATTAATCATCTAAAGCCATCATATGAATGACAGTTAGAAAGCAAAAAGAAATTACTCTTCTTCTTTGTTTTCTTCTTCAGATTCTTTGTCGTCACCAACAACTTCAGGTTCTTCAGTAGCTGATTCACCTTCCATAGCTTCCACTTCTTCTTCAGAAGGTTCGTCTGTTGGAGGAACGACTGTTACGATTGAATCCTCTGGGTCATTTTCGATAGTGAAGTCACCAGTAATCTTAACATCAGCAACAGAGAAGCTGTCGTTGATTTGTAATTCAGAGATATCCACTTCGATTGATTCAGGGATATTTTCTGGAGTAGCTGAAACTTCTAAGTCGAATAATGGTTGTTCAACTACGCCACCTTCTTTAGCGCCTACAGCTTCACCAACTAAGTGAACTGGTACTTCTACAGTACGTTCTTCACTCATGTTGATTGCTAAGAAGTCGATATGAGTAATTTGGTTTTTTAATGGGTCAAATTGATAATCTGAAACCATTACTTTAATTGTTTTAGAACCTACGCCTAAATCAATAACACCATTACGTCCTACTTCACGGATTACTTTGATGAATTCAACTTCATCAACTTTAACTGAAGTATTTTTAGTACCGTAACCGTATACAACTGCAGGTACTTTACCTGAGTTTCTTAATTGTTTAAGGTCAGAACGAGTTTGTTTACCTTGACGGATGATTGACTTTAATGAAGCCATTCAAATTTCCACCTTTCAAATTTTGCAGTATTAACAATCTATCGACTGTTCTCATCTGCTCCTCACTTGCCCATCAACTCTATAGTTGCTTGCAAGTGTTTATTTGTCCGTAAATTCACGAACGAATGTATTATACACGTTGTTAGTTAATTCGTCAAACGCATTTGTAACCTTTAGTCAAATAATACACTTACAGATTCTCGTTCATAAACACGGATAATCGCTTTACCGATTAATCCTGCTACAGAAAGCTCTTTAGTATTAGATGGTTTTCTGCTGTCCTCTAATTGAATAGAATTTGAAACGATTAATTCTTTAATTGCAGAGTTTTCAATACGTTCTTTAGCTGGACCCGATAATACAGGGTGCGTACAACAAGCATAAACCTCTTTAGCACCTTTATCTTTAAGTGCTTGCGCGGCTAATGTAATTGTTCCAGCAGTATCGATAATATCATCAATAATAATTGCTGTGCGTCCTTCAATCTCACCAACAATATTCATGACTTCTGCTACATTTGGTTTTGGACGACGTTTATCGATAATTGCAATTGGAGTTTTTAAAATGTCTGCTAATTTACGTGCGCGTGTTACACCACCATGGTCTGGTGAAACAACAACACATTCTTCTGGATTGATATTAGGGTCATTTTCAAAATGTTGAGCAAGGATAGGTACACCCATTAAGTGGTCGATTGGAATATCGAAGAATCCTTGAATTTGAGGTGCATGTAAATCAAGAGCAATCATACGATTGGCACCTGCTGTTTCAATAAGATTTGCAACTAATTTAGCTGTAATCGGTTCACGGCTTCGCGCTTTTCTATCTTGACGTGCATAACCATAGTAGGGAACTACGATGTTAATATTAGCTGCCGAAGCACGTTTACATGCGTCAATCATAATAAGTAACTCCATTAAATGAAGGTTTACAGGATATGAAGTTGGTTGAATAATAAATACATCACAACCACGGATACTTTCTTCGATGTTAATTTGAATTTCTCCGTCACTAAAACGTTTTACTGAACATTTCCCTAGTTCAATCCCTACATGATCTGCTACTTCTTGTGCTAAAGGTTCATTACCTTTGAGCGAAAAGATCTTTAATGATGAATTCTTATATTCATTATTTAACATTTATAGTCCTCCAATTATTTACTTACACTGTTTATTATATAGAAAATAGAACTTTTTTACTATGTTACAAGTTAAATCAAAATAATTTCTATTGCTAATTCATTTCCACTTTAATCTAACAACATGTTGCTTTTTTAATTAACTATTTTTTCAAATAGCCTTCTTTATTCACTTGTCTAGCGCGCGCGATGGCTAAGCTATCTTCAGGTATATCATCTGTAATTGTTGAACCAGCTGCAATAAGGGTGTGATCATTTACTGTTACAGGGGCTATGAGGTTAGTATTACAACCAATAAACGCATCGTTACCTACAATCGTTTTAAATTTATTTACCCCATCGTAATTAACAGTTATAGAACCACAGCCAATGTTTGTTCTTTCACCAATTTCAGCATCACCAATATAGCTAAGATGTGAAACTTTTGCGCCATCTTTGAGATCTGACTTCTTAACTTCAACAAAGTTGCCAACTTTTACATCTGCGCCAAGATTTGAGCCTGGTCTTAACTGAGCAAATGGCCCAACTTTTGTTTTTTCTCCTACAACTGAATCGTTAATGACAGATTGTTTGATGTTAGTATTCGAACGAATTGTACTATTATTAATTTCAGAATATTGACCAACTAATACGTCTTCACCGATAATCGTACGGCCACCAATACGTACACCTGGTTCTATTGTTGTGTCAGCACCTATTTCAACATCAGGACCAATAAATGTTGAATCTGGGTCAATAATAGTTACGCCATTTCTCATATGGTAATGATTAATACGTTTTTGTAGAGCTTTTTCAGCCTGACTTAACATAACTCTATCGTTGACACCCATGATTTCGTCAAAATCATCTGTATGGTACACTTCTGCCTTACCACCATCGTCTAAAATAAGCGATAAAACATCAGGTAAATAATATTCACCTTGAACGTTATCATTTTTGACTTGTGCTAATTTATCAAATAGCTCTTTATTATCAAAAGCAAAAATACCAGAACTAATTTCCTTAATCGCACGCTCGTTTTCATTTGCGTCTTTTTCTTCAACAATTCGTTCTAATTGATGGTTGGAATCTCTTACAATTCGACCATATCCGTGTGGTTGTTGAGTTGATGCAGATAATACAGTTACTTGTGCTTCTGTACTTTCGTGTTGGTTGATAAGTGATTCTAACGTCTTAGATGTGATTAACGGTGTATCACCACATACAACTAAAGTTGTCCCCTCTTTATCTTCCAAATGTTCATATGCCATCTTTACAGCATGTGCTGTTCCAAGTTGTTCCTCTTGAAAACTGTATAATGATTGATCGCCTAAAGTTTCTTTGACACTTTCTGCGCCGTGTCCAACGATAGTTACAATTTGATTAACTCCAGATTGTTTAACATTGTTGAGAACATGTTCAATCATTGACTTGCCAGCAACTTCATGAAGCACTTTATATTTTTTAGATTTCATTCTTGTGCCTTTACCTGCTGCCAAAATAATCGCATGTCTTTGCATGAATGCTAACCCTCCATTAAAATTTACACTTCATAATTATTATAATTTAACAACTAATAGACTTTCAACTTTTAAAAGTTTTTGTTAACTAATCGTTAATTTTTTATAAACAACTTAAATTATGTAAATATCGGGGGACAATGAGTTGTTGTCATAAAAAATGGTCAACGCTCCGACATTTGAAACGTTGACCATTTTTTATACTTTAATTTTATATTTTTTAATTAAGCTTCGTCTGATTCTTCATTATCTGAAGTCGCATTTTTATCCGGAATGACTTCATCAGTTTCATCATATACTTTCATTACAGCATCTTGAATTTCTTGACGCATATCAGAGTTGATTGGATGCGCAATGTCGCGGAATTCACCATCTGGTGTACGTTTACTTGGCATAGCAACGAATAAACCTGAGTTTCCTTCAATTACACGTAAGTCATGGATTACAAATGCTTCATCAAGTGTAATGGAAACAAGAGCTTTCATTCTGCCATCAGTTTGTATTTTTCTAAGTCTTACATCTGTCACTTTCATGTAGTGAGCCCCCCTAGTATATCTTTATATTAATTAGAAGCTTGACAATATTTTTTAAAAGAAAATTATTATTCCTTAACTTTACCTATCAATTCAATTTCCACCTTCACGTCTTTAGGTAAACGTGCTACCTCAACACAGCTACGTGCAGGTTGATATTTGCCGAAATAATCTCCATAGATTTCATTAATTTTTTGGAAATTATTCATATCAGAAATAAAAATTGTTGCTTTCACAACTGAATCTAAATCAGAACCAGCTTCTTGAAGTACTACAGTTAAATTTTCTAAAACTTGCTTCGTTTGTTCTTGTACATCATCGCTAACGATATTTCCATCAAGTGTTAATGGAATTTGACCTGATGTAAAGACTAAGTCATTAACTACTGTAGCATGTGAATATGGTCCTAATGCTTCTGGTGCTTTGTTTGTGTTTACTGTTTTCATGTTGTATAAATGCTCCTTTTCTAAGAAAATTTAGACAAGCTGTTGCCTGGTTCTACTTTAAATTCCTGATTATATTCATCGACATCTGATAATCTGACTAAGGAAGTATAATCTTCAATCAATCTTTGTTTAACTTCTTTTGATTCTACAAGTACTGATACCCCTTTTACGTGAGCTTTAAACTCGTTCATTAAATTCATAACTCCATTTATAGAGCCTCCAGCTCTCATAAAATCGTCTACTACGAGGACATTGGAATTCTCAGCTAAAGTACGTTTTGATAACACCATAGTTTCTATCTTTCTTGATGATCCAGAAACATAGTTAATGGAAACAGTAGAACCTTCAGTTACCTTATTGTCTTTTCTAATAACCACTACAGGTAAATTTAATACGTTTGCTACTGCATTAGCAAGCGATATACCTTTAGTGGCAATTGTCACGACAGCATCTAGTTGCTCTTCCATATAAATACTTGCAATCAACTTACCTACTTTATTCAATAAAGTAGGGTTGCCAACTAAATCTGATAAGAATAAATAGCCTCCAGGCAACAATCGTTCTTTTTCTTGTAAATGCGTAATGACTTCGTTAACAACCTCAGTCGCTTCAGCCTTACTCATCATTGGTTTATAAGTCACACCACCACTTGCACCAGCAGTTGTAATAACCGTACCCAACTGTTCTTTTTGAAAAGTGTTTTTAATGATTTGAACATCTTCACTTATAGAAGATTTCGCTTGTTTAAATTTTTTAACGAAAAAAGTGAGGGGTATTAATTTATTCGGATGATTCATAAGGTATTGAGTCATAAACACAATACGTTCGCTTCTTTTATATCTCATTTTTTCAAACCCTTCTATCCTAATAATCTTACTAAATATACTTCGTTGCAACATCCGTTAACTGAATTATAAATGTTTTTAGCTTGTCGCTCTTTTTGAGCTAAACCATATACCGTTGGACCACTCCCGCTCATTAATGCACCATCAGCACCGCATTGTAACATGTTATCTTTCAGCTTTTTTATTTCTGGATGCATTGATATCGAAATAGGCTCTAAACGGTTAGATAAGCTCTCACATAATTGATAGTAATTGTTTGTTTTTAAAGCCTGTTTGCACATATCGTTATTTACAACATGCTTTTCGTTTAAATTTAATGCTTTAAACACATCTGGAGATGATATTCCTAAATCTGGTTTAGCCAAAACTACCCATGCAGAAGGTGGTTTATCTAAAAATGTCACACATTCACCTCGACCAGTACATACTGCAGTCTTATTATAAATACAAAACGGGATATCCGTCCCAATTTGGATACCTAGTGCCGATAATTCATCTAATGATTTACCTAACTCAAACAAACGATTCATACCTCTCATCGTTGCTGCCGCATCCGCAGAACCACCAGCTAATCCAGCCGAAACTGGTATATCTTTATCAATGGTAATTGTAACGCCCTCTTTAATATTATACGTATCAACCATCAATTGCGCCGCTCTGTAAGCAAGGTTCTTGTGATCATTAGGCACATAATTATGTTCAATATCTACAACAATCTTTTTATCTTTGCGTTTTTGAAAAGATAATCGATCGTTTAAATCAATCGTAGTCATAATCATTTCTATTTCATGATAACCATCATCTCTTTTGAAAAGGGTATCGAGCGTAAAATTTATTTTGGCAGGTGCCGTTTCATATATCATTTTTCCGCCCTCTCTTCGAATTGTTAATAAGATGATTTTAACATAAAGGTCTTAAATATTTGATAGATTACCTTCAATTTTTCGTAAAATCTTAATGAAATACATTTTAAAAAGTAATAATATACGTTTTTTGATTTTTTAAAATATAAATTTTTATATGAGCCGTATTTGAAAAGTCCTAAGTAACTATGACTCAAACTTTACGAGGACCTTATACCAAAAAAGAGTATTGAACTTTTCGCCCAATACTCACCTTAATAAATATAATATAAAACTGTGAAGTTTAGAGTAATCAATCACTCTTATGTGTTTATAATTAGTGTGCAACTGCTTCTTGATGATTATCTTCTTCAAATGAAACTTGTACGTTCTCTGTAAGCACATCAGTGTATGTATAAGATACGCGTTCAAAGTTGTGTTTATCTTGATCTAACTCGACAATGAATACTGAAGGATATGTTTCTTTTAAAACACCTGAGCGTTCAATTGTCTTTTTGCGTCCACCATTGGCTTTAAGTACAATACGATTTCCTAAATGACAATCAATAGAATTTTTGATGTCCAAAATTGATTTTGGCATATTGCCCCACCTCGCTACAAGTTACATAATACCATATTTAGAGCGTTTTCGTCAAATAAAATTTAAATTTTATCAAGGTAAATGACCTTTGTCAACATATTAATTTTCTAATTCTGGGAATTTTTTCTTTTCCTCATATAAATTAGCAAAATCTTGTATTGTAAGCGTTTCACCACGTCGTTTTGGATCAATTTCTGCACTTTCCAACCAATTTAATATTGACGCTTTATGCTTTTTACCATCTTTAAAAAAGTTTTGGTAGTTATTATTAATTGTTTTACGTCGTTGTGCGAATGCAGCTTTAGCTAATTTAAAAAACGCTTCTTCATTATCAACTTGTACTAAAGGTTCTTCACGTTGCATCAGTTTTACTACAATAGAATCAACATTTGGAGGTGGCATAAACACCGATTTAGGCACTGTCAGAACTTTACTTGTCTCTGTATAATATTGAGCAACTATTGAAAGTGAACCATATGCTTTAGTACCAACAGTTGCATTAAGACGTTCACCAACTTCTTTTTGCATCATTACCACATAACCATCTATAGGTATATCTTGTTGCATTAAATTTAATAATATAGGCGTAGTAATATAATAAGGTAAATTTGCCACAACCATAATTTTTTCACAATCACTTAGGTGTGTATGAACTGCTTTACTAATATTTGCTTTTAATATATCTTCATTAATAATTGTCACATTATCATATGGAGCAAGAGTATCCTCAAGAACTGGAATTAATCTTTGGTCTATTTCAAAAGACATCACTTTTTTAGCATTTTTAGCAAGTTGTTCAGTCAATGAGCCCATACCAGGACCAACTTCAATTACCCCCGTAGTATCATCTATTTGACTCGCATCAATAATTTTATTAATTATATTTACATCAACTAAGAAGTTTTGGCCCAAACTTTTTTTAAAGTTAAATCCGTATTGGTCTAATAAAGCTCGCGTACGAGATGGTGTAGCTATATCTTTATGTTCCATTTATTTCTCCCTTCTTTCATCATCAAGTAATGCCTCTCTTACATCTTGTTCTGTATAACCAAATGCGTTAAGTTTTTTTAGCAATTGTTTGCCATTTGAGTGACCAATATGTAGTTTTTGTCCTAATATTTCTCTACGACGTCTTGCATCCTTACCAATAATAAGCCCTAAATCAATGAGTACACTCTTATCAATAGTTTCTTCTGCTTCTTCTAATGGAGAGCTCACATACATTAAAGCCTCACGAATATCTTTAACATTCGCATGCTCAATGCCAATTTTACCTCTTTTGTTTTTAGCTTTTTCTCTATCTAAGTAAGCATGTTTCACACCTGGTACATAATCACGTATTGTATGCCGAATTTTATCACCTGGGAAATCAGGGTCAGTCAGTACAATAACACCTCTAGTTTCTTGAGCATGACGTATAACATTTAGTGTATCCTGATTGATTGCACTACCATTCGTTTCAATTGTATCGCATTCTACAGCAGTTTTAACACGTTCAGTATCATCCCTACCTTCTACAACGATAAATTCATTAATCTTCATATTTATACCTTCCAAGTCTATGACATTTAACTTTATTTTATATAAATAATTCTAATTATTAAAATATGAGCTACTTGAATCTTTAATATTACTATACCGGCACTCTTAAATTTATAAAAAATGAGAAAGATGTCTCATACTTTTAAAAGTGTGATGATATTCATCCTTTCAAAGTCGGACACCTTTCCCACTATAATTATTATTAGTTCAATTTAAATAAACGTTCTGCATTTTCAGTCGTTTGTCGACAAACTTCCTCATAGGACAAATCTCGTAAATCAGCAATTTGTTGTGCAACTAAAGTCACACGTTCTGGTTCATTTCGTTTACCTCTATAAGGATGTGGAGATAAATATGGTGCATCAGTTTCACATAACAAACGATCCATAGGTACATGTTGTGCCACTTCTTTAGGCTGTTTGGCATTTTTGAAAGTAACTGGACCACCAAGAGAAACATAGAAATTCAACTTGTTTATGACAACATCCGCAATTTCAGGCGAAGCGCTAAAACTGTGCATGATGCCACCGACTTCTTCGGCATGTTCCTCCATTAAAATGTCAACACAGTCTTGAGTTGCTTCACGATTGTGAATAATTATAGGTAATTTCACACGTTTAGCTAGGGCAATTTGCTTTCTAAATACTTCTTTTTGAACATCAGCAGGAGATTTATCCCAATGATAGTCTAAGCCCATTTCTCCGATACCAATAATCTTAGGATGCTTAGACAGGCTTTCAATCCACTCTAATCGTTCGTCTGTACAATCTATAGCATCGACAGGATGCCAACCGATAATTCCATAAATAAATTCATATTTATCTATGAGTTCCATAGTGCGTTCTATAGTAGGTGTATCAAATCCTACTACGAACATTCTATCTACGCCTGCTTCTTGCGCGCGAGATATCACTTCATTTAAATCTTCATCATATTGTTCATCATTTAAATGTACATGTGTATCGATTAACATCATTATCTCTCCTATCTTTAAACAATATTATTTAATGACTGCACCGTTTGGAATTGCACTTGGTAAACTTACTAATGTCAGTACCCCATCTTTCTCTGCTGATAAAATCATACCTTCAGATTTTTGTCCCATTAATTTAGCAGGTTTTAGATTGGTAACTACAGCAACTTTTTTACCAATAATATCTTCAGGTTTATAGAATTTTGCTATTCCAGATACGATTTGACGTTGTTCGTTGTCTAAATCAATTTGAATTTTCAATAATTTATCTGATTTTTTAACATTTTCAGCATCAGTAATTGTTGCAGCTTTAATTTCAACTTTATCAAAGTCTTTAATATCAATTTGTTCTTTACTTGGCACTTCCTCTTTTTCTTCAGATTTAGGTGGTTGCATAGATTCTTTAATATAAGCTATTTCCGCTTCCGTATCTAATCTTGGGAAAATAGGTGTTGGCTTTTCAGTAACTAAGATTGGTTCAGTAAGTGCACCGTAGCTTTCAAGACTTTCTAATTGCGATAATTTAGGGTCATTCATGTTAAGTTGTTTGAAAACCTCTCTTGGTGCATGTGTTAAGAATGGTTGCAGTAAAACAGCTGCAAAACGAATGTTCTCAACTAGATGTGCCATTACATTACCAAGCATGTCACGTTGATCCTCATCTTTAGCTAATACCCATGGTTGAGTTTCATCAATATATTTATTCGTACGGCTAATAAATTTCCAAACCGTTGATAATGCTACAGAGAATTGTAAACTTTCCATATTTTCATTAAAGTTTTTAACTGTTTCAAGTGCCATCGCTTCCATATCTTCATCAAGTTCATGTTTAGGACCTTGATATGCTGGTAACTCACCTTGGAAATATTTATTAATCATTGAAATTGTACGATTAACTAAGTTACCTAGGTCATTCGCTAAATCATAATTCGTGCGTTCAACGAAAGCTTCTGGAGTGAATACTCCATCTGAACCAAACGGTAACTCACGCATTAAGTAATAACGCGTAGCATCTAGACCATAGCGGTCAATTAATACATTAGGATCAACAACATTACCTTTAGATTTACTCATTTTACCGTCTTTCATTAAAATCCAACCATGCGCGAAGACTTTCTTAGGTAGCGGTAAGTCTAAAGCCATTAATAATATCGGCCAAATAATAGAGTGGAAACGTACGATTTCCTTAGCCATTAAATGGATATCTGCAGGCCAATATTTATTGAAAAGTTCTTCATCATCTGATAAATAGCCTAAAGAAGAAATATAGTTTACAAGCGCATCAATCCAAACGTATACAACATGTTTAGGATTTGATGGTACACGAACTCCCCAGTCAAATGATGTACGAGATACAGCTAAATCTTCTAATCCAGGTTTGATAAAGTTATTAATCATTTCATTTTTTCTAGATGGAGGTTGGATGAAATCTGGATTTTCATCATAAAACTCTAATAAACGATCTGTATATTTATTAATATTAAAGAAATAACTTTCTTCTTTAACAAGTTCAACTTCATGTCCGGAATCTGGACTTTTACCCCCTACAATTTCCCCATTTTCATAAACTGGGTCAACAAGTTGTGATTCTGTATAATAAGTTTCATCAGGAACTGAATACCAACCTTCGTATTCTCCTAAATAAATATCACCTTGTTTAAGTAGGCGTTCAAACACTTTTTCAACAACTTGCTTATGACGTTCTTCAGTTGTACGAATAAAATCATCATTTGAAATTTCGAGTTTATCCCATAAACTTTTAATTCCGGCAATCATTTCATCTAAATATTCTAATTCAGTTTTACCAGCTTTTTGAGCTTTTTCTTGAATTTTTTGGCCATGTTCATCTGTACCTGTTAAATAACGAACATCATACCCTTGCATTCTTTTATAGCGCGCAATAACGTCGCCTGCGACAGTAGAGTATGCATGACCGATGTGTAAGTTCCCACTTGGATAATAAATTGGGGTAGTTATATAAAATGTATCTTTAGCCATCACTGGTCCTCCTCATTAATTACATAATAAATGATATCTAAATTTATTTTTCTTTTCAATGAAGTAGCGCACTACTATGTATCAACTTTCACATTCTCTCATCATTTGAAAATGAATTGTCATCATCTTTACTACAATACCATAAAATCGGTGTTTTATGGTGGCTTTCACGTGAATTCATCACTAATTAAATACATGTAGAACTTAATAATTTTTATTCTACATCATGATATATATTGTATACTTCTCCAGTTTTCATTCCACGATCTAGTGCTACTGATTTAATTGCTTTCTTCGGTTTTAATTGATCTCTTTCAATATAATATTCAACATGTTCTTTAATACTTAATTCCTCAAACCATGAGTGATTGACTAAAGGACGTGCGCCTTCAATTAGAATCACAAATTCACCTTTTAATGGAATGTCACCACTTTGAATCATTTCTAGCATGTGCTCAACTGGTAAAGTCATAAGTTGCTCAAATCTTTTAGTCAGTTCTCTGCCTATAGCTATTTTTCTCATATTATCAACTTTAGCTATTGCCTTGAGTGTGTCAGTAACACGATGTGGAGATTCATATAAAATCAAAGTACTACATTGATACATTCTCTCTTGCAATACATCTAATTTTTCTTTCTCTTTTCTAGGTAAAAAGCCTAAAAATGTATATGTAAAAGAAGGAAGACCACTGGCCATTAGTGCTGTTAAACCTGCATTAGGTCCAGGGATTGTTTCTACATTTATATTCTGGTTACGTGCTTCAACAACTAACTCATATCCTGGATCACTTATAAGTGGTAACCCTGCATCTGAAACTAAAGCTATATTTAAACCAGAAATGAGTTGCTCAATTAAATACTCTGTTTGTTGTTCTTTGTTATGCTCATGGTACGATTTTAAAGGTGTTTCAATCTCGTAATGGTTACATAACTTTCGTGTCACTCTAGTATCTTCACATGCAATCATATCTACATTTTTTAAAGTGTCTACCGCACGAAACGTTATATCAGCTAGATTTCCTATAGGCGTTCCTACTAAAAATAAAGTTGCCATGTTACCCCTCCTCAATCATTTTTAATTTTTTCTTTCTAGAAAATGTTTTAATTTCATACTCTCTTTTTAACGCTTCAGATTTTGTCCCATACATTTCTTGATAAACTAACTCTACCGGACGTCTTATTTTAGTATATTTAGCACCTTTACCTTCATTATGTTTTGCAACACGCGCATTCACGTCTTTCGCATAACCAGTATACAAACTGCCATCCATACATTTAACTATATAAACAAAATGTCTATCCATAATATATGCCTTTCATTTCATCACTATATGTACCATCTTGATTGTAAATATAAAAAGGTTGCTGTATATCTAGTCCTTGTTTCCCACCTTTTCGTCCCTCAACTACAATCGTTTGTGCTGATTTATTAGCTTTACTGTATACAAAAGTGAGTTTCTTAGGTTCAATTTTACCATTTCTCATTTCAGTTAAGACATCCATAAGCCTATCCGCACGATGTACGACGATAAATCGTCCACCTTCCCTAAGCAAATGCCGTGAAGCTTTAACGCAATCAGTGAAATCACACATTACCTCATGACGTGCTATTTTATGCGCTTCTTTTTGATGTTGATTCAGTTGATTCACTTTAAAATAAGGTGGGTTACATGTGACTAAAGTATATTGAGAAGGTTTGAAGGTGTCATATACATTGTTCAAATCCATCAGATACATTGTAAGTCTCTCATCTAAGCTATTGTGTACAAAACTGCGACGAGCCATTTCTACTAATTGGTCTTGAATTTCAATGGCTTCTATCTTTTGATTGCACTTTGCGGCTAATAGCAAAGGTATAACACCGTTTCCAGAACATAAGTCCATGATTCGATCGTTTTTTCTAACTTCAGTCAAATGTCCTAATAACAGTGCATCTGTTGAAAAAGAAAACACATCATCATTTTGAATAATCTCATACCCCTCTTTAATTAAACAATCTAATCTCTCATTTTCTTTAAGCATACTTTTACTCCTAAAAAAAGGATGTCATTATAGCATGATTTTCTTTTCATACATATAATACACCCTTAAATTTAATCATATCGACCTTTCAAAACATTAATCACTTAATACATTTAAGCACAATAGGCAATCTTCTCCGTGTCTGTGTTTTCCAAACAATTCGCCTTTACATATATGAAATCCTTCTCGATATAACATAGCTAAATTATCTTTACTTGGAGAAGGCGTTTTAACGTGCTTTGAATGACTTCTTTCTTCATTGTTAGATTCTGACTGCTCGTCTTTCTCCATCAATCTTTTTAAATTATCATTTTCAACTTGCAACGCCACATTCTCTTCAACAAGTTCAACAGCTAAATCTTTGAGTTCAGTCATATCGTTCGTTAATTGTCCTACATTTCGTTCAAGTCGCATTAATCTCTCGAATAATTCATTTCTATTCAAAGGTCGCTAAACCTCCTTAGTTAAACGCTTCAATTTCTTCCATTTTGTACTCTAATGGTTGTTCAAGTCCTTCTATTTTTACTTGCATTGAAATATCTAAAATATTTAAACCTATAACTTTTCCACTTCCATCAGGAGTTTGAATTAACTCACCAACATCGGGCAACTGTGCTCTTGCTTCTTCGTAATAATCATTTTCATATTTCAAACAACACATTAACCGCCCACATGCTCCTGAAATTTTAGTTGGATTCAATGATAGGTTTTGATCCTTAGCCATTTTAATAGATACAGGTTCAAAGTCACCTAAAAATGTTGAACAACAAAGCGAACGACCGCATGGCCCAATACCACCTAATAACTTCGCTTCATCTCTTACGCCAATTTGTCGTAATTCAATTCTTGTTTTTAAATTTTGTGCCAATACCTTAACTAATTTTCGAAAATCAATACGGTCATCTGCAGTAAAATTGAAAATAACCTTCGACTTATCTAGTGTGTATTCACAATTTACTAAACGCATATCCAAATTTTGTTCCTTTACCACTCTCTTACAAAGTTCTAAAGCCTGTTTTGCGTCGCGCTCATTATTATAATATTGTTCTTCATCTTCTTCATTGACTACTCGAATAATTTCCTTTAAAGGTAAAGTAACATCTTCATTAGCGACATCTTTCGGCGGGAATTTTACAATACCTATTTCAATGCCTCGTTTAGACTCAACGACCACCCAATCGCCAACGTTCACATTTAGTTGGTTAGGCGCATAATATTCCAATTTCCCTGCTTTTTGAAACTGAACACCTACAACATTTGGCATCTCATCTCACACCTCTTATTACTATTTGTTCAAATACGAGTGTTGGATTAACGTTTTGATTTAATTTCTTATGAGCTTCAGTCAGTTGGTCATACATCAGAGTCATTTGATTAAACGTTAAACTTTCCGCGTATTTTTTCATTTCCACACTCAAATCACTATATATAAAATGATTATCTATATTTACTTTTGCATGCATCATGTCTTCAAAAAAACCATTTACTGCTGCTAATGTTAACAATTGTAATTTGCGATTCTTAGCCTGTTTAAGCAAATCAATAATACCAATCATCGCCATTGGTTTATTAGATAAAATAAGTTCACACCAACGGATCACTGACTTTCTTAAAGCAGTTAAATCATATTCTTCATTCAATGCTATTGCTGTCTCAACTTGAGTTGTGTATGTACTTATCATTTCAGCAACAGGTTTAGTTAGTGATGCTTCAACCAATCGCTCAATAAACTGTTTTCTATCAATTGGCTTAAAATAAACATGTTGACACCTAGAATGTATCGTATCCAAGATTTGTTCTGGTTTAGTCGATAATAAAATCGCGATTGTATTCTCTGGTGGTTCTTCTAAAAATTTTAGTATACTATTTTCACCTTGAACAGTTAATTTTTCAAAATCTTCGATAATATACACTTTATAGCGTCCTTCAATCGGCAATTGATTCATATAGTGTACGAGTCTTTCTATTTGTTCTTTCTTAATCGTGTTCTCATCAGAAGAAACATACATAAAATCAGGATGATTAAATGTATCAACTTTCAGTTCGCACTGGCTATCCTCTGCACACAAAATCAACTTAGCAAAGTTAATAGCTACATGTTTCATAGTTTGAGCATCGTCACCCTCAAATAAATAAGCGTGTGATAACTTATTCGAATGATATGCATGAGCTAACTGTTGTTGTTCATCCATGATTGACGACTCCTTCTTAATTTCTTATATAAAAAAAGACTACTCAAAAATTAGCTTGAGATTGTAGACATCTTACTTCAATCAAATTTAACAATGCGAACAGTAATCCTTTACATTAATTCATATAATAACGAATTTCAATGCTATAACTCAAAGGATAAACCATGTTTTGAATGAATATGACCTCAATCCTAAGCTACATTTCAAAGCAGCCCAACATTGTAATTAAAATAATTACTATTTCATAACTGAATTGATTCCAGTATAGTCGCTATTAATCAGCTCTTCATACTACATACACTTGATTTAACGACCATTTATTTCTATTTAAAATTGGTGAAAGGCCTCGATTGGCATAACAAATACTGTTGCTCCACCTACTTCAACTTCAACTGGATATGGAATATATGAATCAGCACTACCACCCATTGGAGTAATTGGAGAAACAAGTTGTTCTCTATTACCACAAGTGTTATCAATAACCGTTAATAGTTCTTCAACACGTTCATCATTAACACCACATAAGAATGTAGTATTACCGGCTCTTAAAAATCCGCCTGTAGTAGCCAATTTAGTTGCTCTAAAATTATTTTTTACGAGTTGGTCTGAAAGTTCTTGACTATCTTGATCTTGGACGATCGCTATAATCATCTTCATTTTATAACACCTCTTATTAATATTATATCACATATTTTTTAAATATTTGATGATAGATTGGTAAGCTTCCTCAACAACATTTTCCAAATCCTGATCCGCATTTACTTTAACAAAACGTTCAGGATCGCTATCGATAACTCTCTGATAACCTTCAATCACTTTCTCATGAAACGCCTTATCTTCCTGATCTAAACGGTTTTGATTACGTTGATTTTTAAGGATACGTTGATGTCCTACTTCAGCACTTACATCTAAATAAATAGTTAAGTCAGGATACAATCCATTTATTGCAAATTCATTTAAAGTTTTCACTTCTTCAATACCTATACCCCTTGCATATCCTTGATAAGCTAAAGAACTATCAATATATCTATCACATAGTACAATTTTATCTTTTTTTAATGCCGGGATAACTTTCTCAACAAGGTGCTCACGTCTTGAGGCTGCAAACAACATCGCCTCAGTACGAATATCCATGTTATTTCCCTCTAATACAACTCTACGTATTTCTTCCCCTGTAGGAACTCCACCAGGTTCACGAGTTGTAATAACATCCATATCTGTAGCTAATTTTTGACTTACTTTCGATATTACAGAGGTTTTTCCTGCTCCTTCAGGCCCTTCAAACGTTATAAAAGCTGACATTTTATTCATCCTTAACTAAAATATTTTGATCTTTCAAACCTTCAACTCTTATTCCGAGGTTTGAATAATGTTGTAATAATTTTATCATATGTGTCGTGATAACTTCTCCTCTAAACATTACTGGTATTCCAGGAGGATATGGCACAATATGCTGTGCTAAAACTTCACCTTCCGCTTGATGAATTGCTATCTCTTTTACTTTTGGAAAATGAACTGCCCTATACTCACTCGATGCTAGCATCAAATTCAATTTTTTAGGAGCATGTTCAGCTCGTTCAGGAATCTCCATTTCATTTATTGTTTTAATTAATAATTCAAACGGAAATACGTCATTTTCATGCCAAAGTGGTAATACTAGCAAAATTTGATGCTCATCAACTAATTCAACAAAAATATTATGATCTTCGAACCAACGTTGTATATCATACCCTTCAAAACCATCATAACTAACGACTAATTTAACAGCATCGTCGGGTTCACCAATGTTGAATCCTTTCTTTTTTAATACTTTTATAAAATGTTTTCTCTTTTCAAAGAATAACTCACTTTTAAATTCATTATAGAATTCTTGAGCATATTCCAAACTAGACATAACTAAATATGAGGGACTTGAAGTTTGAAAATAAGATAAATACTCTATTACTTGTGAACGTAAAGGCGCATCTTTATGTATAAATAAAACTGAGCCCATGGTTAAAGCTGGTAACGTTTTATGATAAGACTGAACCACATAATCCGCACCATAATTCATAGACGAAGTTGGAAAACCTTCGAGATCGAAATGTGCGCCATGCGCTTCATCTACTAATACTGGAATGCCATTATCATGTAATTTATTAGTGAAATTTCCAATATTAAATGTTTCCCCGTAATAATTTGGATATGTACAAATACCTAGCTTATAATCCTCAATCACATCTTCTAGCATTGGTTCTACATATTGACATGTTAGGTTACTTTGATGCATAGCTGTAAAAGTAGCTTGTGCTTTTGCTAAGTCTAAACCATGGAAAACTGATTTATGAACATTTCTACTAATAAGATATCGTCCCTTTTCCTCTGAAAATGCCTGTATCACAGAGAGTATCCCTGAAGTAGTCCCATTAATAAGCAAAAATGCATCATAATCATCGTGTTTTTTAAAATGAGACATACTTTCTAAAATGATATCTTCTGGTTGATGCATATCATCAAGTCCCGTAATTTCTGTCATATCCATATTAATTTTTAGTTGATTTAAATTTCCTATAGTCATGTTCTTATGTCCTGGAACATGCATTGAAATAACTTTATTATCAATTAACTCTTCAAGTTTATTTGTTATAGGTTTTTCCATCTTATCCACTCTTTTCTATTCTCCCAATGCAACACTTCTACCTAATATGAGATAAATCATCGTCATGTTGATTAACCCAATTTCTCTTTAATAATCCCATCACATAACAATCTCTATACTCTCCACGTGTATAGAAATGTTCCTTTAATGTACCTTCAATCTCGAAATTATTACTTTTATAAATGTGAACAGCTTTTTCATTTTTAATGTCTACATATAAATATACTTTATTCATATTTAATACTAAAAATGCATAATCAATTGCCATTTTGAAAGCTTTTTTAGCATAACCACGATTCGCAAATTGAGGATCTATAATAATTAAAACTTCACAAGTACGATGTATAAAATTGATTTCTAATAACTCTACTACACCGATAGATACCTCATCTTCTTCAATGATAAATCGTCGCTCAGATTCATCTAAAATATGCTTTTTATAAAGATTCTCCAATTCACTAAGTGATTGATAAGGTTCTTCAAACCAATATGACATAATTGAATATTCATTATTTAAATGATGTACGAAAGGTAAATCCGTTTCCTCTAAAGCTCTTATAATCATACTAATGCTCCTCAAAAATTTACTCATTTACTAATAGTGTATTAAAAAAGCATAAATTTCTCTAATACTTCACTAATACTAGAAAAATTTATGCTCGTTCTTTCTTTGAAATGATTGGTCTTTACTCTTTTAAATCTCTTTA